>JAHDHQ010000022.1 GCA_020631235.1 Saprospiraceae bacterium | reverse complement strand
AACTCTGTATCTATTACAATTCATGTTCAAACTCACCATAGGGACCATAAATTCAGCACACACCTCAGCATCCATTACCCCTCCAACATCATCAGTGTTTGTCGCAATAGTTGACCAACTTCCGATGCTATTTTCTTGAAGTTCAAAAGTTATAGGCGATGGATTAGGAGTTAAACCATCACTTGAACCAACAGTGGCGCAAATGGTAAATAAAGCTTCATCTCCAATGCATCCAAATCCTGAACTAAGTTGCTGTGTAATTTCTGGTGCAGGATTAATTAAGAACTGTGCATCTACCATGATAGGACATAAATCCATATTAGCAGGAATAGCCGGATTTGCTGGTGTACCATTATCTCCAGTACCTCCGGTTGCGGTATAAGTTCCAACTACCATATAACTTCCTGGGCCTAAAACATCTATATCTAATACTGTTTCTGGATTACCATCTACAGTAAACATAGAGCCTGCTCCAGCACTTGGAGAGAAAATAGGTGCAGGGTTTATTACTGTATTATCAAAATCAATAATATCGGCGAGGATAATATCTTCTGCATCAGAACAAACATCACTTAAATCAAGAGACAAGATCGGGTAAGCACAAACATTACTAATCATTAGCGCTTCTCCCATATCATCTTCAGCACATAACCAAGTTAATCCACCATCAAAAGAAAATTCAAATTTCGGAATATTGTACCCTCCTCTATCATCGTGATTAAAGTTGATTTCGTATACACCAGGACTTACTTGAACTAACATAGCTGGTAGTACAAGATCAGTAGTTCCAAATGTTTCGTTCGCTACTCTTAACATAAAATCAGCAGGACCTGAAATGGTGACTGTTTCATTAAATGTACCATCACCTGGACCATTATTAAGGCCTTGATCTCCATTACATGTGCATGGGTCATCTACATCAAAGTTGTTTGTCACTTCAAAAGTACAATCAAAGACTACTACTTCTGTGGAAGCTTCACTTGTACAACCATTTGCATCAGTAACTTCTACAGTGTAAGTACCTGCTACAGGAGGACTCAGCACTGGATTTTGAAGTGTACTCATAAATCCTCCGGGTCCTGTCCATGACCAAGATACAGCATCTCCTCCTGTTTCCATTAATGTTATATCTACATCATCACAAGCAGGCCCATCATTAGACACCATTACCGCAGGTAAAGGATTTACAGCAACGGTTACCTCACATTCACTCATACAACCATTGGCATCAGTAATCATTACCGTATATGTTCCTGCAACACCTGGACTAACTACTGGATTTTGAAGCGCACTCATAAATCCTCCGGGGCCTGTCCATGACCAAGATACAGCATCTCCTCCTGTTTCCATTAGTGTTATGTCTTCGCCTTCACAAACATCGTCTGCCTCTGCCATACAAACAGGTTCTTCATTTATCGTAACAACTACTTCATCAGCAGCACTCTCACAACCCGTTAAAGGGTCTACACAAGTAATGTAAAAAGTTTCTGGACTTGTTCCTGTAGTTGTAGTCGGAGTATATTCCAATACATTTCCTGCCACTAGATTTGCTGCTCCCAGAGCTGCATCATCATACACATTATATCCTATTAATGATCCAGTAATGGAAACATTATCAATAGTAAAGTTTTCAGATCCTGCATTGTTTAATACACAAATTTGCAATTGGAATGTAGATCCGCTTAAACCTCCAGCTGAAACATTGGTAGACATAAAATCTAAGTCATCCGGAATGTCTCCAACTAATGTGTGCGTTGCGCTTCCTAAGCCCATCCAATCTGTAATTAAGGTTGGAGCACCATCAACGATATAGCTCACATCGACATAATCTGCCAACTCATGATCTCCTGTTTCTGCGATATCCACAGAAAACCCAACATTACCGAAACAATTTATATCAAATATTGAGGTTTCAAAACATAACTCAGTATCCGTATCTTGTGATTCTAAAACTCCACCAGTGGTAATAAAATAATCACTAGTTGCCACTAATCCAGAAGCATCTCCAGTTATAGTCCAATTTGCGCCCGGTACATTTGTCGCACATGTCCCTACATCTGCACCAGAACAAACTCCACCTACGCCTTCTCCATCAGTATCAAAAGTGATCAAAACTGGCAAATCCATACCTGGATCCTCACAAATAATTATGGTTGCATCCTCCCCATCACAAACTTCTACATCTTCAATGACAGGTGCCTCAGGTAGTGGATTAACTGTGACATCAACACAAATAGATGGTCTACAATCCATATCAGATGCTGGAACAGGTTCCAGAATTACGCAAACTTGATAATCACCTGGAGCCAACGCGCCTCCAACTGCTGAAAGCATAGCCATTTGATTAGGGTCAGTTCCAGTAAACCCGCTGAATGGGACAACACCTAAAGAGGTTCCTCCTGTATATGGATCAGCTGGTGCTGTACCTCCCGTAAAATATACGAAATCAACTCCAAAATCAGCTTCTGTATTTTGTAACATTGCAAAATTAGCTAGACCTTCAGCTAATAAATCAAAAGTTTCTCCTTCACAAATATCGTCTGGATCAGTAAGACTGCCTATAGTCGGACAAATGAAACATGCTGTTTCATCATAAGAACCCATTGCCATACACATTTCGTTATCTCCACTCGGTTCCTCTGCCATTATTAAAACGCAATTTCCCAATGCATATTCATCTGCATCCAAACACATAGTTGGATCTTTGAAGGCAGTAATCATTAATTGATTATCTGCATTATTTGCAGCACCTGGAACCCCACCAGTCGATCCAACAGTATAGTTTGCTGCATCAAAGAAGTCTCCGCATCCATAACCTGCTTGATTTCCAGAACCTACTGCAGGCAAATCTACTGCAGCTGCACCACCTAAAACTTCCGCAGCAGATATATCACCATAATATAATTGGTGCTTGATAACTCCTGCAGGTGTAGCAACGGTCGGTGCATCACCTCCATTTCTAAACGCAACTAAATTCCAATCTGGAGTAGTCGTTACTGGAGCTGTATAATCATTATTACTTGCTGCATCAAAGCATATACTATTTCCTGGCAACACAAGTACACAATCTGAAGGATCTAAGTCATCTGCAGGAATAGAAGCGTACATATCATCTTCGTTATATACAACAATCAAAGTTCCAGGAGGAACTGATGCTAAGCCTACACAACTTGGATCGTTGGTTGAATCAAAGATTAAATATCCATCTGCATTTCCTACGCCAGAAACATCATTGTTATTGTCATCAACTATCCAACCATCTAAATTTAGATTAGCTGAACCAGTCACTACCAATTCAATCCAATCTTCAGAACCAGACGCTCCTTGACCAAAAGCATTGATCATCAAACAATCATCAAATTCTTGACAATTAGCAGAGGCCGAACCTACAGGAGTATCCGTCATGTCAGAATCTGTTACCACTACATCGATTCCAGTTTCCAAATCTGTAGGATCAAAACCTGGTATTGTGACACAATATTCATCCATACCAGTTCCAACATTTCCTGAATAACTAAAAGGTCCAAACATAACTCCTCCTACTTCTATGGTAAACATGTCTGATGCTCCAGGATTTATTGCTGTAAAGCAAACTTCTAAATCATATTCATCTGCTGCTGTACATTCTTGAGTTGCCATTACATCATCTAATAAGCTTACAAACAATGAAGTACAAACAAAAGGATCACAATCTGCATCATCCGGCACAGGATCCAAAATGGCACAAATTTGATAGGTGCCTGCAGCTAAAGCTGATCCTACACCCGGAAGGATAGCTTCTGTACCTCCCATGCTTAAGTCACTATTAGGTACTATTCCTAAACTCGTACCGCCGACATAAGCATCTGCTGGCACGGTAGCACCTGCAAAATAGACGAAGTTTATTCCAAAAGGACCTCCATTCGTTAATGTATTCATATCGTCTGCATCCAATCCACCTAATACTATATCAAAATCTGAACCTTCACAAATACTGTAAGTATCAGCAAAAGGCATTAATACTGGACAATCTGGTATGACCGGACAAGGAGGTGTAGTAATGGTAAATGTCTCTTCACATGTGCTCCCCGCAATACCACTTGTTATAGTGATATCTATTGTTCCTGCAAGGTCACCTGGCATAGCAGTATACACACCAGATGCATAATTAGCTATACTTGCCCCTCCTGTTGGGTTTGAAGCTGCACCAAAGACATCACTACATTGTGCTGTTAATGTATTCACACAATCAACTATGGATTCGTCTGGTGCTTGAACAGCTGGATACACGGTTAATGTGTAAGTTCCAGCCAATTGATAGCTTTCATCGCCGTTATCAGGGGTTTTATCTGGATCACAAACTTGGTATGCATAAGCTATTTGCTCTTCTTCTACACACGGATCTACTCCCGAATGTGTACCGGTGATTGCTGATAAATCTACACTAGGGAAGCCAGCTTCACCGTCTTCTATAGTCGAAAAAATAAAGTTCAAACAAACATCTATGTCCTCGACATCTGATTGCCAATCAGCTAAAACACTGCCCAAAGCATCTCCATCGCATACTTCTTCTGTTGCATCTTCTGGAACTATAGTAGGTGCCAATGTTGTGCAACTTGTTGCAACTTCTACCCAATCAGAAACATCACCGCAACAACTAGAAAGCACTCTAAAAGTATATTCTGTACAAGCCTCTAAATTGATGGCTGTAGCCGTATTTAGCGCACCATCAACGAGATATAAATTTTGACCTGTATTAGCTGCTCCATCGAACTGACCAGCTGACCCAGTAAAATTGGTGGATGCCAAACTTGGTCCAGTCCATGTAAAATCAGAAGCCTTTGAACCACAACCTGTTAATTGAAGTGAAACGTCATTATCTTCGCCGTTTCCTTCCGCAACTCCAATATCCGTGGAAGACATACCAGCTGCTGGCCCATTGGCTGTTACGACAATCTGTCCTTCATAAGACAAGTACTCTACAACTAACTCATCTCCTGGACAATCACAATCAGTTGCCCCTCCACCATTATAGACTAATGCAACACCATCACGAGCTCCATTTTGTAGTCCATTGGCTGGATATTCTATAGTCCAAAACCCAAAACCACTGCCATCATCTGTCAGACAAGTTTCAGTCAAAACATCAGTACCATAAGTTACCGCTCCACTCCCACCGGCAGCACCATTATTTCCATTATATCTAACTATTGAGTAACAACTCAAATCCATACCAGCTGGTCCAGCTATCTCTACGGCTTCATGTTCGTCACCTTCATCATCGCTATAGTGTATCTCATTAATCCATGGATGTTCCATTCCTGCCATTTGAATGGTTTCCCATTTGGTACCTCCATCACAAGATGCTTGAACCGTGTATCCAGCTGGAGCCGTTCCAGGTGCAGTCCAAGAAACATCTAAGGTCGTAGCCGTTGGCGCTGCACAAGCAGGGTCTGAAGGCGCTTCACATGCTATAACTTTCGCTACAAAAGACGCACACACATCATACATTTGTGCAAACTCATTAACAGCTCCATCTTCTGATTGAACTCGTAGATAATAGTCCCCTGCATCTTGACAACTGACTACCATATCTACTTCTCCTGCTGCCATTCCCGTAGCGCTAGCTAACACTGCGCCACCGCTATCTAGGAGGTCAACATCTAAATTTCTAGTGGCACTAGCATCGAAACTTACTCCAGCCTGACAACTTCCATCCCCATTCTGATCACCACATAAATAGGTAGAACCAATCGGAGTAAGCGTGATTGTAATATTTCCGGTTGCCGAAATGGAAAAAGAATAAAAATCTTCTTCTGTTTCGTCATCAATACTAATGCATTCATCACAAGATTCTGCGCCATCGGCAATAGCTCCTAATGCCGTAGCTGTTGCAATAGCGTCATTATGTTCATTCTTATCACCATAATTTCGATTGGCCGCTAAAAAGTCATCCTCTTGTGGCCCAGAAAAAACAAAATTCACAAAAGGCTCCATTAACTTGGTGTTATCTACTGGGCATGTATGTGCAAAACCTAATCCATGACCAATTTCGTGAGCAAGTACATTAAATGTTCCCACACCTGGGTTGTTCCCATAGAAGTTATCACCTGTATCTATAATCATGTCACCATTATCTGGAAAATAATTACAAGCCAAAATCCCACTGTTTCCATCAATTAACTCACCACCAATTCGAAAATCTCCTCTAGTCCCTAAAACACCTGGGTTTGCGCTTGTGCAATATGGAGTAGGTCCTGTAAGACCATCATCATTAGGCTCGTACACAAATGTTAGTGCAGTTTTAGAAGACCAATCATCAAACATATCTACAAAAATGCTGTGCCATCCTGTTGTTGTCAGATCACCTGGTGTACTCGGTCCTCCAAAGATTCCATTAAAGAATGCTATAAAATCACTGGTATCGGTTCCATCAGCACCGAAACAATCATTTTGGATCACAGTACCATCTGGCACATAACTCCATGTCAAAGTCATGGGGTCTCCTTGGCTTACTGCGCCATCTGTTGCAGTAATTGTCCAAATATCAACAGCATTAGGGCTTTTCTCATCCTCACCTAAGCCGATACTATTGTACAAATCATAGTTTTGTTCGTATACCTCTTTGATATACTTATCTGAAGTTCCTGGCCCGAAACAAAGTTCTGGAGCTCCTGGTACTTTTCGAGTTGCATGTGGAAAGTGATGAGAAATGTATTGGCTGATGTTTTTGTTTAATGGCTCTAAAAAGTTTAGCGCATGGCTGCATGATTTAGAGTGACCATGTGTTTCACAAGACTCTGCAGTTTGATGTTGCTGAGATTTAATGGATTGGTCCACATTAAATAAAATACATCCAGTAGTAAATAACAATACTACCATCGACCAACTATGGAATCGATACATGAGATTAAGTTTTGGTTCTAATATCAAAAAACAAGACTAAATATTTCTTTCAAATATCCAGTTTGTTTTAAAAGCTTTTCTAAAACGTTAAAATTACTACTTTGAAAACTAATAGCCTAACTTAAAGTCACTTTTTATTAATATAAAATTTCCATATTTGTATTTACACAGAAAATCAACGCCTTATCTAGTAGAATTAAATGTAATGGGCATCCCAGCCGCAACAAAATTTGCAGCTAATATATCATCAAAAACAAGTAGTCCATTTACCCATGTTTTTTGTACTTTTCCTACCAACTTTTCACCATCAAGCGGACTCCATTGGCAATGATACTTTAACTGTTTCTGGGTAATGTTTTGAGGTGCTTCTAGGTCAACTAAGACTAAATCCGCAAAGTAACCTTCTCTCAAGTATCCGCGTTCTTTAATCCTAAAGCATTCCGCAGGAGCATGTGCCATTTTTTTGACAACATCTACTAATGAAAACACCCCTTCATGCACAAAATTCATCATAATATTTAATGAATGTTGGACTAAAGGCAAGCCCGAAGGTGCTTTTGTATAATGTTGCGACTTTTCTTCCCAACTGTGTGGAGCATGATCAGTAGCAATAATATCAATTCTATCATCCAATACAGCTTTAATGATTGCTAGTCGATCATTTTCAGTTTTAATGGCTGGATTGCATTTAATTTGATTTCCTTTACTTAGGTAAAAAGTATCATTGAAGTACATATGATGAACACAAGCTTCTGCTGTAATTCTTTTTTCTTTCAATGGAACTTCATTTGTAAACAACTCCGTTTCTTTAGCTGTCGATATATGTAAAATGTGTAAACGTGCATCTGTCTTTTTAGCTAATTCTATAGCTTTTGAAGACGACAAATAGCATCCTTCTACATTACGGATCAGAGGATGATGAGTGGCATTTAAATCATCCCCATATTTTGCCTTAAATATGGCTACATTATTTCTAATGGTCGCTTCATCTTCACAATGGGTTGCTATCAAGTTTGGTGCATGTGTAAATATTTGTTCTAGTACTTTTTGATTATCGACCAACATATTGCCCGTACTAGAACCCATAAATATTTTTATTCCACAGACATTAGCAGGATCAACTTGTTTTACTAATTCCAAGTTATCATTTGTGGCCCCAAAGAAAAAAGAATAATTAGCTGGAGATACCCTTGATGCTCGCTCAAACTTTTTATTTAGTTCTTCGAAATTTGTAGTTTGAGGATTTGTATTTGGCATCTCCATAAATGAGGTAACACCACCTGCAACCGCAGCTAGTGATTCTGTAGCGATAGACCCTTTGTGCGGAAATCCTGGATCTCTAAAATGTACTTGATCATCAATAACTCCCGGTAAAAGATGTTTGCCTGTGCCATCCACTTCCTGTGCAGCTTGAGCGTTTATACAGCTATCTATTTTGGCAATTCGACCATCCTTTATGGCTAAATCTCCCTCGAACTCTTTCCCTTCGTTTACAATGGTTGTGTTTTTTATAATCAGATCATACATAATTTAAGCTTTAACTTTTTTGTCCAATGCTGTTTTCAGTGTCGAAATTAATCCATAAAAAGAAAAAGCCTACAATCTTAAGACAACAATCTAAACTAGCGTACTTTTGTTCTATGAAATCTACTCTGAACATAGGTATTCTTGGTGCTGGCCAACTAGGACGAATGCTAAGTCAAGCAGCCTCAAGATTTGGCCATCAATTACATTTTCTCGACCAAGAATCCAGTTTTCCTGCGGCACAAATCTCAACACACTTCACTCAAGGCTCTTTTAACGATTATGAAGACGTATTAAACTTTGGGAAAGGTTTAGATGTCATTTCTATTGAGATTGAAAATGTAAACACAGCTGCACTTAAAGAACTAGAGAAGCTTGGTAAAAAAGTCTATCCTCAATCCAATGTCATCGATTTAATTAAGGACAAAGGAACGCAAAAAGCTTTTTACGATTCAAACGACATACCTACCAGCTCATTTATTCTATGTGATGGAAAGTCAGACATTGAACGCAACATTGAACAAAAAAAAATAAAGCTTCCTTTTGTGCAAAAAGCTCGAACAGGAGGATATGATGGTAAAGGTGTCCAAATCATTAATAATGACAATCAACTGGAGCGACTCATGGATGTGCCGTCGGTTATCGAACAAAAGATAGCTATCGAAAAAGAACTGTCTGTAGTTATTGCTCGGAATCACCATGGAGAAGTAGCCATTTATGATGTTGTAGAAATGGTTTTTGACCCAGAAGCTAATTTGGTAGATTATTTATTCGCACCTGCTCAGATAAGTATTGATATTGCCGAAAAATGTAAACAAATAGCCTTAAAAATCACGGACAAACTAGACATAATAGGCATTTTAGCCGTAGAAATGTTTTTAACGAAGGAAGGAGAAGTTATCGTGAATGAAATGGCTCCTAGAACACATAATTCAGGACATCATACCATAGACAGTTCTATTTGTTCACAATTCGAACAACATTACAGAATTTTAAATCATTTACCCTTAGGGAGTACTCAAATGAGATCTTTAGGTGCTATGGTAAATCTCGTAGGCGAACCAAACTATAGAGGGAAACCCTATTATCAAGGGATCGATAAAATTTGTAAAATCAGTGGTGTCTTCCCACACATCTACGGCAAAGACATTACTAAGCCAAATCGTAAGATGGGACATGTAAATATTGTTGCAAAAGACCTTAATGAAGCTCAAGAAAAGATAAGTCTAGTTAAAAATAATATTAAAGTAATCAGTCATGAATAATCCAAGTGTAGGTATCATTATGGGATCTGATAGCGATCTGCCTGTCATGCAAGCCGCAGCAGATTTTTTGTCCGCTGCTTCCATACCCTTTGAAGTAAAGGTAGTTTCTGCTCATCGAACTCCTTTGAGAATGGTAGATTATGCCGAACAAGCTCAGGAAAGAGGAATCAAGGTAATCATAGCAGGAGCTGGAGGTGCCGCTCATCTACCCGGTATGGTTGCATCCATTACCAATCTTCCAGTGATCGGAGTCCCTGTTAAATCATCTAACTCCATAGATGGTTGGGATTCGATATTATCCATACTACAAATGCCAAATGGCATACCTGTGGCTACCGTTGCTTTAAATGGATCAAAAAATGCGGGAATTTTAGCTTGTAGGATTCTGGCCACACAAGATGCAAGATTGTCAGAGTTTTTAGACAACTATCAAGCAGAAATGAAAAAAGCCGTCTTGCAAAAATCAGCTAACGTAGAGGCTAAATTTGACTAAATGTATCAAGAAGTTAATGCATATTGTAAAGAAAAGGGTGTCGTTTTAGTAGCTGTTTCTAAAACTAAATCAGTTGAAGAAATACTAGAAAAGTATGACCAGGGCCAACGAATTTTCGGAGAAAACAGAGTGCAAGAATTATTAGAAAAAAAAGAAGCTCTACCCAAGGATATCGAATGGCACATGATAGGCAAACTTCAACGTAATAAAGTAAAATACATCGTACCATTCATCGATCTGATACATTCTGTAGATTCAAACCGATTGCTTAATGAAATCCAAAAAGAAACAGCAAAAATAGCTGGTAAAACATCTGTACTCTTGCAATTAAAAATCGCAAGGGAATCAACAAAATCTGGTATGAACAAGCAAGAAATCTTGTCCATCATATCCGAATATATAGCTGGTAATTATCCTAATATAGTCATTAAAGGTCTAATGGGCATGGCAAGTTTTGTAGAAGATACCAAGCTTATAAAAGCCGAATTTATTGAGTTACAAACGCTTTATGATGAAATAAAAACAATCGATGGATTAAATCATAGCTTTGATATAAAGTCTATGGGAATGTCCCAAGACTATCAATTGGCAGTTGACACCGGCTCCAACATGGTAAGAATAGGCAGTTTACTATTTGGCAAGCGCTAAGTTATATTTTTACAAATTTTAGTGTTTTAATCGTTCCTGCAACCATACATTTTAAATAATAAACACCTGCCGGGAGATGCTTAACATTTATAGCTTCAGGATTTTGACTTGATGGATAAGTAAATTTTGTTCCGTTTGCAGCATAAACAGTTATGTGTTCGATCATTCCTTCTCCTTCATTATTTATACTTATTTGGTCCAATACCGGGTTTGGATAAATAGATAAGTCGTCATTGATTAATTCTTCGGATGCGTTTACCATTACATTACTGCGAATATCCGTTTTAAATAAGCTAATACCTCCTCTTGGGCCTCCAACGACCATATCATACCAACCATCATTATCAATGTCTACCATATCTATATCTGTCCTTCTTCCTTCTTTAATGTTCCCCAAATTTTCCGAAATGAGTTCATATGTTCCGAACTCTTCTCCTTCCGGAATTAACCACTGTCGGATGCCCCCCAACTCACTACCTGAGAATAGGAATAGTTGATTATCTGAAGTGACGAATATTGGAGAGCCAGATGATTTACTATTTTCAATGATCAAAGCTTCTCCCAAAATAGGTGTATTAGGTGATTCCTCAGGATCTTTTATAAATTGAGGATCCCCAAGCGTACCTACATTTTGGAAGTAGTTAAAGGATCCTATGACATCATTAAATGAATTTCCATTCTTTTCGCCTAGTATTAAATCACCAAGTCCATCTCCATTTAAATCATATATTTCTGGTTTAACATTACTTCCGATTTGTATGTCCATAAACGGATAAATCGGCGAAGCGAAATTAAACACATTACCCTCTCCCGCCGTATTCTCATAGTAAAACAATTTACCATTATTAAAGGCAATAATTAAGTCTATATCTGCATCTCCGTCTACATCTCCAAACCCAATGGATGGTTGTATTCCAGTCAGAGCAAATTGGCTAAACCCTAAGTAATCATCGTCTTCTAATTCAAAGACTGGATTTGTTAGTGTGCCAGTGTTTTTATAATAAAAAAGGGCTGGTGTATACATGTTATTACTAGGTTTGCCTTTGGTCGCTACGACTAAATCCATTAAACCATCTTGATTAACATCTACGAACTCAGGACTTGAAAAAGAACCAAAATCCAAGTGTGTGTCTACTAAAAAATCACTTTGCTGAAAGCGCAAATCAAATCCTTCTTCTGCCACATTTGTATACAATAATAAGTTGTTGATATTTTCTCCATTCAAATTATTGTTAGGTCCTGCTAATAGGTCTTCTTTTCCATCTTTATCAACGTCATACAAAAAAGTACTTATGAAAATGGGCAAGTCAATAGAAACATTATCAGAAGGGAAGTTTTCTTCTATCTTATCAAACCAATCTTGAGTCCCTTGTCTGTTATTATACGCTGCAGTAATAGATTTACTGGACAAATCACCAATTAAAAGGTCCCAATCACCATCATTTTCAAAGTCTAAACTTAATAATGTTGATCCAGCATGTCTTTCTTCTCCATCTCGGGCACAATCGCCAGCCACCTCGGATAGAATTAAGTCCGCATTCATCCCAGATTCTACCATACCTCCCAAACAAAAATCAGCTAATTTATATTCAAAAGTATTGGATGGATTCCCATTTTCTTTATCCATATTTAAGTGAAGTTCTACACGTGACCCATTGGTATCAAATGTCAAAATATCTATGTCACCATCACCGTCGTAATCCAGAATGGAAGGAATATCTGTTATTGGAATAGCTAATGGAAAACGATTATTAAAATACTTCGAATACAAGATGTTAAATTCATCTTCTTCGTTCAAAATATTTACCTCTTCAAACAGTAAAGTTCCGTTTTCTACTCTTCCTTCGTAAACCTGTGTTTGTCCGTTATTCACTAAAGATTGGCCGAATAGATCTTCGATTCCATCTTGATTGTAATCAGCTTGTATGACAAAATTGGTTAATGGTGGCATGTTATTTTTCAATGCGTCCTCATAATGATAGGTCCCATTCTCTCCATCATATAGATAAGGCAAGAAGACCCCTCCTTGACGATCGAATATCACTAAATCTTGAAAACCATCACGATCGAGATCAAGAGAAATAACTTGTGGGCTATCTATGCCGCCTGTAAAAGGATTTAAAAGTTCTTCTCCATCAGAAAGTACAGGGAATTTGGTAGATTCAAAAGTTTGTGCAAAAGCTAATAGACTCATTAAACAAAATGAGCCTGTTAATAATAAACTACTTATGATCGAAGAATTATTATTAATTTGTTGCTTGCAGCTACACAAAATCCTTTTTGAATGAAACATTATCTCTTTATTTTTTGGTTTGCTTTGCCAATGTTGTGTATCGGTCAAACAGATACCACTCATTATAGCACTAGCAATGAAACTATTGATGCAAAAGTACATCTAAATGAACTGAGCTTACAACTAAATAACGAATCAATTTATTTAAACGTCGGTAATAAGCAAAATGGCGAATTGGATGTATATATTAATGGAGATCCGCAGACATTGGAAATAAAAAACGGGATATCTAAAATCCCAAATCAAAAAGAAGGCTTACTATTCATTACTTCTGGAAAACAACAAGTATTATATCATACAAACACAACCAAAAAAGCTAAGATTCAATTAAAAAAGATTCCCTTATGGATGTCTTTAGTTCCCCCGCTCATTGCTATTATACTTGCCCTTATTTTTAAAGAAGTTATTATCTCTTTGTTTATAGGTATATTCAGTGGAGTATTCATCATCGGAGGAATGCAGTGGACAAGTTTAAGCTTTTATATCAAATCTTTATTGACCGCTGTTGACACTTATGTAGTCAAGGCATTATCGGATAGTGGGCATTTGTCCATTATTTTATTCTCGTTACTTATAGGAGGTATGGTTGCGATCATTTCTAAAAATGGAGGAATGTTAGGAATCGTAAAAAAGATGTCTAAATACGCTAAGGACCCTGTAAGTACCCAATGTATAACTTGGATTTTAGGTGTATTAATTTTCTTCGATGATTATGCTAATACACTAATCGTTGGAAATACCATGAGATCCGCAACAGACCGATTTAGAATAAGTCGTGAAAAACTTGCTTACATAGTAGATAGTACTGCTGCACCTGTAGCAGCGGTAGCTTTTATAACGACTTGGATTGGAGCAGAATTAGCTTATATTGGTGATGCTAGTGCCAGCATTGAATTATTAAAAGATCAGACGCCTTATTCTTTATTTTTGAGTTCATTAAAGTATAGCTTTTATCCATTTTTAACCTTGGCTTTTATCCTATTCATCATTTTTCAACGTAAGGATTTTGGTCCTATGCATAAAGCTGAAGTTCGAGCAAGAACTACAGGACAAGTATCTCCTGCTCAGACTGAAGAGGAAGATGAGCCAGACATGGAAGACTTGAGTCCTGTCAAGAAATCAAAACTTATTTGGTGGCACGCAGCCATCCCAATCCTTATTGTTATCCTTTCTACTGTTTTAGGTTTATTTTCAACAGGCTTTAATAGTTTAACCGAGGGGCTTTCCTTAGACCAATATTCTTGGAGCTCAGTCTGGGCAGCTATGGAAGGTGGCTTCTTAACTAAATTAGGAAATGTTATAGGATCTGGCGATTCTTATGCGGCATTAATTTGGGCTTCATTTTTGGGTGTTCTATCTGCACTTATTATCACAGTATCTAGCCGCACGATGAAATTAATGGACTCCATGCATTGGATGGTAACTGGGTTTAAAACGATGCTGCCAGCCATTATAATATTAGTGCTAGCTTGGGCATTAGCCGCCACTACACAACACTTGCATACCGCCGACTATTTAAGTAATACCTTAGGTGAACATCTAAATCCATATGTTTTGCCAGCTATCATCTTTCTATTGGCGGCTTTCATTTCTTTTAGCACTGGTTCGTCTTGGAGTACAATGGCCATATTATATCCAATTGCTATCCCCACCGCCTATGCTGTTTGTTTGGCCAATGGCATGGATAGCGATTTAACTATGGAGATTATTTTGTGCGTTATTTCTACTGTATTGGGTGCAAGTGTATTGGGTGATCATTGCAGTCCCATATCAGATACGACCATACTGAGTAGTTTAGCCACAGACTGCAATCATTTAGATCATGTAAAAACCCAATTACCATATGCATTAACTGTAGGAATAGTGAGTTTAGTAGGCATAAGTTTTTCCATCATTCTGGGTGGAGGCTGGCTCATTAGTCTAATACTTTTAGTTATCTCTGGCATCATTTTATTTTTCGTGGTCAAATGGTTGGGAAAAGAAGTACCAACTACCGTGAATAGCATTGATTTAACGACTTAGAAACAGACTTTTACACATATTTAACAATTTAATGTACTAAAAATGCATTATGTTGTAGTAAGGATTTAATTTTGAAGTATGAGTGACGCAAATAAAATACCACAGCCAAATAAAACTAAAGCCAAGAGAATATCTTTAGTATTTCACAGTCTACTTGTTTTGTTAGCTTTTTTGTGGGGATGTCCCTACGAGCCAGAAAAGGCACAGGCGAGACAATTTCATGTAAAAGTAAACTTTGAAGAGCCTATAGAATTTGTGCCTGCTCCTAGTTCGAATAGTAATAAGGCCAAAGAAAAAGAAGGTGCACAGAGAAAAAAAGAAGAACCTGTAGCAAAAATTGAAGACAAAAAGGTAGAAGAAATTGAGGTTAAAAAACCTAAAATTGACATTCCTACACCTAAGCCACCTACTCCTCCCATAATAGAGTCTGAAACGGTTATTGAAGAAGCAGAAATTCCTGCAGCTGATATAGATGTTGAGGTCGAAGATATCGAAATCGAAGATCCCAGTCCTGACACTGATTTTGAAGAAGTTCCTGAAACCATAGAAGTACCAACGCCTAAGCCCAAAGCAGGCAAAAAGAGTACAGCACCCAAGACAGGCAAGAAAGATGCACCGCCCTCAAATCAAGATGGAAGTGGATCAGGCAAAGGTGAAAAAGGCGATGGAAAAGGCGCTGATAAAGAAGGTAATGATGGAGATAGTGGCGTGGGAACTGGCGGTATAGACAAGGGTAAATATGACGGATCTGGCAATGGAGTTTTTGGAAGAAGAGTCATTCATAGAAATATAAAAGAGCTTCTCAAAGTAAATTTTGCTGGTCAAAAAGGCAAAAGAATAGTCGTTGACTTTTGCGTTAACAATGCAGGTTCTGTTACTTACGCTGAAATGAACTTTGATGAAACGACGGCTAGATTATCTAAAGACCAAATGAGACAAATTTTAAAAGCATTTTACGGTTATAAAGTAGAAGCTGATTATTCAGCTCCATCCGAACAATGCGGGAAATTATCTGTGAATTTGGATGAAATTATGAAGTTTAATTAGGCGAACCCTACTTTTTTGTAGCGTTCCAAGTTTCGAAATACATTTTTTGTTGAGGTCTCTTTTCTGGTATGCTTCGTAATGGTTCGCAAGCTTTCAAAGTATCATAGCACATAGCCGGTAATCGCTGATACAGCTCAGTCCCTTTGGTTTTCCAAGCTAGCATTTCATCCGAAACTTGTTTTATTATTTTCGCCGGATTCCCAACAACTAGACTTCTTTCCGGAACGATAGTATCTGCTTTGATAAATGACAATGCTCCAATGATGGATTCTTTGCCAATATCTACTCTATCCATAATTACGGCATTCATACCTATCAAGCAATTCTGCCCTACATTTGCGCCATGAATAATTGCGCCGTGGCCGATATGCGCTGATGTAGATAATGTGACGGTTACGCCTGGGAACATATGGATCGTACAATTTTCTTGCACGTTGCAACCATCTTCTATAACTATTTCACCCCAATCTCCTCTAATGGCTGCGCCAGGCCCAACATACACGTTTTTCCCAATAATCACATTACCAGTCACCGTTGCTTGAGGATGGATAAAAGAAGATTCATGTACTATAGGAATATGTCCATCAAAAGAATATATCATGCTTTGCTTTTAAAAGAATCAATGGCTTTTTTTGCATCATCAGATAAAATAAGACGTCCACTTAATTCTGCTCTATCTTCCAACAATTGGTCCCAATTTTCGCATCCTTCCCAAAACACTTGTTTTAATAAACGCATGGCTTCCATATTTTTTTGTGTGAGATTCTTGGCAAAATGAGATATGTACTCATTCAATTGATCTACAGACTCAAAAACTTCAGCAAACAAACCTTTTTGTTTTGCCCAAGCTGCAGTTTGCCATTCAGTAGCGTTTATAGCCATTTGGGACATGGCTGATAATCCTATTTTTCGTTCGACTGCTGGACCAACTACAAATGGACCAATGCCAACTGCCAATTCACTTAATTTAACTGAAGCATATTTAGTGGCCATGCAATAATCTACAGCTGAAGCTAGTCCTACACCACCTCCCACAGCTTTTCCTTGAACTCTTCCAATGATCAATTTAGGACATTTTCTACAAGCATTTATGACATTAGCAAAACCCATAAAAAAGGCTTTACCTGTATCGAATGTTTCTATCTGAATCATCTCATCAAAACTGGCACCTGCACAAAACGTTCTATCTCCACCACTTTTTAGAATAATCAATTTTACTTGATCATTGTCACCAAGCTCAGTTATAGATTTAGCTAATAAAGAAAGAAGTGTACTAGGTAATGAATTATGTTGCGGATGGAAAAACTCAAGTGTGGCTATACCGTCTTCAATTTGCATTTCTACAGAGCCCATTTTTTGTTGACTTTCTGACATTTCGTATTGTTATTTTCTAGTTATTTACCTTTAAAAACTGGTTTTCTTTTTTGTACAAACGCCATAACTCCTTCTGCAAAATCATGGGTCTGTCCAGCCGCAATCTGTAAATCTTTTTCAAGTTCTAGCTGTGTATTTAAATCATTCGTCATGCTTTCATTATATGCTTTCTTGGTCAGAGCTAGTGCTTTTGTAGGCATTTCTGCTAATCTTTCTGCAATCTTCCAAGATTCAGATTCAAATTGATCATCTGGAAATGCTTTGTAAATCATGCCCATTTTTTCGGCTTGTTTACCGGTAACTTTATCAGCTAGCATAGCTAAGCCTAAGGCTTTTTTAAATCCTACTAGTCGAGGCAAAATATAGGTGCCAGCCGTATCAGGAATAAGTCCAATTTTAGAAAAAGCTTGAATAAAATTTACGCTTTCCTTAGCCAGCACAATATCACATACTAAAGCTAAGTTTGCTCCTGCGCCAACTGCCATCCCATTTACAGCACATACTACTGGCTTTGCTAAATGATGAATGCGCTTTACTAGTGGATTATAATGTTGGTCGACAGCATGACCGATGATTTCTACAATATCACCGCCCATGGTTTCTTTCAAATCTTGGCCTGCACAAAAGGCTTTGCCCGTGGCTGTAATAAAAACAACTCGAATATCACCTTCTTTGCAGCGGTCCAAATGTTCATGCAGTTCTTTTGCCATTTGTGCATTAACACTGTGATACACTTCGGGCCGATTTAAAGTAATTTTACCAATACTTCCTATTTTTTCAAATATTGTCATTTCCATTTCTTTTAGAATGATAAAAAACCATCTTCAACGGGCAGTTTTTTGTTAATAATTTTAATGACCAAACTATGGGTACTTGATTCCATAAACGATTGTTTGTACAAATCAGAAAGGCTTGCGAAAACCACACTCGAATCTCCTTTAATGAAGGTAGACATCGCATGTGTATAGACTTGCAATTCCAATTGTTTTTTAAGGTACTGAATACAAGGAATAATGACGGTCTCGTAGTCATTAGTAAGTGGATAAAGACTTATTTCGCAAGTAATTTCCATGGTTTGTTAATTCGCTTGCAAGATATGGACTAGTTATTAATAAAAAGAGCAGAATCTGTGCTAAAAATCTATTGGATATCAACTGTTTTTAAAATATCTATGATTTCATTTTTTAGAGAAATATTTTCAAGCACAAAATTGGCGGATAAGGCAGGGAAAGTAAAGATCAATTCGTCGTTGCGTTCTAAATATCTAAATGGCGTATCCACGGCATTCTCAGTAATAGCACCTTCCTCACCCTCTTGTACATTTTCTCCTGCTAAGAAACCAATATCATAACGCAAATGGCTTGAAGAATCTTGGTAAATAAATACACCTTCTTGGGAATCAATTCCCTGAAGAGTCTGGTGGGAAAAACAATCCGACATTTGCATCTTAAACGTGAGTTCTGCAAAATCACCATTTTCTTCTGCCACACTTGTATTAAATTCAATAGGAAAACTTGATTCACTACAATGGTTAATAGTAGACTTCATACAGCTTGCCGTAATAATCATGGCAATTAAAAGAATGGCGCTAAGAACTCTAATCATTGGATAATGCATTGGCTTGTATTATAAAGACCTCTGAAAAATAGTGCTTGGTTGGAAAAAGAAGCATTTATTTTAAGTTTTGATTTTGAACATATGAATTACTATATTGAGTCAAAAGAAACGACATTGGCAAAAACAATAAAAGTAGGTGTAACAGGAGGTATAGGTTCGGGTAAATCTTTGGTTTGTCAATTATTCTCCATATATGGGATTCCCTGCTATTATGCGGATAAAGAAGCAAAAAAACTAATGGTGAAGGATCATGAACTCGTTCTTAATATTACCAACTTGCTAGGTAAAGAAGCGTACAATGATGATGCTACACTAAATCGGGCTTTCATTGCCCAAAAAGTATTTAATGATCGAGCACTTTTAGCTCAATTAAACCAATTAGTCCATCCAGCCGTAAAAAATGACTTCAATAGATGGAGTGATGAACAAAATAGTCCTTTTGTTTTAGAAGAATCAGCCATTCTGATTGAAGAGGGGTTGTATACATCTTTTGATAAGATCATTTTAGTTACAGCAGCATTGGACAAAAAAATAAATAGGATAAAACAGCGTAACAACTGGAATGAATCAGAAATATTACAACGTATGAACAACCAGTGGACGGATGAAAAAAAATTAGCTTTTGCCCATTTTGTCATTGATAACTCTGAAAAACAATCTTTGATACTTCAAATTGACAAAATCTATCATGAGCTCATTAATTAAAGCCTACCTAATTTAAATTTAGATGCTTACTTTTGTTCAAATTAAAAAATAAGAAATGGACGCGACAACTCACAATTCAAAATCATTGATGGCTATAGAAGATAAGTATGGAGCACATAATTATCATCCATTGCCAGTAGTACTCTCTAAAGGCAAAGGAGTCGAATTATGGGATGTCGAAGGAAAGCATTATTATGATTTTTTAAGTGCCTATTCTGCGGTAAACCAAGGACATTGTCACCCAAGAATAGTGGGTGCCTTAAATGACCAAGCAAAAGATTTAACCCTTACATCAAGAGCTTTTTATAATGATGTTTTAGGCATTTATGAAAAATTTATGGCGGAGTACTTCGGGTATGATAAAGTATTACCCATGAATACCGGTGTGGAAGGCGGAGAAACCGCTGTAAAGCTTTGCAGAAAATGGGCATACACGGTCAAAGGTGTGGAAGAAAATAAAGCTAAAATCATTTTCGCTGATGGCAATTTCTGGGGTCGAACCTTAGCAGCCATCTCCACTTCTGTCGATCCTAGTTCTTATAAAGGCTTTGGTCCATACATGCCTGGTTTTAGCAATATACCTTATAATGATTTATCCGCTTTAGAGCAGGCATTAGAAGATCCGAATGTAGCAGGATTTATGGTAGAACCCATTCAAGGAGAAGCTGGAGTAGTTGTCCCTGATGAAGGTTATTTGAGAAAAGCTTACGAGTTGTGTAAATCAAAAAATGTGCTTTTTATTGCCGACGAAGTACAAACCGGAATAGCTAGAACAGGTAAACTTTTATGTTGTGATCATGAAGGTTTTAAACCAGACATTCTCATTTTAGGAAAAGCTTTGTCAGGAGGTGTACTTCCTGTATCTGCCGTTTTAGCAAGAGATGAAATCATGTTGAGCATCAAGCCTGGGGAACATGGGTCAACGTTTGGAGGTAATCCTTTAGCTTGTAAAGTGGCCATGGCTGCATTAGAAGTAGTAAGGGATGAAAATCTAGCAGAAAAAGCAGAACATTTAGGAAAAATATTCCGAGAAAGAATGCAACTAATGGTCGACAAAACGGATCTTGCCGTTCTCGTTAGAGGAAAGGGTTTATTAAATGCAGTAGTCGTAAATGACACGGAAGATAGCAGTACTGGATGGGACATATGTTTAGCGCTTAGAGATAATGGTCTGCTTGCAAAACCTACCCATGGAAACATTATCCGATTTGCACCTCCGCTTGTAATTACGGAAGAGCAACTGCATACTTGTTGTGATATTATTGAAAAAACTTTCTTGGCCTTTGAAAAGGCTTAGAAAGCGATAAAATCAGTTATTTGTTGTTTTATGACTTGCGCAGAAAAGTCATCAATTGTGCCATCTTCTTTGATCACTTTCCCAATTTGAGATAAAGGCAATTTGTGGCTAAAAACAGTCATTCCTAAATATTGCAAACACGAACTTAGATAATCTAATCCGCGCAAGTTGCCGGCTCTACCACTAGCCACACCAACTAAACAAACCTTCTTTCCCTTAAAGTTTTTATCTTTTTCTCTGATAGAAATGGCGTCAATAAGCCATTTAAAAATACCAGAAACACCTCCATTGTACTCTGGCACAATAACAATCAATTTATCTGCTGGAAAAAAGGCTTCTTCCTGAAGTTTCGCTACTTTCGGATCTTGTTTGTCAGCACTATACATTTCTGCCTCAATGGTGACACCATTTAAATCCTCCAAGCTAAAATATTTCACCTCCGCTTCCATCTCATTTAATACCTTAAAGTAATGTTTTGCTATTTTAGATGAATTTGATCCCACTCTATTGGTTCCACTTATTACACTGATCATAATTACGCTTTTTAATTATTTTAAAATTGAGATTCTATGTTTAACAAATACCTAACTTTGTAAGCTACAAAATAAATTATGATGGATGTTACTTATTTAGGCCACTCTTCTTTTATAATCAAATTTGGAGGTAAAAGTTTAGTATTTGACCCATTTATTACTGATCCCAATATAGACATTGATAATATTAAAGCTGATTACGTGCTTTTATCGCATGGACACGTAGATCACATTAGAGAAGCAGAACAGATTCTAAAAAACAATTCCGATTGTACTTTAATAGCTAACTATGAAGTAGCGAGTCATTTTGCTGAAAAAAAATATAAAGTGCATCATCTAAATCATGGAGGCAAATATGCATTTGACTTTGGCACAGTAAAATATGTTAATGCTATTCATAGCAGTTCGTTTGGGGATGGAAGTTATGCGGGCAATCCAGGTGGTTTTGTAATATGGGACGATAATTTTTGCTTTTATTTTTCAGGTGATACGGCATTGACTATGGATATGAAGTTAATCCCCATGACCTGCCCTAAATTATCATTTTCCATTTTTCCTTTGGGCGATAATTTTACTATGGGTTATGAAGACGCAGTCCTTGCAGCCCAATTTGTGGAGTGTGATAAAATCATTGGATGCCATTACGACACATTCGATATTATTAAAATGGATGCATTTAAAGCTAAAGAAGCTTTTAAGAATAAAAACTTACAGCTACTTTTGCCCGCCGTTGGGGAAACATTAAGTATTTAGTATGGGAAAAGTAGTAGCAATAGCGAATCAAAAAGGAGGAGTAGGTAAAACGACGACAGCCATCAATTTGTCGGCGGCCTTGGCTGTATTAGATCAGAAAGTATTATTAATAGATGCAGATCCACAGGCTAATGCAAGCTCTGGTGTGGGCATGAAGGGTACTCAGGATGTTTCTATTTATGATGCCTTAATCAACGAAACACCCTTGAGCGAGATCATTATTTCTACGGACATTGAAGGCTTAGACCTAGTTCCATCTTCCATAGATTTAGTTGGTGCGGAAATAGAGCTAGTAAATCGATTAAGGCGTGAGTATATTCTGAAAGCAGCTATTGACCAAGTTAAAGATCAATATGACTATATAATCATTGACTGTCTTCCTTCACTAGGCTTAATCACTATTAACGCCTTAACCGCGGCAAACTCTGTTATAATACCCGTTCAATGTGAGGTGTTTTCCTTAGAAGGATTAGGTAAACTAAAAAACACGATCGACTTAGTGACCAATGCCTTGAACCCAACATTGTCTATTGAAGGGATTTTATTATCGATGTATGATACAAGACTGAGGATGGCAAACATGGTCATGGAAACCGTCAAAGCCGAATTATCTGATAATATCTTTAATACTGTAATACATCGAAATTCTAAAATTGGTGAAGCTCCAAGTGTCGGTCAGCCGGTTATCATATATGATGTTAAAAGTAAGGGAGCTAAAAATTATTTAAATTTAGCAGACGAATTTTTGAAGCAAAATAAATAATCATTGCATGGCAAAGAATAGAAAAGATGAATTAGGCAAAGGACTCAGAGCTTTGATTAGCAATATTGACAAAAAACCTCAAATAGAGGAAAATCAAGATATACCAACAACTGCTTCTGTTTCAGACATATCGATAAAACACATAGAAGCGAATCCATTCCAACCACGAAAAGAATTTGACCAAGAAGCTCTATTAGAACTCGTTCAATCCATCAAAGCCAATGGTCTTATACAACCTATTACAGTTAGAAAGCTATCTGAAAAGCAATATCAAATCATTTCGGGTGAACGAAGGTATCGTGCCAGCAAATTAGCCGGCTTGAAGAGCCTTCCTTGTTACATACGGACAGTAGAAGATGATGCGGTGCTGGAACTAGCACTTATAGAGAACATCCAACGATCAGATTTGAATCCTATGGAGGTAGCCGTAAGTTATAAACGCCTGATCGACGAATTACGATATTCCCAAGAAGAATTAGCTGAAAGGGTTGGTAAAAAAAGAAGTACGGTCACTAATTTTTTGAGAATACTAAAATTGTCTCCCACAATGCAACAAGCATTGAAAGAAAAAAAGATGGCAATGGGTCATGCCAAGGCATTATTAAGTGTAGAGGATCCTACGAAAAGAAATCATTGTTTTAATCAGATAGTAAACCAACATTTATCTGTTAGGGCAGCTGAAGCATTAGTGAAATCATTAAAATCAGATCCGGTAAAACCAAAACCAAAAGTAGCCGTTGAAGATGATCGATTGAGTGTTCAACTAAGGCATTTAGAAACTAAAATGGCTGAGCAATTAGGAACGAGAGTAAAGATTAATAGAAATGCTCAAGGTAAAGGAAATATTCAAATACAATTTGCTAGTGACGATATGTTAAGTGATATTATCGAATATTTTGATTGATTTTCCGTTCTTAATCTATGCGATTTAGCTTTATTCTTTGTTTATTATTGTCTTTAAATACCTTAGCGATAGCGCAAGTGGATAGTTTATCCACGGATGAAGTATTCGTCGAACAAGACAGCTCAAAAACAAAAAAGGAAGATATAGGTCTTTTATATATGTTTAAAGGAAAGCCAGGAAGAGCCGCTCTTTACAGTTTATGTATACCTTCGGCTGGACAATTTTACAATAGAAAATATTGGAAGGCACCCATCATTTTAGCGGCGGAAGTCGGAGCAGTAGCCACTGCTATATATTTTAATCAAGAGTTTAAAGACGCACAAGAGTATTACATCTTTCTATTGAATGGAGGAACACCAGAAATAGATCGTGCTCAAAATTCGAGTTCGGCCAGAAAATTACGCGATGAAGCTCGCCAAACCTCAGAGTATATATGGTTTGGTTTTGGTGTATTTCATCTAGTGACCGTCATTGATGCATTTGTGGATCGTCATTTAATGGATTTTGACATTTCGGAAGATTTGACTTTGAGACCTTATTATCAATCTCACCCTTATATATCTAGTGCTTCTAGTGGTTTAACCCTAGCCTACCAAATCCGCTAACTCTGCTCAAAAAAACAAGTAACTTTTAGGCAAAAAAAAAAGAGACTGCTTGCAAACAAGCCAGTCTCTCAACACTGTAACGCCCTGAATTTATCTTTAAATTCATTGGTCTTTTAAAAAGCTTCGAAACTTTTTCCAAAGCGAAAATTCAATACCCTAAATTGAATTTCTTTTTATTATCAATATGATGATAACACCTCTAAGACAAACTTATTAGGGGTTACCCCCTACTGACTTGGAACTTATTTTAACATATTTTGGAATCGATGGTGTCGGATGGTATAAATAATCGTTGATAAACTATTTATACATTAAATAATATCGTAATATGATAAGATATTTTAGAATCTAGAGATTGGGGGATAGGGTTCATTATTCTAAAAGTACAAAACCTGCCCATTGGTATGGATTATAAAAGCGATCCTTCATGTCTAATTGAGTTTGTCGGAAAGCTTCTTCTATGCTCATCGATTGGTTCAGCCAATGATCATAAAAGCTGACCATAAAATCAGATGTTTCTCGATCTGGAACTTGCCAAAGACTCATAATAATGTATTTAGCTCCGGCCATCTTAAATGCTCTTTGTAAACCAAAGACGCCTTCACTACCCTTTAATGTGCCTAATCCTGTTTCGCAAGCAGATAAAACAACCAATTCTGTTTCGCTTAAATTTATATTTTGAATTTCATAAGCGGTGAGCATGCCATCTTCTTGCCAATCGTCAGCTTGTTTACCCATCCAAAATTGATTAGCTCCACTTAAAATTAAACCCGTGCGGATCATCGGGTTTGAAGATGAAGCAAAATTATTTTGTGTCTTATTTTGATCATCAAAGAAATAAGCGTGCGTAGCGAAGTGAAGCACTTGAGGAGATACGTCATTATTTAGTAGTTCCTTTATCGTTTCTTCTTTGCCTTTTTCTTCCAAAAGAGATGTTCCTTTCCATGCTGCATCATTCTGAAAGGAAGCATTTATCTTTTCAATTTCTACTTTTGTCCATTTTAATGGTTTCCAATCATTTTGGCTGCTTTGCCTTTGCTCATTACTATCGCTTTCATTGATTTCAAGTCCTGTATTGAAGTTTAGACCTCCGATGAGCATAAAAGTTTTGTTCTGGTTTTTCTTACTTGGTTTTGTTTTGTGGCGTAGACTGGTAAAATATTTTAAGGTAAAGCTGTCTATTACTCTAGTATCTTCTTCTATGGCGATTGCGCCTAGATTTATTTCGTTTAATAAGCCACTAGAACTAATATGAATAGTTTTCTTACCTTCTAGTGCAGAAAGTAAAGGTTTCCAAACAAGTGCGTATAAAGATTTCGCTTGAGTATTTACATTTAATCCTCTTTCAGAAGAATTATATAGTGTTGATGTATAATCAGCTTTTCTTTCTCCATTATAATTCATAGTTTTTTTCAACTCATGTTCATAACAAAGTTTAATTTGCTTGACTTTGTTTTCATCCTGACTATACAAATAGGCAATGTAGACAATGCTGTCGGTGGCTTCAGGCTTATGGTATTTAACATGATGGATATCGATGACAATTTCATCTTCTTCTAAACTATTTTTCAGATAATCCAGGTCAATATCATAGTCCTTAAGATGATCTTTGTTTCCTTGAATGGCAGATTCCAGTTTAAAGGCTTGGCTTTGCCAGTCTGCTAAAGCTTCATTTCTAAGGGAATCAGGCTTAACTAGCTCTATACCTATTTGCTTTTTCAGTTGGATCCATTCTACAAATGTGGCATCTTCTTGATCTTGGACTACTGTAGGGTTCAGGGTGAAGTTTTTTAACTGACTT
The DNA here is from genome assembly GCA_020631235.1 of Saprospiraceae bacterium. Lineage (GTDB taxonomy): Bacteria > Bacteroidota > Bacteroidia > Chitinophagales > Saprospiraceae > JAHDDO01. The sequence continues at coordinate 50,307 of JAHDHQ010000022.1, read as the reverse complement.
ATGCATAAATACATGTCTAAAGGCAAGTCATAATCCAAATAAAAGCTAGCTAGCTCTCCTATCCTATCATCAAATTTTTGTTTCCAACTTATCTGCAAATCGATAGGCAAATAGGGTAAGCGATGTTTTAGATTAAAACGTATGTTATCTGTGACCTCTTGGTATATTTCTTTTGCTTTTTCAATGTCGCCCAATTTTTGATAACTCAAGGCGAGATGTTTTAGTGGTGCTAGGTATTCATGGTGCAAAACACCGTACACTTGAGCAAACACATCTTTAGCTGGCTCTAAATATTGAATAGCTTGTTGGTAGTTGCCTAATTTGATATTTACGGCACCCACATTATTAAGTCTTATACCATAAGTTGAGTGCGTTTCCCCATAAACCTCTTTGGCTATTTCTAAGGATTCCATAACCAAATGCAAGGCTTCTTCATTCCTATTTTGACTTAAGTACGAACTACCCAAACTGTTTATGGCATGAGCATAATACTGATGTTTTTTTCCATATTCTTTAAGTGTAAAAGCCTGAAAACGTTTAAAAATCGAATCAGCTTTTTCAAATTGTTCGACATCAATGTAAATCTGAGCTAGGTTCAGTCTAAATATTTCTCTATGTATTTGTAATGCCTTTTCGTTTTTATCTGCTAAATCTATGCCTTCTAATAATAGCTCGATGGCTTTTTCTTTCTGCTCCAATTTGCTATAAAGTAAAGCTAGACTATTCATTGAGATGTAGGACTGATTACCATTTGCTCTTTCTATTTCTAGGGCTTTTTGGGAATATTGCAGAGCTTCACTATTGTTGCCCATTTCTTGATAAGCAATGGATAAGTTATGATGTAAAACCGAGTAAACAACACCATTTGTTTGATTTATTTTCTCGACAAGATGGATCCCTTTTAAATAATATTCTTTTGCTATTTCAAATTCTTCAAATAACACATATCCTTGCCCTATTCCGTTATAAAACAACCCTAGTGTATAATTATCTTTATATAGTCTTAAATAACTTTCTTCTATTCCCTTTGCATTTTCCTTAAATCCTTCAAAATCATTCTGGAGAATACACGACTCCAAAGTGTCGCTTGTTTGTACAAGCTCATTATAGTCCTCAAGTAAGGTCAAATCAGCATCATTGAGCACTTTATGTAGGATCACATCTTCGGTAAGATCAAAAACTGATTTTTGCTCTTTATTTTTAAGGTCCAATGTTGCTCCAGCTTCTAAAAGCCATTTAATTGCATGACCACTTTCATTATTAACTGCGTGCATAAATGCGGTCCATTCAGAGGCTTCCGGCTTATCTACAATGACCACTTGTTCATTAAGATCGGGAGCAAGACTATTATTTAGAAATTCTAAGAGTTTTACATTATCCTCTCCCGCGGCTATGGATAAGGGCGTTCCATACACTCCAGTAGCTATTTTAGTGCTAAAGTTTTCATTTTCGTAAGGAATATACCCATAGTTCTCCTTTGTATAAAGTCCTGTATTATAAAGATGTGCTACGGTCTCAACATTGGACAACATGCAAGCCCACATAAAGATATGAGCCCCTTTAAAAAAACTTATATTCTCATCTTCAGCATTAAGTATCAGCGAATCTATGCTAAGGAGATCATTATTTTTTAACGCATTAACCATGGGTAGTTCCGTCTGAGCATGTAAACAATGGCTAAAACATAAAGTAAATAAACCAATCCTAAATATAGATCTCATAAACGCTTTAGGTTAAATGGATAAAAATAACTTAACTAATGAACACAAACCCAATAAATTCCTTGACAATTACTTAAAATGCAATACTTCAAAAAATTAATGACATTAAGCAAGTATAAACTTTGTTCCATCTAACAGGAATTATACATTTGCATTAATTTTAATAACTAGGTCCCCTAGTTGTCTAATAAATTGAATTAAATACATAATCCATGGGAAAAACAAGAATTGCCATTAACGGCTTTGGTAGAATCGGAAGACTAACATTTAGAAATATAATAAGACGCGATGATGTGGAACTGGTTGCTATAAATGATTTATCAGCTAATTCAATGTTGGCTCATTTAGCCAATTATGACAGTGCTCATGGACAATTTGAGTATGAGGTTACTGCAGATGATAATCATTTGTATGTAAATGGAAAGACCATATTAGCAACTGCTGAAAGAGATCCATTGCAGTTACCATGGAAGGAAAATGACATCGATGTGGTTTTAGAGTGTACTGGAATATTTAGAACACGTGAAACCATGAATAAACATATCGAAGCAGGAGCCAAGAAAGTATTACTTTCGGCACCTTCCAAAGATGGAAGTACTAAAACCATTGTATTAGGAGTAAATGGTGATTTACTGACTTCAGAGGATAAATATGTTTCTAATGCTTCTTGTACGACCAATTGCCTAGCGCCTTTAATGAAAGTTTTACAAGAAAACTTTGGAATAGCTCAGGGCTCTATGACCACCACACACGCGTATACAGCTGATCAAAGAATTCAAGATGGTTCGCATAGTGATTTACGAAGAGCAAGAGCTGCTGCCTACAATATTGTGCCGACATCTACAGGGGCAGCTACTGCTGTAGGGAAAGTAATACCTGAAGTTGCAGGGAAATTATTTTCTATGGCCATGAGAGTTCCTGTAATTACTGGTTCACTCGTAGAACTTAATGTAATGATGGAAAGTGACATTAGCATCGAATCAGTGAATGCGGCTTTCAAACAGTTTTCTGAGAAATACCCAGATGTTTTACAATATGAAACAGCGCCTATTGTTTCTTCAGATATTGTAAGAAATACGCACTCATGTATTTTCGATTCTATGCTTACCAATGTAGATGGAAGATTCCTTAAGGTAGTAGCATGGTATGATAATGAAGCTGGTTATTCAGCTCGTATGGCTGACATGGCAGCAATGATGTAAAACAAATAATAATGCTAACAAATATTCGAGGCAAGCGTATCCTTTGTCGCGTTGATTTCAATGTTCCATTAAATGAGCAGTTTGAAATTACAGACACAACTAGGATAGACCGAACAGTACCTACTTTAATGTCTCTTTTAAACGAAGGAGCCTCATTAGTACTCATGGCTCATTTTGGGAGACCGCTTAAAAAGAAGAAAGAAGATGGGACTATCGATGTGGAGAAGTTTACTTTAAAACACGTCGTCCCTTATCTTTCAAAAGCAATAGGCAAAGAGGTTTCTTTTGTTAGCGATTGCATCGGAGAAGAAGCTATCAAAGCAACAACGAATTTGAAGCCAGGTGAGGTGATTTTACTTGAAAACACCCGGTTTTATCCAGAGGAAAAAAATGGGGACGTTGATTTTGCGGCTAAATTGTCAAAACACGGTGACGCATTTGTCAACGATGCTTTTGGAGCAGCCCACAGAGCTCATGCTTCGACAAGTGTGGTAGCTAGCTTTTTTGAGCCTGAGCACAAAGCTTTTGGTTTACTGATGCAAGCTGAAATTTCGAATGCTAGAAAGGTCATGAAAAATCCAGCACGTCCATGTGTTGCTATTTTTGGCGGTGCCAAGGTTAGTGATAAAATAAAGCTCATCGAGCGATTTATGGATTTTGCAGATACCATTATCATAGGAGGAGGTATGTCATATACCTTTTTCAAGGCTATGGAAGGATCCATTGGTCGCTCGCTTTGTGAAGATGAGTATGTAGATTTGGCCGCAGATTTAATAGAAAGAGCCAAAGAATATAATGTACAGTTAATACTTCCGTCGGATTCTATTATTGCTGATGATTTTTCTAACACAGCAAATTTAAAAGTTAGTGCAAGCGGAGAGATTCCGGAAGGTTGGATGGGACTAGACATAGGGCCAAAGGCAATTAGCCATATTCAAGATGCCCTTAGACAAGCAGGTACCATTATTTGGAATGGGCCGCTTGGCGTTTTTGAAATGTCCAATTTTGCTAAAGGCACCATGCAAGTGGCTCAATCGATTGCCGCTAATGATGGCTTTAGCCTAGTAGGTGGAGGAGATTCTGTAGCAGCTGTCAATGCATCTGGGGTAGCTGATAAAATCGACTTTATTTCTACTGGTGGAGGTGCATTACTGGAATTTTTAGAAGGTAAAAAGTTACCAGGTATTGAAGCTATTGAGGGCTAAGACGACTCAACTTCAAACCTTCTATCTCAAGAAGATTTAATGCATTAGTAGATATTTCTTCTACCCTATTGGATAAAAATAAGGAAGATTGGTCGTAGAATAAAAATACCATTGGAGCTTCCTCAATAACTATATCTTCGATTTGCCTATACCATTCCATTCTTTGTTGTGAATCTGTTTCTTTGACGGCCAAATCATACAAGTTGTCGAGTTTGTTAGACTTAAATCTCGTATAATTTGGTGGTGCAGGATTAGGACCATAAAATAGGCAAAGAAAATTTTCTGCATCTGGGTAATCAGCGATCCAAGAGGCTCTAAAAATGTCCAGCTTTTCACTTCGCATACCTTCTCTTAACAAGGAAGACTCGAACACTTCAATTTTTACTTTTATACCTGCATTTTCCCATTGTTTGGCTACAAATGTGACAATATCGAGATAATCCGCATTGGTATTTATAACAAGACCTTCCTGTTGTTTAAATGGTGGAAAATCAATGCTATCCAATAACCATTTTGCCTTGTGCAAAGAAAAGCTGTAGCCTTTATGGGTTTTGGTATGTGGAGGCAGACCTTCTGGGATAAACCCTTCAGTAGCTGCTTTCCCAATATTATTTCTTAAGACTTCCAGCATTAAAGACTTATCAACGGCATAGTTCAAGGCTTGTCTAAAAGCTTTATTCTTTAACCAAGGATTTGCTTTATCGCTCTTCCAGTTTATGCCTAAATATTCAGTGTTTAAAAAAGGAGATTTGATGTACTGAATCTTCTTTTCATTCTCAACTTTGAGACTTCCATCGGGATTTAGTAATTTATGTAGAAAAGATGATTCAATTCCTGAGACAAGATCAAGGTTTCCATTTAAGAGTTCTAAATAGGCCATCTTTCGATCTGTGATAAAAGATATTTTCACTGCATCGACATGTACCGTATTTCTATAATAATCTTTATTTTTTATAAGAAACATGGCTTCATTTTCGAGCCATCGCTTAAGTTGCATTGGACCTGTGCCCACAGGATTTTTTCTAAAATCTACACCATAATAATCAACAGCCTCTTTAGGAATGACCGAACAATATTTATTCGCTAACAAAGATAAAAATGGAGCAAATCGCTCTTTTAATGTAATGCTAACTGTGCTGTCATTAAGTGCAGATAAACCTCCTTCAGATAATTTATCACTTAAAAGCCAACTCCCTGGTGATTGTATCTCCGGGTCAATCAACCTATTGAGGCTATAAACTACATCATGTGCATTAAGATTTCGGCTTCCTAATGCTCCGAAACAAGGGTCTTGATGAAATTTCACTTTATGATTAATGACAAACTCGTATTGTTTACCATCATCACTCACAGTGAATGATTTAGCTAGGTCAGGTACCAATTGCAAAGAGTCATCAAATCTCAATAAGGTATTATATAGATGATGGCAAGCCCAAATATTATTTTGAGATTTTGCAAAAGCAGGATCCAGAGAAGTAATTGGATTTATTTGATTGTACTTAAAAATAAGCTTAGACGATTTTTCTTCTTTACAGCTGGTCAACAAGAAAACCAACATTGAACAAAAAAAAATAAAAGGATACACCTTCTTGCTCGATTTTATCCCCGTAAAGCTAATAACCATTGGACTTTTAAAATTTTAACAATCTTTTAAAGCTTATACAAGAAGCGCTTTTTCATTGGGATTCGTATTAGCTGTGTAAAATGTGAATGAACAGCACTTTTACTTATCCGAAAAATGTAACTGACCTATCTGAGAATACTAGCGCCCTTGATTATTAAATGAAGATAATACTTAATTAAAACTTATGGCTATGAACTCTTTTTTACAAAGATGTATAGGTCTTTCACTAGTTTGTTTTTTGTTGATTTCCCAAGTCTATGCTTTGGGTGAAGCACACTCTAGTGGAGAAAATGAATTAAACAATGCAGCTGCCAGCTGCTTTATAGCACCCATTATGGACTGTGCTCCAGTCTATTTTGGATGCCCTTCTGATGGTTTAGATCCTGATGTCACAGGATGGTCAACCGCGGAACCTGGCTCACCTGATTGTCCCGAGCCTATTGTTACCTATTCAGATCAATATTTACAAAACTCACCATGTAACATGGTCGTTAAACGAACATGGACAGCGGAATATCCTGATGATGCTAGCCCATGGTTGATCGCAACGTGTACCCAAACTATCTTTTTAGAAGATACGGATGCACCAGAGTACAGTTGGTGCCCAGAAGATATTACTATAGATTTATCGCTCAATGATTGTGATTATACAGCTACATGGTCCGAGCCTGAGGCTTCAGATAATTGTGGAGTAGTTAGTGTGCTGCAATCACATTATCCAGGAGATGAATTCGAATTAGGTGATACACAAGTCGATTACATGGCACTAGATGCATGTGATCTTTTTGACGTTTGTAGCTTCACTGTTTCTGTAATTGGTAGCTGTTGTACTGCAGCTCCAGCTATCAGCTGTCCTTCAGATTTAACCATCTGTGTAGGCGATTCTTTCTATCCGAATGATTTAGGTCCTGCCACCGCAGAACCCGGCTCCGCTGAATGTGGCACGCCGATTATAACAAGCAGTGATGACATTCAAGGCTTAGCCGATGGGAACTGTATGGATGCAAAGATTATTACTAGAACGTGGACGGCAACCGATCCAGACAACCCAGATTTGTTTTCAACATGCGAACAAATCATCACTATAGATGATGAAACCTTACCTGTTTTTGCAAATGTTCCTGCAGATATTACAGTTACAGCAGATCCTGCAGAGGGTTGTTTAATAGCCGTAAACTGGACGGCTCCAACAGCCAGTGACAACTGTGGATTATCTAGTGTCAATTCTAATTACGCCCCCGGAGCTCTTTTTAATCAAGGTGTAACTCAAATAGAGTATACTGCACTAGACGAGTGTGGTCTTACTTATACGGCTTCTTTTACTATCACCGTTGAGTGCAGCTGCGGATCTGCTCCAGTAATTAACTGTCCTGAGATATATGTTAGCTGCCCTGGTACAGCCTATGGGCCGAGTTTAGCAGGAGAACCAGAAGTTATTGTTGGTATGGACTGTAATGAAGCCATTATTAGTTATGAAGATATTTTAATTTCTTCTGGTCCTTGCGATGGTCAAGCAAAATACCAAAGAACATGGACAGCTACCGACCCAGATGATAGTAGCTTAAGCTCCTCATGTATCCAAGCCATTAATTTACAAGACACAGATCAACCTAGTTTTGCTAATTGCCCGGCAGATATAACTGTCATCGGAGGAGGTGCAGGATGCACAGTCCCTGTCAATTGGGTAGCACCAGTAGCCAGTGATAATTGTGCATTGGCTTCAGTGGTTTCTAATTACAATTCTGGCCATTTATTTTCGGAAGGTCAGACTACCGTTATATACACTGCTACAGACGCATGTGGCAATATTGAAACTTGTGATTTTATCGTTACTGTCGATTGTCAATGCCAAGAAGCACCAGTTTTAGCTTGTCCAGCTAAGTTTACTGCATGTCCAGGAACAAACACCGATCCTAGCACAACTGGATATCCTTCAGTGCTAACTGGCTCTGGATGTGCTGATCCTGTTGTTACCTACACAGATGTGATACTAAGTTCTGGTCCATGTGATGGTGCTAAGAAAATAAGAAGAATGTGGCGCGCAGAAGATCCAAATAATCCTGCTCTATTTGATGATTGTAAGCAAATTATCAAATTGGAAGATACTCAAGATCCTTGGTTTGGTCAAGTGCCTGGAAATATTACGGTCAATGGAGAAGGTTACGATTGTCAAATACCTGTCAGTTGGACACCACCTAACGCTTATGATAATTGTGGTTTATATGATGTAAGTTCGACACATGAGCCAGGAGATTTATTTTCAAATGGTAATACCACAGTAAGTTATACAGCTACAGATCAATGTGGAAATACCAAAACATATTCTTTTGTAGTTTCTGTCATTTGTTCTTGTGATAACCCTCCTTTACTAAATTGTCCACCGATGTTTGTGGGTTGTCCGGGTACATGGACTGATCCAGAGAGAACTGGTACACCTACCTTAGTTCCAGGAACGGGATGTGGGCCTACGGTAATTAGTTATACAGATAAAATTTTAACGCAGGGTCCTTGTGATGGCGCGATAAAGATTAGAAGATTATGGAAAGTGACGGACACAGAATTTGGTCTTTCGACCACCTGCAAACAGATCATAAAACTCAGAGATATTAAGGCTCCAAATTATTGGACTGCGCCTGATGATATTTACATGGAAGCTGATGGGCAATCTTGTTCGGCAGTGGTTAACTGGGAAGAACCGGTCATTGATGATGATTGTGGGGTTAATACAATCAGTTCATCTCACCAATCAGGTGATACCTTTGATGAAGGTATAACTACAGTAACTTATACAGCAACAGATCATTGTGGTAATCAAAGCGTGCATACCTTTGATATTAATATCTCATGTGTTTGTAACACACCTCCAATGGTGAGTTGTCCAGCAGATTATTTTGGATGTCCAAATGTCGATATAAGTCCTGAGTTTACTGGTTTTGCTACTGGCTCAAGTGAAGCTGGTTGTGATCCTCCAGTAATCACCTATGCAGATGTAGAATTATCAAATGGACCTTGTGATGGGCAATTACACATTAAGCGAACATGGACAGCTTCTGATCCAAATGATGCTAGTTTATATGGTTCTTGTCTACAATTCATAACCTTAGAAGACAATCAAGCACCTAGCATAGTAGGTCCTGGAGACATTACCGTAAGTGGTGATGACTGTCCAGTTGTGGCTACATGGCCATCGCCGACTTACAACGACAATTGTGGCATTGCTTCTACATCGAGCAGTCATAATTCAGGAGATGAATTTGAATTGGGTGTGACCACAGTTACATTGACAGCTACAGACAACTGTGGTAATTCTAGTAACTACACATTTGATATTACTGTGACATGTTTAAATTCTGGCATTTGTTCAATGCCGCCAGTCATTGCAGAATGTGCATCAGATATAACCATATGTCCAGATGGAAGTACTGATCCTAGTCATACAGGCTATACAATCGCTGAAGCAGCGGACCAAAACTGCGGAGAGCCTATCATCACCTATACAGATTTAATTCTATCTACTGAAGGTTGTGGCAGCGCACATTTAATAGAGCGAACGTGGTTTGCGACCGATCCGGATGACGAAAACCTAGTGGCTTCTTGCACACAAATGATAAGTTTAGAAGATGAAGTAGCCCCTGTGATTACCAATTGTCCACACGATATAACTATCAATGGAAATGATTGGTGTGATATTTCTGTGCCTTGGGCGGAAGCATCCGCAAGCGATAATTGTGGCTTAGCTTCATTTAGTTCTGATTATGAAAACGGAGCCATATTTAGCGAAGGAACTACAACGGTAACTTATACAGCCATCGATGATTGTGACAACATAGAAACTTGTTCTTTTACCATCACAATCCTATGTAATGATGTGCCAGGATGTGACAATCCGCCAAATATTGTATGTCCATCAGATATTACCTTATGTGCAGGTGTAGCATATGGTCCTTCAATTACAGGACAAGCCACAGCCACTCCTGGCGATGATGATTGTTCTTACCCAATGGTAAACTATACAGATGTCATTATCAGTACAGGGCCTTGTGCAGGTGCTAAAGTTGTGGAAAGAACATGGACAGCAACGGATCCAGATAACTCTAGTTTGGCCTCAAGTTGTACACAGCTCATTACATTGGAAGATAATGAATTACCCGAAATTTGGGATTGTCCAGCTGATATATACATGAGTACTGCAAGCGATGATTGCACTAAAGCCATTTCATGGATTGTACCTATGTTCACAGATGATTGTTCGGCGGTGACATTATCTAGTAACTATGAGCCAGGAGATGTTTTTTCTGTAGGAACAACAACAGTGACATACACAGGTACCGATGCTTGTGGTAATGAAGCTGTGTGTAGTTTTGATGTGATTTTAGAATGTACAACTGTAGGCTGTGTAAATCCACCGAATATAGTATGTCCATCAAATGCATATCTATGTACTACTACAGGCTATGGTCCGAATGTAACAGGCTATGCAACAGCGACTCCATACAGTGATGAATGTTGGCCACCAATATTAGAATACAATGATATGATTGTATCTACGGGACCTTGTTTCGGAGCAAAAGAAATTATAAGAACATGGACAGCTACGGATCCTGATGACTATGATTTAGTTAGCACTTGTACACAACTAATTACATTAGGTGATGCTGCTTCTCCTGAAATTTGGGAGTGTCCTGCTGATATAACCGTAGGAAGTACTTCAACGCCTGTTTACTGGACGGCACCAAGTGCAACCGATGAGTGTGATTTAGTCAGTTTTACATCTAGTCATCCCAATGGATCTTTCTTCCCTGTGGGAACAAGTACTGTTACATATACTGCAGAAGATGGATGTGGGAATGTGAGTGTTTGCGAATTTACAGTTACGGTAGGAGGAACACCTACAACTTTTGAATGCCAAGAAGATATTAATGTGGATTGTGGTCCAGGAGGTGGTTCATATGTAACATGGGAAGAGCCTGTATTTGAAAGCGACTGCAATGATTGTGGTGGTGGAGTTATCCCAGGCTTTATGTTTATGGGTACTTATAATGGACACCAATATTACTGTTCGACTTCACCGGCAACTTGGACGAACGCACAGAGTATTTGTGAGCAAAATGGTGGTCATTTAGCTTGTATAGGCTCAGAAGGTGAAAATGCCTTCCTTGCGAATATTTTAACAATCCAATCAGCCTATATTGGTTTGCATGATGTAAACCAAGAAGGCCAATTTGAATGGGTATGTAACGAAGAGCTAGGTTATACTAACTGGTATCCTGGACAACCAAACAATTACAATGGTGCGCAAGATTATGTAGAAATGTTAAGTGATGGTACTTGGAATGATCAATATGCATCCACCATATTAGAATACATTATGGAGATACCTTGCGACCACGTGACTCAAATTGGTGGTCCGAGTTCTGGATCTTTCTTCTATGAAGGCTGTACAACCATCACCTATAAAGCAGATGATGGATGTAGTCCAGTACAAACTTGTTCATTCGAAGTGTGTGTAGATCCTTCAATTAATATTAACTGTCCAGAAGATGTAACAGTAAGTTGTCCAAATAACAATGGCATGACAGTAACATGGCAAACGCCTGAAGCTACCTCATGCTGTGCAAATTGCTCAGGAGGTGATTATATACCAGGCTTTGTATATATGGGCGAGCATAATGGGCATTATTATTATTGTTCGACAGCCCCAGCCAGCTGGAACACTGCTAAGTCAGTATGTACTGCAAATGGTGGTTACTTAGCAGCCATAAACGATGCCAGTGAAAACGCATTCCTTGCAAATATATTAACGATCCAATCAGCTTATATTGGTTTGTCAGATGAAGCAACGGAAGGAGTTTTCCAATGGTGTAATAATGAACCAGTCAATTATACTAACTGGTATCCTGGTCAACCAAACAACTACAATGGATCTCAAGATTATGTTGAGATGTTAAGTGATGGCACATGGAATGATCAATACAACACCACATCATTAGAATACATTATGGAAATACCAGGATGTGTTCATGTAACACAAATCGCTGGACCTCCAAGTGGATCTGTATTCCAGCCAGGAACTACGACAACAATTAGCTACCAAGCAAGCGATGACTGTGGAAATTGGACAACTTGTTCGTTTGATCTAACAGTTATCCAAAGTGATTGTAATTCTGGTGGTCTAAACTCAGGTGTAAGCTGGATAGAAAATGTACAGTTTGCTAATTTAAACAACACCTCTTGGGATGATGGCGGTTACGGTGATTATACTGATCAATGTGCCACAATCAGTCCTAATTCGAATGTTTATGTTAGTTTGACGCCTGGTTTCCCGAATAGCAATTATCATGCGTATTGGATGATTTGGATTGATTTTAATATGGATGGAGATTATTTGGATGCAGGAGAGTTTGTGGCCTATGGCAATGGAACAGGCAATATAAATGGTTACATTAATATGCCAAGTACCTTATGGAATGGTGAAACCACTATGCGCGTTGCCATGAAGATAGGCTCCTATCCTACTAGTCCTTGTGAGGTTTTCCCTTATGGTGAAACCGAAGATTATTGCATCTGGGTTACCGGTGCAGGAGATTTGACCGAAGAGGATACAAACACCAGAGAAACAGCAGCTGATGCCATCGAATTGTTTAGTGAAGCAGGATTGGAGGCAAACAAATCAATGAAAGCATTCCCTAATCCAGCTGATCAATTTGTCACCATTACTATTGACAGTGGAAATAGTAAAATAGAAAGTGTACAAATCATGAATATGGAAGGTAAGCGCATTGAAAATGGATTATTAGAAGATGGGAACTTAGTCAAACTAAATGTGAGTCAGTACGTAAATGGTATGTACTTAATAAAGACTAGTTTCGAAGATGGAGAAACCATCACAGAAAGATTTAGTGTTCAACATTAGAATAAAGTCAGTTTACTAAAGTCAGGAGGCAATTTCGTTTGAAGTTGCCTCTTTTTTCTTTTGTATATACTAGCTTTCTTATCTTAGCGAATCTAAATTTCCATCCTTGAATAAGATTTTAATCGCTGCATTTGAAAAGTTATGTCAGGCTAAAGCAATGACTGAGTTGTATGAAGCTAATTTTAAATTGGTTTCAAAATATGTCCACGCAACCTCAAGAGGTCATGAAGCCATTCAAATCGCAGTCGGTTTACAATTATTGCCACAAGATTACGCCTATCCTTATTACCGGGACGATGCTATGATACTCTCCATTGGTTCAAGGCCTAAGGATTTGATGCTTCAACTATTAGCTAAAAAATCTGATCCATTTTCAGGCGGAAGAAGTTATTACGCTCATCCAAGTTTAAAGGATGACGACAAAGCTAAAATTCCGCATCAATCTTCTGCCACAGGGATGCAAGCTATTCCAGCCACCGGTTGTGCGCTCGGGATGCAATACAAAGAACTATTAGGCTTAGCTGATGATAAAATCAAGAAAAAACCCATAGTTGTTTGTTCGCTAGGTGACGCTTCCGTAACAGAAGGTGAAGTATCCGAAGCCTTCCAGATGGCGGCTTTAAAACAACTGCCTATTCTCTATTTAATCCAAGATAATGGATGGGATATCTCCGCAAATGCCGAAGAAACACGAGCCCAAGATGCTCACACTTTTATCAAAGGGTTTAAAGGAATAAAAGCAAAATCTATAGAAGGTAATGATTTCTTAGCCTCATATAAAGCTGTAGAAAAAGCTCTAGAGTACATTAGAACAGAGCGGAAACCTTATTTACTTCATGCTAAAGTACCTCTTTTAAACCATCATACTTCTGGTGTCCGTATGGAATGGTACCGCGATGACTTAGAAGAACACAGGCAACGAGATCCTTATCCAATATTGAAACAACAACTGATAGATAGAGGTATATCGCTCAAGAAAATAAAACAGATAGAAGCTAAAGCAAAAGAACAAGTGGCTGCAGATTTTAAAGATGCCCAAAAAGCAGAAGATCCTGTACCCGAAGATTTATATAGCTATGACCTAGCTCCCACTCCTATTACCGAAGAAAAAGGTAGCAAACATCCCAAAAACAGCGAAGAAGTTGTCATGGTCGATGCGGCATTGCATGCCATAGAGGAACTTATGAAAGCGCATAAAGAATGTTTACTCTACGGGCAAGACGTAGGTTTGCGACTAGGTGGTGTGTTTAGAGAAGCTGCAACATTGGCCAAAAAATTCGGAAGCCAACGTGTTTTTAATACACCGATACAAGAGGCATTTATTGTAGGTTCTACTGTAGGAATGGCTGCTGTAGGTTTAAAACCTATCGTGGAAGTCCAATTTGCCGATTATATATGGCCTGGTTTAAATCAGTTGTTTACAGAAGTAAGTCGATCGTATTACCTTTCCAATGGCAAATGGCCAGTATCTATGATTTTAAGAGTGCCTATCGGAGCTTATGGTAGTGGAGGACCTTATCATTCATCGAGTGTGGAATCTGTGGTGGCTAACATTCGAGGGATCAAGATTGCTTATCCGAGTAATGGTGCTGACTTTAAAGGACTCATCAAGGCTGCTTACTATGATCCAAACCCAGTAGTTATATTCGAACATAAAGGCTTATATTGGTCGAAAGTTCCTGGCACTTTGGCTGCTAGAACACCTGAACCAGATGCCGATTATATTCTTCCTTTTGGGAAAGCTAATGTAGTCCAAGAAGCAGAAAACACTGATAAAACTACACTCAGTATTATTACTTACGGAATGGGTGTCCACTGGGCTTTAAATGCATCTAAAACTTTAGAAGACCGAGTAGAAATCATCGATTTACGGACATTAGCACCTATTGATTACGAAACACTCTACACATCAGTTAAAAAGACAAATCGATGTCTGGTAGTAACAGAAGAACCCGTAGATAACACTTTAGCTAGAAGCATTGCCTCTAAAATTCAAGAATCATGTTTTGAATCTCTGGATGCACCTGTAAGAACTGTTGGGTCGGCAAATATGCCTGCTATTCCCTTAAATAGTGTGCTAGAACAAACCATGTTATTAAATGCAGATAAATTGAAAGACCACATCGTGCAATTACTAGAATACTAATTTAGTATTCGTCCTGATGTACTCCATTATTTATTAGTCGAAAGATGTAAAATTTGCTTGTTAATTCGTTTCTAATTAACTAAGTTGCATAAAATTGTCCTCTATGAAAGCTTGTATTAATTCTTTTATATTATTGCTTATCGTTTGTTTATCACACCAACTTATGGCTCAAAAAGTTGGTTTTTCTAGCATTACAAACAATGGTTCCGAGTTAGAAACAACCGCAAGGTTTCATTGGGGCTATCCGTTTATTTATAATATCCATTCCTTTCAAGAAAACATTAAATTGAGAGGTGGGATTGTCTTCAAAAAGGAAGGATTAACTTATACATTAGATGGGGATAAATACAATCATAGAGTATACGGTGCTGGACCTGAATTAGGATTCGTATTTTTTGTTAAGAAAAAGCTGGCTATCTATGCTGCCTATGGCGTTGACTACTATTACCACTATCGATCGATTATTTTACCGGATAACAATCCAAATAATGAAGCCATTAGAGACAAACATTATTTTCCTAACGAAGTAAATAATTTCAACCAATACCTTCGAATCGATATAGGCATGATGAAGGGTATAGCCTTAGTCGGAGAATATTATCTTAATGATTTAATGAACAAAGATTTTGTTTTGGCTGATGGAGTAACTAAGCCTTACGAAGGATTTGAAGAATCTAGATTCAACATAGGATTAAAATTTAATTTTTATGGACTCGGCAGCAAACTATTTGATAAAAATAAAGACGAGGCTGAAGGAGAAGAAGGAGAAGATGTTCAAGAATTTTAAATGAGGAGTTAGCTATTTGAGCCCACTCCCCATTTTATGTATTACTTACTTTGCTATCGTAAAACGCTGTGATGCGTATTCTTTTTCTGTTCTGATCTTAACAAAGTAATGCGCATTTTCTAAGTGTGAAACATCTACAGAATATTGATCAATATTAGGCTTTACACTCATCAGCAATTGGCCTTTGATATCAAATATTTCCACTGATTGAATGGCTTCATGATTAGACGACGAAATAGTCAAATATTGATTTGCAGGATTTGGATATAACAAAATGTCTTTGCTAAATACTACATTTTCAGTACTAGTACTCACTAAATTTTCTTTTGTTCTTCCGGTAGCAGCCGCTTCTCCAAGGTTTTGATTCACAACAAATTCCACATACACTGTTTTGTCTTCTTCTGTCAAATACTTGTAGGTATTTGTATTGATCGAAAGCTGTCCCGCGAATTCTTCAGGCAGAAAACCACTAACATCTAACCAAGTGCCACCAAGGGGTGATATGATAAAAGCTTCTATGGCCGTTTCTACATTGTCCGTCTGCAAAACTTGCAGTACCTCTACTTCATTATCTCCAATAATGACATTACCCCAGCCCACAGCTTCTTCAGTCCTACTTAAGTCCCAATTGACGGCAAAAGAATCTATTTCTACACCATCACCTAATGGATTATTTTCGCTAATGAGAGTGTCCAATGCTGGAAAATCAGATAAAGGGAATTTTGCGGCGAAATTAGTTTGCGTATTGTATACATCACCAAAAGCCATAGGAGCTCTTCTAATAGCGAATGGCTGATCAAGCTCTATGGTCAAAGGAATAGGAAGTCCTCCAAACTCTTCGCCTGAAAACCCAATAACACTAATACTGGTAGAGTTACGTAAAGCATAGCCTTCATTTCCGATAAATTCTACTAACAAATCAGCCGTGGGGAAACTATCAGCGGCCGTACCTGCTGATGCTTCAAGGTAAGATTCTTGACTAGCGCCGCTGACTAATAAATCAGAAAAATCCCAGGTCATATCCTCTCCTATCATGTCATATCCTTCTCCATTATAACTATCAAAAGTGTCATAGTTAAGCACATCGCCTGCTTCAGGCAAAGTAGATAAACCTACCGTAATTTGTGAATGTACCTGTGTGGCTATTGCTATAAATGTCAATGCAAGCGTAAAATTTTTAATTTTCATGTCATTAATTTCTGATCAAAAAATGTGGCTTTTTTGAGTTCTTATAAAAATACAATATTAGAATGGTTATCAAAGTGTTTTAACTACCATCCCACATTAAGAATGCCTTCAAAAATCCTTGAATGTCTCCATTAAGTACAGCATCGGTGTTTCTATTTTCAAATTTTGTCCGATGATCTTTAACTCTGCGGTCATCCAGAACGTAGGATCTTATTTGAGATCCCCATTCATTTTTCATTTTCGAGGCCTCAACAGAATCTTTTTCTGCTAGCTTCTTCTTTAATTCTACTTCATATAATCTTGACTTAAGCATGATAAGTGCTTTTTCTCGATTCATATGCTGTGATCTCTCTTCTTGACATTCAGCCGTTATACCTGTTGGAAGATGTCTCACACGTACAGCTGACTCCGTTTTATTTACGTGTTGGCCTCCTGCTCCTGAAGCCCTAAAGGTATCCCATTCTATATCTGCCGGATTGATCTCTACTTCTATTTTATCGTCTACCATAGGATGCACAAAAACCGAAGCAAAGGAAGTCATTCGCTTACCTTGTGCATTAAAAGGTGATACTCGCACCAGGCGATGCACACCATTTTCTCCTTTTAAATAACCATAAGCTAAGGTGCCACTCATCTGGAGCTCTACCGATTTGATACCAGCAACGTCTCCATCCACTCTATTAAGCTCTGAAACTTTCATATTGGATTTCTCTCCATACATAACATACATTCGATACAACATTTCAGCCCAATCACAAGCTTCAGTTCCACCTGCTCCTGCATTGATTTCGAGTATGCAATCTAATTGATCTTGCTCTTGATTAAGTGTAGATTTGAGTTCGACATTTTCTATTTTCTCAAAGAGTGATTTATAGATATTATTAACCTCTTCTTCTGACGCTTCGCCTTCTTTTTGAAATTCGTATAAAACTTCAAGATCATCATAGTTCGCCTGAAGATCCTCGTAGGTTTGTACCCAATATTTAGAAGTTTTAACTTCTTTCATAATAGTTTCAGCCTTCTTTTGGTCCTGCCAAAATGTGGGGTCAGAAGCTAGTACTTCCTTATCTTCTATTTCATGTTTGCGCTTATCGACGTCAAAGATAGCCCCTTAAGGAGGCTAATCGACTGGCCAGAGATTTAAGTTGTTCGCTTGTCATCTCTTATTTGATAGAAAATACTTCAACTACAAAATATAAATCTGCATTTGCAGGTATAACGGGTGGGCTTCCTCGCTCACCATAACCAATAGCTGGTGGAATATCTAATAATGCTTTAGATCCTACAGGCATAAGTGCCATACCAGTATCCCATCCTGGAATCACTTGACCAGTACCTATTTGGAAGCTGAAATTTCTGCCAGCTCTGTAGGAATTGTCAAACATGGTTCCATCTTCGAGCATACCGACGTATGATACTTCTATAGTTTGTCCTGTGTTCGAGGCAGGCCCTTTACCTTCTTCTAGTATGACATATTTTAGCCCATTATCTAAAGACTTAGTTTGTGATTTATACTTACCTGCTTGATAGTCTTTTAATATCTGGGCCGATTCTTCTAATGCTGCAGGTTCTAATTCTTTCATTTTATTGGCCAATGCCATAGCTTTTGCCTGTTCTTTATTCTTCATCTCCTCGTAAGCATCTTTAGACATTACATCTAGAACTTTCATTCGGTATTCTAAAAATTCATTGTTCTCCATCATTGGAGCAGGCTCTGGCATTGAATCTTTAGTGATGAAAATCGCCAAACTATCATTGTTTTGAGATTGGCTAAGTAAGTCGATCAAAGGATTTCTTTGAGCTTCCTCTCCTTCCATCGGGATGTACATAATCGGCTTTGTGGGTTGAGACCTTAAAGATTGTACGATTTCTCCTTTATCATTAAGTATATCAAGATCAAACTTTATGTATTGGCCTGGCATGACTTTATCACCTCCTGGTCGATCATAAATTTCTGTACGATATCCTTCAACTAATGAAGCCTTGCTCCCGCCTCCTGATTGACATGAGGTCAAGATAAAAGATAGAGCGAAAATACTAATGCTTAGTAATTTATACATGTGTTTCTTTTTTTATATAGTTTGGTAAAACTGACTTAAATCGATGGATTACATCTTCTAGTTTTGCATAAGCCGATCCACCAGATGCGTTTTTATGACCTCCACCATTAAAATGATTTCTTGCGAGTTCTTGCACGGAAATATCACCTTTGGACCTTAAAGATAACTTTACAATAGTAGGTTGTTCTCTAATAAAGGCGGCCACTTTGATACCTTTGATCATCAATATATAATTAACGATGCTTTCTGTATCTCCACGTATTATATTGAAGTCTTTATAGTCTTGTTTGGTTAAATGGATGATTCCTGCATTGTGCTCAGGCAGTATTTCCATGCGGTTTGCTAGACAATGACCTAATAACTCTAATTGCTTTTGTGTGAGTGAATTAAAGATTAAGTCATTTAAACCATAATCATCTACTCCTTTTGATTTTAAAGCAGCAGCTACTCGGTAAGTTTCACTATTGGTACTGTATTTAAAGCATCCAGTATCTGTAATAATACCGACAAACAAGCTGGTAGCTATATCTAAAGTTATTTTAGGCTCTAAATCTAGCAGCTCAAATAGTAGATATAGTTGTTCGCAAGTAGACGAAGCTCCTGTATTACTATAAGTAAAATCTGGAAATGGCTCAGGATCCAAATGATGATCTACTAGCACTTTGTAAGCTCTAGATTTATCAACACAAGGCCCTAGCTTATCGATTCTATCTAAACCATTGAAATCTAAACAGAAAATCATGGTGGATTTATTGATTCTTTCCACCGCAATATCTTTTTCTTCATCAAATATGATGCAGTCATCTACACCATCCATAAAGGAAAATATATATGGATAATTGCTCGGTAAAACCACTTTTACTGAATGTCCTAGACTAAGCAGCATGCTTCGTAATGCCAAACTAGAACCTAAAGCATCTCCATCAGGATTTCGGTGTGAAAGGATGACCACATCTTGTGGTATCTGTAGTTTATCCTTTAATATTTGAATATTTTCCATAAAAGGACACAAAGTTGCTAAAAAAAGACGGAAATCTTATTTAATAATTAACAATTCTAAAGAGTCATCCTCTTTATATTTTTTAATTTTGCGCAAATTTTAATTGAAGTATAATGGCAGGAAACAGAACACTTACAATGATAAAGCCAGACGCTGTAAAGGCAGGCAATATCGGTAACATCTTACAAATGATGAATAGCGCAGGATTTAAGATTGTCGCTATGAAGTACACAAAACTTTCAAAAGAGAAAGCAGGCGAATTTTATGCAGTGCATAAAGAGCGTCCATTTTATGGAGAATTAGTTGACTTTATGTCATCTGGACCCATTGTAGCCGCTATCTTGGAAAAAGATAACGCGGTTGAAGATTTTAGAACTTTAATAGGAGCAACTAACCCTGCAGATGCAGCTGAAGGTACGATTAGAGCAAAATATGCTACCAGCATTGGAGAAAATGCAGTGCATGGTTCTGATTCAGACGAAAACGCACAAATAGAAAGCAGCTTCCATTTCGCAGGTACTGAAGTTTTTGCATAAAAAAAAGAGAAGAGTCCTTTCGGGCTCTTCTCTTAATCTCACCTAATTTAAATATTATTTTACAAGGTTTTAGGACCTTTAGAAAATTCATATCCTACACCAATTAATATACTATAGCTGTGGAATCGTTGGTTTATGGGGTAATTTTCATCATTGAAATCACTCATCGACCATTTTGCATTAGGGCTTGCAAACACATAAACATTGTCAGCAATTCTATACGATGCTCCAATTCCAGCCGTTAAGTGTATACCGTTTTTTGATTGGAAAAATGGATCCAATTCTGAAGGAGTAGTCATGGTGTTATCTAATATCATTCCTTTTTTAGTCAAACTAATATTGAAGATTGCACCTATTTCACCATATACTCCCCAATTACCAAATTTTTGCTGATACCCCAACAATACTGGCACATCAAAAGTGGTGAATTCATTAAAGACTTTCCAGCTTTTACTGCTAGATATAGTTACTGTTTGTGTACCAAAAATGGGAATTGAATCTCCATTAGTATTAATTTCCCAATCTATAATTTGATTTTCTAGCGTGTAACTAGTATCCTGTCCTACTGAATAATCTAGTCTTTCTCTTAGCCTTCCTATTTCTAAACCAGCTTTTAGGTAAACTCCTGTATGGTGATTAAAACGTATGGCTATTCCTGCTCTCAAACTTTCCAAACTTGTCTCAGTTTCTTTTCTTCGTTCGAGTAGCGCTTTATAATCCGCTGCAGAAGTTATCATTTTTTTAGTGATTACTCCTGGACCAGCATACAATTCAATACCCAAACTATTACGGCGAATTTTGTGATCAAAACATCCCGTTTGTTTTTTACGTCTACTCAACATCGATGGTCCCCAAGACTCATTTAACAACATAGGTTTATATGCTAAAAGTTTTATGTCCAGGCTGCTAGGATATTCTATGATAGGCTTAGTTGCCCCATCTACTTTATTGTCAGCGGCATTGGCTTTATGGGTACTCACAAGGCTTATTTCCTTCGTTGGGTTTAGCGGCCATTTTTGATCATTTATTTGAGGTTTTGTCTGCTGCTCTTTAGTAGATCCTGGATGACTTAGTGCGATTGCATTTTCTCCGAATATAGGTTTCGTGTTGACAATAGACTCAGCTTGCTTTTCGATTATTGCTGAGGCAATTTCTTTAGGTTTAGATAAGTCTTTATTGCTCTTTTCTGAGGTATTATTCAGTTCGTTGTGACTGACATCATTATCATATGTATCACCATTCAGTAGAGATGATGTAGTGGTGGATTCTTCATGATCGATCAAATTATTTGCCACTAATGGCGTGCTTGAGTGTTCAGGTAATTCTTCAAAAGTGAAGGCAAAGAAACTCATAGAAAATACTAATACAAGTAAAGAAGATAGTAACATAATGATGGGGAATTTATTATTTTTCTTTTTCTGAATAGCGTTCCAAAGTGCATCGTGATCCATTGGGACTTCGTGCTCAAAAAGCCGATCGTGCAGTAATTTATTTATTTCGCTGTTGCCCATGACGTATAAGATTTGTGGGTCATTAATTTATTTCTAAGAAGTTCTTTGGCTCTAGATAGATTTGATCTAGACGAAACTTCTTTGATACCAATCATTGCGGCTATCTCTTTATGAGAATACCCTTCTATTACATATAAGTTAAACACCTGACGGTACCCTTCAGGTAAACTTTGCACAATATTCATCAATGCATCATTATCAAGTTTTTGTAGGACTTCTGGATGCATACCGTAATCGTCGTGTGTATGTTCTTCTACTAAAGTGAGTTTAATCTGTTTTTTATTGAGATATCTTAGGGCTATGTGGATAGCAATTTTTCGTATCCAACCATCAAAACTTCCTTTAGTAGGGTCGAAATTTTTAGAAGCTTTAAAAACTTTGATAAAAGTATCTTGGACCACTTCTTGTGCAAGATTGGAGTCTCTAACATACCGCAAGCTAACAGCGTACAACATATCAGCGTATTGGCTTAGCAATGCTCGCTGACATGTTGTATCTCCACGCTGGATACCTATTAATATTTCTTCTATGTTTTTTCTTTGTTTCAATGTTGGGGAAACTAATTACTCTGGTTTAAACCCTGCATTAATTTGACCATAATATTGACAATCAAAATTTTCAATCTCATCGGTGCCATACATTTCAAAAGGCGTAGTATTTAAGATTTCAAGGTTTATTTTGCTGGTAAAATTACCATACAAATTATCATCCTTCTCTACTGGAACCATGCCTTCCGGAGCTTCTACAGCTACTATAAATTCATCAGAATCAAAAATATCAAACCAATATCGACCATCTTGATTGGTTGTTGTAGTATTTATAGGATTAGAGGTATCCCAAGCGTAATACAAATACACATTAAGGTCACTCAATACTGGTTCGGTTTCCACTCCAGAATCAAACATATTGTTATCATTTACATCTTGCCATACTCTTCCTTCTATCGCTCCTGTAAACTGCTCTAAAAAAGCAGTCGCTTCACATTCTTGCCCAAAAGCATCAGAAACAGTAACCGTGTATTCAAACCCATTACCTGGACAGTTTGGTTGTTGCTCCGTACTTCCAAAATCCCACTCATATGACAATTCACCAAAACCACCAGAAGCACTTGCATAAAGAAAGCAATTGAAGCCACAGCCTTCACCTTCTGCCCAACAAGTAATCTCTGAGTTAACCCCAGCGTCTATATTTTCGAAATTCTCCCCAGCATTTGTGATGGCATAGGTTATCGTTGATAGCTGACCATTAAAATCATTATCTATGGTTGGGTCCATTCCTACATTTAAATCAGAAGTGATCAGTGACAATGAGTCTCCATCCAACTGCAAAAAATAATTACCCGGTGGTAAATCCTCAAAAGCATACAATCCATTAGCGTCAGATTGTGTCACTTGAGCTATATCTCCGGAATCAGTATTTAAAATTACATTCTGCCCTTCTATAAATTCCCCATCATTCTTTAATCCATCCATATTCCCATCATAAAACACTTGTCCAGATATACTGCCATAATCTGATTCTCCATCTACAATGATTCTATAACTACCATCTACTTGCGATATATTTCCATCAGGACCTTCTCCAAACATGGTGAAGCTTCCCGTAATATAATCTCCTACCGACGGATCTTCATTAAGCTGGATCGTACTGCCATCGCATGCATTGATACATGTTACTTGTTGGTCTGTTATAAAGTTGAAGCTTTCTGGTGTAAAGCTTCCAGCAGAAATTGAAGGAATCTTGACATTGGCAGAAAAATTAGTCCCATCTTCTATACCTCCTATGGTGATCGCTTCTCCATTTAATATCCACGCATCAGGATTAAGCACTAATACCTCAATTCCACCATTCACCATAAAGCGAATATATTCATCGATCATTTCATCACAGACTTCAATCATTCCAAGATTTAGTACAGGATCAGAAAAGTCACTTAATGTTATTTCTTCACTGGTAAATAAATTTTCTCTGTCGTAAGCGACAACGCTTATTTCAGTATCATCACATTTAGAGAATGGATGGGAGAAATTTCCATTTTCATCTATTTCTATGGTAAAGTAGTCGTTTTCTGTGTACACAATTAAATATGCATCATTCAGAGGTGCCCCCATACATCCCAATAACTGACCTTCCATCACAAAAAGGTAACTGTCACTGGACAAGGTAATGATATCAATATTTGCGTTTTCTGAGAAAGGTCCTATTTCTTCTAATTTGACTTCGTTACCACATTGATCCATATACTTAATAGTTAGCAATTTATCTTTAGGTATTTTACCTGTTGCACATCCGTTACTATCTGTCCACCCGTAACCGACACCTTGCACATCTTCTGCACATATTCTAACTTCAAAATTAGGAATCGGATTTCCTCGTTCGTCATTGATACATAATTCGATTTCTACCACTGGGAATGGTGCATCACAATTCCAAAAAGAAAAATGTGGAACATTTGCAACATAGTTTGTTCCTGATAGACTTGCTTCTCCTTCCTTTTCCCAATAGCCAGAATCCTCATTAAAGTACCAAAGGGGAATAGTGTTCGGTGCGATGCCCTGTAAATCATTAGGCACAGGAAATACAACAGGAGCTGTGTATCCATCACCTAGATTGAGGGTTTCATTATTCGCCCCAACTAGATCAACAGACACCATGCCGAAAGTACCTAATTGCACATATTCATTATTATCATAAGCTCTCAAATCACCAGGCATAATTTCTGCAAGTCTATTGCCTACTGGATCTATCCAAAAAGCATAAACATTTACATTTCCTGAATAAGGATTACCTAATTCATCTACTATACCATTAGCTGGAAGACTGACACTAGCTCCTCCATTCATTTCTACCAATCCTCCTTCAGTTGCTGAGATAGTTTTAGTGAGGATTTTCTCAACCATTCGAATTTTTACATATCCAGTACCTGGACTCTTCGATGTAGCAAATTTGTATGAAGTATGATATTCAGGATGATCGACACTTAAGTATGCGCTGCTCTGTTTAGCAGGGACATTACTTAATTCGAATTTTCCATAATCATCCGTTAATGTGCTGATGACACCTGTGCTTACAAGAGCACCAGGTAAAGGCATACCATCAGGTCTTACGACTAAACCTTGAAAGTTAACAATGCTATCATCATATGGAACACCATCAATTATGATAGTTTCTTCATCGCCGTCAATAATTTCATCTTTACCACAACTGACAAAAAATAGGGAGCCGATTAACAAAACAAATAAACATCTGTTAAGGACTTGCATAATTTCATTTTTTATAAAGTTAGAACTTGAATTTCTCATTAGTATAATTTGATAAGCTATCCTATGTTAAAATTACATAGATTATGCTTTTATACTAACAATAGTCCTGCTTATAAAAAAACGTTGCGTTCGAACTAAAATTTTATTTCAAAATAGAATCCAGTAAACTTTCAGGCTTAAAAAGTTTGATGATTTTAGACACAAAAGACAGGCTGGATAGCTTTCGACCAATTTTCTTTTCAACTTGAGGTAACAGTTTCATTAACCTTGGAATGTAATCTTTTTGGCTTAGACTAAGAAAGTAACTCGCTTTTTGTTCGAAACTCATCTGAGCCATTTGGTCTTCGACTTGACCTATTAACATCTTCAGCTCACCTTTGTGTGATTTACTA
The DNA here is from genome assembly GCA_020631235.1 of Saprospiraceae bacterium. GTDB lineage: Bacteria > Bacteroidota > Bacteroidia > Chitinophagales > Saprospiraceae > JAHDDO01. The sequence goes on along the minus strand of JAHDHQ010000022.1, from coordinate 24,759 downwards.
AATTTACTGATATGCTGATATGCTTTTTTAGAAGAGCTATAATCCAATGCTTCTTCAAATAAATGAATATAGGTATTAGCTAGACCTTCAATTTTTTGTTCAGCACTTATATTCTCTCCAAGTAAAGTATTTATAGTTTGACTATGTTGTTTGTGCAATTTATTCATTTGTTTGTTAGAACAAGCAAATTGGGTGCAAATTGCCAGCAAAAGGAATATATGAATTAAGCGCATGAGATTTTATTATTAGGACTAAAATAAACTGTGTATGTCACTTTAATAAAAAAGCAGAAAGCCTAAATATAGACTTTCTGCCAAATGATTGTATTTCCTACAAGCTTTTAAAAACCCATACCTCCACCCATGGACCCCATTGTTTCCATGAATTCTTCAAAGGTCATTTTCTTATACCCTTTAGTGTCAATGTTAAATATTTCAGTATCAAATTCTTCTGAAACCTCTGTTGCTGTATAGGTCATTTGCATTTGCTGTGCATCCATAATGTATTCTAAAGGAAATCCTCGTATATCTAGTTGGTCTAATCCTTGAATCATCTTACTGGAGGCTTTGATGTCTTCTGTAACATAACAAATAAAGCCAAAGCCACCATCTTCATTACTTACATTGGCTTTGAAACAAGTGTATCCTAAGATTTCTTTTGTGTCTTCTTCATCATAAGTAATTTCGAAATCACTCACATCCGGAGTAGTATTATTTTTAGCTTGAGCCGCATCTCTTTCTTCTTTAGTACTTTCGACAAGCATCTTCTGGCCCATCATATTCATGGTAAAGGTTAAGAATTCGTCTTCATTATTAACTAATGTGGTCATTTCCATCATGCCCCCCATCATATTGGCTTTAACCAATGATTTTTCTTTATTAAAATAATAATTGGTTTCTGTTCCCTTTAACATTTCTAATCCTGCCGCCATATTTTCATCTTCGGAGGCAACATTAGTAATCTCCATTTTAATGACACCAGAATCTAAATTGGTTTGGGCAAATAAACTTGTCGATAAGATCATCAAACAAGCCCCTAAAAGTGTATTTAATTTCAACATAAATGATTTAATTTATAACTAATACAAAGTAAAATGCTTTTTTGGTTTCAAATAGTATTCTTTTATCGATGGATTAAGGAATATTTAAGATTAATACACCCATTCATCTATATATTTTATGACAATTTTAGCTAGATTTTCAGCATCCGCTATAGCTCTATGATGCACTCCAGTAAACTCAAAGCCTTCTCTATTTACAGTTGCTTTTAAACCAGCATGAACATCTAATCCACGATTATTAAAATACTGTTTTTTGATATTTATATGAGGTTCTAACCAGTCTATATCCAAGTTATGTAAATTGCAATCATTGACTAAAAAAGTTTTATCAAAACCTCCCCATGAAGAAAGAATGTATTCGTTTTCATATACATCAATCCAGTCTTTAAATTCTTCGCTCACATGATCAAAGGTTTTTGCACGATCCACTTGTTCCTGGCTGATGCTTGTTAATTGAGAGCAGAACGCAGACAATCGTGGATTAACCGTAGGCTTAATAAAACGTTCAAAACGTCCAGTGACTTCTCCGTACCTATTTACTTTAATAGCTCCGATCTCTATTACTTCATTATGTCCTCTGGGAGGTCTTCCTCGCCAACAAGTTGCTTCTAAATCAAATACTATAAACTCCACAAATTTTTAATTCTTCTAATTTAGTTGGTCATACTCAACATCAAACCATTCTTCTAAACCATATCCTTTCATTTGGTTATGGTAAAAATACAATAGATCTAGACTGTCAGTACCCAAAATATGATCCGAAATTCTTTTAAGCGGTGCATGAATATGATAAACACCCAGATGCCTTATCCCTTCTTCGACTATCACTTCCGTACTTGAAGGCATCTCTTCGAACAAAACTATCTCGCCAGCATTTTGCATCGTTACTAACTTTTTCATTAGCATTTCGACTGCCATGATTAATGTAGTCTTTTCCAATGCAATTTGGTCCAAAGAATAACGCAATAAACTAAATATATCAGTTTCTTGATTCTGCTTCATAATGAGCCGCAACGCGGCGAAAGCCACAAGGTTCGAAGGCAATACTATCTTCTCTGTTTTAAATGAGCGAACTAGATTTTGGGCCAGTTTCTTGGTGTAGATATATTCGCGCTGAACTTTAGTCTCTGTTCCATCTAATCCTTCAAAATAATGAGATAAGTCGACTATATTACCATGAGCATCCAAGCTTTCTCCTTGATCGTTAAGTGCATTACCAAACACATCCATAGGCTTGCCAAAATTCATCGCCATGTATGTGTCTGTTTTCCGTGTCTTCTTCAAATAATTAAAAAATATCTTTCGAAGAGATTGCTTTCTTCTGGGTGAATTGTATTTTTCCTTGCCAAAACCACGGAGGTAATCGTGGATTAATGAACCAGCATCTAATACGGTAGGATAACTGGTAATTAATGGGACTATATATATTTTTTGATCTATTCCCTGTTGTATGCAATGTCGTTGGGATTCTACAACTGAGTTTAATAATCCTAGTTTAAGTTGATCTTCAGTTGCACCAGAACGCGATCTAGTTCCACCAGGAAAAAATAAATTATTGACGCCTTCGATGAGTGATAAGGTGTTCATAGATTTTAAAGTTTCTATGTACACTCTGTTTTTCTTTCTTCGATCTACTCTATAGGTACCTAATCGATTCATGTAAAAGGCAATAATTTCTGTATTGTAAAGATTTAATCCAGCACCATAAATAAATGCTGGTGTCCCCACTACAGAATCAATCGCATAACCTATGAGTATTGAGTCTAAATTAGAAAAATGAGTAGGCACTACAACTACAGTGCCTTTGCTAAATAAATTTCTTAATTCGTCTACATGACCATAGACTTTTATTTTGCTCAAAAGCTCTTCGTAGGTTCCATATCGATTAATGATTTTAAAAAATCTTCTGGGGTTATACAATCTTGAGAAAAAAGCTTTCAGAAATTTCCTTGCAAATTTAAATGTTCTGGGGTTAAAACTTCCGACAAGTTCTACAGCATATCGATGGATTATTTTCTTTAAAACTCGATCTAATTCTTCTTCTTTATTTTCTGCCTGACTTGCTTTTCTGATGACATCTCGGATCTTATTCCAATATACTTTTTCGTCAGCTGGATCTACTTTCCATCGGTTTTTAGATGTACGTTTGTTTTCTAAAAATACGGTTGCATCTAAGACTTCATTGACATCTAATTGTTGCTGACGCTTGATTCGATTAAAAGTATACTCCCCTAGTCTTTCTATAAAAGCTTCTTTGTCTTTAGAAAATTTTGTGATTGGCCAGTCTTCTAGATCTGGTATTATATGTTTACGATGTTTGGTCAATCTGAGAAATTATATGCATCAATTAATGTTGCAAGATACGTAAGAAGTTCTTCTTTACCTTCTCTACTTACTGAGCTTGTTATAAATTGTTTGGGTAGTGACTCCCATGACTCTAACAATCCTTTTCTTATAAGTTCAATATTGTCCATCTTAGTTGAAGGCTTCATCTTATCTATTTTCGTGTAGATAATTACAAATGGGACATGATGGTCTCCAAACCAGCTCAACATTTCCTCATCTTTTTTTTGTAAAGGATGCCTGCTATCTATCAGTAAAAAACAACAATATAAATTCGGGCGTTGGATTAGGTAATCCTCTATCATTTTAGGAAACTGGCGCTTTATTTTTTTGGACACTTTTGCATATCCATAGCCAGGCAAATCAACTAAATACCAAGATTTATTAATCAAATAAAAATTTAAATGTTGTGTTTTTCCTGGTGTACCCGAAGTTCTCGCAATGCTCTTTTTATTGGTAATCATATTAATCAATGATGATTTCCCAACATTGGACCTACCAACAAAAGCAAATTCTGGCAGATAATGGTGAGGACACTGGTGAAGTTTTTCAAAACTTCCTTCAAAAGAAACATCAACAATATTCATAGTCAATCAAGTTAACATATTAAAAATAACTATAATATGTTTAAGACATACATTTAAGTAAAGAAATGCAAGTGTACTAAAATGGTTTATTTTTTTTATAAAAACAGCGAGCTATAAATTCACAAATAAAACATATTATGATTTGGCATAATATTTGAATGTTATAAAGTACATATACATGTAACTGTTAAAACCAATGAAGACCAAATGTTTCGACCTTTGGTCTTTTTTATTTTATCATTTCACCACCTTTCATTAAGACTACATACGCATTAGGATACATAATTTTAACGGTCTTGTGAAATTGATAACATTCTTTATCATTATCAAATGAGCCAATTAGGTAATGATATAAGTCATCCGTGTATAACTCCATAAGATCTTGATGTCTTTTGTACAATTCATCATCGATACTTAACGATTGAGCGGACTCCTTAATCACAATTTTGTAACCATTTGCAATTGTATTATTAATGGGTATTTCAGTAACCGTGGTCGCTTCATTTTTAACTTCCATGGCAGTCTCTTTATCCATGGCAGTTTTTTCTTTCTTTCCGAAAAGTGGGACTGCTTCTTTTTTCTTTTTGCTTACTTCTTTTTCCGTACTTTCTTCGTCGCTAATCATCTTTACCACTTCCTCAATATCCTCTTGACTAGTTTTACTTACGATGGTATCATTCCCAACCACCTTTATTTGGCCTTCACTATATATATCTAAAAGCAATTCATCCATAAACTCTTCTTGTTTCATAACTGCTAAGGTTTTAAATACTTCTTGTTTTTCTACATTGAGTATTTTCAACTCTGTCCGTCTATTAATGGCGTGTTCCTCTTCGGTACAATCCACTCCATCAGAACAATGATTTTTAATGATAGATTCTCCATAGCCTTTATAAACGATCCGATCTTCTGCGATTCCTCCCCGATTTCTTAAATATGTTACTGCGGATTTTGCTCGCTTTTCGGAAAGATTCATATTATAATCTGTTTTTCCTCTAGCATCTGTATGCGATCCCAATTCGATTTTTACATTAGGATTATCCTTTAATACTGTAATGACTTTCACTAATTCGTCTTCCGCTTGCGACGTAATATTCCATTTATTAAGTTCATAATAAATGTCATTAATTTCGATGGTTTTGCCTGTGAAAATAGAGTCCATTTCTACATTAGCTAATAAGACTCCTGTGCTATTATCGTCAGTTAAGTTATCGGATACACCAGGCACGATTTCACCGATACCTTCGAAACAAAGAATGCATCCTTTTACATTTACATAAGCTTCGAGTCTCTTTGCCAAATAACCGTCTTTTCTGACCAGTATAGTGTAATGATTTCCTTGTAATAGGTTTACCTCAAATTCTGGATGTTCGTAATCTTCAAGTACTAGTTCTGATGTTTTTGTAGTATTATTATATACTTCTATTCTTGCTCCTTTTATTGCATTGGTAGTAGCTCCTTTATATTTTCTTTTTTCTGCCAATGTAATTTCAAATCTATAACCGGGTAATCTTTGCATTTCTATTTTGGGAAAGGTTTTAAATGCTTCCTCTTTTACTACCCATTCTATGTCCACATTTTCAAAGGTGCTCTTGGTTGCACTTATAGTATACGTAGATGGTCCTGGTATTTCGATACTGAAGGTGCCGCTTTCGTCGCTAAAAGCTGTGCCTATTTTGGTTTTAGAAAACTTATCCATGACATTGACTTCCACCATGTTTAAGAATCCTCTATTACCTGTTTCGTAGGCATAACCTTCTATGATGTATTGCTGAGCATCTAAGCCAAGGGTAAAAAACACCAATAAGCAAAAGGCACAAGATTTAAAGTTTATCATATTTGAATGTTTGAAATAAAATATCTTCGAACTACAAAATAAACGATTATAAAAAATAATCTTTACATCTGAAGCCAACATTAACGGCTTAAAAACAAATAATTAAGGCTTTATGCGAATAATATTTATGGGAACTCCTGAATTTGCAGTTCCATCTTTAGACATTTTGGTTAGGAGTGGTTACAATGTGGTAGCTGTAATCACTGCTACTGACAAAATGGGTGGCCGAGGCAACAAGACGCTTATCGAATCTGCGGTAAAAAAGTATGCCCAAGATCAAAACATCCCAGTATTACAGCCTAAAAATTTAAAAAATGCTGATTTCCAAAAAGAACTCAGAGCTTTTAAAGCTGATATTCAAATCGTTGTAGCCTTCAGGATGTTGCCGGAGTCGGTATGGAATATGCCTCCACTGGGCACTTTAAATTTACATGGTTCTTTACTTCCAAAATATCGAGGTGCAGCCCCTATTAACTGGGCAGTTATCAATGGTGACTCAGAAACTGGTCTCACCACATTCAAACTCAAGCATGAGATCGATACTGGCGAATTAATTCATCAATCGAGCATCCCCATTCATCCATTAGATACTGCAGGCACATTGCATGACAAATTAATGCATATAGGACCTGAATTAGTGTTGAGAACAGTACAAGACATTGAAAATAAAACTGTCAAATATTATCCTCAAGATGAGTCATTAGTATCTAAAGCTCCTAAAATATATCATCAAGATTGTTTGATCGATTTTACTCAAGCTGCACAAAAAGTGCACAATTTTATACGTGGTATGTCTCCATATCCGGCTGGATGGATAAAGCTTAGTGATGATAAAAAACTAAAAATCTTCAAATCCAGTTTAGCTGAAAATCTTGGGACTGACGATACCGCAGGAGATCAAAAAAGTGATTATAAAACATATTGGAAAATAGCGGCTAAAGATGCTTGGATTAACCTACACGAAATCCAATTGACCGGAAAAAAGAGAATGAAGATCAAAGAATTTTTAAACGGTTATAAGCCAGAAATTAAAAATCTCTTAAAAAGTTAAAGAAATCAATGACGATTTGCGTAATGGGAATTTTTGCATCAAAATTCTCCATATCATCTAAGTTTTCAGTAGCAAAGCTGTTTGTACTAAATTCTAAAAACGAATTAAATGACTGTTCGTACTGTAAGTAAGCAAACGAAGCTATGCTTAACATAATGATTGCTGCAAGTCCGAATCTGAAGAAATATTTTTTCATGTTGTACTAAATAAAAAGTTGCATTACTAATATATATAACTATTCTCATTCGAAAAAAGTTACATTAAACCTTAAGAAATATTTAAATTTCTTCGCTTAAGGAACTAATTAGTTGTTTTGTATAATCAGATTTGGGTTCTGTCAGCAATGAATCTGCATCCACAATTTCTTCCACTTTACCTTTATTCATGACTAAAACTTGATCGCTAATGTATTTTACAACAGCCAAATCATGCGATATAAACAGGTAGGTCAAATCATATTTATCCCTAAGATCAAGAAGTAGATTAATTATGGTGGCTTGCACAGAAACATCTAAGGCAGAGACACACTCATCACATATTAAGATTTTGGGTTTAATGGCTAAAGCTCGAGCAATGACTACCCGCTGTCTTTGACCACCCGACAATTCGTTTGGGTATCGATCAAAAAACACCTCACTTAAGCCTACTTCTTCTAACAATCTGCAAACGGCAGATTTAGCCTCATGCCTTTTTACCATACCATGAACGACCATCGGCTCTTTTATTATGGCACCTATAGACATTTTAGGATTTAGGCTGGCATATGGGTTTTGAAAAATATATTGAATTTGCTTGCGGTATTCTTTTCTTTCTTGGTTATTAAATCCATGAATATTTGCTCCATTAAAATTAACGACACCTTTAGAAGGCTCTAAAATGCCAACAATCATTTTGGCCAGAGTAGTCTTACCAGAACCTGATTCTCCTACTACGCCTAAAATTTGCCCTTTATATAGATTAAACGAAACATCTTCGACTGCATGGGTCGATGCATTTACACGTCGAAACCAAGCCTTTTTTTGCTGATAAATTTTACTTACGTTTTTAAGCTCAATCAAGCATTCATCTTCATCACTAAATTGTCTTTTTGCTGTTTGAGTGGTAGTATTTGTTTTGTTGGGTGTTCCTAATTCGTATGAATCGACTGTTGGTAATCTTTTCGTATTTGTGTCCAATGTCGGAATGCATGCCAAAAGTCCTTTAGTATAATTATGTGTGGGATTATTAAATACATCATTTACATCTCCTTCTTCTACAATTTTGCCCATTTTCATGACAATGACTCGGTCACTTATTTTCTTGACTAAGGATAAATCATGGGTGATAAAAATAATCGACAATTTAAGTTCATTTTTAAGTGCTAGAAGCAACTTTAAAATTTCATGCTGAACAGTTACATCTAAGGCTGTAGTAGGCTCATCCGCAAGAATAATCTTAGGTTTGTTAATCAAAGCCATGGCAATCATCACTCTTTGAAGCTGTCCACCAGATACTTCGTGTGGATAAGCGTTGAAAATGCGCTGCGGGTTGGGAAGTTTTACTTTTTCAAACAATTGCAAGGTAGCTTCTTTTGCCTCCGCATTTTGATCTTTATTGTGTATTAAGAAAGCTTCCATTACTTGTTTACCCAAGCACATACTTGGATTAAACGAACTCATAGGCTCTTGGAATACCATCGCTATTTCCTTGCCTCTGAATTTCCTGATATCGTTTAGAGTCATTTTCTGATAGCCTACTTCGATATCTTTATACAAACTAGATGTAGAGGTGATTTTAGCATGCGGCACTTGAACCAATTGTAAAATAGATAAGCAACTTATGGTTTTGCCTGATCCTGATTCCCCTACCATTGCTAGCACCTCTCCTTCATAAAGATTAAAACTTAAACCATCCACCGCTTTATTTGGGACCGACCCATGACCAAATTCGATATTCAGTTTATTTATGCTTAACAGAGTGGTTTTTTTATCCACAAAATTTCATTTATTAAGAGAAACTTAAATTAGGCTTAGAGTACAATAATAATACAGATAAATTGATTATTTCTAAGATTTAGAAGTAAATAATGAACTATTATATATTAGTTTTCGTCTAAATATAAAATTTTGATTTCTTTGCTTCAAATCTGAAAGCACAAACCTATCCTATGATAAAGAAAATTGGAAAAATACTGGGAATATTCTTACTAATTATTTTGATGCTCATGGTAGCCATACCTTACTTCTATCAAGACAAAATAGCTAAGGTAATCAAAGAAGAAGTTAATAAGCAACTGGATGCCAATGTTGATTTTGAAGGTGTAAGTATTAGTTTATTCAAAGACTTTCCAAACGTCTCTGCCAACATTAAGAACATGACCGTTACAGGAAATGCTCCTTTCGAAGGTGTGCATTTGTACAAAGCAAATAACACCTACTTATCATTGGATATTTTCTCTATAATAAATAGTAACAATCCTTATGTCCTCAACCGAATTTTGCTGGATAATCCTAATATAAATATAAAAATCAACGAGCAAGGAAAGGCCAATTATGACATTACAAAATCAGACGAAAGTGCTGCAACAAATAATGAAACTGGTGCTTTCCACATCGAATTAAATAAATACGAGCTTAAAAACGGAGATATAAGCTTTAATGATCTTCAAGGAAACACCTATGTCGGTCTATCTGGATTCAATCATTCTGGATCTGGAGATTTCAGTCAGGATTTGTATAAATTATCTACTAAAACCAACATTAAAAATACGAACCTGCGCATGGGTGGAGTGCATTATCTGAAGAGAGCCAACATTAATGCAGAGATAGATATTAAGGTGGACCAAACAAAAAGTAGCTATTCCATAGATAAAAATAAAATGCAAATAAATGGACTGTCCTTAGAGAATGAAGGATCCATAGTCATGCTTGATGAAGGAGTGAATCTAGATATAGATTTTAAAGCTCCTGGGAATTCATTTAAAGAAATACTTTCTTTAATACCTGGTGTTTATTCAAAAAGTTTTGATGGTTTACAAGCCGAAGGAGTCAGTCATTTTGAAGGCAGTATCCATGGGCTTTATGGACAAGATAAGTATCCCGCATTGCAATTACATTGTAAGTTAAACGATGGAACGATTCAATATCCAGATTTTCCAAAACCCATTAAGAATGTAAATGTCGAAATAAATATCGAATCAAAATCCAGTGATTTATCAGACATGTTAGTGGATGTTCCCAACTTTAACCTAAACATGGATGGAAAACCTCTAACTGGACGATTGAGACTTCAAGACCCATTGGGGAAACCGAATATCAATGGTTTGTTAAATGGTGATGTAGATTTAGGCTTGATCCAACAAATAGCTCCGTTGGAAGGTATAGAATCTATGGAAGGTGTATTATCAAGTAATATCGAGATCAAAGCCAATTATCACGACATTGAACAATCTAATTATGAAGCCATACAGTTTAATGGTGCTTTAAGTAGCGATAAACTCCACATAAAATATGAGGATCAACCAGATATACATGTGTCAAACATAGAACTAAGGGCAAATCCAAAGCAGATCGACATTCCCAACACCAGTTTAACAGCCGGTAAATCAGACATCAATATTCAAGGCTCTATAAGAGAACCACTTGCTTATTTAACACAAAAAAATCAAACAATCATCGATCTAAATCTTAAAAGCGAACTATTAGATATAAATGAATGGGCTAGCGATGATGCCAATAGCGAAGATGATGCTTCGAAAAATAATGATGCGGGTAGCGATAGTGATGTAGAGCGTATGGTTTTAAATTACAAGGCAGATATCCAACGATTAAAATATGAAGATTATGATATAAGGCAAATTGCTTCTAGAGGGAAGATAAAAGCTAATGATATAAACATAGATAGTTACTCTATGCTCATGGACGGATCAAAAATGAAAGCATCTGGTCAAATTAAAAATGCATATGACTATCTATACAACAGTGAACCCGCTAAAGGGAACATGAACATATACGTAGATCAAATTGATTTAAACAAATATCTCGAAGAAGAAACAGCATCTGAAAATCATCAAGGTGGAGAAACAGAAATAGTCCGAATACCTAAAGATTTAATTATAGATTTTGTGTTGGAAGCAGGCAAAATAATCTATCAGGATTACATTCTAAACAATGCAAAAAGCCGAATAGAACTCAAAGACGAAAAAGCAGATCTCGCATATTTTACTGGCGGCACACTGGGCGGACAATTTGACTTAAAAGGATCATATAATTCTAAAAATTTAGAAAAACCCGTATTTGATTTTAGTTATGACTTAGAACGCATGGATTTCCAGCAACTCTTTAAAACCTCATTGAGCGCTAGGCGTCTAGCTCCTATACTAGAGTATATCCAAGGGAGATTTAATAGCGACATGAGTATATCTGGAAACTTTGGACCAGACATGGTCCCTGAATTTACGGATGTTACCGCCAACGGATTTTTACAAACCTTAGAAGGTGCTATCAAAGGTTTTTTACCTCTAGATCAAATAGCCCAAAAGTTAGGTCTTGAAGACCTCAGAAGCTTTGAAATTAAGGATAGTAAAAACTGGTTTGAAATAAAAAATGGAGCAGTAGAAATCGAGGAAACAGCATTTACAAAACAAGATATGAACTTTAAGGCTAGCGGCAAGCACTTTATAGATAACACCATGGACTATCTTATTAAGGCAGAAATACCCAGAGATAAAATCGGCGAAAATATTGTTTCCCAAAGCATGGATGTCGGTATTAACTGGCTTGAATCGCAAGCAAAAAAAGTGGGTGTAAACGTCGATGTGGGAGACCTTGTATATTTTGACATTAAAATAAAAGGAAGCTTTAAGGATCCCAAAGTAAGTATTGTACCCACAGGTTCTGGAGGTAAAAGCTTAAAATCCTCAGCTGAAGATAAAGCCAAAGAAGTATTAAATGAAGCTAAGGAGAAAGCTATGGATAAAGCAAAGAAAGAAGTGGACAAAAAGAAAGAAGAGGTGACAAAAAAAGTCGAAAAGAAGGTAGATGAGATCGCTGAAAAAACCAAAGAGGAAGCAAAAAAGAAAGTAGACGAAGGAATCAAAAAGGGCAAAAAAGCTATAGGAGATAAAGCAAAAGATGTTATCGGTGATCAAGTGGGTGATCAACTAGGTGACAAAGCAAAAGAGGCTATAGATGAGGTTATCGATGGGAAAGCCAAAGAAAAGGTAGATGAGACCATAGACAAATTAAAAGACATAAATCCATTTAAAAAGAAGAAAAAGAATGGATGATCATGCAAGTATAATGTGTATATAACATTTAAATATTTTGATATACAATTTGTAGAACTTGATGGAGATAGTACATTTGTAAAAATCTAAGAATTAAAACACATGGGAAGAGCATTTGAATTTAGGAAAGCACGAAAGTTCAAAAGGTGGGGGAAAATGGCTAAATCATTTAGCAAAATTGGTAAAGAGATAGCCATTGCCATTAAAAGCGGAGGTACAGATCCAGAAGCCAATCCAAAACTGAGAGCAGCGATCCAAAATGCTAAGGCAGCCAATATGCCTTTAGAGAATGTAAAAAGAGCTATTAAAAAGGCTTCTGATAAAGACACTTCCGATTATAAAGAAACTACCTTCGAAGGATATGCACCTCATGGAGTAGCTATAATCATTGAGGCTGCAACAGATAACAACCAACGTACGGTAGCTAATGTAAGATCTTACTTTAATAAAATGAATGGTAGTCTAGCTACTACAGGATCGGTCTCATTCATGTTTGACCATACTTGCTTTTTCAGGATTAAAGATACAGGCATAGATCTGGAAGAATTTGAATTTGAGCTCATCGATTATGGCGCTGAAGAGGTCTTCAAAGAAGAAGAGGAAATTGTCATTTACGGAGCTTTCGAAAGTAACGGAGCAATACAAGCATGGTTAGAAGAAAATAAATACAAAATAAATTCATCTGGTTTTGATCGCATTCCTAATGTCAATAAAACCTTAAATGAAGATCAGTCCGCTGAAGTTTACAAATTATTAGAGCGCATAGAAGAAGATGATGACGTACTTAATGTTTATCACAATCTAAGCTAAAAAGAAAAATGTTCATACAACTTTGGTTATCTTAGACCTTCTCGTTGTTAGAACACTGTTAATGCGCCTAAAACACTCAAAAAATGCTTACATCGCCACAGCAATAGTCCTTTGCTCGATGGTTATTTCGATTTTTTCGCTCAATGCAGAATCGATAGACAGCCTCTACTCGATTTTATCGAGATTAGACAAAGGGGTACAGAAAGTAGAGGTCTATAACCAATTAACAAAGCAATACCTTCCTGTGGATGTGGATTCGGTGAGCCACTATAATGATAAAGCAAAACATCTGGCCTTGGATATAAATGATCAAGCTGGATTAATGTTGGCTTACAAATACGAATGTTTTGTGCACTCCTTAGCCAATGAACAACATAAAGCCATCGAATCAGCCAAAAAGTCTTTCGAAATAGCGCAAGAGCTAAATGATTCCAGTATGATGGCGGCTAACTTTAATAACATCGCACTTTTACACGATAAATTAGGCAATTTAGAAACCGCCATCGAATTTATGGAACTGTCTAATCAGTATTATCCAGATAAAAAGAAAGGCGAAAAACAATTAATGTACTTTCAGAATTTGGCGTTTTACTATGCAAAAATAAACCATCTAACGAAAGCCAAATCTTTAGTAGAGGAAGCAAGCCTAATTTGTGCTAATGAAGAAGATAACTATGCTTGCCAAAAACTTGATTTAGTAAAAGGCTACATTTTCTTGCTTGAAGAAAAGTTTATACAAGGAGAAACATCTGTAAATAAAGCCATTCAGGCGGCGAAAGAAAATAATGACCGCTTATTGCAAGCAGACGGTTACGAAATACAATCAGAAATATTATTAAAACAAAACCGCTATGAGGAAGCTAAAAAAGCGATCAATAAGGCCATAAATATTCTAGAAAAGGAAATATCAGCACCGAATAATTATAAGATTTACAGTCTTCATGGCAAAATCGAAATGGCTTTAGGCAATTACAAGCTTGCAGAATCAATATTGACAAACAATTTGGAGTCAGCTCAGAATAATCCGAATAAGAAAAACTTATCCAATGCGCATTTAGATTTATCAGAAGTAAAATCAAGGCAGCACAAACCGGAAGAAGCTTTTTACCATTATCGTAAGCATCGAGATCTAGAAGAAGAAATCACGAAAGACATAAGGGCTAAAACTATTTCAGCAATAAAATTCAAAAACGAAATTAAAGTCCAACAAAGTTTAAATGATTACCTGCTCAAAGAGCAAGAACAAGATAAACTCATCATCAAACAAAATCGGAAATTGAATGGCTGGGTAACGGTGGCCTCTCTCCTATTAATGATCACTTTTGTGCAGTATTATCGTGCTTTTAACAAACAAAAACAAGTCAACAAGGAGCTATCAACATTGGTCGAGGAAAGAACTAATGAAATTCTAGATTTGAATTCAAAATTTAGTTTAGAACTAATCTATCATCAAGAAAACGAAAAAACAAGAATATCCAAAGAGTTGCACGACCATATAGGCCACGAATTATTGTTGCTAAAACACGAATTAGGCAACCAGTCGCCTAGCTCAGCCTCTAAGGTAGACTCTATACTCGAAGACGTAAGAAGCATATCCAAGGGGCTGCATCCTGTAAGTTTAAACCAATTCGGCTTAACCAAAGCATTAGAAGGATTAACCGAGCGGAACGACAAAAGCAGTGACATCGTTTTTAGCCACCAACTGGTAAATATCGATCAATATTTTAGCTATCAAAACGCCTTAAATATTTATCGAATGGTGCAAGAAGCTTTTACCAATGTCATTAAACATTCTAAAGCGACCGCAGCTCAATTACAAATCAATTTCGATGCAGATAAAATCAACATTGTGATAAGAGATAACGGTATTGGTTTACAAAAAGAGTACAAAAATGGGATAGGGATTTTTTCTATTCAGAGTCGTATCAACGCTATGAATGGTAACTTTAATTTTTCAGAAAACAAACCCAGAGGTACAGTCTTAAATATTGGTTTGCCTTTAACGCATAGTTAATTAGCTGTAGGTAACGAGATGTATCCTTTGATTTCTTCTTCGCCCCATTCAAAATTTGTATAATCTTGGACCACATTATATAAAGTGTCTCGTTCGATCGGTTCCTTCCCTACTGCTTCGATAATTTTTGCTAGATCTCTTGTGGATAAAGCTGGCGTTTGTTCTTCTGAGCCAGCCATGGTATAAATTTTAGTTGTATCATCTATAGTTCCATCCATATCATCCACTCCATATTGCAGTGAAATCTGAGCTGTAGACCTACCGATCATAGGCCAATAGGCTTTTAAGTGATCAAAGTTATCGAGATATATCCGCGCAATAGCATAGTTTTTTAAATCTTCTACAGCACTTACTTCAGGGATATGGGACATTTGGTTATCCTTATTCCTAAATTTTAGAGGTATGAAAGTTTGGAAACCACCAGTCTCATCTTGCAGATTTCTTAGGCGATCCATATGATCTACCCGATGCGCATATGTTTCTACATGACCATAAAGCATGGTGGCATTCGATCGTTTACCGAGTTTATGCCATATCCTATGTATATCGAGCCATTGATCAGCGCTACACTTACCGCCTGCAATTTCTTTTCTTACATCTTCATCGAAAATTTCAGCTCCGCCTCCTGGCATAGAATCTAAGCCCGCTTCCAGCATTCGTTCCATTCCTTCTTGGTAGGAAATTTTTGCTTTCTTAAAGATGTAATGATATTCCACAGGCGTCAAAGCCTTTATATGCAAGTCAGGCCGGTGATTTCTTATCCGTTTAAATAATGACTCATAAAAAGGGACATCATATTGTGGTAAAACACCTCCTACAATATGCACTTCAGTTACTGGCTGCTCATCATATTTCTTGATCATATCCATGATCTCATCTTCGGTGTATTCCCAGCCATCGGTCCGTTGTTTAATGAGTCTGGAATACGAACAAAAAGTACAGGTATACAAACAAATATTTGTGGGTTCTATATGGAAGTTACGATTAAAGTAGGTCTTTTTACCGTGTTTCCTTTCTCTTATATGATTAGCCAATAATCCTACAAAACCTAAATCTGCATGCTCGTACAGATATAAGCAATCCTCATTAGTAATGCGCGTGAAAGAGCTTACTCTTTCCGCAATTTTTAACAATAATGGGTCATCCGTAATGGTGCTGGCTAATACATTTAAATCATACATATGAAAGGCTTGATTTTATACTAAGATAACATCAGAATACACTTAGGGTTGCAAATATGGTAATAATTGTAAATTTGAGGATGCTCTCTATACTTATTCCCATACATAACTATAAGATAGTACCTTTAGTCAAAGCTGTTTTTCAGCAATGTCGTAGGCTAAAAATCGAATATGAGATTTTGTGCTTTGATGATTTCTCTCAAGCGAAATATAAAGAACAAAATAAGATTATAGGCAGTATGTTCAAGATCAATTACATGGAGTTATCCGAAAATATTGGTCGGTCAAAAATTCGAAATTGGCTTGCAAAATCAGCAAGGTATGATCATTTGTTATACCTTGATTGTGATTCCAAAATCATAGACTCTTCTTTTATTAAAAAATACGTGGCTGCTACCAAAGAACCATATGATATAATCCATGGTGGCAGAGTCTATCAAGCTAAGAAACCGAGAGCTAAATCTAAATATTTACATTGGCTATACGGTACTAAAAGAGAAAGCGCATCTGTCAGAAAACGGAACAGACATCCAGAACGATATTTTCATACTAATAACTTTATGGTAAGAAAACAGCTCATAAGAGACTACCCTTTCGACGAGTCTTTATCGGGTTATGGCTATGAGGATTTAGTTATGGCACAGCAACTACTTGATAAAGGATATACCATACGATCTATAGATAATGCGGTCCGACACTTAGGTATAGAAAACAATCAAGTATTTTTAAATAAGACTAAAAATGCGATAGAAAATTTAGTCGATTTTGAACAAAAAAATCTCATTAAAAACACCAGAATTCAAAAAACGTATGGCTATTTAAAGAAGTACAAAATCGATAAAAAAGCACATCGTTGGCTGGCAAACAACATTGGCCAGTATGAAAATAATTTACTGAGTCAGTCACCCGCTCTATGGAAATTAGATGCATACAAACTTTATCATTATTTAAGCTTACAATCATGAAAAAATATCTATTATTATCGGCTTTGTTTCTCCTTTTTGGAGAGCATATTAAGGCTCAAAACATAAGTGATTTATTGTATGACTTAGAAGGTGTACGCTTCCAAGCCATCGAAGGGACAAGCGATAAGTATCGGCTAGACATAAAACAAAACCTAGATCATACAGACCCTTCCAAAGGACATTTTTATCAACGAGTTATATTTACCCATAAAGGTTTTGATCGTCCGACTGTGATGAATACACAAGGTTATTATGTTAGTGATCGGCCGAATGAGATAGCCTTGATTTGCGAGGCAAATTATTTAAATATAGAACATAGGTATTTTGGAACATCGAGGCCAGATTCGTTGGACTGGTCTTATCTAAACCTTGAACAAGCAACGGCTGATTTGCATCATATAAATCAGTTATTTAAACAGATTTACAAAGATAAATGGATCAGTACGGGCATTTCTAAAGGTGGCCAAACTACGATCTTTTACCGATACTTTTATCCGGACGATGTAGATGTTTCCATTCCATACGTAGCTCCGTTAAATTACAATATGGAAGACCAAAGAATCTACGAATTTTTAGATACTGTAGGTAGCGAAGCATGTCGTAAAAAAATAGAAGATGTACAGTTCTTTTTATTAAAAAACAGGAAGGAAGTCCTTGCACGATTAAAGTGGTTTGCTCAAGGCCAAGGCCTGACATTTCGCTATTTAGATGATTCTTTAGAAGCGGCTTTTGAGTACGCAGTATTAGAATATCCATTTTCTTTTTGGCAATGGGGAAGCAAGTGTGAGGATCTCCCTACAAGTGGTATTTTAGATGATTATATACAATCTCTAGTGGATATTGTAGGTTTGGAATTTTATGGTGATGCTTCGATGACATTGTTTGCCCCACACTATCATCAAGCCTCTCTCGAAATGGGATATTATGGTTTCCGAACTGAAAAATTCGAACCATATTTAAAGGTTTTATCCGGCCATCCAAATGCTTCTTTTCCGCCTAAAGGTGTTAACTATAATTTTGATGATAGCCTGAATAAAAAGGTAATGACATGGTTAGACAAGTCGGGCGACCACTTTGTCTATATTAATGGTTTATGGGATACTTGGTCAGCCACTCGAGTAAGACCTAAGAAAAAACGTAAAGCCATCAGTTTAGATCTTCCAAAGACAGATCACGGTCAAGCAAGAGTTCGAAATTTAAGCGAAGCGCAAAAAACTGCTTTTAGCCAGGTGATGAAAGATTGGCTCGATATAGATCTGGATTATAGTGTATTGTCATCAAAATAATCGATATTATAGAACCGTGTCTATAACTATTCTTTTTTGTGGATCTAGGTATATTTTTGTCTTTATAACTTGAATGGAGTCTGTCTTCCCTACTCCATGCAGGTAAGACATTTGTATTTTAGTTTTTTGTTCAATGTCGGGACCAGTCGTAATATATGATTCCACTGTTTTATGTATTTGTTCGCTTCGATACTCTTCTGCGAGTATCAGTTTATGCATCTCCAAGCTTGTCATATTTATAGTGATCAGATTAATATTAGCAGAGTAATGAGATTCATAATCCTGTTGGTAAGTAATCAGAAATTGGAACCCAGTTAGGCTATCTAATCGACCAAAAAGAAAGTCCGATTTGAACAATCTCTGTAGATCGGGTTCTAAGGTTTTAAGCCCTGAGTTGTACTTGTTAATAGTATCCAAATCAAATCGGTAATTCTGGATTGTTTTTAAGGAATCAAAAAATAAATTATGGATAATTTGCTGAGTGTCCAAAATAGATTCAGATTGGTTTTTTGAGGACTTTATGAGTTCTTGTATCATAGAATCTGAGTAGCTGCTACTTTCATGATCATCTACTTTTCTTAAGTACGATCTTGGCTCTTGTTCGTCTACTATCGTTTTTTGTGGCCCAATGTCGGGTTTCTTTAACTGTGTCTGTTGAGAAGATTCACAAGAACAAGCAAAAACAGCGAGTGTGATCAAAATGAGCACAAAGCTTCTAGACATAGGATAGAAGTTTAATTCCAAAATACTGCGATAAAAGTATTGATTAGTTTAAAGAAAATCCCTGTTCCAATCCAGCTTTGTCAAACTATCTCATCAATGATTTATATGTTAACATGGCACTTTCGTCTTTGTATATCGAAACTAGCCTAGCATATTTAGTCATTGCTTATGAGCAATTTATCTATCGAATGATATCCAGATAAGATAGCTCCTGGAACGCCCATTTGCTTGTATGGGTCACAAATTTCACCTGCAAAATAGACCTTTTCGTTTAAGGATTCATTGAGGATTTTTAAGGCAGATGTTTTTTCTTGAAAGGCTTGTGTCCAGGTTCCTCGAGTAAATTCGTATTGACCCCAGTTTTCAATAAGATATTCTCCCGAAAAAAAAGTAGTAGCCTGCCCATCAAATATCTTATCCAGTTCCATTAATAAGGACTTTACAACTTCATCGTTTGATTCCATATCAAAGTACATATTGGCTGCTGGTCCCGTACAAAGAAAGCCTAGAATATCTGTCTTACTATTTTTCTTAAACGAAATATCATAAAATACTTTCTCTCCGTCGTTCACTTCCCAGGTTAAGGCGTCTGGATAAAATTTTTCCGAAAACTTCATTACGGCTTTAAAACCAGTAAGAAAATTAATGGATTCTATCGCATCAATCTTTCTTTTGTTCATAGCAGGTTTAAATCCAATATTTCCTGATTTCAAAACTCCAATTGAGACAGTGACTAAGACCTTATCAGCCTGATAACTTTTTCCATTTGCCGTCTTAACAATTACTCCACTACCTTCATAATTAATATTGACGACTGGAGCATTGAAAACGATTTTATGCTTTACTGTTTTGGCAATATTGGAATCAACGAAATCATACCAAGTAGATGTTTTGAATTTCGACTCAGGCATAAAATGATACATGAAGTTATTTATTCTAGCCGGATTCACCTTGTACTCTTTTCCGTCCCAATTCCCAGTTTCATTTAAGTGATAAGGTATGAGCTCTTCATCGATTTGGTTTTCTTTTTTTCCTTTCAGTGCGTTCAATACTTTAGGGTTGCTATGAATCCATTCTGCACCCAAATCTATTGGAAAGTCAGCGAGCGTCGTATCTTTCTTTAGTCGACCACCATATCGATCCGTCGCCTCAAGTATAATATATTCAATCTTATTTTTTTCCAGCACCTTTGCCGCTGCTAAGCCAGAGGCTCCAGCGCCTATTATAATTACCTTGCCATCATAAGTGTAGTTTTTATGCAGTGCAGTTTCCTCTGGAATCTTTTCGACTGCTCTAGCAGCCCAATTAACACAACTGGATTGCACTAAAAGTAATAAGGTAAATCCTATATATATTGATGCACTGGTACGTTTCATTAACTTTGACATTTAAGCACAAACGTACAAGAGTTATTGCTTAAAACGAAGGACATTTGCTCCTAAATTTTAACAAAATTTCAGTATAAAAATTTGACTTCGTAGATCCATGTTTTTCCTTTGCATAGAGTATGATACTTAATCGATTTCTTGAAAGTTTATACCAGTGAAATGTTCTTTTTTGATATGATTATAAAGTTTTTCACTGCAAAATATCTCGTTGGGAATAGGTAGATAAAACAAGTCTCCTAATGAGTGGTTAACTTTGAGCACCAACTTTTCAAATAAAATAAATGCATCTTTTTCTTTCATAATGGATAAGGCGTGATTATAATTGTCAATGGCAACATATTCACTTTTATCGATAAAAAACTCAGACAAATACAAACTTGATTTCTCCAAATTGACATCTGAAAGATCTTTTTTAACGAAATGTATCCAATGATAGGCATGTTCTTTTTTGCCTTCATAAATAAAATAGAATGCTCTTCTGTCCATTGGAAGGAGCTTAAAAAGGATAATAGTCGTTTAGAAACTAAAAGTCCTTTTGCAGAGATATTGCTAGGTTTTATTAAATCAGTCTTTATAGCTTTTTCTTCTAGCTCAAATCTAAGATCTGGTTGTAATGTTGGAAAATCATCATTCGTTAGATTGGTCATTGAGTTTGGAGCTTTGAACCAATCTGCATTTTTGCCGGTAATTATTCCTTTACATTGCAAAAATGTTCCAACCTCTTTTTCATTGGTTGAATTTGATATTTTATAAAATTTCATATGTCCAAATTTAATGATTTGATATTGAGTTTGGTTTTATGATTGCATATACTCCTAAAATCAACAATAGACTTGCAAGGGTTGGCAAATTAAATGGGCCTATCATAAAGTCAAAATCGAATGGCCAAAACATCCAAATTAGGAATGAAAATAGTATCGCAAATAGAAATACTATTAAAGCAGCAATAATGTATCTAATCCATTTGATTGGCTTTTTAAAGCCCATGATGATGAACATAATAATTGGGGATAATAACAAAGTGACTGAACTTAAATACAAATGTAATACTAGCAGTTCAGTTAATGGTGTCGGTAGTTGGTCTGGCATTTATTTAACTTAGTAAGATATCGAATTAACTATATTTAGTTTTTGCAAATGGTGTGACTTATAAGCATACCATTATATATTTTTTATTGCATTTCAACTATTCTTTATCCCAATTTCCAACACTGCCCTATCTGAGCGAGCTAAAATCTTTTAGTTACATATTCTATCCAGTCAAACCTATGTGTTGAACTGTCTAGAAAGAAGTCTGGCTGAATCCCAATATCATCTATTGACATATTGTCTATTCTTCTAGAAAGTGTAAATACAAGCACCACTTCTTTGTCTGGAGATAATGTATAATATTGATTTGAAACATCCAAAGCTCCCATGGTGGGTATGCCGTATACTTTTACTTTCATACTTTGTTTAGATGCGAGGAGAAATTCTTCGGCAGAACTGGCAACTTCGTCATCTATAAGGATAGATACTTTTTCCGGATAATCATATACCTTTTCGAGAATAATAGTTTCTGCAGTTTCCGGCGCATCAAAATTGACATATTGTCCAAGATTTTCAGACAGTGTTTTGTAGTTTGATTTATACTGTTCTATTTCGTCTTCACTCAAATCCTTTAAGGCTCCATTAATAAAATCTTGAGTTCTTTGATTATTTAATTTTGTTGATAAAAATTCAAACCCTGGCTTCCTTATTGGATTAGTGTAGAGCATGGGCAGCAGCTTTTCATAGGCTTTATCAAATCCTCCTCCATTTGATCTTACATCTACGATAAGATTCCTTGTACGCTTAATGTTATCTCCATTAAGCAGTAACACACTATCTATTTTTTCTTTCTGGCTAGGATCAAAGGATGGAAGCCTAAGATAGTAGGTTTCGTCATTAATTTTTTTGGCAAACGGAGCATCTTCATTTAGTAGTTGAATAAAATCCTTTATTTTCTGGCTATCCGCTTCTGTGTGCATAAACACCCTTCGCAAATAAATATTGCTATTGATTTTCAGTAAATCTTTCGAGATTAGTTCATACTTTTTTAAATGCCATTTGCTTTTTTCCCAATTAAAATAATCTCCCGTGCCTTCTTCATTGATAATAAATTGTACTTCACCTTTTTTCCAAACATCATTATTTGACTTATTTATTACGCCATAATATTGATTTTCTACTTTCTTAAATACAATTTCTGTCCCTCCATAATCCCAAACTCCTTCAATATCGATCTGCTGTTTATCTCTAAGGTATTCTTTAAACTCATCTAACTGTATTGGCTCAAATATTACATCCTTACTATTAGGTGGAGTGTTAATATTAACTATATCTATGTGGTTTTTTCTGAAAAAATAAATCCATTTCCTCAACACCTTTATACATTGATGTAAATCTGTGATCTCCTTAAGTTCTTTTTCTATCAAAGCATTATGAAGCGTATAAGCATCCCTGCCTTTTTTATCCATGACTTCTTGAAAACCTGCATCATTTTCTTCAATCACTTGCTTTGCCCAATCATAATAAATCACACAGTCACAATCCTGCCCTAATAGTGGGAATGTGTATATAAATAGACTTAGAATCAATAATAATTTTTCCATTTTCGTTTTTTGTAAGTATTTTAAAATCGCCGCACATCTGCTTGGTCTTTTAATAACTTTTACCGAACATCAGAATAATTGATTATTCTGATGATGAAGTTCATACTTAACGTAAAATTACAAACAAAATTCTCTGATGAACGCTTCGGATGATTTCTTGAGTTTTCATCAGAAAAGGAAGGATAAGTATTTTCGAAATACTTCTCTGAGTTGTTTAGTTATAACGCTTATAAAGCGAACAAAATTTACTGGCAGTAAAATTATCAAAGCCTTTGCATGAGAACTAGTTTTAGCCTTTTCGAATGTTATTCTTTATTCTTAGCTAAGGGCTTTGTTTTAGTTTTTAGTTCTTTTTAACGTTAAATCCAAAATACAATATTGAGTGATCGTTACACTATTATATTTCTGTTCTAAATAATGTTTTTTTTGTTTGCAATCGCTTAGTGCATATCGTTTAATATCTATTGTGATCAACCGATAGGCTGCTCTGATAGTATATCATTGTTCGCAGATGATTTTTTTTATCATGGATAATATTCATTTGCATATTTATATTGGTGATATCCCTGTCCTAAATGGTCTCCTACTATATTAAAATAGCAATCTTCTCCATTTCCAAAGGGCAAAATAACCAAGGGTGCTTGCAAGTTTACTTTTTTGAGTGTCCAACCTTTAGGCAAAACAACGTGTAAATTAGGCTTTCCTGTTTCAGTGGCGTGCATTACAAAGTAGTTTCCTTTATCATCTGATAACTGATATATTTCTTTCTCAAACCGTAGCAATTGACATTTTTTAATAAGCTTTACAACCAAATATCCTTCTTCAGGTCTCAACATATCTGTTTTTGAAGGTATGAAGTCAACAGACAAAGGTTGGGCTAATTCAATCCACGAATATCCTTTATATTCTCTCTCAATCAGACAGTCTTTTGAATGACAATTAGCCTTCGCATTGGGAGACCGGAGTAATGCTGTTTTATTGATTAATAGGTGTCTGTCAATATTTTTTTTCCAGGGAAAACCAACCTTTAATCCTTCCCACTGGTGAAGTGGCAATGGTTTTGAGCCACCACTGATTATCACCATTTTCTCTTTTACGTTTATGAGTTCCTTGGCAAGCCCAACTTCTCGCCATTCAATATTTTTGGGTATTTGAAAAGCTGGTTGCGTGGAATATTTTATTCCTGCTTCTTTAGTCGTAGGAAAACTACACGCGTTTAGTAGAAATCCTAATAATAAAACTGCATATATATTGTTGTGCATTTTTTATGGCATTTATCTCGTTTATTTGGGGGAATGAGCTATAACAGATCGGTCATATTGGGAATCATAATGAAGGAACGATTCCATAATTATTGCAAGAAAAACATTGTTATGTTTAAGACCTTTTTCTTTTAAAAAATTGAATTGCAATTCTCCAATTTCATCCCATAGCCCTCCCACATAATCGCGATGCCCTACTTGCCTAATTCCATCTTCACCATGGGGAATTTGAGTTCTTTTTTTTTAATCCTAATTTTATAAGAATTTTAGAGGTGACTTTTTCCATCATTTTATTTTTTTGTCGATAACGATTATTGACCTAAGTTACTGATATTACTTGAATACTAACATAG
>JAHDHQ010000021.1 GCA_020631235.1 Saprospiraceae bacterium | reverse complement strand
CGGAGTAAAAAAACAGCTCGGTGCGTGGGTGTCGATCGTTATCTCCATGATCCACCTACCGAAACTGTTAAAACCAACCTGAGAATGATAATAGAACCTAATCTTTCCTCCGAAAAAACCGCCTCAGCAGTGATTACGGGGTATCTCTCTCGCAAATCCTTTGACTTGCTTATATTTTTGCCAACCTTGTTGCCAAGGATGTTATTTAGCTGTGTCAATTTACAGTTTGGTAGATGAGTGCAGATATTTCTAACACACATCTACCCTAACTGCTAAACCAATCAAAAATGATAATAGAACCTACTCCTATTCATATCTTTTCAGCTAAAAGCTTTTATTTTTTCTTTGTCATCAAATGGCATCTTTATTCCATTTATTTCCTGATATTTCTCGTGGCCTTTACCTGCTACAAGCAATATATCTTGTTCGCCTAAGAACTGGATTCCAGTTTTTATGGCTTGTGCTCTATCCGTAATTCGAATGAGACTTTGTTTTTCTTCTTTACTCAATCCTTGCTCCATTTCATCCAGAATAAATTCAGGGTTTTCGGACCTTGGATTGTCTGATGTAATGATCACTAAATCACTTAACTGAACAGCTATTTTAGCCATTTTAGGTCTTTTTGCTCTATCCCTATCGCCACCACAACCAATAATCGTTATAAGCTTCTTTCGCTTGAATTCTGTGATACTATTCAATACATTCTTTAATGCATCTGGCGTATGAGCATAATCAACGATCCCTAAGGCATTCTTACTCTTAATCGAAACAACGTCCATTCTGCCTTCTATGGGCTTTAAACCAGATATTGCCGCTAATAATTTGCCTTCTTCCACAAGATTCAGTTCACTAGCCAAAGCAAAAACAGCTAACATATTATAGGCATTAAACAATCCTGTCAGTTTCAAAAACACCTCTTGGTCATTTATCCTCATTTGCAAACCAAACAGATCGTTACTTAACACTTTCCCTTTATAATCTGCTAGTCGCTTGAGTGCAAAACTTTTACTTCGTGCTTTTGTGTTCTGCAACATGTATTCTCCATGTTTATCATCTGTATTTACAATAGCTACAGCATCAGCATCTAAATGATCAAAGAACTGTTTCTTTGTGTCAATGTAGTGACGAAATGTGCCATGATAATCCAGATGATCATGAGTTATATTTGTAAACAAAGCCCCATCAAACTCAAGCCCATCAATCCGCCCTTGATCTATCGCGTGAGAGCTTACTTCCATAAAAACAACTTCACAATGCTCCTTAGCCATCTCGGCCATTAATGATTGAAGCTTAATTACATCAGGCGTTGTAAACTTAGAATCAAACTCTTTTTCATTTATTTGATACTTGATGGTACTAATCAGACCACACTTTTTACCCTGATCTCGACATAACTGAAAAAGCAAACTAGCCACAGATGTCTTACCATTTGTTCCCGTCACACCGATAAGTTGAAATTTCGAAGAAGGCGAATCGTAAAAAACGTCCGCTATTACCGCAAGCGTTTTTCTAGCATTCTTGACCTTGATTACAGGAACTCTTTGTGTTTTAAAGTCCTGCTCAACAACGACCGCCACTGCACCATTATCTATGGCAAGATCTACAAATCGATGACCATCTACAGTACGTCCTTTGATTGCAAAAAACAACATACCAGGCTTAACTTCTCTCGAATCCGTCGTTAAACCATGTATCATAGTTGAGTCTGGAATCACTCCTTCAAAAGACACATTTTCAAGTATTTCATTCAATCTTTTCAATACATTCGGTTTATCACGTTTGACAAACTATTTGAGATATATTTGTATCTCACTATCTTCTATTTTTGACCCTGGAGAAAGCGATTGTTTATACACCTTGCCTGCCCCAAAAGAGCTCACTTTAACACCTAAATTCTCCAGCACATATGTAGCATCCCTCAAACCCATACCTTGAACATTTGGGATTTTTTTGTTGTAAATTTTCTTCTTGTCAATCTTAACCCCCATTTCATCTGGCATTACTTCTACCCATCTGCTATTTGACTTTTTCTTTGGACTGACGCCTATGTATGCAAAAACCTCTTCATAATCATCAGCATACCCAGCATAGTCCGATTTGATGGTTTCTCTAGAAACTAAATGCTGCTCATCTTGCATTAAATCTTGATCTATAGCCATTATGCGTTCTGCTATCTTTTTAAAAACAGGACCTGTCACCGCACCACCATAGTATTTCCCATTCTTAGGAGAATAAACACAAACTATGAGTGAATATTTAGGCTTATCCGCCGGAAAATAACCTGCAAATGACGCATTGTACTCTTTAGGCCGATCCTTATCAGCATAGTTTACTCTTGTAGTACCGGTTTTACCAGCAATTTTAACAATGTTAGATTTTAACTGCCGGCCTGTTCCTTCACTTACCACCAAATCAAGCATGTTTTGCATTTGCTGAACAGCCATCGGACTCGCTATAGATTCCTTTAAAGCCCTTGGTCTAAATTCTTTTGTTGTTTTACCGCCCTCCATTATACTCTCAACCAAATATGGCTTCATAAGTCGCCCATCATTCGCTACAGCATTATAGAGGTTCAAAATCTGCAATGGCGTCATCATTGACTCATACCCATGTGCCACCCAAGGGACTGTTGTGCCATACCATTTTTTTCGATCTTCAACCGGATGCTTAAATTTAGGCTCAGGCTCTCCTAACAAATCAATTTCAGTTTTATCTATTACACCCAACTCACTCAAATCTTCATAAAAGTTATTCCAGCGACTCTTCTTTCCATAATGTTGCTGCGCCAATATACCCATCCCAACATTGGACGAATTATAAAAAACCTCCTCAAAATCAACTTCACGCTTACCATGAATATTAGAATCATACATTGTCAAATCATAAAACTTTTTGACACCACCATGTAAATCCACCTTCGTATTTTGACTAACCAACTCATTATCTAGCAGCATCAATGAAGTGGCCAATTTAAAAGTAGAACCTGGCTCTGTTCTTTGAGCCACAGCATAATTATATGACTCACTATAAACACTATCCTTACCCACACCCAAATTAGCCATGGATTTTATAGCCCCAGAACGCACATCCATCAAAATCGCACAACCTGCCGAAGCCTTATTATCTTTCAAACCTTGCTCTAAAGCATGATGAACAACATCTTGCATATCAACATTGAGCGTAGTGACAATATCTCCACCCCTCTTTCCACTAAGTTCAGAAGGATCCACAACTGGCACCCACAATCCTGGGCCGATTTTCTCCATCAGCATTTTTTCTACATCCCCCTTTAATATCTTATCATAAGATGCCTCCAAACCAATTTTATCCGCATTATTTCGATCTACACCTATAGTCCTATGCGCTAAAGATTGATAAGGATGAAAACGCTTATTCTCTCTTAATTTTATAAGACCGCCTTTATGCTTTCCTAATCTAAAAAGCGGAAATGTTTCCATTAATTCCATCTTCTCCAAAGGCACACCTTTCGCTATAAAATGAAATCTTGTTCCGCGCTTAAGTCCATTTTTTCCTTGCTTTCTATTGGAAATCAATTCCGACTTCCACTCTGACGCTTTTTGCTTACCCAAATGCTTTGCAAGGCAAATGGACAAGGAATCTACATTTTCATTAAAATCATTTTCTGTGGGCGAAAGCAAATCCATCCTCACTTCAAAAAAAGGCAAGCTTGTAGCCAACAAATTCCCCCGACAATCATAAACATCACCTCGCTCCGGCTCAAGTTCCACCCATTTCATATGCTTACCACCCTTTTCTCTCCATTTCTCACCCTCAAGCATTCCGATATTAAAAACACGAGCCACAATCAATATAGCAAAGAGCACAAAGACTCCAAACACTAGATAAACCCGGATTAATAATTCGTTTTTTCTGTCCATTTTAACTACCCTTCTCCAATAACCATTGGAACTTTATTTTGACTTTTAAGGCCTTTTTCTTTCAATGCTTTTTCTAATTCAGACGCAGTACTTTCAAGCATTACATCTTTCTTCACTTTCATGTACTTATCATGAGCATCCCTAACCTCCAATTTCAAAGAACTTATTTTCCTTATTTTCTTCTCAGACTGATGCGCATTAAAAATATACACCAACCCCAAGCAAGCTAAAAAGCACACAAATGTTGCATTCTTCAACAAGAAGCCCATCGAACCTATTTTTTGTATGTTTTTCTTCGCTTTACTCATTTTATGCTTTTTCAACGACCCGAAGCTTTGCACTTCTCGATCGAGGATTCAATTTTATTTCATTTTGCTCAGGCAAAACAACCTGCTTACCCATTTTCACAAAAGGCCTTTCGATATTTCCAAAATCATCCTTAATCTGCTCTCCAGTAAAATTGCCTGTTTTCAGAAAGCGCTTAACATATCTATCCTCAATCGAATGATAAGTCAACACAACCAACCTCCCTCCAACAGCTAAATATTTTTCCGCCTCAACTAACATTTGACACAAAGCCCCCATTTCATCATTAACCTCAATCCTTAGAGCTTGATAAACCTGCGCGAAATATTTTTTAATCTCCCCTATTCTCATTCGCTCTAAAAAATGATTAAACTGCCTTGTGGAAACCCAATCATCTACCTCTCTAAGGTCTACAATTTTCCTAGCCAAAGATTTTGAATTTCGCACCTCTCCATACTCACTGAAAATCCTCACCAATTCTTTTTCTTGATACGTATTTAAAATCTCAGCCGCCGTTATCTTTGAGCTTTCATTCATACGCATATCAAGCTTTTGATCAAAACGAAAAGAAAATCCTCGCTTATCAGAATCAAACTGCCAAGAGGAAACACCTAAATCCGCAAAGATTCCATCCACTTGACTCACTTTTTTATATTTCAAAAATTGACCGAAGTAGCGAAAATTCGCCTTAAACAATTGCAACCTTCTGTCTGTAAAGGCATTTGCAATAGCATCTTCATCCTGATCAAAAGCCATTAAGCGCCCTTTAGCACTTAATTTCTCCAATATAGCCCGCGAGTGTCCTCCGCCGCCAAATGTCAAATCAATATATATACCATTAAGATCCTTTACTAAACCTTCCACAGAAGGCCTCAAAAGTACAGGAACATGATACTCCTTATGTTTCATCGGGTTTAAGATTAGTAGCAAATACTTCTTCAGCCAAATCTGAAAAATCATCTGGCTCCTCATCAAGCAAAGCCTCATACGTTGCTTTGTCCCAAATCTCGATTTGCTCCTGATATGCAAACAACACAACCTCCCTATCCACTCCCGCATAGTCCATCAATGCTTTGGGTATCAATATGCGATCCGCATTGTCACTTCTGACCAGTGATGCCCCACGATAGAAATATCTAATTGCCTGCCTGTTCTTCTTAATGTAAATACTGAGTTGGTTAAACTCTTTCGTCTTCTTTTCCCAAACGTCTTGAGGATACAACATTAGATGTTTCTCAAAACCTCGGTTAATGGTGAAATTCAGCATCTGACTACTCAATTGCTTGATGAGACCAGCAGGTAGCTTTAACCTACCTTTAGTATCCACCTTGCATTGGTATTCTCCTGTCAGTTGATGCATCATTTCTGATTTCTATTACAAATATATTACAGAAATTTATAATACAACACATTTTCCCACTTTTTCCCTGATTTGATATAGAAATATTTAGCATTTGTTAATCTATGTAAGTAAATAACTTACATATTATAAGTTATTTAATTGTAATAAACATTGATAATCAATGGTTTATATTAACGGCATCATCTTGACAACTATCAGATTTACAGACAGTTACATAATATATATTACATATATTTTATATATAATTATTTATTAATGTATAAAACCATTATAAAAAGTGATTTACACATTAAAAAATATAATACTTTAAACTTTTAGCAGAAAGATTAAGGATTTTGTGCATGGGAACACAAACTAAATAAATGTAGATATTAAGACTTTGACTCTGACTAGAATTTAAGAAGCAGCACAATTTAAGAGGTCAGCACTCTTTGTTTTGCTTATTTTTTAGAATAATTAACTTTTCTCATTTTCAAAACTCCAAGCATCGCTTCTTTGACAATGGAAGTATTCATTTTAGAAGTTCCTTCCTCGCGATCTTTAAATATGATGGGTTCTTCTTCTATATTAAAGCCTAAAGTATGTGCAGCGTATTTCATTTCTATTTGAAAAGCATAACCAATAAATTTAATCTTATCTAAATCGATGGTTTGCAATACTCTCCTATTATAACAAATAAACCCTGCAGTGGGGTCTTTCACCGGCAAAGAAGTTAACATCCTCACATACAATGAAGCACCAAATGAGAGAAACAACCTGTATTTAGACCAGTTTTTTATCCCTCCTCCTTTTGTATACCTACTTCCTACGCAAATATCAGCTCCAGATTGACAACGCTTTACAAGAGAAGGCAAAGCGTTTGGATCATGACTAAAATCCGCATCCATTTCCAATATATATTCGAAGCCTTGTTTAATGCCGTATTTAAAGCCAGCAATGTATGCTGTGCCCAAACCTAATTTACCTTCTCTTTCAAGAATAAATATTCTCTGATTAAATTGGGTATGGTTTTTTACAACATCGGCTGTTCCATCGGGTGAATTATCATCTACAATTAATACATTATAATCTTCCCCTTGTTGGAGCACAGCATCAATGATTTTCTGAATATTTTCAATTTCATTGTACGTAGGGATTATAACCAGTATGTTCCTTGAATTGTGCTTCATTTCTTCTACAAACCTAACATTAATTTAAACTTCTGTGTGGCTCAGCTTCCATTATGATATCTATAACTGCTTCCACGACATCTTCAGTATTAGGTTTAGTAAAATAATCTCCTTCATCTCCAAATGGCGGTCTGTGTTCTTTAGCCGTTAAAGTTCGAGGCTTACTATCTAATAAATAATAGGCATCTCTTTCTTCCAGAAGTTGCTGAAGAATAAATGCAGAACCACCACCTGGAACATCTTCATCGACTATTAACAATCGATTTGTTTTTGTCAATGATGCTACAATCACATTTTCAAGATCAAATGGCAAAAATGTTTGAATATCAATCACTTCAACATGAATGCCTTTAAGAGATAAAAGCTCAGCTGCCGAATGTATCATTTTCAAACACATTCCATAGCTGACAATAGTTAAGTCACTCCCCTTTCTTAATACTTCTGGGACACCGAGCTGAACTGTGTAATCACCAATATTATCAGGCATTGTTTCCTTTAAACGATATCCTGCTAAAGGCTCAATCACTAAGGCAGGGTCGGTTGCCTTTGTCAAAGTTTGATACATCCCGGCAGCTTGCACAAAATTTCTTGGTACACAAATGCACATTCCTCTCAATGAATGGATGATCATCCCCATTGGCGAACCACTATGCCAAATACCTTCCAATCTATGTCCTCTAGTCCTTATAATAGCTGGAGCCATTTGGATTCCATTTGTTCTATATCTCAAGGTTGCTAAATCATCAGACAAAGGTGACAATGCATACAGCAAATAGTCTAAGTATTGAATTTCCGCAATAGGTCTAAGACCTCTGATGGCCATACCAATTGCTTGACCAACGATAGACCACTCTCTTATCCCTGTGTCAAAGACACGTTCCTTACCATATTTTTCCTGTAATCCGGCAAAACCTTGATTTACATCTCCAATACCACCTACATCTTCACCAAATGCCAATAATCTTTCATCTCTCCCAAAAGCAATATCAAAGTATTTATTTATGATTTGATATCCACTTAGTTGTTGACTTTCATCATTTATGACTGGGTGAATAATCTTTTGATTTATCGCTGCTTGATCTGATTCACTATATAGATGCTTTTGGTATTTTCTTCTACTTCTTCGTATACTTTCATCAAGCCATTCAACTATTTCTTCACTCAAATGGACTTTACTTGCGAGTAAGTCAATCTTTACACGACGCAAATGCTTTATCAATTCATTGTACGAAGGCTCTAAAAGCGCTTTCACATCATTAACGTGACCACTCAAATCTATGGCTGAAGAGGCATCCAATTGGGTCAAGTGAAGGATAATCTCCTTGTGCAGTGTTTTGTTCTTTTGAGTATAATTAGACCAAGCAGTTTTCTTTGCTTTTTTTACCCATTGTTTGGCTTCTTGTTGCATTTGGGTGAGAACATCTTCGGAAGCTAAACCAGTCGTCTTAATCCATTCTTCCAACTTTTTAATGCAATCATGCTCTTTCTCCCAGTTTAATCGTTCAGCTGATTTGTATCTTTCATGCGAACCAGATGTGGAATGTCCCTGAGGTTGTGTTAATTCTTCTACATGAATTAAGACAGGCGTATGTTCAGCTCTTGACAATCTCGCTGCTTCGTCATAAACATTAATTAGAGATACATAGTCCCAGCCTTTTACATTGTATATATATATACCATTTCCTTCATCATTCTTTAAAAACCCCTTACACGCCTCTGAAATTGACCCTTTTACCGTTTGTAGTTTTTTGGGAACAGAAATTCCGTAGCCATCATCCCATACAGAAACAATCAAGGGTACTTGTGTAACAGCCGCGGCATTCATTGTTTCCCAAAAAATCCCTTCAGAAGTTGAAGCATCTCCAATATTACAGAAAACCACTTCATCTCCATTACTGCTGAGATTTTTTAATGATTTAATTCCTTTTATATTTCGAAACTTTGCTGAAGCTTGCGCCAATCCTAAACCCCTGGCCATCTGTCCTGCTGTAGGTGATGTATCCGCTGAATGATTGTATTTCTTGGTTAAGTCTAAAAACTCGTCATTTTCATCAATAGTTCTGGTAGCGAAATGATTGTTCATTTGTCTTCCACCTGAAAAAGGATCGTTATCACTGTCAGCATATAACTGGGCAAAAAACTGTTCAACTGTGCAAATCCCTTGAGCCATGACGATAGTTTGATCACGATAGTAACCTGATCTAAAATCTCCTTTGTTAAAAAATCTTGCTTGTACCACCTGAGGTAATTCTTTACCATCACCCGTAATCCCAAATTTCGCTTTTCCTCCCAGAACTTCCTTTCTAGCCAACAAGCTAGCCTCTCGACTCACTACACATATCCAATAATCTTTTAAAATAGCTAGTCGACGTTCATTTTCTGAGGATGAGTTTTCAATACTAATTTGACATAGATCGTCAAAATTTTCCCACGGTTTGGTTTCTTCAAGAATCATGCTGCAAAGCTAAGGGAATTTTCAAATTACTGAAAGGTCTTTTTTAGTTGATTTATTCACATTTTCACTAATATTTTAAACAATCATTAACACATTATTAGGTTTAACTTGACTTAAAGTTGTAATTTAGTGGCTTACATTTGTATTGAAATTAAAATTTAACCATGAAAAATATTTTATTAATCGTTTTATTGTCTTTCACCTCATCTTATGTTATTTCACAAGTAGAGGCTGTAAAAGAAGTAGAAACTATTGAAGTTGCGGAAACTCAAGATGACGCAAATGGTCCAGTAATGGAATTTGAAACCAAGACTGTTGATTATGGTACATTAGAGCAAAATGGTGAACCATTGAGAACAGTTAGTTTTACAAACACAGGGAACGAACCACTCATCATTAAAAATGCAAGAGGTTCTTGTGGATGTACAGTACCTATTTGGCCTAAAGAGCCAATCATGCCAGGAGAATCTGACGTTATCGAAGTTAGATACGCTACTAATCGTTTAGGTAATATAAATAAGACAATTAAAATTACCACTAATGAAGGTGCTGATCCACATGTACTGAAAGTAGTAGGTAAAGTATTAAAGCCAGAAGATACTGAGGGTGTTCCTACAAGCGAACCAAGTATGTTAAATGAAGGAGGAAACTAAACCTCTTTTTGAAAAAATAATTTTAAACCCTCAGTTATCGCTGAGGGTTTTTTTATTCATATTTTTTATAATTAGTTTATGATAGCCGTTTTATCTCCAGCCAAATCTTTAAATGAAGAGCATACTATTCAAGGTTTAGATGCACCTTTTTTTTCAAAAGAAGTCAAATCTTTGATACAAATTCTTAACAAAAAGTCCGCTTCGGACTTGATGGAATTAATGTCCATAAGTCAAAATTTAGCTGATTTGAATGTTCGCCGTTTTACTCAGTTTTCCAGTCGTTATACAAGCAACAACAGTAAAGCCGCAATACACACCTTTAATGGAGATGTTTATAGAGGTTTTGATGCTCAAAGTTTAAGTTCGAAGCAAACAGCGTTTTGCCAAAAACATGTGAGGATACTATCTGGATTATATGGTGTCTTGAAACCTATGGATAAAATGCAGCCTTACAGACTGGAAATGGGTAGTTCTTTGAAAAACGACATTGGACCAAATCTATATCATTTCTGGGGCGACAAAATCAGTCATAGACTAGATCAGGATTTAAGAGGACATCAAGACAAAACCATCATAAATTTAGCCTCTAAAGAGTATTTCAGCGCCATAAAAATTAAGGCTTTAAAAGCATCAGTGATAAACGTAGATTTTAAAGAATACAGAAACGGAGCATTAAAATCCATTTCATTTAATGCAAAAAGAGCTCGTGGATTAATGGCTAGATATATGGTGGATAATGAGTTAGATCATCCTGATAAATTAAAAGGATTTAATGCTGAAAACTATGCTTTTGATGACGAATTGTCGACAAAAGACAAATGGTTGTTTACAAGACAAACTATATAATATATCCTGTCAACACTCGTATAGTACTTATGATTATTTTTTACCGGTTCCTATTCACTACCTTGTGCCTTATTTTCACTTTTCAATCTGCCTTAGCTCAGCAAAATGACATAGATGATTTCCGTCTTTTACTCAGTCAATACACGAGCAATGGATTTGTGGACTATCCACAATTAAAAACTGCTCTTTCAGAAATACAATTATGTATTTCTGACATTGAAAATGCAAACGTACAAGCTTTAAATGAAGAAGAACAAATAGGCTTTTACATACATGCTTACAATGCACATGTTATACATCAAATCATTAAACATTATCCTGTAAAAAGTGTCAAAGCCATTCCTGGTTTTTTCACTAATGAAATCAAGGTTGCCAATAATAACACAAGCTTAAATGATCTGGAATCAATGATCTTAGATCAATCTAAAAATCCTACTATACATTACTTGTTAGTTTGTGGTGCCAAATCTTGTCCTCCTTTAATTGATTTTGACATTTCAGAAACTAACCAAGCATTAGAAAAAGCTGAACAATCGATCCTAAGTTCTGAAACATTTGTTCGAATAAACCAAGATGCCCAAAGTATACAATTGTCAAAAATATACCAATGGTATGAAAAAGATTTTGGAGGCAGGGAGGAGCTTGTAAATAAATTGTCATCTTTTTTTAATGAAAATTTAGCCACGTATTCTATCAGTTACTTACCTTATAATTGGCAATTAAACGAATATTCGGTGATTGCCGAACAAGGACCAAGATATCAGCCAACTTTGTTATTTGATAAGGGCATTAGTGAATTTAAAATATTCTCCAACTATTATACTCAGGCGGATGTACTTGATGGATCGAATAATAAAATCAGACATAGCTTTTTCACTAACACTATCCAGTACATTTTTGGAACAGGTAAAAACTTAAATATCGGCCCTGTACTTAGGCTTCGTTCAGTAGCAAGGCATTCCACTGCTTCTCGCCCATACTTTGAAGGACTCAAGTTTAGACAAGCTTCATTTAACGAAGACCCTGAGGTGCAATATGCTAGAGCTGGTATTTCAGCTTATGGATTGCAAGCAAGGCATGAAGTTAAACGCAAAAACAAAGATGGATTTTTAATGATCCACACGTTTTTATTACCTGGTATGAAAAACAATGAAGGCAATGACCAAGAAGGATTTTTTGACTGGAATGGAGCTCAGTACACTTTTCAAAGTTGGTTTGTAAAAGATCTAGGACTAAAGGCAAATATTTTCTATGATGTAGGCATTACCTTAGAAAACCTGCATCCAGACTGGTTTACTGACGAAGCTATATTTTTACAAAACACACTAAATAACACCTTAATATTAAGTTGGTTTCCCATTAAAAAAACAACTGTTTATGGCTTAGCCAACATAAGTCCACAAATGGGAATATTTCGTCAGGCGAAAGAAAACAACTATTCATTTGGAGGTTTCGGACAAATCGGTATAGGATATAAGTATTTTATCACTGACCACATAGAGATCGAAACCTTGGGCAGTTTGTTCTTAAACACTGTCGAGGGTCGCGACAGTCAAACTATAAATTTGGGGATTCGATACAACAATCTATAACACATTAAACAAATTACTAATGTGTTATAGCTTACATTCTACCATTTTATCGGTATTTTCGTTAACATATTAAACTTTTTTGTAATATGTTAAAAACCGCTTGTATATTTGGGTCATCAATTGAAGAATTGATTAGTAATAAGGTCCTGAAAACTGTGCTTAGAAAACATTGAGGTCATTCCAAGAACCGAATCAAGGTATAGATCTTAAATCAATTTTGCGATTGTCTTAGCACAGTTTTCTTTTTTTAAATCCACATCATTTTTGTCTTCAATTCTTTTATTCACCATTAGTTATCTAGGGTAAATAATCTTCAACTCCACTTGCTGAATCTATTTATTATCTATTTTACATAGAATACTTATTGATATGTTTTAGTTTTGAGTGGTAATTAATTAATTATATGGCTCAGCCTAAAGAGTTTACATCAAATCCATTAAAGGAAAGGCTTCATGAGATAATATTTGAAGCAGACACTAAAGCCGGCAAATTATTTGACGCAACATTACTGGTTCTGATTCTCCTAAGTGTTATCATTGTCATGCTTGAGTCTGTGCCCAGTTATGGAGATAAGTATCATACTTTCTTTCTCATCGTTGAATGGTTTTTCACAATAATTTTCACCATTGAATATGCTTTGAGAATATACGTTACAGTAAAACCTCTCAAGTACATAACAAGTTTTTACGGGATTGTCGATCTATTATCTATAGTTCCTACTTACCTAAGCATTTTCGTGTCAGGGTCCCAATATTTTATGATTATTCGAGCTCTACGTTTACTTAGAGTGTTTAGGATTTTTAAGTTGGGCAACCATCTAGATCAGGGGAGTTTAATTGTCGAATCGCTCATTGCCAGTCGGCGAAAACTAACTGTTTTTGTGTTCTTTGTGATGCTTGTGGTTACTTTGTTTGGTTCCATCATGTATCTCATAGAAGGCGCCATACCAGGGACTAAATTTGATAGCATACCACGTAGCATATACTGGGCTATAGTCACATTAACCACCGTCGGCTATGGAGATATTGCGCCGCAAACTAGTTTTGGGCAATTCTTGTCCGCCATTATTATGATCATGGGTTATGCTGTTATCGCAGTACCTACGGGTATAATATCTGCAGAAGTAATGTCTAATTCCCGTAATACAGGAAAAAGACTAAAGAAAGGAGTTTCTACTCAAGCATGCCGCCACTGTTCGAAAGAAGGGCACGATCGCGATGCTATATATTGTAAATATTGCGGAGAATCAATCAATCTCCAATATGGTCCGTAACTGAACTAAATTCTGAATGGTATAGGTTGGTTTTAGCTCAGTATGTATATCTATGCTATTTGAGAGCCAGCAACTATCCACTCCAAATGCAATAGACCCTTGGATATCACTGCCTAAAGTATCACCAATCATCAAAACATTCTTTTTTTCATGAGATCCAGCCAACTTCATAGTATGTTCAAAAAAAGCGCTATGTGGTTTCGCTACGCCAATCTCATCTGATATCACAATGTGCTCAAAATAATCCATCAGACGATAATGTTCCAACCTTTTGCGTTGGACTTCTTTGAGCCCATTCGTTACCAATATTAATTGACTTTTTCCTTTCAAGTCATTTAATAAATCTATGGATCCTTCGATAATATAATCCGTTTTAACTAGATAATCTAAGAATTTTTTATTGGCCAATGCCGCATCAAAGTCGATGTTTACAGCATCAAAAAATAGCGACCACCTACGTGACCTAAGTTCTGTTTGGTTGATTTTTCCTTGTTCTAGTTCTTTCCATACTTTCTTATTTATGGGCTGATAAGTTTGATAAAGTTTATCTGAGGATTGCCCCACAATTTCTTTCATCAGCTCGTGAAAAGCCTCATAAGCACTTCGCGAAAAATCAAGAATTGTGTTGTCTAAATCAAACCAAATCGAAGTATACTTCATAGCTAGCTTGGTAATCTTAACACATGGAATAATCGTTTAATGCTGTATTTCCCTCCGCCATTTGCCACAATGACGGCTAATCCCCCTACATATGCCAGTAAGCGCATGAAGTTTAGCATGTTTACTCTCTGTAGGTCAGGTGGATCATTCCAAAAGGAATACACAATGAGAATATAGGGAATCCAATAAAGGATTAAAAGAAATGCCCCAACATTAGCATTATAACCAATTAGGACTAATATGCCTCCAATTAAGAGCAACAATATTGAACCTACAATTAAAACATTTAAACTTTTATCCAAGTTATAAGCTAACAATGTTTCCTTGGTTTCCTCAAAGAACACAATCGAATCTATGGCCTCAAAAATACTTACTAGACCAATAATCATTCTTCCCACTAAATCGAAAATAGATTTCATAATTCTACAAGTTGATTATGTTATAAGCTGGGCAAATATAGTCACTACTCAGTATAATTACGACAAATATGCAGCAACAGCTTTAGCAACTCTTTGGCCATCCATGCAAGCGGATAATATTCCTCCAGCAAAACCGGCCCCTTCACCACATGGAAACATAGCTTCTAAATCTTCGTGCATCAATGTCTCCTTATCACGAGGAATGCGCACTGGAGCACTTGTTCTTGATTCCACACCTATAACATTAGCTTCTTCTGTGTAAAAACCTTTGACTTTTTCACCTATTTTTTTCATTCCTACTGAAATGCGTTCATAGACAAATTTAGGCAACAACTCGTGCAAAGGCGCTTCGAATAAACCTGGAATATATGAACTGGCATTCATCTTTTTTCCAAGCTTTCCTTGTACAAAACTGATCATATTGCTTGCAGGCGCTTTTTGACTACCATCCCCTGCATTAAACATTTGTTGTTCGACCATTTTTTGGAAATCAATATTCATCAAATCGCCTGTAAACCCTAATTGTTTTACATCATCTAAGCTCACAGAAGTCACAAATCCAGAATTAGCATAAGGTGAATCACGACGCGATAAACTCATACCATTAACCACAATTTCTCCAGGAGCTGTAGCAGCTGGTACTACGAGACCTCCAGGGCACATACAAAAGGAAAAAACACCACAATCCCTTACTTGAGTTTTTAGTGAATATGAGGCAGCTGGTAAGTTTTCTTCTCGTTTAGATTGATTATACTGAATCTCATCTATCAGACTTTGTGGATGTTCGATTCGCACTCCAAGCGCAAATGGTTTAGCTTCTAATCGAATGTTTTTACTTGATAAAAGTTCGTAAATACCACGTGCAGAATGACCCGTGGCAAAAATAAAAGCCTCAGCTTCATATGGTTTGCCTTCATGATCAATGACACTGACGATTCGTTGATTTTTAGTCTTAAAATCTACAATTTTTGTATTAAAAATCACTTCCCCTCCATATTCTTCAATGGTTTCCCTTATGGCTGTCACTATATGTGGTAATTTATTTGACCCGATATGCGGGTGTGCATCGATCATTATATCTTCTTTGGCGCCATGATCAACTAAGATTTGTAGTATCTCTTGGATATTTCCTCGTTTCTGTGAACGTGTATATAATTTCCCATCTGAATAAGTTCCAGCACCACCTTCTCCGAAACAATAATTTGAATCTGGATGCACCAAGCCTTTTTGTTGGATACTTTTTAAGTCTCTCCGTCTTTCCCTAACATCTTTACCGCGTTCTAAAACTACGGGCTTTAATCCCAGCTGGATAAGTTTCAATGCTGCAAAATAGCCAGCTGGACCTGCTCCAACTATCACTACCCTCCTATTACGATTCACTTTGCTTGAAAGACTCATCACAGGATTAATCTTTGGTAGGTCTTCATTAATATAGGCATCTATTCGAAGCTTAAACTTAGGAGTGCCTCTTCTAGCATCTAAAGATTTTCTTACTTTTCTAATCGCTACATTATCCTCTTTCTTTAATTGCAAGGTAGAGCGGACCAATCGATAGATATAATCCTCATCGTTAATTTTATTTGGTTTTATATTTAGTTCTATCTGTCGAAGCATGATTCAAAGAAAAACAATTAGTATAAGTATATCCCTATTCGAGCCATTTTTGTTCTACTAACTCATAAACGATTGTCATAATTATGTAAAATAAATGGCAAAATTAATCTCTTGATGTCATTAGATGTACCTTTGTTTCTTAGACTAATAATGAATGAAGCAAGTATTAATTGACAACCCTGTTTTATTGCTTTTTGTCGTAGCGGCATTGGGTTATCTCATTGGAAATATCAAAATAAAAGGCAGTGGTCTTGGCGTAGCTGCTGTCCTCTTTGTGGGCTTGTTTTTTGGAGCCATAGACCCAGGGTTTAAATTGCCAAGTATCATTTTTCAGATTGGTTTGCTTTTATTCATTTATTCCATTGGTTTGAGCTCTGCCCCAGCCTTTTTTCAGTCTATTAAAAATAACGGCACCCGTGATATTCTATTTATTATAGGCATGTTAACCTTCTCATTCGCCTTAGCTTTTGGTCTATCGCATCTTTTGGGATTTGATGCTAGCACCATTACAGGGATTTATGCAGGTTCTACTACAAACACTCCTGCCTTGGCAGGAGCCATAAATTTAGCTTTGGAAAGAGGACTAGATCAAGCTGATGCTATTTCTAATCAAATGGTGGTTGGTTATTCCTTCTCTTACCCTATGGGCATCATCGGAGTAATGATAGCTATTGCCGTAGTTCGGAGAATTTACAAAGTAGATTTCGAAAAAGAACGTTTACAATTAAAAGAAAAATATCCTTTAGGAGAAAATCTGACTTCTCGTTCTGTGTTGATTACCAATGTTGAGGTTATTGGAAAAACCTTGAGAGATATCAAACAAACCTATCCTTGGAACATTAAATTTGTCCAAGTCAATCAAGCGGATGGAGGTATGTCCTTAACAAACTGGTCCTATGTCTTAAAAGAAAAAGACCAACTAATGATTGTAGGTGAAGAAGCTGTGGTAAATGAAGCCATACAAACATTAGGAAGATTATCTCCTTTTAACCTATCAAAAGATAGAAGAGTTTTTGATGTTCGTAGAATATTTGTTTCTAATCCTAAGGTTATTGGTAAAAAAATCGCTGAACTGGAACTTGAGCAAAAATTTGATGCCATAATAACTAGAATTAGGAGAGGCGATACAGAAATGTTAGCACATGGAAGTACCGTTTTGCAGGCAGGAGATAGGATTCGTTTTATTGCAAGTAGAAAAGAATTAAAATCACTTGCTAACTATTTTGGTGATTCCTATACTGCAATCAGCCAAGTCAACTTATTTTCCTTTGGAGTTGGCATAACCTTAGGGATGCTTTTGGGGATGATTAACTTTACCTTACCTGGAGGCATCAGCTTTAAACTTGGTTTTGCCGGAGGTCCTTTAGTTGTGGCTTTAATATTGGGTATGC
Organism: Saprospiraceae bacterium; assembly: GCA_020631235.1. Classification (GTDB taxonomy): domain Bacteria; phylum Bacteroidota; class Bacteroidia; order Chitinophagales; family Saprospiraceae; genus JAHDDO01. The sequence continues at coordinate 60,806 of JAHDHQ010000021.1, read as the reverse complement.
TTAGACGTACAGGCCCTATTGTTTGGACGCTACCTTATGGAGCCAATGTGACTATCCAACAAATAGGTCTGACTTTTTTACTTGCCGCTATTGGTGTAAGTTCAGGGAATACCTTCATTAATAATTTGAGTTCTGAAGCAATGAATATTATGATAGGTGCATCTATGATTTCTATGCTGACCACCATTTTTGCTTTGGTTGTAGGCTATTCCATCATCAAAATTCCATTTTCCATTTTACTGGGTTTTGTATCTAATCAACCAGCGATTTTAGATTTTAATCTTAATATCACTAACAATAGAGTACCTAACATTGGTTACACGATGATGATGCCGGTAGCACTTATTCTGAAAATAATCTATGCCCAACTTCTGTTTATCTTTCTATTATAGTGTTGGCTAATGAACAGCCTTGTATACTTTAGTTAGCTTAGTAAGTAAAGATTCTAGACCTTTTAATGGGAGCATATTTGCTCCATCGCTCTTTGCTTCAGAAGGATTAGGGTGTGTTTCTATAAATAGTCCATCAGCGCCGGTAGCAATAGCCGCTTTGGCTATGGTTTCTATCATGCTAGGGTCACCGCCCGTGACACCAGAACTTTGATTGGGTTTTTGTAGAGAATGTGTGCAATCCATAATTATAGGATAACCAAAAGCTGACATTTTAGGTATAGATCTAAAATCTACAATCAAATCACTGTAACCAAAACTGGCTCCTCTTTCAGTGAGCATTATTTGATTATTTCCCGAATCGACAACTTTCTGAGCTGCAAAATACATAGCATCAGGGCTTAGGAACTGACCTTTTTTTATGTTTACAATTTTACCCGTTTTTGCCGCAGCTTGGATCAAGCTGGTCTGTCTACACAGGAAAGCAGGAATTTGTAAAATATCCACAACTTCAGCTGCCCACTGCGCTTCATCATCGGTATGGATATCAGTAGTAACAGGTACATCGAACGCTTGCTTGACCTCAGCTAAAATCTCCAAAGCTTTTTCATCGCCGATTCCGGTAAAAGAGTGCACACTTGAGCGATTTGCTTTTCGATAAGAGCCTTTAAATACATAATTAATGTCTAATACATCGCAAATGGATTTAACTTCTTTTGCAACCTCAAAGGCTATCTCTTTAGACTCAATAGCACAGGGTCCAGCTATCAAGAAAAATTGCTTTTGTTGCTTTGTCAGGGTAGAAAATAAACTCATTTTTCAAAGATAAGATAAGCCTACCTAAATAGGCAGTTTACTAGACTATATCATTTAAACTTTTAGATTCATCTAGAATTGTGGTTTTACAATAAACAAAAATGTACCTTTGCCGCTTAAATCAACCCTCAGAGTTTAATGGATAAGCAGCAAGGAATAGGTTTCTTATTATTATTTGTTCTATTGGTCGCATGGTACTTTGTAACTGCTCCTTCAGCTGAAGAAGTGGCGAGACAGCAGCAGATACAAGATTCATTGCAGATGGTCCAAGCCCAGCAAACGGAATTGTCACAAGAAGCTAAAAATGAAATAAACGCCCTTCAATCGAATCAAGCTCCCATTTCGTCGCTTCAATCTGATCCTGTTGAAATTGCAAAAGATACAGCGAAGGTCGAAGAAAGCCCAAAAGCAAAACAAGTATCAAGCTTACACACCATCGAAAACGAAAAATTAAAGATAACCTTTGATTCCAAAGGCGGAATCATTAAAGAAGCTATCTTAAAAGATTTCGAAAAGTGGGAAACAAACGAAGATAAATCAAAAAGTATTCTTCCTCTTAAATTAATGGAAGACGACCAAAATCGATTTGAATACTTACTCCCGACCAATGGAGCAGGTCAAGTATCCACCCAAGATTTGTACTTTAATGTAAATGAAATCGAAGACGGCATCACGTTTACCGCCCAAACTAATACAGGAGCAAGCATTCAGCAGACTTATCGATTTACGGATGATTACATGCTGGATTATAATGTAGATTTTAAGGAAGCCAACAAACTGTTTCTTCCAGGTACACAAAGCATAAAATTTAGATGGCATCAATATTTAGATAAAATTGAGCAAAATGTCAATTTTGAAAAATATTACTCTAGCGTTTACTTCAAACAAAAGGATGAAGATGCAGATTATTGCAATTGTCGAAGTGATGATGAAGAAAGTTTAGACGCTGATAATATTCATTGGGTATCACATGTTAATCAGTTTTTCAATTCAAGCCTAATTGCGAAGAATGGGAATATGAAAAATGGTGAGTTTGAAACCAAAGTCTTGGAAGATTCGGATAATCTCAAATTGGTTAAATCTAGCTTAGACATTCCTCTTAGTGGAGGTGCAAGTGAACGTTTAGCCTTTCAATTATATGTAGGACCAAATGAATTTAATACTTTGAGAGCCTATGATATAGGTTTAGAAGAGGTGATCCCATTTGGAAACAGTATTTTCGGTTCGATTAATCGATGGATTATTCGCCCTTCTTTTGATTTCCTTTCTCGTTTTATTGGAAGCAAAGGAGTGGTTATCATCATATTGATTTTCCTACTCAAAATGCTTCTATATCCATTGATGTTTAAGATGCTTAAGTCTCAAGCAAAAATGGGAGCTTTAAAACCAGAAATCGCCCAGATTAAAGAAAAGTATCCGGATGACCAGCAAAAGGTGCAGATGGAAACGATGAAAATGTATAGAGAATACGGGACAAGTCCTTTAGGAGGATGTATGCCAATGTTGCTCCAAATGCCTATTTGGTACGCTTTATTTAGGTTTTTCCCGGCATCTATACGATTTAGGCAAGAACCATTTTTATGGGCTGATGATTTATCTTCTTTTGATGTCTTAACTTATCTCCCATTCGAGATTCCAGCATTTGGATCGCACTTAAGCTTATTTACTATTTTATGGGCTTTATCGACTATAGCTTATACGTATTATAACACAAAACACATGGACATGTCAGCTAACCCTGCCATGAAATATGTACAATATGCCATGCCGATCATGTTTTTAGTGTTCTTTAATAATTACGCCTCTGGATTAACCTGCTACATGTTTTTCAGTAATCTGATCAACGTTGCACAGACCATCATTACCAAGAGATTTGTCTTCAATGATGATAAAATTCGGGCTGAATTAATGAAAGAGAAGGAGAAACCCAAAAAATCAAAAAGCGGATTTCAAGCAAGATTAGAAGAAGCCATGAAGCAGCAACAAGAAGTGCAAAAGAAACGAAATCAGCAAGCAGCTAATCAACGCAAGAAAAAAAGGAAATAATCTACGCTTTACTTTAGTCCTTTTATTTTAACTTAAGGTTAAATTTTTTAATCGAGCTTAAGATTGTGCAATAGTATGTCAAATTATGTAGGTGTCATTGGTTATGGGTCGTTTGGAAAAACCATTGTAAAGCTGTTATCTAGCAATTCTAATGTGATGGTTTATGCAAGGAATGCAAGCAATATTGACTTTAGCATAATTCGCGCTAAATCTGAAGAGGACACGGTAATGAAAGAACTAGCCATTGCCGAGAGTTTAGAACAATTATGCAAAACTTGCAAAGTCATTTTTCCAGTAATTCCTTCTTCCGCTTTAAGAAAAGTTGCTCGTTCCATGAGCCCATTTTTAAACCCATCACATTACATAATCCATGCGATTAAAGGATTGGATTATAAAAAAAATGAAGAATTGACATTGACAAATATCCATACTATGAGTCAAGTCTTTTCTCAAGAAACAAACTGTATAAGGATTGGCTGTATGTCAGGTCCCAATCTTTCCAAAGAAATATTTGAAAATCAACCCACAGGAACAGTGATCGCTTCCGAATTTGATGAGGTGATTGAATTAGGTAAAAAATTGCTCACATCCAAGCGATTTGTGGTCTTTGGTTCGCATCATTTATTAGGCACTGAACTGGCAGGTGCATTTAAAAATATAATTGCCGTCGGGTCTGGTGTTTTACATGGAAAAGGCTATGGAAAAAACCTTCAATCGATGCTAATCACACGCGGTTTACATGAAATTATCCAACTGGGCAAATATTTAGGCGCCGACAGCGAAGCCTTTTTAGGTATTGCTGGCATTGGTGACATAATTGCTACCTCCACTAGTCAAAACAGTCGAAATTTTAGGCTTGGCAAAATGATCGCTAAAGGTATTTCTCTAGATGAAGCGTGTGAAGAACTTGGCGAAGTTGCAGAAGGTGTAAACACTTTAAAAATTTTGCACCAAATATCATCAGAGCTAAAATTAGCCTTGCCCATCAGCAACATGATATATTATATTGTGCATGAAGCTTATCCTTTGGAAAAAGCATTGGATAAATTAGTATTTTACCCAGCTGAAAACGATGTAGATTTTTAAATTTAATGCATGAAGATACTGCACACCGCAGATTGGCACTTAGGCAAAATATTGCACAAGCATGATGTAAGCGATGCCTTTGAATACTTCTTTCAGTGGTTAATCAAGTTAATAAAAAGCGAAAACGTCGATGCTATCCTTATATCAGGAGATATATTCGACTTGGCTAATCCTGCGGCCAAGGACCGAAAACTGTATTTTGACTGCCTAAAAACGCTGCATTCCACTGGAATCCAAATTATAGTCACCGGTGGCAACCACGATTCTGTCGGTTTACTTAATGCACCAAACCAGCTTTTACAATCAATGAATATTCACATCATTGGTGGAGCTACACAACCATTAGAAGACGAAATCGTCTTATTAAAGAATAAAAAAAATATACCTGCCTTAGCCGTTGCAGCCGTCCCTTTTCTAAGAGATAAAGATCTTAGAACCAAGGATGAAGAAGAATCCTACAAAAACCGAACTGAGGCCATCCAAGCAGGAATCAAAAAGCATTACCAAAACATAGCAGTACTTTGCCAAGAGTTGTACCCAGATCTTCCGGCTATAGCTATGGGACACCTGTACGCAAAAGGATCGATAGGTAGTGATAGTGAACGAGAAATTCATGTCGGCAATGCAGCTGTCGTAGAATCGGCCATCTTTCCTGAATCATTTCACTATGTAGCACTTGGACATATACACAGACCTCAAATCATTGGGGGTAAGGAACACATCAGATATTCAGGATCACCCATTGCCCTCAGCTTTTCTGAAAAAAGTGATAAAAAACAGGTGCTTATTCTGGAAATAGAGAAGCACCAAATTAAATCGATACAGCCACATTTAATTCCTCCTATTCGATCTTTAATTAAACTAAGTGGCACGTTTGAGGAAGTACAAACTAAACTAAATACATTAGACCCAAAGACACCTCTAACTTCTTTTGTTGAAATAGAAGTAGTAGAAGAACATTTTAATACTTCCATCATCAGCCAAACTGTCGAATTAGTAAGCAACTTTGCTGAGAGTGACAAATTCAAAATATTAAAGGATAAAGTAATATTTAAAGAACAAGCCACTAATGCCGCTCAACACTTTACGGAAGGCACTCATGTAGAAGATTTAAAGCCTATGGATGTTTTTAATAAACGACTAGAAGCCGAAAGTCTAGATGCAAACAAACTAATCTCATTCCAGGAGGCATTCCAGGAGCTTTTAGATTCAGTCCAAGAAACTGACCATAATTAAATGATATAGATCTATGAAAATCTTAAATATATCATTTAAAAACATCAATAGCTTACGTGGCGAACACAAGGTCGAGTTTAATACTTCTCCACTATCTGATGCAGGTATTTTTGCTATAACTGGACCCACAGGCTCTGGGAAATCTACACTACTCGATGTAATCACACTTTCTTTATTTAACCAAATTCCGCGACTGAAGAAAAAAATAAGTAAAAGTGAATTAGAATCCATCGGCGGAGTTATTACTAGACATACTAAGGAAGCATTTGCAAGCATTGAATATGCTGTCGGCAATAAAAAATACACTTCAACCTGGTCTATAAGTAGAGGGCGCAAAGATCAATTGAGAGACTACGAAATGTTTATTTATGACGCATCAGGGAAAGCCTTGGATCTTAAAAAAAGTGAAGTCCCATCGTATAACGAACAAATCATAGGATTAAGCTACAATCAATTCATCCAGTCCATTATCCTTTCTCAAGGTGAGTTCTCAAAATTTATTAAAGCAGGTAAAAATGAACGAGGACAACTGCTTGAAAAAATTACCGGTACTGGTATTTATAGAAAATTAAGTCGAGCTTGTTTTGAAAAACACAAAACACTAAAAACAATAATCGCTCAAGAAAAACAACTCTTAGAAGATATTCAGCTTTTAGACGTAGAAACTGTAGCTATACTTAAAGAAGAACAAGTCCAACTACAAAAGCATAAAAAAACCTATTCTGAGTCTATACAAGAATTGCAAAAACTAATTCAACTAAAAGAAGAACTGACTAATAATGACTTAAAAATCGAGGAATATACAAGCCAACTGAAAGCCCTTGATTTGCAAAAGAAAGCATCTAGTCAACATCAACAAGCCTTATTAAAGCACGAACAATTAACTCCCTTAATTCCCGATATTACCAAATTAGACGAAGCAAATAAACTAAAACTAACTACATCAAAGTCATACGACATTGCCACAAAACAACTTGCTCAATGGCAGCAAAACCTACAAACAGCATTGGACAAAATGAGCCTTCTGCTTAATAAAGCAGTAAATGCTCAAAACTTTAATGAGCTGATGAGTCAATTTGAGACTGAGGTGGGAAACATGGATCGCGACCTGTTAAACCTCAAACAACAAGGAATAGGGCTCCGAAGCGAAATCAACCAAACACTTAAGGAAGGAAAATTAGGCCTTCATCCAGATATCCATCCATCTGAAGCGCTGATAAAATTATCTGAAATTAGAACAGCCATCGATGAAGTTATCGACAAAAACCAAGCTTTATCTAAAATGGACACAAGCGCCATCCTACATAAACTGGAAGAAGAACTAAACCAGATTAAGCAGCTCCAAGAAATCCAACAATTGCAAGAAAACGCAATAAAAAACAACAATCAATCGGAAGAGATAAATAAAAAGCTGACCCAAACCAAGGATATGCAAAGCTCAAATTTGGAGCTATTAAAAACCAGTAAAGAACTGCAGAAAAGCTTGGAACAAGAATACGAACTCTTGGTCAAACAAAAAGAAGACGCCTTAAAAATAGCTAACCTTGAAACCTATCGCAAAAAACTTCAGGACGGCGAACCCTGCCCACTCTGTGGATCACTCGAACATCCCTATAGCTCACATTTAGAATCAGTAGACCTCGGTGCTCAAGACCAACAGCTTCTAAGCAACTCTAAAAAACAAAAGGAACACCAATTAAAATTGGAAACTATACAGAAAAATGCTCATCAATATGAACATAACATAAACCAATACGAAAGAGAAATAGAGCAAATAAACGCATTAAATAAAAGCATAACAAAAGAAATAAATACACTCAGAGATCACTTAGCTGTACCCATAAAGCTTTCAGCAACATCTATAAAAAACGAACTCGTCCAACTGGAAAAAAACGTAGCGGACAAGAAAGCAGTAGTCGCCATAAAACAACAAGCTGATGAAATAAAACTGGTCAAAAGTCAATTCGAAAAACTGGGCTCTATTTTAGAACGTTTCACGACATTGAACAAAAAAAGAAAGGAAAAATATCAAGGCAAAGATGCTAAAGATGAGTGTAATATCATCCAAAACGAATACGTCAAAGCGCAAACTCAAATGGCTGGTATATCAGCAGAAATAAATAAAGACAAGCAAGCTTTACAACAACTAAGCCTGCAAATCGACGATTTAAATGCTACACTGAAACCAGCGCTCTCAAAACTTGATTACGATGATTATCATGATGCCAAACATGCCATTTTATCAGATGCAAAGGTTCAAGAAATTAAAGCGCAACAAGCATCTATCCAACAAAAAGAAATAGAACTAAAGGCAGGAATTAAACAATATGAGGCCAGAAATAATGAGCTAAGAGCGCTTGATAACAAAGCTGATATTGGACTTGAAGAACTCATTAAAACACACAAAGAAACCATGCTTAAATTGGATGAAACATCCAATAAACAAGGAGTAATCAGTGAGAAATTAACAAATGACGAGAAAGAAAGGAAACGCTACGCAAATAAAGAAAAGCAGGTAATTAAACTAAAAGAAGCCTTTGATGTGTGGTCTCAGATGAACCAAATGATAGGTGATGCACAAGGGAATAAGTTTGCCAATTTTGCCCAAGGTTTAACACTGAAAAACTTAATGGTTTATGCAAACAGAAGGTTACAGCATTTATCAGATAGATACCTTTTAGATCCTGCCAGGTCTGAGGATAGTTTGATGGTGATTGATCAATATCAGGGCAATATCCAACGTGCGGTAAGTACTCTTTCTGGCGGTGAGGTATTTATCTTAAGCTTAGCATTAGCATTGAGCTTATCAGATATGGCTTCAAAAAACGTTTCTTTGGAGAGTCTTTTTATAGATGAAGGTTTTGGGACATTAGATCACGAGACCTTGGACATAGCCATGAATACTCTCGAAAAACTGCAGTCAGAAAGTCAAAAAACAGTAGGTGTCATATCTCATGTGGCAGCCCTAAAAGAGCGTATAAATGTGCAAATACAAATGAAAAAAAATGCACAGGGTTACAGCGTGATCGAATTAAAATCCTAATGTTTTATCGATAAATAAGTTGTACTCATCCAAAGATGAAGCATCAAACTAAGCTAGTACATGCTTAGGGGAACTATACTTGTATAAATGAAGTTCCATTACATATACTTTCTAATCATCTGAAAGATTATTACATTAGAGAAACTTTTAATTTAATTTAATGGCAGATTATTCAAACAAACCAAAATCTTTCTGGCAAAAGCCTGAAGGGAAAACAGGAGCTTTTTTCTTGATTGCAGGATTAGCAGCTGCTGCGTGGGCAATATTTAGTTTTGGTTCCGCAATTATGAGCTTTCTATTAACAACAGCCGGCCTTATAGCTGCTTTGGGTGTTTTAGCTGTAGTCATTTATATTGCAATTAGCCCCAAAACAAGAGCCTTAGTTTCTTACATGTACCAAAGCTTTATGCGATGGATCACTGGAATCTTTGTAACTATAGACCCAGTAGGGATTCTTAAAAACTACGTTTCTGATTTAGAAGACAACCTCAAAAAAATGTCTAAGCAAATTGGTGGTCTAAAAGGACAAATGAGGGGTTTAAAAAACATAGTAAAGAAAAACAACGAAGACATAGATAAAAATATGTCTATCGCTAGACAGGCTAAGAAGATGGGTGATGAAAAACAATTAGTTCTTTCATCCAGAAAAGCGGCAAGATTAAAAGAGTCTAATGGAAAATATGTAGCGCTACATAACAAAATGTCAGTCCTCTACAGAGTTTTAACTAAAATGCACTCTAATTCAGAGATCTTATTAGAAGATACAAAAGATCAAGTGCGCGTAAAGGAGCAAGAGCGTAAAGCGATGAGAGCTTCGCACTCGGCCATGAAATCAGCCATGAGCGTCATCAAAGGTGACCCGGACAAGCGAGCATTATTTGATCAAGCAATGGAAGGAATTGCTGAAGATGTAGCTAATAAAGTAGGCGAAATGGAGCAGTTTATGGAAATGAGTTCAGAATTTATGAATTCCATAGATCTTCAGAATGGTGTATTCGAGGAAAAAGGTTTAAAAATGCTCGAAGAATACGAAAAGAAATCCACCTTAATGTTGCTCGGTGGCGCAGAAACCACAGATGACATTCTAGAGCTAGATAATAAAGCGATGGACAAACAAATGAATGAGTTAGAAGACAACAACTACGAAGGTTTGTTTGATTAGGTCCAATGCCGCACAAAAATTTAAAAGCTGTCAACATTTGGCAGCTTTTTTTTTTGCTTTTTTTTCAAAATAAATGAATACAAGTGGTCACATTCTATGTGCTGATGACACTTAATGGTATACAGACTCTTAAAATATAAAGTGCAACATTTTATTTTCTAGGATATCTGAATGCTGTTCAAATATATATAAGTGTTTAAGTCAATTGCATTTATTGACTTTGGTTTTGTTATTCCTAAAGGCAAATGGATGATTTCTGAAAGGTCAGAAATTGTCCATTTTTTATCGAATAACTCGACAAATACATATCTAATCCTACCTTTGCAATATGTATGCAAAACCCTTAATTAAAACCATATTTTGGTGCTTTATGATTTGCTTTCTTTCTGCCTGCAAATCAGGTACAAATAATCCATCAAAAACAATTACCAAATGGTCTGGTAAAACGATGGGCACCAGCTACCATATCACCTTTATTGGCGGAAATGAACCTCAGCAAGCACGCATAGACCTATTATTAAAGGACATTAATCAGGCGGTCTCCACCTACATTCCTCAGTCTTTAGTAAGTCAGTTTAATCAGTCCTCGAAAGGTCTAAGCATTAGTAATCCGCAATCCCAGACTGTAGAGTCCACAGAAAAAATGAGCATTGATTATCATTTTTACAAAAATGTGGCAACTGCTGCATCTCTGTTTACTGAGACTGATCGATACTTCGATCCTAGCTGTATGCCTTTAGTTAATTATTGGGGATTTGGCTACACTCCAAAGAAGGCTATCACTCAAGTGGATTCCGCCAAAATAAAGGAAATACTCACTTTTGTAGGTTTCGAAAAATTGCAAATACAAAGCAATAAAGATTCAATCCATTATTTAAAGTCCCAGCCGGATTTCGAATTGGATTTTAGTGCCTCCGCAAAAGGCTATGCAGTCGACATTCTACTACAATATTTAATGGAAAAGCAAGTCAAACACGCACTAGTGGAAATTGGAGGTGAAACGAGAACAATCGGCAACAATCCGCAAGGTTTAGCTTGGAAAATAGGCATAAATACCCCAGACCCAAACGCCCAATTTAATGATTTCGAATACATTGTGCCTATGCAAAATAAAGCCTTAGCTTCCTCTGGAAATTACAGAAATTTCTATGAAGTAAATGGACAAAAGTATGGCCATGAAATTAGTCCGATCAATGGTTATCCTAGTCAGAATGAATTATTATCCGTATCCATCATTGCAGACCACTGCTCAATGGCCGATGCCTATGCAACCGCCGCTATGGTGATGGGATTAGAGAAAGCAAAAAAACTAGTCGAGGCACACGATCATATAGAAGGGCTCTTTATAATTGGTGATGCAGATGGAAATTATGAACTTATAAAGACCAGTAACTTTCCGTGAGGAAAATCAGCATCAAATATTTACCCATACTTTTAATCATTATGATTCCTGCGATCTTATGTATATTTCCATCTATGTTGCATTTATTTGTTTTTCAGAATAAACCCCTCGATATTAATCACCAGTTTGATGATTCGCTCCAATATCAAGAAATATGGTTAGACCTTGATTCAAATCAAAGAGTGCATAGCTTATTATTAAGCAGCAATCAAGATCAGAAGAAAGGTATTATTATCTATTATCATGGAAATGCAGGAAATCTAGAACGGTGGTCAAAAGAAGCTGATCGTCTGACCAAATATGGATATGATGTACTTGTGGTCGACTACCCTGGTTATGGAAAGAGTGAAGGGAAACCCAGCGAACAAGGATTTTACTCGACGGCTAAAGCCAGTTTAGCATGGCTACAAGAGCAATCGTACAATAAAACCATTATTTATGGCAGATCATTGGGTAGTGCTGTAGCTTTATATGCTAGCACACAATTTAGATCCGATATGACCATTTTAGAAACTACCTTTTATGATATGCCTACACTCGTAAAGAAACGGTTTTTCCCTGCTAGATTTTATTATCCATCTAATGATGTATCTTTTCCAAACCACAAGTACATACAAAATATTAATACACCAATCCATATTTTACAAGGAGACAAGGATCGCATCACTCCCCTTTCTGAAGCTCAGAAGCTCATCCCATTACTTAAAGCCGATGATTCTTTCACACTCATCAAAGGAGGAACGCATCGAAATTTAAGTACGACACCTGCATACAGAAATAAACTCAACGAAATCTTGCAATAATTTCCTATATTAGGAAAGATTAACACCATAATTTATGCTGCCCATCGTATTTACACTTGTGGCCATTTATATATTCATTTGCGTTTTTTTCTACTTCACCCAACATTGGTATTTCTTCAGACCAGAAATCCTTCCTTCAAATTTTACTTTTAAATATCCCTTCGATTTCGAAGAGAAGACCTTCGAAATGGAAGATGGTGGAAGTATTAACAGTATACTCTTTACAGTTCCTAATAGTAGAGGGATCATTTTTTACTTTAAAGGCAATTCTCGCTCCATCAAAGGATGGGCTAAATTTGCGAAAGACTTCATAGGTAATGGTTATGATTTTTTTATGATGGATTACCGTGGTTTTGGCAAATCCAAAGGCAAACGTACAGAGGCAAGACTTTACAATGATGGTCAACAAATCTATCGGTGGCTGCTTAAGCGTTATAAAGAAGAAGACATGATCATCTATGGTCGCTCTTTGGGTTCAGGGATTGCCACAAGAATAGCTTCATGGAATAATCCTAAGATGTTAATTCTAGATTCACCCTATTATTCATTTTATCATAATATAAAACGTTGGGGATTTTGGATTCCCCTAAGATTTCTACTTAGATATCAAATCAGAACAGATAGATTTATAAAGAAAGTAGAAGCTCCTATTCATATTATTCATGGAAATAAAGATAGACTTATACCTTTTAACCATAGTCTACAATTAAAAGAACTGGTAAACTCGATACAATTACACGAAATCCATGGTGCTGGTCACAACAACCTACCCGATTTCCCCGAATACCACGAAATCATCTATGATTTGCTTGAAGAAGCCAGCACAGAGGAGCCTTCCATCCAAAAGCTTTTAGTGGCATGAGTTTCCAATGCACCTTTGACATCATAAAACACCAAATAGATCAAGGTGGCACAAAGCCATTTCTATACAGCTATCACAAAGACCAATGGGATAGCTTCAACTATAAGGAAGCAAGCCATTTGATTGCATACTTTCAAGGGTTTCTACTTGATCAAAACTTGAAGAAAGGAGACTTGATCTTAATTATGCCACAGCTTGCAAATAGTCATGCCTTACTCTTAGATATGGCCATTCAAAGTTTAGGAATGATCTCAGTACTTATTCATAGCACTACTGGAGAGTCCCAATTAAAACATATCCTTGCAGAAACTAATGCAACATATATTTTCTTTAATAACAAATCTTTAAAAGAGCATTATAATCAAGATTTATGGGCCAATGTTGAGACCTTTTATCTGAGTGATTTTCCCAGAAAAGTAAAGGGTCCTTTAAAAATGGCTAGCCCATCCGAATCATTTGACCAAGAGCAAATATCTACTATAATCTATACATCAGGCACTACTGGAAACCCTAAAGGAGTGATGCTAAGTCATCGTAATTTAATCAGTAATGTAGCATCATTATCCCAATTATTACCTTTAGATGCGACCAGTCGAGTGTTGAGTTTCTTGCCCTATAGTCATGCTTTTGAACGAACATTAATTTTAGTCTATTTGACTACTGGTACAGAAATACATATGCCAGAAAAGCATGATCATGTGCCTATGGCTTTACAAAATGTAAAAGCCCATATCTTTTCCGCCGTACCACGTATAATTGAAAAAATGTATGACAAAGTACAAGCTGAGTTAAGCACCAAAAATATACTTATTCAAAAGACTTGGCATTGGGCCATAAAGGAAGGAGCAAAATATAGATCTAAGAAAATATATCATCCTATAAGGTGGTTAAAATTATTTCTAATTAGGAAAGTCATTTTCCGCAAATTCAGAAAACAAATTGGCGGACAAGTAAGAGCTATCATCGTAGGAGCTGCTTATTTAAACCCAAGACTATCTCGACTTTTTTCGGCTGCAGGTGTACCGATTAGAGAAGGATATGGATTAACAGAGGCATCACCAGTTGTTACAGTTAATCGGATGTCACCAGGACTTAATCGCTATGGAACTGTGGGTATACCATTGGCAAGTGTCAAAGTAAAATTAGTGAATACAAATGCCGAAGGAGAAGGCGATATTTTCATCAAGGGTCCCAGCATTATGAAAGGCTATTATAAAAAGCCTATTGAAACACAGCGGGTATTGAGTGAAGACGGATGGTTAAATACTGGAGATGTTGGGCGTATAATCCACGGTAGATTTCTTCAAATCACTGATCGTAAAAAAGATTTATTTAAAACCTCAACTGGGAAATACATTGCTCCTTCATTACTCACAACAAGATTTACAGAATCGATATTTATTGATCAGTTATTACTCATCGGTTTTCAGCGACCATTCTTGAGTGCCATCATTTACCCAGATTTTTATGCACTTAAACAATGGTCTTTGGCAGAGGAAATACATTGGACGAGCGATAAATATATGATACTCAATATCAAAGTGAAAGAAAAAATATCATCGGAAATTCAAATAATAAATGATACTTTAGCCACTCATCAACGGATAAAAAATTCCACATTACAGACATAGAACCAAGTATTGACAATGGACAATTGTCTACAACACTAAAGATTGTTCGCCATCAGTGGTTAAACGATTATAATAAAGAAATAGAAAGTCTATACAATGAATCCTAAAGAGATATTAGCTTATTTATTCAAAGTCATGGCCAGTGACCAAGAATTTCATAGTAGAGAAGAGAGTTACATACAATACGTAGCCAAAGAACTAGGTATGATCGAACCAGAAATAGAAGAAGTACGTAAAAATTACCAATCTTATGTTTTTGATACTCCTCGTGACGAACAAAGTAGAATGATTACCTTTTACTATATTCTCTTTATGATGCGTGCCGATCGTGTAATCACTCCAGAAGAAATTGCCAAGGCAAGAATGTATGGTTTTAGACTTGGCTTTAACGAGTTGCTCACTGACGATCTAATAAAAGTCATGATTGATTACGCAAATGAACGACTACCTGCAAACATTATGGTCGAAAAAATAAAACCATATTTAAACTAAACTGGGAACTCTATCTCACAATTATCAAGGCAAATTGCTATCTAGTATTGTTGTTTGTTCTTTTTCGCTTATAAACAGTACTTCATTAATTCAGATTGTACCCTTTACACATTATCGTTTTAATTAATTAGAATTAATATTGTGCATGATTAAGCTAGAGCTAGTTCGTTTGCCATTAGCATTATTTTACTTTTATGTCACCGTTTGTTCTAATGTACAGAATAGTCTCCATTTCGGATTCATTTGAAATGGAATGTATAGCTTTAGCTGTCGAACTAAAATAACTTCCAATATCTAAAGTTTTTAATGCTTCATTCTGAGGCATAGTATAGATTAATTCGCCCTTAATGATAACAGCGTGCAAAACGCTTCCAAATGTTTGAATTTCTCCTTTATATCCTTTTGGCAATTTAATAAATAAACTTCTTTCTCCGTTACTTTCTAATAAGAAACTCATTTCAGCTTTACTTTTAGATTCAAGCCAAGAAGTCTTTTCGTGATCCAACCAAATTATATTGGAGGCCTCGATATTTATCGGTTTTTCTTCATTCTCAAAGGCTTCACTTGGAGGTTTTACTAAATAGGGCCCATTGTCTATTTCAACTAATGCAATGTTTTCCGCTCCTTTGGCCGAAGTGATATGTGATTCTCCTAAGGGCTGTGTCCAGAAAGAACCAGGTTTCATCCACATGTTTTCAGCGTTTGGGTCGTCATTGTGAACCAATCCTTTAATCACTACTGCCCTATAAGTTACATTATGTATGTGTGGAGGCGATGAGAATCCATCTACAAATTTTGCTAGAAAACCAGTAGGCACATTTGCTTTTCTATCTCCCCAAATCGTCCCTGCTTGTGGGCTTTTATTGCCTCGCGCAGGATTTAATTTCTCCCATTGGATTTCAGAACTTAATAGAACTTTATTGGTGGGATTTTCGATTATTTCAGCACTTTTTGGTTTGGTATTTTCCTTAGTATTCACCCCACATGAGTTTAAGGATCCAATTATAAAACACAAGAAAATTACTTTTTTTATCATCAACGTTTTTAATTTCTAAGCTTTTTGCAGAAGTCACAAGATAATCGCAATTATTTTTTGTCCATGAAAATACATCTGAATATTATGTCCTGATTTTAAACGCCATAGGGCCAATGATGTGCATAATTACCTATAAAATCATCAATTTTTCTTTATGCAAGGACTAATAAATAACTGTACATGCTTTAATCGCTTGAGTTCATTTTCTTAATAAAAAACCCAAACAGAAAATAACAATTAAGCAATTAAAAATTAAGTCAAATTATTAAGAGGTAACAAATATAAACCAATAGAAAACTCGGAATAAGCAACAACGCATCAAACCATTTAAACGCTACAGTAAGCGGATTACTACTGCGATTATATCCTTTATTCCTTGGATTTTGGTAACTGCTGGATACATGAGCAAAAACAAAAGAATCAGATTCAAAATCATCCAAATACCTTTTTCCAAAACCTACAGACAAATGATTGGCCCACACTTCAAACCATCTATAATTATGCTGTTTAGGCCATATAGCTGCTGAAAGAATACTCGGTAAGCCTATTACCAATAAATAAAACGGTCCCAGTATTATGCTCTGCAATGTATGTCCATATTCATGTACTAGTAAGTGGTCACGGCCAGTCGATCTAAATCCTTTCGGACCAAATATATACGGACCGAGTGTAAATGCGCCTCCCTTAATCGCCCCATCTACAACATAAGCCTTATAAAATGGCTCTACTTTATGCAGTGATTTTACGACCCACAAAAAGAATACTATTATCCAAGCTAATATACATTGTGGTGCCTGCCACATGATTAAAATTCCTTGCTGAATAAATCTCGACATTGGACAATAAAATTAACGATTCAATGCCGACCAAGTGCGTTTAAGTAAAAAAGCAGATATTAAAAAGACGACAACAAACAAGACGAAATAAAACCATTGTGCCATCAGTAAATAACCCATAAAAAATAAAGCTGAATAAACTAGGATACTGCCCAAAATCATACACATAATCCCTAAGCGAATACTGCGGCCTCCCCTAGCCTTCTCAGGCATTGAGCTTTTATCAGCAATAGGCTTCCAACCTAAACGATCCGGTTTAATCTTTTGGTAAAAATGTACCAAAACGGTTTCCACAGTAGGTCTTGTCAAATAAGTGACCACAAGCCAAACTACAGATGTCAGAACTACATTAATAATCAAATGCCAGGCAGCAAAGGCTTCAAAATATTCTAAAAGTAAAACTGCCACCACAAAAGATGATATCATGGCTGAAATCTCACTGTAAGCATTAATACGCCACCAAAACCATCGCAAAATAAAGATTAAACCAGTACCCGCCCCGACTAACACTACTATGTCAAAAGCGGCTTTGGCATTTTCTAAAAACAGAGCTACAATCATGGCTAAAGCCATAAGGATACCAGTACTTATTCTACCAAAAGTGACTAATTGCTTTTCATTAGCTTCTGGTCTGATAAATCGCTTATATAAATCGTGGGTTAAATAAGAAGCGCCCCAATTTAAATGAGTAGATAAGGTAGACATAAAGGCTGCAATAAGTGAAGCTAATACAATACCAATCAGACCTTTAGGCAAATACGTTAACATAGCGGGATAAGCAATATCATCTTTAATTAGACTTGAATCAACGTGCGGAAATGCAGATTGTATAGATGTAATAGATGGAAATAAGATAAGCGAAGCTAAAGCTATTATAATCCATGGCCAAGGCCTCAATGCATAATGGGCAATATTAAAAAGGAAAGTTGCAGCAACCGCATGATCCTCATTTTTTGCAGCAAGCATTCGCTGAGCTATGTAGCCTCCTCCTCCAGGTTCAGCACCTGGATAATAAGAAGCCCACCATTGGACAGCCAAAGGGATTATAAGTAAACTTAACCACAATTCTCCCTCAGCCATATTAGGAACGATGTTTAACTTTCCTGAAACAGCTTCGTGGGCAAACAAATTGGACAAACCATTTATTTCTGGCATGTTGACTACAAAATAGGCTGCACCTATTGTTCCTATCATCGCTAAAGCAAACTGAAAAATATCGGTAAATATAATGCCTCTTAAGCCTCCTAAAGAAGAATAAAACACAGTCACAATCGAGGCTATTAATATGGTTTGCAAAGGTGTAAAACCCAACATTATAGCGCCAATTTTTATAGCAGCCAAGCAAACCGTTGCCATTACCAAAACATTAAAAACCACACCTAAATAGAATGCTCTAAACCCCCGTAAAAAAGAAGCCGCCTTCCCACTATATCTCAGTTCGTAAAACTCCAAATCCGTTAATACACCTGATCGTCGCCACAAGCGAGCATAAATAAAAACAGTCAACATTCCAGTTAGCAAAAATGCCCACCAAACCCAGTTGCCAGAAATACCGTTTTGGCGTACAATATCCGTTACTAAATTAGGTGTGTCTGCTGAAAAAGTTGTCGCCACCATGGAAATGCCCAGCATCCACCATGGCATGTTTTGGCCAGAAAGAAAGAACTCTTTGGCACTTGTACCCGATGTACGACTAGAGTAGACACCTATACCTAAAGAAAAAAGTAAAAACCCAATGATTATAGCCCAATCAAGACTCGATAGCATTTGCATGTGCACTTATGTATAGTGAACTTGAAAATAATCATTTATGGACTGAGAAAAAATTTGGAGACAAAGAAAATGAAGACGGCTATCTCCAGACTTATCCTTCGATAAGTTTTTTGGGGATGATTTGGTTGAAACTTAATCTGAAACCGCCTTCAAGCTTCAAAATTAAATGATACAATGGAAATTTTATGAATGGGATGTTTAAAATGATTTATTTGAATATAATCAAATAAAAAATTTTTATGCAACTGATTTAAATATACTTACACATTCCATGTTTTAACATATGTAAGATTTTATACAATTTAAAAGGGATAATATCGACTCACGAAAACAACTATAATTAGGTATAACTATAGCTTATTGTACGTATTCTAGCCCATGTAATTGGCCTGTTTTTATCATAAAACGCCTTGCATCTTCATAATTATTTTGGATATCACCATTGAGGATTGCTTCTCTTATCGCTAGCTTAATCGTGCCCACCATCCGTGAAGGTTTAAGCTTAAACGATTGCATAATTTCCTCACCAGAGATAGGTGGTTGCCAGTTTCGCAATCGGTCTTTCTCTTCGATTTCTTCGATCTTTTTTAATAATATATCGTAATTTTTTTGATATCGCTTGACTTTAAATTCATTCTTCGAAGTAATATCTGCACGGCAGAGCACCATTAAATCGTCGATATCGTCTCCACTTTCAAAAATCATCCTACGGACAGCCGAATCCGTTATATCTGTCTTAGTTAATGAAATAGGTCTTAAGTGCAAGCGTACCATTTTAGCCACGTAATGCATTCGATGATCTAATGGCAACTTCAGCCGTTTAAAGATTTTTTTAACCATGTTAGCTCCTATCATGTCATGACCATGAAAAGTCCAACCTATTTTTTCATCGAAACGTTTAGATTTTGGTTTACCCACATCATGAAACAATGCAGCCCATCTAAGCCATATATTATCGCTCATTTCTGCAACATTGTCGAGTACTTTTATAGTATGATAGAAATTATCTTTATGTCCAATGCCGTTTCTAACTTCTACTCCATGAAGCGCATGGATGGTAGGTAAAATAATAGCCAATAAACCCGTATCATATAAATATTTAAAGCCAATCGAAGGCACACTCGATTGCATTATTTTGGTAAGTTCTGAGATAATACGTTCGGCAGATATAATATCGATGCGTGCTCTTTGTGCACGAATGCTCTGTAAGGTTTCAGCATCAATCTCAAAATGGAGTTGACTGGCAAAACGGATAGCTCTTAGCATGCGTAATGGGTCGTCAGAAAAGGTTTTATCTGGAGTCAAAGGAGTGACTATCCTTTTTTGCTTCAGATCTTGGACTCCGTTAAAAGGATCTACCAGCTGTCCTTTATTTTCACCGCTTAAGCTAATGGCTAAGGCGTTTATAGTAAAATCTCTTCTTTTTTGATCATCATCCAGTGTACCATTTTCTACAATGGGTTTGCGGGAATCTCTACGATAAGATTCTTTCCTTGCACCGACAAACTCGACTTCATAATCTTTGCACACTACTTGAGCTGTACCAAAATTCGGAAAAACATTAATATTCTGATGGCCATGCAAAGTTTGGCTAAAGGCTTTGGCAAACTCAATACCATTGCCCACACAAACCACGTCTATATCATTAGTAGGCCTAGCTAATAATTTATCTCTTACAAAGCCTCCCACTAAAAAAGCTTCTAATTGTAGCTTCTCTGCAGCAAGGCAAAGCGCATCTATTATAGATTGTTCGTTATGACTATACTTAATTGTTTGCATGAGTTTAGCAAGCCATTGGATGTCCCTGATAGGTGGTACGAATTAACTCTAATGTTTCAAAAATTTCGTCAGGAACTAGCGAAGTCACTAATTTCGACCTGAAGTGTTTTATATTCGGTAGACCTCTAAAATAATTGGTATAATGTCTTCTCATCTCTAGAACACCTAATCGTTCGTTTTTCCATTCTAATGAATGTGTCAAATGTTGTTTTGCCATATCTACCCTTTCATCCAGTGTAGGTGGATCCAAAATTTCGCCAGTGGCTACATAATGTTTAATCTCTCTAAATACCCATGGGTACCCGATCGAAGCTCGACCGATCATCACTCCGTCTACACCATATCTATTCTTATACTCTACCGCTTTCTGTGGAGAGTCGATATCTCCGTTTCCGAAAATAGGAATATGTATTCTTGGGTTCTCTTTGATTTTTCCAATCTTCGTCCAATCCGCTTGCCCTTTATACATCTGCTTCCTGGTTCTTCCGTGAATGCTCAATGCTTGGATACCTACATCCTGTAAACGTTCCGCAACATCCTCAATAAAAATAGTGTTGTCGTCCCAGCCAAGTCTGGTTTTTACCGTTACAGGAAGATTGGTGGACTTAACAATTTCTTCCGTAAGTTTTACCATTCTTGGAATATCCTGAAGTATACCTGCACCCGCCATTTTACACACCACTTTCTTTACTGGGCAACCAAAATTTATATCAAGGACTTCAGGTTGAGCAGCTTCTACAATTTCTGCGGCTTTCCTCATCGAATCTATTTCAGCACCAAATATCTGAATACCTATGGGTCTTTCTTCGTCGTAAATATCCAGTTTCTCTACGCTCTTGTAGGCATCCCTTATCAGTCCTTCCACAGAAATAAATTCTGTGTACATCATGTCGCAACCTTGCTTTTTACACAAAGCTCTAAAAGGCGGGTCACTTACATCCTCCATGGGTGCCAGTAGTAAAGGAAAATCTCCTAAGTCTATATTCGCAATTTTAGCCATAATTATACAAGCATAACAATCTAAACCATTAAGATTTATGGATTGTCCAATGTCGTTTGTATTAGGTATTCATAATTAAAAATATAAGTCCTGCTGTTCCTAATACTATCGTGTAAGGAAAAGCCATTTTAACCATTTTCATGTATGATAAATTGATTAAAGGTGCTAAAGCTGAGGTTAATAAGAATAAAAACGCTGCTTGTCCATTAGGTGTTGCTACACTTGGCAAATTCGTCCCTGTATTTATGGCAATAGCTAATTTCTCAAATTGTTCTCGAGTAATCTCTCCAGCATCAAATACGGACTTCACTTCACCAATATAAACAGTAGCCACAAAAACATTATCACTGATCATGGAAAGAATACCATTCGCTAAGTAAAAAATCATAGGCTGTTGTGAAGGATCTTTTGCTAAAGCCCAATCGATGATTGGCGAAAATAAATGCTGCTCATGAATCATCGCAACTATGACAAAAAACACAACCAACAATCCTGTAAATGGTAATGCCTCCTCAAAAGCTTTTCCAAGACTATGCTCGTCAGTAATACCCATAAAAGCGGTTTGGATAATGATTAAAGCTAGACCTATTAATCCTACCGGCGCAAGGTGCATGGCTAATCCTATAATTAAAAGAATCGCAGATACTGCTTGCACAATTAATCCATACTTTTCTTTTTCAGATCGATTAGCATCTTCTTCCTTTGTATAATTCTCGATGATATTCCTAGCCACTTCGGGCAATTTAGCCCCAAAGCCAAAGGTTCCTGTAACTTCCAGAATAACCGTAGTCAATAATCCAAGGAATAAAACAGGTACAGTTATTGGCGCCATCTTTAAAAAGAACTCAATAAAATCCCAACCCATTTTTTGACCAATCAACAAGTTTTGTGGCTCTCCTACTAAGGTGCAAACACCACCTAGTGCTGTACCTACTACTCCATGCATCACCAAGCTTCTCAAGAAACTTCTAAATTGCTCTAAAGTTTCACCACTTAACTCTTTTTTATCTTTTGTCCCACTACCATCATAGTCTTTTGACCCGGAGTGAATTTTGTGGTAAACCCCATAAAATCCTACCGCCACACTAATTAAAACAGCTGTTACCGTTAATGCATCAAGAAAGGCAGAAAGAACAGCTGATAAAAACACAAACAATAATGAAATGGCTAATTTCGATCTTATTTTTGTAAATACTTTGCTGAATATAAACATGAGCAAAGGCTTCATAAAATAGATACCTGCTACCATAAATACCAATAGCAAGATAACTTCAAGATTGGCTTCTATTTCGTGATATGCATGTTCGGGAGAAGTCAAGTTAAGTATCAATACTTGTATGGCTAAAAGACCACCAGATTGCAAAGGGTAGCACTTTAAAGCCATCGCCAAGGTAAAGATAAATTCAAGTATAAATAGCCACGATGTAATCATCGGACCTAAAATGAAATAAGAAAATACATTGAATATTAAAAACCCTATCATGGTGAGCTTAAACCATTTGGGACTTTGCCCTAGAAAATATTTGAACATGATCTATCTATTTTTGATCTTAAAATTCTGCCAAAAACACTGCAGTAAGACCGCAAAAATAGTTTTTTAGAATGGTGTGACTAGCTAAAACATTGAAAAACTTAGTTCGCCTTCGATTTTGATGGAGGACTGAGGAGTTTAGATAAATCATCGATGTGGACTTTTAAACCTCCTTCTACCAAAATCAAAGCATTGACTGCTTGGTTTTTTATGTCAAAATTAGCCAACTGAATTTTATCTAAATCAAGCTTGATTTTTATACCATTTTGCTGTAACAAGCGATCTAATTCTTGGTCAATAGACGGTTTGATCATTTGTCTAATGTTTTCCAACTCCAATAAAACGCTTTCTTCAATTTCTCGCTTTATTCTTCCTTTAAATAAGTTTAAACCTATTTGTTTTAATTTATTGGGAGACTTAAATTGAAGATCTAACTCATTGAGTAAAAATTTGTTTGCTTCAGCATTGTAAATAGGCCTGCATTTAACATCCAATGTCCCATCATAATCGCCAGAAAGCAATGCTTTTAAGGATAAAATAGATGCTGATTCGGCAATATCAACTTGTTCGATCTTAATAGTTCTATCCGCTTGTTTAAGTTCTTTGCCCACTAACTCCTTACTGACTAATAAGTTTAAACTATCTACTGACATTGACAAAGGCAAACACACCAACGTATGCTTGATCTCATTGCTTGTGTGCCATTTCATTGCAGGTATCGGATGCATACTGGATTTTTCAAGTCTATTATCTAAGGCGAGTGATGCATCTGCGCCAATGCTAAAATCTATATTGCCTAACGAGTTGCTTATGGGTTCTACTGTAAAGCCTGACCAAGCAATACTAAGTTGCTCATTGGTAACACCTGGAAGAACAAAAGGACCTTCAATATGTTTAATATTCGCACGAATTAGATCGGGTAAGGAAACATTGGCTTTAATTTGTCGATCTATCTCTGTCGTAATTTTTTCTATACTTGATGACAAGACATTGTCAGCCATGGACTCCAAAGAAATACCAAAACCTGATATTAATTTTAATGGCTCAAGCCACTCGTATTCTAATACCTTTGTCTTTGTTTCTAAATTCCAATAATCATCAATGTTTATTTCTGAACTAAGAAATAGTTGAATAGCTCCTTTAGCCGTGATTTTACCTATAACTATATCCTTAGAGATGGTCAAGTTAAAGGGGAGTTTACTGGTGATTGTTTTTCCGGTTAGCCCTACATTCACTTCATCATACCTGCTTAATGACACATCAAAACCTTCCACTTTTATGGCACTTTGCTTCTTCAGAAAGTCATCGATGGCCTCATTAACAAATCGGGTCAAATTTGCTCGATTAATAGAACCTTCGATAAAGATATTAGAGCGAGCTTGGTTTTCCATTTTCATAAGAGGCAAATCATTTAGTGATGGCAATGCTTGATATTTACGATTACAAGCACTCAATAAGAGAACCAACATTGAACAAAATAAAAACTTAAAGGATACTCGAAATTTCATGGCTCAAACTAAAACGTGTAGAGATTTAATATATTACAAAAAAAGCCACTCAACATTTGAGTGGCTCATTTATGTTTCTAAGTATATTTACTTAATGTGAATTAATTTTTTAGTCCCTGTTTTTGTCCCTGATGTCAGGGTCATTTGATACACTCCAGGTATCAGATGGGCTAAATCGATGTGTACTTGGTTTCCTGTCGAAATGCTTTGAATAGCCATTTGCTTACCAGCAGCATTCGATAGTGAAACTTCATAAGCGCCTTCTATGGTTTCAGTGTCCACATTTAAGATTACGTATGAGGACGCTGGATTAGGATACATGGTAAAAATTAAATCATTTTCAACATTTTCGAGACTCGGAGTTTTTACATAAATAATCTCACTCAATGTAGATTCCTGATTGTTATCGAGGGCATTTAATTGGTAATAATATCCTGCATTAGCTTCTATTTCGTCATCATTGTAGCTGTAATTAGTAACTTGATTCGCGTTCATTTCGGCGATGATTTCAAAGGTACCAGACCATTCGTCCATTCTCAGCAACTGATAGTTAGACAAATTGGATTCGTCCAAAATGGACCAAGAAATTTTATTTACTCCATCTACATGTTCTCCATTAAAGTGACTTAAAGCTAATGGTAACACAGTAAATCGCAAACCAGCATCAATATTAGGTAAATGTTCGCCCGGCTCCGTAGAAATGATTTTTGTAGTGTTTGCTCCATTAGAGTGGTCAATGTCGCTATCTGTTTCTTCATCACCGACATTAGCAGAAGTAAATGTGTATCCTGAAGGTGGTGTTACTTTGATGTAATAATTGTCCTTAGCCAAATCATCAATAACATATTCACCGTTTGCATTGGTAAAAGTCGTACGAATTAATCGTTGTGAGTTTACATTAAATGCTTGTACTTTCACGCCTCCCATTCTTGGTTCGTTTAGATCCCGGATACCATCATTATTCTGATCAACCCAAACTCGATCACCTAGAGTTGCTTGTCCATAATAACCAGCACCAATATCTAATCGATCATTACCTGCCGTCACTGAAAAAGTTCCAGTAGTTCCTTGTCCGTTAGATCCATCAATGTCACTATCTGTTGCCTCTGAACCAACATGAGGCACTACTCGAACTAATGATGGGATCGTCATATCAAAATTGATATAATAATTACCTGGAGGCACACAGAATTGGTAGTAACCATCATCTGAGGCCGTACCTGGTTTATGGCTAGTATAGGTATAATCCCAAAGAATAGCGTCACCATCGATCCATCTGTATAACAATACCTTTAAGCCATTTATTCCATTTTCATTATCATCTTGAATATCATTTCCATTGGTATCAAACCAAACACTTTCGCCAATCTTTACACAGTTATATAAACCTAAGTCAACATTGTCTACATTTTCATCTGCTTGAACATTGAATTTTTGTGTTGTGTTAGGTCCATTAAAATCGCCAACATCACTATCTAAGTTGTCATTTCCTCCTTGATTTGCTTCAGACACCAAATAATCGCTATCGAAATAAAACTGCACATAATACTCTCCAGCATTTACGGTTTCAAATTCGTAAAATCCTGAACCATCTGTATAACGCACTGCAATCAATACTCCAAAACAATCTCGGAGTTCCACACGCACATTAGGTATACCCATCTCTCCTGGGTCTTGAATTCCATCACCATCCACATCATTCCATACAAAGTCACCTACTGATCCCACACAATATGGATAATCAACAGTGATTTCAGTTTCCGCGACACAATTTTCACATCCTCTGACGGATATGTTGAAAGTCCCTGGGTTTAGGTTTTTGAATGTTGGACTGGCTTGGTAATCAGCTCCTCCATTAATACTGTAGGCTAAATCACATGATCCAGAACCTGTAGAAGGATAATCAGCTATGATATTAATTTCACCATCATTTCCTGCACAAGTAAAACCTTCTACTTCTACATCATCGATACTTGGAGTATACAAACTTGTAGAAGCACTTGCCTCACAACCATTTGCATCTTGAACGTTTAAAAAATACTCACCTGGAGGCACACCCATAAGGTCTTCTTCCGACGAGCTAAAACCATCGGGCCCTAACCAGCTAAAAGAAAAAGGTGGAGTTCCCATAGTTATGTTTACATCTATGCTGATCGAACCATCCATTATGCAATAAGGATTTATACTCATAATGTGGACACCAGAAGTACTACCTACAAGCACAGTAGCACTTTCGCTACATTGTCCACAACTCACCACTAAGTCATAATTGCCTGAAGTCAGTGTGTTTAATGTATTATCATCTCCAAAACTTAGTCCTCCATCAAAACTGTACTGCAAATCACAAGTACCAGAACCTGTACCTGGGGAAGAAGCAATAATTTCTATCGAGCCATCTGCTAATCCACAAGAAGCGTTATTTATAATTATATTTTCTATGATATCTGCTCCAGTTTCTGTTATGGTATAATCACAAATAGATTCACATCCATTAGCATCCACTATAGTCACCATATAGAGACCAGCTCCTAGGTTATTCGCTGTGTTCCCCATTAATGAACTATCATGAGACCAAGTATATTCATAAGGTGATAAGCCTCCTGAAGGATCCATAACAATCGAACCTGTATTCTCGCCTGCACAACCAGAATGGCTCACATCTGCAGCACAAAAACTCATGCCTGAGCAACAGTTGGATAAACTCACAGAACCATAATTTTCGCAACCTACTCGATCGGTAACTGTTAAGTTATACGTTCCTTGTGGTACATTTACTAAGTTACGCGTAATATATGTTCCTCCAGGACCTTCCCAGTTATAATCGTAATCGGGTGTACCACCAGTTACCGTTAAGTCCACGTTTATATTACCACCTGCAATGTCACACTCTGGTACGATGACAAATTCTAAAGGAGGCGTACCGACTAATTGTGGGCTTTCTGAAGCAAAACAAAAATCACCGTCTAAGACAATGACTAAGTAATCAGCTGCTGGCAAACCTGTAAATAAATTACTCTCTTGGAATGTTTGTCCACCATCAATGCTATACATCAAGTTTGTACTATTAGGATCAGAGTCTTTAGGTGTTGCAAATATTTCTAAAATACCATTATCCAGTCCACAACTAGGATTAGTTTCTTCAATGTTGTTTATCTCTATCAAATCTGGTGCTTCCAAAACAAAATCACATGTTGTACTTGATCCAGCACTATCTGTGATAGTCACCGTGTAATTTCCTGCACTAATAGGGAAAGCCATCGGAGCATTTAATCCTGCATTATGACTCCAACTATAATCATATGGTGCTACACCTCCAGTAGGTTCCACGTTTGCTGCACCATTATTATTACCTCCACAGGTAATATTTACTTGACTTTGGTTACAGGCAATTTGAGCATTTCCTATTGAGCTGATACATAATAAGGCATAAATAAATATGCTCACAAAAATGTTGCGTTTCATAGTTTTCTTCGTTAATGATCTTATACGTTAACTGCTTATGAATGGGAATACAGGGTCAAATATATCAATTATATATTACAAATAACAATAATATGTTATCATATTAACAATATAATTAATATGTACTCTATTGTTTGTTAGTTGATAAAATCAAACAAACCATAAAATATCATATTAACATATTATATAATATAAATGTGTAATTAATTGTAAATAAAAATGAAATGTGTCTTTGGAGCATAAAAAAACCTTGTCGAACAGACATTTCGACAAGGCAACGAAATTACAGACACCCTATGACTATACAGTAAATATAAAAAAATATTTAACAGTTGATATCTTAATCATCATATATTTTATCACCCATATCTGCTAATATTGAATAGGGTTTTATAGTATTTCTATACATTTGCGTCTTAAATACAAACTCGTGGAAAGATTAGTACAAGAAATCAATAAAATTGCCATTGCTGCCGGAAAAAAAATAATGGAAATTTATCAAGACGAATCTCTTTTTGGTGTCGAAGTAAAAAAAGATGAATCGCCACTTACCATTGCCGATACTTCCGCCAACAAAATTATTTGTGATGGCTTATTGGCCTTAACTCCAGAAATCCCGATCATTTCCGAAGAAAATAAGTTAATAGACTACCAAACGAGAAAATCTTTCCAAAAATGCTGGGTAGTTGATCCATTAGATGGCACCAAAGAATTTATTAAACGAAATGGTGAGTTTACTGTAAACATCGCCTTATTAGAAAATAATATACCAGTGCTAGGAGTAGTCTATGTACCAGCAAAAGATGAATTATATTATGCTGCTAATACCTTAGGCGCCTTTAGAGCCATTGGGACTAATGAAGCCACCAAAATAACGAACAAACCTTTTGGACTGAATGATGAAGGCTTAAAAGTAGTTTGCTCAAGGTCACATCTGAATGAAGAGACACAAAGCTTTATCGATAAACTCAACAAGCCTGAAAAAGTGGCTAAAGGAAGTTCGCTTAAGTTTTTAGCCTTAGCGACTGGCGAAGCCCATATTTATCCAAGAATAGCACCTACTATGGAATGGGATACATGCGCAGCACAAGTGGTCTTAGAACAAGCCGGTGGGAAAGTTGTAAAATTTGATGACGAATCTCAAGTATTGGATTACAACAAAGAAAACTTACTCAATCCATACTTTGTTGCTTATGGGCCAGTTACTGATCATCTAAATTAGGTGTATGGCTAAGCCATTTCCTATTTCTGCTACCATAATCACTCATAACGAAGAAAATAACATCGAACGTTGTTTACTTTCTCTGCAAGAAGTGGCTGATGAAATTATTGTTGTAGACTCCCACTCTACTGATCATACAGTCAAATTAGCTGAATCTCTAGGAGCTAAAGTGTACACACAAACGTTCTTAGGACACATCGAACAAAAGAATTGGGCCATGGCAAAAACTAGCAATGACATGGTACTATCACTCGATGCAGACGAAGCTCTGAGTGATTCTTTAAAAGAAAGCATTTTAAACATAAAAAAAGTAGAAGCTGCTTTTATTATGCCACGAAAAAACTTCTTCTGTGGACAATGGATTAGATATGGTGGATGGTATCCTGACAAAAAAATTAGACTTTGGAATAAAAATCTTGGTCAATGGGGAGGAAAAAATCCGCATGATCAAGTGTTGATGCACCAAAAAGAAGCACCCACTCTACTGGCCGGTGATATTCTACACTACTCATATAATCACAAACATGAGCTTCCTAAACAGTTAAATTATTTTGCTTCAATAGCCGCCGAAGCTTATCATCTAGCAGGCAAAAAATCAAACCCTTGGCTTATCAAACTCAATCCCATTTTTACCTTTATTAAAGTCTATTTATTCAAACTAGGTTTTTTAGATGGAAAGAATGGATATTTTATAGCTAAGGAAAGGGCAAAAGCTAATCGAAAAAAATATAAGCTGTTGTATGCACTCCAACAAAAACATACTCACTAAAAATGGCTCAAGTTTTGTGGTATTACTATGAATACCATACCCCATATGATATTAAATTATACAAAGTTATTTTCATTCTGTGGCTTAGTCTTACTCTGTCTCGGCCTGAGCCAATGTAAACCATCCAAGGAAATCTGTGCTGAAGAACTCCCTCCACCTATTGAATACAATCACGAAACCTTGATAAACTTTGTTGAGAATAGAGCCCTAGGACAGATTCTTGATCTGGCTAAAGAAAACAAAAAAATGGCCTTTGTGGAGTTTTCCACTGAATGGTGTCTTCCCTGCCAGCTCATGCACGAAAATGTGTATACTAATAAGGTGATAGCCAACTACTACAACCAACATTTTGTCAGTTGTATGATAGATGCTGAAAAAGGAGAAGGACCAGATATGGCTTACCTCTTCCAAGTCAAAGAATTTCCGACGCTTTTGTTTTTAGATGAAAAAGGTCGAGTCATTGACAAACATACTGGCGGTATTGGTGCAAGTAAATTTATGTTATTTGCGGAGGAAGCACAAAAAAAATACGAAGCCCAATTAGCGGCTAATGCCCAATAAGTCAATCCTTTTGATCAAACAGAACATTCGGCAATTCTTCTACCCTTTCAGTGTATCCTTTCCACTCATTATCAAAGAAATGATCGATTCCTTGATTGATGCCTTCCATTTTCTGTAGCATTTTATCAAGCCTAATTCTCGCATTGGTTTGAGGTTCTTCCCAGCAACTGCTTATATAATATCTACTCTGCCAAATCAATGGATTAAGTTTTCCTTGGCTACTGACATATCCTTTGGTGTCCTTAGGTAACATAAAAAGCTGTTGCAAGGAATCTATTTGCTCATTCAATGCTTTCCCTTGATCCTTAATTTCTGTTTGAATGCTGTCTTCTTGCAAGGAAATGTATTGATTAATAAAGGTGATTTTTTGCTTTGCTTCTTTTAAACGATCAAAATTTTCCTTCGCCTGAGTTACCCCAGCTTTGTGCTCTTCCATCATAGCAAACTTTGCATCAAAATGCTTTTCGTTGTATTCATTTCTAGGGTCACTATTTACCTCGATGTATGCAGAATCTTTTAGTGTCCCGTGTTCGAGAACCATTTTATAAGTTCCTGGTTTAATAGGCAAACCACCAGGTTCTCGATCCTTCGCATCTTCTTGCCATGAAGGTGCATTGTATCCCTTCTGATCTAAATTCCATGACAATCTATTAAGACCTGACTTTACTGTGGCTCCTTTAGTACGGATTGTATCATTGGCTTCATTAAGGATATACATTTTAGCATTGGGCTTTTTCGCTTTAGAGGAAGACTTTTCTTCCTTTTCTCCTAGTTTCCAAACTAAGAATTGAGCACCTCTTGCTTTGTTTTGTCCTTTGTATTCTGCTTGTGCTACAAAACGGATCCCATCGTAGGATCGATAAGCGTTTTGGTAGGCTGGATCTGGATCAAAAACCACTAAGCTATCTTTTAATACTTCCATTTTTGTACTCGCCATTTGACGCAGGATCTTTAAATCATCTATTACCCAAAAAGACCTTCCAAAAGTACCTATCACTAAATCATCAAATGTATGTTGCATGACCATATCTCTAATTTGCACTCCTGGAAACTCTTCCCATTTTGTCCATGATTTAGCCTGATCAAAACTTATGTACAAACCATTATCGGTACCCAAATAAACCAAACGCTCTTCAATGGGATCTTGCAGCACCGAACAAACAAATGTCTCCATCTGATGATCTGAAACTACTCGTGTAAAACTTGACCCATAATTCTTAGTATGGTATAGATAAGGTTTCCAATCATTCTGCCGATAATTGTTGACCACAATGTAGGCCTCTCCTTTATTTATTTCTGAAAGACTAATTTGAGGTATCCAAGCGTTCTTTGGGCATCCAGGAAGTTTACGGTGCAAGCTTGTCCAACTATCCCCACCATCTCTACTTATGTGTAATTTACCATCATCCGAACCAGTCCAGATCACTCCTTCTTCCAGTTTACTCACAGCCATAGAAAGTAAGGTCGTATGATTTTCAGCACCCGTCACATCCATCGTTAGCCCACCTGTTTTTAGCGATGCTGCTTGTTTTTCCCTATCATTAGTAGTAAGATCATCTGAAAGTGTTTTCCAAGAATAGCCACAATCCGTACTGTGGTGCACAAATTGAGAACCAAAATATAGACCACAATCATTAAATGGATCGACCACTAATGGAGCGTTCCAGTTATACCTGAGTATGGTTGTATCTGATATAGCGGGTTGGATGGGCATAGTACGTCCTGTTTCTCTGTCCCAATAAGCTAAATTACCTTGTTGCGACATAGCATATCCATATCGACTATTTCTTGGGTCAGCAGCTACATCAAAACCATCACCAAAATACAATTCCTGCCAATCTGCATTTCGGATGCCACCTATCTTTAAAACATGACCTGGACCGACCCAAGAGCCATTATCTTGCATCCCACCATATACATTGTACGGATAATCGTCATCGACATTAACATGATAAAATTGCCCGATAGGTAAATTGGTAACAAATCGCCAATTTTTACCGCCATCACGACTTATGTTTAAACCTCCATCATTGCCATCGATCATATAATCAGGCTTGTCAGGATGTATCCAAAAAGCATGATGATCTGGATGCACATCATTCCCATAATCCATAATAGTTGTAAAATTTTTACCTGCATCTTCCGACTTGGAAACATAACTCCACAGATTGAAGATTCTATTTTCATTGGATGGGTCGACATAAATTTCCGAATAATAAAAAGGTCTATTCCCTACATTTTTATCACTTTGCAAACGCCAGTTGTATCCTCCATCATCACTTCGATAAATGCCTTGTGTTTCTGATTCTACTAAAGCATACACTACATTAGGCTTTGAGGCAGAAATAGCTAAACCCGTACGACCGATTTTCCCTTTAGGAAATCCTTCATCTTCTTCGGATAAGTTGGTCCAATGTTGGCCTCCATCTATTGTTCTAAAAACTCCTGAACCTTCTCCCCCAGAATTAAATGTCCAAGGTTTTCTTCCAAACTCCCACATCGCCACCAATATTTTATTGGGATTACTAGGGTCTACTATCATATCCGCAACACCTGTTTCATCATTTTTATACAAAATCTTCTCCCAAGACTCACCTCCATTTGTCGTTCGGTAAACACCTCTATGGGTGGATTTTCCCCAAGCAGAGCCTAAGGCACCAGCAAATACAATCTGCGAATTATTCGGATCTATATGGATTCTATGGATGACCTTAGTCTCCTCTAAACCCATACACTGCCAGGTTTTTCCTGCATCTAAACTTCGATAAATACCCTTTCCACTATTGTGCGAATTTCTAGGATTACCTTCACCGGTACCTACCCAAATTTCATCTGGATTCGATTGATTTATTTTTATAGATCCTATGGATAAGGTCTGTTCTTTATCGAATAAAGGCTCCCATGTTGTTCCTCCATTGATGGTTTTCCACACACCTCCTGAAGCAGAGCCAACATAAATTATGTTGTCGTTTCTTAAATTAACATCGATGGCAGTCACTCGACCACTCATACCAGCAGGCCCTATATTCCGAATGCTCAATGCCTCTAATTGGTCCTGATCCAATTGCCCAAAAGCAGGATTGAGAACAGTAAAAAACATAGCCCAAACACATAAAATGGCTAGTACTTTATTAAGACGATTTTTGATCTGTATCATAAAGGAATAATGTTTAATTTTACGGGAGCTAACAATCACGCTTTCAATTTGAAAAATATATGATTAAATGTAATGGATTTATTGCATTTCTGTTAATTCTCGTAAGCAATATATACACATTTGCGCAATGCAATCTAGATGTCCAGCTGGATTCTATCATTCAACTTTGTGATCCTCAGTCCATAGATATTGTAGCCGAAATAGGTGCCGAATATAAATCATTACAATGGCGAGATGATAATGGAGTTATCAACGATCCCGACAGCATACTCCAATTGGCTGTGAACGGTGACACACGTATTTATCTGGATATATTTAGCGAAAACATCATCGACGAAATCACTAATGGAGATTTTGAAAACGGTAATACTGGATTTTCAACAGAGTATTTTTTCTTCGATCACACCACTATGAGTGATGATTTATATGCTGGGTTTTACTCGATAGCGGACAACCCTACTGATGTACATAACAATTTTACTAATTGTGGTTTTTTTGGGGGTGATGGCAACATGATGATTATCAATGGTTCCGAAGATATGACAAATCGCATTTGGTGCCAAACCATAACTACCATCCCAAATGCTGAATATATTTTTAGAGCGAGAGCTGCGTCCGTACATCCTAATTCTCCAGCCAAGCTCCGTTTCTCCATTAACGGCAATCTCATAGGAGAGCAATTAGATTTACCTAATTTTTTTCCATGCATTTGGGAAAACTTCGAAGCTACTTGGACAGCAAGTAATGCCGCACAGGCAGAAATATGCATCACAAATCAAAACACAGCTTCTGGAGGCAATGATTTTGCACTAGATCAGATTTTCTTTGGCACAAATTGTGTCGAAACGCACGAAGTACAAATCCAGCTAAATGATGTAAATCTTCAAATAACAGGAGCTTCGATTTCTTGTGACGATCAATTTGGCGTGCTAAATGCTAACATACAAACTGACATCTTCACCGAAGACTTTGAATACGAATGGAGTACCACAGATGGAAGCATCGCAGGATCATCTTTAGCTGATTCATTGGTCGTCACATTGCCTGGCACTTACACATTAATGGTGACTGATGCTTGGGGCTGTTCACATAGTGAAAGCATCGAGGTGACCGGAAGTATTGATGCACCTGATTTTAGCCTTACAGCTGAGCCGCCATTTATAAGTTGTGATTTTCTAAGTACAAGCTTAATCATAGAAAATCTCGACGCACCAAATGTAAGTATCGCTTGGTCAAAAGATGGCGAAATGCTGCTTGAAAATGGCCAAGCGCTGAGTACTGTGGAGCCGGGAATCTATGAAGTGACAGTCACAAACACAGATAATAATTGCCTTGACGTAGCAAGCATTATCATCGAAGATTATACAGAAGAACCAGGACTTACACTCAATGAGGCCGAATTAAATTGCCTCTTCAGTGAAGTAACGATATCTAACTTAGCTCACGAAACCGGATATGTCTATACCTGGCTAAATGCCAGCAACACAAGTCAAGATTCTTTTATCAGTGTTAATCAAGCTGGTGATTATAATGTTCTTGTCGAAAATGAATATGGATGTGTCAATGAAACGAGTTTTAGCATCAATGAAGAAGAATTTGTTGCTGACTATTTTTTAGAAGCAGATACCATCACTTGCAGCCAACTAAATAGTACCATCAATACAAACTTAAGCACCGGTGATCTTAGCATTAATTGGAGCAATGATATCGGCTTTTTAAGTAATAATCAAAGCTTCACCGTAACAGAATCAGGTTTCTACTACATCAGTTTTATGAACGATTTAGGATGCGAAATTCTCGATACTATCGAAGTCATCGATCTTCGTATTACACCCGAAATAATCGTAAGTTTTGATAGCATAACTTGTGGTAATCCCAACGCTACTATTCTTATAGCAAATTTTAACCCTGATTGGCAATATGTTTGGCAAGACGACCAAAACATAGAACTAGGTAATACGGAAAGTCTGACAACAAGTCAAGCTGGAAATTATACCATAAACGTTATTGATCAAAATGATTGTGCGAATGAAATAGTTGTCGAAATAATCGAAGTAGAGAATACCTTCGACAATATGATACCTTTTATCTCTGAAGCTATGTGCGAAGACGAAACGGTGATTTTAGAAGATATTTTTGTTAGTGGTGCTATCGTGCCTCTCACTTACTTTGTAGATGGGCAAGAAATACCCCTTGACAGTCAAGCTGAGTTATCGGAAGGAATCCATAATATACTTGTGGTGGATGCCAATGGATGCGAAAAGGATACAAATATTAATGTAGCATTAGTGGACCCATTATCTGTCGAACTTTCCGGAGATTACAATCTTGCATTCGGAGAAAGTATTGTGCCTAATTTCACCTTTAACAAAGATCTATCACAAATCACAAGTGTCACCTGGAGTCCGATTAATGGTTTGTCTTGCAGTGACTGCATCGACCCTATTATAAGTCCCTTAGCTGATCAAAATTACACAGTCTCATTTGTAGATGTGGATGGTTGTGAAACCAGCATAAATATATATGTTTCTGTCAGTACCAGTTTTAATTATTTTTTGCCCAATGTCATTCAGTCTTCAACTGATGATGTAAATCAATCATTTACACTTTTTACAGCAGAAGGACTGGTGGCTAATATTCGATTCTTGCAAGTATATGATCGCTGGGGTAATCAAGTTTTTTCTAGAGAAAATTTCTCGGCTAATGACCCTAGTTTAGGTTGGATACCTGCCGATTATCCAGGCGGTGATCTAATGGCAGGAGTTTATGTTTATGTATTATCATTTGAGTGGTTAAATGGAGAGGTAGTTCAGTTAAAAGGAGACATAACACTTCTTAAGTAATTGGACATTTTTAAGTGTAGAAAGTATACTTTAACCTTTCCTTATTCGTTTTATGACCGGCTTTATGACACATA
The DNA here is from genome assembly GCA_020631235.1 of Saprospiraceae bacterium. GTDB lineage: Bacteria > Bacteroidota > Bacteroidia > Chitinophagales > Saprospiraceae > JAHDDO01. The sequence continues at coordinate 24,287 of JAHDHQ010000021.1, read as the reverse complement.
TACTTTTATAATTATATTTTTGCGGCATATATGCAATTTTTACAGCCAGCATTTTTGTGGGGACTTTTGGCGCTAGCCATACCGATAATAATACACTTGTTTCATTTCAGGAAGTACAAAAAAGTATTATTTACTAATGTGCGTTTTTTACGTGAATTAAAAGATGAAAGAAATGCACGTCGAAAACTCAGAAATTTTTTAGTGCTTTTAATGAGATTATTGGCCGTAGCTGCCTTAATATTTGCTTTTGCCCAACCGTATATTGCCAATAAAAAGAAAAATCTCGAACGAAAACTTGTGAGTGTCTTTGTAGACAATTCTTACAGCATGAATGCACTATCGAGAGATATTCCTCTAATAGACAAAGCAAAACTCAAAGCCGAGCAAATCATTGATGCTTATAACGAAACCGATAGATTTCAAATCCTGACGCATAACTATTCGGGAGTCAGTTCTAGGATATTAACTAAGGAAGAAGCTCTAGCCAGCATTGAAGCAATAGCGATCACTCCTTCGGTGAAGGATCTCGATTTAGTGGTCAATAGAATGGTACAAAGTTTTAAGGAATTGAAAGGAGATAAAAGCTTTTATCTTTTATCCGATTTTCAGAAAAATATCAGCCAATTTCCCACCACGATAGACACCAGTTACACTTTACAACTTATCCCATTTCAGTCCGTACAAAACAGCAACTTAAGCATAGACACAGCCTATTTAGTCAGTCCTACCCCACTACTAAACCAGGTAAACCAAATGATCATCGAGATTACTAATCAAGGTCAAGAAGATCAAGAAAATGTGCGAATTAATATCCAACAAAATGGACAAAATAAGCCATCAGGCACGCTGAACATTTTAGCTGGTCAAACTAAAGTAGACACCCTAGAACTCAGTTTTTCCAAAGCAGGAACCCAAGCCATTAGCTTGAGCATGGATGACTATCCTATTCAATTTGACGATGTGTATCACATGAGTATTTCTATTCAAGATAATGCCAATGTATTGTCCATATTTGATCAAAAACAAAATAGATACTTAAAAGCGCTTTTTACCGGTGTCGAAGAAATGACCCTGAGCCATGCCAATGTAAACAACATAAATTACAATGAACTGGATCAATACAGTCTGATCATATTAGATGACCTAAACACTCTGAGCTCAGGCCTGATATCTGAACTAAAAGCTTATGTAAACAAAGGCGGCAATCTAAGCATATTCCCATCTAAAAATGGGAACAAAGAGGAATACAACCAACTTCTAACAAGTCTAAAAGTAAATAGCATTACACAATGGGAGGATGCTCAACGAGAAGTCTTAAAGATAAATACAGAAGAGTTTGTCTTTAATAAAGTGTTCGCAACATTGAACAAAAATATAAACCTACCGACTACTAATGGAAACTTTGTATTTACCAATTTTGCGGCAAATGGAGGTGAACATCTCTTAAAATATAGAGATGGAAGTCCATTTTTGAGTAAATATAAAACAGGAGATGGTCAAGTTTTTATTTGTGCTTCATCATTAGAAAGAGAAATAAATCCTTTGGTAGAAAATGCAGAGATTTTTGTCCCGATGATATACAAAATGTCTTTATCTCAAGCCGCTAAAACACCAGATGCCTATACCCTTGGGAAAGCAAACAATATTAAAGTTAAAAATTCAGGTGATGATACCGAAATGCTGTACAAGATATCCGGCAATATAGACTTCATACCACAACAAGTCAATCAGGGTAATTTTACACAAATCACGACGCTTGATGAAATCCCTGCTGCTGGATTCTATGACATTACCAAAAATGGTGAGTCTATTAAACAATTAGCTTTTAATTACAATCGTAAAGAATCTGAAGTTAGCTGTTATAAACCTAGTGAATTAAGTGAAAAATTTGGCGATCAAGTGGCTGTACTCGATCAAGCAGATAATGACAATTTGGCGAAAATTATTAAAGAAAGAGAACAAGGAATATTTCTCTGGAGATTATTTTTAATACTAGCTTTGGTATTTTTAGGTATTGAAACACTTATTCTTCGATTCTGGAAAACTTAATTTGATCAGCTAGTTGCCTATGAAACTTATATTAAGAAAAGCTTACATCATAGATCCCACATCTAAGTGGCACAAAAAAAGAGCTGATATCTTAATTGACAAAGGTATTATCACTACCATTTCGAAAACCGCTATTAAAACAAAAGCCAAACATGAATTTAGTAATGTTTACGTTTCTGGAGGTTGGTTAGATATCGGCACTCATGCAGGGCAGCCAGGTTTCGAACATCGAGAAACGGCTGAAAGCTTAGCAGCTACAGCACAAGCGGGTGGCTTTACTGGTTTAGCTATTATGCCTGACTTATCTCCAGTTATTGACAATAGTACAAGCGTAAATTTCATACAATCACAATCTTCTAAATCGGTACATTTTTATCCATTAGCAGCCCTTTCCAAAGGACTAAACGGCGAAGAAATTACCGAATTTTATGACATGTCACTGTCCGGCGCTGTAGGCTTTACTAACGGCATCCAACATGCTATCTCTAAAGCTATGCTTCTGCGTGCTTTAGATTATGCTAAGGGATTTGAAGGATTAATCATCCATCATCCGGCTGACCACGATATGATCCATAAAAGTCAGATGCATGAAGGTGACATTAATGTACAGCTCGGACTAAAAGGCAGCCCCGATATTTTTGAAAAAATAGTGGTTGACGAAACCACTAGTTTGGCACATTATAGTCAATCAAAATTATTATTGCATCTAATCAGCAGCAAATTAGGCCTTGACGCATTTAAATCAGCCAAGAAAAAACAATCAAACTTATTTGCTTCTGTCAGCTATAAACACCTAGTAGCCAGTGATGAGGATTTGTTGAATTTTAATGCTCAGTGGAAAATACAACCACCTTTAAGGGCTCAATCCGATAGAAAAGCACTTATTAAAGCAGTTAAAGATGGTACGCTAGACATCATTAGCTCGAACCATGTCCCTCTAGAAAAAGAAATGAAAGCCAAAGAGTTTAGCGAGACTTCTAAAGGAGCTATTGGATTACAAACCTTATTTCCAAAACTCAATATCGCACTAAAAGATAGTTTAAGTTTAGAAGAATGGATTCCTTGTTTATCTAATAATCCTTATCGAGTTCTTGGGCTTGAAGCACCTAAAATCGAAGAAAAAAGTGCTGCTAATTTAACTATATTTGATCCAGCTGAAACTTGGACTTTTAACCAAGAATCAAATTTGTCAAAAAGTGATAATTCCCCTTATTTTGGAGAAAAAATGACAGGGAAAGTAATAGCAACTATATATAATCAAACAATAAGTATAAATCAATAAATTATGGAAAATCCAGCTTTAAAATACGGACTGATAGGTGGAGGCATTAGCGCATTATTAACCATCCTTCTTGGGTTTGTTGCTCCAGAAGCATACATAAAATGGATGTCAAGCCTACCCTACATCATCATCATAGTTATCATGGTATTAGCTACCAAGCAACAAAGATCTATTAATGGCGGAACGATAAGTTTTGGTGATGCATTTGTTGCTGCATTTGTAGCCATGTCCATTGCCATGGCCATTTGGCAGCTTGTTATTTTCTTGCAATACAACTTCATTCAACCAGATCTCAATGATTTAGCTAAGCAAGTAGCTTTAGAAGCTATGGATACTGTCTCAGGAGCATTCTCCGGAATGCTTGGTACTGATGGTAATGAAGCGATGGATTTAGCGATGGAACAAGCTAAGGAAGATTTACTCAGCAAGGATCAAATGATTACCATAGGAGCAACCATTGCTAATTTTTTCTTCAGTTTAGTAATTGGTGCAATAATTAGCCTGATTGTTGCAGCAGTAATGAAAAGCAGCAACGCTTAATATGCAAATATCCATAGTTATACCATTATTAAATGAAGAAGAATCTTTGCCCGAATTAATGGCATGGATTGATCGTGTTATGACAGAACATTCATTCAGTTATGAAGTTTGGATGGTTGATGATGGTAGCACGGATAATTCTTGGCAAATTATAGAAAATCTACAAGAAAAATATCCAGTTTTAAAAGCCATAAAATTCCGAAGGAATTACGGTAAATCTGCAGCTTTAAATACGGCTTTCGAACAGGTAAGTGGCGATGTAGTTTTTACCATGGACGCCGATCTTCAAGATAGTCCTGATGAGTTACCAGAAATGTATAGAATGGTAATCGAAGACGGCTATGATCTAGTATCTGGGTGGAAGAAAAAACGATATGATCCGCTCTCTAAAACTATACCAACGAAGCTGTATAATTTTATGACGACCAAGATGTCAGGCATAAAACTTCATGACATGAATTGTGGTCTTAAAGCCTATAAGCATGCTGTAGTCAAAAATATTGAGGTCTATGGCGAAATGCATCGATACATCCCAGTGATTGCTAAATGGGCAGGATTTAAAAATATAGGGGAAAAGGTAGTGCAACATCAGGCAAGAAAATATGGAACCACAAAATTCGGTTTGTCTCGATTTATTAATGGTCCTTTAGATCTAGCCTCGATTATGTTTGTAGGTAAATTTGGTAAAAGGCCTATGCATTTTTTTGGAGCTGTAGGCATATTATTTAGCCTTGTTGGTGCTGGAATTTTAAGCTACCTTACGCTTATAAAATTTATATATGGAGTGGGCGGAATCGACGATAGACCTTTGTTCTTTTTTGGAATCTTGATGTTGATTTTAGGTGTCCAATTATTTATTGCTGGTTTCCTTGCCGAATTAATTACCAGAAATGCCACAGATCGGAACAACTACAGAATAGAAAAAATTATTTAAGCACTTATATCATCAGCAACTTGAGTAAAATTAACGATATAATCCAAAGCCATCAATCAGCGGTTGCTGCTTTAAAAAGTGATAAAAAACTACTTTCTGATTTGGAATTGGCTGCCGATTATATTATAAAATCAATTAAAAAAGGAGGAAGCCTATACCTCTGTGGCAATGGCGGCAGTGCTGCTGATGCTCAGCATATAGCTTGTGAGCTAAGCGGTCGGTTTCTTCGCGAACGAAGACCTTTGCCCGCTGAAGCATTACATACTAATTCATCGTTTATGACCTCCGTGGCTAATGATTACAGTTTTGAAGAAGTGTATTCAAGAGCTATCGAGGCCTACGGCAAACCGGGTGATGTCTTGATCGGTTTATCGACATCTGGCAACTCGATTAATGTAGTCAATGCACTAAAAAAAGCACGGTCTCTATCGATGAGTACGATTGGTTTTACGGGACAGCATAAAGGTGATATGGTCCAATGTTGCGATATCATTTTACACTGCCCTTCTTCTGAAACCCCGAGGATTCAAGAAATGCATATTTTAATCGGCCATATTTTATGCGAACTGGTTGAGTTAGCCTTTGTAGACTAAGCTACTTATTCTTCTTCCGATCCTTCCACCAAGTAAGCATCTAAGATTTCTTCCAAATTTGGTTTTGGGACCAAGCCACGATAAACTTCCTCTAGTTTGCCTTTGTTAAAAATCATCATGGTAGGAATAGACTTTATTTTAAAATGATGGCTTAATTGAGGATTTCTTTCGGTATCCACTTTAGCCACTAGAATCCTGCCTTCATACTCTTCGGCTAATTCGTCTATGACAGGTCCTAAAATCTTACAAGGTCCACACCAATCAGCATAAAAATCGATTAAAACTGGGACTTTAGATTGAGCCACAAGCTCGTTAAAGTTTGCGTCTGTAATTTGAGTAGTTTGATATTTTTCTTTCTTTTTCCAAAACATCCTTGGCGTATTTTATACGAAGGTAAGTGAGATAAACCGTCCACATTTAATTAAATGCTGGCTTTGTCAATTTTGGTCATCTAAATATAAAGCTTCATAAATCATCGATTGGATAATGAGATGGTCAATATCATCCACTTTAAGTATGATCAGTCGTGCAATCTGTTTTCTTCCTTCCATTTGTAGCAAAGGAAAACTTTTTTGCATCTCAAGACCGCGGATAAATCCCAGAGCTACCCCTTGAGTTATTCCACCCCATCGCACAGCACTGGGCCAAATAAAACAGATGCTTTGTTGTTTAGCGTAAAAAGGGACATTGTACGATAATTTTTCTTGAATGTCAGGATCAGCTTCTTTTATGATTTCACGCAAACTTGACACGATTTCTGCTTGATCAAAAGGTAAATAATCAAAAAACTCATCAAATGATTTAAAATTTACTTTTTGGATACTCATGGTTTAAATTTACATGCTTATTGTGAAGTATGAAATACCAAGAAAGTTTTATTCCTAAGATTGGTGATGGCTGGACCTTGTTTCTAGATCGAGATGGAGTTATCAATAAACGCAATATGGATGGCTACATTCTTAACTGGGAAGCGTTCGAATTCTTACCAGGAGTATTAGATGCTTTAGCTATTGCACGGGCTTACTTTGACCGATTTATCATGATTACTAACCAACAAGGCGTAGGCAAAGAACTTATGACTCGCGAAGATATTTTAGATATACATGAAAAGATGTCTGAAGAAATAGCTGTCCACGGTGGGATCATTGACGAAATTTTCACTTGTGAAGCCTTGTCCACTGATTTTCAAAACTGCCGAAAGCCAAGCCCAGAAATGGCTTTTTTGGCTAAAGATGCTTTTCCTGATATTCGATTTAACCAATCAGTAATGGTCGGTGATACAAGCAGTGATATGGAATTCGGACACAATGTAAAAATGAATACGGTATTAGTAAATAACAATCATAAGTATCAAGGAGTCAAACCAGATTTAATCTTTGATGGCCTGCCAGAGTTTATAGAAGCCATATCTTTGTATCATGGAACATAAAATAACTCATGTGAAATCTGGAACATCTTGGGAGAGCAAATATGCTTATGCGCGAGCCAAACAAATAGGTCCTTTAATAGAAGTTGCTGGAACTACTGCTTCCGATACAAATGGGCCCCTATTCCCTGGTGACCACAAACAGCAAACTAAATACATCTTAGATAAAATGGAAGCTGCACTGCACGAATTAGGTGCATCTAAACACGATGTGATACGGACGCGGATGTATGTAACCGATGCATCCATCGCTGACGAAGTAGCAAGTATTCATGGCGTCTTTTTTGCAGGTATAGACCCAGCTTCTACTTTATTAGTGGTCAAAAGTTTGTTAGACCCTAGTATGCTTGTAGAAATCGAAATGAGTGCTTATAAATAAACGACATTGGCAAAAAAATACGCTATAAAAGAAATCTATTACACACTTCAAGGAGAAGGTTATCATACGGGTACTCCAGCTATATTTTGCAGATTTAGCGGATGTAATTTATGGTCGGGCTTAGAGGAAGATCGACACAAGGCCATTTGCCAATTTTGTGATACGAGTTTCTGGGGTACAGATGGAATAAACGGTGGCAAATACGCACTCCAAGAGCTGATTAATAAAATACATAGCCTCTTTCCTGCTGAAGAAAAACAGGCCCAAAAATTTATCGTCCTCACTGGCGGAGAACCTGCCTTACAAGTAGATCATGAGCTAGTAAGCTATTTGCAAAAGGCAGATTTTACAGTAGCCATCGAAACGAATGGAACAAAAGAATTGCCGACAAACTTAGACTGGATCACCGTCAGCCCAAAGGCCAACACAGATCTTGTAATTAAGCAAGGCAATGAACTCAAACTCGTATTCCCCCAGCCAGGAGCTATGCCTGAACAATACAAAGATTTAAATTTCGACCATTTTTATTTACAACCCATGGACGGTAAAGATTGGGAAGTAAATTCCATTAAAACCATCAATTATTGCAAGGAACATCCTCAATGGAAAATGAGTGTACAGACGCATAAATTTTTAAATATACCTTAGGTTTTAGTACTTGGTACTTGGTACTTGGTACTTAGTACTTAGTACTTAGTACTTAGTACTTAGTACTTAGATTTTAGACTTTAGACTTTAGATCTTGGTTTTTGGGTTTTGGGTTTTGGGTTTTGGGTTTTTGGTTTTTGGTTTTTGGTTTTTGGTTTGGGTTTTTGTAAGTCGTTTAAAATACAAAAATCAAATTTTCGATTGAAGCTTGAATTATTTTAACATGAAGTTCAGTTATTATTTTAGTTAACCATTTATTATGCGAGCATTAGTCATATCGGGAGGCGGAAGTAAAGGTGCATGGGCCGGAGGCTTTGCAGAATACCTCATCAAAGACCTAGCTAGACGATATGATATTTTTGTTGCTTGTTCTACTGGCAGTTTACTTATACCCTTTTTAGCAAGTAATCGCATCGATGAAATTAAAGAGGTGTACACAAACGTTACACAATCTGACATTTTCGATATTGATCCTTTTAAAATAAAATATAAGGAGGATGGTAGTTTTAGTACTTCCATTAATCATCTAAACTCCGTAAGGCGTTTTATGACTCGAAAAAAAACCTTTGGAGAACATCGGAATTTAAGAGAAACGATCTGCAAAACCATGACGGAAGATATCTTTACGGAAATCAAGCAGTCGGGAAAAAGGATTGTGGTCACTGTATCGAATATGACTACCGGAAAAATTTCTTACAAGCACATCCAAGATTGGGGTTACGAAGATTTTGTTGATTGGATGTGGGCCTCAACAAGTTTTGTTCCTTTCATGAGTTTAGTGGAAAAAAATGGACATGAATATGCAGATGGCGGTTTTGGGAACTATCTACCTATCGAAGAAGCGGTAAACTTGGGTGCCAATGAAATCGATGTTATTGTGCTTAATCCTAGGCATATGCCTGCCAAACAACATTTTACAAGCAACATTTTTAGTTTGTTACTGCGCACGATGAGTTTTATGCATAATCAACTCGCTTACCACGACTTACTTATAGGACATTTGGAATCCATTTATAATGATCAAGTGAAAGTACATTTTCATTTCACTCCTACCCAGCTCACTGAATACTCCTTTGTCTTTAATCCATCAAAAATGAAACAATGGTGGAAAGATGGCTACGAAAGCGCTAAGCAAAAATATCCGCACATTCGCTAAGGTTTTCGACAAAAAAGCGGCTTAGAACTACTTTTCAGTTGGATGCTCTAAGCAATTTTCCTATTTTTCGGCAAAATTGATCAACATGAGAATCCTAAGTTTAGTTTTTATACTAAGTATAAGCTTTATGGCTTGTTCTAAAAAAATGGCGGTGACTACACCAACACCTCCAGACATTCCCAATCCTCCAAGTGTAGAAGTAAAAGATATGGCTTTCAAAAACTACCCAGAAACTAAGAAATGTGACACTGTTTACTCGCATTTTGGAACCGAAGTAAAAGATCCTTACCGATGGTTAGAAGATGATATGAGTGATGAAACGGCTGATTGGGTCAGTAGACAAAACAAACACACTTTTGCCTATTTAGATCAAATCCCATTTAGATCGACATTGAAAGACAGACTTACTAAACTATGGAATTACGAAAAAGTAGGGTCGCCTTTTAAGGAAGGTGAACGTACTTTTTACTACAAAAATAATGGACTTCAGAACCAGTACGTTATTTACGAAAAAACGGAAACTGGTGAAGAAGTATTTTTAGACCCAAATACCTTTTCTGAAGATGGGACGACCTCATTAGGTGGTTTAAGCTTCTCTAAAGATGGCTCTATCCTAGCCTATGCCATATCTGAAGGTGGTAGCGACTGGAGAAAAGTAATCATCATGAATGTTGCTGATAAAACCATTTTAGAAGATACGATCATTGATGTGAAATTCTCTGGGCTATCATGGTATGGAAACGAGGGCTTTTATTACTCAAGCTATGATAAACCTGAAGGTTCAGAATTATCAGCAAAAACAGACCAACATAAATTATACTACCATAAATTAGGTACGCCGCAATCAGAAGATCAAGTGATTTTTGGAGGCGATGAAGCTAATAAACGACGCTATGTTGGTGGCTCTGTAACTGAAGACGATCGATATTTAATGATCAGCGCTTCTAATTCAACTTCTGGAAATGAACTTTATTTAAAAGACCTGAAAAATCCTGCAGGTAAATTAATCACGTTGGTAGATAATTTTGACAGTGACACTTACCTATTGGATAATGATGGTCCAAAGTTGTATTTAGTAACTAATCTGGATGCCCCTAACAAGCGGATAGTAACTACCAATGCATCTAATCCCACAACAAGCAATTGGACTAATCTAATTGCGGAAACGAAAGAAGTACTTTCGCCTTCTACTGGAGGAGGATACATCTTCGCTGAGTATATGCAAGATGCCATTTCTAAGATTAAGCAATATGACTATGCTGGGAAGTTAATTCGAGACATTGAACTTCCTGGTGTCGGAACAGCTGGTGGTTTTAGTGGTAAGAAAGAGCAAAAGAAATTATATTACTCATTTACTAATTATCATACACCTGGAAATATTTATTCGTTCAATGCTGATGAAGGTTCATCCGAAGTTTTCTGGAAGCCTGAAATTGATTTTGATGGAGACATGTTCGAGTCCAAGCAAGTATTTTACGAATCAAAAGATGGTACTAAAATACCTATGATCATCACGTATAAAAAAGGGATCGAACTAGACGGCAAAAACCCAACCATTTTATATGGTTATGGTGGCTTTAATATCAGCCTAACACCTAGATTCAGTATTACAAGATCAGTATGGATGGAGCAAGGCGGAATTTTCGCAGTAGCTAACTTAAGAGGTGGTGGCGAATACGGCAAAGACTGGCACAACCAGGGCACCCAGATGAAAAAACAAAATGTATTCGATGACTTTATTGCTGCCGCCGAATACCTGATTGCGAATCAATATACCAGCAGTGATTATTTAGGTATTCAAGGAGGTTCTAATGGTGGTTTATTAGTCGGTGCGTGCAGTACTCAGCGGCCAGATTTATTCAAGGTAGCTTTACCAGCCGTAGGTGTGATGGATATGTTGCGTTACCACACCTTCACAGCAGGTGCAGGATGGGCTTATGATTATGGTACTGCCGACCAGTCAGAAGAAATGTTTAAATACTTATTAGGCTACTCGCCCGTACACACAGTGCAACAAGGTGTATCTTATCCCGCAACATTAGTCACTACGGGAGACCATGATGATCGAGTGGTACCTGCGCATTCGTTTAAATATGCGGCGGAGTTACAAGACAAACATGTAGGTGATAATCCAGTGATGATAAGAATAGAGACCAATGCCGGTCATGGTGCAGGAACACCTGTTTCTAAGACGATCGAGCAATATGCGGATATATGGGCTTTCGCGCTGTATAATATGGGTGTGAAAAGTCTTTAGGCTTTTTGTATTCAATCCTTCGACACCCAAAGGTTCGTCGAGGTGGTACTTGGTACTTAGTACTTAGTACTTAGTACTTAGTACTAAGTACTAAGTATTTAGAAATAATTGAGGGGCGCTTTTTATTGAGCGCCTTTTTTAATATTGGGCTTTATGGTTATCTACTGAGTACTACTTGTTATCGACTAGCAAAAAAATAAATAGATGAGAACACTAATAATTGATGATGAAGAACCAGCGGTTAAAGTGTTGACGAACTTCGTCATGAGGACATCTTTTTTAAAACTTGAACGCTGTACCACGAATGCCTTCGAAGGTATAGAATTACTAAATACCAATTCTATTGATCTCTTGTTTCTAGACATAGAAATGCCTGATATAAATGGTGTTGACTTACTCAAGTCTCTAAAGAATAAACCCATGGTGATTCTTACTACTGCATACGAACAATATGCACTACAAGGATATGAAATGGATGTCCTAGACTATCTTGTGAAACCTATAAGATATGAGCGATTTCTAAAAGCAGCAAATAAAGCAGGACACCTATTTAATCTGACTAAAAGTAACCAACCACAATCAGACCAAGGTAAGCTTTTAATAAAAGTGGACTACAAGAACGTCAAAATTAATTATTCAGATATTGAATATATTGAAGGACTCAAAGACTATGTAAAAATATTTACCTCAAAAGGTATGTTCATGACTAGATTAAATCTAAAAGGCATCGAAGGAAAACTACCCGCTACACTCTTTTTGAGAATTCATAGATCTTACATCATAGCTATTAAAAAAATAAGTTCTTATCAGAAAGGACAAATATTTATCAATAATAATGCTATACCAATAGGGACCACTTATTCAAAAGCACTGAAAGAACATCTTGGTGATTGACAGCCTTGGTCTACACTTTTTCTTATTTGTCTACACTTTATCCAGTTTAACTTAAGATATAACTCTTCACACAATAGTCATACTTATCTTGGCAGTTACTAAGGTGTATCTATTCTTCACCTTAAAATTTATATCATGAACATATTCAAGTTAATAACAATCCTATCAATTCTTTTGTTATCATCATGCAGCAAAGAAGAAGGTGTTAATGCGCCCGTACTGCCTGGAAACGATCCGAACTTCACAATAGAATCAAATACAGATGCTGACTTTCCTAGCTTCAATAAGAAAGTAGTTGTTCTTGGCATAGACATATATGCTGTAGCGGGAGTTGAAGACACAAAACTTCTACATGCAGCCAATGTAATGGCACAGTACCTAGACAATGATGAAGATGGAGTCGTAGATGACCAGATGGTTTTGGACAAGATGTTGGAAAATAGAGCTTTCATGGTAATGTGGAGTTCAGAGAATGATTTGAATGATATTGAACCACCAGCAGGAAGACTTGGTCAGGATCTAGGAAACGATGAAACTAATCCCAACTACATTTCAAGTGGTTTAACAGGACATTTTGATGCTTCCTTAGAAGAAGTACTGCATATCATAAATAATGCTGGACATTCGCATGCATATCCAGATGCTTTTGGCCAAAATCAAGGTTCGGAATTGGCAAACGCGATGGACATAGCAAGAGGAGGTCAATTTCTCACGATTCCTTCGTCATATCCTGATGATGCTTGGTATACGTACACTGATAGCACTTGCGATTATGCTAGTTGCCAGACAATCGAATATCTTTACTGGGCCCTGACTTCAATGCTGGGAGCTCAAGAAACTAGACTTAATGAAATAGGTCATGAATGGAAACTGAATACAAGAGAGCTAGTTGAAAATACGGATCAAGCAATCTTTAGTCTACTCATAAATCCCCTGTATAAAATGCCAACAGTTGTTCCAGATGGAACTTATATGAGGTAGAAAGTTTATATACTTCTTCGGCAAACAATCACTTTAATAATAAACTAAAGAAAATGGATAGAAAAAAATTCTTAAAAAACAGTGCAATTGGATTAAGCACAATCATTGCTATTCCCACTCTAATGACATCATGTAGAAAGGAAGATGATTTTGACCCAGCCGCTTGTGCCGAATCAGCTGAAGAAACTGCTGGGCCTTTTCCAATCAAAACACCTGCTGACTATGTGAGGGAAAACATCATTGGAGACAGGACTGGAATTCCTTTGATGATTACTTTCAATATTCAAAACACGAATGACAATTGTAATCCCCTTGAAGGTGCTTTGGTTGATATTTGGCATTGCGATGCTCAAGGAAATTACTCTCAATATGATGGTCAGCTAGATGGAAATTTCACGAGTGAGAATTTCCTAAGAGGCAGACAAACTTCGGATTCAAATGGTAATGCATCTTTCATCAGCATTTTTCCAGGATGGTATCCAGGGCGTACTCCACATATACATGTAGAAATAAAAAGCAGCACAGGAAGTTCTCTTTTGATCACACAAGTATCCTGGTCTGAAGATATTTCTAATACGGTATATGCAGAGACTGGTTATAATGGCAATGCTGACACCAACAACTCAAATGACGGGATTGTATCAAATGCAAATTTGGCTGATACATTGACTGGAAATACAAGTGATGGTTACGCATTGGTGAAAACAATAAAAGTTTCCCTTTAATTATTTAGCTATGTTGAGATGAGCATCATTATAAGCAAAAGTAAAATAACACAAGCTCCATATCCATTTGGAGTTTGTGTTTTTAATTATTTGGTATCTTGATGCCATGCTTTACAATGCAGTCAAAAATATCAGCTTCACAGAAGTCTTCTTTCATCTAATCTTTTGGCTTTTTGCAATACAATTTATTTTTGATTTAAGTGGCTTATATCATTCTGTCGAACATTTGGTATTTACAAAAGATTCGAGATTTGATGAAGCCCTATTATTTCTTCCTTTATGCATCATAATATTCTATTGTAATCTGTTATACCTTATACCCAAGTTTCTATACAAAGGACAATGGATTACTTACAGCATAGCCTTAATTGTCAGTATTATTGTCTTCATCTATTTTGCAGTATTCTTACATGATTTCATCGTTTCTCTCGACTACAAATTCCCAATAGATCGGAAAGAATATTTAGATTATTTCATTCAATTTGGTTTGATGACCATCATAGTGAGTGGCACAGTTGGAATCGCAAAGTTGGCCTTTCGAAATGCCTCTTCCAAACAAAAGGCTATGGAAAAACAAAAAGAAGCTGAGATGAAATATTTGAAGAATCAATTTAGCCCTCACTTTTTATACAATACTTTGAACAGCCTTTACTCAAAAGCCATAGAAGAAAATGCTCAAGAAACCGCAGAGGCAATGGTGACACTTTCGGAGATCATGCGCTACCCTATTAACCAAGATTCAACTCAAGCTGCAACCATTGCAGAAGAAGTCAAGTTCATCAATAATTATATCTCGATCCAAAAGATACGTTTAGGTAAGGACTACCCAATAATATTTAACTGTGATACTACAGATGGTGCAAACAAAGTACTTCCTCTAAGTTTGATTGTATTAGTTGAAAATGCTTTTAAGTATGGTGTCAGCCAAAAAAACAAAACGCCTATAATTTTTGAATTGAGCCGAAACGGTGAAACCATCATATTCAAGACAAGTAATACCATTTCAACTAATCAAGACATTAACTCAAATAATATTGGACTGAAAAATTTGAGATTAAGGCTTAATTTATTTTATGGTAATAATTACAACTTAATAATAAGTGAAAATGAAAATGAATTTGAAACTATCCTTGAATTAAATAAAAAGCCAGTCGATAACACAAGATAATCACAGCATATCTCTCCTATCGTCGAGAGACGCCGGATATCATCATTCGTTGTGTATCATTGAATAAATTATCCGATTGTCAAATTAAATAACTTCCCCTAAAACACTTAAACTATTAGCTCAATATTGTATAATATAGACAGTATACAATCTGCTTAATTAACTATAATTGTCATATTAAGACGTACACATGGCGATTTTAAATCCTATTCTTACAAATAAGATAATCGAGCGTCTTCGATACGAAAATCCGTATTGGATTAGCAAAGAGATTCCAAACACTTATAGTTCTATGTCCAAAAGATTATATTTTGAACTCTTTTATCCTTTCGTACTTGAGAGAAGTGAAAAATGGTATCAGTACTAATGGGACCAAGTAAACAAACAAAAATAGAAATGAGCATTCTTTTTATAACGGATTTTCGAGACCATTTTGGCAAATCTTTATGAGTTTAAGACTTTTAGAATACTGTACAACACAAAGTTAAAACACTCGCACCGTATTAATATTCATAAAATCACTAAAGATTCTCTATTTTTAAATAAATAATCACACATGAGTAAAAACGATCAGACGGCCTCTTTTTTATTGCGTTTTACCCAGAAAATATACGAGGACGAAAAAGGGAATACAGACCTACAATGGAGAGGAAAAATCACTCATGTGCAAGATAACGATCAAAAGAACTTTAGTGAATTAAAAGATGTCATTGATTTTATTCAAGGAAAATTATCAGAACTGACTATGTCTTCCATGGAGGAAGATATGAGTCCAAAGGATAAAGAGGGCATCCTCATGAAAAGTATGGACATATGGAAAAAACTAGCCAAAAGTTATCCAAAAATGGTGGCGGATGTCATCAAAGACCCAAAAGGACAAGTACTTCAAATACAAGAACAAATCACCTCAAAAGCTGAAGATTTATCTAATAGACTTCAACTTGAATCCTATAAACCTACTTCAAAATCAGACATTCATGAATTGTCAAACCAAATTTCACAATTGACAAATCTGGTGGGAACACTACAAAAGAAAGTAGATAAAATAGATCGTAAGCTGGGTAAGTCTTGAAAAGCTTTGACGAAACACATATCGAAAAATTATTAAATGCTAAGCATGAGGCCCTACTGCATGTTTATACCTTAGGAAGATTCAATATCACTCTTGATCATCAAGAAATTTCTGACAATTGGGGTCGTGATAAGGCCATTCAATTATTTCAGTTTTTTGTGATTTCGCGCAATCGAATGGCGCTCCACAAAGAAGTCATTATCGATAGACTTTGGGAAGAAAAAGGTACTGACCAACATTTTAAAGTTGCGCTGCATGAAATAAAGAAGATCTTAGAGCCTAAAGGCTCATCAAAAACAACAGCAAAATACATTCAACGACAGGGTTCTTCCTACAAACTCAATATGGAAAATATCTGGCTAGATAGCCAAGTGTTTAAATCATTAGTGGAGCTGGCTAATAATGTCATAGGACAAGCTGATGAATTAGCTATTTTGGCTTATCAAGAAGCGGTTAGACTTTATCAAGGAATATTTCTACCCAATCGAATTTATGAAGACTGGACCTCAAGCGAAAGGGATCATCTACAATTACTGGCCCTCAATGCCTACGTGAGTTTATCAGAACTACTCTTGCAAGAACAGGCTAATGAAAGTATCAGACTAACTGAAGAGGCATTAAACATTGATCCAACCTGGGAAGAAGCTTACCGTATTCAGATGAAGGCTCATATGGCTAATGGAAATCGCCCGCAAGCCATGAGATGCTTTGATAAATGCAAACAGGTTTTAGATAAAGAGTTCGGCATTGAACCATTACCTGCAACTAGTCTATTATACAAGCGCATAAAAACTACCTAAAACGCCTAATCTAAGAGACTAATAACCCTGCTTCCTATCTATAACTGGCTTGTAACTCAGTTGTAACTTTGACTTCTTTTCTTTGCACCATCAGTTAAATAAATACATACAACTTAGATATTATGGCAACTAAGACCGCAACAAGAAAAACAAACGTACAGCAAAGAAAGAATCAAGTGTTACAGACTGTAAAAAAAGTAAACTGCATGGTGATCGACCTAGCGGAAGATATGATCGAAGGAACAGTAACTACAGGCACAAAATATCAGAAAATGGCGATTAAAGCCATCAACAAATCCGAGCCAATCATCGAAAAGCAAGTAGAGTTATTGTTTGATACAGCAGAAATGGCCATCGAACAAATTCAGAACAACAGCCAAAGATTCCAAAAGTTATTAGGCATAACTAAACAAGTAGATCAAGCAAGTGCGAAACTTGGCGAAATGGTTAAGACCGTTTCTGAAAAAGTAGAAGACAGCATGGAGGATGTTTCTAAAACCTCAACTAAAGCCATCCAATCAATCAAAAAGGTTGTAGAGAAAAACATCGGAACAGAATTATCAGTAAGTGCTGTAAAAGATGCTGTTGTAAAAACCATCAAGCCGCAAGCTACTGCTGCCAAAGCCACTGCAAGCAAAACAGCTAGAACCGTCAAAGCAGGCGCTAAAAAATCAGTAGCAAAAACAACAAAAGCAGGAACTCGTAAAACAGCTCCAAAAGCAGTAAAAGCTACAGTAAGGAAAGCTAAAACGACGGCAAAAAAAGTAACTAAAACAGCGACTAAAAGAACCACTAAAACAACAACAGCAGCTAAAAGAACGGCAAATAAAACTGTCGCAACTGCTAAAAAAGCAGTGGCAACTAAATAATTAGATAACGACCAAAAGATAGATAGATATGGCTACTAAAAGCACAAAGAAAGTTGATCTAAAAACAATCAAGCAATCAACAAAAAAAGTAAATGACTTCATCATAGATACTACACAATTAGTAGTTGATGAAACTTTAGATAGAACAGCAGCTTGGCAAATGGTTGCAGAAAAAGCAATTAAAGGCGGATTCAAGTTGGCAGAAACACAAGCTGACATCACTTTTAAAGCCTTAGAAACATTGAAAAAACAATGGATTAAAGGTCAAAAAAACTTTAGACAAAGAACGAGTAATTAAGCCTTCAAATCACGTAAAAGAAAAGAGTCAATGTACCCAGTGTATTTTGACTCTTCTTTATTTTGTCTAGTGACTTATATTAGTTATAATAGCATTTTATAGGCCTAAGATTTTTTAACCAATCTTGCTGAATGATAGAGGATTACGCAATAGAAGAAATAAAAAAACCCGCGCTTGCTTGGGGATTGACCGAAGGCGTCCGAGCCATGATGGAACTCGGCTGGTATTTTCCTTACCGATTTTTTAATAAACTAGAGGGAGTTGGAGATGGACACCCTGTACTGATTTTACCCGGTTTTATGGCTTCTGATTACTCCACTATACCTTTGAGAAGCTTTATCCACAAACTGGGTTATAAAGTATATGGCTGGGGAGAAGGCAGAAACTTTGCTCATGGTGATTATGTGGAGATGCTCAGCCAAAAAGTAGACCGTATTTATCAAAAACATAAAGAACCTATTACCATTATAGGTTGGAGTTTAGGCGGAATTTATGCCCGACAATTAGCCAAGGAAAGTCCAGCTATAGTGCGCCAACTAATTGTTATGGGTTCCCCTTTTAAAGGCCTCTATCATGCAAATAATGCCATCTGGATGTATGATCTTTTAAAAAAGAGTAAGATAGTTACCGAAGAAATTGACCCAGAGGTTATCGATGATATTCCACATGCAGCGCCCGTTCCTACAACAGCTATTTTTAGTAAAGAGGATGGCGTAGTTCCTTGGGAATTATGCATGGAAGAAGAAGACGAATGGCACCAAAACATCCAAGTGAGAGGCAGTCATTTAGGACTAGGAGTAAACCCATTAGTTTTACAAATCATTGCTGATCGTTTAAGCTACGAAAAAGCCAATTGGGAGTATTTTGAAACCAGCAATTTGCTTGAAGATTTATTAATAAGAGCGGAAGCCCATTAAAAACATAAACATTTGAAAGATTCAATTTTTGACCAATTCGATACCACTGGAATCAAACCTATCAGTGGCATGGATTCTACTTTTTTGTACGTAGAAACACCGACAAGTCCTATGCACCTAGGAGCAGTAGCTGTTATCGAAGGGACTTTGGATTTTGAATCCTTTAAGCAAACCATCAGTTCGCGAATACATCAAATTCCAAAACTGAGGCAACGTTTGATGAAGGTGCCATTTAGCATCGATCATCCGTATTGGGTAGATGACCCAGATTTCAACATCGATATGCACATCGATCATATTGCCCTTCCAAAACCAGGCAGCTGGAAAAATCTTCGGAAACTTGCTTCTAAAATTTTTAGTGAACCTTTAGATAAGTCAAGACCACTTTGGTCCTTTACCTTTGTAGAAGGTTTAGATAAATTATCCCAAGTTAAACCTGGCTCTGTAGCCATTATTTCGAAAATTCATCATGTGGCTATTGATGGTGTCGGTGGTGCAGGTCTGCTGGGCATAATGTTTGATTTAGGACCAGATCCTGGACCCATTAAAGAGCCTAGACCTTTTAATCCCGCTCCACTGCCTAATGAGTTAGCACTGATTGCAAAAAGTACTTTGAGTTTTGCACAGAAGCCATTAAAATTTCCAAATCTAGTCAAAGACACCGTTCTCTCAACCTTGAAGGCCGGTTTTATGACCAGAGCTCAACATCTTGATTTACCTACTGCCCCATTTAGCGCACCTAAAACACCTTTAAACGGTATAATATCAGCGCAGCGAAAATGGAACACTACTATCCTGTCTTTGGAACGGGTAAAGAAATTAAAAAACATCATGGGAACGACCTTAAATGATGTGATTTTAGCCATCTGTGCCGGGGCATTAAAAAAGTATCTAGAAGAAAAAAAGAAATTGCCGAGAAAGCCATTAGTGGCCATGGTGCCTATTTCTACAGCCAAGAAAGATGCCAGTGAAGGTGGCAATAATTTATCGGCCATGCTGGTGCAATTAGCCACCAATATTGATGATCGAATCGAACGTTTAGAAACTATTTTTGATAACACCATAAAAGGTAAAACTTATCAAGGCGCCATGGGTGCTAAATCACTATCTAACATTGCAGAGGCTGTGCCTTTCGGTGTAGCTAATCAAGCGGCAAGATTGTACTCTAGATTTAATTTGGCAAAATTGCATAAGCCGATTTTTAATGTAGTTATTACCAATGTTCCTGGGCCTCAATTACCGATTTATCTACATGGAAACAAGATGCATTCCATCATGGGCATGGCTCCGATAATTGACGGGATGGGCCTAATCATCACCATCTTAAGCTATAATGGAAACATTACCATCAGCCCTACTTCCGATGTAAAGTCAATGCCTGATCTTGACGTGTTTTCTGATTATATCCTTGAGGAAGCTAATGCTTTAGAAGCAGATATTTTAAAGTATGAAAAAACTGGCAAGCCTTCTAAGAAATCCAAAGCAGCTGCCAAAACCAAAGCAGAAAAATCAGAAACCGAAGCATTTTTCGAATTTGTAAGAAAGTTCTTAAAAGACGAACCAACTTTCCTAAAAAAACCCATCGGTCTTTTCCAGTTTCATGTAGAAGGAGCTAATACTATCCACTATCAATTAAACCTTACCAAGGCTCCGGGAAGTGTTAGAAAAGGTATATCCAAGAAAGCGGATGTAACCGTACACCTTAAAGAAAAACATTTACTCCAAATAGCGCGAAAAAAGTTGAACCTTCAAGTAGCTTTTGTTCAAGGAAGACTAAAATTAGATGGTGATGCCGCCATCGGGATGAAATTAGCTTCGATACTTAATCAGCTTCCTGCTTATACATAAAGCTCAGCTTTATTGATCCAATTCTTTAAGAAATTTAGCTCTAACTTTAGCTATGTTCTTATCCAAATCATCACGCTTCCAACGACTTGTTGGTATGGGTTTTAAGACACTTACTTCCACTACAGCAGGGCTGATCACACTGGATCCACGTGGCATGGCATCGTGGGCATTTTTGATGACGATTGGAACAAGAGGCACCTTAGCCTGCATGGCTAAATGGAAGGCACCTTTCTTAAACGTACCAAGAGTATAATCGTAGCTGCGAGTCCCTTCTGGCGCCAAACCAATGGAGGTGCCGTTTTTTAATGCTTCTACAGCAGGCTTCATGGCTTGGATCGCCTTTTCTTTATTGGATCGATCTATGAATATCATTCCAGCAGCCTTAAAAACGGGTCCTAAAGGAGTGTATTGCAGTTCTTTCTTGGCTATCCCGACAGCATTCTTTCTGAGTAGTTTTGCTAATATCAGCAGATCTACATTACTCTGATGATTAAAAATAAAAACAGCAGGTCTTGATTTCCAGATGTTTTCTTCACCTTTCACAACTAACTTCATCCCTGCCACCCATGTGCCTAAATCTCCAATCATTGCCATCATCGAATTAGTACCTTTATTCCAATCTCGAGATAGTATACCACTCAATAAACCGGACATCACAGCCGGGCCGACCGAACTGAGCGTCATGCCAGTCCTGAAAACATTTGTGATATTAGGTCTGCCGTGATCATTGAAACGATAAATAGACCATTCGTTTTCCATGGCTAAGCTCGTCAGTTCTTTATCTGGGTTAACTGCCTTAGGATGACCTACGATTTCTAATAGAGGCAGATCTTCATAACTGTCAGTATAGAAATAACTTTTTTGTAGATCAATGTTGTTTTTCTTAGCAAAACGCTCTCCTAAAATAGCTTTACCTTGTCCCCAACAAGCCGGTTCTACAATATCTCCTGTAAACTTACCTTCTTGTACCTCCATTCTTGTGCACATGACGTGTTCGATTCCTAAGTCTCTGGATGCTGGTTCGACTTGATATGGAGTAGCGGCAGAAACAATGGCTACTGTATGTCCTTTAGCCATGTGTGCTTCGACTAATGCTCTTGATTGTGGGTATATGGCTTTAGATAAGTGCTTCAGGTAAACTTCCTCACCTAAGTCGATTAAATTTTTCTCGGCTAAGCCTTTTACTCCTTTTGCACTCAGTGCAGCAAGTCCAGCAAAATTCTTATTCCCAAGCGCATAAACTAAACCTCCTTGGAACTGAGCCGCCATTTCCTTAGGCGTCATTTTGCCACTTTTGATACGTTCTTTGATAAAGACTTTAGCCGAGAACCCTGAGATTAAAGTTCTATCTAAGTCAAAGAATGCAGCAATGTGTGGACCCTCTTCTCCCTCTAGTATAGTTTTAGCTACATCAGCATGCGGAGATCCAGGAATGGCATAATCTGTAGGCCCTTGAGCGGACATTAATGTAGGGCTCACAGCAAAGAAATCCATCAGTTGTTCCATCCGCAAGGTGTAATCATCCAGCTCAGCTAACCACAAATTGATTTCCTTTGTTTTTTTCTTATTCTTCCTGGGTATTAAGTCTCTATTTTTTGCTAGTCTTAGTCCATTATGTATAAACGGTTTAGACACTGATTCTAAGCGATGTATTTTTCCTTTCCAATGCAGCTCTTCTCCGTAAAACAAGCACGTACGCATGAGTTGTTTATCATCATAAGTTCTATTGGGCTCCAAGCTTTTTAAGCTGTAAGCCACAATTTTGTATGCTTCGATTAGTGTTTTTAATAAGACTTGAGATACAAAGATTTTTTGGCTTGAGATTAATGATTTTAATCGTTTCGGATCTTCAGTGATCATATTCATCCATTCAGGATGAATACTTGTCATTTGGTGTTCGATTTGATCTGTAAATGTGGATTTATTAGCATAAAAGAATTCTAATTTAAATAAATCTCGAATGGCCATAATTTCCTGCCAAAAAAACAACAAAGGATCCTTCGAACGAACTTGAATAAGCTTTGCGATAGCTAACTCTATAAAGGCACGTTGATACAGATGGTGCGTAGCCATGTTAGCAAAATAGTTTGCCTTCAAAAAGTTTTCCGGCACGATAGAATACTTGGCATTTACTCCATCGCCCACCAACTGAATAAGCTTTCCTTTCAGCATTAAGTTTAATGCTCGCTGTATTTTTTCCGATAAATTAGTGCCTTTATCGACCAGTGCATCCGGATGATGAGCCGCTATGATTTGCATGAGTTCAAGAACTATAGCTTCTGTGCTCCTTTTAGTTAATGCAAACTTGCTTAGTAAAGCGGTGCAAATTAAACTTACGGTGGTCACTGGAGTAATATGATTTATACCATAAGCTAATTCGAATGCAAATTTAGAAATGGAAGGCCGACTAGAATTTTGTTCCGTAGGTACTACAGCATGTTCGATTTCATTAAAATCCACGGGATCGCCTATCCTTAAAGAGATTTTCCCATGATCTTCTCCCATTTTACGCACATAATTAAGAAACCAACTTAAGCTTTCACTTTTCTTTAGCTTGCCTCTGCCTTCTAGAGTCATGTCTTCGACATCAGGTATCAGATCATATACAATCGAAACAGGAACATACTTAACCTGAGCATTTGATTGCTTTTCTGCTTCATGGATGTATTTAAGGATACCCATTTTTGGCCAGATGAGTTTACCTGTTCTACTTCTAGATCCTTCTAAGGCCCACATAAAGTGTTCTCTAGACTGGACTAAATGAGCAATAAAGTGGCGTAAAGTAGCTTTGTATATTTCATCTTCTTTAAAAGACCTACGGATAAAAATGGCCCCGGCTTTTCTGCCTAACTGCCCTAATCCGGCAAAAGCCATATTTGCTCCTGCAAAAATGAATGGGATTTTTAAGCCATGTCTAGCTAGCGTAATGCCTAAAACAAACATATCAATGTATGTTTTATGTGTCATTACGAAGGCTATCGAATGACTGCGCATCATTTTTGTTAAAACCTTGAGTTCAGAAATATTTACGTCGATGATTTTCTCATACGCTCGATCCACTATAAATTCTGCTAATTGCACTCCCATAGTTTGTAATATAGGATGCTGAACCGTAAACATTTCTTTAAGAGCTTCAGAAGCACTTGCTTTTACTTCTTGTATAGGAGTATTGAGTTTTTCAGCTAAAACCAGTAAGTTTTTTTGAAACTCAATATCATTAAATACAGATTCGAATGGCTCTTTCATGTTAATCGGAAGACGGTTTTTTACTTCTGATACAAGATATAAAAAGTGTCGATGATTAGAGCTCTATGACTAGGAATCTTATATCATATTCAAATTTGATTAGGGCCAAAACTTAAGATTCATGGCAAAATGACAATTGTCTTTGGGCTTATTGGATAATAATGATTTGAGCTTTAAATAAATGTTTATCACCGACTTGCAAGAT
>JAHDHQ010000020.1:54103-81585 GCA_020631235.1 Saprospiraceae bacterium | reverse complement strand
CACATAAGTAATCAAACTATCTTCTCTGAAAATCAAATCATTACATTCATTTCTGGATTCGGAAGAATCATCAATATGCATGATCTCAAAGTCTTGGAAAGCTTCATTAACTCTTGCTATAAAACCAACAGACTTTTCTTCTTCATCCTTGGCGAAACCATAGATATAATAATGATTACTGAAATACCTAATTCCATATACTCCGATATTATTAGAAAAGTCAAGTTGATAGGTGAAAAGTTGTTGATCTTTTGTTGATTTATTAAGCGTATTTATTGTTATTGCTTCAAAGCCATTTGTATAGCCTGCACAAACAATATACACTCCATTATCAATGCAAGGATCATCAGTCGCAATAATGGGTTGAATCATTTTTATTGTGTCTTGAATACTACCTTCACGATCCACTTCAGTCAAGTATGAACATGTTATTGGGTCATTGTTTTCATCTGGGCATAGAGTTAGACTGACCAAATAATATCCTTCTTCATTTTCTAAAAAACTATGGTTTATTGAAGGAATCCCCTCAAATATTGGGAATTCCTTCATAAATCTTTCTTGTGATGCTAATTGGAAATGAAAAAATAGACATGCAACAAAGTATAGTGTCTTATTATATTTTAACAAGCTTTTTAAGGATAATCTATGCATTTCGTAGGTTACTTTTTACAATATACATTCCAGTTGGCAATTGACCTAAGTTTATTTTTACTACATAATTAAATTGTCTTTTTAGATGATTTAACTCTAAACCATTTTATAAATGATAATTATTAAAAAACTGCCCTATAAAAGGGGAACAATAGTTTAAGAATGCACAATTAACATTAGAAGGCGGAAAAGTGGTAAAATTAAACTCGAGCAGGAGGCAAGATTTTTTGGAAAAAATCAATAGTTTTTTTATTACGTAGCAAAGAGACTAAGCCAGTAATCTTTGATAAACTAATAACTTTTTTAAGTAATTATAGAGGAATTATTTTACTTCAATAAGGGATAATGAACTAAGCGATGTCATCATGGATGATCGCATCACCTATAGAAACAAGACCTTCTTGAAGGCAAATGGCATTGGCTCCAAACCATATTTTATTTCTTCTGAGACGATACTTTGCTAATGTTTTCAAAGGCTCTTTTCCTTTTTCTCCATTTGATTGATCAATGGTGATTACTGTACATCTTGCACAGGGTTTTATCACTTTGAGCCTCGCCTGTCCCAGGCTAAAACTGATTTTTTCGTCTTCTATGTGTGGCGCGTCCGTATTTAAAAAAATGTTTGCTCTAAATCTATTGGCCGGAATTATTTCCGGGCATTGCTCATTCAGTGTATCCATGCTCGCCGTGCCCAAAAGTAAAATAGGATAACCGTCTGCAAAACTTAACGATGTGCTGTATGGTGGTACAAATAATCGTTTTGCACGTTTCGAGATTGGCGTCATAGCTACCAGTTTTACAGGTGTTTGTAAATGTTCGGAGAACCACTCAGAAACAACTGGATCCACTTCTGGAGCTTTGAGCTTACTAGACCATACTTTCACTCTTTCTATTGATTCTATGGACTGATCCATAGAAAAACGTATTTTCTCCTTCCCATAATTTACCTCCAATTCATTTTCCTGAATCGAACAACTGAATTTGGCCAACTGAGGATTTTCTCTCTGAGTTAAAAACGTTCCTTCCTTATCCACAAGCATCCATCTTCTATCATATTGCAAACCTCTTTCTTCTACATGAGCATGGGGTAAAGAAATACCCCCAAGACTTTTGATAGGATAAATATGGATTTCTTTGATGGTCATAATCTGAAAAGACTAAGGTAACAGCAAGAAAATTAATATTCGTATCTATTACACAATGATTTTACAGAATTATTTACAAAAATCAAGTAAGTGTTTATATTTGCACTCCAATTTGAAACTGGCGTGGTATCTGGAGGATAAATCTCATAGATTACCACTTGTTGTTCGGCGTGGTATCTGGAGGATAAATCTCATAGATTACCACTTGTTTTACGGCGTGGTAGCCTGGAAGTTACATTCATAGGCTCCCAACCAAAAAAAATTGGCGTGGTATCTGGAGGATAAATCTCATAGATTATCACTTGTTTTACGGCGTGGTATCTGGAGGATAAATCTCATAGATTACCACTTGTTTCACGGCGTGGTAGCTCAGCTGGTTAGAGCGCAGGATTCATAATCCTGAGGTCGGCGGTTCGGGTCCGCCTCACGCTACCAAAAGGCTCTTCTGATTGTTATCGGGAGCGCCTTTTTTAATATAAGCACTTATGTCTCTTGTTCTTCTAAACTTGATATTGATTTAAATAAAGCGATTAAGCAAATTACTCTTTTATGACTATCAAAACTTGTAAATAATGAAGAACACTATAAATAAAATTAAAAATTAAAGACTTGAAATACTTTAGCTCAGAATTAATGTATTGGATTAGTACCATGATTGTAGTGATATTTCTACTCATAAGTGCCTATAGTTATGCATTTCAAAAAGCGGCTATTGAAGGATTTATAGATTTGGGTTTTCCTAATTTTTTTAGAATTCAACTTATTGTTTTGAAAATAATAGCTGCATTATGTTTAATACTACCTTTCGTTCCGATGCTGATCAAGGAATGGGCATATGCAGGTATAGGAATTTTCCTTTTGACGGCTATAGTTGCGCATTTAGTTCATAAAGATTCAATATTAATCACAATGATAAATTTGGTAATAGTTGGAGCTTTAATTATTTCAAATTATTGCCTTAAGTTGTAAAGTGTAATTAGATAAATCGATTTCTAATATTAAATATAATTTAGATCATCGATAGCTATCTCGAAGTAACAAAAGCAACATTATTTTTAGTGTAGAGTATGCTTGTCAAGAAACTCACTATCTATACACCTAAACCATATTGTTTTTTAGCATCTGCTATTTTTTGTTCTACTGTAATTTCTGGATATAGAATATAACTAGGAGCCAGTATTTGCTTTGCGGATTCCAACTGTATGAGTATGATGCTATCGTATGGATATTTGTCTCCAGCCATAGTTTTTAAGTTTTTATTTAGCTTGAGAAAATTTGGATCCTCTTTTTTTATAATACTTGCTGTGCCTTTTAATTGGTAACCTTTTTGGACTAAAATATCCACAAAGCTGAGGCATACCTTAGGGTTTTGTTGGATGTTTTTTACAGATTGTGGAGAAGCGACATTGGCAATAACCATTTGATTCTCTCCCTGTGGAGTAAAAAGTTCTTTAGGAGAGACGTTAGGTTGGCCTTCTGGGTTGCAGGTTGCTAGCCAGCACAATACGCTTTGATTGATATATTTGAGAATTTCTGTGTTTAGTTTCATAGGTTTTTAGATTTTAAACGAAGTCTCATTCTAAATGGTCGAAGACTGTTCTCGATGAACTCGTTCCGAGTTATCGAAGACAAGTCTCGATGAATTCGTTCCGAGTTATCGAAGACAATTCTCGATGAACTCGTTCCGAGTTATCGAAGACAAGTCTCGATGAATTCGTTCCGAGTTATCGAAGACAATTCTCGATGAACTCGTTCCGAGTTATCGAAGACAAGTCTCGATGAATTTACAATGAATATCGAAGACCTACATCCTCGAAGCATTTCAAAATTTCAAGTCTAAAGTCTAAAGTCTAAAGTCTAAAGTCTAAAGTCTAAATACTAATTCAATCTCTTAAAAATACTCTCGATGAACTCGTTCCGAGTTATCGAAGACAAGTCTCGATGAACTTATCCTGGATTATCGAAGACAAGTCTTGATGAATTTACAATGAATATCGAAGACCTACATCCTCGAAGCATTTCAAAATTTCAAGTCTAATTACTGAATACTAAATACTAAATACTAAATACTAAGTACTAAGTACTAAGTACTAAGTACTAATTCAATCGCTCAAAAATACCGGCAATACCTTGACCACCTCCGACACATGCGGTAACCATGCCATACTTTTGGTCTCTTCTTCGCATTTCATTGAGTAGTTGGATGCTGAGTTTTGCACCTGTGCATCCTAATGGGTGACCAAGCGCTATGGCTCCACCGTTTACATTAACAGTGCTTGGATCTAGGCCTACTGTTTTAATAACAGCTAAAGCTTGTGTTGCAAAAGCTTCATTTAGTTCAGTTTGTTCAATATCGTTTAAAGATAAACCTGCTTGCTTTAATGCTTTAGGTATTGCTACGCAAGGTCCGATTCCCATGTATAGAGGATCTACGCCACCCACAGCACAAGACACTAATCTTGCAATGGGTTCAAGATTTAATTTTTTAACCATTTCCTCACTCATCACAAGGGTAAAAGCTGCTCCGTCTGATGTTTGAGAAGAGTTTCCTGCTGTAACTACACCTCCTTTTTTGAAGGCTGCTCTAAGTTTAGCTAAACCTTCCATCGAAGTACCTCTTCGTAAACCTTCATCCGTATCGACCACATGTGATGATTCCACTCGTTTTCCGTCTTTCACAAAAACATCTTCGACCGTCACAGGAATGATCTCATCCTTAAATTTACCTCCGTCTATAGCAGCCGCTGCCTTGGCATGAGATCCTACGGAAAACTCATCAGCTTGTTCTCTGGTTATTTCGTACTTACTTGCCACTGCTTCAGCTGTAGCACCCATGCTGACATGGTAATTTATATTATTCATGTTAGCTTTATAGCTTGGAGAAAGCTTGTATCCGGTCATGGGTATTTGGCTCATACTTTCAGCGCCACCAGCAATATAAACATGTCCAAACCCAGCCTTGATTTTTCCAACAGCCATAGAAATGGCTTCTAGGCCAGAAGCACAGTATCGATTAATAGTAATACCTGGCACCTCTTTACCCAACGCTCTGGCAGCAATAAGCCTTCCTACCTGTAAACCCTGCTCACCTTCAGGATTAGCGCAGCCTACAATAACATCATCGATTAATGTAGGATCCAAAGAAGGTACTTCCTTCATCATTCCCGTAATAATATCGACCGCTAAATCATCCGAACGGTAATTTTTAAAACCACCTTTTTTAGCTTTTCCTACTGCTGATCGGTATCCTTTAATTATGTATGCTTCCATTTAATTAGTATTTAGTAACTAGTACTTAGTATCTAGTATTTAGATTTTTTCAATTTTTCTTATTAAGCCATTGAGCATTTTTGCTACTTCTTGTGTATGATTTATTATGCTGCCTGGTTCTTCTTTTGTTAAAAATCCAATGTCTTGGGCTAAAACTATTTGTGTTTCTAACTCGTAACAAGAACCAAGGGCTACTTGTAAATGATAAGCAAGTTGTTTATTTGTTCGCCTTCCACAACCTTCCGCAATATTGGAAGGAATAGAAATGGCACTCCTTTTAATTTGAGACGTCAATCCAAAAATCTCTTCCTTAGGAAAACTCTTGCTTAGCCTGTAGATGTTAGCCACCAATATTCGAGATTTGTGCCAAACATCTAGCTTTTTGAAATCATGCATAATAATTAATATTACATTGTATAAAGACTCATTAGCCTTCACAACCAATGAAGTGTTCTAAAAATGATTATATAATAAATTCTAAGTACTGAGTACCAAATACTAAGTACTTTGAAATCAGTTCCTCAAAGGCTTATTATTCATTAACAAATATTGTATTCGGTCTAAGGTTTTTTGTTCGCCTAATAGACTTAAAAATTCTTGTCTTTCTAGATCCAATAAATATTGTTCGCTTACTTGTTGTGATTGAGTAAGGTCGCCACCGCAAATGACATTGGCCACCTTCCTAGCAATAACCACATCATAGTCCGACATATACTCTCCTAATCTAAACTCATTTATGGCTGAATATAGTGTCGAAATTCCAGCTCTTCCGAGCACCTCAATGTCATGCCTTGGAACAGGAGCTATATAGTCCTTAGCAAGGCTTAAAACCTTAGCTTTTGCCATGGCGATATTCCGCTGCGTATTTAGACAGACCGTATCTTTTGTGGCTAATAAATAATTGTGATCAAAAGCTTCGTAAGCGGATGTAGCTACAGTGGCTGTGGCAATGGCTTTAAAATGCTCAATTAAAGTAGGCATTTTTACGTCCCCTTCGAAAAACTTATCCGAAGCTCTTAAGGCCATTTCTTTTGTTCCACCACCTCCCGGTAGTAAACCTACACCTACCTCCACTAATCCTATATATGACTCAGCAGCAAAAATTCCTGCATCACAATGCATCGCAATTTCGCATCCTCCACCAAAAACATATCCTTGCGTAGCAACTACTACTGGGATTTTGGAGGTTTTAATCCGCATATTTACTTGCTGAAAACCATCGACCATATCATTTAGCTTGTCAAAATCTTTTTGCATAGCTAGCATTCCAACAGCCATTAGGTTTGCGCCAACTGTAAAGTTTTTATCGTTGTTTCCAATGACGATACCTTTCCAACCTTCCTTTTCTGCAAGATCAATAGCATCTACGATTCCTTGTCCGATACCTTCACCGATGGCATTACTCTTACTGGTAAACTCTAAACACATAACACCATCTCCTAAATCATGCACCGTACATTCACTGTTCTTTAAAATGGGTGTGTTTGATCGTAAGGCATCCAAGATGATGTAGTTTTCAGCGCCTGGCACACCCACATATTTCCCTTCAGCTAAACTGAAATATTTCTTTAAACCATCTTCATATTTATAGAAACTAGTAAATCCTCGGGAAGGCAAATCTTTAAGCCAATCTGCTATTTTTTCTCCTTGAGCTTCCAATAGCGCCAATCCCTTTTCAAAACCTATGGAATCCCAATATTCAAAGGGTCCTAAATCCCACATGTAACCTGCTCTCATTGCATCATCAATCGGGTAGAACTCATCTGATATTTCAGGGACTCGATTTGCGGAGTAGGCAAAAAGTGCAGCGAAGTATTCTTTAAAAAACTGATGATCTCTGCTGTCTCCATCAAGAAGGGTTTCCATTTTCTTGTCGAAACGTTCTATATTTTTGGCTGCACCAATAATATCTAGCCTAGGTTTTACAGATGCTTCATAGCTTAAGGTTTCAAGATTTAGTGCATTAATAATGGTTTTGCCTTTAGCATCTTTTTCTTTAGTCTTCTGGTAATAACCTTTTTTAGTTTTATTACCGAAAAACTTATTGTCAAGTAAAAATTGTATGTGTTTAGGTGCTTCAGTGCCCTTTAATTCAGCAAAGAATTCGTCATCTTTTGCATTATTAGTGATGAATTCTGAAACTTTAAAACCGGTATCTATACCTACTAAATCCTGAAGTCTAAATGTCGCTGTATTAGGACGCCCGATTAAAGCCCCCGTTAAAGCATCCACCTCCTCAATTTTCATCTTATGTTTACGGGTCAGTTGGTCTATCTTAGTCATAGACATCACTCCGATTCTATTAGCGATAAAACCTGTCGTATCCTTACATAGCACAGTTTGTTTGCCAATGTTTAGATCGCCAAAATGCATGAAAAAATCAAGTACCTCAGGTTTTGTAGAACTATGAGGGATGATTTCTAATAGTCTCAAATAGCGTGGAGGGTTAAAAAAGTGGGTGCCACAAAAATGAGCTTTAAAATCATCTGACCTTCCTTGCACTAACATCTCAATAGGAATACTGGATGTATTAGAACTTACTAATGATCCTGGCTTTCTAAATTTCTCTACTTTCTCAAATATTTGATGTTTAATATCTAATCGTTCGATTACCACCTCTATAATCCAATCGGCATCAGCAATTTTTTCAAAATCATCGGTAAAATTGCCTGTTTTTATTCTGGACGAAAATCCTTTTCTATATAAAGATGCTGGCTTTGATTTTAGGGCATTTTTAAGCGCACCATTAACGATGCTATTTCGTACTGCGGGATTGTTTTTATCCTTTTCCTCGATGTCGAAAGGGACGATATCCAGCATCAAGACATCCATTCCTATATTCGCTAAATGGCAAGCTATACCAGCTCCCATTACTCCAGAACCTAAAACAGCTGCTTTTTGTAATCTATATTTCATGTATGCAATTTAATATATAGCCTTTGACAATGGTAACAATTAATGACTGATAATTGATTATCTATTGTTTTGATCTATTCAATCTTTATGTTTTACGTTAAAAGTTTAACCTTTAGTATATCCAATTAATCAATATAGTAGCCTTTTTGTTCATTTGTCATAGTAAAAAATAAACTCAAAGTTAAAAAAAATATCTCTACTGGCATTTTCTTCTACATCAGATATTTTTTTGCAGTTTTATGATGAGAAGGTGTTTTGCAAGAGGTTTTAGGCAGTTTCGTGATTTTCAAATGTGCTATTTGACATTAATTTTTAGTTGTTATATGGTTTGAAAGATTAATTATTAATTAACTTAAAGTAAAATCAAAACGTTTTATTATGGGATATTTAGAAATTTTAATTGCTGCAGTAGTGGCTTTTTTATTTGGATTTGCATGGTACACAGTCTTGTTTGGTAAAGCTTGGCAAGCAGAGGTAGGTATGACACCAGAGGATGCACAGTCAGGCATGGCAGTGACGCATGGATTGGCCTTTTTAATGATGTGTGTACTTGCTTTTGCCATTAATTTTGTGATTGGGATGCATCCAGTAGAAGAACAAACTTTTGCTCATGGTGCTTTTCATGGGCTTATGTCAGCGGTAATGTACTGCTTGCCAGCTGTAGCTATTCATTATTTATACCAGAAAAAATCACTTAAATTATTTTTAATTGATGGAAGCTATATAGCCTTGTTCTGTGCCTTGATGGGTGGAGTTTTAGCTGCTTTGAAATTGGGTTAATAATGGGTATTGGTTTATAAAAAATAAACAGGCATTCTGTTTTGTGGTTATTTGTTCGTTTGTCTCTTGATCTATGTAGATACTAGGGATAAACGAATAAATACCGCCATATAGAATTTTTTACACTTTAAAAAGTTGACTAAATTTTTTAGGCAAAGGAGACGATACGCTAATATCTTCTTTATTGATAGGGTGTGTAAATTGAAGATGACTGGCATGCAGGTATAGCCCTTTGCCAACCCATTGTTTTCCCTTGTTTGTATATTCTCTGTCTCCTAAAATAGGGTTGCCTTGACTAGAGAGGTGTATCCGTAGCTGATGCCTTCTTCCGGTTTTTGGTTCGAGCTTCAGTAAGTGCAATCCATTGTATTTATCTGAAGGTAAGCTATCTATTACTTCAAAGTTTGTTTCAGCTTTTTTTCCTTTTATGTCCTCTTTAATATTGCCTTTAGGCTTTATTTCTCCAGTTACAACAGCATGGTAGGTTTTACTTATTGCTTGATTTTCGAACAGTTTGCCCAATGTAGTGACCATGGAATG
Source organism: Saprospiraceae bacterium (assembly GCA_020631235.1). Lineage (GTDB taxonomy): Bacteria > Bacteroidota > Bacteroidia > Chitinophagales > Saprospiraceae > JAHDDO01. The sequence continues at coordinate 72,283 of JAHDHQ010000020.1, read as the reverse complement.
AGTCTTACCAATAAGCAAGGCACCACTGGTAGGGAAATCGAGTCTATGCACTGGTTGAGGACGAACTAAACTATCATCTAAAGGGCTTTTTGTAAGATTAAAAGGCAGTGCATTCTCTATCGTTTGGAATTTGTTGCCACTTACCACAATTCCTGCAGGTTTGTTTATTATAGCCAGATGATCATCTTCGAAAAGGATTTCTAATTTCATTTCTAAAATCGGAGCCTCTAAAGTTTGTTTTAAATCGAACAATACAATGGCTTCACCTCCTTTAATAAATTTTCCAGTTTTAGCTATTTCGCCGTTGACTTTTACTCTTCCTCTTTCTATGGCTTTTTTCATGCCTTTTTTGGAGGGTATACTTTTAAAAATGCCCAGAATATAGTCTGATAATCTAATTTCTTCCTCCAATTTAGGGACGATGTGTGATTCGCGTTTCTTCATGATGCCAATTGAGCCTCAAAGATTACTCTTTTTTTATTAAAAGAAATTGGTTAAATCGTAGATATACATCGGAATTGTATTTTTCTGAATGGTTATATCGAAAATATTGAGGAAAAGGTTTGAAATGGCTAAATATAGAAACTATTCTTCTTCGGATGTAGGTGATACTATTAAATGAATGCCATTATCTCGTAATTCGATTTTTTTGCTTTTATAAAGATGTCCGACTGCTTTTTTAAATAGCTTTTTACTCATGGATAATTGCTGCCTAATAATGCCAGGATCAGTCTTGTCATTCAGCTGTAAACTACCACCAGCAAGGGTTAATTTATCTAATATCTTTTGTGCATTAGGCTCGATGCTTTGATGTCCAATGGGGCTCAGACTGATATCTATTTTTTTATCCCTTCGAATGGGTTTTACATAACCTTTCGTTTTTTGTCCAATGTGGAGTGGCTCAAAAACTTCGTTTTTATATACTAGACCGGAATAGTAGTTATCTACGATCACCTTATAACCCATATCTGTAATCTGATACACAAGCAATGGGACTTCCTCTCCTTTTTCAATGTCGCCATCAGCAAAATATTCTAAGAAGCTGTTTAGCTTTGTAGATCCCACTAATCGTTGGCTTTTTTCGTCCAAATACATGTGTACAATGTATCGCTCACCTTCCTTAAGTCTTGTAGCTTGATTTCGAAAAGGAATAAATAGTTGTTTTCCTACACCCCAATCACAAAAGGCACCCATATCATTCACTTGATTGACCATCAGGTGAGCATATTCATCTAGTGTAAAATAGGGTTTCTCGGTAGTGGCTACTGGACGATTTTCGCTGTCATTATAGACAAAGACTTTGATTTTATCACCCACTTTCATTTCGTCCGTAACAAATCCCCGTGGCATCAGGACTTCCTGGCTGATGTCATCATCAACGAGATATAAACCTTGTGGCATTTCTCGACTTACTTCTAATGTTTGGTATTCCCCTAATTCTATCACATGGCAAAGGTAGGGGATTAGACCAAATTGCAAGTATTTAGGCAATACTTATCTTTTTACTCCATAAATGAAAGGAAAACTAAGCACTAGCTTAATTAACTCAATGACGATTAAAAAACTAGCTCTCAAGGATCCTTGCCATCAAGTCTAAAATACGCTGTTGATCAGTGTAGAAATCGAAATTACTGCTTAGTGAAAGGTATTGCCAGGCTTTGTTTCTCTAGTTCTAATCTTAGCACATAGTAACCAGCTGGAAGCGCGTCTACAGGTATTATAGTTTCATTATACCCACTGTATAACCGCTGTCCAACAGCATTAAATATAGCTGCTTGAAAGCTTTCTAAAGGTAAATTCTTCAGGTGTATTATATCAGCCACTGGATTAGGAAAAATGCTAATTGCTTCATAGTTTTCTTCCTCCTTATTCCTTGGATCGTATTTATAAGTTCCCTGATTATTGCCTCCATGAAAATGTAATTCTCCCTTTTTTGCATAATGGCTTAGCCTTCCTACTAAAGCGCATAGCTCTGAAGATTCGAATCGAACCCAATGTTCACCTCCATTCTCAGTGGCAAAGATTTCAATCCCTGTAGGATACCACAAAAGTTCAAATCCACTGCTGATTTCTTCATATAACGTATTGACTATGATTCCGTTGTTTTCATCGGCAAAGTGTAGAATTGACCAAGAACTAAATGCATCGGGAAAATTAGTTTCAGTCCAGGTTTTCCCACCATCAGTAGTTTTAAAGCTAGCATCTGAAGTACTTGCGTAACCTACACTTTCATTATAGAAATAGAAGCTAGCTCTTGAAGGAGGTGTGGTCAAGGAAAAATCTAGTGTACCATCTGCTTGTATCTCAAACAAAATGTAGTCTGTCCAAGAAGTGGGATCTTCAGCATATAAAAGCACCCTGTCGCCAGCCAAGATGAAGTCACCACCTAAAGGTTCTTTAACCTCAGTTTCTACATAACTCCAAGTTTTTCCTCCGTCAAAAGTTTGTCCAATAAGATTCGAATGGTCGTTAGCATACATTAAGGCGAGGCCGTGTTGTGCATTAAAAAAATGTAAATCATTAACTCTTTCTATACTATCTATGATTGTTTTTTCCCAAGTGAGTCCTCCATCTATCGTACGGAGAATTGCCGCATCTTCGTCAATATTTTGTAAACCACTATAGGCACCGTGGCCAGAAGCAAAACCTACTAACTCATCGACAAAAAACAAGGTACTCATAATAGCTATAGTACCCATACCTGAGAGACCATGAACTATTTCCCAAGTAAGACCTCCATCTATTGTTTTTCTTAGTGTTCCGTTAACTCCTGTTGTATAACCGACTTTTTCAGAGGCAAAAAAGAGATCATGTTGTTTGGGAAAACCAGGCATAGTATCCTTAACAATACTCCAATGAGGAGGCATATTACAGTCTTGAGCATGTAAATGAGGAATATATAGGAGGAAAGTCCAAATAAGTAAAAAATGAAGTTTCATAAGATTGTTTATAATAATGACGTATTTTTTTCGGAAACGTTTGTTTGTATCTAATGTGCAATGCAGATATTTATGATTCAATGATTGGTTTGTGATTAGGTGTAACAAATTCCTCAAAAGAACCATCGGATTTACAATAATATGAATTTAGCTTTAATATCAATCTCGTAACTATTATGAATGAAAAAATAACAAGCAATAATATAATTAAGCAATATGAATCTGGTGTAACAAACTACAGCAAAAGCACCTATGATATTGGCCTATGGGAATCCGAAAAAACGGTCCTGCTAAATTATTTTAAGAAATCGGATAGGATTCTAGATATTGGTTGTGGAACCGGACGAACTAGTTTTGGATTATACCAGCTTGGATATAAAAATCTTAGCTGTTTTGACATAACGCCAGGGATGATCGAAGCTGCTAAGTTCATTGCTAAAACCAAGGATGTAGATATAAATTTTTCAGTCGATGATGTTACTCAAATGACGTTCGAAAATCAAAGTTTTGATGCAGCCCTTTTCTCTTTTAATGGCTTAATGTCCATTCCGCAATCAAGGAATCGAGCAACAGCATTGAACCAAATAAACAGGATATTAAAACCTAATAACTACTTTATTTTTACGACCCATGATCGTCACGCCGAAGCTGATTTTATAGCTTATTGGCAGGAGGAAAAACAACGTTGGGCATCAGGACAACAAGATCCGCGTTTATACGAATTTGGAGATCGCTTAGCCATGTCTAAAAATGAAAACACAGAAATATTTATTCACATACCTTCCGTGGATGAAGTGACATTGGCCATCCAAAAAGCAGGATTCGAATTAGTCGAAACTTTCTATCGATCTGATAAATTTGAAGAATCCCTTAAGGTTAAAACCTTTTCTGGAGAATGTAGATTTTGGGTAGTTCGAAAAGTGTAATTAGCAATTTGCCATGAGCACTGGAAGGTTAAAAGCTAGGCCACCTTCACTCGTCTCCTTATATTTCCCATTCATATCCTGCGCGGTATCCCACATGGTCTTTATCACCGTATCTAATTTGACAATAGCGGTATCTGGATTCCCCGATAAAGCTAAATTACTCGCTGTAATAGCTTTTATAGCACCCATAGCATTGCGTTCTATGCAGGGCACCTGGACTAATCCGGCCACAGGGTCACATGTGAGCCCTAAATGATGTTCCATAGCAATTTCTGAAGCCATCAATGCTTGTTTTGCTGTACCACCTAAGACCTCCGTCAATCCTGCTGCTGCCATAGCTGAAGAAACACCAATTTCTGCTTGGCATCCACCCACAGCTGCTGAGATTGTAGCTCCTTTTTTAAATAGGCAACCGATCTCACCTGCGGTAAAAAGAAATCTACGTACCGCATCTTTGCCAGCATAATCGCAAAAGAAAAAGTAATACAATAGTACGGCTGGAATAACCCCTGCTGCACCATTAGTAGGAGAGGTGACTACGCGGCTCAATGAAGCATTTTCCTCATTGACTGCAAGTGCAAAACAACTGATCCACTTATTTATTTGGTTAAAGGTTCTTGGTGATGCTTTGATCGCATCGATCCATTCGTCTCTATTAGAATAATTTGCTTTCCCTGTCAACTCATAACACAAGCCTTTAGCACGCCTTCTTACGTTTAATCCTCCGGGAAGAACACCATCTGTCATGCAGCCTTGATAGACACATTCTAGCATGGTTTCTAGCAATGCATCGATTTTATCTTCGATATTTTCTGCGGCATCAAAAGCTTGTTCATTTAATTGGACAATATCCGAAATGGCACATTTCTTTTGTTCTGTAAATTCGATGATATCTTGACCTTTTTCTATCGGAAAAGGTAGTGATATATGTTTACTTTCATTAGTCGCCCGATCACTTTCTACAAAACCGCCACCTACCGAAGCATAGATTTCTTCACACACTAACCGTCCTTCTAGGCTCGCTCTAAATATCAGTGTGTTAGGATGTCTATTATGAAAAGAATCTTCGAAGTGAATATGCAATGATGGGTCAAAGAATATCGTTCCTCTAGCCGTATCAAGTTGGTTACTGTTTTCGACTCCACTTATGATCGATGGTATGTCTTTAGAAGGGATGGTTTCGGCATTATAGTCGAGTAAACCCAAGATGACAGCTTTGTCAGTGGCGTGGCCTTTTCCGGTTTTAGACAAGGAACCATATAAATGTACATTTATGCGATCAAAGCTTGATGCTTTTAAACTCGATACAAACATACGGGCAGCCTTCCAAGGACCTAGCGTATGCGAACTTGAAGGACCCACACCAATCTTAAAGATGTCAAAAACACTGATTGATTCCATATCCGTTTGATTAATAATTTTTCTTGTGCTTAAGTTTTTAATGGAAGCTACACTAAGTTAATCATTATGCTTTAGTTGAAAACAATTCTATGGTGGTGTGTCCATTATTTTTGGTGATAATTGAATGGGCCTTCAGCTTTTTGTTGCGCAAAAAATCCTTATCAAAAATAAGCAGGCCATTCTTTTAGATAATCAAAGCATCGCTGGTCCTTCCTAGCAAAGATTCAATCATCATAGTTTAAATGTACTGATTATGCAATGGCATGTCTTATATAGTCGTTCACTGGTTTCATTATTTTATATTGATTTAACAGCGTAGGCATAAGCTCATCGGAATAAATCAAAGAAGGTTTTAGTTCGCCCATGAAATAAAATTGCTTCTGTAAAATCAGCGGTTCTAAACGTGCGGCTTCTGCCCATTCCTTAGGGACTCTCTTCATAGTTTCGCCACGGACACTTCCAAAAGTTTTTTTAAAATTTGGTTCGCTAAGTAATGCATTGATGATCGTATTATCTTTAGATAGAGTAGTTCTTAAACGGTAGAGTTGATCTTTATCCATACCATACGATCCACCCATAATTCCCAGCATTTCTGGCGATAATCTGATAGCCATTCCAGGGATCGATTTATCTTTTTTGCCTCCTCTACCCAGAAAGGCCGTAAGATGTAAATTATAGGGCGATTTATCTTTTGCAAATCGTATATCTCTATTGATTCGGGAGATGCATTTTTTTGCTTCTAAATGTAAATCGGTTTCGATGTTTTGTAGTTCTGTGATCAATTGGGTGATAAAAAATAGAAAGGGTTTTTTGACACTTTCTTCATATCTTTTTTTGTTGGCATGAAACCAATCTTTTTCGTTGTTTTTGGATAAATCCTGGAAGAAAGTGATGTAGTCCTTGGTAAAATATTTCATACTTGGATATTTGCTTGTTTTGTTTTAAAATAGACTTTTTCAGAAGGGCTGTTGGCGAGATTGATGGCTAGATCATAAGCTTGGTACGCTTTATTATTTTGTTTAGTATATATGTAATATTCCGCCCATGTAGCATGATATAAATATTCGCTTTTTTCTAAATCTTTGCTTTTTATTTTTTCCAATGTTTGTTTGCAATCTTCATAAGCCATCATTTGTAATTGTACGCTGGCCATATTTAACTGCACTGATGGGCTAGGGTAAGCTGTATACAAAGATTTGTACAAGCTTAATATTTCGGCCCAATTTGTAGCTTGTAAAGATGGACTCTTCAAATGTTGCAAAGCTATGGCGGCTTCGAAATGGTAACTACTTTTATCTGGGTAAGCTGCTGCGGTTAATAAGGCTTCGTTACCTAATGAGATCAATGGTTTAAACCACTGAGAACGATCTTGATCCTTCAGGTTTATGAGTTCATTTTGGGCGTTTACTTTACTGTCTAATCGTGCCGAATGAAGACAAATTAAGCCAAATAAGGCATAGGAAGCACCTGATCGATATGCTTCTTTTTTTAAAAGAATAGAGCAGAGCCTCATGGCTTCCCCACAGAGATCTTTCCGAATGACTTGATCTTTTTTATAAGAGTGATAACCTTCATTGAAGATTAGGTAAATGATATTTAATACTCGCTGTAGTCGATCTTTAATTTCGGATGTGTCTGGCAAGCAAAAAGCTAAGTCATTTTCTTTGATCATAGCTTTAGCTCTTTGCAAGCGCTTTTTTATGTTTTCTTCTTTGATTAAAAGTGCGGCGGCTATTTCCTTAAGACTAAACCCTGATATACTTTTTAAGGCAAAAGCAATTTGGTCTATGGGCTTCAGTGCTGGATGGCAAGCTGTAAAGATCATTCTCAGTTGGCTATCTTCTATTTCATGATCGAGAAATAATTCATTGATATGAATGGCTGCAGGACCATGAGCAAAAATGTTTTCTTGGTTTTTATTGGCTTTTGCTTTTCGAAACAAATCGACTACTCGATTTTTAGCTGCTTTGGTAAGCCATGCTTCGGGATTTTCTGGATATTGATGCGCCCATTTTTTTAGAGCAAGTACAAAGGTGTCTTGTACTGCATCTTCGATAAGTTGCAAGTTAGAAAGCCCAAATATTCTGGTAAGAATAGCGACCATCTTTCCATATTGGTGTCTGAAAAGATGGTCGAACTTTGGTGCATCCATTATTGGTTAAATACGATGATTTCTCTAATTTCTACAGTCCCATTTAAGTCATAGTCTGGGTAATCTTGAGCTACTTCCATGACATCTTCTATATTATTAGCTTTAACAACATAATAGCCGCCGATCAGCTCTTTGCTTTCTAAAAATGGACCATCTGTTACCACTCTATCTGTACCGGAAATTCTTCTTCCTCGCGCATGTAGAGCTTCTCCTCCTACGAGGATACCAGCTTCTTTCATTTTAGCACCCCAAGCAAACCATTTCCCCATGCGTTCTTGCATTTGCTCCGGTGATAATCCTAAAGCCGCATAATCAGATCCGATAAATAACATCATAAATTCTTTCATAATTTGTTGTTTTTAAGTTTGATAATTTACCCTAATACCGAAACAGAAAAAGGATTGGGGACAAAATGGACAAGAAATTATAAATTATTTTTGACGTTCTTCAGTATTTGGTATAAATCAGAAGGATTAAATGGTTTAGATATATGGCCATCCATCCCGTATTTTATGACATTTTCTTTGACATCTAGTGCTGCTGAAGCGGACAAGGCATATATGGGTATGTTTTGATTTTGGCTAGTTCCGGATTTACGAATCTCCGTACTGGCATCGTATCCATTCATCACGGGCATTTGTAAATCCATGAGTATGAGGTGATAATCGATATTTTGCGCCTTTTGAGTAGCTATAAGTCCATTAAGTGCAATTTCGTAATCGACTTCCCATTTTTTAAGAAAACGCTCGATGACCATAATGTTAATTTTATGATCTTCTACTACTAAGACTTTTAATCCTTTTAGAGATCCATATGAAGGCGGTGTGGTGGCGTGCTTGGGTTTTACTTGATCAAATTTTTCGCTAATAATAAAATCGATTTGGAAGTAAAAATTAGAGCCTTTATGTTCAATGCTGTCTACTTTCAAATCGCTGCCCATAAGATCCAGAAGTTTGCGCGAAATGGCTAAACCAAGTCCAGTTCCTCCATATTTACGCGTAGTATTCGAATTAGCTTGAGCAAAAGAATCAAAGATTTTTTCTAATTTATCTGCAGGAATTCCTATTCCTGTGTCTTGAATGGAAAATAATAAGCTAATCGTTTTATTTTGCTTTTTAATGACCTCAATATCCAGGATCACTTTTCCTTTGTTAGTAAATTTTATGGCATTGTTTACCAGGTTAGTCAGTACTTGAGATAGTCGCATACTATCACCTACCAAAACATTGGGCAATAAATCATCCTTTTTAATGATAAACTTGATGCCTTTGTCCTCTGCTTTTAATTGAAAACTACTTTGTAGGCCATTAAGTATATGCGATAAACTGAAATCTACAGATTCTAAATCGAGTGACCCAGATTCTATTTTGTTAAAATCGAGGATATCATTTACAAGTCCTAGAAGGTGCTCAGAAGAGTATTTTAGGGCGTTTAAATTTTCTATTTGAGACGCTTTAGGGTCTTCCATTAATAGAAGATGGCTGATCCCTATCACGGCATTTAAAGGTGTTCGGATTTCGTGAGACATGGTAGATAAAAACTCATCTTTTGCTCTGCTAGCTTGTGTTTCTTTGTCTTTAGCTTCGATCAGAGCTAGTTCGGTCTTTTTTAAGTAGCTGATGTCTATGATTGTGCCTATACACCCTTGTACTACATAGTCTTTGTCTTTGCTTAATTGGATAGATACATCGAGCCATTTTTGTTCGTTATCCAGGGTTTTAATCTGAATAATGTGATGTTGCCTTTCGAAGTTTAGCTTGGCAATATCTATGTTGTTTTTGTGTATATCGGTCGATATACTGTTTAAGTAATCTTTCATCGAGAGGCCTATGCAATCTTCTACATAATAACCTGTAAGCTTTTCCCAAGCGGGATTTAAATAGGTCCATTTCCCTTGTAGGTCTGTTTCGAAGATTACCTCATGGATATTATTCACAACTCGTTCAAGTTGAGAACTTATGACTTCTACATTTTGCTTAAGTTGTTGGTTTACGGAGAAGAGTTCTTGCGAACTTTTTTCGAGGATATTCTCGATATGACTAAGGTCGTTATCAGCTTCTAGGTAGGCTTGATTAATTTGCTCCAACAAGGGGCTTATAGCAGTCATTATTTTTTGGTCCAATGCTGCTTTTTTTAATTGGCGTCTTAGTAATCTATGATAGTTCATCATTCAGCAAAGGTCGTGATAGTCATGGTTTGGTTGTGTAGTGCACAAGGAGTAAACTTGTCAAAAGGAGCTATTTCTCCATAGGAATAAAAGCCGGTAGTACTGACTTGCGGGCCTAAAACATCGTTTACGGCTTCCACTTCTTCTTCTACGAGCTGTTTCATGACCAGTCTTCTGCCTACACAACTGATTAAAAAGGCTAATTGGCACTCATCATTCATGGTTTCTTTGGTGATGATGGCGGATTTTTCTGCTCCATTGATTATTCTATCGACATTTGCTTTCATGAGTCTAACATAGGCGCCTTCGGGTATATTACCTGCAAATGTTAAGCTTTGCGCTTCTTCGTCAATGGCCAATATGGTTCTCACCACTGGTGTTTTGTTGTCATCGTCCCTCAGACTTAAAGGAAACAATAGTCCAGAGGATGGTAGGTCTTTAGCCTTATCACCTAAAAATGATTTGTAAAGACTCAGTGCCGGTTGATTATCTAATTCGTACAGCACATTTTTGTTTGATTTGGTGACTAAACGTTCTACACCGAAACTATCCCATCCACCTTTAGAACCAAATCCAATTTTGAGATCATCACCATAGAAGGCAAGTGCTCCAATTTTCTTATTAGTTATTTGATCATTAATTATGACAAAAGTTTTTCCAAAGTCTGGGCCATCACCAGCTAATCCACCTGTAATACTTACACTTTCTGACAATTCATCATGTAAACCTTTCACCAGTTCGGCACCGTTAACATTTAAACCATCACTAAGCACTAATATATGTCTTAATGACGGTCCTTGGCATTGGGTACTTATGGATTTGCCGGCATTAAAACTATCTCCATCTACATCTTCAATGTCTACTTCGACCAATTTTAATTTTACATGATCGAAAGCAACAGCTGTTAGAGCGACCGAATTATCATATACTTGATTTCCTAGAATCTCGCCTGCCGTCGAACATCCAATTTTTATAGCATTTGGATATAAGGAATGCAATTTTTCTATAAAGGATTTTTGCGGACCGAAGCTTGGTGATACAAATAAAAAAATAACCATAGGCTCAAAGCCAATAAAGTGGTCATTTAGTGGCGTCTCTTTAGTGAAACTTTGCTGATATACTTTCATAGATGCATTTCATATTAAAATAATATGTAATATACAAAATATATGAATATCAATTGGTTGATTTAAGAGAGCCTTAATTTTTTTTCAAAGCAAACACTATTGTCTATACCTATATATTGTCCATAATTATTGATAATGGCATAGTTGTTTTTCTTGTACAAAGCGATGGCTGCTGGCTGGCCATATCCAGTCTCTAGTCTACATTTTGAAACACCCAATTCGATAGCCCATTCTTCGAGCTTAATCAAAACTTCAGAGGCTATACCTTGGGATCGATAGTCTGGAAGTACAAACATGCGTTTTACTTCCATGATATCAAGTGTAAGTGCTTTGATAGCACCGCAGGCAATGGCTTTAGTTTCATGGTAGGCAATGAGTACGTGTTTAATTTGTTGGATGCCATTAAATTGGTGATAAAAATCATGCATATCACCATCTGTTTGTTTAAGATTCTGATCCAATAGCTGCACAAGCATTTTGAAATCTGGATGGTCAGCATTGGTCCGAATAATGCTTGTATTCATATATTCAACGATTTTTAGAGGGTAGTATATAATGGGTTCAGTTCACCAAGCCTTAAATTGAATATTGCCTCGCAAACAAAATTTATCGCAAGGAATTAATAATTGGCTTTCGCTAGTATGGTTTTCTTAAGCTTTGTTTTGTCTGCTAAAAATACAAAGAAAGAAATCATCATAGAGATAAATGGATGCAGACCTGAAGTGTTAGTTCGAGATGGCACTATACTTATGTATGTGGAATGTGTTTTTTGGCTTAACTTGATATTCTGGTATTGGCAAGCTTGCTGTAAAGATTGGCGGGTCTAAAACTATGGCCACAATCTTGGTAGGGCGAAACAACATTGGACCGAAAAGAATGGTCAGCAGTCAAGTACATCATGTATTTAATGATGGCTAAAAACAGCTAGCAATGTCATTTCTAGAGATGGAAATTGGCTTAGGATTTCTATTCAATATAAAAGCTTAGTGCACACCATCCATCCACCGCTTTATGATGGGAGAAATCAACAGTGCTAATATTCCGATACCAATGGCTAAACATCCAAATACACTGTAGACTGACACAAAGCTGTATAACTGTTGGTGAGATGCATCAGCGGCAGTCGCCATTTGAGGAGATAAGCCAGAAATCACTTGGGTGATTTTTGCTAATATTCCTTCGGCAAAGGGATTGACTCCATCCTCATTTACAGTGGTTAGTTGGGCGATTTTTCCTGCAAAATAATGTCCATAAAATGAGGATGTAAAAAACACTCCCATGATAAATGCTACATATTTTGGCGCTGATAATTCAGACATCTTGGATAGACCAATTGGTGAAATAAACAGCTCTCCAATCGTAAGTACCAAATACCCAAGAATTAGATACCACATCGATGTTTTTGCCCATTGATCAGCGCTATGTGCTGAAGCACCAAAGATAACAAAACCAAGACCTAATAAAACGATCCCTATGCCAGCTTTGATGGCTGAATGCGGGTTTTTTGCACGTTTGTTGAGTGAATCCCACAACATTGAAAAAGGAATAGCTAGCAGAATAATAAACCCTGAATTAATACTGTTTGTCTGAGCTGCGTTTATGCCTATTAAGTTAGTATTGCGATCTGCAAATAAAGTAAGCGAACTGCCGGCTTGCTCGAAAATAGCCCAGAAAATGGCCATTAAAATGGTAAAATAGCTCACCGACCATAGTCGTGTTTTGTAAGGAGCTTTTACACTTTTGTACATTTTAATTAAACCTATTAAAATAGCGAATGAAGCTAACCAAACCATGTAATGTTCGTATTGGTTAAATCGCAAAAGAAAAGCAAAGAAAGGAGTGGCAAGTAGGGAAAGCATTATGATGATTTGACCTTGATTTAGGCCTAGCCATTTTTCATGGTACTTTGTTGGGTTTATTATTTTCCCTTTTTCACCAAATACTTCCGCTTTTAAACCTTGCTGGAAGTAAAATAATCCAATGAGCATACCTATTCCGGCCAATAAAAATCCATAATGCCAGCCATACAGCTCGGCTAAGTATGCACATAGAAGCGGTGCCACTGCACCTCCAATATTAATACCCATATAAAATATAGTAAACCCTGCATCTCTTCTAATATCTTCATCACTATAAAGACTTCCCACAAAGCTGGAAATATTAGGTTTAAAGAAGCCATTACCGACGATAATCAAGGCTAAGGATCCATAGAAAAAAATAGGTAATTCTATACTCAGCAAAAAATGACCAGCAGCCATCATAACACCACCTATCATGATAGATTTTCTAAAACCGAGAAATTGGTCCGCTAAATAGCCGCCGATTAAAGGGGTAAAATACACTAAGGACATGTATGCCGCGTATACACCATAAGACATGTGGTCTTCAAACAGCAGTTGCTTAGTCATATAGAGCACCAATAAGGCGCGCATTCCATAAAAAGAAAAGCGTTCCCACAATTCTGCAAAAAATAAATAGTATAGCCCTTTAGGGTGGCCAAATTTAGTTTGTTCTGCTTGAGTCATCATCATTTATTTGTGGAGGCAAAGTAGAAAGAGTGGTTTTGTGGGTCTACTTTTGGAATAAAGAATAACAAAGAATAGTGGATTGTGCTTAATTGTAACCGACTTTGGGCTTGGTTTTTAAAGTCTAAGTGCTAACTTGTCTCTATGAATGCTTTAAGCCAATTTTATTATTTGGCCCATATTTTTATTTCCTTGATTGGTGGAGTTTTATTATTGGCTATTTACTACAATATTCGATTAAGATTTCGTAATATTTTAGTGGAAGAAGACCAGCCAAGGGTGGACTATGGGCTCCTGTATTTAAGTTGTGCCCTTTTTGTTTGGGTTTTAGCGGGGACTTGGAGTTTGTTGATGAGTGGTTCCATCGGAGCTTCGTCAATAATTTTTCAGTTAGGCATTTATGTGTTCTCAATAGTTAATAACATGTTTTTGCTGTTGGCTATTTACTACTTTCATGATGCTCCAAGCTTTGTGTACAAGAATCAACAAAATGTAAGGATCATTATAGGCTTAATCTTAGTGGTCAGTTTGATAACTATTATCATCACTTGGTTTTATGCAGATACCATCGTTTATGGACTTAATGTAATGGCATTGCCTGATGCAATGTTATCGGCCTTTTTGAGCTATTTATTAGTAGTTTCTTTGTATCGTACTTTTGTTCATAGAGGTTTAGTGAGTGTAGCATTGATTTCAGTCATAGTGGTGGTCTTAATTTTTACTTCGCAATTGCCAGAAGTGTTTGTTTCTATGGATTTTATATTGGGTGATCACTTGATAAAGTTGATTGCTAAAACCTCACTGATATTTTTATTTTTGGTGTTAGCCACGACTTGGGTGATACAACTAGCTAATACGCCCAAGCAAAATGAAATGCAATTGACTTTTGTGGATTGGTCATTAATAAAGCTGAGTATACCGTCTAAGAATATAAATGATTTAATGGTAGATTTTGGTTCTAAAACGACACAATACAAGAATCTTTTGAAGTTTGGTACGCGAAGGAAGTTAGGATCGTATGAGCAACAGTGCATTCTGGTGGGTAATGGGGGAGAAATACGCAATCAAACGTATATTACAAGGATTATAGATAATATAAACGAAATCGCCGGGTTCGAATTAGAACAGCGAATAGAAAGAAAGGATTTATTTACATTCATAGGAGAGGGTCAATATCGATTAAGGATATTACCTGAGCATATAAATATAGAAGATGCGCTGTTAAAGGAGTTTTTGGCGGGTGTTGAGCACAAAGATTATTTAAGTTTAGGACGCTAATGCATTCTTTTCTAAATATTGAATCCAAGTTTTTTATCACTCCATAATTTAAACAATACCAATTTTTTATTAGCTTGCGATAGATAAAGTAAACCGTTAGTTTTTTATCGAGTTCGGGTTATTTGTATTCCTGAATTTATTTGTAATAATAATCAATCAACACATTATGAGTAGAACAATTAGTTTCCTAAGCTTTTTTTTATTTTTTTCAATTTCTACATTTTCACAAGTATTCCAACAAAGCATTGTTATCGATGATTTATCAGGTAGTAAAGGTGTCATTTATGCTGATTTTAACGATGATGGATTGAACGAATATGTAGTTACCAGATTTAGTGCAGATGTAGTAACCTTGGTTTATGAAGATGGTGACTTACTTGTTGAGAAGGACTTATTAACTATTGATGGACCAAATGATTTAACAGTTGGTGATTTTAATAATGATGGAAGAATAGATATTGCTGTGGTTGCATCAAATGCTTCTGGAATTCGGATACTAAGGAATAATGGAAATTTGGAATTTTCAGTGCAAACTTTAAATGTATTTGATTATGACGAAGCAAGCTCAATTGCTGCATCAGATTTAGATTTGGATGGTGACTTAGACCTTGTCGTTTCAAGTTTTAAAAGAGATGACGTAGCGGTTTTCGAAATGACAAACCCAGGATTTTTTAGTTTCAATGTAAACATTATAGATGATGGAGTTGATATACAAAATGTTAATATCGCTGACTTTGATAATGATGGATTGCCAGATATAGTTGCAGCTAATCGCTTTGGAAATGAAGTGGATGTCTACTTGAATGAAGGTGAAATTAGTTTTGAAAAGTCTAGCTATCCTTACTCAGGTGCCATCAATTGCGATGTATCAGATTTTAATAATGATGGCTTTGTAGATTTTGGGGTCACTAGTTTTGCAAATAATAGCTTGTCGGTCTTTTTGAATAATGGAGATAAAACATTTGAAGAACAATTAATTAATAATTCAATCTCAGCTGCAAATAGTATAAGCTGTTTTGATATAAACCTAGATAATAAAACAGATATTGTTGTTGGGAGTGGCGAAGGCCTAACTGTGATTTTAATGGAGAACGTGCAAAGTGGAGATCATTCCAGAGAAGATTATTTTTTTGATGGATTTATAGGTCCTTTCGATGTTGTAGATATAGATAATGATTCAGATTTGGATATCATCGCTAGTTCTACTGGCTTGCCAGGTATTTTTCAGTACCAAAATTTAACGATCAATACTGGTGATGCAGATGGAGATGGTTATGATGCAGAAGTTGATTGCGACGACAACAATCCATTTGTTAACCCGGGAGCGACAGAAATATTGGGAAATGGCATAGACGATGACTGTGATGATAAGATAGACAATGGAGCTAATTGGTATGTTTTATCGGATACTAGAGGTGGCACATTTAATCGATTTATATCTTCTAATAATCAACTAATCACATTAAACAAGGAGGAAGATGTTGTAGATGTAGAGTATGATGGTATCATTAATCATCTGTTTTGGTTGGATCGCAACAATAACAAGATTGTTTCCTTTAATCGAAGTACTGGGGAGAGTTCAATTGTTGTAAACAATTTGAATAATCCAAGTTCTATAGATATTGATGAGAGTAGGAGTAGGGTTTATTTTGCAGAAAATGGAGAGCGAATTAGCTCTATCAAATATGATGGAAACGAAAGGAAAAGGGAATTTGAAGGATTTACAGATTTAACACACTTTGCAATTGATATCTCAGCTGGATATCTATTTTATAATAATAACGAAAGTGACGAAATATACTCAAGAGAACTACTAAGTGGAAACGAACAAGTTATTCTGGAAGATATGTACAATACTCCACAAATTGTTTTGGACAAATCAAACCAAATAGTTTATGCGGGAAGAACAGGTGGATCTAATGTTTCTTCTGGCGTTAGAAAATGTGATTATTCTGGAGCAAACTTTTCAAATGTATTCAGTGATTTTAATGAAGGGTTTGATATTGATTTCGTATCAGAACGGATTTACTATTCAACTAATTTTGGAGATTTTACTTCACGTAATCTAGATGGTGGAGATGAAATAGAACATAGTACCATCGAAGTATCTACAATGGTGGCGATTGAAGGGGAGAATCGTGTGTATGGTTTTTACAGTGAAGAAGAAGATGAGGACCGATTAGCTGCTCAACTTGATCCAACTAACAATACATTTGTAGATTTTCTTTATAAAGAATGTCATAGACCTGGGGACATAGCTTTGCGTTCACAAGCAAATCAAGTGTTTAGGATTAATCAAAGCAATAATTTTACGGGCTCGAAAGAAGGATCTATAATTCAAAGTTCCATCAATGGGAAAGATCTGGATCATCTTATTGTTGGTGAAGGTGATAAGATTGGGAATCCTCATAGCTTAGCTTATTACGGTGGATCAGTATATTGGACAGATCAATCATTAAGAGAGATAATGAAAGTGAATATCAGTTCTAAAGTGGTCAGTACCATAGATATCAGCAGAACTCATTTCAAACCATCTGGAATTGCAGTCGATAACCTTAATCAGAAAATATATTGGACGGATGCAATAAATGGGGCAATTTATAGATGCAATTTAGATGGGTCGGATGACATCACCATTTATGAAAGTCCAACGAATCAACCTATTGAACATGTAGAAAGACTTGGATTTCATTTATATTGGATAGAGCCTAATGAACCTTACAGCATCTCCAGATCGGATTTAGATGGAAACAATATCGAATTAATAATAACAAGCGCGGATCTTGACAGTGCGCCTAAGGATATTTTTAAGTATGCAGACAATATTTTAACCATTCTGACTGAAGCTAATACCATCTTTGTACATAATAAAAATAGTCCATTTAATGTGGTAAATATAGGCCCAATTCCTGAAAGCATTGATCCAGATTTTATTGCAAGTTATTTTCAAAGCAGTTTTCCACTTGATCACGATGGAGATAGTTTTTTTGAAGATGATGATTGTAATGATGCGGATGTAAATAGTTACCCTGGTGGAGATGATTACTCTCAAAACGGAATTGATGAAGACTGCGACGGCGATGATTTTATTTTCGAAATTATAGATAATGATGGAGATGGATCGCCAGAGAATGAAGACTGTGACGATAATAACCCAGATATTAATCCAAACGAGACTGAAGTTCCCTATAATGGCATAGATGAAGACTGTGATGCGTCTACATTAGATGATGATTTAGATGGAGATGGATATGATTTGGCCGAAGATTGTGACGACATGAATGCGGAAGTAAATCCAGGAGTAATGGAAGTTCCTTATAACGGCATAGATGATGACTGTGATGAATCTACATTAGATGATGATTTAGATGGAGATGGATATGATTTGGCCGAAGATTGTGACGACATGAATGCGGAAGTAAATCCAGGAGTAATGGAAGTTCCTTATAACGGCATAGATGATGACTGTGATGAATCTACTTTAGATGATGATTTAGATGGAGATGGATATGATTTGGCTGAAGATTGTGACGACACGAATGCGGAAGTAAATCCAGGAGTAATGGAAGTTCCTTATAACGGCATAGATGATGACTGTGATGAATCTACTTTAGATGATGATTTAGATGGAGATGGATATGATTTGGCCGAAGATTGTGACGACA
>JAHDHQ010000020.1:0-54003 GCA_020631235.1 Saprospiraceae bacterium | reverse complement strand
GATATGATTTGGCCGAAGATTGTGACGACATGAATGCGGAAGTAAATCCAGGAGTTATGGAGGTTCCTTATAACGGCATAGATGATGACTGCGATGAATCTACTTTAGATGATGATTTAGATGGAGATGGATATGATTTGGCTGAAGATTGTGACGACACGAATGCGGAAGTAAATCCAGGAGTAATGGAAGTTCCTTATAACGGCATAGATGATGACTGTGATGAATCTACTTTAGATGATGATTTAGATGGAGATGGATATGATTTGGCCGAAGATTGTGACGACATGAATGCGGAAGTAAATCCAGGAGTTATGGAGGTTCCTTATAACGGTATAGATGATGACTGTGATGAATCTACTTTAGATGATGATTTAGATGGAGATGGATATGATTTGGCCGAAGATTGTGACGACATGAATGCGGAAGTAAATCCAGGAGTTATGGAGGTTCCTTATAACGGCATAGATGATGACTGCGATGAATCTACTTTAGATGATGATTTAGATGGAGACGGATATGATTTGGAGGATGATTGTGATGATGAAAACCCAGATATTAATCCAGATGCGGAAGAAATTGCAAATAATGGCATTGATGAAGATTGTGATGGTATGGACTTAATTTCATCAACCCATCAACTATCTAGTATTTCCGTCAATATCTACCCTAATCCTGCTGTCAACACAATATTCGTCGAAATAGCAGGTGATTTAGAGTTTAATGTAGAACTCTATAGTTTAACAGGGAAATTGATCACAACAACGTCGTTGAATTATATGAATGTTGCGGAATATCCCGCAGGAATCTATATGCTGAGGATCAATGATTTAAACTCAAATCAAAGAATTGTTGAAAGAATAATAATCAGTAAATAATAAATCAAGACCAAAAATGGAAGCCTATTGTTGGCTTCCATTTTTAATTTATAGGCTTATTATTTAATGAAAATGATTGGAAAAACTTTTTTGAATTGATTTTGATTTCCATCAGTCATTTATAGAAAAACCTTGATGCGTGGATTTATGGCAATTCCCAATCTCAATATAGAAGATGCGCTATTAAAGGAGTTTTTGGCGGGTGTTGAGCACAAAGATTATACATCATTCATCAAACTGAACGTCTTATCTGAGAAAGCTTAAGCGAAGAGATAATCCATAAGAGTAAACGCTAGTTGTTGATTCTTGAGTTTGTTGAAATAAATTGGTAGGAGCCGTAAAAATATCGTTTAAATGCACATTAAGATTTGGTTCAAATGAGATAGCAAAATAGTCTTTCATCTTTGCTTTTAACGAAAAGCCTACATAGGCATTTAAGAAAAAAGATTGCTCTGTTTCGGGAAATAGATTTTCGAAAAATATTTCATTATCGCAAATGACTAACGAGGAACGCCTTTCTTCATTTATAGAGGCGTAACTTATTATCCCCGCTATTATATTTGGATATAAGGTCGCTTCCTTAGCTAGCTGATATTCAATGAGGAGAGGAATACCCGCAAAGTCTGAATTATATGATTCCTCCAAATAAGAAATTTCACCCAATTGGCATCCAAAATCACTGTTGGGAAAAATTTGAGTAACAGTGTATTCATGATGCTTTAAACTAACACCTGTTATTAGCCTTATTCTTTCTTTAAACTGAATGCCGACATCTAAACCAACCATTGTGCTCCTTTGATTCCAATCTGTAAGTTCAATTAGATTGTCACTTTTAAAATTAACGATATGTTTTTGGATGTTTGCATGTGCTCCGTACGAAAATTTGATAGCAGATTGTGCAGCAACATTGGACCCGCAAAATAAACTAATAGCTATGGAGAATAAATAGGAAGACCGACAAACTAATGATTTCATGGATTAATGATTGAGTATCGTTTCCGTAGAAGAAGTACCAATACGGTTTACCCCTAATTTAACGAATTTTCTAATTTTTTCAAGCGTTCGTATACCTCCAGATGCTTTTATGCCGATATCAGATCTAGTGTATTTTCTCATCCAAATGATGATTTGTTCTAAAGCACCTTCGTAATGATACAAGCCAGAAGTATGTTTCTTAAACCCAAAACCAGTAGATGTTTTTACAAAATGAACACCTACTTTATTACAAATTTCGCAAAGCATTTTAATACTTTCTTCGTCATCAATATAATCGGTTTCGAAGATGACTTTTATGATTTTATTGGATGCTTGACATTGCTGATTTATGGTATTTATTTCTTTTTCAATATAGCCCCAATCATGTGCTTTTGCTTTAGCAATATTGATAACCATATCCAGTTCTTCGGCTCCCTCTGAAATGGCTTGTTTACAAGCTGACCATTTAGTTTCGATGGTTTGACTACCATGTGGAAAGCCAATGACAGTGCAAACCACTACATTCGAGTCAGCTAATAAATCATGAGCTAAGGAAACATGACATGGCTTGACACACAAACTGGCTACCTTATGTTTTTTGGCTATGTTGGCTTCCTTTATTACATCTTGATCGGTAGCGGTAGGGTGCAAGACTGCATGATCAATTAATTGCGCAATGTCCATTTATTTTGAAATGATTTTATAGGTGAAAATTCTGGTTTGTTCATCCAGGAAAATGATGTCTCCATTTCGGGGTTTTTTTAGCGTAATGATTCCCTCATTCCCTACATGATTATAATCAAAAGGAATAGGTTTTTTACTCCGCATAGAGAAGCAGCGTAGATTTTTTATTTTTTTATCAGATTGGAAAGTAATGATAATATTTCCCTCTTCATTTTTGGTGATTTTATTTTCGAGTGGAGAGAGTTTGCTGATATTGTACTCAAACATAGCAGGACCTAAAAAGGTCATTTCTGCAAATCTTTTTTTATCAATAGGCTGATCGAGCAATTGCCATTGATCATCCATAGGGAAATGACTCATGCTAAAAGCTTGTTTATTAGCAAATAAATAACCTGGACTGAAAGAAAACTCAAATCTGTTTTTACTGTTTCTGTGTCCAGCTCCAAAAGTAGCATCGAGCAATTCCCATGCCCCATCGACCTTTACAGCATTCCATGCATGAGGTCCGAAGCCAGCAGAAGCTCTTAAGGGGTCACTTTTTACGACACCTCGTACGTATACACTTTCTATATTAGCACTGGTACATAAGGCATTAAATATAGACGCATAATTTTGGCAAATGCCTTTTTTAGATTTTAGGCTTGCTTCGTATAATTTGCGTTTGTGTTTTTCTAACTCCTCTTTAGTATATTTTTTGTTTTTCATTTTTGCCGCATCGCGTTGGAACTTCTCTAACATTTTAAAATCGTACTTAATGTTATGTGTTATCCAATAGTAAATAGCTTCTATCTTTTCCTTTTCTGAAGAGTAGGGGGCCGTTATCTTTTTACTTAATTTAACTGGATCGGATCCTGAAACTTTTTTTATTGGCTCGTATTTGGCCCAGTTTGTTTGTGATAGAAGACAGAAAGGCAATAAGCAAATCAAGATTATAAAGGCTGTTCGCATGTTGATTGGTTTTATACTATAGAGATAAATATTATTCTTCTAAATTACAAATTGAATTATTTATACATTTACTTAATGTCTAAAAGTGCTCCGTGGTATACAAAAATCCCGCATCCCATAACGATGTTGTTTGGGATTATTGTCCTTGCTACTTTACTGAGTCATCTGCTGCCGGCCGGAATATTTGATCGTGTTTTAGTGGATGGAAGGATGAGAGTGGTGCCCGGAACTTTTCGTTTTACGGACTCACAAGGCTTAAGCCTTATGGATATGTTTAGGGCTTTCCCCAAAGGGTTTAAGGCAGCTTCGGATATCATATATGTAGTCTTAGCCAGTGGGATTATGTTTGGTGTCTTACAGCAGTCTAAGATGGTCGAATTTGCCGTTGGTAGCTTGGTAAAAAAAATAGGCGTAGATCGAAAATATTTGATGGTTATAATCAGCACTTTTGCCTTTGGATTATTGGGGGTTGCAGTGGGTTATGAAAATAACATTGCCTTGATTCCTATCGGAGCGATTTTGGCTGTAGCCATAGGAGGAGATTTAATCTTAGCAGCAGGTATTTCGGTTGCGGCTATCACTGTCGGTTTTGGATTGTCACCTATCAATCCATATACTGTGGGCACAGGACATAAAATCGCAGAATTGCCGATGTTTTCTGGAGCATTATATAGGTCAATGTTGTGTATAACGGGATTGTCTATTTTAGCTTACTATAATGTTCGTTATTTAAAAAGAGCATTGGCTAATCCTCAACAAAGTTTGGGTTTTGGTCTGGATACAACAGGCTTTAGCTTAACCCAGCGAATAGATGCTTATAAAATGACATCTAAACACTGGATGGTCGCAACTGTTTTTATTTTGGGGATGTTGATTATGTTGTATGGCATTTTTAATTTTTCTTGGTATTTAAAAGAGATATCTGCTGTTTTTTTGATGATTGCTTTGGTCGCAGGTGTTGTGGCAAATATGCAAGCAACATTTTTTAGCGAAACTTTATTAAAGTCAGTGGCTATTGTAGCACCTGGGGCCTTTATGGTGGGTTTTGCGACTACGATTAAAGTGATTTTGGAGGAAGGGCAGATCAGTGACACCATAGCTTTCTATCTTTCGGATCTATTGAGTGCTTTGCCGATATATGCTTCGGCGATCATTATGTCATTGTCACAATGTGTTATGAATTTTTTAATCCCTTCGGGCAGTGGTCAGGCACTTGCAACGCTTCCTGTCATGATACCTGTGGGTGATTTAGTAGGCTTAACTAGGCAAACAACCATATTAGCTTTTCAGATAGGTGATGGAGTGACAAATTTGATTAATCCTACCTTGGGTGGCTTAATTGCTATGTTAAGCATGTGTAGAGTTCCTTTTGATCGCTGGTTACGTTTCATTGTACCTTTTTGTTTGTATTTGTTGGTGCTCAGTTGGGTATTTTTAATAGTGGCAATCATGATTGCTTGGGTCTAATGTGTTGACTTTTTATGGGTGTTGTTTAGTGAGCGGCAAATAAGCTATTTTTCTTTTAGGTCATTATGCTTTTTGGGTTTTGATTCATGTTTTGAATAATGCTTAAACAAAATATCAATGAATGAAAGGATTAAACCAATCCCAGCTGTCAAATAGAAAATGGTAAATATTTTACCAAAATCAGTGCTAGGTGTTATGTCACCAAAACCTACAGTCGTCAAAGAAATAAAGGAAAAGTATATGGCATCTATCCATGACCATCCCTCAATAAAATGATAGAAAATGCAGCCTATGGATAGCATAAAGAAACTAGAATACAGTAGTTTTCTATAGTCTTCATCTTTTACAAATGTTATGATTGTTTTCAATATTTCTAGTATTAGTCAATGAATAAATCGCTTAAAATATGGTGGATGGCAAGGCTATATTATGTATAAAAACTGCATCCATCGATGCTTTAGTATTACTCAGTTTGTAGCCTTACTTAAAGTAAAATTAGGGCGATCGATTAGGTATTTCACTGAGTAAAATCAGCTGTTTCTGTGATATTAATCAATGGATTTTTCTAGGCTTATTATTCAATAATTATGATTAATAAGAAGTCATTAGTGTTTTAAAGAATTAATTTTAATCGTAATTCTTAATCTTCCAGCCGTTTAGTCTATGAGCCCAATACAAATATTGTCTAAACTTATTTCCTTTCCTGTTTTAGGAGGTCAGTCCAATATCCAAATCGCTCAGTGGATTGAGGATTATTTGCAGAGTTTTGGTCTAAAAGTGGTACATGTACCCAACGAAGATGGTACGAAGCGTTCTTTGCATTGTAGAATAGGACCTGAGCGAGATGGAGGCCTTATTTTGTCAGGGCATATGGATGTGGTGCCTGTAAAAGGTCAGACTTGGTCAAGCGATCCTTTTGTCTTAACGGATAAAAAGGATGGTAAGTTATATGGCAGAGGTGCTTGTGATATGAAAGGATTTGTGGCTTGTTGTTTAAGTGCTGTTCCTCTATGGATAAAAGCTGATTTGCAAATACCCATTTACCTAGCCTTTTCATATGATGAAGAAATAGGCTGTTTAGCGGCCCCGGCATTGGCCAAACACATCAAGGAGTACTACCCAGAAAAACCTAAATACACGATTGTAGGCGAACCAACCATGATGAAGCCTGTAGTCGGACAAAAGGGCATTGTCATTTATAAAACGACAGTAAATGGATCGGCCGGTCATAGCAGTCGGATAAAGCGTGAAGTCAGTGCGATCAATGAAGCCTCTCGGTTGATTTTATGGTTGGAAGATAAGATGGACAATCTAATAAACTCAGGTAGGATTGATGATCGTTTTAGTCCTAATCATACATCAATTCATTGCGGACTGATGGAGCAAAGTGGCATAGCACCCAATGTGATATCTGAAGAAGCAACCTTTTATTGGGATGTTCGTGTTATACCTCAAGATAAAGCCTCTGTTATACTGGAAGATTTCCAAAATTATTGTGATCAACTGACGACTAAAAATCGACTAAGATTTCCTGGATTTGATATCCAAACAAGTATTTTCCACCCTGATGTTCCGCCTTTAGACACGCGGGAGGATTTATCCATTGTTTCTTTAATCCGGAACATTACTGGAATACAGGCATTAGGCGCTGTTTCTTATGCTGCTGAAGCAGGTCAGTTTGCAGAAGCTGGCTTTCAGACAGTAATTTGTGGACCTGGGGATATAGCACAAGCACACAGAGCAGACGAATATGTCACTAAAGATCAGCTCGATGAGTGCATGAAAATGCTAGAAAAATTGGTGGTCAATAATCAACATACCATTTGAAATGCCTTTTGATGATGCTTTGTTTTTCTTTTCTAATAAAAGCTAAGTAAGCTGATGCTACTGGTGAAAGCTTTTTGTTTTTTAACCAAATGAGTCGCCAATAAGATAAGATGGGCAAACCCTTGGAAGGAATGATGAAAACGTCCTGATTTTGCAACTCATTTCTCATACCTATCAAGGGGATAATGGAATACCCTAATCCGGCTACAACGGCTTGTTTTACCGTTTCATTGGACGTTAATGCAATACTTTTTCGCTGGGTTGTATTTTTAAAATAATGGCTCATAGCGTTTCGAGTGGCAGAACCTTCTTCTCGATATATCAGAGGCCTTGATTTATTAATTTCTTTTGTAGCGCTGATAAAGAATAATTTATTTTCCAATAAGTGCTCCTCTTCAACATCTAATTTTTCAGGTAAAACGGATACTAACGCAAAGTCAATTTCATTTTTTTGTAGTTGATTGATTACTGTGGTTTTATTGGATACATCAAGGGTTAAATCTATTCCTGGAAAGGCATGCATAAATTCACTCAAAAAGTAAGGAATCACGTATTTACCTGTCGAAGCGGAGGAAATCCTTAGTTTTCCTGTGAGTAGCCCTTTATATTCCTTGGTTTTATAGGTTAACTCTTCGGCTTCTTCTAATATTTTTTTAGCGATTTCGGCAATGGATTTACCAAAATCTGTTGGTTGAGATTTTTTAGCCACTTTCTCGAATAAAGCTATGTCAAATTGCTGCTGAAAATTTCTCAGTTGGATAGAAAGCGCTGGCTGCGTCATGTGCATTTCTTCAGCAGCTTTGGTAATATTTCCTTGTCGGATTACCTCAATAAAAATTTTTAATTGGTGAAAAGTAAAATTCATATTCTCAAAGTCAAGAAATAAAATACATAAAAATAATTTATGGTAAACATAAAAAATATAAACTTTTATTTATGTAAATATCACTCATATTTGTGATCGATGATTAACGAAATAATAATTATGACCTTGAAAAAAAATAGTACAAATAATAGTTTAGTGAAGTTTATCAACCGTTTGACTAAGGCACCAAAAACACAGAAAAATGAAATTAGACCAAATCATCAGCCGAGTTGGATGTACAGAAACGATTAGGACCATGTGCGTTTATATTTAAACGCATTCAGAGCGTGGAGCTTAGGCAAAATGATTGGCTGGTCAGAGGAGGAGTGTAGTCAATATTATTAATACCTAAGCTAACTTTCCAGCAATAAAGGCAGTTGTCCAAGCAGACTGAAAATTGTATCCTCCAGTAATTCCGTCAATGTCCATCACCTCTCCAGCGAAATATATATTAGCTAGCACTTTACTTTGCATAGTTTTGTAATCGATGTTGGATAGACTGACTCCGCCGCAGGTAACAAATTCTTCCTTGAAGGTGGTTTTGCCCGAAACATCATATACGTCATTTGTAAGTAAAGTAACCAATTTGTTCATTCCTTTTTTGCCAAGGTTTTCCCACTTTTTGTCTGGGGGAAGGCCCGATTTTTCGAGCAAAAAGTGCCACAATCTTTCGGGTAAAAAGTACGGACGGATATTAGCGAGTATTCTTTTGGGAAATTGTCCAATGATGTTTTTAATTTCTAAAGCCACTTCATCATGGTTTACTGTATTTACCCAGTTAACTTGTGCTTTACATGTATAGTTTTTAGCGTGAAGTATTCTAGCTCCAAAAGCTGAGAGTTTTAGAATAGCTGGTCCACTCATTCCCCAATGAGTAATCAATAGGGGTCCAGTTGATTTGAGTTTGGTCCCTTGGATGGTGACTAATGCATTTTCTACAACTATCCCCATTAGACGGGTGATTTTTTCTTGAGGCATATTAAATGTAAATAAAGAAGGTACAGGCTCTTCTATTTTGTGCCCTATATCTTCTAACCATTGCAAGCCTGAACGTTTAGGACTTCCCCCCGTGGCAATGATCACTTTATCAAACCATTGCTCCTCAGGATCTTTTATAAAACTGAGCCCTATTTTCCCTAATTTTCGCTCCAGCTTACTAACTCCCATTCCTTTTCTAATATCGATGCCTAAGCGAGATGCTTCGCGTGTAAAACAATCTATGACTGTCTGGGAATCTTGAGTTTTGGGAAACACACAATTATCTTCTTGGATGACTAGGCCTACTCTTCGAGCCCTAAACCACTCCATGGTGTCTTGGGTGCTAAAAACTCGGAAAGCTTTTTTTAGTAATTTTTCTCCGCGCGGATAAGCTTTCGATAACTGTGAAATAGATGTGCAAGCATTGGTTACATTGCATCGTCCTCCGCCCGATATTTTTACCTTAGATAAAAGCTTTTGTGTTTTCTCAAAAATGGACACTTGAGCTTTAGGGTGATGTTGTTTGACGGATAAGGCAGCAAAAAAACCTGCAGCTCCACCTCCGATGACGGCTACCTTCATAATTCTTTTATCTAGTCTATTAAAGAAGACTATTCAAAGTTAATAGATAAGATCCAATCGGCTATCAAAGTGAGTACTTGAGGATTAAAACTTTCTTCGATGGTTGCATACTCAGATACATTACCTGTGACAGATTGTTGGAATAGATGATTTACATTTTCTAAGGCATGGATTTCGTAAGATGGACTTTTTGACTTAGATAAATGAAGATCGATAGCTGCCAGATTTTCTTTAGCCGTAACTTGTACATCATTGGTGCCATTGAGCGCAAGAAAGGGACAAGCTATTTGCTCTAGAAATACACTTGGTTTATGATTGATAAAATACCTAAACCAATCTTGAAAATAAGCGCCAGCCAACTGCAAATAAAACGCTTCTTTGCTGGGGGCGAGTAGTTGCTGGGTCAAGCTGTCGCAAGCATCATAATAGGCATGGATATGCTCCATTACCGGTGCATAAAGGGCTTCTTTAGGGGTTTTTACATCTATCAAGCGGTAGGTTTCTTGGATAAATTGGATATAATCTTTAGCAGCCGCTTTAGAAAAACCACTTTCTCTAATGGCTATTTCATTTTGGATAGTCATCAGTTCTGTAATATCAATTCCTGGTCCAGCTAATGAAACAATAAAATCAATGAGCTCTTCATTAGCTACCATGGGTGCGATCATGCCTCCTTCACTATGACCAATTAAACCTACATGTTTTATATTTCGATTTCTTAAGTAGTGTACAGCACCTCTTACATCATCCTTAAAGGTTTCTGAAGTGGCTAATTGATGATTACCCCTTGATCTGCCCACACCTCTATCATCATATCTGAGTACGGCTATGCCTTGCTCACTTAGAAAATCAGCCAAAACCCAAAATAGATCATGATTAAAGATGGTACTATTTCTATTTTGAGGCCCCGAACCAGAAATGAGAATGACGGCGGGATATAAATCGACATCCTCAGGGTACGTAAAGGTCCCTGATAAAGCTACTGAGTCAACTGGATTGTGGAATATGACTTCTTGGATGCCATAGTCAAAAGGTCCTTTGGGTTGTTGTGGTCGTGCCATGCTAGGCATCGTCTCTATAGGCTCAAAACTAAGTGCAAAAGCTCTACCTCCTTGCATCCAAATTCCTTTCATTTCTCCTTCCTGATAAAACATACTTAATAAGGCAGACTGATTAGTATTAGGTATAGGGAATTGCATAAAACATGTATCCTGCGCTATATTGCAGGCTTTGGATTTGTTTCGATCAATGCCTTGAAGTGGTACAGATAAATACGCAGCACAGACTTCCTTGTCACCTGTCACTTCGATCATCATATCTATTTGTTTGTTAATCTTGGTTGCCCAAACTCCTTCGAAAACAGCTTGACCCGGAAGAGATAAACTATGAAATAAGATAACAATAATTGGCAAATATTTTATACTCATTTTAGCCCTTATTCAGTTTTAAAAATTCCAAATATAACCAAAAGATGCGCCAAGGTAATTATAGTTATCTCCATGAATATTAAGTGAATCAATGTTGCTTTTGGTCCCAATATTGGTAAAAACAACTATCATGATCCCGTAGGCATTAAATCCGATCTCAGCATTGGCAGCATAGTTATAAGATGACTCTTTAACCACTGGATTACCGAATATAACAAGCGGTAATTCAGGACTAACAAACTGAGAGAGCCCAAAACCTAGACCTCCAACAATGTGTATATTTTCCTTGATATTAATCAAGTTATAATACGCTTTTATGAGATAAGTACTTGCACGATACCAGGGGTCAGAACTACCGATTGGGTTGCCATCTTGGTCAGTAAATTGGATGGTGCCCACATTATGATAGGATCCCATATGCTCGAGTCCAAGTTTAAGTTTTTCAGTGATTTTATAGCCTGCATTTAATTTATAAGCTCCACCGATTGAAGTTAATTCTGATTGTTTACCAATATCGTCCAATGTAGCTAATGAAGTACCAATAAATAATTTGCTTTGAGTTTGTGCACTAAGACTAATGGATATTCCAAAGAAAAAAAGAAGGAGATAAGTTTTAATGGATGTCATTCGTTTTTTTGGTGATTAAACGAGGTTTTTTTGGCTTTGTTGTATTCCTTGAATATTTTACATTCTATTAAATCTCAGTAATTCGCACCTTTTTTTTCTTTAGTTTGCTATTGTTTACTTTGTCTAAAAGGGCGGCTAATTTTTTGGTTTTGACAGCTACAAAAGCACAATCGGTCTTTAACTCGATTTTGCCTAATTGTTCTTTTCTAATATCTCCTTGCTTAAAAAATAATCCAGCGATATCACCTTTGGATATTTTATCTTTTCTACCTCCCGATATAAATAAGGTCGTCCATGGCGATGGTGAAGGGATGGGTTTTTCTTCTAGTTCGAGGACTTCAGGGATGTCTATAAAATCGGCTAAAACATCTTCTTGCCAATGAAGAACATAAGCTGTTCCTTCATTGTGCATTCTCGCTGTACGTCCATTTCTATGTGTAAATTCAGCTAAACGATGGGGTAATTGATAATGGATGATGAAAGATATTTCTGGCACATCTATTCCTCTTGCGGCTAAATCAGTAGCTATTAATAATTGGTGAGTCCCGTTTCTAAATTTAATCAGCGCTCGTTCGCGATCTATTTGTTCCATACCACCATAAAAGCTACCATGTTTGATGCCTGCTTCGCTCAAGTGTTTACTAATGCGTTTAATGGTATCTTTATAATTACAAAATATAATGCCTGGTTGGTCACCCACGTTGGACAGTAATTGTATAAGACTTTTCAGTTTGTCTTTCTCAGGAGAGATCACTCTTTTAAGATGAAGGCTTTCGATTTTGTCTCCTAAAAAGTCTAAGACTAAAGGCTTGTCAAAACTTAAAAAGTCAGGAATGGCCGCATCATTAGTCGCTGATGTTAACACTGTTTTTTTTATGTTTTTCAATGCCGCACAAATAAAGGACATCTCTTCATCGAATCCGACTTCTAGAGATTTATCAAACTCATCCAAGACTAAAAATTTTATGTCATCTAATGGGAAAGCTTCACGATCAAAATGATCGGCTATTCTTCCTGGTGTTCCGACTAATATGGCAGGTCTTGTAGATAATTCCATCCTATCTTTTGACATATTTCTACCACCATAAAACACATTGGTTTTAAATCCAGACCCGATTTCTCGGATCACCTGTTCTATTTGGATAGCTAATTCTCTGGATGGAGCTATAATTAAGGCTTGAACTTCTTTACAAGAAGGATCTAGTTCAGCAATGAGTGGTAACAAAAAAGCCAAGGTTTTTCCAGTACCAGTAGGTGATAATAATAATACTTCTGCAACAGAATGAATGGCTAATTTTGCCTGTTCTTGCATTGGGTTTAGTGCTTCGATCCCTAATTTCTGAAGTATTTGTGCTTGATTTTTTATCTTTTGAGACATTTGCCAAAGGTACATAAGTTGTTTGTATCAAAAGACAAATAAGTCTAGGGTCTTCCTTGCTTTTTGTTGTCTACTAGAGGACGACATTTTTAATTTCACTCCAAAATTGAGCCTAAAAATGAATAATTTTTCTGCTTAGGTGCAACGTTCTAAAATGGTATACTAATATTAGCTTGAACGTTCACAAGAAATTATTTATTCAATTTTTAAACAGACACAATGAAAATTTTAAAGTTAAATATACTGGCCTTATTAGCTGTATTGTTTTTTGTTAGCTCTTGTGACAGAGAACCAACTACTGAGATGGGAACCATAGACCCATTAGTACCTTCACCTGAAATGGTGGATACTAACCCATTAGTAACTAGATCTTCAGGAGGAGAAAATGGTCTTGATTTAGACTGCTTTACTATTGACTATCCTTTTGAACTAATAGATACAGAAGAAATAGCTTATTTAATAACTTCAGATGAAGATTTTGATGAACTACTTTTAAACGAAGCATTGCTAATTGTAGATTTTGTTTACCCGCTAAATATTAGTTATGAGGATGGAGAAACTGGTTCAGTTGCCGATGCTGATGAGCTAGGCGAACTATTTGCATCATGCGTTCCACAAGGAGGATGGGAAGACGGACAATTCCCAGCTTACCTTATCGATCTTGAGAATTCTTGTTATGAATTTGTATACCCTATGACATTGGTAGACGAAGAAGGCAACGAAATAGTAGTCGAAAACGAAGACGAATTTAGTGGAGCCCTAGCTGAAGAATTATTATTCTTTGTATTCCCATTCAGTTTAGTTGATGAAGAAGGAGAAGTGGTTGTTGTTGGTGATATAGAAGAACTTTTCGATACTTTATTTGCTTGTTCTTGGGATTCTGAGATTGATTCTATTTGGGATTGGGAAAATGGTTTTGAGTATGTAGGTTGTTACTTGGTAGAGTTTCCATTAGACATCATTACAGGAGATGGGTCTACCGTAACAGTAGAGAATCATATGGAATTATGTGACTACATGATTACAGGTGATTTTGCTGGATACGCTTTCCCATTAGACTTAATTGGTGAAGACGGAGAAGTAATAACGGTAAGCACTGAGGAAGAACTTGAGGCAGCTCTTGATGAATGTTGGGATGACTGGGGCGAAGGATGCTTCCAAGGAATCGAAGATCTATTTGCACTGCTTTATGCAGGTGATGATTTAGATTGCTTTATAGCCACTTTCCCAATAACGATAAGTACTATCGATGGAGAAGAAATGGTGATTGAAAGTCCTGAAGGAGTAGAAGAATACCTACCATTAGTTTGTGAAGTTGTTTATCCAGTAACGATTGTTTATACCAATGGAGATACAACAACCTTAGGTAGTAGCGAAGAACTATACCAGGCTGTAGAAGATTGCGAATAATAAAAAGTAAATTCCTCCATATTTAATGGTGAACACTTTGATCATACAGGCTTGTAAACGTAAGGAGCATAATGCTTTTAAGCAATGCTATGAAGCATGCGCTCCCTATGTTTACACCATTGTAAGGAATTACATATACAACGAAGATGATCGCAAAGATGCAATGCAAGAAGCCTTTGCGCATATTTTCGCCTCGATCCAACGGTTTGATGAAAAGAAAGGAAAATTTAAATCTTGGATCAGCCAGATAACCATAAACCAATGCATTAATCAATTAAAACAAAAAAATAAACTAGCCGTATTAGTTCCACTGGACGAAAAACATAACGTTCCCACAACTGATGAGCTGCAACTAGAAGGTTTAAACAAAGCCTTACTAGAAAAATTACTAGAAAAAATGCCCGTAGGTTATAGAAGCATTTTTTTATTATACCTAGTGGAAGGATATACCCACAAAGAAATAGCTGACATTTTAGATATAACACCCGAAACCTCAAGATCACAACTATCCAGAGCTACAAAATGGATGCGAAAGCACTATACAGCTCACCTAAAAAGTATCACTTATGGTTAAAAAATCTACCATCCATAATACACTTCGAAATGAAGCCAATCAGCAGCCGATTCCTCAAGGCATGCAATGGGATCAAATGCAAGAAGGCATTTTATCCAAACTAGACCATTTAGAAAATACGGCCCATGACCAAAGGCCTAAACATTTATATATTAAAGCTTGTTTATTCGTTGTTGGATTCTTGGTCGTAGGTATAGCTTTATACCTAATGGAGGATACAACTAGTGGGGAAGTTGCAAGGAAGGATGTGCAGAGTCATTTAGTACAGTATAATGATCATCAGATTGAGTTTAATACAAATACTAATCCTGAAGAAATTGATAATGATCTAATCTTAAAGGAATCCTTTCTTGCCCACTCACAAAATACAATTAACAATACTACTTCTACACAAACAAAAAAGGCAAACAACATTGAAGCTCAACCTCAAGGAAAGAGTAGCCTTGTTACCACCGATAATATCCAAAAAGTAGAAATAAGTACACAAACAAAATCTCTGGCAATCCCAGTACAACGCATAAATACAACTAATGATCTTAACACTAAGACGAGCTCCGTTGTTAATCAAGTAGTCAAGGATGCTCTTACGGTAAATAGACAAGAAGGGAGCCCGATAACACCCGAAAAAACGCCCGTAGATGGACAAAGAAGCATAACAGAAAGCCTAAGTCTACACAGCCAGTTTAGTAACAATTTGCAAATAGAAACGATTAATCCCTTAGCGCGAATGGGATCAGTTAAGCTAGTAAACGAAAGCGTACCATCTTTTGATTTTGAAGCAAAAGAACTAAGCTATGATTATCCCAAGTCGATATCTAAATGGCAAATTGCATTGGGAGCTGGCATCACTGACTGGTTACCTAATTTTACCGGTGGAGAATTGGCTACTATTAAGAATAAAAATGAAAAAGGCATTTTGAGCTATGGCACTGATTTATCCATCAGTTATTCTTTAAATGATGCATGGAGCTTAAGCTCAGGCGTACAATATATGTCTAACGAAAGTCGATTTACACATTATTACGAAGAAGATACTACCGTGCAATTAACCGTAGTCAATGAAGTCGAAGTAAATATGATTTCTGGTGAGTTAATGCGCCAACGATTATCCATTGAAGATTTTCCAACGATTAATTGGCATCGAGTGGAGCATTATAATAAATACCAAAGTTTATCGATACCTCTTTTATTGTCAAGAACCATGGCTGTAAGACCAAAAGTGTCGCTAGATGTGGGTCTTGGTATAAAATATAGTGTTTGGTCCCAATCAACAGGGAGAACCATTGAGGAAAATAACCCTGGTGAGGCTATACTTATTGTACATCCTTTCGAATCAGGTCACTATAAGTTCAATCATCAATTATCCGCCTTAGGTGCGATTAATGTTTTTTACGCTTTGAGTGATCGGTGGGCTTTAGGTATAGGACTACAGGCTGATTATTCGATCACTGATGTAAGTTTAATAAACAGCTATAGTTTTAAACCATCTAGAATGTATAGCTCGCTTCGTGCAGCTTATAATTTTTAAACGTGTGCAAGTGGGTTTTAGCTTAGTTGTTTGTGCGAACCATCACAGTTAGGCATCTTTTTAGATAGGCCACAAGTACAATCATGGAATCCTTTTCCTTGAAGGATTTTAGATTGATATTTTTCTATTCTTGCTACACGAGTTTTTGATTGTTTAGCGGCTGAAAAATAAAGAACATAGCCTCTTTGTCTTCCAGGTGTAAGTGATTCGAAAGCCTGCTTAAAAGCTGGTTCTTTAGCTAGTTTTTGTGTGAGTTCATCTGGAAAATGTAAAGATTTGATTTTTGAAATTATCGGGACCGTTTCTTGAATGTTTTTAGCTTGGAGTATGTAGTCGATAATGACTGCTTTCTTTAATCTTATTTCTTCAGTCGACTCAAATCTAAGCACACGACTTGTTTGAGTATTCGGTCCTGGTTTTTGTAAAAAACCAACGGGGTCATTTATATATGCACCCTTAAAAAACCCTAATACACAATGGTTTTTTAATGCGCTCAAGCTAAGTACATTTTTACCTTTATGCGTATAACAAGGGATTTTCCACTTGATGTTTTCTTTGAGAGAGCAGCTTAAAACAATTTGTCTGAGAAGACTTAACTCTTCTTTCCAGTCTTCTAATTTTTCAAGGTATGCATCTACTTGAGTATTCATCTTTCTTATATCTACTAATCTTTTTGATTAGGATTTACCCAAGTAGAATGCATCATTTTCAGTCTCCAACCTTCATCAGTTTTAACAGCTAAGGCACTTTCTAGCCATTGAACCTTATAGGCAATGGTATCTGCTCTTCTAAACTCCCCATGATTATGATATGCAATCTGCATGGATTCTCCATATTTTTCTATAGATAGATAGTCCATCTTGTTGATCCTCACTGGTCGATCTTTTTTCTTTAACTGATCCCTCATATATCGTTTGATGCGATCATTATCCCATATGTGTCCATTTTCGAGAATGATAAAATCATCGGTATGATAATCGCTAATTTTACTGGAGTCTACTCCAGCCCATAAATCATCAAAAGCACCCTGAATGAGATCTTTTGCTATTTGTTTTTCTACTGGACTAATCTTTCTTTCTTCAGTGTTTTCCATTGCTTGGCACGAGATTAGAAAAAGCGATAACAAGCATACATATTTCATGATTTTAATTTTTGCTTTGTGTTAGTCCTTGCTAGAAAAGCATCCAATGACTGATTTTCGGTCGCTGCTAGGAGACAAAATATTGGACAAAATAATCATTCTTTGCAGCGATTAATAAAAAGAAGTCATTCTATATGTATCATTAGCTAATCAATTAGAATCAAACCAACATGAAACTTCCGTTAATACTTATCTGCTGTCTGAGCCAGATTCTAGCCTTTTCTCAAGCTCATCAATGGTCATGGACTTTCGATATAAGTCGGTCAGAAGAGTGTTCTGCTCTTGCTGTCGATGCATCAGGTAATACTATTATGGCTGGTCACTTCAGCTCTGTGCCCCTATATGAGGCAGGCACTCAATTTGAAGATTTAACGAATAGGAATTATTTTTTAGTCAAGGTAAATCCCGAGGGAGAGACTGTCTGGGCTATGCAACCCCTCACAAAAACAGAACCCAATGTTTGGGTAGGTGCTACCTATGAGTTGATTACGGATAAAGAAGATAATATTTACATTGCAGGTACTTTCTTAGACACTATATCATATGGAGATTGTATGATGACCTCGAATGCCGGTAATACAACGACCCAAGGATATATAGCCAAGTTAAATCCAGATGGGGAATGTGAGTGGATGAAGTCGGCTGTTTCTAATCAAGCTAATTGGATGGTAGATTTAGCGGTTGATAGCGAGCAAAATGTTTATGTTAACGGCACTTTGAATGGCAGTTTAGATTTTGGAGATCTTTCTATATCGGAAAACAGTACAGGCTTTACCAGCTACTTGTTAAAAATGGATAAAGAAGGTAACAGTTTGTGGGCGAAGCATGCTTTGTCTGGAGATTCTAATGGAACTTCTACCATGGATATTAAGGAAGATCGCTTGTTTATGAGTCTGCTTTATTCGGGATCCTGCCAGTTTGGAGGTGGTATATTTACTACGGAGCTTGGATCCACAGGTGCCGTGATGGAATTAGATTTGGAAGGTAATTATCTCTGGCATCATTCGATTAGCTTAAAAAATGAAAATGGAGCTGGGTATTTAGATATCGGAGATTTAGAAGCTACCAAAGAAGGGAATATTGTGTTTACAGGAGTGTATAGAGATGATGCTTTGGTGACAGAAAACATTGAATTGCCGGTTATCAATGATTGGGCAAATTATGTAGCTTATGCAGACGAGTCTGAAGGTATACAATGGATGCTGCCCATGGGCTATATTGATAATGGTGCCTATATTGACCCTGATCTCGATATTGATCCTGTGGGAAATATTTATTTTACCTCGACTTATCAAGATTCTTTGATACTTGATTTTCATGCTTTCGGAGCAGTGGGAAGTTTCGATATTATCTCGGCTAGGATAGGACCAGGAGGGAAGGTTGATTGGGCAGAAAGCTTTGGCAGTGAATCTTATGATGATGGCTTAGGTGTGGTTTGTGACCATCAAGGAAATGTGTTTATAGCGGGAGATGCCAGGGATGTTATGGCTATTGGTCCTCATATTATTGCGCCACAAGGAGGAGTAGACGCTTTTATTTCTAAGATTTTTTTCGAGGAGAGTTTGTCCAATGTTGTGGATGGTTTATGGTCTGTAGATCTTAGTATTCATCCTAACCCTTGTGTAGACGTGTTACACATTGAAAATCCTGACAATCAGCTCTTGCAAGTAGATCTTTTAAGTATGGACGGAAAGCTTTTAATGGCACAAACGATCCGCCAAGACCATAGAATGAAGGTAGATCATCTATCTTCAGGAAGCTACATGCTCCATATCAAGGACTTAAGTAGGCAGATGAGCATATCTAAAAAGATCATTAAAATGTAAGCCTGCCCTGAATGGTCGATTTATATGGTATTTAACTCATTAAAGTAACGACGATATATTCTTTTTCTCGGATAAAAGCCCAGAAAGATAGCAGGGTAGAGGAGTATGGACCAAAATAAATTTTTGCCAGAAAAACTCATCTGATCAATAATTATAGATGCTTGTTCGCCCGATTTTTGTACCAGGTGTTTATGTCTCCAGCTTTTTAATGGCCATGGAAGCGTAGAGCCTACATCCACAAACCAAGCTTCATCATCCGTTATTTGATCTTCTATGATATCGCTAATCCAGGTAGCTCTTACTGGACTTATAAATTGGATGTGCACTTTGTCACCTTTTTTTGATCCGGTAAATTGGACAATTTCCATTTTGCCTATTGGCGGTTTAAGTGCTTCAAATAGAGATCGATCAAAAGCTTCTATATTTTTAATATAGTGGCCTTTTACCTTGGTTTTTAACTCGATGCAAAATGTCATAAGATTATACGGGATTACGAACGTAGACCACTTTCGAGTTCGATTATGACTTCGTTTTTTCGATTGGCTACTTCGTAAGGCGGATTGTAGCCAAAGAAGTAGGAGCGATTAGTATAAGGGATTTTGTTTTTTTCCAATGCTTGTTTAAGTTTCTCTTTGTGTGCATTTATTTTTTCTGTGTTGGCCCACCCTCCAAATCTGATGGCAGCGACTTTTTTAGCTGGCTCTTCTTTAAATATTATTTGTGAAGAATTTGGACTAGGGAGGTCTTCTTTTTTTATGTTTCTAGGGACCATAAACATAACTTCCATGGAATCAGAAAGCGTCATGGCTACTGGTGAGGTCATAGCTATTTTTTCTTGGGCGCTATTTCCGCCAAAGATATAGCCGGCTAACACCGAAAAACCACTCCCCGAAGCCTCTTCATATCGGTTGCTCGGAATGGTTACAGAACTAAAAAGGCTTGCTTCATAATTTCTAATTTCGAAATCATCGTATTTTTTAACTACCGTGTAAGGATATGTTTCAATGTTGTTTTGACTTTTCAAGGCAAATAGTTGTATGATGATAAAGAGTATAAGGACAACAGAAATACTGACTAGAGCTATTTTCATGAGATAATTTTCTAATAATGAAACAAGGAAATAGGGGAATTGTTTGATTTTAGACAGATGTGTTAAACACATCTAAGTCATTTGAAGCATGTTTATTGTAAATAATATCCATTTTTTTAAAGAGCGTTTAATCGTCTCGATAGCCCATATTCATTAGGTTAAGGCACTATTCAAAAACACACAAATAGAATACATACTTAAAAAATTGTTAGTTTTACTAACATTTTGCTATTTCTTGTGTTAGCTTTGTAGAAATATTTAATGACTATGAAGTTTATAATTAGAAATCAAGCAAACATCCCCAACAAATACATTCGATTTAGTCAATGGAAAATAAGGCGATTAAGTCGAAAATTTGCCCATGTGCTGTACTCTGAAATCTATGTAAAAAAGTTAGGTGCAAATCCTGATGTTTTCGAAACTATCGTAAAATTGGGAGTACCGGGCCCCGACATCATTATAAAACAAAAATCCACTAATCTTAACGAAATGTGGTCTGAGCTGTCTCGAAAAATAAAGAGACAATTGAGAAAGCAATCTGACAAGCAAAAATAAATTATTCTTAGTATGGCTACATTAAAATTGTCTCCTTTCCAGCGTTTTACGCGTTTGCTAAAGTTAGAAAAGCCTGACATTTCGCAGGTGTATGTCTATGCCTTTTTTAATGGTCTGGTTAATCTGAGTTTGCCATTAGGCATTCAGGCTATCGTCAATCTAATCCAAGGAGGAGAAATGACCACATCATGGTATGTGCTTGTGCTTTTAGTAATTGCTGGCATAGCCCTGACAGGTCTATTACAACTTTTACAATTACGCATTGTGGAGAATCTAGCTCAAAAGATTTTTAGTAATTCTTCTTTTGAATTTGCATTCAGAATTCCTAAGATTAAGTATGAAGCTTTTAGAAATTACTATGGTCCGGATCTGGCTAATCGTTTTTTCGATACATTGACTATACAAAAGGGTTTACCCAAAATTTTAATCGATTTTTCTTTGGCCATATTTCAGATTATTGTTGGCCTCATCGTTCTAAGCCTATATCATCCTTTTTTCATCCTGTTTAGTGTTCTG
This sequence comes from Saprospiraceae bacterium, assembly GCA_020631235.1. GTDB lineage: Bacteria > Bacteroidota > Bacteroidia > Chitinophagales > Saprospiraceae > JAHDDO01. The sequence goes on along the minus strand of JAHDHQ010000020.1, from coordinate 32,727 downwards.
CTGCTGATCATTGTATATTTCATTATTGCGGCTACTGGACCAAGGGGACTTAAAACCAGTTTAGAAGAATCTTCGTTTAAGTATAAAATTGCTTTTTGGATTGAAGAAATTGCACGAAATAAACTTTCTTTTAAGCTCGCAAGTGATAATAAAATCAGTCTTTCCAAAACGGATGAGCATGTAGTCAATTACTTAAAAGCGCGCGAAAAACATTTTAAAGTGATTATATCTCAGTCCGTCTATTTAATCATATTTAAAGTGCTAGTAGCTGCAGGATTATTAGTTACTGGTAGTATTTTGGTTTTTAACGAACAAATGAATATTGGTCAGTTTGTAGCTGCGGAAATCATCATCATATTAATTATAGCTTCGGTTGAAAAATTGATTAAAACCATTGAGTCGATTTATGATTTATTAACGGCTTTGGAAAAAATCGGTTTTGTGTTTGATAAATCGATGGATCAGACCGATGGGGTGACATTTAAAGCATCGGATGAAGCTTTTAGCATAGAGTTAGAAAATGTTTCCTATCGCTACGAGGATGCTCCTTCAGATAGTTTATCGAACTTAAACCTAGCAATTCCGAATGATAAATCAAGTCTAATTATAGGACCACCTAGTTCTGGAAAATCGACTATGTTAAAGCTATTAGCTGGCGTTTTAGAACCGACTGATGGTCTTATAAAATTTAATAGCTTTCCACTTAAATCTTTGGCTTTTGAGCATTTAAAGCAAGAGATTGGTTTTTACATCAGTCATGGAGAAATTTTCCATGGTACGATATTGGAAAACATATCATTGCAAAGAGTAAAGGCAAGTCCATCAAACATTAATAAAGCTATAGAGATTACAGGCTTATCTAGTTATTTATCCAAGATGACCTTAGGATTAAATACCGTAATTGACCCTGAAGGAAAGAAGATTCCCAGGAATATACAGAATCGAATATTACTAGCCAGAGCTATTGCAAGCCAACCCAAGTTGCTGATCTTAGAAGATCCTTTAGATCATGTGAGCCCAGCAGAAAAACGAGCCATTATGGAGAAATTATGTGATGAAAATAACCGATGGAAACTGATAGTGTCGTCCGTAGATCCAGTGTGGCGTGAGTTTATACCGCATGTCATTAGTTTAGAAAATGGACAAATTGTAAACGCTTAAATCCTAGAGTCTTTATGATGAATATAACCGAGCAATCGATCCATAGCCAAATAGATAAAGGCGCATTCAAATCGTATCGATATCTAAATAAAAAAACCAGTTCGAGAATGATCTTGAAAGTACTCTTGATCCTGTCTATTTTGAGCGTGATTTGTTTATGTCTTCCGTGGACTCAAAATATTCGGTCAAACGGATTGGTCACAACATTGAACCCTTATGACAAGCCACAAAATATACAGGCACTCATAGGAGGGCAAATAAACCAGTGGTATGTGACTGAGGGTGATGAGGTGAACATAGGAGACACCATTGTAAGTTTGTTAGAGGCGAAAGAAGATTATCTGGATCCAAATTTATTAGCTAATACAAAAGAACAATTCCAAGCCAAGATGAACGCAGCTCAAGCTTATGAAAATAAGCAGTTATTGCTAGTCAGTCAAATGGAAGCATTGGAACAGAATCAACAAACCAAGCTCGCCCAGATAAGCATTAAGCAGACGCAAATCGATTTAGAAATCAAATCTCTTGAAGCGGACTTGGTGGCTGCAAAAACTTATGCATTGAATGCGGAAAACCAACTCGATCGGATGAAGAAAATGTATGAGAGTGGAATAAAATCACTCACCGATTTAGAGAGCAAGCAGTTGGCTTTAAGGGAGGCTGAAGCAAAAAGAATAGCCTTGGAAAACAAACTGGATAAAAAACTGGCGGATAAAGAAAATATGAAGCAAGAGGCAAATTTTGTAAATGCAGACGTCAGTCAGAAGTTGGCTAAACTGTCTAGTGAAATAGAATCTGTGAAGTCTTCATTGTTTTCTGCATTGGGTGAGTCAAATAAATTACAATCTAAATATGATCAAATAGAACAGAGGCAGGCAGCATTTGTCATTACTTCTCCGATCAAAGGACGGATCATGAAGGTCCTCAAGAATGGACTAGGCGAATTTGTGAAGTCAGGAGAAAGTTTGCTCACGATAGTTCCATCTGAATACCAAAAAGCTGTAGAGCTTTACATTAAGCCTAATGATATGCCACTGGTAAGCGAAGGCAAAAGAGTACGCTTACAATTTGATGGATGGCCAGCTGTCGTTTTTAGTGGATGGCCAGACAATTCTTTTGGAACGTTTGGAGGGAAAGTTTTTGCTATCGATAATGATATCAGCGAAAATGGAAAGTATCGAATTTTAGTGATAGAGGATAGCGATGAAAAACCATGGCCACATTTAATAAGAATAGGTTCGGGTGCGAAAGGATTATTGTTACTGAATGATGTAAGGATTTACTATGAATTGTGGCGGCAATTAAATGGTTTTCCGCCTGATTTTTATACGACAGAATCAAAAGAAACGATTAAAAACAAAGCACCAATTAAAAAAATAAAGTAATGAAATTTCATACTAGAAAACTCATTAAGCCTGGAGATTTAAATGCAAACAATTCCTTATTCGGTGGTACACTGCTGAAATGGATTGATGAAGAGGCGGGCATTTATGCCATGACTAAATTGGGGAGTAAAAAAGTGGTAACTAAATTTATTTCAGAGATTGATTTTGTGGAATCTGCCAAGCAAGGCGATGTTATCGAAATTGGTTTAGCTTTTAGCTCTATTGGTCGGACGAGTATTACATTTTCTTGTGTGGTTAGAAATATTTTTTCTAAAAAGGCAATCATTGCCATTGATAAGATTGTATTTGTTAATGTAGATGATGATGAAAAGCCTTCACCTCATGGGAAAAACCTAGATAATTTGGCTTTGGTAACAACAAATTCGTAAACTTATGCTGAGGAGTGTATACATATCTTTTATAGTGGTTTGTATTTTTTTTGGTCAATCAGTCAAAGCCCAAGAAAATCTATCCTTGATCGATTATTTATCGGTGATTAGAGATCATTATCCACTCATAAAGAAAGCAAACCTATTTGATGAGTTCGCTCAGGCCTATGATCTTAAGGCCAAAGGAGTGCTTGATCCTGGACTAAGTTCTTCTATAGATCGAAAGCGATTTGATAATAAAGAGTATTATTCCATTTGGGAATCATCCGTAAAAATACCTACGCGTCTGCCATTGGATTTTTCTATGGGGCACGAACAAACTGATGGCTTATTTCTAAATCCTGAAAATTCGTTGCCAGGCCAAGGTTTAGTCTATGCCACAGCCCAGTTAAGTTTACTCCGTGGTTTGATGTTTGATGAGCAACGCTTCCAAATCCAAATGGCTGAGCTAAAAGGCATAAAATCTCAATTGGATAAGGATTTGCTTACTAGAGAAATTATAATTCAAGCGATTGATACATATATAGAATGGGCCTCCAGTTACTATGCTTTGCAATTATATGCGACTAATCTTCAAGTGGTTACAGAACGACATGGTTTTATCATCGAGTTGGTGGAGAATGGAGATAAAGCTGCTGTGGATACATTAGAGTCATTAATTAGCATAAATTCAGCCAATAAAGACTTGCTGGAAAAATCAAATGACCTCGTGGTTAAACAACAAAAATTGGATATGTTTTTATGGGATGCTGAGGGTAGACCATTGCGCTCCAGTTCCTCAGTTGTTCCTGATTCCTTTGATCGACTGGAAGAAGTGTTAAATTCTTTGATCGAGTCATTTAAGCCGAATTTCAAAACAGATCCTAGCGTACGCAAACTACAAAACACTATGGATCAACTCAGCCTTAGCAATAAGCTTGAAAGAGAAAAACTGAAGCCTCAATTAGACCTTAAATACAATGCACTAGTTAATCTTGGTGATGAGCAATGGGCACCGAGTGTTAGTGCAAATGACTATAAATACGGAGTGCAATTGCAAGTTCCCTTGCGAAATAGGAAAACAAGGTCAGCCTTACAAATGAATGATATTTTAATCGAGCAAACTCGCATGGAACAAATAAGTTACGAGCAGTCTTTGTTATTTAAGTACGAAGCTCTCAATAGACATAAAGTCATTCAAGAAGAATTAAATATAGTAATCAGTGAAAAGATTGAAAATAGTCAGCAACTAATGGACGCAGAGAATATGAAATTTAATCTAGGTGAGTCATCGGTTTTTTTACTTAATCAGCGCCAACAAAAATTACTTGAGTCGCAAATGGAACTCATTAAGTCCAATAGCCAACTGTACAAGTATTTAAATGAGTTATATTTTTTAAGGCTAGGTCAGATATAGAAAAGAGATGAAGTTAACATGTAACTTCATCTCTTTAGGAATATCATTTTCGCATGACTATTATTTAATAATATTCACCTTGGCACTTCTTTGCTTGTTGCCTGCTTTCATTACTAAATAGTATAATCCCGAAGTTATGTTTTCGTAGTTAATGTCGAGCTTGACACTATGCTCACCCTTGGTGGTCAAGCCTGATGCTTGAGGAAAAGACATCATTTCTTGACCTAAACTAGACATCAGTATCAGTTCTATTTCCATACTTTCTAACAGCTCATAATTTACCGTAATAAAGTGCTTTGCTGGGTTTGGATAAACGTTAAAGGCAAACTGACTTTGTATGTCTTTAACTGAGCTAGTATTTGTAAATACAGCCTTTAAGGTATCCGCTTGAGTGATTTGATAATTGGTTTTAAAGCTGTTTTCATCTTCAATTATGTTGCCTGCAGCCGTTTCCCAATGGCTAAACCACCAATCGTCTTCAAAATCATTAAACACTTTTGCTTTGATGATATTATCCATGCCTCCGTAATAATTTCCGGTCCATGGAAAGTTCTCAATATCTAATGTGTTAAAGTCTATTTCGCCTATGCCATCTGGTTCGGTGATTAATGTGATTGGGTATGGACCAGATAATTCTTCATAACAATCAATCATCCCATCATTTACTAATTCACATCGTTCGTTTATAAAATCTTTGAGTTGTTGCACATTAGATTTCCATTCGTCTAAGGTTCCTCCCCATCTTTCGATTTGTCTAGGCATTTCAGGATCAATGGTAGCCAACATGCTATCCAAGGTAGTGATCATATTATCACAAGTGTAGACAGTGTTCATCATGTCAGCGTATCGGCTATAATAAAGTTGCTGGAATGTCGGACTTTCTTCGAGGAGTTTTAAAAATATTTTTTCGTGTCTACCTACATCACCTCCTCCAGTATTTCCACCTCCACCGCCACTGGCGATATCATCGTATATATTTTGGCAAATGTCATCCCATTCTGTGTCACAGCAATAAGCATCCTGCATAATCACTTCACCAAAAATAGGATCATCAGCTGGATATGGAGAAGATCCACTGGCTATGGTTTCACAATCCTCTGGTGGTGTGTCGGTGCCTCCGCCTCCGCCTCCGCCGCCGTTGCCGAAGAAGTCATCCATAAATTCAGAAATTTCTTCCAAATCACATGGAACAGCATCTGGATCAGTGTTTGGTACACCGCTATAATTTATGTAGTAGTCAAATGTAGCATCTAGATCCCACAGGATATATCCCCATTTTTTATGGTCGCCTTCAGGATTTGTTCCTCGCCACCAGCCAGTGTTGTAATTTAACCAGTCTGAGGCAACCACGGTAAGATTTACAATCATGTAATCGATAAGGCTGGTCATATTAATACTATCCTCAGCTATCTGATAATTAGCTGGATCACTCATATCGTTTTCCAATACAAAATCCCTAATACTTAACCATGCATTGAGCGCTTCGGTACCACCATACTGGATTTCAGTATTTCCCCAGGTTGTCAAATATTGCAAATCATATTTTCCCTGATCATAGTACTCATCTGTGAAGTCATGATCTACAGGGCGGTCTCTCATTCCGTATACTCCCCAATATTGGCCATTAAGAAATAGAATAACACGCTCTACTGATCGTACATCAAGTTTCATATTTCCATCTTGTGCTAATTGCTGAACATACTCATCTCTGATATGAGTACTGCCTTCATGCGCTCCATCGTCAATAGCTGGATAGTTATCATCTCCTGAGTTTCTGAACATAAATTTTTGATATTCATCACGATCTGAAAAGTTAAATAGAGGAGCATTTACTGCTTTTGAGTAACCCATTTCGTCTCTACTTACCCAATCTAAACTACGGTGATCTAAAACCCAAGAATCTTGACCATGGCGATTAAGTGAACCAAAAGAAGTAGCTTCTCTTTCCTGATCCACATTAAAATATTCTAATGAACCTATGGGAATTAAAGGGCCATTCCCATTGGCTAATTCTATGACCTGATCTGCGGCTACAGAAAAGACAGGCAGTGTAAATGTTTCGTCAATGAAGTAGGTGTTAAAATCCATTTTTCCTGGCAGGATCATAGGATCATTACTAAAAGCTTGCGCTTTAATAACCGTTGTCTGTTCGATGTTAATGGGACCTGTATATTCTGGAGAATCTTCTGTAGGATTTGTTCCATCTAGGGTGTATCTCAAGATCGAATTATCTTCATTGTTTGTGCAACTTACGGTTTGGCTACCTTCATAATAACCAGCATTGAGACTCATACTTGGTGCTGCAGTGTAGCCAATGACTTGATCTGTTCCATTGTTTGAGCTTTCGTAGCTCGGTGAAGTGCTCACCATCCAAGTGTCGCTGCCATCTTCCATTCGGCATCTAGAGTGTTCTACTAAGGTTATGGCCAATTTATGAGACTCTAAGACGTTTCCATTTGGATCAGATAAGATCACAAATTCGTTGTCTTTAGTTTGGGCTAACTTAAAGTTAGTATGATGTTCTCCATTAAATACACCATCTCTTCCAGAACACAAGAAAACAAGATGCGAATTAGGAGCCATAACGGTTCCGGCGGGTATGATCCATTTTTCCGGATTATCCTCTTTATCCGAAAGATGCCAGCCACTTATATCCGTGTCGGTATTTGCAGTATTATAAAGTTCTATCCAGTCTTCCGTGCGGTTAAAGTTATCGAAAAAACTATTTAGGTTTGAAGCAGAGTATTCGTTGATGACTACCTGGGATTGGGCAGTAAAAGCCAGTAGTAAGCATACGGCAAAGGTCAAGTTCTTAATCATAGGTTTAATTTGTTCTTGTAAGGTAAAACATATCTCTGAAGGATTATGACTAAAGTTGTAAGAGTTGCACGTGCTGAGTGTCAATTTTGTCGGTAAGAAGCTAAATTGTCATGCAGACAACTAAAAGAGGTTTTAAGTGATGTCTGATATAGATGTTATTCAATTAAAATGTAAGTAATACTAACAAATAAATAATTATTACTTATCTTTGTAAAAATTAAATAAATATCGATGTATGCATTTTGTGAAAACCATTTTAAGTTTTTTTAAAGACAAGCGTTACATTAATCTATTGTTAGTTACAACACTTACATTAGGAACTGGCACTTTTATGTACAGTTATATTGAGGGGTGGAGTTGGATTGACAGTTTGTATTTTTCAGTCATTACCTTGACGACTATTGGTTATGGAGATATTGCACCCGTAACAGATTTGGGAAAGTTATTTACTATCATTTATATTTTTCTGGCTTTGGGTATCATACTGAACTTTATTGAGGTGATTCATTTACATTATGAAAATCAAAATGATAGCCACAAAACAACTGACCGTGAATTTAAAGTTAAGAAGTTGTAGAAAAAGACTTTATAGAGTTATTAAAATCTATTGTTTAACAAAAAAGGAAAGCTTATGAAAAGATCGACCATTATTTCTTTGGCCTTAATTGTAGCTGGATTTGTAGTTGAATATTTTTACATGGGAAGCGAACAAATATTCTTCAAGGTAAAATTATGGCTTATTGGAGTCATTTTTATTTTATGCGGAGTATTTGGTTTGTTGATCTATACTATTTTCCCATATTTAAACAAAGACAAATAGTACGCAAGACTTAAGCAATAAGCATTGATTTTTTATGGATCTTTCTTAATTATATCACTAAAATTTGCTGCATTGAATGGCAAACAGCCTTTTGGCAGCTATTTACTAGTAATCAATGATGGCAAAAGCAAAATGATTGACCATTTCTTCGAGTTCTTTGATTGTGTTTTTCTTTTTCAAGCTAGTCAGTCTTGGTAGATGCTGTGAATAATAGAATTGATTATTGATCATTTCAAATAGGGTAGATCCAAGACTGTTTGCATATTTAAATTTTGGATTAATTTCCATAATTACTTTAGATATCCTACCCACTAATTCCTTATAAGGAATGAATAAGCCGTATTTATTTTCTTTATCAACATCAGAAATATGATATGTTTTGGAGCTTTCTTTCATTATGATGTTAAATAATTTGCCTTCATTTATATACTCTGATAATTCTGATTCCTTGTTGGAGTGAATTAAGCAATGAATGGTTTTTTTAAGTTTTTTTCTACTATCGCTAATGTTGGTTATTTGGTAATCTATGAGGTAGGTCACCCATTCCCAATACCAGCAATTTAAATATAATAATAGTAAATGTTTGTTCTCAAAATATCTATAAATGGATACTTCAGAAGATTCCATTTCCTTAGCTAACTTTCTAAATGTAAAGGATTCAAAACCAAGAACATCTATTAATTCGACTGCAGCATGTAAAAGTCTTCTGCCATAAGAAGAATCTTGAGGATCTCTGAGGAATAGTTTTTCTGGGAGTTCGAATCTGAGTTTTAGTGACATTTCAAATTTTTTTTAAAAATTACTAAACAAAAAGTAATGGTTTGCGTTTATGTTAGTAATACTTACTTAATGTGATATCAACCATAATTAATTATTAATCAATAGTAATAAATGGTTTAGCATTGGTAAACAAATATATTGTAAAACTAAAATATTAGCTTATGAAAAATTTAAAATGGTTAGTTCTGGCTTTTTTATTTAGCGGTTTGCTTTTATCGAGTTGTGTTACTGTAAAACAAGGTCAAGTAGGTGTCAAAAGAACTTTTGGTAAATTTTCTGATGAAGGCATTACAGAAGGATTAAGAGTTTATAATCCTTTAACTACAAGGATAATTACCATCTCCACGCAAACTGAAAATCTTGAGGTAGGATTAAAAATTCCTTCGAAAGAAGGATTAAATATTTTATCTGAAGTAAGCATATTGTACAATATTAATCCACAAGATGCTCCCGAGATATTGAGAAATATTGGGACAGATTATGAGCAAAATGTGATTTTGCCAGTTTTTCGTTCGGCAGTTGCTGATGTTTCGGCAAATTATTTTGCTAAGGATATGCATACGGGCGAAAGGTCCAATATTGAAGAGTCCATTAAACAAAGAATGATGTCCTATTTAGATCATAAAGGAATCGAAATAGAAGCCGTTCTTTTAAAATCAATACAATTGCCTTCGAGTCTAGCTATGGCCATTGAAGAAAAGTTGGAAGCAGAACAACAAGCAGAAAGAATGCAATTTATTTTGACACAAACTGAAAAGCAAGCAGAGCAAAAGAGAATTGAAGCAGAAGGAATACGCGATGCACAAAAAATAATTGCAGAAGGCCTAGACACAAAAATATTACAGTTTAAGTCGTTGGAAGCTTTCGAAAAATTGGCTAATTCTCCAAACGCTAAGGTTATTATTTCTGATGGTGATATGCCTATAATTTTGGAAAACTAGGGTTTAAATATTTTCGGTAATCGGGTTTAATGGGGGAAGTATAGCAACTATTTCCCCCGATTTTAAAAACTAAAAATCAAAAGATGAGATCGAAACTAATGACAATCATGATGATCAGTTTTTGTGTAGCCACGTATCCAGGTTTAGCTCAAGATGCAGTCAATTGGCTTAACACAGGTGATGTGGCATTTGTAGGTTCTAATTACCAATTAGCTTTGGATAGTTATAATGAATACATAGAAAGAAACCCAGAAGATCCTAGAGGGTACTTACAGCGAGGGAAACTCCACGCGGCGATGGGGCATAATTATAAAGCTAGACTTGATTTGGAGATGGCAGAAAGTCTTAATCCTTTGTCTCATATGTATATGGATATGGGATTGAGATCCAACTATTATGCTGAAAAGTTTTATAATTATGACATAGAAAATAAAGAGGCAGCATTTTCTAAATCTCCAGTAAGAGTGGAACATTATGATGAATATTTAAATAAACAAAAATCAAATCATGAGGAGGATGGTTTGATGATCGAAGCAATAAATAATATTAGGAATTACAAATTCGATGCTGCTGAAATTGCCTTAAGTGAGATTAATCCTAATCCGTCTAACTTGCCTATAATCCATGATTTGAAGGGCTTGATTTATCTCAAAAAGCAGCAATTGGATTCTGCCATTGTTCACTTTACTGAAGCAATCAATTTAGAACCAAGTTTTGCAATAGCATATCATAATAGAGCAATTTGTTATAAACTGCAAAATCGTAATTCGGAGGCGAAGGAAGACATCTCGAAAGCTATTGATATTAATGATGAATTTCCAATATTCTTTTTCACCTTCGCTAGACTACATCAAAAGCTTGAAGATTTTGAGTTAGCTAAATTTTATTATGAAAAGGCAATTACGAGAGATAAGGGCTATTTCGAGGCAATGGCTAATTATAGCCAACTATTAAAAGGTCTCGGTGATTTTGAGTCTTCAATGTATCTTTTATCGGAGGCTGCGTCTTGGAATATAAACGACTTAGAGAGGAAATTCTTAATGGCTAACTTACAATTCGTGTATGGTGAATATGATGAATCTGTCAAAAACTATGAAGTTTACATTGCAGATTTCCCTAATGATAGTGATGCAATATTTAATCTTGGTTTAGCAAAATTGCTGCTGAGGGAATATGAAGAAGGGTGTGAATATATTCAAGAAAGTATTGAACTAGATCAAAATAAAAAGCGAAACGAAATTTATACTTCTTATTGTTCTGAAATGTTTTAAAAATCAATTTAGATGAAAAAGAATAAAAGGCAGTCAAAAAGTATCAGATTCTTAACTTCGAAAAATGGAGAGTATTTTATAAAAATGCCTAATCTTAGTATTCCAATAAAGATTGATAAATATTTATTTGAAAAATGGTCACAACAATCTGGTTTTAAGCCATTAAATGGTGCAAACGTTTTAAGCTCTTGATTAATTAATTGTATTTGATGTTGACATAGGATTTTCATTAAAAGAGGGCGGATCTAGTACAATTATATACTTTTAGCTTTTGAACTAGTTAGGTATATCTGTGAATTTAAATGTTAGATCTTATTTACTTAATACAACGCAATCAAATAAGGTAGTTTGCGCTGAAAACATCCAAACCTTATGGAGTGGGTATGGTGATATTTCTCGGTACACCCTAGCAGGTGGAACCAGGCCATCTGTAGTAGTTAAGCATATTTGTTTTCCAAAGGAGACTCATCATCCTAGAGGATGGGCTACTGACTTAAGTCATTCTCGAAAAGTGAGATCATACCAGATCGAAACAAGATGGTATCAGCAATGGAATCAAGCATGTGATGATGATTGTCGCACGGCTGATTTCATAGGAAATTTTTCTGAGGGAGACCATCAGTGGATTGTTTTAGAGGATTTAAATGAAGCATTTCCCGTGCGTAAATATGATCTTACATTTTCGGAAGTGAAAGTATGTTTAAGCTGGTTGGCTCATTTTCATGCCAGATTTCTGGGTAAAAAACCCAATGGATTATGGGAAATAGGAACTTACTGGCACTTAGACACACGTCCAGATGAATGGGCAGCAATGGTAGATTCTCCTTTAAAGAGAAATGCACAAGCAATCGACCATCACTTAAACAGTTGTCGATTCCAAACTATCGTACATGGAGATGCGAAGTTGGCCAATTTTTGTTTCTCACAAGATGGCAATCGTGTGGCAGCTGTAGATTTCCAATATGTCGGTGGAGGTTGTGGTATGAAAGATGTGGTTTATTTTTTAGGAAGTTGTTTGAGTGGGGCTGTATTGAAAAATCAAGAAGATCAGTTGTTAAAGTTTTATTTTTCTGCACTTCGCAAGGCTTTAGAGCAAAAAGCATCGAATATCATTTTCAGTGAATTAGAAGATGAATGGAGAAGGATGTATCCTGTAGCCAGTGCTGATTTTATGCGGTTTATGATGGGCTGGATGCCTAGTCATCAAAAGATAAATGCCTATCAAAAAAGTTTAGTAGAAAAAGCATTATGCGAACTTTTATGATCATGTATTGATAGTAATTCCAGTTTTATGGGACGAGCTAATTCTATGTAGTAGACATAAAACTAAGTGCTACCTTAAGTGCCTCTTCTTGATAAGCATTGATGTTGTCCGATTTTAAGGCTTTACCTTTGATCTTGGATTTAATGGTATTCCCATGTAGAATTTCGATAGGAAAGGGTAGTGACTGAATGATTCCTTCCATTTTAAACGAGTCGGCTCCACCGGCAAATTTTCCTTTTCTCCCTCGCTCTTTAATACCTATTTTGTCAAATTGATTTCGCTTAAAAAATGCGAGAAATGCTTCTTTAAATGCCAAAGTGGCTTCTTGTGATTTTGGGTCGGCGAGCTTTATTTTTTTCGTTTTGGATTCGATAAATTCATAGGCTGTATCTGTTGTTTCGATGCAGACTAATCGAGCTTCATTTGATTTTAATTCTATGCCGCAGTATTTCATTTTACTTGTTTTGCTGTGTACTTAATTATAAGGTTTTTACAAAATCAGCAAACACCTTTTTATGCATTTCAAGATCAAGATCAGGAGAGAGGGAAGCTCTAACTATATAGTCTTTATCTCCTTCTTTAGTGGTCCCTTGAGTCGAAGTGGCTGGCACAGTCCAGTAGCAGCCTTTTAGTTGGCCATAACTCACACAAAATTTACTTTCATTGGGAATTTCTTTAATCATTCGATTAATAAGTTTCAAGTTTAAAGCTCTTTTGTAGGTTTCTCTTTCTGCGTCACTGTTTCCTTTGGTTGGAAGATCTAGAGAGAATACTGAAGGAGTAAATCCTTGAGCTGCTAAAGATTCTGAAACAAAGTTTATTTTAGCCTCAGGCAGCAACTCATTTATATATGATACAAAAGCTCTTGTGTTTTTGTATGCAGCATTTATCCGAGAAAGCATGCTCGGTAGCTGCTTATGTAGAATTTCTACCTGATGATGCGTGGCTTCATTGTCACATAATTGTAAATGAAGTTCAATTTTCGACAGCAAATCTTCTGTGTTTTTATTACCAACACAATAACCAGCTGTACATAATCCGCCACTTGGGAATTTAGAGCCACTTGAAAAAGAAATGGTTTTTACTTCTTCGAGTATTTCTCCTTGATTCACAAATTGTACATTAGGGCAGAAAGTCTGATCTAGTATAAATATAGGTTTAACCGCTAAATGATCGGAAGGTGTTTGCCTATCCTTAGTCAAAGCTGCATTTAACTGGTGCAGATCAGGCACTTCTACGCGAGGATTAGTGGGTATTTCGGCAATGATAAGCGGTACGGCGTCTAGGTTTGCCATTTGTTTTAATACGCTTTCAGTGCTGCTAGCCATATCATCATTGCCATCTACGGGTAAGTCAACGACCTCAACATTTTCTACCGCAGCAGCGACCCTTCGAGCTTGATCATTGGTTCCTCCATAGCAGTTGGGTGGTACGATTATCTTTATGGGTTTTTCTGGATAAGTATCTTTAGCGTGATGGATAAGTCCCATCAATATGGCATACTGGATGGATAGACCACTGGAAGAAATAAGGGGTTTTGATGGTGTATTTGTGATGTCTTTTATGGTGTTTAGGACTTCAGTTGTTTTTGTGAGCTCATGATTTTTTTGATGTCCAATGTCGCTTCCATTGAGTAATGCACGCAAAATAATCTGACAGTTAGCCGGCGTCATGGCGATGGACTCTCTTCGTCTCACATGCTGTATAGCGGAAATGTAGTCTTGATTTTGTCCAACATTGGCCAAAATAATACTGCCTAGATGATCATAAATACATAATAAGAAATCAATATGAGACGGAATGCTTTTTATGCCTTCATTGTGGTGACATACTAGGAGGGTAGTGCCATCAAATGCGGGAAGTGAGTCTACGTCCTTTGTGCAGATCAGCTCGAAATTATAGCCATAAATTTGGCGGACAACTGCTTCATCAAAACGATTCGGTAAAGTCTCCGAAAAGATGATCCGAGTTTTTTTCTTGTCCAATGCATTTTTTCTTAATACTGCGAGCATTGGAATGGTGCTGGAAGAAAAACTAATTACATGATTTGGGTTTAGCTCAAAGGTGTTAGCTAGGTACCATTCTACGATACAAGACAGCGGATGACCTAAACGAATGTAGTCGTAAGCTGTAGGCAAGTTCGCAAGTGCTGATGTACTTGTTATATTAGCTTCAAATAGTTTATTCAGTTCGTCTAAAAACTCAACTTTAGCTAGATGCTCTCGGTAAATATCTAGCCTGTGTGTCGTTAAACTTAGCCAATCATTGGGCATATTTTCAAGTACAGCTTGCAGATAAGTTTTCAGTTTTATGTCTTCCATTCTTTCCCAATTTAGATCAGGGGGCAAGATACATAAATAGCATGTTTAGTATTGTTTAAGCTATCATTTTTTAGGATTTGTTTGCTCTTCCGATTAAGGCGGGCTTGCTTAGCCTAGTCATTAGATAGGCCATCGTAAGCATGAATGATAAGAGAGCAAATCAATAGAAGTATGAGATTAGATTCCCACGGTTTTACTCCGTCTTTCTAATAACAGATTGTCTTTCCATACTCCGTGCAACTGACCTATTTTTTCACGGTAGCCTATGACTCTAAAGCCACATTTCTCATGGAGGATACGACTGCCTTCATTTTCGCTAAAAATCCCAGCTTGTAGCGTCCATATATGGTTGGCCTCACTGGTTTCTATAAGCGCATTGAGTAGTTTTTTTCCAATGCCGTTTCCTCTTGCCGATTCTGCTACGTAAACACTTACTTCGGCTACACCTCCATAGACACATCTATTAGAGACAGGAGATAAAGCAGCCCATCCTAGCATATTTTCTTTATCCATGAAAGCCAGCCTGCCTATTTTCATATGAGATTGGTCCCAAGAAGTCCACGTAGGTATTTTTGTTTCGAATGTAGCAGTACCTGTTGCTAAACCTTCGCCATAGATTTTTTGAACTTGAGGAAAATGGCTTTGATCAAAATATATTATTTCCATATTAGCAGCATCCACTTCCTGGTGAACAGCTATTTCCTTCGGCTATAGAGATGAGTTGGGCTTTAGGTTTTTCTGTTGGAATACCACAATTGCTTTTAGCCAAGCAATCCGTTTGTTTAGAAAGCAGTTTGAAGTTTGTCCCATCAAAAACTAGACTGTATTTACCGATTGTTTCGCCTTGGTATTCCACTTCGATTTCTTCATTATCGATGCCTAGTACTTTCTGGGAAAGCTCTATGATGTCTACTAGTTTTTCTGGGTGAAGTCTGTGATCATAGTCATCCGCTTCCCACAACTGGAAATTAGCGACAGTTTCACTTCTTCTTGTTCCACCACAATCGATAAAATCTTTAGTTACTCTGCCTACTTCAGTAACATGGAAGTGATTGGGTACGAGCTTCCCATTGGGCAATTCGAAAGCGATGGTTTCTAGTTTATTTAAAGCTACTTTGATTTCGTTTATAGTCATAATGTGTAGTTTTTATTTACCGTTTAGCAGCACCCATCTTGCGGTAATGGTTGGCTAAACATTTGATTAAACATGATTTTAATATTGTGATATACCTCTGGGTTAACGCAGTAGCAAATGCTGGTGCCTTCTATATTTCCTACAATTAAACCAATGCTCTTAAGTTCTTTAAGATGTCTTGAAATAGTGGGCTGGGCTAAGCCGACTTCTTCCACTATATCTCCACATATGCATGTGTTGACTTTCAACAGATATTGAAGAATGGCAACGCGGGCAGGATGGCCTAGCACTTTAGCAATATCAGCGATGGCATTTTGCTCTTGCGTAAATAATTCCGTTTTTGTTAGTCCCATTGTATTGTTATATTGCAATATTACGATAAATATATTTTGAAAGCAATAGTAGTCATAATATTAAAAGAACATTTTTCTAGGTTTAGTAGATGATTTGTAAAATAAGTCTGGGCTAAAGGTTTTCTGCTTATTTAAAAGGATCACTATATTTTTCATGGGTTAATACCGTATCATCCGTCAAGGTATGTAAAAAAGCAACCAGTGCTTCTTTTTCTGCTTGACTTAAATTCAAACGTAGTACTTCTGAATTAGGAGATGGGTCGTCTGAATCTTTTAATCTAAAATTGAGATTTGGGTGGTTTTGCACATTGTCGCTGTAATGATTGATAACTTCCATTAGGGTTTCAAATCTTCCGTCATGCATGTAGGGGGCGGTCTTCGCAATATTTCGTAATGAAGGGACTTTGAACAAGCCATTATGTGATGGATTTCCTGTAATTTCTCCTTTTCCTTTATCCGTATAGTCTGATGAGAGTCCATTATTTTTTGCCTCATCATTTACATGTTGGGGTGTGCCATGGCAATATAGGCATGTAGCGCCATTTCTTCCTCTATAAAAAATATCAAGCCCAAGATTTTCCTGAGCAGTAAAGTTTGGAAAATCAGGCATTTGTTCTTCGTCTTCAGGAAACCCGGCTGCTTCAAAACCTTTATCAAATTTTGAATCAACCGACACTATAGAACGCATAAATTGAGATAGAGATTGAGCAATTCTATTTGATGTGACATCAGAACTTCCAAAAGCTTTTTTAAATAGAATTGGGTAATAATCTAGTTCTTGAAGTTTTATTTCCAGTTGTTCCAATTCCATTCCCATTTCTGTATGGTCTTGTATTGGCATTAAAGCTTGTTCTTCTAGGGTAGAGGCTCTTTCATCCCAGAAAAAACTAGCACTTTCATAGTACCGACTATTGATAATGGTCATTGAATTTCTTCGGGTTAATTGTCCATTTAATCCTTCGCTAAATTTGGCATTATCAGAAAAAGCAGCCTTTTGTTCATGACAAGATGCACATGAGATACTATTGTCGATGGATAGGTTTTTATCGTAAAATAGAACGCGCCCTAGGGTTGCACCCATATCGCTTATTTGATTGTCTTCTGGGGTATTATCAGAGTTGCTTGCTTCGTCTGAAGTATAATGGAATGGCCATTCCATATTCGCATAATTAAAGGGTGAGCTCTTTAAGTTTAGCACTTGATGGAGTACTTCTAGCTCAGAAGCTGAAAATGTATTTTCGATTTCATTTTCTTCCAATGCTTCTTTGGTGCAAGCGAAAAAAAAAGTAAGCAGAATACTGAATAGGATGATTGAATATTTTTCCATGTCATAGGCTTTTTGCCAATTAGACAAATAAACGTTATTCTTCTGCTATTTTATTGTTTCTGATTTATTGCGGATTACGATTTTATGCTTACAGATGTCCAAGGAATGAACGGATGAGTGCATATAGTTGATGCGGTCTTAATTCCTTAACCAGTGCTTTATATCTTGATGGAGAATTAAAAGAAAGAAATTTTTCTTAATTCTCTATCTTTCTTTTGTACCTCATTTGTGCCAACATAATCCAACAAAAAGTTAGTGCTTTAACCCCAAAAACAACCATGAGGATCTTTTTTTATATGTTCTAGTACTTCATGGATTGTATCTGCTGCGGGTAGTCCTTCATATAACATCCATTTTCCAGAAGCACGCTGCCAATATAATTTCCAGGCCTTTTGTTTTTCATCCAGTTTAAACTTTGCACAAGAGATCTCTTGAAATTCATTTTCTCTTGTATAGATGGGTCTTATTTCGAAAATTTCAAATGTTTTTCTTTCATATTTGAAACCTATGTCTAGTTGATTTCTCATATGTTCAGGAGGTCTAATACCTTGTATAAAAGAATCAACAATTTTTTGATTTATATCGAATACTTTTTCTGCCATTGTCTGAAAGTCTTTGGATAAGTATTAACAAGATACTTAATTAAAGTACTAAAGTAAGTGATGAATTGCAGATACAAGATAGATTTTTTTTAGATGCGAATGCTTCTGCATAGTTTATCAAGTATTCTATCCTAGAAAGCAACATTTGCAAAAAGTAAATAGCATAAATGCTCTAGTCTATATCTTATAAAATTCCACTGTAAGGTATGCCTGTTAGACGATGTATATTATAATCTAATGTTGTGAGATCGTTTTGATTAAACTGTGAAATATCATTATGGCCACAAGCTCTTGCCACAACTTTTATTAATTCATTAGTTGCTTTAAAGAAATTTTTTAATTGATTTGCGGAAGCTTCTATGATCAGTCTTTGTCTAAGGTGATTCTTTTGCGTGGCTATACCTACTGGACAGTTGTTAGATTGACAGGCTCTCATCCCAAGGCAGCCGATCGCTTGTAAAGCTGAATTAGAAACAGCTATTGCATCAGCACCCATCATCATTGCTTTGGCAAAGTCTTCAGCCACTCTTAGTCCACCCGTGATGATTAAGCTAACATCCTTTGCACCTATTTTATCGAGATGTTTTCTAGCGCGTGCCAAGGCCGGAATGGTAGGTACGTTTATATTGTTTCTTAGTATAGTTGGGGCGGAACCTGTACCTCCTCCTCTTCCATCTAAAATGATGTAATCTACGCCAACCTCCATAGCAAAATCAATATCTGCTTCGATATGACTAGCCGCTATTTTGAAACCGATCGGGATGCCACCTGTGAGCTTTCGTACCTGGTTTGCTATATTGCCGAAATCATGAGTTGTAAAAAGGTCTGGAAAGGCCGCTGGAGATATGGCCGCTTCACCTACTTTCAGACCTCTAACCTTTGCGATCTCTTCGGTGACTTTATGTCCAGGCAGATGGCCACCGGTTCCTGTTTTCGCTCCTTGTCCTCCTTTAAAATGAAAAGCTTGTGCTTTGCTAACCTTTTCCCAAGAAAAGCCAAATTTTCCTGATGCTAGTTCGTAAAAGTATCGTGAGTTATTGGCTTGCTCTTCGGGTAGCATGCCTCCTTCTCCACTACATATCCCTGTTCCAGATAGCTCTGCACCTATAGAAAGTGCAATTTTTGCTTCCTTAGAAAGCGCACCAAAACTCATATCGGAAACAAATATAGGTATGTCTAGGACGAGGGGTTTTTTTGCCTTTTTTCCAATGACTACTTTAGTGGCAACCTCTTCATCATCGAGTAATGGTCTTGAGGCTAATTGTGCTGGCAAAAATTGAATATCTTCCCATTTTGGCAGTGTATTTCTATCTACACCCATGGAAGCAGATGGGCCATGATGGCCCCAATTTTTCAAACCATTTTTTGCTAGTTCTTTGATGTATTGAGTATATGGTTCTGTCTTCTCTGGATGCGTATCAGCATATTGCCCCAAGTAATCATCCCTATTAAAATTTTGAGGATGCCGATCCAAATATTCATTTATCTCATCTTCATCGATATAGACATCACCCTCTTTGATAATGGAATAAAATTTATGCAATGCTTCCTCATTATTATATTCACTGACTCCAGTATCGATTCTATAATCCCAATTATGAAGTCCACAAATAATGTTGTTACCTTCAATAAATCCGTCTGCCATAAGTGCACCTCTATGCAAGCATCTACCATAAAGTACAGATACCTGAGTACCATATTTTATGATTACCAAATCTAAACCATTGACTTGTTTCCCAATAGGTTCTTTTTCTTTTAGCTGATTTAAACTAATTAGTTTTAACACTTTCATGAATTTGAGTCTTTTATATTTTAATATTCAACTAATATTCTATTTTGGTTATTTTATATACTGTAACGAGTGCCCATATTTCGATGCAAAGTATAACTAAATGTGTTATTAAATCAATAGTAGGATTCACTGGTGCGTTCAAAATAGGGAATAAAGGGTCAATGATCGTTTCTTGACCTTCACGTAGTATATTCATTATCAAAACTACTAAATATTGATTAGGGTTTTGTGTGATTATCACAAACAAAGATGCTAGTGCCATTACGAGTGTCCTAGCGCCCATTTCGTATATTAAGTTTAACATCGGGGCACCTTTTGTACTTACGCCTGTTTCAGCCAAAAGCTCATGATTGAAAAAGTACATAGATACCTGTCCGAGCATAATTAATACAAGTAAAACTTGCATGATATTTACCCATATCGGAATTTTTGTCTTAGAGTTGATTTTCATATTATTTAGTTAAAATGGTTTAATTGTTTTCACGGATTCAATATTAGTCATCACCTGGACTTCATTAACACTCTATTCTTGGCTTTGATAAAGGCAGGAAGTTCGGTTTTCTTTAACAATTGTTTTTAAATCTATTTCTATGGTTCCACAGAGAGCCAACATTGGAATATTATAGACCAACCCCTGGAAGGGTTTTGCTGTATTTTATCCTACTATTTCCATCATTACATATACCCAGTAAATTAATGCACAGAGTGCTATAGCTAGCCATAACAGACACAGACAGCCAAGGTGTTTTATAGTAATCAATTGACAGTAATAAAGCAGTGCTATAAAGCCATAAAAACTAAAAGCCTAAGCATAGATTTACCGCCGTCCTGGACTAAAGCTATATGATTAATATTTTCACTTAATAGCATTGAAATAGGTGTTTAAATGTTTTGTTTTTGGTGAAAACCAAACAGAAAGTGGCCAATCTTTTTGAGATCGGCCAACTTAATTGTTGCGGTTTTGAGTCTTGTGTTAAAACATCAAATCTATGGTAAAAGATGCTCCTGGATTGAAATCATAGCCTCCACTTAATTCCACAACTATTACTTGGTCATCATCGATTCTTAAACGAACATTTTCATCACTGCTGCTTGATTCTTTAATGTTGTGAGGTTCTGATAAAGTAAAGTAATACCTATCAAATTTACCTTCAGGAAAGATTCCAAATTGCATTGGCCAAAAAGGAGTGTTTTCATCAGGTATCAAAGTAAATGTTATACTCTCTTGATTAAAGTCTATGGCATAAAGTCCACTAATGTCACCGAAAGGTGTACCTTCTTGTGCTAGTGCTGTAGCGAACTCTATTGATGCAAATGAGAGGTTAGAGGTCTCATCAAAAGCATCATCAGCTAACCCGAATAAGCTCGGATAACTTTGTTCCATCTCACCAGGATCTTGCAATGTATTTCTCAGTGAAATATCGATTCCCTCTGCGAGCTTTTTATCTTCTGTTCTGCAAGCTAAGAATAATGTGCTTAGACAAAGGATGAATAGTATTTTGGTGTTGTTAGACATGGTATTCATTTTGTTGTTATTTAATTATTATAGGCTCTTGACACTTCAAAAGAATCTTCAAGCCAGTTCCAGAGGATTACTTTGTCGTCTTTTACCTTTACGCGGAGTGCATAAGTAAACTCTGAGGTTTCTTTCCCGGAATTGGTAAGTTTTCCTATCATTTGTCCAAAGTAGGCTGCTGTATCATCAGAAGTTAAGGCGTCAACTGGTTCCCATTTTATGGTTTGGAATCCGGCTCCGAATGCCGGTAAGAACTCTTCTAAAATTATTTTCTTTCCTTCCCAAGGACCTATCCATGGGATGTTTTTATCCCCTGCATTTTGCCAAACCATTTCTTCATGCATTAGGTTTTTCATGGCTTCCATATCCCCTTTACCCATGGCGGTCATGAAAGCATCTGCAATTTCCATTGCACTTTGTTTTTTTGGACCTGCCAGCTGCTTCATAGAAGTTGCCCAATCTTCCACATGTTTTGTGTTTAGAAACTGACCATCTTTCATGGAATGGATATCGATCGTCATGATTTCAAAGCTTTTAGAACCATCGGTTGCCATGCCCATAAATTCTCCATTGGGAGTGCCTGAGGCAATGCTCCTTACAACATAAGTATCTCCTTCGTTAATGATTGCTTGAGGCTCCCACTTTAAATCAGGAATGATTTTCCAGAAAAATTCAAGTTGTTGCATGAGTTGCGCAGCATTTTTTGATCCTGATGAACTCATGGATTCGAATGCGCTTGATAGCAATGGTTTTAAAACATCAGTTGGACGCGCTTCATTATTTACTGTGAGTGCTTTACCATAAAAGGCTTCAATAGCTTGTTTGTTTTTCATGATTTCCTTGTTATTTGTATTCGATATTTCCTTTTGACCGCTGCAGCCCATAAAAAATGCAGAAAGAAAAAGAGTGGTTATAAAAAAGTATTTCATATTTATTGTGTTTTATGATTTAGTTGTTTTATCACGGTTTCTCTACCTTTCATGGATACACTTCTTTTACTTTCCCAACAATGATATTATGCTCATCTATTGTCATGATTTTAAAAGATTTGAACCGTTTGTAGGTCCCAATTAAGAGTACATGTAGAGAAGCTTCTTACTAAAAATTTGTTGCGCTCAATTAAAATATATTTTGGTGCCTGCTTGAGCGTAAGGGCTTTATTATAAAAAGTTAAAAGCACTTCTTTATTTGTAATCGTACCTTTTTATTATGACAAAATTAGATTGTGTAGCTAGTACTCTTGAGATGAAAAAACGCTTATTTATGGTAAAAAAGAGAAAGTTAAAAGATATGATGAAGAGACCATTATTGGCAAGATTTTCTAAATTGGCTTGGTGATAATCCAGTATATTTTCTGAAGTATTTGAAAAAATTAGTAGGATCGTTGAAGCCTACTTTAAAAGCAATTTCGGTTAGCGATTCATTGGAGTTTGCAATAATTCTTTTTGATTGTATGATGACGATTTCGTTGATAAATACTTTTGCGGATTTATGAATTATACTCTGAGTGACATTGTTTAAGGTTTTAGCTGTAACAGCTAATTGCTTTGCATAGTAAGCTACTTTTTTATGATTAAAACAATCTTTCTCAACAAGTTCTTGGAATTGTAAAAACATTGGAAGGTACTTGTGTTTTCGGAGCGTGGTTTTTGTTTTTGATTTTATACGAAACAATTTAGTGGTGATTACTTGAAGGTAACTTCTAATGATATCTTTGGAATGTACATCATTATTTTTGAGATACTCCTCTTTGATTAAATCTATGATTATAGTGATGTCTTTGTATTCATTCTTATTGAGTTGTAAATGGGGGGAAGCTAACATTTCATTAAACAGCAAAAATGTTTTTGACGAATCTATTCTATTAGAGTTGTTTAAGATAAAATCTACGGTAAATACTAGAAGTAATCCCTTTGCTTCGCTTTTATAAAATTTGTGGATATTGTCTTTTCTCAAGGTGAATAGACTTCCTTTCTTAAGTGTGTAATCCTTAAAGTTTACATTGTATTGACCTTCATTATCAGTACAAATTAAGATTACAAAAAAGGACAGTTTGTGATATTCAAATTGGCTATGATCTGTAGGTTTTCTCTGGAATATTCCTTCTAGGCTCACCAAGTCAAAGTGTGATTTGCGACTGTGATTATTTTCAAATCTTATTTCAGTGAAGTCTTGATTCATCGTTTAGCTGATTCTGCTTTTAATATCGAGCATCATAATAGGTGTGACTATGATGCTCGTATTTTTATGATCCTATGCGGCTAGTCCTGTAAGCATGGCTTTTCCTCCATGTACAAATTTGGACGAGTATTGATTCTTTTTTGCCAAAATGTAATCTCCATATATTTTCGTGCCAGCCATATCCATGTTGTCGGCATAGATAAGTGTTCCAGCATGAAAGTAGGGTTCTAGCATCTTAAACAAAGGTAAATACAAATCTTTCCATCCATCTAAGAATAGAAAATCAATGGCTTGATGATCGCCTTGTAGCGTTTGCATAGCATCACCCACTCTAATTTCCACAAAAGGATCCAAACCTGCTTTTTCGATGTTTTGAATGGCAATATCTGCTTTGCTTTTTATGAGCTCAGTAGAGATGACCTTTCCTCCCGTTTGCTTAACTGCATCGGCTAGATATATGGTAGAAATTCCAAAAGATGTTCCGAACTCAACCACATATTTACTATCGTTTTGAATGATTAGCTGCTTCAAAGCTTCACCCTGATTTTTTGAAATAGGGAGGTAAGCATGCGCAAAATCTTTGGGTTGAAGCGGTCGAAAAATAGACTTCACGATGCCTTTCCCCACACGCATGTAATCTTTTTTCGCATCCTCATGTAAATGATCCAAAACTTCAGCTACACGATTATTTTTATATTTATTCATGTTAATGTTTTATGGTTAAAAAATACATTGATATTTCAAAGTTCTGGGTAAAAGAACCGCTATTCAAGGTTGTTTTAGGTGTAGATAGGGTAAAAATGGGAAAGTTGCGATTTATAGGCCTTTATCTAGAGTCGTGTGAGATTTATGAAAAATGATTCTTGTTAAGCTGATTTTTGCCTAAAATTTTAAAGTGCTCATTTATTTTTCATTTTACGGCAGTACTTTTCAAAACTCATTCTTTTATATTTCCCTGAATTATAGTACTACATTGCCATCATTACTCTGTTTCCGATGGTATTATAAAAAGGATTCACTTCCTCTATTTCCATGTGTTTATCTATAAAAATGATTGTTCTTAGATAGTCCTTATTTTTTTCTACATCAATACTCCATTTTTTGTGTTCACAGAAGGCGGTAATTCTTTTTCGCCTAACATTTCTCGTAAATCAATCTCTATAGTTCTGCACAATGCCATCATCGGAATATCATAAATTAATCCTTGAAATGGATTCGCAGTGTTTTCTCCTACGACTTCCATCATAACATAAACCCATCCAATTAAAGCACAGAGCGGAATAGAAATCCACAAGGCCCATTCGCCTAGTTTTAGAAGCTCTGGGATCATACTAAAAGGTAGCAATAAAATAAATATTGCCACAAAGATTTGACTCATATGGGCAAATTGTCTCGGCAGAGGAAATTTTTTGATTCTTTCATTTTTACCTTGTAGTGTATAGAAATTAATTAGTAATTGTTCCATTTCCATATGGCGAAAATCATCAATAATGTCTTGGTCTCTGAGTTTAGTTAAATCTCGGGATTGTTCATTTATAATTTGTGTAGCAGTATTTACATTCGAGACTAATCGGTCATGTTCAGTTTCAGGTAAAAATAATTTCAATTCTGTTCTGGTTACTTCGTCATCGACTAATCCAACTCCAAACTTTTTTCGTTGATAATCAGAAGAATTTACTTTGGAATTAGTATGGTTTCTATTTTCCCAGGTTGTTGGAACCAATAATTGACTACGATGTGCATACAGCCATGCAATATGCCGATAGATTAGTCTTTTCTTTATATTGTTTAACTCTGATTCATTTTTCTTATCATTTGTAAATTTTGAGGTAATGAATCCATCCACTAACATACCCCACGATCTACTGTCATTGATAATGCCTCCCCAAATTTTACGTGCTTCCCACATTCTGTCATACGCTTGGTTGTTTTTAAAACCAACATAAAAAGCGACTGCTGTACCAATCACAGAAACAGGAAGCCAAGGTATAGAGAATGTAATTATTTTAAAGTAGTAAAGTATAGAAATGATTCCCATAAATATCATTAACCAAATCATGTATTTGCCTCTTACCTTTATGAGAGTTATAAAATCAACGTTTTTTGATGTTAACATAAGATTGAGTTTTATTAAATTTTCAATTAATATTAATTTGCTTGCTAGGACGTAGGATATATATCACTATGCCTTCTCCACTGGTCAGCCATTTTCTGTTCAACTCATTTAAGCTACTTTTCCTTGATATTTTTAGGTTAATTAATTCCCTGTTTGCATCAATTAAATTTTGCTTGTGAATATTAGAAGCGAGAAGGGTAACTTATATCATATCCGGCTAAAAAAAAGAAAGCTTGATTTAAAAGAAGAACCAAGCTTTCTTTTTTATATGATCCGCTGGATACTTTTCAATAGTAAATTAATTTCAAATAAAAATTTAACTTGTTTTTATCTTGCTAAAAGCAAATATTTCTATTAAACACATCACCCCGCCAAAGATTGCAATAGGTATGTTTCCTCCGATTAGATTATTGATACAATCGAAACCATCTGTTACCAATCTAAGTAAAAGAACAAGCTTGATCATAGATGCATTCTTTTGAATAAGGGCAAAAATGTTGACAGCGGCAGTTCCTAAATTCCTTGCTACAAAGAGCCCTACAGGTCCAGCAAGGGATAAAGAACCAGGTGCAGAAAAAGCGTCCCAAGTACCTAGTAATGCATCTGGTTTGAAATATCCCAATAAACTAAAAGCGACGGTTAGAATTGCAGTTAGCCATAAATAAATGATAATCCATTTAGGAATGTTGGTTGATTGATCAGTCATATTGATTTGTTTTAAATGTTAAAAATTAAATTGATATCCTATATTGAATATTGGTCTTTTCCGATAATGGATCTTTTCTCAAATTTGCCCTGATGCAAAATTGAGGTCTTCATCTCCCATCAATAATCCAATCCTCATAATAGGTTGTAGATACAGAGAAATCGAATTAAATGTGAACCAAGCAAATGCCAATTTTAAGCTAGCTTTTTTTGTTTGGAGTAGATGCAAGTCAATTACATGCATCTACCCACTTATCTTATTGATGAATTTTAAAGAATGGTTTTCTTTAGAACTTTCCATTTTCATTTTTCCATTCAGACTTTGCTGGAATCGGTGCAATAACATCCCAATGTTCCACAATCTGTCCGTTTTCTAATCTAAAAAGATCATAAAAAGCAGTATGTTCTCCTTTCCCAAATTTGCCTTCACTCATAGAAAGTACGAAGTTTCCTTCCCCAAGTACTTTGTGAAGTTTAGTGTATTCCATTACTAATCCATTTTCTGCAAAATATTTCATGGCAGCACCAAAGCCATCTAAACCATCTGCAACAGAAGGATTATGTTGGATATACTTAGTTGGGTTTATATAGGTGGTTAATTTATCATTTTGATGATTCAAAAGAACATTTTCGATAAAACCCTTAACAGCTTCTTTATTAGTTGCCGTCTTGTCCTTATCTACAACATCAGTTTCTCCGTCAAATTGAGTTCGACCACTCGGATTAGGAGGTTGTATTTCGAGTAAATTATCCCAATGTTCCACTATAAGTCCGTCTTCAAAGCGGAACACGTCAAACCCGACTTTAGGCCCAAAGAAATCATATTCTGTATGTGTGAATACATATTCTCCATCCTGGAAAGCACGAATAACTTTTGCTTTAAATCCTTGAGGTGGTGCATGTTGCATAACTTCCCCAAATCCAGCTAATCCATCAGCAACAGATAGGTTATGTTGTACGTATTTGTTAGGATTTATGTATGCTATCGGAGCTTGATCTCCTGTGTTAAAACTGTTCAGTAGAGCTACTACTTTTTCTTTATTTGTTAATTCCATGTTTAAAAATTTGTAACGTCCCATTGTCATAGTTGATTGGTCCATTGATTGCATAAATTGTTTTGAAATTGGTGCGTCCATAAATGGTTGTATGGATAGGTCGGAGTTTTCTTTACTATCCCAGTAGACAAGCACTATTTGTCTCCCTGCTTCGTTTACACCGATTATTCTCTCTAAGAATCCTGTTCTGTTACCAGTGAATTCTTTTTCTACAGCATAATTAGTCTCTTTGAAACTTTCTAAGTTAGTTCCGGATTTGACATCGAAAGACATGATTTCTACAAATTGACTTTCATCTGCATCAAATGACTTGTCTATGGTATATCTAGACATCTTCATGGTATTGCCATCAATCATTTTGGCATAATCTGCCACAGCAGGATCCGCCATAAATTTATTCATCGAAGCTTCAGCACTTTCCATGTTTTTCCAGTATACGACTACTGCGTAATTGCCTTTTTCGTCAACAGCGCTTTGGCGTTTAATAAAACCTGGTTGTTTGCTAGTGAAGTCGCTTTCTACCATTGCATCTCGTTTTGCGAAAGCCATTGAATCTGCATCAGCATTGATTTTGAATGTTGTTACTTCTAAAATCGTTTTAGTGTTAACTTTAGATTCAGCATTCTGACTTGTCGAACAACTTGTCGTGCAAAGAAATATTATGAATACGCAAATAGAATTTAAAATGAATTTCATGATGGAAAATTATAGGGTTAAAATTTCAATATTAAAGGGAGTAACTAGAGTGTTAAAACCGAATAAGGCCCCAAACTGAGATTCGCAGATAAATAGATATTGGTTCTCTTGATCTTTGAAATACCATACTCCTGAAGTATCATTTAAACCATTAATCAAACTGCTTCCTGTAGCGGTAGTCTTATTTGAGAATTCCAGTTTGAAAGCTTCTCCAAGGTTTGCTGGATCTCCAGTGTCATTAGTAGCATAATACAGTGTGTTGTTTTCATCATCCCAAGAGATACCATCAGCATCTATTGAACTTAATCCATTTATAGATACTTCTTGTAGTGTGCCAGGAGTGCCATTATCAATAGGTAAGTACCATAATTTATTGCCTTGTGACGCATAGAAGCCACCATCATTATCATATATGATGCCGCCCATTCCGCTAATAGAAGGGTCCCATTCGGCACTCGTAAACCAAGTGTCATTTATCGCTCCGGTTGAAGGGTCTATTTCAAAAATTCTTGGTGTTCCAAAATCACCCACATAGTATTTCCCGTCTACAATAGAAACTGTATGACCCACCGCATTAGCTGGCAAATCCCATTCTCTGGTTTTTTCTCCACTTGCTAAATTGTATTCAACCAGCCTACTTGGGCCTGGAGGATTGCCAGTAAAATCTGCATTGTTTACTAAACTTAACAATACATTTCCATCACTTTTTAAGCCCCATGCTTGTGCAAATCCAGCTATACCTTCTGCAAAGACGACACCTTCTGGATTGCTTTCAGTTAAGTCGAACGACCAAATTTTAGCATCAGCAAAACTGCTTACATATGCTGTATTATTAATGATAGTAATGTCTTCAGGGTAAAAGAGATTTTCATTGGTCTGTATGCTTGAAGATATTGGAAGTGGTTCAGGATCTTGGGTTTCATCTTTTTCGCACGAGGTAAATGTTAATAGAGATAAAGAGAACAAGAGGCCAAAAAAAATGTATTTTGACGATTGCATTTATTTAAAAATTTAAGGTTAATTAATACTCCAAAATTATGGCTAAGGAAAACCCTTAGAATGGTAAGAATAATTTGAATGACTGTCAAAATGGGAAATTTAGATGATTAGATGAATACTAATATGCTTGGCAAAATATACCCAGCTTTATGTTTCTAATAGGTGAAATATTGGAGAGTACGCCTTTGGAGATTGGAATTCTTATTTTAATAGCTATGAGCAAGTATAAAGCAAGCTAGAATAGTTATTTTCAATTAAGACCAAGCTTTAAGACTTAAATTAATTTATTGGGTTATTAAATACAAATACTGAAATGAAACAATTATTAAAAGATGTCGTACCCGTCATTCTAGGAATTTTAATAGCCTTAGTCATTAATAATTGGAATGAAAATCGGAAGGAAAAGAAGTATCTAAATCAGATCTATTCTTCCATTAATAATGAACTTGAGGAAACTATTGAGAGTCTTGAAGAAAACATTCCAAAGCAACAAAGCCTGGTGGATAGCTTAGCTGTCCATTTAGATAATGAAAGCATTGAGCTATCAGATATAATTAAAAGTGCGGGAGGAATTTGGGCGCCCAGGATTAAGAATAACTCATGGCGAGCCGTAGCTAATTCTAGAATTGAGTTAATTGAATTTGATAAATTATCTGCTTTGTCTGAGCTGGATGAATCAAAAAATACTCAAGACTACAAACAAGAGAAAATAATGGATTTTGTATTGGAAAACATGAAAAGTTCCCAAAGTGAAAAGAAGGAAATCCTTATGATGATGGTTTCAGAAATGGTTAGTTCAGGTAAATATTTGCAAACAGAAATTGAGAAACTTTTAGAAGAATGAAGCTTGCTCTCATGATGTAACTTGATGAAAAAGAGACCTTGCAGCTTAGGTTATTATCCCTTGTGGGATTACAAGAAGAGTACGTTTATGAATTCATTCTCGTTTAAATATCCTTTATTTTAAGCTGGCAAATTAAATTAAAAGTGCTTTTCTAAAGACTTATGTACAAGCAAGTCGCATGACATTGGCCAATAAAAAAATACATCTTACAAAAAACGTGAAGCTTAGTTTGCTTCCTTAACCGTCTCTTCTAACCACTTATAAAACTCTCGTTGCCAGACGAGGCTATTTTGTGCCGAAAGTACCCAATGATTTTCTTCTGGAAAATAGAGTAATCGTGATTTAATGCCTTTTAATTGTGCTGCTTGAAAGGCTTCTAGTCCTTGTCCGATAGGCACCCGATAATCTTTTCCTCCTTGGATGATTAGTATCGGTGTATCCCATTGGTCCACAAAATTTATAGGATTAAAATCGCTGTAAGATTTTTGTGCGGCTTTGTTTTCTTTGTCCCAATAAGCACCTCCTAGATCCCAGTTTACAAAAAATAATTCTTCGGTAGTACCATACATGGATCTCCAATTAAAAATACCATCATGCGAGATAAACGACTTGAATCTTCCTTCATGTCTGGAGGCCAAATAAAAGACAGAATACCCGCCATAGCTCGCTCCGATGCATCCCATTCTATCCTTATCTACATAGGCTTCTTTAGCCACATCATCGATGGCCGATAGATAGTCTTTCATGTTTTGACCACCATAATCTTTAGAAATTTGTTCGTTCCACTCCACGCCATAACCAGGCATGCCTCTACGGTTAGGTGCTACAATGATGTAACCATTAGCCGCCATGAGCTGGAAATTCCATCTAAATGAGTAAAACTGAGATAGCGCTCCTTGAGGTCCACCCTGGCAGTATAAGAGGGTAGGGTATTTTTTTTCTGGGTCAAAATCGGGTGGATAGATTACCCATGTAGGCATGTTTTGGCCGTCCGTTGTTTTCACGATTCGCTTCTCAATGGTCGACATTTTAATGTCTTTATAGATCTCATCATTGGCATGGGAAAGTTGCTTCATTTTACCTGATCGGATATCTAGAGTATAGATTTCTGTAGCGTGATTCATGTCTCTACGATAGACGATTAATTGGTTTTTATGTTGGGCTATAATACCATTTACATCGAATGCGCCTTCGGAGATTTGTTTAGGCTGAGGCATTGATTTTGTGTTTTTAGGCAATTCTATTTCAAAGGCGTGAACCGTTCCTCCGACGGGTGCATTGAAATAGATTTTTGATTCGTCCTCACTCCAAATAAAACCATAGACTGTACCATCCCAACGTGCCGTCAGATTTACATCACCTTGTGGGAGTCGGACAACAATGTCGTTTTTGTCTGACTCATATCCATCTCTTTTCATTTGTAGCCATGCCAGTATACCTTGGGACGAGTAGACAGGATGTGTGTCATAACCTTTATTGTTTTCGGTAAGATTTGTTGTTTGTTTAGTATCTACATTGTACTCATAAATATCAGTATTGGTACTGACAGCATAATCTGTTCCGGCCAGTTTTTTTGTGACATACAATACCTTCTTAGCATCAGGACTCCAGATGTAATCTTCGTCTCCACCAAAAGGTTTTTGCGGACAATCGAAGGGTTTTCCTTCCATTAGATCGATGCCTTGATCTTCAGTATCAGTGGTGGATTGGATAAATAAATGACTGTATGATCCATCTTCCCAAGTGTCCCAATGTCTATAATTGAGTTCGTTGTAAATGTGGACATTAGATTGTGGGACATCATCGTAATGGTCCATACCTGAGACTTTTTGGATTTTTACTTCCTTAGCCACGAGTTTCCATTTTCCATCTGGAGAAACATTTTTATCAGGGACTAAATCACCTATTTCGTCTATAGACTTAACGGCACCTCCGTTTACAGGTACTGCATAAGTTTGAGTTGATCGTTCGTTTGTTTTTACGTTATAGCTTGATGTTCTAAACAATACTTGTTCTCCGTCCTTATCTAGCCCGATGGCAGAAACCCGATTTAATTCGATGAGTTGTTCGGGAGTCATCACTTTGGACTGGCTTATTCCTGCCGTGTAAGTGAAAAGGCTAGTCAATACAATTATACATATGTTTTTCATGATCAATGCTTTAAATGTTCGGGTAGTGAAGTTAATGATTTGTGAGGAGATGAAGTGTTTGTTTGTGTTATGGATTCGAAAACGATTATGCTTGTCCAGGTTTATAAGGAATCCCTGACCTATGTACTCCAATAAGAGCACAATGTTTAACTGTACTTAATTTGGGATGTCCCTTGTCTATCATCTTTTCTCTTCTTTTCTTGAGGTTCTAGCACAAGGCGTATTTTAAAAAATCAATCTCCACTTTCTGTTGACCAATCATTTTTAAAAGCTTATCCTCTCGTTGCTCTTGTTCCGATTTGATCGACTTTTTCTTCCCTTTGGTAAATACATCCTCAGCTCCATTTATAAACTCCCGTTTCCATGTGCTAATTTGTTGCGGATGTATATCAAACTTTCTGGCAAGCTCTTGGTTTGTCATTCGCTCTTTTAAGGCTTCTAATACAACTCTTGTCTTAAATTTGGCTGTGAATTTCTTTCGTGTCTTAACAGTAAACTTAGTTTTTTTAATTCGTTTAAATCACTGTCTTAATTTTGGGGTCTCTACACTATTCTATTCATAATTAGAATTTCACCACTTTTCGTTTCTTCTTCCAATAGTTCTTTTGGTAGGTCTGAATAGAATTTTTCTATAACTTTCTGTTGCATCTCTCTTGTAGTTACCCCCTTTGTTAGGACAGTTTTTCAATAATTTTCATTTATAAAATG
>JAHDHQ010000003.1 GCA_020631235.1 Saprospiraceae bacterium | reverse complement strand
TAAATATTAATTTTTTATTTAATATGTTAATGCAAATAGCGTGCCATGACTGAAAATGCCAAATATTATTCGCCTTGTGATTAAAAGAAACGTTTCAGGCTTGCTGAAAGTATAATAATTGTGGGCTTTTTAATTAAGCTTGTGTTAAAAAAAGAAACCAATTATCAAGTCAAGAAGACTAGGATTTAAAGTATTCAATAAGGGCTTGTAAATTTTTAGTTTGTTGCTCCCCAGATTCCATATTTTTAATAACATAATTGCCGGAATCTATTTCATTATCGCCAACGATTATTACAGTAGGTATTTTTCGATCGCCAGCGTATTTCATTTGTTTTTTCATTTTGACAGCTTCAGGATACATATCACAGGATATACCTTCTTTTCTCAATTGAGTGACTAGACCAAAACTATGATCAATAGCACGCTGATCAAAAGAAACTATAAAAACGTCAATGCTATTATCGATAGCACTCGGAAAATTATCCAAGCTCATCATTACATCATAAATTCTTTCGGCACCAAACGAAATGCCTACTCCTGACATATCTTTTAAGCCAAAAACTGAGGTTAAGTCATCATATCTGCCTCCACCACCGATACTACCCATAGACACGTCTTTAGACACCACCTCAAAAATGCAGCCCGTATAGTAGCTTAATCCACGTGCTAGACTTATATCAAAGGCAACTTCTTGCGACAGTTCAGCGTGTTCTAAAAGCTTAAATACTCGTTGCAATTCTTCAAAACCGAGCATTCCTGTTTTAGCTTGTTCAAAATAGCTTGGAAGTTCGTTTATGTTTGTAATATTTATACCTTTAAAAATAGATGTTATGGCTTCTTCATGGATTCCTCGTTCTCTCATTTCTTGTGCCACTTTTTCTTCGCCTATTTTATCCAGTTTATCCAACGCAATGGTCATTTGCATAAACTGATCTTCTATTCCAGATCGTTCAGCTATGCCATACAATACTTTTCGATTGTTAATCTTTGTACAAGTATTTAAGTTTAGTTTTGTAAACACTTCATCATAAATCTGCACTAACTCAGCCTCATAAACTAATGATTTCGAACCGATGACATCTACATCACATTGGTAAAATTCATTGTATCGACCTTTTTGCGGTCGATCAGCTCTCCACACAGCTTGTATTTGATATCTTTTGAATGGAAATTTAAGTGCATGATGATTCATGACTACATATCTAGCAAATGGAACGGTTAAATCGTATCTAAGTCCTCGTTTAGAAATACTCGACACCAATTTATTTGAGTCTCTTGCTTCTAATGCTTCAGCATTTGCTTTTTTTAAATAATCTCCATTGTTTAATACTTTGAAGAGCAATGCATCGCCTTCTTCACCATATTTTCCTGTCAGGGTATTTAGATGCTCCATGGAAGGTGTTTCCAAAGGACCATAACCATATTTTTCAAAAACAGACCGTATAGTATTAAAAATGAAAGCGCGCTTTCTTAATTGGCTTGCACCGAAATCTCGAGTTCCTTTTAAGATGCTAGGTTTCATATTAATAAGCTGAATTAAACTGTCTTAGAAATCGCACATCATTTTCAAAAAGCAAGCGTATATCTTCAATTTTATATTGCAACATCGCTTGTCGTTCTATACCCATACCGAAAGCAAATCCAGTATATTCTTCTGGGTCAATGCCGCAATTCTTTAAAACATTAGGATCGACCATACCACAACCTAAGATTTCTAACCAACCTGTACCTTTGGTGATTCTATAATCTGCTTCGCTTTCTAAACCCCAGTAGACATCCATTTCGGCACTTGGTTCGGTAAATGGAAAATAACTTGGCCGCAATCGAATGCGCGTGTCTGCACCATACATTTCCCGAGCAAAATAGAGCAAGGTTTGCTTCATATCTGCAAATGATACATTCTTGTCTACGTATAAACCTTCTACCTGATGGAACTGGCAGTGTGATCTTGCGGATATGGTTTCGTTTCTATATACTCTTCCAGGTGCAATAATACGTATGGGTGGTTTAGTTTTAGTCATCACCCTAGCTTGCACAGAAGAAGTATGCGTCCTTAACAAATTGGTGACACTATTCTTTAAGTAGAAAGTGTCTTGCATATCTCTTGCAGGATGATCTTCAGGGGTGTTCATGGCAGTAAAATTATGCCAGTCATCCTCTATTTCTCTTTCTTCTTCAACTGCAAACCCTATTTTTTCAAAAATATGGATGATTCGATTCATAACCAGAGAAACTGGATGTCTAGATCCCTTATTGCGAGAAGCTGGAGGTGCCGTTAAATCTAATTGATCAAAAGAAGCTTTGCTGGCTGCCTGATCAAAGCTTTGTTTATGACTATTAAACATTTCCTCAGCAGCAACTTTTAGCGCATTCATTCGCTGGCCAAACTCTTTTTTGTCTTCATTGGGAACATTGCGCATTTCAGCAAAAAGAGGCTTTATCACATTCTTACTTCCAAGATATTTTATCCTGAATGCTTCTAATTCTTCAAGGGTAGATATACTGGCAGACTTGATTTCGGCTAATAATTGATCTGTTCTGTCAAATATTGGATTACTCATATTCTTGTTTAACCACACAAAGGTAAGCACTTAAACTAAGAAGCTACTTAGAATAATATAATTTCAATGGGCTCTTTTTCTTTTTGTTGGATTAGTTTAGACTTTAAGCCATTACCTTAGCGTTTGATTAAAAAACCAAGTATTATTCAAACATTTTATGGGTTTTAAGCAACGATTTGTAGCATTGAGGCCGTGGATAGACCATCGATTGTTTATCCTATTTACCATTTGTTTTTTATGGGCCATTATTTATGCAAAGTTTTTGTTATCTGTTATGATGTTTGCCCTGAGCATTTTGGTGTTAATACAGTTGTCTTTTAAAGATTACCCCTTTAACCGCAAGCATGGTACGTTCTTGATTATGCTTTTGCCGTTTTTAGCCGTTGTATTTTCGGGAGTAAACTCTAGTGATCTCGGCTCTTTTTTGCATCATGTTAAAATGAAGTTGCCTTTCCTTATTCTCCCTTTTGTTTGGTCTTATAAAAGGCAGTTTTTCGCAAAAAATTATAAAGCCATTCTTTGCACCTTTGTAGGCCTAGGCCTCGCTTCTATAGTTCCAGTAGCTTACACATACTTCGCTGATTTTGATAGTATCAACAAGCTCATAAGTAAAGGACAATCTATGCCAACTCCCCTAGGTCATATCATGTATAGTTTATGCTTATTGGGCGCATTAAACGCAAGCATTTATTTACTTTTATACCCATCTAAAACCCATACTTTTCCAAAGTGGTTTTTAATCTCTGTCGCGATAATTATATTCGTTTTCCAACATATTCTAGCCAGTCGTACAGGCGTGGTACTTAGTTACTTTTCTTTAGCCATAATTGTGGGTCACTTTCTGTATAAACATAAAAAGTATATGATCCTAACTGGCTTATTAGCATGCCTTTTTATTAGCCCGATATTGGCCATTAAAATAGTACCCAGTTTTAAAAACAAAATTGCCTATGCTAATTGGGATTTAAAAAGTTACTTCAATAATCAAGGAGTTGGTTATTCGGATTCTGAACGTATTCTAAGTTATAAAGCTGGGTGGGTGCTTATCAAACAAAACCCATTATTAGGGACTGGTATCGGCGATTTACGACAGTGCATGAAAGATACCTATCTAGAAGAATTAAACCATAAGGGAGATAAATATCCGCATAATGAGTATTTATTCCATTTTACGGGAATGGGTGTAGTTGGATTACTTTTACTAATGATCACCTTGCTATTTCCTATTTGGTATTATCGAAAAGAAATGGATATCTTTTTCTTTACTTTTCAATGTGTATTTATGCTGGCCTTCTTGGTCGAAAACACCATCGAAAGACAGCAAATGATAGCTTACTATTTGTTTTTTTCTTTGTGTGGTCTTGCTTACATGGAAATATCAAAACAAGCTTCCAAATTAAACTAAAGAATGCGTGTTTATATAGAAACAGATGAACTGGTACTTAGGGAGTTTGTGGATGAAGATATTGCAGGAATATACGAACTAGATTCAGATCATGATGTCCATCAATATCTGGGAGCCAATCCTATTCATAGTTTAGACCAAGCCGCCACCATTGTTAAAGATATACAGCAACAAAATATAAAGTATGGCATAGCTCGATGGGCCATCATCCACAAGTTAACGAATGAGTTTGTAGGCTGGACTGGTTTAAAATACGAAACCTTAGTTAAAAAAGAAATGCCCTACTATGATTTAGGCTATCGATTAAAGCCTAAATTTTGGGGCAAAGGTATAGCTACAGAAACTTCCATCATAGCCCTTAACTATGGATTTAAAATACTGCAACTCGAAGAGATTTTTGCCGGCGCTCATATAGACAATATTGCTTCTAATCGAGTTTTACAAAAAGTAGGCTTACAATTAGTAGAACAATTTGTTTACGATAGCTCATTGCATAACTGGTATGCTATTAACAAAATAAACTGGCAAAGAGGTCTTCTAAAATAGTAGTTAAGCTTAATTCTATTTTAAAAAAAAAGAGCCGAATTTTGCATTCGGCCCTCTTATCTTTATTTTAAATTTTTATTCGCTTCCAAACCACAATTCATATACTCTAAATATCCTGCAATACCTTCTTGATATGCCCTCGGAGCTAATAAAACCTCCTGGTTGTTTGACATTGGAATATAGAGAGGTTGAGCATTACTTTTAAAATTCGCTATCTGGAAATCCGCCCATTTAGAACCCACAGTTCTCACCTTGACTTTACCTTCATCTCTGATGGCGAGATAGGTCTTGTCTAGTTTCTTCTTATCGTCTACGTAGAGAGATACTAAAACATAGTCATCATTTAATGACTTTCTGACTGCTGGATCAACCCATATATGTTCTTCTGTTTTTCGGCAGTTTACACAACCATAGCCCGTAAAGTCTACAAACATAGGTTTATTTACTTCTTTTGCGTAGGCTAATCCTTCATAGTAGTCTTTAAAGCAATCAATATTATTTGCACATTTTGTAAATGAAGGATATCTGTCTTTAATCGATTTATCTAACTCTGGCGCCGGCAAGAAAAAATTATATGTTGCTGGAGGTGCTAATCCAGAAGTGATGGCAGGTGTATGATATGATTTTACCTCGTCATTATATCTAAAACCTAAAGCTAAGTAGATAGTTACAGCAATACTCAGCAAAGCAAATCCCCAACGTATAGGTGTCAATTTAGCTTTAGGTGGATCGTGAGGGAATCTGATAAAGCCTAATAAATATAAACTCATGGCTATTCCTATAAGCACCCACAAACCTAAAAACACTTCATATCGCAACCATCCCCAATGACTTGTCATATCCGCTACTGATAAAAACTTAAGAGCTAATGCTAACTCTAGAAATCCCAAAACTACTTTAACAGAAGTCATCCAAGATCCTGATCTCGGCAATGAATTTAACCAACTCGGGAAAGCCGCAAACAAACCAAAAGGTATAGCTAAGGCAGTTGAGAAACCTAGCATTACTGCAGCTGGACCTAAATAGCTTCCTGAAGAAGCAACCTGAACAATGGCTGTTCCAATCAAAGGGCCAGTACAAGAAAAGGATACAATCGCTAAAGTGGCTGCCATAAAGAAGGTACCTAATAAACCACCTTTATCAGCCATGGCATCTGTCTTTGTGGACCAAGAACTCGGTAAAGCAATTTCAAAATAGCCAAAAAACGAAATAGCAAAGGCTACAAAAATGACGAAGAACAACACATTCGCCACAGAGTTTACGGATAACTTATTAAGTGCTTCAGGCCCTAATAAAGCAGTAACAGCCAATCCTAAACCTACAAAAATGATGATGATGGAAAGCCCATAAATTAAGCCATTTACCCATCCCTTTTTATTGTTTCCTTTTGTAAAAAAACTAACAGTAATAGGAATCATTGGGAATATACATGGAAGTAAAATGGCTAAAAGGCCACCTAAAAACCCTCCTATAAAAATGCCCCATAAACCTTCTGACTTTTTTACCTCGGCTTCTCCACAAGTACCGATTGGTTTTTCAAAAGTCTCTTGGATTTTTGATATATTTTGATTTAGTACATCTCCTTTTATGTTAGCACCTGTTCCTACCGAACCAGTATTTTTTTGTTTCGTTGGATCAAACGCTTTTCCACTTGCAGGATCAAACATAAAATCAACATCCTTAGGTGGCAAACATCTTTCTGCATCACAGGTCATGTAAGTTAAATAACCTTTTATCGGACCATTACCGGCCTTAACTTTTTGTGTGATGCTAAAGTCTTCGTCACCTAAAAATTTGATAACATTAACTCCATCAAACAAAGCATCGGGCCCTTCTTTTCTGTGTCCTTTTTCGATGGATTCACCTTCAAGACTTGCCCCATTTAGTGCTTCATATTCTATAGTGGTAGGTACTGGACCATCATCACTGGTAAATTGCGAATAAACAGTCCATTCATCGTCGATTTTTGCGTTGTAAATTAGATTAAACATCCCATTCCCCAAATCATCAATTTTGAAGTCCCAAGTAACCGGATTTAGAATGCCTTTTTTCTTAGTAGCTTTTTCCGCTTGATTTCCATTATCAATACCACTTACTCCACTGATACTAGATACCTCAGACGTATTGGTAGTCTCAGTTGTTGAAGCAGGTTTGCTATCCATTTGTTGTGCTCCTCCGCCCAACTGAAAGTTAAAATCCACATCTTTTGGTGGTAAGCATCTGGCCGCGTCACAAGTCATAAAAGTTAAATAACCAGACACCTCTGTCGGACTTCCATCTGTACTTACTTTTTGTTTAATAACATATGGTTTGTCATCCAAAAACTTGATGACATTTGTTTCGAACAGTTTATCAAATCCTTCCTTTTTGTGTCCACTTTCTTTAGAATCACCTGATAGTGTTGCTCCTCCCATTTCTTCATATTCGATATAGGTAGGCACTGGACCATCATCCCCTGTAAATTGAGAATAAACTGTCCAGGTTTTCTCCATGTCAGCGGTAAAAACAAGCACATATTCGGTAGCGGAAATTTGTTCTGTGCTAAAAGTCCATTTAACTGGATCTAAGACCTGTGTAAAGGATGAACTAATAAAAATAAGCTGTACAAGAAGTGTAAAAAGGAATGAACGCATATCAAGTTATTTTAAGGCTTTACGAAGCTAAAAACAATTATAAATAAATAGCTATAAATTTACGAAGAGTTAGATTTTTGTCTGTAGTATTACCTCTTTTGGAGGAAGGCAACGATCACCAGAACAAGTCATAAATACTACACTGGCATGAATATCCGCGCTGCTATCTACAAGTTTAATTTTTTGGATAAGGGAGACCTCTTTTTCAAATTTCGAAACATTCAGTTCGAATAAGTCACTATAAGCAGTTTTGGGATCTTTGGACTCGGTATACTCACCTATAAGCGTAAACGATGCTGATTCGGCAATGGAAAAAGATGTGGGAATAGGCCCATCCTCTTCAGTCTCCTTAGAGTATATTACCCAATCATC
This sequence comes from Saprospiraceae bacterium, assembly GCA_020631235.1. GTDB lineage: Bacteria > Bacteroidota > Bacteroidia > Chitinophagales > Saprospiraceae > JAHDDO01. The sequence continues at coordinate 255,009 of JAHDHQ010000003.1, read as the reverse complement.
CTCTATACTTGCTGTAACTATTACCTCATAGATATTTGCTTCATCGGTAGCCTCCACACTAATACTCCATCCCACTGGATCGATGACTTGAGCAAAAGATACAACACTATAAAACCATAAAATTGCCGCAGATATAAACTTCATAGGATAAATGAATTAAGAATTCAAAATTAAAGTGGTTTTTGTTGCCATACCCTTTTGCAATGTAGTTTAAATTAATATTAACGGCTTAGTTAAGATGTGCTAATAAAGACTCAAAAAGTTTTTTACCTTGGGTATTACCTAAAATATCTTCTGAAGCTCTTTCTGGGTGAGGCATCATACCGAACACATTGCGTTGTTTATTCATGATCCCTGCAATAGACTGGACAGAGCCATTAACATTCATAGCATCTGTATTATTTCCTTCTGCATCACAATAACTAAACAAAATTTGATCATTATCATTCAGCGATTTAATGGTGTTTTCATCTGCAAAATACCTTCCATCAGCATGAGCTATAGGGATTTTAATAACCTCTTTTTCTTGGAGTTTGTTAGTCAATGCCGAGTTTGTTGTTTCTGTTCTCAAATAGACGTTTTGACAGATAAATTTTTGGTCTCGATTTCTAAGTAAAACGCCCGGTAATAACTGGGCTTCTGTTAATACCTGGAATCCATTGCAAATCCCAAAAACATAACCTCCTGCTTGTGCAAACTTGCTCACTTCTTGCATTACAGGAGAATATCTAGCTATAGCTCCTGAACGCAAATAATCACCATAACTGAATCCCCCTGGAACAACAATGCAATCTAAAGATCCATAAGCACTAAGATCAGATTCTTTATGCCAAATTTTATGTGTGTTACAATCCATAACTTCACCCATAACATGCATCATATCATCATCACAGTTTGAACCTGGAAATACAACAACGCCTACATTCATATTAAAATAAACTTAAAAAATTGAGTGGATAAAAATTAAACTGATTATTCAGTACCAAAGCTAAGCAAACGAAATGTAAAATTTCATATATAAACTTATTCTTTGATGTCAAAAACAACATTGTAAAGAATATAGATGAACTTATAGCTAATACGGCTACACTTGCAGGCTCAATGGAACATACCATCATCGTGCAAACTAAACATAAAGCTTGCCATTGGAATAAAAGAGAGATTTTCTTGCGAGCTGCTAAACCCTTTTTCTTTATAAACTCATTATAAAAGAGAACAAATATAATTTGAACTAATACCACAATACTCCATCGAAACCAATCGAAAGTTTCCCATTCTAAAAAATCAAATTGAATTGACAGATTAGCAAACCATTGGCCATAAAAAAAATAAGCTAATTGTTCGTTCCAGATCAAATAACTAATCAGTATTATAAAAACACCCAGAAAAGACAACAAATATTGCAATATAGATCGAATACCTATACTTCTCAGTGCGTGGATGGCACTTATAGATATAAGTAATAAAAGAGTATATGGAAAATACAATATCGCGGCAATAGCCGTAAAAAAACCAGCTAAACTCAAGGGTATAGAAGGTCTTGGATGTTTGTTCAAATTAAACAACTGTTGTAAGGCCAGAATTAAAAAAGTATTGGCTAGAAGTATATTGTAAAGATCTAGTTGTCCTAAGAAAATAGAACAAATCAGAGCATACATCATACCTGGAATTTGGGTTAATTCCTTACTTAGCCGGTGCTTAATGACCATTCTATTAATCAGAAGTGCATGGGAAAAAATCAATATTGAAGAAACTAGATATGCCGTCCAAACTGGACTCACCCAATGATGAATTCCATCGAAAATAAGATTGGGGCAAGTCGCATCTCTTGCATCAGCAGCACCCAAAACCATGTTTGCTCTTAATAACAAAGTATAAGGCAATAAGAGTAAACTGTTAATAAACAAATTCTTCCTAAATAAGAAAATCACCTATGAAACTTAAGCTTGTAAAATTAGGAAAAATTTATACTCCTCAACGATCATTCATTTTTTCAAACTTTTTTGACTTTATAATGGCATTGGAACTCAAAAACAAAACTAAGTAGATAGATGTTAATGTAGTGTATAGTATTACATTTGTAAATAATGAATGCAAGCATAAAGGATATAAAATCTCCTATCGCTGAAGAACTCGTAATCTTTGAAAAACATTTCAAAGAAAGTATGAATTCGCACATTCCTCTATTAAACAAAATTACCTACTACATAGTCAAGAGGAAGGGAAAGCAAATTAGACCCCTTTTTGTGTTTCTCAGTGCAAAAATGCTGGGAAATGTCGAACATAAAGCGCATGTGGCTGCTTCATTGATTGAGCTATTACATACAGCTACCTTAGTGCATGATGATGTGGTAGATGACTCGCATTTACGAAGAGGTTTTTTTTCTATTAATGCTTTGTGGAAAAATAAAATAGCTGTTCTAGTCGGAGATTACTTACTCTCAAGAGGTTTCTTGTTAGCTATAGATAACAACCATTTTGATCTGCTTAAAATTTTATCTACAGCTGTAAAACGCATGAGCGAAGGTGAGCTTTTACAAATGGAAAAAGCCAGAAAACTTGACATTGACGAATCTGTTTATTTTGAAATAATCAATAATAAAACAGCATCATTAATTGCTGCATCTTGTTCGTCCGGAGCGGCAGCAGTTACTGAAGACCTCGAATTGCAACAAAAGTTGTGGAAGTTTGGAGAGTTAATAGGTATGGCTTTTCAAATTAAAGATGATTTGTTTGACTATGGCGAACAAACCATAGGTAAACCTAGAGGGATAGACATTAAAGAGAAGAAAATGACGCTTCCATTAATCTATACACTAAACCAATTGCCTACTTCGAAAAGAAAATATGTCATTAACACTATAAAACGACATTCCACTAAACCTAAAAAAGTAAGAGAAATAATAGCGCTGGTTAAAGAAACTGGAGGCTTAGAATATGCGGATAAAATTATGCGCAAATACCACCAAGAAGCATTAGCTATGCTGGATGAGTTTCCTCAAAATGCAGCCAATGATTCACTTAGAAATCTAATTGACTTTGTCATTAGTCGGAAAAAATAACTATGATTCTATCCGTTGGATATTAGCTCCTAAAGCATTAAGACGGCCATCTATATTTTGATAACCTCTATCGATCTGTGAAATATTATGAATGGTAGAATTTCCTTTAGCAGATAATGCTGCAATCAACAAAGAAACACCCGCTCTAATGTCGGGCGAACTCATAGAAATACCTCTTAGGGGCGAACTTCTATCCAAGCCGATCACAGTAGCTCTATGAGGGTCACACAGAATAATTTGAGCACCCATCTCGATTAATTTGTCGACAAAAAACAATCTCGACTCAAACATTTTTTGATGGATTAAAACGCTGCCTTTGGCTTGTATGGCCGTGACTAGTAAGATGCTAATTAAATCAGGTGTAAATCCGGGCCAAGGAGCATCATATACTGTCAAAATAGACCCATCGATAAAGTTTTGTATTTCGTAATGATCTTGAGCAGGTATATGTATATCGTCTCCATTAAAATTCATCTTAATACCTAACTTCTGAAAAGTGGCTGGAATAATTCCCAAAGAAGGCAATTGTACATTTTTTATAGTGAGCTCAGAACCTGTCATGGCTGCTAAACCAATAAAACTACCAATCTCAATCATGTCAGGCAAAATAGTATGTTCTGTACCTTCTAATCGATCGACTCCATGTACTGTCAATAAATTAGACCCCACTCCTTCAATTTTTGCGCCCATACCTATTAACATTTTACTTAGTTGTTGTAAATATGGTTCACAAGCGGCATTATATATTTGGGTAGTACCATGGGCATGAGTTGCTGCCATAAGTACATTTGCTGTACCGGTCACAGATATTTCTTCCATATGAATATATGCTCCTTTAAGCTTATTTCCATCTAGATAATATTTGTCTTCCTCCGTATTATATTTAAAATCTGCTCCCAATTTTTGGAATCCGATGAAGTGCGTATCTAATCTTCTTCGACCAATCTTGTCTCCACCTGGCTTGGGTAAAAACGCTTTCCCAAAACGAGCCAATAAAGGGCCTAAAAGCATCACCGATCCTCTTATTTTTTGTGCTTCTTTTTGATAATCAGGAGATGCTAGATAGTCTAAATCTATGTTGTCAGCTTGGAAACTGTAAGCATTAGGTCCGAGTGAATGGACTTTCACACCTAAACCTTTTAGTAATTCGATGAGCCTTCGAACATCTAAAATATCAGGGATGTTGTGCATGACCACTTTTTGATCAGTCAACAATACGGCAGATATTACTTGTAAGGCTTCGTTTTTTGCACCTTGAGGTGTTATTTCACCATTTAATTTGGCGTTTCCTTCTACTAAAAAAGACTGTGCACTCATATTAAAGTTTATGGCATTAAAAAAGGAGTAGAAATTCTACCCCTCAAATATATTAAATAATTTTTTAATATGTATTATCTTCTCTTTCTGTTGTTATTTCTGTGCCTTCCTCTATTGTTATTGTTTTTAGAGTGATGTTTATGATTAGGTTTGCGGCGTTTTTCGATGGAGTCTAATAATCCATCCAGGGAAACATCCTCTGCGATATCGATGCTTCCATTAGATATTTTTTTCAAGTCTGCTTTAATGATTTCATCATTTACATAATGTTCACGATTCCAGTTTTTATAGGCCATTTTCATAAAAGACCCAATCACTTTATGATAAGCTAAACGTTTAGGTTCATCTTCTATAGAATTCGCCTTTTCTATCATGGATTTCAAATAACTTCCATAATGTCTAAAGGTGCTGTTTCGTTTAGGATAGCTAACAATATCAGGTTTTAAAGCATCTTCCTCTGGAGTCGGAGTAATTCCAGAAGGCGTTTCTACATCTAGTTCGTAGTTAGCAATTCTAAATATATGTTTCCAGATTTTATCTCGATACTCGAGCAAGTTTTTATGCTGAGGGTGCATTTGTATCATCAAATTAGCAATCGTGTTAACTTCCAGTTGCCTTTGCTCTTTATCTTCTATACTTTTTGCGTGGTTAATCAAGTTCTGAACATGTCTTCCATATTCTGGAATGATTAAATTTTCTCTTTGACTGTTATATATCATAATATACTTGTAATAATCTGTTTATTCAACGGTTACTGATTTAGCTAGGTTCCTTGGTTGGTCTACATTACAATCTCTCATTACAGCTATATGGTAAGCAAGCATTTGTAAAGGTATCACGGATAATAATGGAGACAAAGGATCTTCTGTAATAGGTATTTCGATTACGAAGTCTGCCAATGCTTTTATGATAGTATCACCTTCTGTGACTATGGCAATGATGATTCCTTTTCTAGCTTTTACCTCTTCTATGTTGCTAACGACTTTGTCGTAATATCTTTTATTGGTTGCAATGACCACAATCGGCATATGCATATCTATCAGGGCAATAGGTCCATGCTTCATCTCTGCTGCAGGATAACCTTCAGCGTGAATGTATGAAATTTCCTTCAATTTAAGTGCACCTTCTAAGGCAATAGGGAAATTATAACCTCTTCCTAAATACAATGAGTTGTTTGCATCTTTAATTTCACCTGCTATGTACTTTATATGATCATCAACTTTTAAAATCTTTTCTACTTTAGAAGGAATAGATTCTAACTCGGTAAGTAGTTGTCTATAGTATCCTTGCGAAATAATACCTTTTTCGTATCCAAGAATGATAGCCATTAAGGTTAGTACAGTCAATTGACTAGTAAAAGCTTTTGTAGATGCCACACCAATTTCGGGACCTGCATGTATGTATGAGCCGGCATGTGTCTCTCTAGCTATAGAAGATCCGACCACATTTACAATTCCATAAATCAAAGCCCCTCTTTCTTTAGCCATTTTTATAGCAGCTAATGTATCTGCGGTTTCGCCTGATTGAGAAAGTGCTATAATAAAATCATTGGTCTTGATGATCGGGTTTCTGTATCTAAACTCGGATGCATATTCTACTTCAGTAGGTATTCTGGCTAATTCTTCGAACAAGTATTCGGCGATGAGTGCTGAATGCCACGAAGTTCCACAAGCTGTTAAAATGATTCGATCACTTTGTTTGATTCGATTCATATATTCAGCCATGCCTCCCAACTTAGCCCATCCTTCTTTAGCATTGATGCGACCTCGCATAGATTCTGCAATGGTGATCGGCTGCTCGTATATTTCTTTAAGCATAAAGTGCTCGAAACCCGCTTTCTCTATACTTTCTAATTTTAAATCTATATGTTCGATAGGATTATCAGAAACTACATTTTCTAGATTTACTATAGAGTAGGTTCCATCGTCTCGAAGCGTTATTATTTCGTCTTCTTTAATGTAAATAACTTTGTCGGTATATTTAACAATAGGCGTTGCATCTGAGGCTAAAAACAACTCCTCATCTCCGACTCCGCAAACTAATGGGCTGGAGTTTTTAGCGCCTATAATTTTGCTAGGATCTTTTGCATCCATAACTACTATTGCATAAGCGCCAACAACCATATTTAATGACTGTCTTACAGCCTCTTCGATCGAAAGGTTTCTTGATTTTTGTACTTCTTCTATAAGATTAACTAAAACTTCCGTGTCTGTTTCTGATTTAAATGTATAATCTAAATCTATTAGAGCTGCCTTTAAATTGGCATAGTTTTCTATAATACCATTGTGGATTAGAACAATCTCTCCACTATTCGATGTATGTGGATGGGCGTTAACATCATTTGGCGGACCATGAGTAGCCCATCTTGTATGTCCAATGCCGACTGTTCCTGTAAGGTCGTGACCTTCAATTATTTTTTCTAACTCTAAAACCTTTCCTTGCTTTTTAAAGGTTTTTAACCCGCTATTATAAATGGAAATTCCCGCGCTATCATAACCACGGTACTCCAATCTTTTCAGACCTTCCATAATTATCGGACTTGCTTGTTTTTTTCCGATATAAGCAACAATTCCACACATACTAAAAAAACTTAGGGTTCAGAAACTACGAGTTTAAGTTTAGCACTATACTCGCTGCCATCGTTACCATGGAGTACAGTTCTTCTCGGTATTTCAAGGGGTTCTTCGGTCACTAACTCAATCACTGTATTATCCAATTGACCATTCTTTATTCTTACTACGTGATCAGTTATTTTCAGTCTATACTTACGAATGGTGTTACCAAATTCGTCTAATTCTAGGCTAAGGTTACCTCCATAACCTTGTGCACCAAGGCTCGTCAAATCCGAGACTACTACTTTATTTCCATCTTCATTTTCGTATATAGACAATACACTAAATGATGGAGGGAAAACACTTAAATCATCACCCAAATCTTGATTCACAAATAATTCCAGTTCTGCATAGTTGATTCCTTGACCTTCAAATGCTTTTACACCTGCCAAATCTAAACTTACAAAAGTCCCAGCCATGGGTTGTAAAAACAAATGATCATCCGTGTTATTTTCTATAGCATCTTCCACTATGGTACCCGCAAAATCATGCGTAATATGGCTATGTTTAAAAGCAGCTAAGTAATAATCATAAAATAAAGAGTTCCCATCTTGTTTATAGTAAACTCTTAAGGTCGCGTCAGTGGTAGCCGAACTAAGACTATTAATGCTGATACCTAATAATGAAGATGCGTCAGGTTCACTGGTTAGCACTAAACCCTTGATGACTGATTGGAACAAAGAATCTGAAGATACATTGTTAGAATCTAAAAAAGTTTCTGCAAACGTGTCATCTAGTCTTATTCTTATCTGAGGAATGTCAATAAATGTAGAATCTAATGTAGGATTATATACAAAGACCGAATCCTCATAATCTATCACTTGGTCTAATTCTCCGACTAGCATACTTGTGTTTAATGGAATCTCGTCATTAGTATAAAAAGTATCCATTCTAGTACTAAGATCTATTTCATGCAAATGATCCTCCAATTGATACACTTTTACATGGTGTCTTGCATTTAATTCTCCATAGGCAGATAAACTGTCTAATGGCAAGATTAAAATCATAGAGTCCAAAACCGCCTGATCAAAATTAGGCACATTTAAAATATTTGGACAAACTACTAGTCTTTGTTCTGTGGTGCCAAAAATAGGATCATCAAGAATACCTAATCTATGATTTGATGGACTACTTATACTTACACCATTTGTACCAAAGGTGCGCAAAGAATCTGCGTATTGATTAGTAAAGTTTAAGTCTATTGTGTCTGTAAAAGAAATTTCAATATTGTCTTCACCTAATAACAATGAACCAATACTTGATTCACGATCACATGACATAAAAGGTACTACCAATAAGAGTAAATAATAGTAATAATACTTCATTTGATTTTGGAGGGTTTATTCCTCTAGTAATGATTTATAAAATTCTACATTTTTAAGCGGAAGTGTTTCTTCATCAAAGTATTCCATCACTGGTTTTTCCAGCTTGTTGATCGCTTCATCTAAATCACCTTCCAATGCTTCGTCACCTTTAGCTACAGCATCTGCATGTACTAACGCTCCTAAATGCAAACGTATTTTATCATCCTTTTTGTAAATATCTAACTCTTCTCTTTCAATGCCGTTAATAGTAGCTAGTTCTAGCAACTTATCAGAAAAGTATCCTTCATAAGAATCATTATATGCTGTATAAACACACTTGCTATCAGCAAAAATAGGCTCATTTTTGTATACCGTCTTGAGATAAGTGGGAATAAAACTAGTCATCCACCCGTGACAATGAATGACATCTGGCGGCCAGCCAAATTTCTTAACAGTCTCTAATATTCCTTTGCAAAAGAATACCATCCTTTCTTGATTGTCTTCAAATGGTTTATCTTCTGCATCATTGAAAATAAACTTGCGTTTGAAAAACTCTTCATTATCTAAAAAGTAAACCTGCATTCTTGCTCCTGGCAAAGAAGCAACTTTAATGATTAGTGGATAATCTTCATCATCAACAATGATGTTCATCCCAGATAACCTTACTACTTCGTGCAGTCTATGTCTCCTTTCGTTAATCGTGCCATACTTAGGCATCAACACTCTAACTTCCATTCCTCCACTCTGTACCTTTTGAGGTAAACTCCTTACTAAAGCAGAAATTTTACTTAACTCTGTGTAAGGATTCATCTCTTGAGATACGATTAATACTCGTTTCTTAGTCATAAATTTTCTTTAACCTCCTCGAAAATTGGAGTGCAAAGATAATAAAAATTTAAGCAAGTTTCTTTATGTCGCTAAACGCCAACTATATGACAATCAATAATATATGTTTACCCAGCTACTCCTGACATCAGATAAGCACAAACTAAAGCACCAACAGTACCTATAGCATAGCCTAAAACAGCCATTAAAACACCCACTGGAGCTAGTGAAGGACTAAAAGCTGAAGCCACTACAGGAGCGGAAGCTGCACCTCCAATATTTGCTTGACTTCCAACGGCAACAAAGAAAAATGGCGCTCTAATTAATTTAGCTACTAAGAGTAAGAGTGTTACATGGACTAGCATCCAAGTAATACCAATAAAAAACAAACCTAAGTTATTAACTACTTCACCTAAATTCATTTTCATACCTATTGTAGCCACTAAAAAATAAATAAAAATCGAGCCCCATGTGGAAGCTCCTACTCCATCTAGTTTTCTAAATCTAGTAAAAGAAAGAATCAATCCAACGGTTGTGGATATAACAATAAGCCAGAAGAAGTGAGAAGTTAAACTGTTTAAGCCCACCTTATTAAGTGCTTCTGCGTTGTTTTTCATTAATGGGGTCATTACATCAGCACCCCAATGGGCTAAAGCAACACCTCCAAAAGCCACAGCCATGAGCACAAACAATTTTGTGGTTGTTGGCTTGGTTTCTACGCTTGCTCTATAATTAGCTACACGCTGCTCTAAATCATCAATAGCAGAAGCGTCCGCTTTTAACCATTTATCTATCTTGGTCTTGACATTGGCCCCGTATAAAAGAAAACCCATCCATATATTAGCCACTACCACATCGACAATAATCATGGTTCCAAATAAATTATCATCGACTTCAAATATCTCCTTCATCGCTGTTTGATTAGCGCCACCACCAATCCAACTCCCAGCAACGGTAGATAAGCCTCGCCATATCATATCGGGATCATCTCCTAAAATTCCTGGAGCCACATATTTACTTACTAAAAGCGCTATTGGCCCACCTATAATAATACCTAATGTGGCTGTACCAAACATAATAAGTGCTTTGGGCCCAAGATTTAAAACCCCTTTCATATCTATACTTAGACATAACAATATTAAGGATGCGGGCAACAAATATCTGGAAGCAATATAGTATAAACTGGAATGACCTTGGACCGCCTTATACTCGGATGCCGGCACTCCATTCTCGGCTAAAAACGCACTAATCCCATCGAAACTCAATCCAGAAGGCAAGCTTAAATTATAATTATTTAGTAGATCTGTAAGTCCATCTGTATACCAATGAGAAGCTATCAAATTAAGTGGCCAATGCAATATTGCTGGCAAAAAATAGCATAGCAATAAAGCAGGCACTATTCGGTAAAACTTTTTCCAACCTTCTAAATCCAATGAAGATGTGTGAAAAATAAGCGCCAATAAAATGATTAAAATACCTAAAGTAATCGCATCATTTGTAAAAAATGGCTGTATAGCCAAAAAGGAAAATAGATTCATATTGCTTTTTTAATATGAAGCCTAATATATAAAAAAATGACTGGCTCTATTCCACAATTCTAAACTCCAATTGCTTATCCTCCAAATTTACTTCCACTAATTTGACCTTAACTGTATCTCCAAATTTTATCACATCTCCAGTAGCCCTGCCTCTTAATTTATACTTGGTATCGACGAACTGAAAATCATCGTAAAGTGAAATTAAAGGCACAAATCCTTCTGCTTTAGTTTCTATAACTTCCACAAACAAACCGCGATCGATCATTCCTGAAATAACCGCGTCAAAAGTTTCGTTTAATCGAGAGGCCATAAACTCGACTTGCTTGTATTTAATCGATTCTCTCTCTGCTTCTTGCGCTTTCTTTTCTTGACCAGAAATATGTTTGCACTTCACTTCTAGACTTTCTTTATTGACCCGTGTTTCTTGCTTTAAATTTGCAAATAAAATACGGTGAACTAAGACATCCGCATAACGTCTAATAGGTGAAGTAAAATGGGCATAAAATGGAAATGCTAAACCAAAATGACCAATATTATTACTGGTATATATTGCTTTAGCCATGCAACGAATGGCTAAAGGCTCTAATAATTTTAATGCCGGATTATTTTTTACCTCTTTATGCAATCTATTGATGGATTCCTTTGCCTGTGCTGGTGTTTGGTACTTAAAGTTAAAATTCAACTCTTTAGCAAAAAGCGCTACTTCTGACAACCTTTCTAAATCCGGAGTATCATGGACACGATATACAAAAGGCACCTCTTTAGTCTCTCGATCTCCAATGTATTTAGCCACTTCTCGATTAGCCAGCAACATAAAATCCTCGATTAACAAATGTGCGTCTTTTCTTTCTTTAACAAACAAACCGATGGGCTTTCCCTTTGCATCTAGTTTAAATTTGATTTCCTCTGAATCAAAGTTTACAGCACCATCTTTAAATTTCTTTTTGCGTAGTTTATGTGCTATACTATTCAGCACTTTAAGTTCTTCGGCATAGTCTCCCTTTCCTGATTCCAAGACCTCTTGGGCTTCCATATAAGTAAAACGTCGATCTGAATGTATCACTCCCTTACCAAACCAACGGTCCTTTATCTCTTTGCGCTTATTAAAGGTAAAAACGGCAGAAAAGCTCAATCGATCGACATGAGGATTGAGTGAACATAAATGGTTAGAAAGTTTTTCTGGAAGCATAGGAATGCATCTGTCCACCAAATAAACCGAAGTAGATCTTCTTAAAGCTTCTTTGTCCAATGCTGTGTTTTCTCGCACATAATGACTTACATCTGCGATATGCACTCCTACTTCAAGATCTCCATTTTCGAGAACTTCATATGAAATTGCATCATCAAAATCTTTGGCTGTATCAGGATCGATGGTAAAGGTCAAGACCTCCCTAAAATCCCTACGATCTTCATAATCACTGATCTGTAGTTCATCTGGAATATGCTTAAGCTCACTTAATACATCATCTGGAAAAAATGAGTCAAAACCATTCATACTTAGGATGGATTGCATGGTTATCTCATTGACATTATTTGGAGGGATCACTTCCTTTACTTTCCCCCAAATAGTTTTGTTTTGAGCATTCCCCCAATTGACCACATCTACGACCACTATATCTCCATCTTTTGCTTTAGCAGTGTCAGATGGGTTTATCATAACCCCTAAAGGAACTTTAGTATTCATGACATCAACTAAAGCATATCTTTTTTGGAAATAAATCTTACCTACAACGGAACTGATCGATCGCTTAATAATGGTACGTACTTTTGCTTCCCCCCTTCGTCTGTTTTTAGGAAAAACAGCGGATACTTCTACTGTATCACCGTTCATTGCACCTCGTAAATGCTTAGCTGGAATATATAGATCTTGGTCTAAGCCGTCAACAACTAAAAAAGCGGACCCATTTCTCGCCATGTCGATACTTCCAGTATAATTATGACTTGGCAACTTTTCAAAATCATTGGAAGCCATCGATTTATTAACTCGATATTTACCGTCTTTTACAAAAATAATTTTTTGCTCTTTTTCGAGTAGTGTGAGCGCATGTTTGATAGAATCTGTACTGTTTCCTATCCTTAATTTACCTGCAATTTGCTTTGCATTTAATCTTTTCTTTGGCATTCTTAAAAACAACTTAAGTATGCTGTTTTTTAAGGCTCCTGAACTTATTTTTTTGGATTTGACTTTTTTTCTTCTTTTAGCCATGTTAGGGGGTTATCTTCTTTTTGAGAAATGATCTCACCAGACGGAAGGATTTCCATGTAATATCCTTGACTTTCTAATGGATTAAATGATTGAATACTTTCTTGACCAGTGATTATTTGTATGGTTAGATCAGGTTCAATGTTGGCCACGGAACGCAACACCACTTCTCCATCAGACACCGTGCCTGCAATGACTTTTTGTGAAATGGTTAAAGCTGTTTTAGGATCTAGAGTTACTAAAATAAATGAATGGTTTAATAGACCAGCTTGCCAATATACTAATGCAATGAAAGATTCTTGTTTTGGTAGTGAAAAACAGGGAACAAACTCTGTAAATTCATCAATTTTTGCACCCCAAGGAACGAAGTAATTTTTTATAGCTTCAGGAGGCAACACTTTATTTCTCTTACTTATCTCTTTGATGGACTCATTAGATACTGTTAGCGGAGGTGTAACTTCTGGGAAAAAGGATAAAAAATCTTGAAAATTGAGTGTTTGTTCTTTTTTCATCTTCTTAAATTATCGCAAAGGTACGGCATATTTCTTGGCACACTCACTCAGACAAACGATAGATTTGCCGACTGAGTTCAAAAAATCACAAAAAAGATTACACCAATGCGCCTTCTTTAACTGATTGTACCACTTCAGGATTTAATAAAGTGGATATATCACCCAAGTTTTCTCCGTCACCAGCAGCTATTTTTCTAAGTATCCTCCGCATTATTTTACCTGATCTTGTTTTTGGTAAACCTTCTACAAATTGTATTTTATCTGGTTTGGCGATGGGGCCAATTTCTCGAACCACTGTCGAAATAATTTCTTTTTTAAATGCTTCGTTTAATGACATTCCAGCTGAAATGATGTAGGCATATATTCCTTGTCCTTTAATTGCATGCGGATATCCGACGACCGCGGATTCTATCACATTTGGATGCTCATTAATTGCGTTTTCTACTTCCGCAGTACCCATTCTATGCCCAGAGACATTAATCACATCATCTACTCGGCCGATTACTCTAATACGTCCATCTTCATCTCTTCTTGCACCATCACCCGTAAAATATTTTCCTTTAAATACAGAGAAATATACATTTCTGCACCGTTCGTGATCTCCATAGGTTGTTCGTATCATCGAAGGCCATGGATATTTTATACACAACAAGCCTTCAACATTGTTTTCTGTTAGTTCATTTCCATCACTATCAACTAATACTGCTTGGACACCTGGCATAGGATACGAAGCAAATGTGGGTTTTGTATCCGTGATACCTGGCAAAGGCGAAATGAGAATGCCACCCGTCTCGGTTTGCCACCATGTGTCCACTATTGGAGCCTGACCTTTACCTACGTGTTTGTCATACCAATGCCAAGCTTCAGCATTTATGGGTTCTCCGACTGATCCCAATACCTTTAAATTTGATAAGTCATATTTGGCTGGCCATGCATCACCATTTGCCATAAGTGCGCGAATGGCTGTTGGGGCAGTATAAAATTGATTGACCTTATGTTTTTCGCATATTGCCCAGAATCTACCCGCATCAGGGAAACTAGGAACACCTTCAAACATCATTGTAGTCGCACCAGCCAATAAAGGACCATATAATATATAAGAGTGTCCTGTAATCCAACCTATATCTGCAGTACACCAGTAAACATCGCCTGGTCGATATTGGAACACATTTTTAAAACTGTAGCAAGTATAAACCATATATCCTCCACATGTGTGTACTACTCCTTTAGGTTTTCCAGTAGAGCCAGAGGTATACAGTATAAACAACATATCTTCGGCATTCATGGGTTCTGCTGTGCATGTCTTAGATTGTCCTTCGACTATGTCGTGCCACCAAACATCGACATCATCACTCCAATTAACTTCTTGCGTACTATTTTTATACACTAGTACAGTTTCCACTGAATTACATCCTAAGTCCATCGCTCGATCTACCACCTCTTTTACAGCAATTACTTTGGCTCCTCTATGATTGACATCTGAACAAATAATCATAGAAGCTTGGGCATCATCCACTCGATCACATAATGCCTGCGCAGAAAAACCCGCAAAAACAACTGAATGGATCGCCCCTATTCTCGCACAAGCCAGTACAGCAACAGCTAAAGCGGGCACCATAGGCATATAAAGTATGACTCTATCTCCCTTCTTAATGCCACGATCCTTTAAGCCATTGGCACATTGGCAAACTGCTTCCAATAATTGTGTGTAACTATAATGTTGAGCTTTTTGATTAGGATCATTGGGCTCCCATAAGATAGCTGTTTGATCTCCTTGTGTCAATACATGTCTGTCCAAACAGTTCTGGGTAATGTTTAAAACTCCATCCTCAAACCACTTTACTTCAGGTTTTTCAAAATCCCAATTCAACACTTTACTAAAAGGCTGAATCCATTCAAAGGTTTCTGCTTGCTCTTTCCAAAATTCTTCTGGTTTCTCTACGCTTTGCTTGTATACTTGATGGTATTCTTCTAAGCTATTAATTTTATAAGTCATGCTCTAAATATACACTAAGGCTTTTAAAAATCTTTACTAGAGAAAAGCTAATCAGCATTTAAACAAGCCTGAAACCATATATTATTACAACTACTTTGATTAAATTAGACCAATTGTTTTTCAGTAGAATGATTCTAAATAGTTTGTAAAACAAGTTTGAAACCCAGTTAAAGTAAGTGCTTTTTCTATTTTTGAAACAACAAGAAACGCGAGATTAATATGAAATGGATCGTACAATTTTTTACATCCAGCATTGGTAAAAAGATAATAATGAGCCTTACAGGTTTGTTTCTGATCAGCTTCCTATTTGTTCACTTGATAGGAAACTTACAATTACTAGCCAATGATGGTGGAGAGTCATTTAATACTTATGCTTATTTTATGACACAAAATCCTTTAATAAAAACCATTTCTTATGGTTTATACTTTTTTATTGTCTTGCATGCCATTCAGGGTTTAATGATTGCAGCCAAGAACAGATCTGCCAAAGGATATAAATATTCTAAAAAGACGAAAGAAAATGCAAGCTGGTCATCAAAGAACATGGCTATGTTGGGCATACTTATACTCGCTTTTATTTGCATACATATGGGCGACTTTTGGTTTAAAATGAAATTTGGTTCTTTGCCTATGAAGACATACGCTGGTTTTGAGAACGAAGTGACTGATTTATATGGAAGGGTAATGGTTGCATTTCAAGAATGGTATATAGTTTTAATATATTTAATAGGTTTACTTGCGCTTTATTTTCATTTAGCACATGGATTTCAAAGTGCTTTCCATACACTAGGGCTAAATCATAAAAAATATACACCTATCATTAAGGGCTTAGGTACTGTTTTTTCTTTAGTTGTTTCAGTAGGGTTTGCTATAATCCCAATTTACATTTACATAAATAGTTTATAAGATGGCCGGAATAGAATTAAAATCTAATGTTCCTGCGGGAGAACTAAAACAAAAATGGAGTGATTTCAAGGGTACAATGAATCTTGTGGCTCCAAATAATAAAAGAAGAATTGAAGTTATTGTTGTAGGTACGGGATTAGCCGGCGCCTCAGCTGCTGCCACTTTAGGAGAATTAGGGTATCAAGTAAAAGCATTTACTTTCCACGATAGCCCAAGAAGAGCGCACAGTATTGCCGCACAAGGAGGAATCAATGCAGCCAAGAACTATCAAAATGATGGCGATAGTATCTATCGTTTATTCTATGATACGATCAAAGGAGGAGATTATAGGTCAAGAGAGGCGAATGTTTATCGTTTAGCGGAAGTAAGCGCAGATATTATAGACCAATGCGTGGCTCAAGGAGTTCCTTTCGCAAGAGAATATGGTGGCCTTTTAGCTAACCGCTCCTTCGGAGGAGTACAAGTATCTCGAACTTTTTATGCAAGAGGTCAAACTGGACAACAACTATTAATAGGTGCTTATCAAGCGCTTTCAAGACAAATTTCTACAGGTCAAGTAAGCATGTATAATCGTCACGAAATGCTTGATTTAGTAAAGATCGATGGAAAGGCGCGTGGCATTATAACTCGGAATTTACTGACAGGTAAATTAGAAAAACATGCTGCTCATTGTGTAGTATTAGCTACTGGAGGTTATGGCAATGTATTTTATTTATCTACCAATGCCATGGGTTCGAATGTAAGTGCAGCATGGCGAGGTGTGCGTAGAGGGGCTTTGATGGCCAACCCTTGTTTTACTCAGATTCACCCAACTTGTATTCCTGTTTCAGGAGAGTATCAATCCAAGCTGACTTTGATGTCAGAATCACTAAGAAATGATGGTCGTGTTTGGGTACCTAAATCAAAAGAAGATGCAATTGCCATCAGAGAAGGTCGTAAAAAAGGTAATGATATTGCCGAAGAAGATAGAGACTACTACTTAGAACGTAGATATCCTGCTTTTGGTAATCTTGTACCGAGAGATGTAGCATCTAGAGCCGCAAAAGTTGCCTGTGATGCAGGAAATGGAGTAGCACCAACTGGCTTAGCTGTTTTCTTAGATTTTGCTAGTGCTATAGAGCGATATGGAAAAGCAGCTGCTCATTCCAAAAATATAAATAATCCTTCCAAAGCTGAAATAACAAAATTAGGAAAAGCTGTGGTAGAAGGTAAGTATGGTAATTTATTCGAAATGTATGAAAAAATTACGGGTGAAAACCCATACGAAAACCCTATGAAAATTTATCCTGCAGTACATTATACAATGGGTGGTTTATGGGTAGATTATAACTTGCAAACAAATGTACCTGGTTTATTTGCTTTAGGAGAAGCAAACTTTTCTGATCATGGAGCCAATAGATTAGGAGCTAGTGCTTTAATGCAAGGACTGGCCGACGGATATTTTGTAATACCTTACACAATTGGACAGTTTTTATCTAAAGAAATTAGAACACCGAAGATTTCTGCCGATGCTCCTGAATTTGCAGCAGCAGAAAAAGATGTTCAAGATCGCTTAAACCAGCTAATGTCCATTAAAGGAAATCAATCCGTAGAGAGCTTCCATCGCCGTTTAGGTAAAATCATGTGGGAATATTGCGGTATGTCTAGAAATGCAGAAGGCCTTAAGAAAGGCAGACAAATGATTAGAGAATTGCGAGAAGAGTTTTATAAAGACGTATTTATTCCTGGTGATGCGAACGAATTCAATCCTGAGCTAGAAAAAGCAACAAAAGTGGCTGACTTCTTAGAATTAGGTGAAGTCATGATGTGTGATGCATTAGACAGAAATGAGTCGTGTGGCGGGCACTTTAGAGAGGAGTATAAATCAGAAGAAGGAGAAGCACAAAGAAACGATAAAGACTTTACTTACGTGTCTGCATGGGAGTGGAATGAAACTCAACCAGTGCTGCACAAAGAAGAGTTAGCGTTTAAAAATGTAGAACTAAAAACTCGTTCTTACAAATAGGTTTATAATAAATAATGGTTAACGATTAGTAGAAGCATAAAGCGGAGCATATGAAACTAACATTAAAAATCTGGAGACAAAAAGGAGCTGATAAAAAAGGCCAACTAGAAAGTTATAATGTAGAAGCCTCTGAACATATGTCATTTTTAGAAATGATGGACGTCCTTAATGAAGAGCTTATCTCTAAAAAAGAAGAACCAGTAGCTTTCGAACATGATTGTCGTGAAGGTATTTGTGGGACCTGCAACCTTGTCATAGATGGTCGTCCTCATGGACCACAGCAAGGCACTACCACATGTCAATTGCATATGCGTCATTTTAAAGATGGTGATACAATTACTGTAGAGCCATGGAGAGCAAAAGCGTTTCCTGTTATTAAAGATTTAGTGGTAGATCGATCAAGCTTTGATCGTATAATCCAAGCAGGTGGATATGTTTCTGTAAATACTGGTCAAGCTCCAGATGGTAATGCTATACCTATCGAAAAAGATGAAGCACTTTCTGCTTTTGATGCAGCGGCATGTATTGGATGCGGTGCTTGTGTTGCGGCTTGTCCAAATGGATCGGCTATGTTATTTACTTCGGCCAAAGTTGCTCATTTAGGTAAGTTGCCACAAGGTCAGGTGGAACATGCAGCTAGATCAAAATCGATGGTTGATCAAATGGATGCCGAAGGTTTTGGTAATTGTTCGAATACTGGTGCTTGTGAAGTGGAATGTCCTAAAGAGATTTCGATTAACAATATCGCTATGTTAAATCGCTCATACTTATCGTCTATCTTCGGATCAAACAAGTAATTTTAATTAACATAACCAGCTGTTTTTCAGAATTATAAGCTATTTTTTAGTTTGTTCAATGTTGTACAAATGGTGAACTTTGTAGTTATATTACAAGAGCCATTAGCTTATATTTGAATAAATATCTATTATGAAATACATAATTATACTGCTCTTTGCAGCATTTCCTTTTCTATCCATAGCGCAAGTATCATCGAACATAGTCATTAGCAGTTCCGATGGCACAAATGTAACCGTGAATATTATCACAGTGGTAGATGATAATAATGAGAATATAGATATTTCTAATTGTTTGCCATCAGGTTCTAATATACCAGATATGAATTGTGTCGTCGATAGCAATCCCGAGGTAGAAAACTTTACGATCGTAATAGATAAGCCTAGCGATTATTTAAATGGAGTATCTACCTTAGACATGGTTATCATTAATCAGCACATCATAAGCACAAATGATTTAGATTTTGCTCATCTTATTCCTGCAGATATAAATCAAGATCATAAGATTAGTGTCTTGGACTTGATAGAAATACGAAGGCTAATTCTCGGTATAGATGCTTCTATTCCAGCAGGATCATGGCGGTTCCTTAAAGAAGAAGTAGCCGCAGAATCGAACTTGTTTAATACTGATGATTTTGTCTTAACTTTTAATCGCTCTGAGTTTCCCATAAATAGCATACAAGTGCTTGCTCTTAAAAGTGGAGATGTAAACAATAGTGCTTTTTAATCCATTAAGAATCGAGTTTTTCTAAAAACCATTTCTTCTCTGTCAATATTGCTTCTGCGTTTACGCGATCGATTAATTGATTCCGCTTTACTTCATCAAATGGTTTTAAACGCAGTAATTTTTTGAAAAAAGATATGACGTTTTTATAATTGCTCTTATGGTATCCCAGTACTTTGCTCCTTATAATATACATTTCCATACTATCAAGATGCGAATCCAGCAGCATACGCTCATCCATATCATAATATATTTTTGCTTGAAGCGTTTTTGCAGCTAAATTGATTAAATGATCTTTAAAATCAGCATTTATGATATCATCCAAAGCACTATTTAGATCGCCAGTATGATAGTTTATCAATGCTTTATTAAAATGGTAAGCACTTTTTCTTTCGCCACTGAATAAATAGCTTTCAAACTTATCAGTGAGCTCGATCGCCTTGTCAAATTCGCCCACTCGAATAGCCATCATCACCATGTTTCGATAAGTAAATCTAGAAAGCTTGCCCTGTATAAATAACACTTTTGACTCTATAGCTCGTTCGTAAATATCGATGCCTTTTTTGCCAAAACCTACCTCTCCAGAATTCAGACGTCTGATGCAATAATTTAAGGCAAAATAAAATAAAGATCTGCGTTCCTCTTGCTCGAAAATCGCACTGTATTGATTTAATAGTTTGTTGTACTGCTCAAAATATTGGACCTCATCATGATCGGAAAGCATCAAAAAACAATGGTAATAAACACTAATTCTAGGATCACTTAATATTTTCTCGGATTTTTGAATTTTACTTAATAATGGTTCGACATCAGGATCAAAGGCAGTTTTATAAATATTTTTGTGCGTAATACCATAACAAGCAAATCGAAGTTTCTGCTGGTAGTAAGAAAGCTCGGTTAAATCCAGTAAATATTGAAAATTAAACACTTTACTTCTTTTCTGAAGTGATTCAAACTGGTATTTATCAAATCCCATTTGGATTTCTTCTTGGATAGTGAGCGTATACGGTGTTTCCTTTTGCTTTTTCTTCAAACCACTATAGGCGGTCTGAAAATTTTTCTCTAAGCCATTTTGCTGATAGATACTCAATAATTTACCTTCATTTTTATAGCTCTGCTGTGCTAAATCTATATTACGAAACAATAAAAATCGCTCTAAAGCTTTATACAATTGCGAAACAAGAAGTCTTAGCTTTTGATCATTATAGTCTAAAGATGGACATGAAACTTGAAAGGCTTCCTCTTTCTCTATAGGAGTATCTAATGTTGCTTTCTGTACCAAAAAGCTAAAGAGACGTCTGGCTTCTTCTGATACTTTAATCAAACTGGTTTGCGAAAGTTCCTTAAATTGTCTAACATCCTTTTTTGAA
The DNA here is from genome assembly GCA_020631235.1 of Saprospiraceae bacterium. Classification (GTDB taxonomy): domain Bacteria; phylum Bacteroidota; class Bacteroidia; order Chitinophagales; family Saprospiraceae; genus JAHDDO01. Next base: position 233,841 of record JAHDHQ010000003.1, on the reverse strand, counting down.
AGATGCTGAATTAAGTGGAATACCTTTGTTTTATTCATTACATTTAAATTATATAAACATCTGTTTATCAAACGAATGGTGAAATAATTTTGTGTTATTATTTATACAAAAGTATAATATTGTCGTTTTTTTTAGTCGTATTTTGCTCCATATTTGAAGTATGAACATATTTCGAACCCGTAAATCAATTATTATGAAACAATTCTTAATTTGTATTTTTTCTCTTTGTGGCTTAGCTCAAATGAGTGCACAATTAGATTGTACGGACACTTTGTACTTTCGATTCGAACACGAAATAGTCGATGATTTAGTGCATTTACACATGGTCGCAAATGAACAAATGGGTCTTGTCACTTCGATGCAAGGCGGTATTCACTTCCCAGATGACAAGTTGCAATATTTTGGTGTAGAATCTGATTTCTTACCTCCTCCTTTTCCACCCAGCAACATTCATAATCATGGAGGTCTTTTATCGTTTCTTTGGTTTGACATCACAGGTACAAATCCCGTTACAGTCAATGAAGGTGATACCATTTTTACGTTAATATTCCTGCCAATCAGTAGTGGCACGGTAGATTTCTCCATGGAGAATGATGAAATTATAAATGCCGGAGATAATGATGAAGGCACATTTTGCATTGATGCTTTATTCAGCTCATTTGAAGTGGTGGAAATAGAAAATGATTGTGTAAAATTGACTTTTGAAAATCAATCTAACCAAACCAATATTTTGGTAGATATGATTGCAGAAGATTTTGATGATATAGTTTCCATCCAGTTTTCTATACGATATGATCCCGCAGTTTTGAAGTTTGACACTATGTATTCTGATAATCTGGCAGAATTTACAAGTTCTAATTACTCGAACATCACTGAAGGAATAATTTCTGTTTCTTATTCGGAAGGATCCACCTTGCCGTGGTCTTTAGTTGATGGCAGTTCTTTTGCCCAAATTGCATTCGAAGCCTTAGACAATGTAAGTAGTAACATGTACATTGATAGTAATCCTACTGTCATCGAAGTAGTAGATGCAAACTTTAACGAACGTTGTCTGCAAACTAGTTCCTTAGAGGTGGTAGCTGAAGGAGCTTACATCCAAGGTTTAGTCTTTTTTGATGAAAACGAAAACTGCATTAATGACAATGAAGATCGACTACCCTATCGCACTATCCAATTTGACAACGGCAATGAAGTTTTTCTGACTAATAGCAACTCAGATGGAAGTTTTGGAAAATTAGTGCCAGAAGGAGCTTACTCTATAAGTATATTATCTGAGGATGAACTTTGGACGAGCGAATGTAATACAGCAGAAACACCACAACTTCAAATAGGTGATGCTTATGATGTAGATATAGTGGCGCAAGCAGCTGTCTATTGTCAAAAATATAAAGTAGGCATCTCTACTCCTTTCTTGAGACGTTGTTTTGACAACACTTATTATTTGGATTTTTGCAACATTGGAACACAGTATGAAGACAATGTATACATCGAAGTAGTACTAGATGATGATTTAAATTTTGTGAGTAGTGCCCATGATAATTATGATATTAATGGTCAAACAATCAGCTTTTATCTAGATCCTTTAGCCATTGGCGAATGTGGTTCTCTAAGCTTTGTAGCATACTTAGATTGCGACAACACGGTTTTGGGTCAAACGCACTGTGTGGAAGCTACCATTTTTCCAAACGAGCCTTGTATCGGCAGCTTAAATCCAAACTGGTCATTGGCAAGTTTAGAAATAGAATCAGAATGTACTTCGGATGAACTGATATTTAAGATAAAGAATTCGGGAACCGGGGATATGAATGAAATCCAAGAGTTTATTGTAATTGAAGATGATGTCATGAGACCGGTTAGTGATGATGAGATAGAACTTGATGCTAACAACGAGCATATTATTACCTTTCCAGCTAAGGGGTCAACTTATCGTCTGAGTATTCCTCAGGTGCCATTTCATCCAGGTTTTTCTCAACCAACATTAGCTTTTGAAGGTTGTGGAGAAAATGATTTAGGCGAAATAAGCTTAGGTTTTGTTAGTATGTTTTCTGAGGATGATTTAAATGAGTTTATCGATATAGATTGTCAGGAAAGTATAGGTTCTTACGATCCAAATGATAAAAAAGCATCACCTAAAGGATACAGAGATTTACATCAAATCAAAGCTAATACTCCATTAGAATACACAATAAGATTCCAAAATACTGGAACTGATACTGCATTTAATATTGCAATTATTGACACCATTTCAACTAATCTTGATTTGGCTAGCCTAACTCCATTAGTAGCTAGTCACAAATTTGAATATACAATCAGTGAAGATCGAAGTGTGAGATTCGATTTCAATGATATAAAATTACTTGATAGTACTAGTAATGAAGCTGCATCACATGGATTTGTTCGATTCAGTATAGAACAAATTGCAGATCTCGAACCGGGAACTTTCATTTTTAACGAGGCTGATATCTATTTCGATTTTAACGAACCGATTAGAACTAACCTTGTTGATCACATGATTGAAATTGATTTTATAGAGATTATTACAGGCAACGCAGACCTATTTATCGATGACTTTTCTGTGAAAACTTTCCCAAATCCATGCGATGGCAGCTTTGTTCTAGAAACAAATAAAATACCTTCTGATGCATCATCCTTAAATATTTTAAATATTACAGGACAAACTGTGCTTAGCACACCATTAACCAACACTAGCCAATCTATTAATGTGAGCCATTTAGCTAAAGGAATGTATTTAGGACAAGTTTTAGATGCTAACAATAAAATTGCAAGCTTTAAAATAAGTATAAAATAAAATTCAAAAACAGTTTAATTTCCATAAGTTTTCGAGGCTACCATCTGTTCATTGGTAGCCTCTTTTTATAAGTACAGGCAGCAAATTATTAAAAGATGTGTCTTTCTAATTACAACTAACAAGCCTATAATTACTTTTAATTATTATATATTGAGCGTATGTTTCGAACCAGAGTTTACTGGATTTTATTTTTTATTTGCTTTAGCTTTAAGATTTCGGCCCAATTTAATTTTGGAGTCAAAACTGCTTTGACTTTATCTTTTGCTAAAACCGAAAATTTGTTGTTTGATGATCCTTTTGATTACTTATTGTATGAAGTAATGTTCGAAGACGAGGATGTATCTCCTACTTTTGGACTATTTGCGAGTTTGAAAGAAGACAATTTATACCTTCAGTCAGAAGTCCTTTATAGAAATATAACCTCTAACTTTAACTATATAATTTGGGAAACCAATCCTCCAAAAACAAATGCAGCCGCTAAAAGAACTCATTTTATCGCCGTTCCAGTGATGGGAGGTGTTTTGGTTGATCGCTTTAAATTAGGTGTAGGGCCAGTATTTTCATTTATTCTCAGTGAAAATGAAATTTTTGAAGAATTTAAGCACTTTGAAGAGCGGAGAGAGTGGCTAGAAGCAGGCTTTGCCTTTAATCTTGGAGTGCAACTTTTGAGGTTAAATTTAGATTTTAGGTACGAATTGCATTTTAATCGAGTAGCGGATTATTTTGTTTTTAACCAACTTCAAGCTGGTTTTGGCCAAAGCCCAGCTTATTTAAGTATAGGACTCAGTTACATCATTCGTTAATTAGAAAATAATTGAGTTATACAAGCTTCCCTAATTTTCCAAATTTCTTCTACCGTAAATGGATAATTGTTTTTTCTGAGCCATACAGCTAAATTATCTTTATGTTTTTTGGTTTTTTTCGGTCCAATGTCGTTTGCATTGATACAAAATTCACTCAATATATCATCGGATGTTAATGCAAAATCTTTCCCTTTAAAGGTGATATCCTTCGCTTTCCCATCAATAATTAAATAGCAATGTGATTCGGGAATATAGTTTAAGGCATACTTTTTTAAAACTGTGTCAACACCAGGTGTGTTTTGCCCATTCATCCTGTACAAACAACTAATTAACTTTACCATCGACCACCCCTGCTCTTTCGCCACATGTTTAACAAAAGCATGCTTGGTGCTACAAGTACCTCTTCCAATATCTAATAAGTCATTAATGTCCTCTGCAACCATGAGCCGACCATAATCCATATCATGTATATACGAAAGTAGATCTTTGAGTGTTTGTAAGCCTTTGTTCATGCTAACCTGGCTGAAAGGTCCAGCCTCTCTCCTAATTATTAAAGAAGCCGTCGATTTATTCATAAATCACCTTTCGCAAAAATTTAACGGCGAAACTGACTTCGAAAGATACATTGCGAATTTTATTTGCTCTGATAATTTGTGGTTGACCAGTCCAAGGGTTTGTTGTTGTGATATCAAAGTATTGATCATATTGGGGAGACAAGTCAGGTTGTAAAGAAAACTCAATAAATGGCTGGACAAATTCCCGCTTATCAAACAATATTCCTCCTGAAATATTGATTCCATACATAAATTTTCTAACAAATTGGTCCAAAGGAAAAAAGTTAGCATTTACCGTTCCGAGAAACTCTTCTAGGTTAGTAAACAAAGTATATTCTCCTCTAATACCTACACTGTAAAAATAACTCGGATAGGATCTGCCTGCTACTTGCACTGGGCTTTTGACGCCTAGAATTAATGATAAGTTATTAAAGCTATATCCTTGCGTTAACGAGTTTAAATTCAGCGTGTTAATAAATCGGATGGAACTACCTCTGGTGTGATAACCTAATTGTCCATAAAAGCTACCTTTCTTTTCAGGGCTATATGATTCTATAAAAAGGTCAGCATGGATATTAAGTAGTGGTCTTCTTGTTGAGTAAGCTTCCCATCGCTGTGTTCCGATTGTTAAACCTCCTTTTGGGCCGAAATAAAAACTTTGTGAAACTAAATCTAACTGTACGAAAAGAAATAAAAAGAAAACAAAACCAAGTTTTTTCATGCTTTATGTTTTGCTATAAAAATACTACTTAAAATACAAATTCTTCTTCTTTAGTTTGAGTAGGATCATAGTATTTAGGCCGTTTACCCATTCGTATAAACCCAGTTATTTGTATTTTTTCACCGACTACAGGTTGTGTACCAGTCGGCATCCTATTTTTAATATACAAGTTTGTTAGACTTATACCATAGGCAGCCGCAATAGCCTCCATCGATTCGCCTTCCTTCACAAAATGAATGTCGCCATATCGTTGCTTTCTAAATCTTGTGTCAAAGGATTTCTCTTCCTCTGTTAAAGTAAAAGCTGGTGGAGGGGTTGATTCCTCCACCCGTTCAGTTATCATTTCGGTTTTTGTAGAAGTCGAACCAACATGATTTATAGGTTCTTCTTTGTCCAAATAAACAATTTCTCCATTTCTAATGATGATCGGATCATCAAAAATATGTAATTGGTAATCCTCGATTATTTGGATTAATTTTTCTGCGTATTTTTTGTCTGTTGCGTATCCTGCTCGTAATAGCCCATAAGCCCAAGATCGATAATCTGTCCTAGGTATATCAAATAAAAGACCATATCTATAAGCCTTTTTTGGGTCCATTAAAAAATCAGAGTGCGCTCGATAAGAAGTCTTTGCTGATCGATAAGACCTAAAACAGCTCTTTTTGTGATTTCCTGCCTTATCGTATTCATCATCAAACAAGTCGTAAGTGCCACCGTCCCAACTACTTCCGCACTTAATGCCGAAATGATTGTTGGCCGTTACTGATAACTTACTTCTGCCCCAGTTTGACTCTAACATCCCTTGAGCTAGTTTGATACTAGCCGGAATATTACTTCTTTCCATCTCTTCTATTGCAGTAGCTGAATATTCATCTATATATTTATAGATAAAATCTTTGTTCTGGGTGGAACCAAAAACAAAAAAAACAACTAAATAGAATATAGATAGATTGCTACTCATAGCTTTTAATAAGTAATTAATGCAAACATATTAAAATTATTTTTAATATGTAAGAATTTATAAATGTTTTTTTTATCACAATTAAATCACATAAATGACAAACTTTATGGACCTTTTGCAAGGTCAACTAACTGATTCGGTACTGGACAAGCTCGGCCAACAATTTGGTGGCGCGCCTAAAGAACAAACAGCGTCGGCGGCGAATTTAGCCATGTCTACCTTAATGAGCGCTTTAGCTAATAACACTAAAACCCAATCTTCTTTAGAAGGTTTGTTGGGTGCCTTATCTAAAAATCATGATGGTAGTGCTTTAGATAATATATCTGATCTTTTATCAGGAAATGTGTCCGGAAAATCTGCAGATGGTATGGGTATCCTTAAACATCTTCTTGGTGGAAACAACATTTTTAATGTTGTCGAAATGATGTCCAAGTCTAGCGGAATGAATCGAAATAATTCTATGAACATGCTTATGAAAATGGCTCCTGTTGTACTCAACGTACTTGGAAAACAAAAAAAGCAACAAAATTTTGATGCTCCAGGCCTTGCTCAGTTTCTACAAGGATCCGTTCAGCAGCAATCAAAACAACATGCCCAATCTCAGAGCTTAATTGAGCGTATCTTGGATAAAGATGGCGATGGAAGTGCCATGGACGAAATTGCTTCAATGGGTATGAAAATGCTCGGTAACATGTTTAGAAAATAATCATTTTATAAGACAAGAAGGGTCAGTCTTTGCCCTTCTTATCTTTTACTAATTCATGTCGCATGAACTAGATTAATATCGCTTAACAAGCTTTATCTTTACACAATGAAAAGATTTATTGTAATATTTTGTGCACTTACTACCATACTCAGTGCTTGCACCTCTGATAACACTTCAAAAACCAAAGCACAGCAAACCGAAGATCTTGGCCTTACAAAATTAATCAGGCAAAACCCTAATGATCCAAGTTTACTCATAGAACGCTCTAAAGTTTATGCTAAAGAAGGTGCATACCGTGCCGCCATCGACGATGTCCAAATGGCCATGGAAATTGATTCCTTAAATGTCGCATACTATCATTTATTATCGAACTATTACATGGATTATTTAAAATCCAAAGAAGGAATTGAAACCTTAAAAGAGGCGCACGAAAAATTTCCAAAAGACATAACCACTTTATTAAAACTTTCAGAAAACTATCTAATACTAAAAAACTACGAACAATCAATGTTGGCGGCCAATAAAGTGCTCAATATTGACCCTCAACACCCTGAAGGCTACTTCATGCTGGGAATGAATTTTAGAGAAGCTGGAGATACTAACAGAGCTATCAACTCATTTCAAGAAGCTATAGAAATCGAACCAGAACTTTACGATGCATGGATTATTATTGGCCAACTATATGAGGATTTAGGAAAAGATATTGCACTTACATACTATGAAGGAGCCATTGAGATCGATCCAAATAATGTAAATGGTTGGCACTCAAAAGCTTTTTATTTACAGAATAATAATCAAGTCGATCAAGCCATTGAAATTTACAGACAAATTAATCTAATCGACAAACAATTTCCACAAGCCTATTTAAATGCAGGTCTATTATACTTAGAAAAAGATTCACTAAATAGTGCCTACGACCAATTCAATATATTAGTCAATAGCAATCCGACAAATTATTATGGTTTTTATTACAGAGGAATAACGAATGAGTTAATGAATAGACTCGATCTAGCAAAAGCTGATTATGAAACATGCTTACGTATAAAACCAAATTTTGTCAAAGCAAAACAAGCACTGGAAGACCTCAATAGTTAATATACTGCAGAGAATTAAAATCATATATATCTTTGCACCTCACAAAAAACAATTGAATTATGGCAGTAATGAAGGTAATTGAAGTATTAAGTAATTCTTCAAAAAGTTGGGAAGATGCAACAGCTAAAGGAGTAGCTAGAGCTTCTAAATCAGTAAAAAATGTAAAATCAGCGTTTGTGCAAAGCCAAAGCGTAGTATGCAAAAACGGAAAAGTTTCTGAATATAGAGTAAACTTAAAAATTACTTTCGAAGTAAAATAAACAAACTCTTAGAAGCAAAAAAGAGGCTAATGTTTAATTAGTCTCTTTTTTTTGTGCCTAATGCACCCATATTTTAACAATTTTCAAAAATCTTTACTTTCAGTTAATAAATTATTATTATGTATTATGAAGTGAATCTTAAGTATTTAGCAAACAACATAGTATTAAAAATAATATATTTACCTATATTTCAATAAGTAACACATGGTGTATTTTTCTATATGATTGAAATTTTTATTTGTTTTTTTTCAAAAAATAGTAGATTCATTAGAATGTAATTTCATTATATTTGGCATCGAAACGTTATCCCTACTAACAGTAAAAGACGTATGAACCAAAGGACTAAACCCAACAATCTAATTGTTAGTCTTGTTTCTCAGTTTGAACACAATTACTCTAACGGTAATTTAGAATTTATATCCGAGAAGAACCTGACTGAATTGATTCATTACTATGAATCAGAATTGATGTATAGAAAAGCTATTGAGGTTATCAATATCGCTATCCAACAATACAATTATAACGCGGATTTTTTAGTTGCAAAAGCACGAATCCACCTGAAAATGGCTGATTTTTCTCAAGCATTCCACTACCTAGAGAAAGCTGAGAAAATTGCACCATTTGATACAGATATACAAATTTTAAAAGCTAAAGTTCTTGCCTCTACTGAAGAGTCTGATCAAGCTTTATCCATCATTGAAGATTTAAAACTTTCTTGCAGCAACTGGGAGTTAGTTGAAGTATATCTTTGTGAAGCTTTCATTCACGAAACGCTTCATGATTTTGATTCAATGTATTTTTCATTGACTCATGCCTTAAGAAAAGATACCAAAAACGAGGAAGCCCTAGAAAGAATTTGGTTAGCTGTAGAGCTATCAAAAAGATACATTGATAGTATAAGATTACATGACCAATTATTAAATAAGAATCCTTATTCACACTTAGCATGGTTTAATTTAGGTCATGCTTATGCTTGTATTGGAGAATACGAACATGCCATCGACGCACTAGAATATTCATTTATTGTGGACCACGAGTTCAATAATGGATATATGGATTGTGCCGATATCTGCATGCAAATATCTAAATACAAAAAAGCACTAGAGGTATTCTTAGAAGCAGAGAAAATCTTTGGTTTTGACGAAGAGCTTTCTTTGAAAATTGCAGAGTGCCAATATTTATTAGATGATACAAGTTCAGCTAAAGTTAATTTGCTGAAATCCATTAAAATGGATCCTTATAGTGATGAGGCTTATCACATTTTAGCAAAATGCTATGCTAAGGAAGAAAAATGGAATCATGCTATTAAGGCATTTCACAAAGCCATTGCCATCGATGATGGAATCGAAGAATATTACCTAGGTATAGGTCAGGCTTATCATCAGTTAGGTTCTTTTGACAAAGCCGAACAGCTGCTCAAGGTTGCTACACAAATAGCACCTGAAGAAAGTCAATACTGGACTGGCTACCTTTCTTTTTTGATTAAAACACGTCAAATTGAAAAAGCGCTAGACGTAATAGAAAATGAAGCAGCTGATGCTACATTTGGAGCAGATATTCTTTATTGTCAATTTGTGGCCCTTCACCTAACTGGGTCTTTTGATCACGCGGTTAAAGTTTTAGAGGAAGCTTTAATGGAAGATATCGATCAGCACTCATTGATTTTCGAATTAGAGCCTGAATTAAAACTGAACAAACAAATTAATTCTATCATCAACTACTATATGATCGAGTTGATGGACACAGAATAATAGGATATAATCTGGACATTGAAGGTCCAGGCATACTCAATCTCAATAATCTCATGAGCAATGTAATTCTACATTGCTCATTTTTTTTTGTCCGTTTATCTAACTAATCAAATCGTTGGTAGAGAAAAAAGATGTTTTCTTCTGTTGACTGTAACTTCTTGCCCACCAGAATAGTATTCTCATCAAACGACACTAACAAACATTATTTATCATCAAAAATTAAATGACTATGAATTTTCAAAAAAATGTATTGAGCGTATTATTAGTATTATTAGTTTCTATCTCTACCATGACTGCGAGCTCTGATCCAAAAATAGCTCCACTATGGAGATCACAAATCACTAACTATCTTGCTGATCTAGATTTAACGCAACATAATGATATAGAATCTGTTATGATCGATTTTATGATCATCGAAGGAGGAGAGATTGTTGTGATTTCTACTAACGAAAAAGAAATTGAAGGACTCATAAAGTCAAGATTAAACTACAAAACACTTGCGCAAGAATCGTTCAAGCCTTATACAAAATACACCTTACCAGTTTCTTTTAATAAAAAGTAAATAAACGAAAACAGACACCTAAAAACCTGCTTTATACAAAAGCAGGTTTTTTTTATTTAAAAAGAGAATGCATACTACATCTTTCACTAACTATACTTCGCACATCCTCCATTTTGACTCTTTGCTGATCTAAGCTGTCTCTTTCACGAATTGTTACGGTATTATCCTCCAAAGTTTGATGATCTACAGTCACACAAAAAGGAGTTCCGATAGCATCTTGCCTACGATATCGTTTGCCTATTGCATCCTTTTCATCATATTGCGCATTAACATCAAATTTTACTTGATTAAACAAATCCTTTGACGCATTTACCAGTGATTCATTGTTTTTTAGCAAAGGCAAAATAGCACACTTTACTGGGGCCAATGCTGGATGAAATTTCATCACCGTTCTTACACTGGAACCTCCTTTTGCATCAGGAACTTCTTCTTCCTGTAAGGCTAAACTTACCTGGGCTAAAAACATTCGATCGCATCCAATCGATGTTTCTACCACATAAGGCACGTAATTTTCATTTAACTCCGGATCAAAATATTGCAACTTTTTACCCGACAACTCTTGATGTTGGCTTAAATCAAAATCAGTCCTTGAGTGAATGCCTTCTAACTCTCTAAAACCAAAAGGAAACTCAAATTCTATGTCCGAAGCAGCATTAGCATAATGAGCGAGTTTTTCATGGTCATGAAAACGTAGTTTTTCGTCAGGAACGCCTAATGCCTTGTGCCAGTTGAGTCGAGTTTCTTTCCACTGCTCGTACCATTTCATTTCTGTTCCAGGTCTTACAAAAAATTGCATTTCCATTTGTTCAAACTCTTTCATCCTAAAAATGAATTGTCTCGCTACAATTTCATTCCTAAAAGCTTTTCCAATTTGCGCAATCCCAAAGGGCACCTTCTGTCTAGATGTTTTTTGAACATTTAAAAAGTTTACAAAAATACCTTGAGCCGTTTCTGGTCGCAAATACAACTTGCCTTCCTCCCCAGAAATATTTCCTAACTGAGTCGAAAACATCAAATTAAATTGCCTTACATCAGTCCAGTTTTTCGAACCACTCACTGGGCAAGCTATTTCCAACTCTTCAATCAATGCTTTTACATCTTCCAGGTTTTCATCCATCAAACTCTGATTCATCCGACCCAAAATATCGTCTATTTTCTTTTGCCGATCGATGATTCTTTGATTAGTAGCACGAAATTGAACCTCATCAAAATCATCACCGAAGCGCTTTCTAGCTTTTTCGACATCTTTCCTGATTTTATTATCAATTTTCTCACAATAGCCTTCAATGAGTTGGTCAGCACGATACCTTTTTTTCGAATCTTTATTGTCTATTAACGGATCATTGAAAGCATCGACATGCCCTGAAGCTTTCCAAACTTTTGGATGCATAAATATGGATGCATCTAAACCCACAATATTTTCATGCATCTGTACCATACTCTTCCACCAGTACGATTTTATATTATTTTTCAGCTCTACTCCATAGGGTCCATAATCATAAGCAGCCGCTAAACCATCATATATTTCACTAGATTGATAAATAAAAGCGTATTCCTTACAATGAGCTATGACATTCTTAAAATCCATGTTCTTACAATTATGGAACAAAAATACCATTTTTCTTTACAGAGCGATATTCATTTTTGACAGCAATAATGATAGAGATTTAAAGTAAATTTGTATTTCAAACAATGACAACAACACTTTGATTGAAAAATATTCAATAGACCTCCTCAAACCAAATTGGCCAAAGTGGAAAATTAAATTTTTCGACTTCTTTTTACTCAATTTCCCACTGCTTAAGGTAAAGCGAATTAATCGACTCATAGAAAATAATAAACCACTCACAGGAGCACCATTCATACAGGCATGTTGCGACGAATTGGGGATCAAAGTGGAAGCCATTAATTGGGAATCTATCCCCAAAGAAGGCCCACTTACCATAGCAGCTAACCATCCAGGAGGTGCAGATGTAATGGCGCTCATCGCTGCCATCGGAAAACAAAGAGGCAACCTTTCTGTGTTAGCTAACTCTCTCGTTTGTGTAAACCCTGTAAAAGATATAGTCATCCCTGTAGACAAACTGACCCCCAATAAAAACAAGGTGGATTTTAACGAAATAGATGAGGCTTATAAAACAGGAAGAGCCGTAGTGTTTTTCGCTGCTGGTATGAATTCTAGACCAGACGAAACTGGAAAACTCGTGGATCGTGATTGGAGACCTACCTTTTTGCAATATGCTATAAAGTATAAAACTCCAGTCATATTAATGCACATAAACAAAGGAAACTCACCCTTGTTTTTTAAAGTGGCAAACTTCAGAGCAAGGTTTAAATCTCTGGCTAAAATACCATTGGAAAACATTTTCCAGTTAAGAGAATTTGTAAAGGCTAAAGGCGATATCCAAGTGCAGTTTTCTAACCCAATTCCATATGAATCCTTAAATAAAACACTCGCAGGAACCACAAAAAAAGAATACAGGAAACTTGCTGGACAGATGAAAACGTTTGTATATGAGATGAACCCTTCTAATAACAACTTTAAAATCACTGAATCATGAAACATGTTTTGATCAGTGATCCTCTTACAAACGTAAAAAAAGAGGACTACTTTAATAAGGATAAATCGCTGTACTCAGCTGTGCCTGTTTATCCCTTTTTGTCTGAAGAAGATGTAGAACAAGCCTTGGCGGAACTTACAGATTTACCCACCATAAAAAAAGAAATAAATGCACTCCAGAAAGAAGGGAGTCACACCATTCCTGATACGGATTATATTATTTGTCTGACTGATTGGTACAGTTACCCTAATCTAATCGCTATGCTTACAGTGATTAGAGAGTGGGCATTCAGAAAAGATGGTGGCGGCGTCGGCCAAAACGACTATGATAAATTTGACCAATTAGACATCACCAAGCAACTCATCATTATTAACCCCAATGCTGATCAACTCATTGATACCATCATAGGTGGTTATAGATATTTAATCCATCATGGAGATTCCTATGAACAAGGACCTATGGGTGATCATTTTATCTTTGCAGAATCATTTAAAAAAGAGGTTTGGTCAGAACTTGGTCGATCATTTATAAATCCTTACTACCAGCAAAGAGCGACCAGACAATCTTTTGATTACGTGCTTCATGGCCTAGGATACATTTATGCCAGAAACCAACACATCCAAGGATACTTTGGAAAAGTAACCTTATACAACATTTACGAACGCCAAAAGGCAGATACTTTTTTTACCTCTGTTGCTAAAAAATATTGGGCTCAGTCAGATAAAATGTGGTTAAAACCCGATATAAAATTGGAAGAAGGTGAGTTGTCAGACCAACAAATATCTATTTTGGATAGAGACATTTTTAAAGGGATGTTTTTATTATTGAGGAAAGAATTCCAAATTAATTTAGTCCCTATTATGGCTATCTATAATCGCATGACTAGCCTCGATAAAATGTTTTACTTTGGCGCATTTAGACATACAGCTTTTGGAAGAAGCACCGAGGTAGGCATGGGTATAAGCATCAGTGATATTCGAGAAGTAATTATTGACAAATTTGTAGGTCCTTATTTACCTTAGGCTTTATTACCTTTATATTATGGGAGTATTTCTCGGTATATTGTTCTTTCTACTTTTATCTGCATTTTTTTCCGGCTCAGAAATAGCCTTTATTACTGCTAATAAATTGGGTGTTGCCATGGGAAAAGAAGGTGGTTCCCGCAGAGGCCGCATACTTTCTTCATTTTACCAAAAACCTAAAGCATTTATTAGTACCATGCTAGTAGGCAATAATATTGCTTTAGTAGCTTTTACAGGCTTTATGACCATATTTTTAGAAAAAGCCTTTCCCAGCTTACTGCCTTTCCCTGTTTTGGCTTTGCTGGTATTTACAATCATTATAACCATCATCGTTTTGATCTTTGGTGAGTTTATGCCGAAGACCTTTTTTAGAATGTATGCTAATAACGTGCTTCTTTTTCTTGCTCTTCCACTCTTTTTTTTCAAACAACTATTAGCCTTACCCACCTGGCTAATGAATACACTTTCAAACCTACTACTCAAAATTTGTAAAGTACCTATCGAAAAAGGAGATTATGCCTTATCTAAAGTAGACGTACAGGAATATTTTGAAGAGCAAATTTCAGAAGTCCAACTCGATATAGATAAGGAGATTCTAACCAATGCCTTAAACTTAAGTGAATTGCATGTGAGGGATGCCATGGTTCCCAGGACAGAAATAGTTTCTTTTGACATACACGATCCTCAAGAAGAACTGATCGAATTAATAAAACAAACAAAATTGTCACGCATCATTCTGATTGATGATGATATCGAGAATGTGATCGGTTACATCCATCACCAACAACTACTAGCTAGACCTAAATCTTTAAAAAAGATAGCCATCGAAATACCCTTTGTTCCAGAAGCTATGAATTTGCAAGATTTACTTACAAAATTCATAAAATCTAAAACAAGCATTGCCTGCGTAGTGGACGAATATGGTAGCTTGGGTGGTATCATCACATTGGAAGACATTGTGGAAGAGATTTTTGGTGATATCGAAGACGAATTTGACGATGAAGGCGTCCTAGAACAAGCCATCAATGAAACGGAATACGTTTTTTCCGGAAGAATCGAAATCGACTATATCAACGAAAAATATGAGAATATAAACATCCCTGAAGGTGACTACCAAACACTAGCGGGTTTTATGGTCATGACCTCTGGCAATATACCTGACGTAGAAGAAGAAATCACCATAGAAAACTACCAACTCCAAGCTCTTCAAGTCTCTGATAAAAAAGTAGAAATTATACGCTTAGTTGTGCTTGATGAAGAGAATTCCACAAAGGATTAAGCAGGAAGAGTACCACAGTCATAAACACTTTGATTGGATTAAACCACAAATAATGAAGCCGAAATTTCGTCCGCGATAAGTTTACCTTCTAGACTTAAAATATAGCTTTCCTTTTGTTGTATGATACAACCTTTTTTTAACCAATCTTCAAGGATTTCCTGATCCCAGCACAAGCCATTCTCCTTAAAAGAACGCAAATCTTCCATATCCAGCCCCCACTTTGTCCTAAAACCTAACATGACATACTCATTGAAGCGATCCTGATCGCTTAATGTTTCTCTCTCCACTGGCAAAACACCTTTTTCTATTTGATCCATATAGCTCGCATTATTGGCTATATTCCAGCTTCTAATCCCTTTATAATAAGAGTGAGCAGATGGACCTATCCCCAGATAACCTTTTCCCTTCCAGTAAGCACTATTATGCCGAGACATACGGCCTGGTTTGCAATAATTGGAAATTTCGTAATGATCATATCCAGCTATACTCAGGCTTTTATGCGCTAAGACAAATTCTTTCATGGACAGCATCTCATCTACCTTACTGTCCTTTCCTCGCTTAACTCTGTGATTTAGAGCAGTCCCCTCTTCGACGGTTAGATTATAACAAGCTACATGAGGGACCTCAGACTTTATGATCCATTCGATTTGTTTTTGCCAATATTGTTCTTCTTGGTTAGGTATTCCAAAAATAAAATCTACCGAATAATTGTCTATACCTGATTGCCTAATTAAATCCATCGCTTGGATTACTTCGACCTCATTGTGTGCTCGGTTCATCCATTGTAACACCTGATTATCTAAAGATTGGATACCTAAGGATAATCGATTAATACCCTCTTGCAACCAACCCTCCAGCTTTTTTGCTGTAATATCATCAGGATTTGCCTCCAAGGTTAACTCTACATCAGACTGGACATTGAAATTGCATAGGATTTTGTCCAATATCATCCTAATTTCATTGCCTGATAATAAAGAAGGTGTCCCTCCTCCAAAATATATACTTTGTATTGAGGCGTTTTTAAAAAAAGTATTTTGTAATTCGATTTCTCGCACAATACTTTTGACCATTCGCTCCTTATACTGAAGTGATGTCGAAAAGTGAAAATTACAATAATGACAAGCCTGTTTGCAAAATGGAATATGAATATATATTCCTGCTTCGTTATTTAAGGGATTTAATCGATTCATTGTACCTTCAAAAAATGTGGCTAACTCAAAAGTACCAATTAATAAAATACTTACTCGTCCTGAGTTGTTTTGTGGGTGAGACTACATCGGTACATAGCCAGTGGAATTATACTATAATCACAGATGCCACTTATAAAAAACTCAAAAAACAAGGGAAATTTTCTGACTCCATTGCCGCCTATCAAATAGCTGAAGAGGCAAAAAATTTATTATTCGATAAAGCCCATTATGAAGCTAATGTAGACTCTATCCTATTTCTGAAAGACACATGTGTGATCCAATTACATAGTGGCCCAAAATATGACCCTTCGGGTTTATCTCTAGGTAATATACCCTTACTTCTTCTTGAGGAGCTAAAAATTAAACCACAAACCCTAAGCACTGATTATCATCCTATAAAATCAGCCAGTGCCTTACAAAGTATGGTGGATTATTACAACAATACAGGCTACCCATTTGCATCCTTGTACATCGATAGTCTAGGTGTAAACCAGTCGACCATTATTGGCGCTTGGCACATCGACCCTGGAGTTAAAATGTATTTTGATACTTTAGCCATTACTGGAAACGCAAAAATTAGAAAACGATTCTTACACCAATATTTTGAAATCGAACCACTAGCACCATTTGATTTATCTAAGGTTACAAACATACCTAACAAATTAGACCAGCTGGCTTTTTTAAACCTTAAGTCAGCGCCAGAAATTGCTGTTTTTAATACTTGGGCCACAATCGAGCTAGATTTAAAAGCAAAAAACACAAGTAAATTCGATGTGGTTTTTGGTGTTATTCCCACAGATGACTTAGAAGACCAAAACCTCTTTCTTTCTTTTGATATTAAAACCAAACTGGAAAACAAACTTGGATTTGGAGAAGCATTTATTTTCTCATTTGAGCGCTTACGCCCAGAGCACCAAGAAATGATATTAGCCTATAATATGCTGTATCCATTTAATCTTCCCCTAGGTATAGATGGATCGTTTGAATACTTCCGCAGATCTTTAGAGTATTATGAAATTAAAACAGCCGCAGGTCTCATATTCCCATTGTCTAATCAAAATCGCCTCAAACTACTTGGCATTTTTGATCGCAGTAGACTGATAGAAATAGATACAAACCAATTGCTTATTAGTCAGCAATTGCCCGAAATCTTAGATGTCAAATTAGACGGTATAAGTCTTTTATTAGATGTAAATAAAACGGATTACCTAAATAATCCCTCGCGAGGCTATTTCATAAATACTTCTTTAGGGGCAGGTATTAGGTCGATCATTCCTAACGGAACCATCCAAAGCATAAAGAACGAATCAGTTGATTTTCTTAACAGCTATGATACACTCCAAAATAGTTCCTTAAGCTTACAACTAGCACTAAAAACAGCTTATTTCCAAAAAATCACTAAGCAAACTACGGTGATGATTCAGTCAAATAGTGCTTATAAACTTATTCAAGGCAAAGCTGTGCAAAACGAACTTTATCGTCTAGGTGGCAATCAAAGTTTACGTGGGTTTGACGAACAGGCTTTCTTTTCAAAAGCTTTTTCTATACTAACATTAGAATATCGACTTCTAGCTGGAAAAAACAGCTATTTTTCATTGCCGTTTGTAGAAATGTCAACTTTCCAATTAATAGATGACAGCTGGAATAGAAGCTTAGGCATAGGTGTCGGTATGACCTTCGAAACAAGAGCAGGATTGCTCAATTTATCACTGGCAACTGGGAAGTTAAATAACGAAGCTTTCGATCTAGCACGTCCAAAAGTTCATGTTGGATTTAATAGCCTATTTTAAATCTAAACCATGTTTTCTAAACAAATAACTTTGGAAAACTCCTCTCGAAAACAGAAAAACAAAAAGGGCAATCCATATAGCATACAAAGGAGAATATGCCTCAAGAAGATAATATAAACCAATGTAAAGCACAAAAGCAAAAAACATGGAGTTTCGCATAGATTTTGAAGCTGTCATACCTACAAAAATTCCATCCCAGATATAACATGCAAAAGCGATAATAGGCAATAAAACAACCAACCACCGGAAGGATTTTGCTAAAAGCCAAACTTCTGGCTCTTTATTGAAGATTTCTATAATCTGCTGATAAAACAAACCGTAAAATAAACTGTATAACAGAGCTAATCCTAAACCCCAAACCATCGCATACTTGATAGATTGCCTAACACTAAATGTGTCTTTTGCACCCACATATTTTCCTACCATGCTCTCAGCTGCAAAAGCAAATCCATCTACTCCATAAGACATCCAATTTATTAATTGAATGAGTATGACATTGACCGCAAGAAACAAAGCACCATCTTTTGCCGATTGGGAATGAAAAAAGAAAAAGGCCGTCGCTAAAAATATCGTCCTCAAAAAGATATCTCTATTGATATGTAGAAAGCGCAAAAAATCTTCTTTTTTCCACAATCTTGACCAAAATAAATGCTTGAAATAATCCTTGTACTTCGTAAATAAAAACAACAAAGCTACTAAGACTCCTATGTACTGAGCCATGACTGTACCCCAAGCTACACCTCGCAAACCCATATCCATATATTTGACTAAAAGGATACTTATGCAAATGTTGGATACATTAACCGCCAGAGTCATTTTAAGTGGAGTAATAGCATCCTGGAGACCGAAATACCAACCACTAATAACATAGATAAGTAACGAAGCGGGAGCGGCCACCACTCGTATAAAAAAATACTCCCGCACTAATGCTTGTTGTTCTACACCTATATTCATTGCCCATAAACTGCCATTACAGATGGGTATAGCAAATACAATTAAAAGGAGCGCAATCCCTACAGCAGTCACACTAGCTCTTAACAAAGTATCTAAGATCTTTGTAGGAGACTGCTCACCAAATGCTTGGGCAGTAATCCCAGTAGTTCCCATCCGCAAAAAACCAAAATTCCAATAAACGAAATTAAACACCATGGCTCCTGCACCAACAGCCCCCAAATGTAATGAGGACAAATGACCCATTAAAATCGTGTCCACAGTGGATATCAAAGGAATAGAAATATTGCTTAGAATATTAGGAACGGCCAGCCTTAAAATTTCTTTGTTCAAGCTTCGTTTTTAAAACAATCGTATGTAAAACGTAAAAATATACTTTAAACTTTCTTATAATATTAATTTTGCCAATATTCGTGAAGCAATGGAAAAAATAAAGGTTGGGATATTTTTTGGTGGTCCTTCTCGAGAACGTGAAATATCGTTTGCAGGAGGTAGAACTGTCTATGATAATTTGGATAAGAGTTTATTCGAACCCATCCCGATTTTTGTAGATTCTAAGGGCACATTGATTGAACTAGATTGGAAATATATTTATAAAGGTAGCATTCGAGATTTTTATCCACCCGTGGATTTTATTCCTCCTTCCCCAAATAATTTTCAAATATATCTGGAGTCTATAAGAGACCTGGATGATGACCAATATCGGAAAATCATAGAAAGTGTAGGTAGTCGTATTTCACTGGAATCACTCAAAAATTTAATCGATGTAGCTTTTTTAGCGCTTCATGGTGCAAAAGGCGAAGACGGTTCTATCCAAGGTTTGCTCGACTATTTAGACATACCATATACTGGATCTGGTATTTTACCTTCAGCCATAGGTATTAATAAATCCATCCAAAAGGAATGGATGCCCTTACTTGGCTTCGAATCAAAACCAAGCTTAAGTATACCCAAGAACACAAATGATTACTCCTCATTCTTTAAAATTACTCAAGAGAAAATAGGATTTCCATGTGTAATTCGCCCCGCTCATCAAGGATCTTCGATTGGTGTTTCTATACTAAAAGAAGCTAATTACGATGCCTACGAACAACTCATAAACAAGGCGTTTTTTAAAGAGACTATCCATTTGTCTGCATGGCGTGAAATGGACTTATCAAATAAGCTAGCTGAAATTAGGAGAATAACTGATATCCGTGAAAGTGTCGGATTGCCTTTATCAATAAATGGTAAACATATCTATCACCCAGAAGATCTTTTAGTTGCTCTCAATACATCAGAAGAAGACAAACTCGTTCTGCAAGGCTTAGATAGTGAAGTGGAAGTTTTAATTGAAGGTTTTATAGAAGGTAAAGAATTCTCTTGTATTGTCATCAGAGATGAAGAAGGAAAATCAGTAGCGCTTCCTCCCACTGAAATAATGAAAGGGCAAGAAGTGTTTGATTACAGAAGCAAGTATATGCCTGGCTTATCTCGAAAAAAAACACCGATAGACCTTGAACTAAATACGATAGAAACCATCCAAGCTAAATGCATCGAACTGTTTGAAGCCTTTAATTTCCACACTTATGCGAGAATTGATGGATTCTACGATAGTGAAGGGAAAATCTTTCTAAATGATCCCAATACTACTTCTGGAATGCTGCCTTCATCTTTCTTCTTCCATCAAGCCGCTGAAGTTGGGTGGAACCCCTCACAGTTTCTAAATTTCATCATAAGAAATTCAGTAGCTGAAAGGTTAAGAAGTGCCACCAAACCTCACAAGTACAAGGATTTATTGAAAAGCATAGATTTAGGCATTGAAGCACAAAAAAATGCAGCACAGATCAAACAAAAAGTGGGCATTGTGCTAGGTGGTTATTCTTTCGAACGCCATATTTCTGTAGAGAGTGGCCGAAATGTGTATGAAAAATTAGCCTCATCATCCAAATACGAAGCAATACCCATTTTCTTAGCCGCTAATGGAGAAGATTTTGATCTTTATCAGATCCCGATCCATTTGCTTTTAAAAGATAATGCAGATGATATCAGAGATAATATCATTCACTTTAAAAAGCACGCCATAACCGAAAATTTAAAACAAGAATCAGCCACACTCATCGAAAAATACCGTTCAAATTATACCGTCCTTGAACCAAAAAAACTGGATAAACACCATCTTAAAAAATATGTAGATCTCGTATTTATTGCCCTCCACGGACGACCAGGAGAAGACGGAACTTTACAAAAGCTATTAGTAAAACAGCAGATTCCATTTAACGGCAGTTTACCGCACTCCGCAAATATCACGATTAATAAATATAACACCTTACAAACCCTTAAAAAACATGGTTTTAAGGTCACTGAGCAACGTGTCTATCATAAAGAAGATTACTTAAAAGCACCTAAAAAAATGATGGCTTCACTCAATGCCACTTTTAACTATCCATTTATTCTGAAACCATTAGATGATGGGTGTAGCTCAGCCGTAAAACTCATAAAAAATGATAATCAACTGTCAGCCTACCTAGACACGATGTTTAGATCTGAACTCGACATTGAACCACAAAATGCAACTATACTCTCTTTAAAACCAAAAGAAGAGTTCCCAAGAAAATCTGAAGTTTTAGCCGAAGCTCTCATAGAATCAAATGGCGCACAAAAGTTTCTTGAAATCACAGGTGGTATGATCACTCATCAACAAGAAGGCAAAATAGAATACGAAACTTTCCATCCTTCCGAGGCATTAGCAGGCAGTGAAATCCTTAGTCTAGAAGAAAAATTTTTAGCAGGAGAAGGGCAAAACATCACACCCGCTAGATTTGCAGTAGGAAGCATCGATTACAATAAAGTAGCGGATAAAGTACGTTCTGATTTAAAGCGCGCAGCCGAAATTTTGGATGTGGATGGATATTGCCGGATAGATGCTTTTGTGAGAATCTTTGATGAAAATACCATCGAAACCATTATCATTGAGATTAATTCATTACCTGGAATGACGCCAGCAACAGCAATTTTTCATCAATCAGCATTAAATAACTACAAACCTTTTAATTTTATTGACCAAATATTGCAGTACGGTATAAAAAGAAATTCAATCACTAAGACCTAATATCTTGAGCTTTAAACAATTTATAAAACATCTACTCATCATAGCCTTTATTTTGCTCTTGCTATTTCTAGGCTTAAACTTCTGGCTAAAAAGCTATACAAATCATGGTCAACAGTTAGTTTTACCTGATTATGTAGGCATGCACATCAGTGAAGCAACTGAAGATGCCAAAGAAAAAAGTTTTGAAATAATTGTTAACGATTCCATACATATTGTCGGGCAAAGAGGAGGCATTATTACTCGGCAAAATCCGAAGAAAGACGCTAAAGTCAAAGAAAACCGGAAAGTGTATGTTACTGTAACAAAGTTTGATGCAGATGTAATCGAAGTAGGAAGTCTAGGAGTGATGTACGGTCAAGATTACGATAGCAAAAAAACCGAGTTAGGATATGCTGAAATAGGCAGCAAGATAAAAAGTAGAAAATATGATCCAGGAGAGCCTAATCATATTTTGGAGGTCTGGTACAAAGGGCAAGCCATCATTACTAAAAATGTAGAAAAACGAAAAGTAGCTATCGAAAAAGGAGATACTCTATCATTTGTCATTAGCCAAAGAGGAGGTGGAGAAACCGGCGTACCTAATCTCGTATGCAATACCTTTGCTGCTGCACAATTTATTTTAGAGTCGAGCCAGTTAAAGTTAGGTGAGGTTAAAGAAGTAGGACCAGTGTCAGACATTAACTCAGCTTACATAATCGAACAATATCCTAGCCCAGAGACTGTACAAACGGTGCCTATGGGTAGAATGTTTAATCTAACCATACAACAAGAAAAACCACAAGATTGTCAATAATGAAAGATATAGACGTAATCGAGTTAAAGCAAAAAATAGATCGTGGAGACGATTTTCTCTTCCTAGATGTCAGAGAAGTTCACGAATATGAGCAGTTTAACCTAAACGCCAAATTAATCCCTTTAGGAAATCTAATGAGCCAGTTAGATGAACTTGAAGATTATAAAGAAAAAGAAGTTATCGTCCATTGTAGATCAGGCGCTCGCAGCGGTAATGCTAAGCAATTAATGATGCAATCGGGCTTTAAAAATGTCCGAAATGTCTTAGGCGGAGTACTTGCTTGGCAAGAGCAGATCATAAAATCTTAATTTTTTCTTAAAAATAGTGTGACCTATCCATTTTATCTAGTCTTAACATTATAACTGATTTTTTGACTAATTAAAATAATATAGGTTAATATGGATTTTTTAACTCAAGGAATGGAGTCTTTATCCTCCAGATTCGGCACAGTATTGCCAAACGTTCTCTCAGCATTGTTACTACTTATTGTAGGTTTATTTATTGCAGGAGCCCTAAGAAGATTAACGGCTAAAGCAATCAGAAGCAGTGGATTAGATAGCAGATTTAGTTCTTCTTCTTTTTCTATGTCTAAAACCATCAGCAAACTAGTTTATTACTTAATCGTTGTTTTCGTTTTATTAGCGGTTTTAAACATGATGGGTATAAGCAATGCTTTGGCTCCATTACAAAACATGCTTAACGAAATCACTGGATTTATTCCTAACATTTTCGCAGCAGGTATCATTGGATTTGTGGGTTATACTTTAGCAAATATCGCAAAGGAAGCAATGGGTTTTGTTTCTGGTACAGTAGAAAAGTATACGGATAAATACGGTTTAAGTAGAGATTTTGACCTTACAGGTCTTATTAAGCAAATCGTTTTTGTTATCGTTTTCTTCCCTATTTTATTAGTGGCTTTGGATACATTAAACATGAAAATGATTTCTGATCCTGCAAAAAATATGTTGACATCATTATTCGATGCTATTCCAAATATTATTGCAGCAGGTATTATTTTAGGTGTATTCTACATCGTTGGTAAGTTTGTTGTGGGTATTGTAAGAGAACTACTTGTAAACCTAAACATCGATAAGCATGCTGCAAATATGGGTATTGGTTCTTTGACGAACGGTTCATCACTTGCTAATATCGTTGCAAATGGTTTATATGCATTCATTATGGTTTTCGGTTTGATGACTGCAGTAGATAAATTAGGATTTACACAATTGACAGACATCCTAAACAACATTGTAGGTATGGCTGGAAATATTCTTTTCGGTGGTTTGATTCTTTTAATCGGTAATAAACTTTCACAATTAGTAAGTGATTACTTCAAGAATTCTGACTCTCCAGCTATGGCATCGATTGCTAGATTTGCAACTTTAGGATTATTCCTAGCTATGGCTTTAAAATATATGGGCTTAGCAGACGACATTGTTAACCTTGCATTTGGATTGACATTAGGTGCTGTAGCAGTAGCTTTCGCTTTATCTTTCGGACTTGGTGGACGAGATGCTGCTGGAAAGCAAATGGGTAAATTCTTAGACAAGTTTTAAGAAGCCTTTCCATACTAAATAAAAATATAGAAAGCCTGCTCGTTTATGAGCGGGCTTTTTTTATGCGGTTCAATGTCGTTTTTACTATCTTGTAAGTATGCCTTTGATGCTTATTTATATCATTAAATAGCCTCTAGTCCTTTAATGAAGGATAATTTTATACAGATTAAAACAAACATTTACTGTGATAGATCCTTCTAGTCTTATCAATATAATAGAACAAAACTATGCTCCACTTTCAGCAAAGTGTTTTGAAGCACTCATAAGTACAATGGAAATAAAGTCTTACGAAAAAGGAGAAACCATCGTTAAAGAAGGACAGTACGCATCGAAAGTATATTTTATCATTCAAGGCAGTGCCAGAGCCTATTATCTGCATAATGGAAAAGATATTTCAGATTGGTTTGCTTTTGACAATGAATGTATCAGCTCGATTGTCAGTTTTTTCGATGGTAAACCTAGCCCACACTACATAGAAGCTTTAGATAATTCTATTATAGCCGAAGTATCTAAAAACGCCATAGAACAGATATCTGATCAGTTTCATGACTTTGAACGATTAATACGTAACATCGTCACGGATACCATGCTTAAACAGAGACAAAGGATATCTTCTATTTTGTTTCATACCGCTGAAGAAAGATATATTCAAATAGAGTCTATACATCCAGGTATTACCCATAAAGTAGCTTTAAAACACATAGCCTCCTATCTTGGCATAACTATGGAAACACTAAGTCGTGTAAGAAAATCTCTAGCAGGAAATTGATCTATATCAATGTTTTTGTTCTTTAAAAATCTGAATTTTAAAGCAAATAAGAACAATGAAAAATATTTTAATTATCAATGGCCATCCAGATAAAGAAAGTTTCAATTTTGCCTTAGCTAAAGCCTATATTACCGGCGTACAGTCTTCAGGCGCTCCGTTCAAAACCATTAACATTAATGCATTAGATTTCAATCCTAACTTACAGTATGGATACAGAAAAAGAACCGAACTAGAACCTGATTTACTCATGGCTCAAGAAAAACTCAGATGGGCAGATCACATTGTCTGGATCTACCCTGTCTGGTGGGGCTCAGTTCCTGCCATAATGAAAGGCTTTATTGATCGTGTTTTTCTACCTGGATTCGCATTTAAGAAAAGAGAAGGGTCTGTATGGTGGGATAAATATTTTACAGGCAAAACCAGTAGAATTATATGCACTTTAGATCAGCCATCTTGGTATTATCGATTGATTAATAAATCACCCAGTCATTATGCTATGAAAAAACTGACCATGCAATTTATCGGTGTTAAATCAGTAAAAATAACTACCATAGGACCATTGCGTTTATCTACACCGTCCTTTCGAAAAAAATGGCTCGATAAAATAGAGCGCTTGGGTATAAAAAACAGCTAGAATATTTTAAATCTTGCCTAATCAACAGATCTCTTGGTTAGATAGTAGAACTACACCAGTAGTATCGAGGTTTAATAATTAGGCTTACTGGATTCGTTTCCTCTTTGCTAAATTTCTTTTATAATAATATTCCTTAGGCTGTAAATCACTTTTTTGAGAATAATGCATATACATATACAAAGGATCATATTTTTTTGTCAGATCCACTATTGGGTTTTCTAATAATTCCGCTGGAGGTTTATGTAGATATCTTTTCTTATACCTTCTAACAGCAGAAGCTAAATCTTTTTCGTGACGACTAAAAATGGATAAAAAATTGAGCTTGTATTCATCACCTTCTTTAACGAATAGTATCTTTTTTGTAATGTATTTTTGGTCTGCGACTTTGCGTGCTAGGGTCACATAGTTTTCTCCTCCTGTTTTAGTTTCGTCTTCTAGTAATAACTGTTCCGAAATGATATCAAAAATAGGTACTCCTGAGACTTTATAGTACAAGAAAAGCGCATCATATTTATTGTCCATTGAATCTGCAAAACCACCAAAATCAAATAAGTATTGAATAGAATAATGTTGCAAGTCAAACTTTTTGGCTTTTTCCTTGAGTACTTCATATTTCAAATTGGAAGTATCAGTAATCATTTCTAAATAAGCAATGGATTTCTTATCTAAATTCTTGACTAAGCCTTCCCAATCATTTGATTCTATTTGAGTTTTTATTTCACCAAATTTGCTTAACAGATGTTCATTGTCATTGCAACTGATAAAAAATAGAGCTACTATTAGAATTGGAAATAATTTTAATTTCATAATGGATAGATTTTAGAAATTCTCGATAAGAAAATCTGCTGTTTAAAGATGTTCTACTACCCTGAATATAGTACTAAATCCTTGGAAAAGCCAAAATATATGCTTCCTACCACTTGTTTTTCCACATCATAGACTCGACTGGCTTTGTTACCTTTTCGACATATTTTGCACCTACTTTTTTGTTGTAAAACTGCTGGACATCACCATCAATCTTAAAATAAATGAGTTGTCCTATAGGCATGCCTTTATAGATGCGCACTGGCTGTACACAAGAAATTTCCAAAGTCCATGTATTACAAAAGCCTACATCACCTTTTCCCGCCGTGGCATGGATGTCTATACCTAATCGTCCGATACTGGACTTTCCTTCTAAGAAAGGCACTGAATTATGTGTTTCTGTGTATTCCAAAGTTACTCCCAGATAAAGAATTCCGGGCATAATCACGTAGCCTTCATCTGGTATTTCGAAATATTCAATTGTATTGTGTTTTTTGGCGTCTAAGGTCTTATTTCTATACGTCGCTAAGGTCTTTCCTAGATGGACATCATAAGAGTTTGTACCCAAGCATTTGCGGTCGTAAGGCTCGATAACAATTTGCTTGTCTTCGATACTTTTTAATATTTGTTGGTCGGTCAGTATCATGGCTTCGTGATATCGCTTAAATTTACAGGATGACTTTTGATTTCAAAAAAATATTTGAAGATCACTCATTCGTGGCTGTTATGCATACGGATGAAGATTGGCAAAAGTACATAGATGCTTTGAATCTAAGTCAAAAAGAACGTGAAGTTCTCCACACGATGAAAGACTTCCGTAAAAAAGAATGGCTAAGTGCCCGTATGGCTTTCCTCCTTATGTTGGGAAAACCGCCCGTTTTCATCAAAGACGCCTATGGTAAACCTTGGCTAAAAGATAATGATAACTATATTTCTATCTCTCACTCAGTAAATAAAGTTGCCATAATATATCACCCAAAAAGAGTAGGGATCGACATCCAGTTGCACCAAGAAAAAATCCTAAAACTAGCGCCAAAGTTTATATTAAAAAAAGAAATAGAAGCCATCCGTGCCGATGAAAAATTAGCTTGTTTTCATTATTATTGGGGTGCAAAAGAAAGTCTTTTTAAAGCATACGGACAAAAAAAAGTAGACTTTAAAAAACATCTTCATGTAGAAAAAATGAATCCTTTAGATTTAAAGCCTGTCCTAGCTAGTGTAAACAAAGAAAATTATACCGGACAGTATAAAGTCTATTTTAAATCTTTAAAAGAATATTACCTCGCTTATGTCATCGAACAATAACATCATACTCTTAAGTGTACTGCTTGGTTTGATTTTTAGTGCCTGTAAAGGTGATGGAAGTACCACTAGCCATAATCAGTCGGTCGAAATGACTGATCAGGTGCCTTCATCATTTATGATGTTTTATGATCAGTTTCATAGAGACAGCTCATTCCAGATGAATCATATTTCCTTCCCGCTGCCTCATCAAGGTGACCAGACACCTTGGGATAAAGAAACTTGGTTTTTACACAAACCCTTTAATAACCTAGGTGACGAATACCTTAGAAGTTTTGCCAATTTTGAAGGCATCATCAGTGAAAGAATCATCCATAAAAGTGGATTATTCGAAATGAATCGAAGATTTGCTGAATTAAATGGAGCATGGCACTTGATTTATTATACCGTCAAACAAGAACAAGGAGATTGGAAAAAAGACACCTTACACTAATAATATCTTCCCTTCGATAAATACTCTTGGACATACTCTTCGATGCCTGATTCTAAGGTATACTGAGTTCCAGGATAGTTGCTCGCTAACATTTTAGTCATGTCTGCTTGCGTAAAGTATTGGTATTTATCACGAATGTCCTCGGGAGTATCTATAAAATCTATATCAGGGTCTAAACCCATGGCTCTAAATGTCGATGCCGCTAAATCGTAAAAAGTTCTAGCTTTTCCAGTGCCAATGTTATATAATCCATGTTCTGCTCGACCATCCATTAAATGAGCACACATAGCTACTACATCTTTTACATATACAAAATCTCTTTGCTGCTCACCATCAGCAAATGCTGCTTTGTGTGACTTAAAAAGAGACATTTTTCCTCTTTTCTTAATCTGATTATACGTATGGAAAATAACCGAGGCCATGCGCCCTTTATGATATTCATTGGGACCATATACATTAAAAAATTTCAGTCCATACCAGTATGGAGGTGTCTCCTTTTGCTGCAAAACCCATTTATCAAAATCATTTTTAGAATCGCCGTATGGATTTAAAGGCTTAAAAGCATTTACTAAATCATGATCTTCTTTAAAACCTAAAGCACCATCTCCATAAGTAGCTGCACTAGATGCATATATTAATGGAATTTGATAGCGATAACATCTGCGCCAAACCGCTTTGCTATACAATAAATTCAGTTCGTCAAAAACCAAAACGTTCATCTCTGCAGTATCCGTTCTTGCACCTAAATGATACACTAAATCCACATCCATATGATGCTGATCTAGCCAGTCCCCAAAAATGGTTCGATTAACTTTTGTGATGTATTTCTTTTGTTCAATGTTGCCCAACTTATCAGACCTCGAAAAGTCATCCACTAAAACTAAATCTTTAAAACCTAGCGCATTTAAATGGCTGCATAAGGCTGAAGCAATAAATCCTGCGGCTCCTGTAACTACTATCATCTATTGGTAAGACTCAACCGATGGACAAGTACAAATTAAGTTTCTATCGCCATAAGCATTATCTATTCTTGCTACTGTCGGCCAAAATTTTCTTCCGTGCTTCAGAAAATCTAATGGATAAGCCGCCTTTTGTCGAGAGTATGGGTAATTCCAGTCATCGGCTGCTACCCTGTGTAATGTATGAGGCGCATTATGCAAAACATTATTATCCTGAGGATATTCTCCGCTGATCACTTCTTCGATCTCTGTTTTAATACCGAGCATAGCTTGCACAAATAAATCGATCTCTTCGATGTTTTCGCTTTCCGTAGGCTCTATCATAATGGTGCCAGCCACTGGAAAACTTAAAGTAGGAGCATGAAAACCATAATCAATGAGACGTTTAGCTACATCTTCTGCCGTGATACCAAAAGCTTTATAAGGCCTCAAATCTATAATTAATTCGTGAGCACACATACCATCTTCACCAGTATACAAAGTCTCATAAGATCCATCCAAACAGGCTTTTATATAATTAGCGTTTAACAAAGCTATCGCAGTAGATTGCTTCAAACCATCTGGACCCAACATTCTAATGTATGCATATGAAATCAATAAAATACTCGCACTTCCATTCGGTGCAGCTGAAATAGCATCAATGGCTTTATCACCACCAACGTTTTCGTACACATGTCCCGGTAAAAATGGAGCTAATTTATCATTAACACATATAGGCCCCATACCAGGACCGCCACCTCCATGTGGAATAGCAAATGTTTTATGCAGATTAAGATGACAGACATCCGCACCTATAGCACCAGGAGAAGTATATCCCACTTGAGCATTCATATTTGCCCCATCCATATATACTAATCCCCCATAGTCATGCACAATATTACATATCTCCATTACAGCAGATTCGAAAACACCATGGGTAGATGGATAAGTTATCATTAAAGCTGCTAAATCATCCTTATGTTCTTCAGCACGCGCTTTTAAATCGGATACATCGATGTTTCCTTTATCATCACATTGGACCACAACCACCTTCATACCGCACATAACTCCACTAGCTGGGTTAGTACCATGTGCCGACGATGGTATTAACACCACCTTTCTATCTTCATTTCTATCATGATGATAAGCACGAATCGTCATCAGTCCAGCATATTCTCCTTGGGCTCCAGAATTAGGTTGTAAAGAACAAGCCGTAAACCCAGTAATATCACATAAATATGATCTTAACTCGCTAAACATTTGCTGATATCCTGCAGCTTGATCTATGGGTACAAATGGATGTATTTGGCTAAACCCATCCCAACTAAGCGGCATTAATTGCGTAGCAGCATTTAATTTCATCGTACAAGAGCCCAAAGGAATCATAGAATGCACCAATGATAAATCTTTGTTTTCTAAGGATTTGATGTAACGCATAATCGCCGTTTCTGTGCGATGTTTTTTAAACACTTCATTATCGCAAAAACTGGTAGTTCGAATTAATTCACTAGGTAGTTTTTCTGAAGGTGTAAAGTCCGCTTTGATACCTAATACTTCACAGATAATGTCTAAGTCTTCTATATGAGTTGTCTCATCTAAGCTTATACTTACATAATCTTTTCCGTAGTAGAAGTTTATCTTTTGGTCTAGTGCTCTTGCTCTAAGAGCATCTTGTTGCATGCCTTCTAAATGGAAGCTAACCGTATCAAACATGGTGCTGTTATCGACTACAAAACCATTATTCGTTAATCCTTGACTTAATGCTTTAGTCATCGTATGTATGGAATTAGCTATGGCTAATAGTCCTTCTTTACCATGATATACAGCATACATTCCCGCCATATTGGCCAGCAATGCTTGAGCAGTACAAATATTAGAGGTTGCTTTTTCTCGTTTAATATGCTGTTCTCGAGTTTGTAAAGCCATCCTTAAAGCAGGATGTTCGTCAGCATCTTGCGATACTCCTATAATACGTCCCGGTATCTGTCGTTTAAATTTTTCATGAGTTGCAAAATACGCTGCATGAGGTCCACCATATCCTAAAGGAATCCCAAACCTTTGAGTAGTTCCTACAACGACATCCGCTCCCCACTCTCCAGGTGGTTTTAATAAGGTCAATGCCATTAAATCAGCGGCAACACATAAAAAGATTTCTTTAGACTCGAGTTCTATAGAATAGGCTCTAAAGTCATCCACACTTCCTTTAGCATCTGGATATTGTAAAAAGGCAGCGAAAAAAGCGCTTCCATCCAGGTTCATTTCATCCCACTTGCCGACAACTATCTCTATATGTAGCGGTGCAGCCCTAGTTTCTAATATGTTTTTCGTCTGTTCGAATACACCCTCATCTACAAAACACTTGTTGATAGCCGCTCCTTTATTCCTTTTATTTTTTTGATAATACAACATAGCCATTGCTTCCGCAGCAGCCGTACCTTCATCCAGTAATGAAGCATTGGCTAATGGCATCCCTGTCAAGTCAGAAACTACCGTCTGGAAATTTAATAGGCTTTCCAATCTACCTTGGGCAATTTCAGCTTGGTATGGAGTATATTGGGTATACCATCCTGGATTTTCTAATATATTTCTAAGTATTACCGAAGGGGTAATGGTATTGTAGTATCCTTGTCCGATATACGATTTGAAAACCTTATTTTTTGAGGCCAAGTTTTTTATATGATTTAGATATTCAAACTCCGACATTGCAGGAGGGACATCTAAAGTTTTACTTGATCTTATATTGTTAGGAATCGTCTTATCGACTAAACCTTCTATACTTTCTACACCTATTTTAGACAACATCGTGTTAACATCTTTTCCGTGCACCCCGATGTGTCTTTTATCAAACGATCCAGTTTGGTTCTGTTTCATTGTTAGCAGATTATTAGACTGACAAAATAAGTTATTCTTCTAATAATAGTGAAGCTATTTAAGAGATAATTGTTCACCATTATATGTGGAAAAATAAATTTATAATGGCTTGATAGTGAGTATAAGAATATACAATGGTCCTGAATACTTAATTTTAGACGATTCCTATTTTATGTAGAAGTCTAAAAGGCTTGTGTCTTGCAAGGTAGCTACTAAATGATCACCTATATTCACTGGACCTACACCAGCTGGTGTTCCTGTGTATAATAAATCACCTTGTTGCAAAGTAAAATACTTCGATATATGCACAATCAAAGAGTCAAAATCAAAAATCATATCTTGGGAAGCTCCATCTTGCACCAAGTTTCCATTTTTAAATAATTGGAATCTTATGTTTTTTTCCTTTGGTAAATCTACAAATGAGCTTAATGCAGCAGAATTATCAAAACCTTTAGCTATTTCCCAAGGGTGGCCTTTTGATTTTAGTTGGGATTGGAGATCTCTAGCTGTAAAATCAATACCAAGCGCTACCGACTCGTAATAATCCTTGGCAAACGCTGGCTGAATGTATTTTCCGTTTTTCTTTATTTTAAGCACCAACTCTAGTTCGTAGTGAACATCACTAGTAAATTCAGGAATGTAGAAGGCATCGTTATTTCTTAAAAGTGCAGTAGGTGGCTTCATAAACACCAGTGGCTGAGAAGGTACTTTATTATTAAGTTCCTTTGCATGATCCACATAATTCCTACCGATGCAAAATATTTTCATACCTCTAAAATTTCACGTTGAGCAAGCCACATAATTCTTTAACCTCTCTTACTGTTTCTTGAGCTCTTTTACGGATTTCGGCTGAAGATTGCTTTATTTGGTATTTAATCTCTTTTTTATTTGCTTCTAGGGCTTTCCTATTTTCTACAAATTGTCTATTTAGGCTTAATAATGCATCTGCCGTGGCATCTTTTAGATCTACATATTTTAACTGACCATTATCGTGATCTTGCATTAAGGATTTATGGGTTTCTAATTGTCCACTTGCCTTCAACAATTCGAATAAATTAGCTACACCTACACTCATTTCTCCAGCTGGTGTATCACCAGTATCCGTCACTGCACTTCTGATTTGTTTTTTCAATCTTGCTTCTTCAGCAAAAACACTGATATAGTGTTTTTCACCAGCACTTTTACTCATTTTTCTAGTTGGATCTGCTGTTGATTTTATTTTAGGTGTTTTAGTTAAGAGTGTTTCAGGTAATACAAAGTATTCTTTGCCTACTTGATTATTAAAACGATTGGCAATTTCTCTGGTCAATTCTAAATGTTGCTTTTGATCCTCGCCTACAGGCACAAAATCAGCTTTGTAGATAAGTATATCGGCTGCCTGTAAAACAGGATAATCAAAAAGACCTACACTTATAAACCCAGAAGCCTTTTCCTTACTATTACTACTTTTGTCTTTAAACTGAGTCATATTCTCTACTCTACCCATGGCAGCAAAGTTGTTAAAGATCCAGCCTAACTCAGCGTGCTCAGGCACTAAAGACTGGATAAATAGATTTTCTGCTTTTACACCGATTGCCATCAAGTTAAATATCATGGCCCATGTATTTACCCTTAATTTCTTTACGTCATACGGCATGGTCATCGCGTGATAGTCCACCACTCCAAACATACACTGATAATCAGCCTGTAAATCCACCCAATTTTTACTGGCGCCAAAATAATTGCCAAAATGCATGTCACCTGTGGGTTGAATACATGATAATACTCTTTTCATTTTTTTCGTTTTAACTACTCTACAATAGCAATACAAGAAATTTCTACATTGACAAACTTAGGTAGGTTTGCAACTTCTACTAAGGCTCTACAAGGTGCTGTGTCATCATCAAAATACTCTCCGTAAACTGCATTAATACGCGCGTAATCATTCATATCAGATACAAATACCGAACATTTTAGTACGTTTTCAAAGTTGGTTCCAGCGGCCTCTAAAACGGCTCCAAGATTCTTCATCACTTGATGAGTTTCTTCTTCTATACTGGCCATCTTCATTTCACCTGTTGACGGATCGATGGCTATTTGTCCAGATACATATAAGGTATCCTTATGTAAAGTTGCTTGATTATAAGGGCCTATAGGTGCAGGGGCTTTCTCGGTAAAGATTATTTTTTTCATGATTTCTATATGATGTATATAAATAGAAAAAGCTCCTCTTCCAAGTCATTAGAAGGGAGCTTCGGGTTTTATTCCTTTAGAAGTTCGACTTAATCTTCGTCCTCTACGGCATATTCAACCACCATCTTCCCTTTATAGAAAAGATTACCTTCATGCCAGTATGCACGGTGGTATAAATGTGGCTCGCCAGTTGCTTTGCAAGTAAGTACGTGTGGTACTTCTGCTTTCTTGTGCGTTCTTCTTTTTCTCTTACGTTGCTTTGATATCCTACTCTTCGGATGTGCCATAGCGTATGTTATTTAGTTTTCAAACTTGATTTCCTTCAAAGAGTCCCATAGAGATCCTTTGTCGTCATCTTTTTCTTCAGTATTTAAATAGTCCAATGTTGTTTTATCACAAGGTTGCTCCTCCTCTTTCATATCCTCGCAATCGATGGTTTTCACAATGGGTACTTGTAGACATATAGATTCATACAAGTATTTTGCCACATTGAATTCAAAATCCCCAACTAGGATAAAAATTACATTGTCCACCATTTTTCGTTCTTCACCAACCTTAATCACAAAATGCTCTTCAGCACTCAAATCAAGACTGATATCAGCCGTACATCGATCACAACTGGTCAGCATTTTACCCTCAATCGAATAAAATAAATCAAAATGTCCAGTCATTCGCTCGACTCTCACTTTCGCAAGAAATTCGCCTTTATCAATGTCACCAAAATCAAAGGCAGAAAACACCTCTTCATCTAGTTTAAACTCAAAATTATGAGTTCCACCTTTCAACCCTTGGATGGGTATTGAAAAATGTTTAAGCCGTTTCATCTACAAAGAACTTTTAAATGGGCTGCAAAGATAAATTTATTTTTTTAGAAAAATCTATTCTTTTCTAAAAAATACGGGGCTAGTAAGACCTTATTTGTATCGTCTAACCTTCGATTGCTTCTTTGTACAATATAGGTCTAGGGTATTCTTCCTTCAATGTTTCCTTAATTACATCGAAAGCCGTAACTACTCCTTTAAGCTCATTTCGAAGGTTCACCACAGGAATTGTTTTAAATCGCTTGGACATAAATAATTCTGCAGCCGTACCTACTTTATCTTTAGGTGTAATACGTAATACATTGGTGGTCATAACATCACCTACTTTTTTACTTTCATCGTAATCTTTAGAGTTATGGTGTTTCCATAAATCATAGCTGGTAATTAATCCCATCAATTTTCCATCATCTACAACCGGGACTTGCTGAACTTGGTTGCTAATCATTTTGCTTGAAACTTCAGAAAGTGTTTCATTGGAGTGAACGGTTAATGGATCCTTTGTCATGATTGCTCTTACTTCTTGGTTCATCATAATAGATAGGTTTTATTGGTTATCTCTTTAATTTAACTAAAAAACACCGTTAAACCAAGCTTTAGCGCAACATTTCACCAATTAGACATCATTGTTTGAATCCATTTCTAGCTCTAAAAAAACAACATTGGCCAAAATCAAAAATATTCAAAGCGTCATTATTTCAATAATGAAAAATAAATTCCATCTTTGCACCATAAATAATTAAACTATGGGCAGAGGAGATAGAAAAACTAAAAAAGGAAAGATCACAAAAGGATCTTACGGTAATTCTAGACCAAAACAGAACAAGGTAGAGAAAGCTAAAAAAGCTTAATTACCCAATCATTTCTTCGGGTTTTACCCACTCATCAAATTGGGCTTCCGTTAAATAGCCTAATTGTACAGCTGCATCTTTTAAGGTAGTCCCTTCTTTGTAGGCCTTTTTTGCTATTTCAGCAGCTTTATCATATCCTATTTTTGTGTTCAATGCCGTAACCAGCATTAATGAGTTATTCAATAAATGAGTAATTCTCTCTTGATTAGGTTTTAATCCTGCAATGGCATTTTTACTAAAGCTTAAGGCAGCATCCCCTATTAATCTTGAAGACATTAAAAAATTGTAAATCATCATAGGCTTGAAAACATTCAATTGGAAATGCCCATTACTTCCACCCACATTAATCGCTACATCATTACCCATAACCTGAGCCATAGCCATAGTAAGTGCTTCTGATTGGGTAGGATTTACTTTACCAGGCATAATCGAAGAACCTGGCTCGTTAGCAGGAATTGTGTATTCTCCAATGCCACATCTTGGACCAGAAGCAAGCATTCTAATATCATTACCAATTTTCATCAAGGATACAGCCACCGTTTTTAATGCGCCATGGGCTTCCACTATGGCATCGTGAGCAGCTAGTCCTTCAAATTTGTTTTCCCCAGTCCTAAACGGCAAACCACTAATATCCGCAATTTCCTTTGCTACCATCACATCATAGCCTTTGGGTGTGTTTAAGCCAGTACCTACCGCAGTACCTCCCAAAGCAATTTCTGCTAGATGATCGAGCGTATTTTCTATCGCTTTAATTCCGTGGTTTAACTGGGAAACAAATCCAGAAAGCTCTTGACCCACTGTTAAGGGTGTTGCATCCATGAAGTGTGTTCTTCCAATTTTTACCACATCCTTATAGGCTTCTACCTTCTCAGCAAAAGTATCTCGAAGTGTTTTTAATCCTGGCAAACAAACATCAACTAAGGACTTATAAGCTGATATATGCATGGCTGTAGGAAAGGTATCATTTGATGACTGTGATTTATTTACATCGTCATTGGGGTGCATTGATTTTTTTTCATCCAATAGCGAACCGCCATTTAAAACATGAGCTCTGTTAGCTATCACTTCATTTACATTCATATTGGATTGGGTTCCAGAACCAGTCTGCCACACTACCAAAGGAAACTGATCGTCCAGAGATCCATCCTTTATTTCTTGGCATACCTTAGCTATTAAATCACGTTTTGTAGGATCTAATACACCCAATGCTGCATTAGTCCTTGCTGCAGCTTCTTTTAATACGGCGTACGCTTGAATGACTTCTCTAGGCATTGTTTGTCCACCTATTTTAAAGTTTTCTATTGATCGTTGGGTTTGTGCTGCCCAATATTTATCTGCTGGCACATCTACATATCCAATTGAATCTTTTTCCTTTCTAAATGAGCTCATTTATTAATTTTTTACAAATGTAATTAAGAAAAATGGTTGTTTTTCTTAGAGTTGGTATGAACTTCTTACTTTTGATTTGTTATATATAAGAGAATCATTCAATAAACATAAAAAGAATACAATATGGCTTTCGAACTACCACAACTTGGATATGCACACGATGCATTGGAACCACACATCGATGCAAAGACCATGGAAATACATCATGGAAAACATCACAATGGATATACTAACAAATTAAATGCTGCTATCGAAGGCACTGATTTAGCTGGAAAATCTATCGAAGATATTTTGACCAATTTAGACATGTCTAATGCAGGCGTACGGAATAATGGTGGTGGATACTACAATCATTGTCTATACTGGGAAGTATTAAATCCAAATGACAAAGGAAGGTTATCTGGTGCTTTGCTAGAAGCTATTAATAAAGCCTTTGGATCTAAAGAGGGTTTCGAAGAAAAATTTGCAGCTGCTGCTAAAACTAGATTTGGTTCTGGGTGGGCTTGGCTTTGTGCACACAAAGATGGAACGGTAGAGGTTTGCTCTTCAGCTAATCAAGATAACCCATTGATGCCTGGCATCGGATGTGGCGGAACACCTATATTGGGTATCGATGTATGGGAACATGCTTACTACTTAAATTACCAAAATAGAAGACCTGATTATGTAACAGGATTTTTAAGTTTAGTAAACTGGAACGTAGTAGAGAAAAAATATGAAGCTTTGCTTGGTTAAATTCAAGCTACCAACTCGCTATAAAAAGAAAGGCACTACAATTTGTGGTGCCTTTTTTTATGTTTACATAGCACATTTTATGTATTATCCACTTTGACCTTGGTCAATTTTAATGAATTGTTTACCTTAAGATTAAAATCAATTCAATGGATCCTACGTTTAAAAATGTCTTAGCTATCATCAGTGGTATTATAGTCGGAGGCTTAGTCAATGGCGGTTTAATAAGCATCTCAGGAAATTTTGTGCCACCACCCGAAGGAGTCGATGTCAATGATGTTTTAAGCATCCAAAACAATATGCATTTATACGAAGCTAAGCACTTCATATTCCCATTTCTAGCCCATGCATTGGGAAGCCTTGTCGGTGGTTTTGTAGCTGCAAAGTTGGCGGCAAACAATAAAAGAAATTATGCTTTAGCGATCGGCTTCTTTTTCCTTTTAGGCGGCTTAGCTATGGTGTATATGGTAGGTGGTCCATCTTGGTTTATTGCTTTAGACCTGTTAGTAGCTTATATACCTATGGCTTGGTTAGGAGCTAAATTAGCTGGTGGACATTAATAGTCTATCGAAGTATCTCCCCAAATTCGCTTCCATAAATCACCTACAAACCCTTCTTCACTATCTGGAGGAGGTCCTCCTTGTTCGTTCATCATCTCGAGCCTCCCGTCTATTTCTTCTAACTCAAACTTAAATACATAATTATTAGGGTCATCAAGATTGCTGAAATCAAAAGGACCATAACGCATGTCACTAAACATAAGTTTGTTGTCTTTATTAATGCCTAGGGTATAATAGTTATCAGAAAACCATTTTAATGTTTTGATGGCTTTATTCTCTTCAAAACCCTCAATCAATTCGTCATTTTTGTTGACAAACTTAAGCTTCATCTCTTTAGTCGGATCGAAAAAAGAATATCTTCCAAAAACCAAATTTGAGTCTGTTTCTGCTACACAATACCACAAAATATTATTGATAATCGTCGGAGTAACTAAACTTCTATGTACCGTAATGCCTTCATTGGCTAAATTATCATGAAAGACCTTTTTTACTCTGTTTTGATTTACAAAAGTTAAACACATGTACAAACTACTTATGATAATTCCTAACCAATTTAGCCTTGAACGCCATTTGTTTTCTTTAGCAAAAAAAGAAGCAGCAATGAGACAAAGCAAAAAAGGCAAAGTATAACTCGGGTCAGCCACAGAAATATTATGCCACGCCACTCTGTAATCACTAAAAGGCGCCAATAATTGAGTGCCATACACTGTAAAACAATCAAGGATGGTGTGTGTAATAAAACACAAAAAGAAAAATAAAATCCATTCAGATAATGAAGCTTCGACAGGCTGTATAGGTCTGTCAAAATATCTTCTTCTTATAAACAAATACGCCCCAGCAAATGTAATAATAGCCAGAGCAGTTAAACTAATCTGTCCGACAAGTTCTCCTTGGGTACCTAAATAAACCATGCCCACACCTACCGCTGACAAAAAGGTTCCTCTAACAATGATAGCAAACCATTTGTGCCATTTCGATTGGTACATAGTATGGATAAACCAGCCCATAAATACACCAAAAACTATAGCAAAAAATATACTGTGCGTTATTCCTCTATGAGCAGCTAAGCCTTCTAGCTCTGTGAGCCACAAATTAGAAATAACATCTAAATCAGGAATGGTTCCAGCTACTGCTCCCCACAACATTGCACGGTTGCCTATTTTTTTTCCTAGTACTGCTTCTCCGACAGCAGCACCTAAAACAATTTGAGTAAGTGAATCCATATTAGGCTTTAATAACGCTAGTTAAAGCGATAGAAGAGGCTTTTTGTTCAGCAGATTTCTTATTAAAATCCTCAGCGGTAGCTAATTCTTTACCATCCACCTGAACACCGACCTTAAATCGGTCTCTTTTGTCAAATTTATACTTATTAATTAAGACAAATTCTACTGCTTTGCCGTTCTTTTGGCACCATTCTAATAGTCTACTTTTATAATTATCATCCAGCACTTCTAAAGCCTTTACGTCTAAATGCTGCATTAAAATTTGCTTAATAATGTAATTTCTAGTGCCATTGTATCCCATTTCAATGTAAATAGCTCCGATTAATGCTTCCAAAGCATTTCCTTTCATAGAACTAGAGAGATTACCTAAAGTATATTCAGCTAATAATAGGTCTAAACCCATATTATCAGCAATCATATTTAAAGTAGAACGCTTTACTATTTTAGACCTCATTTTGGTTAAAAAACCCTCATCTTGAGTTGGATATTTCTTAAATAAATATTCGGCCACAACAGTAGACAAAATAGCATCGCCCAAATACTCAAGACGTTCATTGTTGTATTTAAATTTTTTCTCCGTTTTCTGACCATTCAATGACTTATGAGATACAGCCATTTTGAAAAGCGACAAATGTGAAGGCACAAAACCTAGCACACTTTTTAATTTAGAAGCTAAGTCCTTATCTTCTGAAAATGTATAATTATAAAGTTTTTGAATAAACCGCACTCACTAATCTTTAAACCTTGATACCACCACAGTTGCATTATGCCCTCCAAACCCAAAGGTATTACTTAATGCAATATCTACTTTTCGCTCTTGAGCTTTATTAAGCGTTAAATTTAATTTGGAATCAATTTCCGGATCAAACGTGTTGTGATTAATCGTTGGCGGAATCATATTTTCTTGAATAGCAAAAACACAAGCCAGTGCCTCTATAGATCCAGCTGCTCCTAACAAATGGCCAGTCATGGATTTAGTCGAACTAATGTTTAATCCATAGGCTTTATCACCAAACACTTTTTTAATCGCCTTCGTCTCTGCAATATCTCCTAGTGGTGTAGATGTTCCATGTACATTGACATAATCCACCTCTTCAATAGACAACTTTGCATCAGCTAATGCGGCTTTCATCACATTCGTAGCCCCTAAGCCTTCTGGGTGGGGAGCTGTTATATGGTAGGCATCTGCGGTCATACCGACTCCTATGATCTCTCCATATATAGTAGCTCCTCTAGCTTTTGCATGCTCCAGCTCTTCTAAAATTAAAGCCCCTGCTCCTTCCCCTAAAACAAAACCATCCCTTTCCTTATCAAAAGGACGAGAAGCTGTTTGCGGATCATCGTTTCGAGTAGATAAGGCTTTCATAGAAGAAAACCCTCCCATACCGGCTTTAGTAACCGCTGCTTCAGAACCACCTGCAATAATTACATCAGCTCTACCCATACGGATATAATCTGAAGCATTAATAATAGCATGAGATGAAGAAGCACAAGCGGATACAGTTGCGTAATTTATACCTCTGAATCCATACTTAATGGAAATGTATCCTGGGGCTATGTCTGCAATTAGTTTAGGAATTAAAAAAGGATTATATCTTGGCGTTTCAGACTGACTCACCGCCGCAGCACTTACCTCGGATTCGATGGTTTCAAATCCCCCAATGCCAGATCCCCATATGACACCGGCTCGATCTAAGTTAATCTGCTCCACATCCAATCCAGAATCATCCATAGCCTCTGCTGCAACAATCATCGCATACTGAGTAAATGGATCCATACGTCTCGATTCTTTTCTATCTAAATGATCGGCAACATTTAAATCTTTAATCTCACAAGCAAATCTCGTCTTAAAATTGGTAGCATCATATTTCGTGATAACACCAGCTCCACTAACTCCTTTAAATAAATTAGCTTTAAAACTCGAAATAGTATTTCCAATGGGTGTTAATGCACCGATTCCTGTAACAACAACTCTTTTCATCGTAATTATTTATGCTAGGATAATATTGGCAAAGTTATAAAGATTGGAAGATAATTCTAATTTGATGCGTCTACCTTGCACTAAATGACCTAAGAATAGGTATTTAAAATAAACAGCCAAAACCACTTTCATGATTTTGGCTGCTTTTCTTCTTAATTTCTAGAGAAAAACGAAGGTCTTCTTAGCTATCTTTACTAAGATAAGCTATAGCTTCTCCTACCGTTGAAATATTCTCTGCTTGATCATCTGGAATAGAAACATCAAATTCCTTTTCAAATTCCATAATCAACTCTACAGTATCTAAAGAGTCCGCTCCTAGGTCGTTTGTAAAGCTAGCACTTTCAACAACTTCAGATTCGTCTACTCCTAATTTCTCAACAATAATGTTTTTTACTCTATCAGCTATATCTGACATAATACAATTTTTTAGTGGGCGCAAATTAAATGAACAAATTCAATTAAAACAAGTATCATGCTAAGTTTTTAGTTCCAAAATATACATATCTTTTTATCTCATACATATAGATTTTTGGGCGTATCCCCGTGCAAACACGGGGTCGGGGGATTCCTGGGTTCGCTTTGCTCCGTCCTGAATTTTCAGGACTGACAGCATAAAATATGCCGTCACCCTCCATTTCCCTTACGCAAGAAAGTGCTAAAAATGGATAGGTTTCACTAAATATTTGACGAAAAACTCCCATCCATACCTCCATATATTATCAAATTAAAACACTTAATAAAATGATAACATTAAAGACTAACACAAATTAATTATTGCCTTACCTTTACTGGCTTAAATTAAACAATAACCGCTCATCTGCATTTAAGCATGATATTTGGTCTACCTTTTAACTAAGCAAATCGTATGGCATTAAAATCTAAAATTTTACATCAGAACACAAAAATTGTTGCTACGCTAGGTCCAGCGTCTGATAGCAAAGAAAACCTTTTAAAACTCATCCAAGCTGGAGCTGATGTTCTGCGTCTTAATTTTTCTCATGGAAACCATGAAAATAAAAGAGAAATCATTAAACGAATCCAAGAAATTAATGAGGAACATGATCTACATATTGGTATTTTAGGAGATTTACAAGGTCCTAAATTAAGAGTAGGCGAAATGACTGATGGAGGTGTAGAAGTAAAAACAGGCCAGAAAATCACTTTTGTGAATACACCCTGTGTAGGTACTTTAGAAAAAACGTATATGTCATATGAGTCTTTTGCCTCCGATGTACAAGTAGGGGAAAAAGTATTATGTGATGATGGCAAATTAGAGTTTGTAGTCGCCGAAACAGATGGAAAGTCCAAAGTCGTTTTAGAAGCCGTTTTTGGTGGTATTTTAAAATCAAATAAAGGTGTAAATCTTCCCGACACCAAGCTTTCTTTACCGTCATTGACCAAAAAAGATATAGAGGATTTAAAGTTTATATTAACACAACCCATAAACTGGGTAGCTCTTTCTTTTGTCCGAGAAGCTAAAGACATAGTCCAGTTGAGAGACTTTTTAACGAGAGGAGGACATAAAGCAAAAATCATCGCAAAGATCGAAAAACCTGAAGCTGTATTAAACATTAAAGACATCATAAAAGAAACAGATGCGGTCATGATTGCTCGAGGTGATTTGGGTGTAGAAGTACCTTTAGAAAAAGTTCCTTCCATCCAGAAGCGGATCATTTCTATGTGTATACAAAAAGCTAAACCCACGATAGTTGCCACACAAATGATGGAAAGCATGATCTCTAATCCATCACCTACAAGAGCAGAAGTAGCAGACGTGGCGAATGCTGTTTTAGATGGTACTGATGCGGTAATGCTCAGCGGAGAAACTTCAGTAGGGAAACATCCAGACGTCGTAGTTCAGCATATGAGTAGAATCATTGCCGAAGCAGAAAAAAACTACGAATTACAAGATA
The DNA here is from genome assembly GCA_020631235.1 of Saprospiraceae bacterium. Classification (GTDB taxonomy): domain Bacteria; phylum Bacteroidota; class Bacteroidia; order Chitinophagales; family Saprospiraceae; genus JAHDDO01. The sequence continues at coordinate 189,996 of JAHDHQ010000003.1, read as the reverse complement.
AACGACCTAAACCAAATCGAAAATCCGTTACTTATAACTCAGACACTATTTGTATAAATGCAGCCAAAATAGCAAGCGATATTCGAGCCAAAGCGATCTCGGGTTTAACCATTTCAGGGCATACTGCATTTAAAATATCTAGTTATCGCCCTAAATCAAGAATATTTATCTTTTCTCCAGAAAAGCATATGTTAGCCACCATGAATCTTATATGGGGAGTTAAGTCCTTTTATTACGATAAATTTACCACTACAGATGACACCATCGAAGATATCACCACTATCTTAAAAAAGAATAAGCACGTAAAACCGGGTGATTCTATGGTAAATACAGGATCTATGCCTTTACATAAAAGACCTCGTACTAATATGTTAAAAATCACAGTTATAGAATAATCTTGCTGAATTATTTGTTTGTTAGATTGACACGGGAACAATTATCTTTGTGATCGTTGACCTAAACAAACCAAATGAATAAATTTATTGGAGTCCTTTTTTTAGGCTTTTGCTGTCATATTTCTTTGGCGCAAGTAGGTATTTATACAGAAGATGACATTGCGCTGCAAAGCCAATATTTATCATCCGAACTAGCTAAATATCAACTTAATCCCGAAGAACAACAAAAAGCTTTAAAAACAGCCATCGAAGAAGATAGAAGTAATCATGCCGCTTATTACCAATTAGCCCGATTGGAGCTAAACAATAATGATTACAAAACCGCTTTAACCCATATAGAAAAAGCCATTAGCTTGCAATCATCGAATAAATGGTATTATCTACTAGCTGCCGACATCTGCCAATTACAACTTGATTTTAAAGGAGCCAATGGTTTTATCGATAAAGCCATCCAGCTGGAACCTAATAACACCACTTTAAAATATCGTTTATCCAATAACTTTTTAAAAAATGGTAATCCTGAAAAAGCTATAAATGCACTCAAAGAAATAGAAAACCAAATAGGCATAAACGAAAAGACAAGCTACCTACAATTAGATATCCTAAACGAAACAAAACAGTATGCACAATCTATAGAGGTATTGGAAAAATTGATAGCTATTTATCCTAAGAATGTAAGCCATTTAAATAATCTGGCTAATCAATATATTCTGTTAGGAGACGAAAAGAAAGCTACAGCCCTGCGTGAAAAAATCTTGTCCATTGATCCAGATAATGTAGAAGCCAATATTGCCCAATTGCAGAAAAACAACACAGATACTTCTGAAGACAGTCAATATTTATTTGCCATTAAACCGCTCATTAGCAATCAAGCCATACCATTTGATGAAAAAATCAGAGAACTGATTCCCTATGTGGAACAAATAAACACACAAGATAAAGGAGCTACGGACGCCTTAAGAGCCATCAGCGAAACATTAGTGGCTAATTATCCTGACGAAGCAAAAGCTCATGCCTTAAAAGGAGATATTATGTACATAACTGGTGCATCAGAAGCAGCACTAAAGAGTTACGACAAAACCTTAAGTCTCAATGATAGAGTTTATTCTGTCTGGGCACAAAAATTAGAAGTGTTATACACATTGTCAAAATATGAAGAACTGCAATCTTTTGCAGAAAAAACCATCGACTACTACCCTAATCAATTTGATGCTTACTACTGGTATCAACTATCTTCTATTATGCTAAACAAGATTAAGGATTCCACCGTGTTTGAAGAAGAAATGAGTTTTATGACCGGTAATAATCAAGTCATGAAAAATAAAGCAGTGGTCGTTAATGCCTTGAAAAACTTAAAAGAAAATAATCCAAAAGAAGCCATGAGCCAGATCTCAAGCCTAGATAGTGAGTACTTAAAATCCGATCCCTTTATAGCGGAAATATATGGAGATATTTTAGCAGCAAATGGCAGCACAGAGCAAGCGTTGAAATATTGGAAAATCTCAAAAAACATTGGTAATACATCAATTAGGGTGAATGAGAAAATACAATAGGTATTGGCAATGTGTTTTATCATTTTCGATTTTCTTAATCATCGGTCAAAGCCTTAATGCGCAGAGTAAAGAAGATTTAGAATCCCAACGTATTCGCATTAATCAAGAGATCGAAAATGCTAATACCATTCTAAAACAAAATGTCCAAACGAAACAAATTACCCTAGACGAATACTCAGTAGTAGAAAGCCAAATCGAATCGAGGCAAAAATTAATAGAAAACATACAACAAGAATTAGCGCTCAATAAGGAAAGCATCCAACAAAATACTTCGGCATTGGATTCTATCAAGCTCCTCCAAGAGACTTTGAAAAACAACTATCGCTCGCTCTTACGTCAGCGGTATATCGCCTTAAAACAAGGATCTAAATGGCAAATGATTTTATCATCAAGTGGTTTTAAGGATGCATTTCTAAAATGGCAATATTATCAACAATTAGATGATTTTTTCCTGCAGAAAAAAAACGAACTATCTAGCATTTTAGACGACTATACAAATGTAGCAGAACAACTCAATGCAGACACAAAGTTTCGAGATTCATTGATGATGCAAGAATTAGAGCAGAAAAAACAATTAGACCAGTCATTGGACCAAAAAAAAGATATCCTCGTATCCCTAGAGTCTAAAAATAGCGAGCTTACGCAATTATTAAAAAAGAAAAACGCAGCGAGAGAAAAACTCAATATTGCTATAGAAAAAGCCATCGAAAAAGCGCTATCAGTAAATAAAAACACGACTAAAAACAATACAATCGAAAACTCAAAAAGTACAACTTTTGCTCGATTAAACGACAAAGTGGCTTGGCCTTCTAAACAAGGTAGTATTGTTTCTAAATTTGGTCGACAAGCACATCCCAGTATTCAAGGCTTATACATTGAAAATAACGGGATAGATATTCGCCTCCAAAATGATAAAAATGCCTATGCTATAGGCAATGGTAAAGTGATTAGCATCCAATCAGTGCCTGGACATGATATTATGATAATGATTCAGCACAGTGACTATTACTCCATTTATTCAAAACTAAAGACTAGCTTTGTAACTATTGATCAAACCGTAAGTCTAGGGCAATCCATCGGAGAAGTAAATACTGATAAAAAAGGAAACACTAAACTCCATTTCGAAATATGGAAAGGAAAAACCAAACTGGATCCAGCCCTCTGGCTTAAGTAATTTGAAGGATATGGGAAATGATTGGAACTTAGGAAAGAAAAAGAAGAAAGGACTCAAGAAAGAAGTCGAAAAAGCTGTCCTTGTAGGTTTAGTCACCCAACAGCAGACCAGCGAACAAGTACAAGAATATCTAGACGAATTAGAATTTTTGGCTGAAACGGCCGGAGCAAAATCCGTCACTAGAGTTGTACAAAAATTAACACATCCAGATAAACGAACCTTCGTCGGAAAAGGAAAATTAGAAGAAATTAAAGCGATTGTCGAAATGAAAGAAATCGACTTGGTCATTTTTGACGACGATTTAACCGGTAAACAAACCAACATTCTCGAAGAAGAACTTAAAGTAAAAATTGTAGATCGTAGTAGTTTAATTCTAGATATTTTTGCCGCAAGAGCCCAAACAGCCCAGGCTAAAACCCAAGTGGAACTTGCCCAAATGCAATATTTACTACCCAGACTACGAGGTCTATGGACTCACTTGGAAAGACAACGAGGAGGTATAGGAATGAGAGGTCCCGGCGAGCAAGAAATAGAAACAGATAGACGTATTGTTCGGGATAAAATATCATTGCTCAAAAAGAAATTAGAAAAAATAGATTTACAAAACGTAACCCAGCGTAAAAATCGAGGGCAAATGATTCGTGTAGCACTTGTGGGATATACGAATGTCGGGAAATCTACCCTTATGAATGTGCTTAGTAAATCTGAAGTTTTTGCAGAAAACAAACTATTCGCTACACTGGATACAACTGTACGCAAAGTAGTTTTTGGTGCTATGCCTTTTCTCCTATCTGATACCGTGGGATTTATCAGAAAACTCCCTCATCATCTAGTGGAGTCTTTTAAGTCTACTTTAGATGAAGTAAGAGAAAGTGACATCATTTTACATGTGGTAGATGTTTCGCATCCACAGTTTGAAGACCAAATGAAAACAGTAACGAAAACAATGCTGGATTTACAATCTTCAGAAAAACCAACACTCATTGTACTCAATAAGATCGATCAATATAAAGAAAGATACTTTGATAAATTATTGGATGAAGCTACTCAAAAACAATTATTAGATGGTCTAATTGCCAGAATACAAGAAGAATTTAGGCATCCTGCCATACTCATCTCTGCTAAAGAGAAAGAAAACATCCAAGGACTGAGAGAAACCATGCGCATCATGATCGAAGATCAATATAATGTGCGCTATCCGTACCAAACAAAATATTGGTAAATGAACAATTTCATTTTAGAAAAATATGCTCGGCTGCTCGTAGACTACTGCGTCGAACTCCAGCCCGGAGAAAAACTTTTTGTTCGTAGTACGATGCTAGCCGAACCTTTAGTTAAAGAAATCTATAGATATGCTTTAAGAAAGGGAGCCATCGTAGAATATGATTTAGCTTTCCAAGGAAGAAATAAAATCTTCCATCAAGAAGCAAGCGAAGCTGCACTCAAACATTTACCCACTTTGCAATCAGAAGCCATGCGTCATTTTGATGCATATATTTTTATCCGCGCTCCGTATAATCTTATGGGAGAACAAGATTTAAACAAAGAAAAAAGTGCTTTACGCAGGTCCAGCATGCAAATCATAAACGATTTGTATTTTGAACGTACTGCAAACCGCTCACTTAAAAGATCACTTTGCCAATATCCTACAAGTGCCTCAGCGCAAGTAGCACGGATGTCTCTGGAAGAGTACAGTCAGTTTGTTTTCAATGCTTGCTATTTATACGAAGACGATCCAGCAAATCATTGGAGAGAAGTAGGTAAAAAACAACAAAAGATTGTTGATTTTCTAAATAGTAAGTCGTCTATCCGCTATAAAAACGAAAGGTCAGATATCCGTTTTTCGGTGGAGGGACGAACTTGGATAAACTCGGATGGAAAAACCAATATGCCTTCGGGAGAGGTCTTTTCAGCACCTGTAGAGGACAGTGTAAATGGAGTGATTTATTTTAGTTATCCTTCCATCTATTCTGGTTATGAAGTGAGTGGAATCGAACTCACTGTTAAGGAAGGAAAAATCATTAAAGCGACGGCTGAGAAAGGTCAAGAATTCTTAGACAAAATATTGAAAATTGAAGGAGCTAATTATTTTGGAGAAGTAGCCATCGGCACCAATTATCAAATCCAACGAGCTACTGGTAATATTCTTTTTGATGAAAAAATAGGAGGTACCATTCATATGGCTGTAGGACAGTCTTATTTGCAAGCCGGCGGTAAAAACAAATCAATCATCCACTGGGATATGATAACTGACATGAAAAAAGAAGGTGCCATTTATGCGGATGATGAACTTATATATGAAAAAGGACGCTTTATCTTTTGACAAAAGCAGCTGAACATTTGATCATTCAGCTACTTTGTCATGGATTCTTTACTGTCCTCTACGCATTCCTTTAGCTTGTTCTTTTTGCTCCATCTTTTTGCGGACCTTACCCAAGATTTCTTTTTTAAATTTTTCTTCTAACTTGAGAAGTTTGGCTGTTTTCTTTTTCGATAATTTTCCATCAAGTCTTTGCACAAAACTTCGCTTCATAGCTAATTTTTGTTCTTCAAAACCCAGCCGCTCTTCGATTAATTTTGCTGCTTCATCTTCAGAAATTTCGCTTAAATTAATACGTTCTCTTTCTTTCGATTGGCGTAAATCTTTCAATTCTTTTTGATAGACATTGTACTCAGGCCAAAACACTTCCGATTCCGCAGGGCTTAAGTTTAATTCCTTTGTTATGAAGGCGATTTTCATAGATTCTATGCGTTCGCCCTTATTATTTCCTTGTTGAGCAGAAAGATTAGTCACTAAACACAGACCAAGTATTGCTAATAATAATCTCATAATATAATTTGTTGTTAAATAATTTCTTCTAACGTTTCCCAATCTAAATCTTCATCATCTAAATAATCCAATAATGCTTCATCACCAATTTCTTCGGTAAGCTCTTCAAAGTAAAAATCCAGATCTTCTTCATTGATTAAACTTGGGTCGTCCATTAGATAATCCAAGAAAGCTACTTCTTGATTATCAAAAAGTTCTACCTCTTCTCCCTGATCCATCAAAAACCAACTTCCAACAGCCACCATAAAAACCGCAGCAACTGATGCCCATCTAAAGTAATTTGAAGTCAGAGAGATCACTTTTGCTTCTTTTTTATCAAGCAATGATTTTAAGGAATCAAAGTATCTATCTGGCAGCTCGAATCCCTCCTCTTGTACACGATCTTGCATTTGCTTAGCCGATTGATCAAAATAACCTTCCGGCAAACTAAATCCTTCTTTTGAATATTCATTATACGGCTTCATGCTAAAATTGTTCTTCTTTGATATATTTTTCTATTTTCTTTACTGCGTGATGATAAGATGCTTTTAATGACCCTACCGAAGTCTCTAAAATTTCTGCCATATCACTATATTTCGTTCCTTCAAAATATTTCATATTAAAAACCAGCATTTGTTTTTCTGGCAGACTGGCAATAGCAGCTTTTAGACGCATCATGGCATCATTTCCGTTAAAATAAGGATCGCTCTGCAAAGTAGAAAAAGCTAAATCCTTCGTTTCTTCATCTGAAACATCTTGATGCTTTTTCCGCTTTTTAATTAAGCTTAATGATTCATTAGTAGCTATCCTGAATAACCAAGTGTATAAAGAGGCTTCACCTTTAAAATTGGTTATGTATCTAAAAACCTTGATAAACACATTTTGAAGAACATCATCGGCATCTTCATGCGATAAGACGATGCGTCTTATGTGCCAATATAATTTCTCTTGATATTGGCTGAGTAAAACTTCAAAACCCTTATTTGCGGTTTGTTTGTTTTTTATTAATGCTATCAGTTCAATGTCCTCCAATAGTTATATGCTTTATGTCTTTGACTAAAGTAGATATAAAAGGTTTAATGATGCTTTTTCTATTTTATTCTATCACTTGACATTTCTTTTCATTTAAACATTATTTGTGGCTTCACTATTTTAATAAACGAAACTCTGTTTGTAGATTCGGATAACCAAAAAAATATTATGAGAATTTTATACACCGCACTTACTATTTGTCTAGCTCTATTTTTAATGTCTAATAGATCAGGAAGAGGAAATGTCACTGGAAATGGAGCGACTCTTGCTCCAGGAGAAACTGGACAAACCTGTGGCCAACAAGGCTGCCATTCTAGTGGTAATTTTGCACCACAATTAGAGCTAACTTTTACAAATAGCGAAGGAGAAGTAGTCAGCGAATATATGCCAGGCCAAAGTTATAATTTAAACTATAAAATTAATTTTCCATCTGGCAACCCAGCAGGATTTGGTTTTATGATGGTTGCCTTGGATGGAGCCGATGAACCTGTAAACACTTGGTCCTCAGATTTACCAGATAAAACTAGACTCATTGATCTAAATGGTCGTACCTACGTAGAACAGACCGATCGTATCGCAGGGAGTGAAATAGATCTAACTTGGGTAGCTCCAGAAGCAGGCACTGGTGAAGTATCCTTTTATGCAGCTTCTGCATTAGTCAATGGCAATGGATCGCCATCAGGTGATAATGGAGCAAATCTAACAATAAGCCTAACGGAAGCAACATCTTCGAATGTAAACTTGGAAGAAGAAACAACCATAAGTATCTATCCTAATCCAACTACTGATTTCTTGAGTATTGATGCGGATAAGGCATTAGATTTTGTGGTTTACAATCTTGCTGGACAAGTGGTAACCACAGGTCAAGGCAATAAGGTAGATATGACGACCATTCAGGCAGGTCAGTATATTTTAACCTTATTCGATAAAGATGGAATTGTGCTTACACAACAAATCACTAAACAATAAGTGAGCAGCGTAAAAACCATTATTTTTGATTTTGGTAATGTCCTTTTTGATTTAGATTTTAAAGGATGTTACCAAAATTTTAAAAACCTTTTAAATATTGAATGGGAAGACAATGATGTCCCAGCAATCATCCAATCAGCCAATGATCGCCTCGAACGAGGTGAAATCAATGAAGAAACCTTCATATGGCAATTTCAGCAAATAAATAATAAAGCGAATCCGCGAGATATATTAAAAGCTTGGAATAGCTTGCTTGTAGGTTTCCCTAAAGAACGATTCAGTTTATTGGAATCATTACGCAAAGATTACCAATTAGTTCTTTTGAGTAATATTAATAGTATTCATGAGGCTTACATACATCAGTATTTTGCAAGCAACTTTAATCTACTCGATTTTGAAGAACGATATTTTGATTTTGTATTTTACTCCCACCATATTGGTATGAGAAAACCTGAGGAAAGAATTTATGAACATGTTACTCAAAGCATTGGTGCTCACAAAGAAGAAATATTATTTATAGACGATAACGAAGCAAACATTCTTGCTGCAAAAAAATTCGGATGGCAAGCCGTATTACACGACCCGACATCCGATATTGTTTTCAATGTTTATAAATATTTGGGGTTATAAATATTGAATCTTATTTCATTTCTACCATTTCAGATCTGTCTATCAATCTGAAACCGTTTCCATGAATATTTACAATCTCAAGGTTTTCGTCCCTCTTGATGTACTTTCTGAGCTTTGTAACAAAAACGTCCATGCTTCTCGCTGTGAAATAATTATCTTCTCCCCATATCTTAGTCAGCGCTATAGAGCGAGGTAACACATCATTTTTATACAAACAAAACAACCTCAACAAATGAGCTTCTTTTGGTGATAGTTTCTCCATGCTACTAGCATCACTATCAAAAGTTAATTGTCTTAAAGGGTAGTTGAAATTGAATTTTCCTAAATTAAACACCTTTATATCTTCGTCTAAATCCGCCTTCTTTCCAGAACGCTTTAAGATAGCTTGCACGCGATACAAAAGCTCTTCAGAGTTAAAAGGTTTAGTGATGTAATCATCTGCACCTATTTTAAATCCTTCCACCACATCTTCCTTTAAGGTTTTTGCGGTTAGGAAAATAATAGGTATATCTTGATTTTTTTCTCTAACTTCTTTGGCTAGAGTAAAGCCATCTTTCTTAGGCATCATCACATCAAAAATGCAAAGATCATATTCCCCACTATTAAATGCATTCCATCCAAGTTCACCATCCGTCGCAAGATTAACTTCATAGTCGTGCATTTCAAGGTATGATTTTAATACATCTCCAAAATTTCTGTCATCTTCAACAAGTAATATTCTTTGATTCATATGAGACTCTTTTTTGATTGTTCCTACTATTTAGATGTTAAATTCTATGATTTGTCACTCCATGAGTGCGGAAAAATTAATTTAAATGTACTTCCCTTCCCTAACTCAGAGTTTACAGTAATCGTTCCCTTATGCGCAGAAATTAGTGCTTTTACATAACTTAAACCAAGGCCAAAACCTTTGACATCATGTCTATTTCCCGTGTGTACTCGATAAAATTTTTCGAAGATTTGTTTCTGCGCTTCTTTACTCATACCCACTCCATGATCCGTAATTTCTACTAAAAATCCTTGTTTAATATTTTTGGTTTCAACTATAATTTTTGGTGACTCTGGAGAGTATTTTTCCGCATTATCTAAAAGATTATTCATCATATTAGCTATATGATTACTGTCTCCTTGTACTAGATCATTACTTGCATTTAACTTCGAAACAATGCTGCCTCCTCTAGAAGAAACTTTTAAATTACTATTCTCTACAGCCGTGGATATTATTGTATGCATATGGACATCTGAAATATTGAGTTCAAACTCTTTTTTGTCGATGCGAGCCATCTGCAATACCTTTTCTACTTGGGCCAACATCCTTCTGTTTTCCTGCTTAATAATGTTAGCAAATCGAGTGATTTTATCTTTATTTTCTATAATACTTGGGCTCAATATCGAATCAGAAGCCAAGGAAATAGTGGCAATCGGCGTTTTAAATTCGTGGGTCATATTATTGATAAAGTCGGTCTTCATTTCGGAAACCTGCTTCTGCCTAAACACTACATAAATGACGTAACCAAAACAAAACATCACCAAGCCCGTAAACAATAATGAACACAATAATAAAATCCAAACAGAAGATAAAAGAAACGAATTGTAGCCAGGAAAAAACAATTTTAATGAGCCTGGGCTGGATTCACCTTCGTCAAATAAATCTATGCTAAACTGCGTGTTTTTTAACCCACGCGTTTCTTTTTTGCCAATTTCGCTAGATCCTCCTTCTATATCCACTACATAATGTCCATTAACCGAAATAAAACTTTCTGAAGATTTAGAAAAGACACCGTATTCCACATTCAACTGGACCCCTTTTGCTTCTAATCCTTTTTTCAGATATTCATCTAAGTTTTCATTGTTGATTTCTTCCAGTTTAGTTTCTGGGTTAATCAAATAAGGTATTTTTTTTAATTCACTGAGCTCCAGAGGTTTGAAAACACCTCCCGACTTTTTCTTCATAATTTGAGAAACAATCTTGTCGCTTTCATTAGCAAAGAGGGCGCCTTTCTTTTTCCCAATAATGCTTAAATTTTGGATGGCATCTTCCTCTAGTTTCTGTTTAACTTCTCCCAAAGTGGTAAATACTTTGTCTTTAAATTGTTGTTCGCCCAACTTAATTTGGCGGTTAATCCAGATAAATTGCAATACAGACAAACCTATCATCGCCGTACTCATTAAAATGATAATGACCCAAATTCCGCGTTTATTCATCTTATATTCTTATTATATCTGACCACTCTCTTTAATTGGTCTACTTTTGTACTCTTATACTACGTCTAAGAACGTATAATGCGCATTATATTAGTACTATATTAATGAAATAATAGTTTAAATCTAAAGATGTTTATCATTTAATTAAGATATTGTGCTTCATGCAAAAAATAGAGCATATAGGCATAGCGGTTAAAGATTTAGAGAAAAGTGAAGCACTTTTTTCATTACTCTTTGGCAATGGTCCTTATAAACGTGAATTTGTTGAGAGCCAATCGGTAAATACTTCATTCTTTAAAAATGGCCCAAACAAAATTGAATTGTTGCAAGGAACTAATCAGGAAAGTATAATTAGTAAATTTGTCGAAAAGAAAGGGGAAGGCATACATCACATTGCTTTTGCAGTTGTTGATATAAAACATGAAATGAAACGTTTACAAACGGAAGGTTTTACCTTATTAAATAAAGAGCCTATTATTGGAGCAGATAATAAATTAATCTGTTTTCTACATCCTAAATCTTCTAACGGTGTCTTGATCGAACTTTGTCAAGACAGATCATAATCATGGGATTAGCATTAATCGATTATATTATTATTCTTTTTGGTGGATTTATAGCTGGTATCATTAATGTATTAGCCGGCTTTGGTTCCATCATTACTTTAAGTCTATACATAGAACTAATAGGCTTACCAGGCAACATTGCTAATGCTACCAATCGTGTCAATGTTTTTGCGATGAATCTATCATCAAGCTATGTTTTTTATAGGAACAAAGTCTTAAACATAAACAATAGTTTATTGATCTTTTCGGCCCTTATCTTAGGAGCATTGCTTGGTGTCTTTATTGCATTAAATATTTCCAGCGAGCAGTTTAAGGGTGTATTTAAATATCTACTAATCCTTTGCCTAGCGGTCGTATTGATTAAACCGTCAAGGCTGATAAAGTCGGAAAAAGCATTGCTTTCACTACCTAAATGGTTGATACTGGTTTTGTTTTTTATAGCAGGTATATATGGAGGTTTCATTCAGATGGGTATCGGTGTATTTATATTAATTCTCACAGTGTCTTTGACCCAATTTGACTTAATAAAATCAAATGCATTTAAAACTTTTTCTATTGGAGTATATACACTAATTGTTTTGCTCATTTTTGCTAGCCAAGGGCTGATTGATTGGAAAGCTGGTGTATTGATGGCAGCCGGACAAGCCAGTGGAGGATATTTCGGAGCTCGCTTTGCTTCGAAGTCTCAAAATGCCAATGTTTGGGCGTACAGAATGCTTATCTTTGTAATTGTCTTAGCCCTAATAAGAGCCTTCTTTTTCTAACTGATTTTTTGTTAAATCCTTTAATGCCTTACTATGAGATTCATTCAATTGATTGGTCTATTGTTGTCCATATTCTTTATATCTATAAGCATGCAAGCACAATCGTCTATTATAACCATAGGTCTTGAAACGAGATACGCTAATAGTGGTAATATTATCACTTGTCAAGCCCATAACTTTACTGCTACGTTAGAAAATGCATTAAAAAACATTGCGGAAGGAGGCATTATTAATATTCTAGATGGCACTTATCACTTAGATAATACCATCCGTTTAAACTCTAAACAATCTATCATCGGTCAAGGATCAGAAACCAACCTGCTACTTAAAGAAAATATAATAGCTTTCGAAATGCTTGCTAATGACCAAACGAAAGCTGAAGATATAAGCATTCAACATCTAAAGATTACCATCGACAACCCAAGATTTAACCAATATCTTTTCTCACTAAAATCTGGAAATGGCAATGAAACCTATCTTCAAAACAACCGCATCTCCAATCTGAATATAGATTATGTAAATAGTGTGGATCAAATAAAGTTAATCCAACTGAGTAGTCATAAAAACGCATTTATCAGGGATAATCACATAACAGATATAGAACTTAGTTTTGCTAAGGCAAACTACATCGGACTCATTAGCCTAATGTCTAAAGGTAAAATCAAAAACAATGATTTTAATAATATAAACTTGTTAAAGATCGGTGCTTTTAATGATGAGATGACCTCAGGTATAGGCATCCAAATATCCACAGGCAAACCTAAAGCGTCAGTCTTAAATAACAGTTTTACCAATTGCCGATTCCCGCCAGTAGAAAAAGGCATTTATATCTCTCTGGGAAGCCCAGAACAGGAAAGCAATGCTGAAGAATCATGGATTAACAATAATCGTTTTACAGATCTTTATTTCGAAGGATATAAAATAGGAATCGACTTTAATAAATCAAAAGAGCTTACATTATACAGCATTAATCATAATATGTTTAGAGATATAATTCTCCAAACTAAAACATACTCAGAAGTAGCCATAAATAACATTTTTGGTAAAGGAAACTCATTTCTTTATTGTCATGTCTATGACTGGCACAAGAAAAATAAAAGTGTAGGTAAACATATTATGACTGTGAGCAAAAACGCTCGATATACCTACATAAATAATCCCCGCATTTTCGTAGAATTTGTGGAAGACTATGGAAAAAACACAAGTTGGATTTGTAATGGTACATCAAGTCAGCACCAACAAAATACAAGCATCAGCAAAACCAATCAATTGCATTTATATGATAATATCGATAAAGCAAAACCCATAAAAGCTAGCAAACACATTGCTAAAATCAATGCCTCAAAAAACGCGCAAGGAAATAGCCTTCATTTCGCCACTTTAGATGGTGATCAGGAGTTTTCCAAAAAGTTATGGATCGACGAATTAGGAAATACTATTGTAAAAAAACAATTAAGTATAAAGCAACTTCCAGAATACAATAATGGTCAGTTGCTAATCACAAATAACCAAAAAGTAGGCCGCATAAAAACTACAAAACTCAAAGAAAATTTAGGCATAACAGCATTAGAAAATAATATAAACGACATTGAACAAAATCAGCAAAAAAGACACGAAAATCTAGAAGAAAGAATCGTGATGTTAGAAAAATATATAGAAGCATTAGAACAACAAACAAACGAACAATAATCTATGGCATCCATCAATAATCAACAATACCTTACAGCCTATAATCAGCTCAATGAGGCCCAAAAGGAAGCAGTCAATGCACTGGAAGGACCAGTGACCGTTGTAGCCGGTCCAGGAACAGGGAAAACCCAAATTTTAGCTTTAAGAGTTTGCAATATTTTACTAACTCAAGAAGTCTCCAGACATAACATTTTATGCCTCACTTATACGGAAGCTGGCACAGTAGCAATGAGGCAAAGACTGATACAATTTGTAGGACCTGAAGCCTATGATATTCCTATTTATACATATCATGCATTTTGCAATAAAATCATTGGAGAAAATGCAGAGTATTTTGGGAATTATAGATCACTGCAAATCTTGTCAGACTTAGAACGTGTAGATGTGTTCCAAGCCATTATCGATGCCTTTGATGATGATCATAAACTTAAACGCTTTAAAGGGAATATATATTCAGACAATAATAGATTGAAAAATCTATTCTCCAGCATGAAAAAAGAAGGATGGACAGTCGATTGGTTTGTCGAACAAATCGAAAAATTTAGAGAAGAAGAACCTTATCGCGAAGAAAATAAGAAACAGTTTTTTTACTCGGTAAATCATAAAGAAAATAAAAAAGGTGATAAAAAACTACATGGTTTTAAGAAACATAATGACTATTGTGATATACTAATCGCGGCCGCCAAGGAATTTTCTAATTACGAAAAAGAACTGCACAAAAGAGAACGATTTGACTATCAAGATATGATCCAATGGGTAGTCAAAGCTTTTAAGCAGTTTCCGGATCTAAAATCAGATTACCAAGAACAATTCCAATATATTTTAGCAGATGAGTATCAAGATACCAATGGTATCCAAAATGAATTGCTGATGATCTTAGCAGATTATTGGGAAAAGCCCAACTTATTTGTTGTCGGGGATGATGATCAATCCATTTTCCGTTTTCAGGGAGCTTCCATGAAAAACATAGTGGATTTTACCCATAAATATGAACCCAAAATGATCGTATTGAAGAACAATTATCGTTCAAGCCAACACATCTTAGATGCTTCTATGGCTTGCATAGATCATAATGTGGATCGCCTGGTAAAGACTTTCGATGGTCTCGACAAGACCCTCATTGCATCCAACCAAAAAGTACTCAATGGCCCAAAGGCTAAAGCACTAGAATTTGACAATGTATATAAGGAAGAAGCGGCAATTTTAGCGGCTATAAAAAATTGGCAGCAGTCCGGGGTGGCCTTAAACGAATGCGCTGTCATGTATCGAAAACATAACCAAATTGAAGACTTAGTTAATGTACTTACCAAAGAAAATATACCGATCAAGTTAAAACGAAGAGTCAATGCACTCGATCAAAGTATAGTAAAATCTTTGCTTAACACCTTACATTTAATAGATGCTATCTATCATGGAAGAAACACCATTGACGAATATCTATATCCAGTCATGTATTTACCAGTTTTTGGTCTATCGATTAATACGATGCATGCCTTAGCATTAACACTTAAAAACAACCAAAAGACCAGCTGGTTTAGCCTAATCGGCAATCAAGCCATTGTAGAAGAAATCGTTCCAGACCAAGCCGAAAAGGTTAATCACTTTTATGAAAAACTAAATCATTGGGTAAGTACTTATAATACTCAAACCATTCAGGTGCTGATAGAAACCATACTAAATGATAGTGGCATCTTAAAAGAAGCCTTACAAGCAAATGACAATTACTTCAATCTGCAGCTGATTCAAACTTTTTTCGATCATTTTAAAGAGCAAACAGCAGCATTCCCCAATATGGCTTTGCACGAGCATCTGGATAACATCCACAAAATGATGGATAACAACATTGGACTACCTCTAAATCAAGTTATACAAAATGAAAATGGAGTTCTATTTACCACGCTCCATTCTTCCAAAGGCTTAGAATTCGAAAAAGTCTGGATGCTCGGCAACACCAAAGATAAATGGGAGGCAAAAGGAGCTAACAATAAAAGCTTTAAAATTCCTCATTCTATTATGGAAGCCAATGAAGATCTCGAAGATGACGAAAGAAGGTTGTTTTATGTAGGTATGACGAGAGCTAAATCAAACTTATACTTATCCTATAGTAAAAAGAAATCTGAAGATGCTACCAAAGAATTAGAACCATCTAAATTTTTAGTAGAATTAAAAGAAAGTGGTACGATCGACCATCAAATGGTGGATATACCTGAAGCAGAAGCAGCTACCTATTTATCAAAGCGGTTATTATCCGTAGAAATTCCAGAAAAAGATTGGCTAGATGCATCACGCATAAATATGGCTTTAGAGTCTTTTAAAATGAATCCAACTGATCTAAATAAATACTTGGCTTGTCCGATTAGATTTTATTACGAAAACATATTGCGTGTGCCTTCAGCCAGACGCGAAAGCATGGGTTTTGGTTTAGCTATTCACCAAGCTTTAGAGTTTTACCTCAGACAATATCAAGAAAATAAAAATGTCGGATTAGATCTGCTTATTGAGCTATTCGAAGCGGCCATGGCTAAATATAAATCTCACTTTACCGAAAAAGAATATAAGAATAGAATGACCTTCGGAAAAAGAAACTTGAGCCATTATTATGAGGAGTACAAAGAAACTTGGAATTTACCTCGACAGATGATGTTTGAACATAAAGTAACGCTTGCTAATTATCAAGGGGTACCAGTTTCTGGAATGATCGATCGTATCGATCAATACAAAGACTATATTTATGTGATCGATTATAAAACTGGTAATGCAGATAGTGGTTTTTTAGGTAAAAAATTAAAAAAAGGAAACGAAGAGGAAGAAGTCATTGGTGGTGATTACTGGAGACAAATGGTTTTCTACAAAATCTTGACCGATCATGATCCTAGACTCCAACATAAGATGACTTCAGGTGAAGTAAACATGCTCGAGCAAAAGAAAGATGGCTCATTCAAAAAAGCAAAATATGTCATCACTCCACAAGAAGAAGCTCTAGTGAGTAAACAGATTGCTGAGTCTTACGAAAAAATTATGAATCATGAATTTAGAGATGGTTGTAATGAAGATACTTGCCACTGGTGTAGCTTTTTAAAAAACCAAAAAGCCTAGGTGAAAACATGATGGATTAGATCTTCAATTTTACTCAAAGCTACTATTTCGACATGGAATTTTGATTGATCTATGCCTTTAGCGTTGTACTTAGATATATAAATTTTATCAAAGCCTAATCGATCTGCTTCAGCTACTCGCTGCTCTATTCTATGTACGGCTCTTATTTCGCCCGTTAATCCTAATTCTGCTGCAAAACAGTTTTTAGAAGAAATATGAATGTCGTTTAGAGAAGATATTAAGGCTGCTGCTACTGATAAATCTAAGGAAGGATCCACTACTTTAATCCCACCTGCAATATTTAAGAAAACATCTTGATTGCCAAAAGGTAAGCCAGCTCTTTTTTCTAATACAGCTAATAGCATACTTAAACGACGAAGATCAAAACCAGTTGCAGATCGTTGGGGTGTGCCATACACTGCCCTACTGACTAAGGCTTGTGTCTCTAATAACAAAGGCCTTCCTCCATTAATGGTAGATGCGACAGCCGCACCACTTAAATCTTCATCACTTTGCGATAAGAGCAATTCTGAAGGGTTAGAAACCATTTTTAAACCACCATTATACATTTCGTAAATACCCAACTCATCCGTCGAGCCAAACCGGTTTTTCAAAGACCTCAGAATACGATAACTATAATTTTTATCACCTTCGAATTGCAGCACAGTATCCACCACATGCTCAAGTAATTTAGGGCCGGCAATTGAGCCTTCTTTATTGATGTGTCCTATAATAAATATAGGCACATTGTTTTCTTTAGCAAATCGCTGTAATTCATTGGTGCATTCGCGAACTTGTGCAATAGAACCGGGAGAGGATTCTAAAAAAGGGGTAGCTACCGTTTGGATACTATCAATGATTAACAAGTCTGGATTTAAATGAGTGGCTTCCTTAAGAATATTGCTCAGGTTAGTTTCTGAAAAGATATAGCATTCGGTCGATTTGTCCGATATTCTATTGGCACGCATTTTTATTTGTGCTGCACTTTCTTCGCCGGAAACATAAAGTACTTTCCGTTGTAGACGTGTAGTCATTTGCAGCAGTAAAGTTGATTTTCCAATGCCGGGTTCTCCACCAATGAGAATTAAAGATCCAGGCACTAAACCTCCTCCTAATACTCTATTTAGTTCTTGATCACCTAAGTCAAGTCTCTGATAATG
Organism: Saprospiraceae bacterium; assembly: GCA_020631235.1. Lineage (GTDB taxonomy): Bacteria > Bacteroidota > Bacteroidia > Chitinophagales > Saprospiraceae > JAHDDO01. The sequence goes on along the minus strand of JAHDHQ010000003.1, from coordinate 171,957 downwards.
TTCATTTTGTATTTCGGATAGTACTAATGGTTTATGTTTGGTGTCACTATTATCCTGCCAGATTTCTTTTTTCTGTTCCGCTTTGGATTTCTTTTGAATGACTTCTTCCACCAAGGTATTCCACTCATTACATGAAGAGCATTTTCCCATCCACCCAGGGAACGACGATTGGCAATTACTGCAGATGTATTGTGTTTTCATGCGGAGACTAAAATTAAGCTTTGCAAAGCTAATTATTTAGGAAACTTGAAGGGTCACAACTAAAATAGAAAAAAAATAAAAAATAATTTCTTTGGTATGTTATTGAATATCAGATAATTACATAAAGATTTTAAAAAAAATCAATTTTTTTTAAAAAAAAGAGTGACCTCAAGAAAACTATACGTCTTAAGAGCAGGAAAGTTCAATCTTTCCTCAGGCAAGCAAATAGATCACTATTTAAATAAAGATTGGAAGACAGTTTTATATTGTTTTCAATTGGTTTTTTGGGGTTATGCAGGGTCCAACTTTCGTTGGAACCCTGTTTTTTTATCTAGCTGCGCAATGCACACATTTTGTACTTTCTGGCATAAACATAAGGCGCCCTGATTGGATGGTTTTATTGCATGATTCGCAATTACCAAAACCTTTTTTGTCTATGTTTAATAAAGCTACTTTTAACTTATTGAGTTTGGATATTTTATTTCTGAGCGATGCTTCCATCACACTTTTATTGTTGATGGCATCCATTCTACTGATACGACCTAAGGAGTTTTCAGGTTTTACAGGTTGAGTCATTTTTTTCGTTTCCTCCACATCATGCTTATATTTCGCAATGTGTTCCACGATTTTATGACGCAATATTTCTTTCTCTTCGGAATTCATCGTTTTTTTGACGCTGTAAGTCGCAATTAGTAACGCTATTTCCCTTGGAAAATGAAAATATATGCGTTTCTTTTTTAACTATATTTTGCCATTCAGCCATTATTATTGCATTAATTTTGTTTGCTTAAGGTAAATTTTGGTTTCTTAAAATTTAATTATTAGAACTCATATGCTGGATACTTTACACCTTTACATTGAAGCACTCATTTTCGCTTCTCCTAAACCGATAAGGCTTAAAGAAATTAAAGCAGCATTGGAAAGCAATAAAGATTTAAGTTTTAAAACAAAACAATTAGAAGAAGCGATAGAACTACTCATACAAAAGTATTCATCGGATCAATATTCCTTTGAGATAAAGTCTATTTCGAATGGATATCAATTTATGAGTAAAGCAGCTTACTTCGATACCATTGCCCAACACTTAAAGCTAGAAAACAAGAAAAAGCTCTCTCGATCGATGATGGAAACACTATCAATTGTCGCCTATAAACAACCCGTAATTAAAAGTGAAATTGAGCATATTCGAGGGGTTTCTTCAGACTATACTATACAGCGATTATTAGAAAAAGAATTAATAGAAATTAATGGTCGTTCTAAAACTCCAGGAAGGCCTTTACTTTATGGTACCTCAGAAAAGTTTATGAACTTTTTTGGCCTAAATGATATTAATGATTTACCAAGGCTTAAAGAATTTAAACCAGAGGACAATCAAATAGGCGAGCTTGCGCCTATGGAGGAATCTGAATAAATCTATATCATGGAAACTATCGTAAATCGAGTGGCTAACAGTCCGCTAAAAACCATAAATCTTGAACACTTTTATCCTGAAACAGATTTTGTCTCCTTGGATTTAAAAGATTTTCTTTTTCAAGGTTTGCTGCTTAAAGAAAAAGATTTCAGAGCTTCCATGAAGGCTTATCCATGGGATGAGATAGGTGGAAAAACACTTCTAATTTACTGTAGCACTGATGCCATCATTCCAGTTTGGGCTTATTCATTAGTCGCTAAATATGCTTCCACTCAAGTGAAAAATATATATGTAGGCAACCAGCAAGCTTACCTAAGTCACTATTACCAAAAAGTCATCGAAAAATTAGACGTCTCTGCATACAAAGATCAGATGGTAGTGATTAAGGGTTGTAGTGACAAAGAGGTTCCACCCGCTGCATATGCTTTTTTAACAGCTAAATTAGTACCCATCGTAAAATCGGTCATGTATGGAGAACCTTGCTCGACCGTACCAATATATAAACGACCAAAAGTTTAATACCCTCCATTAACAATCCTAATCCAAGGCAGACGTTAAAGAAGCCTAGAGTCATACCAATTTTGATAAATTTGCATTTGATATGAAGAAAATAGGATTATTCAGTTTGATGATACAGTTTTTATTTATCACCTTAATAGGTCTAACTGCTTTTTCAAACAACTCAGTCAGTGAAAGAATACGCTCAGCTTTGCCGCAAATTATAAAAAGCATAGAGATGGAACCAAGCATCAATTTTGCTGGTGAACCGATGCCGATCAATATGGATACAAAAGAAAGATTGGATCGAGAGCTGACCGTCAATGCCTATTGGCACTCTTCGACTTTACTAAACATAAAATTAGCGCATAAATACTTACCTGTTATCGAAAAAATACTTCGTGAAGAAGGTGTACCTGATGACTTTAAATATTTAGCCATTGCAGAGAGCGGGCTTAGAAACGTAGGATCTTCAGCTGGAGCCAAAGGTTTTTGGCAGTTTAGAAAATTAGCCGCAAAAGAATTTAATTTAGAAGTTAATTCCGAAGTAGACGAAAGATACCACATAGAAAAATCTACTCGAGCTGCATGCAAATACTTGAAGCAGTTACATAAGCGCTTTGATAGTTGGACAAATGCGGCTGCATCCTATAATGTGGGACCTACTAAATATCGTTCTGTTATGAATCAACAAAACGAAACCAATTATTATAATCTAAACTTAAATCAAGAAACATCGCGCTATGTTTTTAGGCTCCTGGCATTGAAAGAAATCATAAAAAGTCCTCAAGATTTTGGTTTTTATGTAGACCCACACGAAAAGTACGAAACTATGGATAACTGCTATGAAGTTACTGTGGACAAAACGGTTAGTGACTGGGCTGTTTTTGCTAAACAATATGGTCTTAGCTACCGAATGCTTAAATATTATAACCCTTGGTTGATTGATTCAAAATTGACGGTAAAAAATAACATTTACAAAATTAAAATTCCACGAAAATAAGACTTCTAACCAAGCAATAAATTAAATTAGCTTGAAGCCTACAAAGTGTTCGACAAGGAGAAAATATAAGTTAACTTGTGTAGGTGAGTAATTCCCAACAAAGAATTTATGGTCTTGATGTTTACCGAGCGATCGCTATCATTTTAGTGGTTCATACGCATGGGCGTTATTTGTTGCAAGGGTCTATCTTGGAAAATATGCCTTGGATTAAATTGATCGACGGCGTCGAATTGTTTTTTGTGTTAAGTGGTTTCTTGATTGGGGGTATTTTAATACGCAGCATCACATCTAGTAGCTATCGATTTAGTCTACAGCAACTTATTCATTTCTGGAAAAGAAGGTGGTTTAGAACTTTGCCTTTGTACTATGTTATTTTATTGGCCAATGTTGCTTTTGCTTATTATGGCCTTAATGCTGATAAAATAGACGAGTTTAGTTGGAAGTTTATTTTTTTTATTCACAATTTTAATAGCTCATTTCATAGCTTCTTTTGGGAGTCTTGGTCTTTATCTATTGAAGAATGGTTTTACATTATTTTTCCTTCAATCTTATTGTGTTTACTTAGATTTAGAGCCTCAAAATCTAGCATTTTAGCTGCCATTTTACTGTTGATTATCTTACCCCTCATTTATCGAGTGTATCTGTTTGATCCTAATTTAACGGGTTCTGTATGGGATGTTAGTGTCCGGAAAGTGGTCATTGTGCGGCTCGATTCTATTATTTATGGAGTTTTAGCAGCCTATATTAAGCACTACTATCCTAGATTCTGGACTTGGAATGTATGGCTTTATTTTATGCTAGGATGTGCACTCATGTTTTTAATCGCTTATATTCCGCGCCAAGCCAGTGATTTTTGGACGCAAAGCTTTTATTTAAATGGAACATCAATAGCCGCCATGTTTATGTTGCCACTCGCGTCATCCATCCAAAATTTTAAATCTGTTATTGGGCAATGGCTTACACATATCAGTTTGATATCCTATTCTATGTATTTAATCAATTTAGCGCTTATTAGTGAATTAATAAAAAAGCATGTAGTTATACATAGTCCGACGGAAGGATGCATGTGGTATGCCATTTACTGGGTTTTAGTCATAGTAATTGGTTCCGGTCTATACCGATACATAGAACTTCCTTTTCTTAAATTAAGAGATAGGTTTTAATGCTCAATTAAAGGAAATAACTCCGTAAAGGACTAAAAATGTTTATGTTAAGTTTTCCCCCTTTTTCAAAATTCAAGTTTTTATCCTTAAGTTTAAAGATAAACTTATACGGACTATGAAAACTTTACAACTCACCATTATATGCTGTTTTTTCTTATGTAATCTTTCCGCCCAAGTGCACAAATGTGGATCCACATTAGTAGAAGAGTCGCTTGAAGCTTCCTATCCCGGTATGAAAGAATTGATTAAAAAAACCTATGACTATGCGCTAGAAAATGCATCTCAGACCAGAGACGTGTATGAAATTCCAGTGGTCGTCCACGTATTGTACAATAATGCTAATCAAAACCTAAGTGACGAAATAATCTTATCTCAGATTGAAGTACTCAATGAAGATTTTAGAAGACAAAATCCAGATAAAGATTTGACTAGAGAAATTTTCCTTCCCGTCGCAGCAGATGCAGAGATTGAATTTGTTTTGGCCAATGTCGATCCTGATGGGAACCCTACATCTGGTATTACAAGGACACAAACAGATAAAGAGTCTTTTGTAGAGTTAGACTTAGCCAGTTTGCTGGCTGCGCTGATAGAGTGTGGTGTGGACATTACAAATCCAGAAGTAACGGACGAACAATTAGAATGTATCTTCGAATCCTTGGGAGGTTTTGACTTAGATGTGATGAAAAGTAGCACTACAGGAGGTATAGAGCCATGGGATACTGAACGCTACTTAAACATTTGGGTATGTAATTTAGCAGTAAACTTAACTGGCGAAGACCTACCCTTTTTATTGGGTTTTGCTTATCCTCCAGTGGGCGCTCCTAACTGGCCTGCAGGAACCATACCTGATGACATAGAAGCTAAAGATGGAGTCGTTGTTCATTATCAAGCCTTTGGGAGAAACAATCCTTTTAATGGCCCTTTAGCCGGCTTGTCTGATAAAGGTAGAACAGCCACCCACGAGGTAGGTCATTATCTAGGCCTAAGACATATTTGGGGAGATGGCGATTGTATGATGGATGATGGTTTAGAAGATACTCCTTCTGCAGGTACTAATTCGCAAACTCAAACAGCCGATATTCCAAGTTGTGAATCATTGCACGAAAAAGACTCTTGCCTGGAAGATATGATGCCTGACATGATAGAAAATTATATGGATTACTCTGTAGAGAGTTGTCAAAATATGTTTTCTAATCAACAAGTAGGCCTGATGAGAGCTATGCTAGAAGGACCAAGATCGGGTCTTTTAGATAATATGATGAGTACTACAGAAGACGAACAAAGCTTACATTTTACATTGTCACCCAATCCGTTTTCATCGACGATAGAGATTACGACCAACGAATCTACCCAACTAGAAGTCTCTACACTAAATGGGCAACGATTGATGTTTAAAACTTTAGACGCTGGCTTAAACTCGGTAAACACTGATCACTTTAGACCAGGTGTGTATCTCATTAAACTCTCAAATGGTGTGAATAAATCAGTCGTAGAGAAACTTATAAAAATATAGCTTTGCCATTTTGGCATATTTTTTTAAAATATTTTGTCATTTTGTCACTGTTTTATGAGTTGTTTTAGCCTTTCTGGCATTAAAAACCAGATGGTATGTCTATTGATGTTAGTTGTTTGTAATTGATAACAAAAAAAACAACAAACATGAGATACACACATCGTAATTCTAAAAATGCTTTTGGTTCGCTAGGAATCTTTCACCACCTGTTAAATGATTTTTTTGATGTAGCTCAAGAGGCAGAAAAAGTCATTGAAAAACTCCCTTCATTTATCCGCGCAAATGTTGCCGAACAAGATGATAAATATTTAATCAATCTTGAAATGCCTGGTATTGATAAAAAGTGGTTAAGTCTAGAGATAGAGGACAGAGTGCTTATCGTTTCTGTTAATAAACCTGAGAAAGAAGATAAAGAACAATTTATCAGAAGAGAGTTTAATTATGGTGCTTCGCAACGAAAATTTAAATTATCCAAAGCGGTGGATACTTCAAACATAGAGGCGGAAATGAAGCACGGAATTTTACAAATCACTTTAGCTAAAAAACCAGCATTCGTTCCTAAAGACATCAAAATTAAGTAACTCACAAACAGCAGAAAAAATGAATTATAATAAAGAAAACATCAATAAACTCTTTAATGACTTCTTACAGTCAGGTATTCACCAATCAATGAGTAGTCAATTTACTAAAACAAGCATTGATTGCAATGTAATTAAACTAGATGATGCCTATATCTATGAGCTAGCTATTCCAGGCTTGACCAAAAAAGACATAGCCATCAAACTCGAAGAAAATCACCTTATTGTCAATGTACATGCAGAAGAGGCTGAGATCGAAGGAGTGAAAACATTGAAAAAAGAGTATCAATATGCTCAGTCATCAAGAAGTATCCCAATTCCTGAAATGGCAGATACAAATTCCATCAGAGCAGCCTACAAAAATGGGATTTTATCCATTCAACTAAACGTGATGAAGCCTATAAAAGGAACGAAGGGGAATATCGAGATTAAATAGTCGCCTTAGCTAAATAAATCAGTTAAAAAAAGAGTGGGTTTTAACCCACTCTTTTTTACTTATCGAATGAAGATTTGCTTTCTTAGCGTTCCGTCTTTTGTTTGTATAAGCAATACGTAATGGCCTTCCGAAATGTTGCTGGCTTGTATGTTTATAGCTTTTGAGTCAGTCTGACGATGCATTATTAATCGACCTGAATAATCTATAAGTTTTACATCTTGAATGTTTGTACTTGATTCAATGTGTATACTTCTATCACCCATTTGATAAGCGATGGTAGATGATGTAGATATATCTATATTATCACTTATTATTTCAGAAAAATCAGCAGACAAGGTGTTGACCACTTCTTTTTGTCCATCGATATCTTTCCATATAATAACAGCCACTTGAGATCTTTCTAAATCGATATCTGTATTATGAAACAATACAAAAGTAATTTCACCACCAGTGCCTGATTCAGATGAAATCTCAGGCCCAAAACTACTTTCTGTAAAATTTCCAGCCAATATTTTAAAATGATCCACTGTACCTGATTGGCCGGATTGTATAGCATTTATATCATCTCTGACCAAATAAACACCTAGAGTGTAGGTGCCGTCATTTAAGGGGTTTTCTACTAACACATTGGCATTAGCATAAAGTGCATAATCACCATTGTCCTGGGTGCCATATTCAGCACTGAGCTGTATTTCAAATTCCGCATTTTCTTCGTTAATTTGACTTACTTTTTCTCTGATTTGCACTAATTTATCAGCAGTATTATTGGCATTAGCTCCTTGATTTTCTCCATTAAGAAAAAATTGAGGTTGTCCAGACCCACCAAAGGCGTCAGCTATATCTTGGTTTAATGGGTCTTGCAATTCTCCACTAAAATGCGTGGCTATTACTAAAGCGTCACTCTCTACTTCATTGATTACGTCCTTCATAAAAGTCCATCCCCAAGCACCACAATTGGGACACCAAGTAGCAGTCCGCTTGGTGATCAGTGGTCGCTTTACACTTTGGGAAATCCCAACATTGAAACAAAAAACAGCCAGTAATAAGGTGTATAAAAATTTCATATTTAGTTAAAATTGATTGCCGGATTCTTTATAAATAACCGCTGTAACTACTTGTCCAACCACTCTTAATGTACGTTTATCGATGATATCCATATTGTCTCCATGCGTATGCCAATGACGCATAAATCCAGTTTCTGATCCTTTAGGTTGATTGATAATATCTATCATAGGAATACCAGCTATTACATTTACGAAATAATGATCATCAGTTAAGGCTCCAGTAAACTCATCTACAAACATATCTGTGTAGCCCATGTTTCGCGCTAAATCCCATACCTTCTGCTGTATCAGTCCTGCATATTCTTTACTCACTTGATCTTTTCCAAATCTTGGGTTTTTGGATCCAACCATATCCAATAAGATACCGTATCTCGCTTTGTAGTTTCGCTTATGTTTGTTTTTTGACCAATATTGTGAACCAATGCACCAGTTGGTTATCGGTTCATTTGGGCCTCTTTTCCCTTGATCTTCAGCGTCAAACAAAACAATGTCTACACCTAGATCAATGTCATTATTAGACATGGTTCTAGCAATTTCCATGAGCACTCCTACTCCACTTGCTCCATCATCCGCACCTAGAATGGGGTCATCGACTTTATTAGCATCTTTATCTTCCTCTGCAAACATTCTAGAATCCCAATGTGCTGATAAGATTACTCGTTTTTTGTGTTCTGGATTAAATTGGGCAATAATATTAGTAGAAGCTAAAACATCTCCAGTGAAAATACTTGCCTCAAAATCTTGCTCTATTACAGAGGCACCAAATCGTTTAAACTCGCTTACCATCCAGTTTTTGCATGCCTCATGCTCTTTACTACCAGGTACTCTGGGACCAAAACTTACTTGTTTTTCTACAAAATAGTAGGCGGAGTCCTGATTAAAAGCAGGTATGCTGATTTTAGTAGGCGTCGGTGTCGCAGTTTTATTCGTTGGTTTAGCATCATCTTTACAAGATGATAATGAAATAACTAAAAACAAACTTATTATACTGAACGCAGAATAGTGTAAATACTTCATGGTTGATATTGATCGTGCAAAAAAAATTAATTTATTAGCCAGCTTGTACCGTCTTTTCCGTCTTTAAGCTGTATGTCGAGGCTAGTCAGTTTATCTCTTATTTTATCCGAAGTTCCCCAGTCTTTATTGGCTCTTGCATCTTGGCGTAAATCAGTGATTAACTCCATAAGGCCATTTACTATGTGAGCACTTTCAGAACCTCCAGTAGAAATGTCCTTTAAGCCAAACACATCAAAAATAAACTCATGAAATAAAGCTTTTAATGCATCTAAAGTGCTTTTTGACAATTGATTAACATCTAAATGACCTTCTTTGTATGAGTTTATTTTAGGAACTAGTTCGAATAAGCGACTCAAAGCTTTAGGAGCATTAAAATCATCACACATATCTGTTAATGTGGCCTCGATTAATTGGAGCACCTCAGCATCTTCTCCATTACCTGTAGCAGTGGTTTCTAATTTATTGAGTACTTGATTAGCCTGCATGAGTCGTTTGTATCCCTTTTCGGCAGCTTTTAATGCGTCATCTGAAATGTCTAATGTCGATGCGTAATGAGTTTGTAGCATAAAAAACCGAATAACCATTGGGTCATAACCTTGGCTAACATGTGGAGAGTCTCCAGACATAAGTGCTTCAGGAGTAATGGTATTACCATCACTTTTCGACATTTTTTTACCATTCATTAAAAGCATATTCGTATGTAACCAATAATTGGATGGGCTACAATTACAAGCGCCTTCATTTTGAGCGATTTCGTTTTCGTGATGCGGAAACTTTAGATCATTTCCACCACCATGAATATCAAAATGTTTACCTAAATACTTAGTACTCATAACAGAACATTCCAAATGCCACCCAGGAAACCCTACTGACCATGGAGAGTTCCATTTCATCAAATGATCATCGCTTGCTTTCATCCAAATAGCAAAATCAGATGGATGTTTTTTATCGGATTGATTCTTGAGGTCAGATCTAGATTCCGCCATTAATTCATCGATAACTCTACCTGAAAGCTTGCCATATGTTTTACGCTCATGCGCAAACTTAAGGGTGTCAAAATATACTGAACCATTGACTTCATAACCGAAGCCATTATCGATGATTGCCTGGACCATTTCTATTTGTTCCAATATGTGGCCTGTCGCTCTAGGTTCTATGCTTGGTTTTTTTGCATTAAAAATGCTCATCATGGCATGGAAGCCATTGGTGTATTTTTGGGCTACTTCCATGGGTTCTAAATTTTCCGCCTTTGCCCCTTTGGACATACGATCTTCACCGTCATCCAATAAATGACCTACATCTGTAATGTTTCGCACATACCTGACATTGTAACCCAGATAGCACAAAAATCGATAGATGATATCAAAACCAACAAACGTTCGAACATTACCTAAGTGCACATCACTATATACCGTAGGTCCGCAAACATACATACCTATAAACCCTTCATTAATCGGTTTAAATACTTCTTTTTTCCTAGTTAAACTATTGTAAACTAAAAGCTCTTTTTTAATGCTCATGGATTATAATTAATATCATAAGGCGATCTTACAGTGGTAAGAAATCGCTGAATTGTATGCAAAATTAATATAATGCCTTTTCGACATATATAAAACAAGCTTTTTTATTAAAATTAGTGTGCTTCTAACCAGTCTAAACCTTCTCCCATTCCTACTTGTATAGGCACTTCTAAACCTGGCATGGCTTCTCTCATTTTTTGTTCGATGATCACTTTTAACTCCTCTGCCTCATCTTTATGAAGGTCAAAAACCAATTCATCATGCACTTGCATAATCATTTTACTTTGATAATTGCCGTCTTTGAGCACCTTATGGATATCTATCATTGCCAGCTTAATCATATCTGCAGCCGAACCTTGAATCGGTGTATTTACGGCTATTCTTTCGGCTGTACTTCTTATAAGTCCATTTCTTGAATTAATGTCTCTAAGTGTTCTCTTTCTGCCCATCATGGTTTTTACAAATCCATTATCTCGGGCAAACTGTACCACACCATCCATATATTCCTTGAGCAGTTTAAACTCTGAAAAATAGGTTTCTATAAGTTCTTTGGCTTCGCCCCGTTTGATGCCTAGTTGTCGAGAAAGATTGGTTGCTCCCGCGCCATATAGAATAGAAAAATTGACCGTTTTTGCATTTCTTCTTTGTTCGTCTGTCACCGCATCATAATCTACTCCATAGACCTTGGCTGCTGTCGCACGATGGAAGTCTTGTCCTGCATTAAATGCAGCAAGCATAGTAGGTTCTTTACTAATATCCGCTATCAACCTTAGTTCTATTTGCGAATAATCGGCAGCAAGCAGGATATGGTTTTCGTCTTTCGGAATAAAGGCTTTTCGAATTTGCCTACCTTCCTCAGTTTTGATCGGAATATTTTGCAAGTTGGGGTTTTCTGAAGAGAGCCTTCCTGTGGCCGCACGCGCCTGATTAAAGTTACTGTGTACTCTTCCCGTTCGAGGATTGATCATTAGAGGAAGCGCATCTACGTAAGTAGACTTCAATTTACTAAACTTTCTATAGGCTAAAATGTCATTGACTATTTCATGTTCGTAAGACAGTTCAGTTAGCTTTTCTACATCCGTGGAATAGCTTCCGGATTTGTTTTTACGCCATCTATAAGGTATTTTGAGGCGATCAAATAACACTTCGCCTACTTGTTTAGGGCTAGCAATATTAAAGTCCACTCCCGCTTTTTTGTAAATATTACTTTCCTTTTCTAGTATAGACTTAGCCAGTTTTTTTGAGTAGTCTTCTAAGAATTTTCCATTTATTCTTACCCCATTGTATTCTATTTGTGTTAAGACATCAATAAGGGGCTCTTCTATTTTTAAGTAAATATCATGTACCTCAAATTCTTTGACTTTTTCTTCGATGACTTCCTTTACTTGTAAGGTAATATCTGCGTCTTCTCCTGCATATTCCGTCACTTTTTCTACATCAATGTCGCGCATGCTGAGTTGATTCTTTCCTCGTTTTCCGATCAGTGATTCAATAGGCACCATCTTATAGTCGAGGTAACTTTCGGATAAGTAATCCAATTTATGTCGAAGATCTGGTTCGATTAAATAGTGCATAATCATGGTGTCAATACTGACACCTGCTACATCTACACCATACCATTTCATCATCAACTTGTCATATTTTATGTTTTGTCCAATTTTGATGATGTCCTTATTTTCTAAGACTTCTTTAAAAAGAGCGCAAATAGCTTTTGCTTCTTCTTGATTTTCTGGTATGGGCACATAGTACGCTTTCGTTTTTTCGAAACTAAACGCTAGGCCTACTAATTCTGCTTGATTTGCATCTATACCTGTTGTTTCGGTATCAAACGATATTTCTTTTTGTTGGGCCAATGTTGCGGCCAGTTGTTTCATCGCTTTTTCGTCATTAACTAAGGTATACTCGTGTTTTGTGTTTTCAATATTTTTATTGGCTACACTGTAATTTTGGTTTGAAGTGGTGGCTGGTGTATTGGATTTTTGAGCAGGCGATCCTCCAAATAAGCTAGCTTGTTTCGGTTCGGTTTCTCCTAAAATTTGGGTAGCAAGAGATCTAAACTCTAATTCAGAAAAGATGCTTTTTAAATCATCTTTATTGGGTTCATTTATGAGGCAATCTTCCAAATTGCATTCTATGGGTACGTCTATATCTATGGTTGCTAACTGTTTTGACAATCGACCTTGGTCAGCAAAAGCAATCACTTTTTCTTGTTGCTTACCTTTTAACTCGTGAGCATTTCCTATAATCCCTTCCACAGAATCATATAGTTTTAGCAGTTTTACCGCTGTTTTAGCTCCGATACCAGGTATGCCAGGAATATTATCGACAGAGTCGCCTTGCAAACCTAATATATCTATAACCTGATCTACTCGAGCAATATCCCACTTTTCTAAGATTTCTGGTACACCCAATATTTCGATCCCATTTCCAGAGCGTGATGGTTTATACATAAAAATGTTTTCAGAAACCAGTTGAGCATAATCTTTATCTGGTGTGACCATATACACTTTAAACCCTTCTTTTTCAGCTTTCTTGGACAATGTACCTATAACATCATCCGCTTCAAAGCCGGGTTTCATATAGATGGGAATATTGAAAGCTTTTACAATGGATTGTATATAAGGCATAGCTATCGTAATGTCTTCTGGTTGGGCATCGCGATTAGCTTTATATGGTTCGTATTGCTCATGCCTAAACGTTTTTCCTTTGGGATCAAAGGCTACCGCTATGTGGCTTGGGTTTTGGTTTTTCATTAAATCCCAAAGCGTACGTACAAATCCAGTAATAGCTGAAGTATTTATTCCTTTTGAGTTGATTAGTGGACGATTAATAAAAGCAAAATGAGCTCTGTATACGAGTGCGTGTCCGTCCAATAAAAACAACTTTTTTTCCGACATAATAAATAGTTTTTAAGAAGTCGGAAGATACTCAATTGTTTAACAAAAAAGGCCCATCCGTATGGATGAGCCTTAATTTTATCAGTACTATTCTAAATTATTTAGAAATAGAGTATGTAAAACCTAAGTTGTATAAAGACTGAATAACACCTAAGTCAGCTGCTTCAGTAATTCCATAATCAGCTGCAAGTTGTTTGTTCTGAATTAAATCTACCATTAAACCAACTCCAATTCCATTCCACAGATTGTCAATAGTAAAACCATTTGTCCATCTCCAATTGAATAAATCTTGAGAAGTAAACCCTCTTTCCTCATCATCAACATAAGAGTAAAACCCAGCAAGAGTCGAAGTCCACTTAATTCCTTTGTAAATAGTTCCAGTATATGAACCACCAAAAGACGCACCTGGAGTTGAAGTGAAGTCATCACCAGGGTAATTCCATTGGTAACCTAATGGATGAACCCAAAATTCCAAATCCTTCATTGGAGTATAAGATAAACCAGCTGATGCTGTTACAGAACCAGGAGATAAATCAAACAATATAGTTGTCCAATTAGCTCTTGCAGAAACGGCAAGTTTATCACTCCACAAATAATACCCAGCTAAAGAAGTAAGATTTAAGTTTCCTTGTTCAATGGCTGGCTGCTCAATGTCTCCAAACACTGTATTACTTCTTGACCAGCCAATTCCTAAACTGTTTCTCCAATAGTATTTAGCTGCATTGTAATTAGCATAGGCACCTAGACCAATATTTAAAATTCTTGAACTCTGTTCTGATGGACTTCCTTTAGTATAATACCAGTTGTTTAAACCACCAAAGTTTAAACCGAAAAGCACACCTGCGCCCATAGTCCATCCTGGGTATTCTAAAATTCTTTTCTCTAGTGCATCAATTTCTGCTTGGATACCAGCTTGAACAGCTTCTTTTTCCGCTTTCATAGCTTTTAACTCATCAAGTGTTGCTGTTTCCTGAGCAAAAACGTTTACTGCAAATGCACAAAAAAGTGCACATAATAACATTAGTTTTTTCATGATTAAAAATTAAGTTTTAAAGTTCTTTGTTTAACAATTAGTTATGAATCTCTATTTTATTTTCCGCCATTTTACTGAGCGGTATAATAACCTTACTAGATTCGGTTTTAAGGATAATAGATGAATTATCAATATCAATTATTTGACCTCGAACTCCGTCAAAAGTCACTAAATCTCCGATGTTAAATTTTGATTTTGAGTAGAATGAAGCTAAAAAATTAGCCATTGTACTCTTTGTTGCTAAGCCATATCCAATGGCAAAAGCAAAAACAACACCGGCAATTAATATCGAAATATTAGTAGATAGGAAATCAGTCTGAATGCCTGTTTGTGCTACAGCTACGACCAAGACATTGATAAATAAAAAATAAAATACAAAGTTTGCAATTAATTTTCCAGAAGGAATATTTAATGAATTACAAGCGGTTAAAATTATGGATTTTAGACCATCTGCAAGCAAAATTCCGAAAATTAAAATAATTAAGGCAACAATCAATTTAGGGATGAAATGAAAAATACTCATTACCAACTCGGACACTGCATCCATTTTTAAAACATCCACTGCTACCACCATGAAAAAGAGCATGGCAAAATAGTAGAAAATTTTACTTACCAAACTGCTGATACTAAACTTAATGTTGGCTTTATTGATGATGTCTATTTCATTAATTTGTTCACCCAGCTGATCCACTTTTAGCTTAACTAAAGTTGTTTTAGTTACCTTTTCTAAAAGTTTAGAAATAATTAGGCCTGCAACAAGGATAATGATAGCATACAAAACACCAGGGACTCCTTTTAAAAAACTTGTGAGTAATTCTCCAAAAGATTCTGAGAAGTTAATTTGTCCTAAAATATATTCCATTTGTATTGTTTTGACTGGTTGAAGATATTATTCCTCTTCTTCTTTTTCTACATTATTTATAGGTGTTTCGGGAGCTGCGCTGAGCTTTAAAAACACATCGACTATTCGCGAAAAATATAGTTCAACAATTTCTGAGATTAAGCCTATGGTACCTAAGGATCCTTTCACTCTGCTGCCTACAGCATCTGTGTTTTTCTTGTATTGCTCGGCTTGCAACCTCTCAAGTTCTTTGAAGCTATTTTTTTTTGTAGTATGTTTTTTTTCTTCTGCCATTAAACTGCTTCCTTATAAATTTCCGAATAGACTTTTTTAAATTTTTGTTTAGCTCGTTTAATTTTCATTTTGATTGCACTTTCAGACTTATCAAGCAAATGACCAATTTCTTTGATGCTCATTTCGTCTTGATACTTCATTAGTAATATCGATCGGTCTTTGGTAGGGATCTCATCGAGTACTACTTTTAATCGTCCAATTTCCATTTCCAATAAAAACACATCATCTACATCTTCCGGTACATCATGATTCGATAAATCTTCAACTAACAAACTCGGATCTTTCTTTTTTCTTCTTATTCTATCAATACAGTAATTATACGTTATGGAATAAATCCAAGTCGAAAATCTTGACTTACCACTAAACTTTGACATGTTAAGTAGGATCTTCATAAAAATTTCCTGTACTGAATCTTCTGCGTCTTCTTCATCTTTTAATAGAGAAATACACTTTCCGAAAATCTTTCCAGAATATCTTTTATACAAGACATCAAAATAGGCAACATTTTGTGTACTTAAGTACTCCTTGACAATATCCTCATCGGACATCGCCTTGGGGATATCTTTGGTCAGTAAAGGAAATAATAGATTAATCAATTAATCTGGTTTTGTTTGGCTTTAGTATTAAGACGTAAAATTACAGGAAAGTTTCAATTTATTGTAAAAAATAAAAAGAGGTAATACTCCTCAGTATTACCTCTACCCTAACCAAATGAAACCAAAATTATTCTTAGCATTGTTTTTTATGCTTAAAGCAATATTAAAACAATCTTTGTATTTATAATAATAACTTAGTACTAATAATTTAATCTTGTATGAATCGTAACTTAATATTTGCTTGTCTTATTGTTTTACAAAGCAATGTTTTTTTATTTTCTCAAAATGATGATGATGCATTCTACATCAAAGAAATTTACAATTACAGCTTGAGTGATGCTAAAACCTACGAATATCTCAGAGGTTTATGTAAGGATGTAGGGCCAAGATTATCAGGTTCTGCAGGAGCAGCAACAGGTGTAGAATACGTAAAAACTAACTTGGAAGCCTTAAATCTTGACCGAGTATATAAGGTCGAATGTATGGTGCCACACTGGGAACACCATAATGCATCTAAAGTAAGCCTTGATATTGATGGTAAAGAAATGCAACTAAACTGTACTCCTTTAGGTAATTCTGTGTCTACCAATGGAAAAATTATCACAGGAAAAATTATTGAAGTTAAGCACCTCGATAGCCTTGAAAAACTAGGAAAAGATCAAATAGAGGGCAATATAGTCTTCTTTAATCGACCTATGGATCCTACTTTGCTAAGTACTGGTCATGCTTATGGTGCAGCTGTAGATCAGCGGGTGTATGGGCCAACTAAAGCAGCAAAGTTTGGTGCTAAAGCTACTTTAGTGCGATCTATGACTACACTGATTGATGATTTGCCTCATACAGGCGTTACCGTATATGATAGTATATATAAAATACCTGCGTTAGCCATAAGCACCAAAGATGCAGAGTACTTGTCTGATCAAATAGAAAAAGATCCAAATGTTCAGATTAGTGTTTTTAGTGATGCTGAAAATTTTGAAAAAAAATTAAGCCATAGTGTAGTGGGTGAAATCAAAGGATCTGATTTTCCCGATGAGATTATTCTGGTAGGTGGTCATTTAGACTCGTGGGATTTAGGCGAAGGAGCTCATGATGATGGAACAGGTTGTGCCCAGTCAATGGCGGTTTTAGAAACACTAAAATCCATGAATTACAAACCCAAAAGAACCATACGATGTGTGTTATTTATGAACGAAGAAAATGGTTTAGCTGGAGGCCTAAGCTACGCTAAACAATCCAATGATCTCGGTGAAAAACACATTGCAGCTATAGAATCTGATGGCGGTGGGTTTACGCCTAGAGGATTTAGTTGCACTGCTGAAGAATCCGTCTTTATCGAGCACTTTAAGACTTTAAATACGCTGTTTGAACCTTTAGAGTCCTATGACCTTTATTTAAAGAAAGGGGGCGGTGGTGCTGATATTAATCCTTTGAAAAGCCAACAAGGAATACTCATCGGTTTGCGTGTAGATAATGCTAGGTATTTTGATTTACACCACACGGCCGCAGATGTTCTAGAAAATGTAAATCAAAGAGAATTAGAGTTAGGTGCCGCTGCGATGACAAGTTTAGTATATTTAATTGATCAATATGGAATATAATAATATAAAAGTAAAAGGCTACGATTTTAAAATTCTTCTAACCGAATTCCAAATCAAAGATCAAGTAACAAGACTTGCAGAAGAGATTAATGAATATTATGAAGGGAGGGAGTTAACCATCATTATTGTATTAAAAGGAGCCTATATTTTTGCCGCTGATTTATGTCGACTGCTTAATGTATCCCATGAAGTTCATTTCGTAAAATTTACCTCCTATGATGGCTTTACAGCAAAAGCTACCATTAAATGTGATGTTCCTTTAGAAACAGATGTAGAAAATAAAAACATATTAATTATTGAAGACATTATAGATACCGGCAATACAATGGCCTACTTTTTAGAAACTCTCAAAGTTGATAAACCAGCTAGTTTAGATATCTGTTCTTTCTTACTAAAGCCTGACGCACTGAAACACAAACTTCCTCTCCGCTTTATAGGTTCTGAAATAGATAATGGTTTTGTCATAGGCTACGGTATGGACTTTAATGAAGAATTTCGGGCCTTAAAACATATCTATCAAAAAATTTAATGCTTGTAGTTGCTATCAAAATAAATTGTTATAAATTTGCAGCCGATTGACCCATGGTGTAATTGGCAACACAACGGTTTTTGGTATCGTTATTCTAGGTTCGAGTCCTAGTGGGTCAACTAAAAAACCCTGCAATTCATTTTATTTGCAGGGTTTTTACATTTTTTAAAAGCCTTTCTTTTCTCATACAATCGCTATTCTTCCTCTGACAAAATTTGGTTTTAACGAATTAAAAAAATCAATCCATTACTTGTGTTTATAAGATGTTTGTATATTACAATCTTTTATATATGAACAAACTTTTTAATTAAAACTTAAACATGAAAAAATTAATATTATTTAGTGCATTGTTCTTTGCTGGTTTTGCATCACTTTCTGCGCAAGATCACACAATTTCTGCTTCCGCTCAATTAGGTTGGTCTGTACCTGGAGGTTCAGGTGTTAGTGATAACCCAGAAGATTTAAATCTTGACGGAGGGATCGAATACGGATTAGATCTTTTATACCATATTAAAGAAAATATCGGCGTAGGATTAGTATTAAACAGATCAGTACTTGCCGGTGCAGGTGGTGGAGACATTGATTTATTTGGTGCAAGATTCATTGGAGCAAAAGGTCTTTGGATGATGAAGCCTGAAGGATTTAGCCCATTTGCTGGACTTAGTCTTGGTGTATCTCAGTTGTTAACTCCTGAATGGAGTTACACAGATGCTGATGGTGTAGTACAAGTACAAGAAGAAATGACTGGTAGTGGCTTTGGAATTATGCCTGAAGCAGGATTGAGATTTGGTAAGTTTTTCATTTCTGCTCAGTATGTTGTTCCTGTAAGTTATACTATAGAAAATATCATCACTGATAAGAGCTTAGGTATTCTTAATATAAACTTAGGGTGGAGACAACCATTTTCATTCTAATATCAACAAAAACAAAAAAGGGGGCTTGACAATCAAGCTCCCTTTTTTTTGCACAATTCCTATCTTTTCTATACTTAATCCCTAAACCAAAATTCATTCATTCATACCCCGTATTATGGATTTCATTTTGGATATATTCTTAGATTGGGTGCCTACATTACTCACTATAATCTTTTTTCTTTTTGTATTCCAAATAGCTAAAAAGTTACTAGAAAGACAATCAAAAGGAAAAGCCGACAAAGCACTCATCAGGTCTATCATCCTATTTACTATAGGTTTCTTAGGTTTTGTGAGCATTATTTTAGCTATCCCAATGGACCCAGCGCAAAAAGGACAGATTACAAGCCTCATAGGCATAGTGCTATCAGCTGTCCTAGGTTTGAGTTCGACCACCTTTATCGGTAACGCACTCGCTGGAATTGCACTTAAATTGAGAGCCAGCTTTAAACCTGGCGATTTTATTACTGTCGACAATACTTTTGGGAGAGTTACCGAACAAGGATTGTTTCATACGGAAATACAAAATGTCGACCGCGACTTGACCACATTTCCTAACATGACCTTGGTGACAAATCCAGTAAAAGTAACCAGATCTTCAGGAACCTTTATTAGTGTAGATTGTTCTCTAGGATATGATGTACACCGAACAAAAATTGAAGCTTGCCTTAAACAAGCTGCTTTAGAAGCTGGACTTTCTGATCCTTTTGTACATATTATATCCTTAGGTGATTTTTCAGTGGTCTATCGCATTCATGGTATGCTACAAGATGTTAAATCCATTATCAGCGCAAAATCTAGGTTGACCGGAGCCATGCTAGACCATCTACATCAAGCAAACATCGAAATTGTATCGCCAAACTTTATGAATCAAAGACAAGTAGGTGACACGGTTTTTATACCCAAAAAACCTAGACAAAAAATCGAAGAAACAACACAAACCGCCGAAGAACTCATCTTTGACAAAGCTGAAGAAGCGGAAAGCATCGAAAAACGAAAAAAGCTATTGGCTGAAGTCGAAGAAAAAATAAGAAAAAACAAAGAAGCCATAAAAAACGCTGAAAATGACGAGGCTAAAATTAAAGCTGAAGAAAAACTTCAAGCTAGCTTGGCCTTGAAAGAAAAACTCATCGATAAAATCGATAAGAAGATGGATGAACTTACGGGAGGTGAATAATAAACAATACAATCCATCGCCACTTGATGTATCTTTATCATATTTAAAAACCAAAAGAACAAGTATGTTTAAACGACTCATTCTATTTCTAATCATAAATTTTTTAGCCTTGGGTTTGGGAAGTTTTTTTACCACTGATGGTGTAGCTTCCGAATGGTATGCAACACTAAACAGAGCACCTTGGGAACCTCCTGGATGGGTATTTGGAGCGGCTTGGTTTACAATAATGATCTGTTTTTCGATATATATGGCTTATGCATGGGAATACATTTCTAACAAAAAAACACTCATTAGCCTCTTTGCTATTCAGTGGTTTCTCAATGTAACTTGGAATCCCATGTTTTTCGAATTTCACCAAATGGCCGTGGCCTTAGTAATAATTATTAGCTTAAGCTTGCTTTTGATCAATATTGCGATTAGGTACTTACCAAATCTCCATCAAAAAACATGGTTGCTAGCACCATACATAGTTTGGCTTTTAATCGCCACATCCTTAAACATTTATGCCCTCATTTATAATTAAAATCGGCAAATAATGCATAAGACACTACTATTTCTCCTCATTCTTTGTTCTTACTGTACGGCTTGTGTGAGTAACAAGCAATCAAATCAATCATCAAACCAACAAACAAAAGAAATATACAGTATCTCCGAAAATGACGTAAGCAATCTTTATCAATCCACATTAGAAAATGCGAACCCTCGTTATTTCGTTACAGATAAAAATGAAACTCAATACTCACCCTATCCATTAGGGACCTATATAGCAGGCTTTAAAGGTATCCTTCTGTACAGCCATTTCCCCAAGGCATTGAATGAATATTTACAACAAAAAAAGATAGCATGCCCAGATGGAAATGAAAGAGCGTTTAACCTAGCAAACATCGAATGCTTAACAGGGAACCAACCATTCATCGCCCCTCACAAGGAGTTTCAACCTTTTGGTTTAGTTAAAAATAAAACCCAAGAATTCCATCATTATAACCCCGTTTTTATTACTTGGGTAATCGATCATTTGATTCCTGAACCAAGCAGTGCCATTGGAGAAAAATCTGCTCAAAACTACTACGACACTGTTTTCTCTAGGTTTTTTAGAATGATGGCATCAGCCTATGTTTATCTGCTCGAACATGATTATGAAACAGAAGTATCCCATTACCAAAACCAATTTCAAGACCTCAATTTTAATGGATTTTACTACTTGCTTGATAAATATAAACAAACACTACCCGAATACGCTCAGGCTTACGATTATACCATTACCAATATGAATGGTGCTTTAGCTATTGGTTTTTGGCTTCGAAGAAATATAGATAAAACAGATAAACAATTATGGATGGGCCTAAGTCGATTTATGCTTAAGTATGATAAAGTCTGGTTTACCACAAATGTATCCGTAAAGCACTATCGATAGTTATTCTTTATTATATCTAAGAAAGACAAACACACATCAATCAGTAATTTTTTGCTATGACCGCATTCCATTACTTGTTTTCCATAATAAATGCTTCTACCATTTTTTCCAATGTTGCCATAGGTACAGAACCTTGGGACAAAACTAAATCATGAAATGCCCTAATATCAAATCGTTCAGCTAAAGCAAATTCGGCTTTTTTCCTTAACTCTCTGATTTTTAATTCACCCATCTTATAAGAAACTGCTTGACCTGGCCAGCCTATATATCGATCAATTTCGGAATTTACCTCACGAAAAGATAATGCAGTGTTTTCCGCCATAAATCGAACGGCTTCTGCTCTCGTCCATCCAAAGTAGTGCATTCCAGGATCAACTACTAATCGACAAGCACGCCACATTTCATATGTTAATCGACCAAATTCTTTATACGGGGTATCATAAATTCCGGCCTCTTTACCTAAATATTCTGTATACAAAGCCCATCCCTCACCAAAGGCAGACAAATACATTTTTTGCCTAAACTCTGGCACATCTTCCATTTCAGCAGCAAGCATTATTTGAGTATGATGCCCAGGAACTCCTTCGTGCAAACTAAGTGCTGGCAAAGAGTATAATGGTCTACTCGGCAAATCATAGGTATTTACCCAATACTCTCCAGGCTTTGTGTTTGTATAAGATCCTTGAGAATACCTTCCGGCAGTATAGTTCGGTGCTAATGCAGCCGGCACTGGTGTTACCGTCAAAGGCATTCTTGGTAAAGTATTAAAATAACTAGGCAACATCCCTTCCATTCGTTTAGTAATCCATGCCGCCTCTTTTAACAATTCTTCTGCTGTTTGAGCATAAAACTGAGGATCGGTACGAAGAAATGATAAAAACGCCTCAAAATCACCATTAAAATCCAGATCCTTAATGATTGCTTCCATTTCTGCCCTTATGCGTTTTACTTCACTCATCCCTGTGTCAAACACTTCTTTTGGACTGATATCAAAACTCGTGTAAAACTTAACCCTTTGTTCATAGTATTCACGGCCATTTTCCATTTCTGATATACCTATCTTTTGAGGCGCTTCGGGCAAATACTCTAGCTCCAAAAAGTCATATAAAGAATCATAAGCAGGAAATACTAGTTTTTTTAGCAATAAGCCGATTGTTTCTTCTCTTTCTCTATTGCCACTTACAGGATCAAGGTAAAATGAAGCAGATGGACCTGCTTCCAGAATTCCCTTTATATTTTTCATTGAATTCTCCACGATGAGCTTAGGCATCATCTTACGTGTAATTATTCCTTTTCTTAAATGGTCTTCCCTGAGCTTAATATACGCAGGTAAGTCCTCGATCATTTGCACATATTGATTAAATGATGCTTCCGTGTCTATTTTTTTACCTCTAATGGTATACAAAATCTCAGTTAAAAACCCTCCTTCAGAATTGATGGGAAATAAATAGCTTTGATAGGCTATTTCATTGATTTCATCCTCTATCATTAAAAACAATAAGTCGCGATTGACTCGCTGGCTACTACTCAGTTCGTTCTCATTAATTACCTTAAGACTAGTTTGCAGATCTAGTAAGTTACTTTTTCTTTTGGCCAATGTTGTTTCATCCAGTTGTGGCCATGAAAATCCATCACTATCTCCCTTTTCTAAGGCTTCATAGGCGACTATAATCTCTTGTAAATCTTTCTCTCCACGCATCGAAGAATCTTCCTGACCTATGATCAAGCTGGTACATAGCATTAAATAAAAAGTAAAACTGTAAGGCAAAAAAGGCTGAATAGTCATAAAACTTAATGAATTTATAAGTAGATGTCATTGACCAAACCATAAAGGACTATCGTATGCTGCTAAATCATGTATATAAATCCTATTTTTACTTTGATCATTTTGAAATTACAATTTCTTGGATAGAAATCACAAAATTCTGCTTTTCGGCACGAATTTTATGGCTTA
The DNA here is from genome assembly GCA_020631235.1 of Saprospiraceae bacterium. Taxonomy (GTDB): domain Bacteria; phylum Bacteroidota; class Bacteroidia; order Chitinophagales; family Saprospiraceae; genus JAHDDO01. The sequence goes on along the minus strand of JAHDHQ010000003.1, from coordinate 148,306 downwards.
AAATATAGACGTATCAAACTTACACACATGAAATTTAGCAAAACATTGCTTAAGGTATTTTTCTTTCTTGCCTGTACGCAATCTATCAGAGGACAAGCTCCTAATTTTTTTACTCCAGTCATCAGCAACTTAAACGAGGAAAAGCAATATGTAAAAGCTGAATATACACTCGATTTAAAAAACCTAAGAGATATACTTCACTCTGCTGAAAGCTATAAAAAGAGCAAAGCATCATCTGTCTTATTATCTTTTCCCGTCGGGCCTAACACCTTCGAGTCGTTTAAGGTGTTTAAAAGTACCGTCATGCATCCTGACTTGGAAGCTAAGTTTCCTCTTATTAGAACATACATCGGTTATGGTGTGCAAGATCCTAGAAAAAGAGTAAGGTTCTCAATCAGTCATAAAAACATCCATGCTACTATAGAAATACCAGATGAAGATACTTGGTATTTAAATCCAGAAGGTCAAGCTTACCAGCTCTATCGTCGAGGAGAGTATAAACAACAAACCAGCAAAAACAGAGAAATTTTTTCTTGTGGAGTAGATGGTGCTGAAGATGTATCCATTAAACTTCCAGAAGCATTTACATCTGCTGACACTAAGAGTCAAGGTTCGGATTGTCGCTTAAGAACCTATAGGTTAGCAATAGCTACAACAGGAGAATACACTGATTATCATGGAGGAACGGTCGAAGATGCATTAGCAGAAGTGGTTACTTCTATGGTACGTGTTAATGGAATATATGAAGATGATTTCGGTGTCACTATGCAATTAGTTGCAAACAATGATGAAGTCATTTTTACTAATGCCAGTACAGATCCATTTACTAATGGTGATCCTGGTGCCATGTTGGGTGAAAACCAAACGGCTTTAAACAATATTATTGGTTCCGAGAATTTTGATATTGGACATGTATATGGTGTTGGAGGCGGTGGTCTTGCGACATTAAGATGTCCTTGTGGCAATGCTAAAGCAAGGGCTATGACTGGACTAGGCAATCCTATCAATGATCCATTTTATGTAGATTACGTTTCACACGAAATGGGACATCAGTTTGGTGGAAATCACACCCAAAATAATAATTGTAATAGAAGCGGCAATACAGCATGGGAACCAGGGTCTGCATCTACCATCATGGGATACGCAGGTATTTGTTCTCCCAATGTTCAGAACAATAGTGATGACCATTTTCACGGTGGAAGTATCGGAGAAGTGCTAAGTTTTATACAGAATGGTGGTGGTGCAAATTGTGGGACTAATGAAGATATAAGCAATGATGCACCCATTATAAGTCTAGCCAGTAATTTTTACACCTTACCTGTAGCAACACCTTTTGTACTCACGGCAGAAGCAGAAGACCCGAATGAAGAAGATGTCTTAACCTACTGTTGGGAACAAATGGATCAAGCTGTAGCTACTATGCCTCCAAGTCCGACTAGCACAGTAGGACCTGCTTTTCGTTCGATAAGTCCCACTACAAGTGGCTCTAGATACTTTCCAAATCTCAATGATTTAGTAAACAATGTTGGCCCTACTTGGGAGGTCCTTCCATTTTTTAGTCGAGATATGAGTTTTAGGCTTACGGTAAGAGACAATCACTTTATGGGTGGATGCCAACAAAATACTGAAATGCTATTGACTTTTGATGAAAGTGCCGGGCCTTTTCTTGTCGAAATACCAAATACGAATGTTAGTTGGACGGCTGGAGAAACCCAAACGATCCAATGGAATGTGGCAAACACTGACCAATTTCCTGTGAGCAGTCCTAATGTCGATGTATTTCTTTCAACAGATGGTGGATTTACTTACCCAAATTTATTGGCTGAAAATATTCCAAACAATGGCAGCACCACGATTAATGTGCCAGCCGTATTTAGTGATTCTTGCCGTATAATGGTCAAAGGTGCGAATCATGTTTTCTTTGATATTTCGGACGAAAATTTTTCTATCAGTTCACCGTTTAGTTTGTCTGTAGACCAGCCTAGTCAAACCATCTGCGTAGGTGATCAAGTAAATTATACGCTACAAGTGGAACTCAGCGATTCTTTTGATGGAACTATCGATTTTAGTTTAGAATCTGTGCCTTTAGGCGGTTTTTATGAGTTTACTCCTTCTTCTGTAAACGAATCAGGGAGCGTGAACTTGCTGCTAACTAATATAGCGCCTAATGATTATAATTTTACCATAGTTGCCGAAAACTCCGAACTGACTATAAACGAAGTCATTCAACTAAATGTAATTCCAGCTATTTTGGACAACATTGACCAACAAAGCCCTGAAAATTATTCGAAAAACATAAGCAATAATCCAGTTTTAGAATGGACTCAAATCGATAATGCACTAGAATACATCATCGAACTGGATAAAACTCCAGCCTTTAATTCGCCGAATTATCAAAGTTATACGAGCAATACAAATACTATCCAGCTGAATGGATTAGATATCGCTTCGGTTTATTATTGGAAGGTGAGCGCAAGCAATGATTGTGCAATGTCTATTTCTCCAATCCATTTTAGTTTCCAAACGGCAGACTCAAGTTGCGATGCATTTGCAGCAGAAGATCTTCCTATCCCGATCAGTAATGAAGCAGAAGGTAGCTATTTGTCCTCTATCGATATAAACGAATCATTTGCCATTTCGGAAGTGAGTGTATCTATGGAAATCGAGCATTCATGGGTTGGAGATATCGATGCATTCTTGACCAATGAAAGCACAGGTCAACGCATCGAACTTTTTAATAGATTGGGCTACGATGGTTCTGGATTTGGATGTGATCAGTCAAACCTTTTATTAAGATTTAGTGACTTTGCTGAAAACACGGCAGAAGATCTCGAAGGCACATGCAATGGAGGTGATTTTGCAGCAGAAGGTGATTATCAATCAATAGATCCTTTAAATCAACTAATAGGTCAAATGCCAAATAATGGTACTTGGGTTTTAGAAATAAATGATTACTATAATGGAGATGGTGGTCAGTTATTATCATGGTCGATGGACATATGTGGAGAAACAACGATCAGTCAAGAAATTGACATTGAACAAAACCTCCTCCTCGTAAATTTAGGGGAAACCAGAGCTATCAGTAATGGTTTTTTAAGTACCAATGACGCTAATCCAACACAAGCTATTTATACTCTTACCAGTCTACCATTTGCAGGGTCCTTGTTTTTAGAGGTCGGTGCTAATAGTAATGAGCTGGCCATTGGGGACCAATTTACACAAGCTGATATCGATAATTTAAGGCTTAGTTACACGCAGGATGGAAGTGAGCAAACTATGGATAGTTTTAAGTATGACTTATTAGGTAGTGGCAATGCATGGTTGCCCAATCAGCTATTTGACATTCAAATAATTACAGAAGGTTTATTAGTTACAGCCAGCACAAACCAGTTTATAGATTGTCCAGGTGATGAGACAGGTAGTATTTCTATCACTGCCGCAGGAGGTTTAGAACCATATGAATATAATCTAAATAATGGTCCTTATCAAGATTCTAATCTATTTGAAGGTCTAGCCGCTGGCACCTATACTCCTGGAGTTAGAGATGAAGCAGGTAATGTAATGGCCGGAAATCCAATTACACTTAATGATCCTGCACCCATTATGATAAACTTAAGTACTTCATTTTTTAGCATAACTGCCAATGCAACTGGTGGAACTGGCTCCTTAATGTACAGCATTAATGGTAGTGATTATCAAAGTTCGAATACATTCGAAAATCTTGAAAATGGAGATTATACCATCTTTGTCAAAGATGAAAATGATTGTGTAAGCTCAGCCATGATCAGCATTAGTGTACCTCTATTAGATGCCACTGTATTGCCAACTCACCCTCTGTGTACTGGAGATAATAATGCAAATTTAGAGGTGTTTGCTTCAGGAGGTGTGCCTCCATACGAATATTCATTGGACGGTATGGATTATCAGTCCTCTGCTGTATTTGAAAACTTATCTTCAGGTGCTTTTATGGTGTATATAAAAGATGATGCTGATCAAGTTTTTGTAGTGGAAAATACTGAATTAATAGATCCAGAACCATTAGAGATCAATGTCACTTCAGATGGATATACCATCAACATAGATGCTAATGGAGGGACTGGAAACTACAGTTATAGTATCGATGGCGGCAGTAACTTTTCTGACAATTCTAGTTTTGTAAATCTACCTAATGATACTTATGCAATAGTGGTCATCGACGAAAACGATTGCACCACTACTTCTCAAACGACGATAAATGTTCAAATTTTATCCATTAGTGTAAACGAAGCATCGCAAGTATTAGCTTGCTATAATGATATGGATGCTACCATTGTCGTAGATGTCACAGGTGGTTTAGCACCAATTTCTTACAGTCTTGACAACGTCAATTTCCAGATGAGCAATGTTTTTGAAAACTTAGCTGCTGGATCATATTCTATTTATGCCCAAGACGCTGTCCAAACAGCTATTATTGATAATTTTATCATTGACAACCCTACAGAAATCAGCTTTACTGCCAGCACTTTTAACAATGAAATTACCGTCATGGCTGAAGGAGGAACCGGCGTGTATACATATTCCTTAGATGGAATGAACTTTCAGGATAGCAACATCTTGCAGGCAGGAAATAATGGTAGTTATCAAGTGTATGTACAAGATAGCAATGGTTGCTTAGTTAGCAGTACCATAAACGTTTCGGCTATTGAAAATGTCGACTACCTTAAGCAAGATATCCTTTGCCATGGTGTGTACGATGATGCACTGATTGAAGTAGCTAATATTGATGGAGGCTTTCCAAATTATGAATACTCTTTAGATGGTGTAAACTATCAAATGAGTAATATCTTAGCCATCAATGGTCCCGGAACCTATAGCTTATATGTTAGAGATGCAAACAACCAAACGTTCCAAATTGACAATATAAATTTTGAAGAACCGCCTCTTTTAAGCTTGGATTATACGATAGAAGAAAACACGATAAATCTAGAAGCAGATGGAGGTACTGGAGAATACAGTTATAGTATCGATGGCATTAATTTCCAAGAAAGTCCAATATTCGAAGACTTATCTTTTGATACTTACGAAGCTATTGTTATGGACGAAAACGGTTGCGAAACCACGATAAACATTGTTTTATCCTCAGTAGGTCAAGAAGGGTTTGATCTAGATCTAGTAATTTCGCCTAACCCTGGTGACGGGAGATATACTATTAGTATAAGTGATTCTAAAAAGCTTAATTATAAATTGGAGCTTTATAATATAGGTGGTCAATTGCTTTTAGAGGACCATATTAATAGTGCTACGCACAAAGAATACAAGCTCGATGTTTCTGATGCAAATGCTGGATTATACTTCTTTGTAGTTAGCAATCCTGAAGGAAAGAAAAACACTTATCGTGTAATCAAAGAATAAAAAAACAGCAAAAAAAAAGCTCATGTTTTCTACATGAGCTTTTTTTTTACAATAGTTCGTTAAGCGCCTGCCTAATTCCAGTACCACTGGATGGTCGAGGTGCGTTAGAGGATACAATATTGTGATCTGTATCTAACAAAATAAATCTAGGAATTCCACTGATCAAAAAACTTTTTACAAAGGGAGAATCCCATCCGCTTCCAGTAATTAATTGCGTACCGGACATGGCTTTATCTGTAACCATTTGTTTCCATTTAGCTTCCTTATCTGGAGTATCTACAGAGATACTTACAAATTCTACATTTTTTCCATGATATTCTTTTTCTAAAGCTTGTAGGTGTGGAATTTCTCTTTTACAAGGTCCGCACCAAGTAGCCCATACATCGATATATACATTTTTCCCTTTCATATCGTCCAAGCCTATGACCTTACCGTTTACATCTTTGTAAGAAAAACTTGGAGAAGGAGCCCCTTTATCAATGCTTTTTAGCTGTTTATATTTGTTAGATAAAGCTGTTTTTAAGGATGGGTCCGTGCTTAAAGAAACCAGCTTGTCCATATTAACATCTAAATCTTTAAAACCCGGTTTTATTTCATTATACAACTGCTTTATGAGGGCATCTTTTATCACTGGACTTGTCAAGCTTTCCATCGCTGGAATACTTGCTTCAATGTTTGGTTTTATATAATGTCTATAAACCATGGTTTTATATTCAGGTAATGAAGTAAATAAAGCTTCATTGCCGAAATCATCGTGTCCATATTTTTGAGAGAAAGCGTCTGAAACAGTATAATTAAGATCATTTTTAAAATAACGCTGTGCGTTTTGGTAGTCGGCAGCAAAAGCTTTGATTCCAAAATCAATATTTAACTTCTCGCCTTCAACGAATGATGGATCTAAATCAGTTGTTTCATTTAATAGTTGTACATAGTCTGAACGTTGAGTTTCCATGGCATTGATAAATTCTGCCTCTTCAAAACCATAGGTTTGTCTTGCAGCGCCACTATATTTTCTAGTGATTTTTTGCTTTTTACTCAGATACATGGTTTCATTAGCACCTTCGCCGCTGTAATTAGAAAGTGACATCACATTACGCATGTCGACATTAGCCACTAAGGTTCCTTTACCGCTTATATAGATAGGGACCCTTTGACGACCTAATATGATCTCATAATATCCCGGAACTCCTTCAAAACTAGCTGTATAGGATTTATCTGCACCTATCGTAGCTTCAGCTACTACATCTTCTTTAAAGATGGCCAATTTAGAGACATTAGCATTCTGAACCAGCCCTTCCACTTTTAAGGTTTGTACTTGGTTTTGCGCTAAATTTGTTTCTGCGGATGCTTGTTTACATGCATTTATACTGAGTAAGCATAATACTGAAATAATAAATAATCTAATCATAGTTTTACTTTCTTGATCTTCTAATTTTTGTATTGACTCCTTTAGGGTGTACCAATGTCATTTCTTCTACTAAATGGCTGGCACCTGCAAATTTGTCTACCACGAATAGGATGTATCGCGCATCAACCATAATATTTCTACAAATAGAAACATCGTAATTTATGTCACTCATCGTACCCTCCCAAACTCGATCAAAGTTCAGACCTATTAAATTTCCATGAGCATCTATAGCTGGGCTACCCGAATTTCCACCAGTTGTGTGATTGGAACCTAAAAAACAAATCGGCAACTTTCCTGTATTCGGATCAGCATAGTCCCCATAATCAGCAGCCTCATATAAATCAATTAACTTCTGTGGTACGTCGAATTCATAGTCGCCCGGCTTATATTTAGCTATCACTCCATCTAAGTAGGTTACTGGTAAATATTCTACTGCATCTTTAGGATAATATCCTTGCACTTGTCCATACGTAACTCTCATAGTACTATTAGCATCTGGATAAAATTTCTTTTCGGGAAATGCCTCCATTTGAGCAGCCATATATAATCGTTGTAATGAGTCAATTTGGGTTTTTATACCATTATATTTTGGCGCTACTGTAGCATTATAATGATCTGCCCAATCTGTGGCAAAATTATACAGTGGATCTTCACTTAATGTTTTCCCCACTGAAGATATATCATTGCTATTCATTAATTCGAGCACTTTTTTACCATCAGTTAATATGGTTTCACTGTACATCTTGTCCGCTAGTGAAGCCATAAATGTTGGCTCGGGCTTGTCCATCATCTGCAAAGAAGAAGGCACATAATTAGGATCTACATTACTTCGATACATACTTACTAATTCTACAAAAACATCTTTGTCCACTTTAGCTTCATAGTTTTTATATAAGTCTGTTAGAAAGGGTTCCAATCTGTTTTTAAACAAATTATATCCTTCTTCTCCATTACTTTCATATCGATCTACTAATCTTTTTAGGAGGCTTGCAATTCGTAGGGCTTCCACATTTCTGCCACTAATTTCTCGATAATAATCCTGTGTTAATGCATAAGGTTCTAGTTCCGTATATAGTTTATCGAACTGATTTAAAATAGATTTTGCATCTGCATTTTTGGCAACCAATGCTTGCTCAAATTTCTTTTTCTTATCTAAGGCATTGGTACGTTTTAATCCTGAGCTTTCTCCTATCCATTTTTTCCAATAATTAGCAATGCTAGCAAATTTAGAAGCATACTTTAAACGAATATTTTCATCCGATCTCATGTATTTATCCACAATGGCAAGTGCATTTTCTCTGATACTGATTTTTGCTGGGTTTAAAGTATTTAATAACTGCTCTACAGCCGGAGATGGTAAATATTGGTTTGTTCTTCCTGGGAATCCAAAAACCATGGTGAAATCTCCTTCGGCTACTCCATCCAAAGAAATAGGCAAATGGTGTTTAGGCTGATAAGGTACATTGTTTTCAGAGTATTCTGCTGGTTTATTGTCTGGGCCAGCATAAACTCTAAATAATGAAAAATCACCTGTGTGTCTTGGCCATTCCCAATTGTCCGTATCAGCTCCAAATTTTCCAATAGATTCTGGTGGTGCACCCACTAATCTCACATCATTATACACCGTTGTAACAAAAGCAAAGTATTGGTTTCCATGGAAAAAGGGTCTAATCATGACTTCTTGAAAATCTTCTACTTGATAGTTTCCTTTTACTTCAGATAAGTTTTTATCTATAACTGATTGTCTTTCTTTATCAGACATACCATCGGTCACACCCATCAATATTTTATCAGATACATCATCTATACGATCTATAAGTCTTACAAATAGCCCTGGGTTTGGTAATTCTTGTGCATGTGACCCCGCCCAAAATCCTTTTTTTAATAGATTATTTTCCAAGCTTGAATGACTTTGAATCTCGCTGTAGCCACAATGATGATTAGTAAGTATTAATCCATTCGATGAAATGAGTTCGCCTGTACAAAAACCACCGAAGTGTACAATTGCATCTTTCAGTGATCCCTTATTAACAGAATAAATATCCTCTGCGGTCAATTTCATTCCCATGGATTGCATTTCCGACTCATTCAACGATTTAAGTAAGAGCGGTAGCCACATTCCTTCTCCGGCAAATAGGCTAGGAAATGCTATGAAAAAACTTAATAGTAAAGTGTATATAAATTTCATACTTTCAATTTAATGGTAAGATGATTAAAAAACTTAATTCCTTATACTATACGCGTATAGTAGGCTTTAAATTATAAAATGCTAAAATAGATGCCTAAATTTAAATAATCCTAAAAAGAGCCCTCTTAATTATGCTTTGGTCACTATTCCTAGCTTCAAGAACATTTATCCATTTTAGTTTTGAACATTGGTTCCCATTGTTTCTTATAGGCTTAATCAGTTTTTTTATTATTCTATATGCGCGTAAGCAGGAGGAAAAAATACAAACATACATAGGAGTTGGATTGGCCTGTATTCCCTTTATGGGTGTCTTACTAAGAATGATAATTACCGCTTATCATGGGGAATTTACTTTGCAACACGAATTGCCATTTCATCTGTGTCGATTAACAGCAATTATGGCGCCTTTTGTTTTTTTCAAACGCAATCGATTTTGGTTGGGTATATTTTATTTTTGGATTCTTGTAGGAACCATGAATGCCAATATTACTCCAGACCTCAAAAATGGTTGGCCACATTATGATTACATTATTTACTTCTTAACGCACGGCTTTTTAAATGTACTTCCTTTTTATGCCATTTTCGTGTATGGACTTCGAATCAATTTTAAAGACATTAAACAAACCTTTTGGGTTACCAATGGATATTTAATCTTTACTTTGATTTTGAATTACATTTTGGATAGTAATTATTTTTATACCATGCGAAAGCCTGAGGTAGCTTCCCTTCTAGATCTTATGGGACCATGGCCCTATTATATCTTTGCTGGAGAAGTTTTAATCATGGGGTTTTTCTTTATTTTCTATTTACCCTTTTTCTTGATAGAAAAGAATCAGCGCTGATTTAAAAGGCCGCCAGTTTTTCGATACCTATTCGTTTTCCGTTTTGATAAATAACTAAATAGTAAAAACCTTTGCATAAGTTTTCGATGACTAATGGACCTTGATGATTCATAGCCAACTTCCTAAATCTTCCGATCTCATACGATATATAGTAATCATAAGATAGACCATCAGGTGGGTGGATGGTGACTAAATCTACGCTAGGATTAGGGCTTACCTTAAATGCTTTTTCCTCTTCTAAATTTGCAGTGGGAACACTTTTGCAGGCTTCGTCAATTACTTCACAAAAGGTTCTTCCTGCTAATGTGCAATCAAGCACAAAAGGGTTAGGCTTATCGTCTTGGTAAGCTGCGATCTTAAATGTTCGTTCCCATTCTAGCTGATCCACAGGATCTAGATCATGCCAGGTACACAGTGTTTCTCTTTGTGATTCGAAATACTCGCTATCTGCTCCATCCGCCTGAGCCTTGTACATGGTATAAAAATAAAACATGGCTCTTGCCACGTTCCCTTTTATGGATTCTCTCGGTTCGAACTTTTCGTTATCATCTTCTGTATATAGATCTCTATTAGCTGGAATAGAAGTCATTTCTTCCCCTTTGTAAAACCACTTAAGGGTTGATTCGTCTGGAATATCTGCAAATCGATCACTCCCTCTGGCAGAGTTTACTAATCCTCTACAAGGAAAAAGATGATGCATGTCTGATTTAGCATTACCATTTCCAGCCCCTTTACTTTGTGGATAAACATGTTCTGTGTTGATTCCGTTATTGTTGTCATTCATAAATAGAAAATCCGTTGGATCTGCACCTGGCTCCAGATACAAAGTATAGTCGGTATAATTACAAGATACAGAGTCATTTTCGTTATAAATCACTCCATATAATGTATCTCTAGCGATTCCATAAGAAAATGTGCTAATCGTTTTATAGTTTTCTACTAAAGAAGATAAAAGTTCTTCCCCATCTAATGTCGGTAATACAGCTTGATGGTCGTATTGAGTAGAGGCGACATTGGCCAAAAAAATAAAAATAATGATATGTAGGAGTCTCATGGATTTGTACTTAATCCAAAAGTAGGCTTAATTCAAATAATCCGTTCGGAAAATAATGCCTTTTTTAGCATCGTAACCTGGTTTTATGCCTTTGTGAATTAAATGTTGCTTGTAAGGATACTTCTTTGCATCAACAATAAATACCTTGCAAGCAATAGCTTTATTTAATTCGCGATGTGATTTTTTCCAGATGTGACCCATTTCTTGAGCTGTAAGATTGTAGTTTTTGCTCCATTTTTTAGAAATGACTACTTCTATCTCCAAAATACCGTTTTCAAAGTCTAGCAGCTTTGATGAAAGTCCATATCCTACCCGATAATACATGTCGGTTTCAAGGAAGTGTTTTCGGTTTATTTCTTCGATATTCATAACATAGATATCGAAGCAGAAATTGTGCCATTTCCTGATTGAGTGTCTAGTTTCAATCATAGAAGCGATGCATTGGGACTTTACAATGGCTATGATAAATCCCTAGGAATCTTTAGCTTATAAACAGAAGAAAAAAATATCTAAAAATTACTTTAACTCTAGTTTATTGAATCAAATCAATGGTGATTTCTTGCTTTTGAGGAAAAGAAAACATTGTTTGTTGAAAGGAAGGGACCGAAAGTCTAGGAACAATATTGTTCGAGAAACCATATCCTTCTATGGGGATGCCTATAAAGTTATAGTTGCAGGCTCCATCCTTATTTTTGTCATGTAAAATAATGACTGAGTAATCTCCAGCTGGCAAATTCTCAATTTCAATAATCGCATTAGCTCCCTTAAAATTTTGTTTCAACACTTTCTTAATTTCATTGCCTGACTTTGCAAAACCTTCCGCTTTATTATATAAGGTAAGAATGATTTGACCTTGTTGTTCAATGATATTCGAAACCTTAACTTTCAGCGACTCTTGAGAAGTAAGTGAACAAGCAAAACAAAGAAGTATCGAAGTAATCCAAAATTTCATAACTTTTAAACGGCAATTCCTTTGCCAAGTCACTCTATTAAGAAGTTAATTTTTTAAAAGGAGGCCAACTTTAACTTTATGTATGTTTTTCAAGACGTTTTTTGTTCTTTACTTTTTGACATTGCCACAAAAAACAATAAAAAGGTCTAGATTTTATATGGAGATTCCTTATTGAAATTTTCACTAATAGCGGACACCATCCCCGCTTCTCACATAAAGCAACCAAAAAAGAATACAGGAATAATTATATTTGGATCGCTCCCCAAAACCATAAATAAAAGAACTGATGAAATTATCACTTTATCTGTCGGTCATTAGCTTATTACTGCTTAGTTGCTCACCTAAAGAGCAAAAAACAATGTCTTATACATCAGAAAATTTGATAGATAAAAAGTATCCTGAAGCCGCTTTTTTCTTATCTAGAAATTATCCAGAAGACTCATTCAATAAAAAGGCATTTCTGAAAGCTACGAAGCAAGTTAAAGAAACTATAAACCAACGATCAGATGGTTCTTGGGAAACGCAAGGTCCTGGAAATATTAGCGGTCGAATTTCTTCCATCGATATTGACCAAGAAGGAAATATCTACCTATGTTATTCCAAAGGTGGCGTTTATAAGTCTGAAGACAATGGTCAGTCTTACAGCTCTTTAATGGACAATGAAGCCTTCTTAGCGGTGTCTGATATAGCCATAGATCCGACAAACACAGACATACTTTATGTGGCGACAGGAGATGTAGATATTTCGATTATGTATGGGATTGGGAACGGAGTTTTAAAGTCAACCGATGGTGGTTTAAGCTGGGAAAATAAAGGCTTGGAAGAAGAAAGCATCATTTCTAGAGTTCATATTGATAAAAATAACCCTGATCTCATTTTTGCTTCAGCAATGGGAATTCCTGGTAGAAAATCCAATAATAAAGGTGTATACAAAAGTGAAAATGGAGGTGATGACTGGGAACAAATATTGTTTGTAAATGACTCTACAGGAATACAAGACATGATTGTCCATCCAGACAACCCAGATATTATTTATGCGACTGGTTGGAATAGAATAAGAAGCAATAAACGTTCAGTTGTTGCTGGACCCGATGCCAGAATTTACAAAACAACAGATGGAGGCACCACATGGGAAACACTAACTAATAATTTGCCAGAAGGCGATTTTAGTCGAGTAGGTCTGGCCATGTCAGGCACTAACCCTGATGTTATTTTTGCCAATTTTGCTTCAGCTGGAAATTTCTTGAGTCTACATAAATCAGAAGATGCAGGAAACACATGGACAACTATTACTGAGGCCGGAGAAAATGGTTTTCCTCAAAACTCACATGGTGGATTTGCATGGTTTTTTGGCCAAATGGCGGTCAATCCTTTAAACGATAATGACATTTTTATTTTGGGTGTAGGTTTATATAGAACTTTAGACGGTGGACAATCTTGGGTAGATGTAACAGCAGGTCATGTGGATAATCATCATCTTATGTTTCACGAAAACAAAGTGTATGTTGGAACTGATGGAGGGGCTTATCGTTCAAACGCTTCAAATATTTCCTGGGAAGACATCGACTTTAATGTTACTGGAATGTTGTATAAAGTGGGCTATAACCCTCATTTACCTGATTTGCAATATGGAGGGGCACAAGATAATGGCACGTATCGAGGCAACAATGTAAATATTAACGACTGGGAAGTTTATGGCTTCGGAGACGGATTCCAGCCTGCTTTCCACCCTACCAATGATGAGGTTATTTTTGCAGAGTCGCAAAATGGTTTTATCTATATGCTTAATGATCAAACTGGAGACTTCCTTGGCTTAACTGATGGACTGGAAGGTTCATTTTATTGGGATACACCATATTTAATTAGTCCACATTTTCCAAACGAAATAATCACAGCATCAGATCGTGTATATTCGATTTTATATGATGATGTAGATTTTGAGGTTTGGGACCAAGTGGCCATTAGTGATAATCTTACAGATGAAAATTCTGATTGGCAGAGACATAGTATTAGCACTGTCGTACAATCCCCTATAAATCCTGATCTATTTTATGTGGGTACAACGGATGGATTAGTGTGGCGCACACAAAATTATGGTGACGATTGGGAGCAAATCATGGATGGTCTACCTAGGCGTTTTGTTTCTAAAGTAGTGGCTTCAACTCACGATGAAAATACTGTTTATGTAACTTTTACGGGATATAGAGATGATGACTACGTGCCTCATGTGTTTGTGTCAAAAGATCAAGGTGAGGCTTGGCAAGATATCAGTGGTAATCTTCCAGATTTTGCCGTAAATGATATAATGGCCTATCCTGCAAGCGATGATAAGGTACTTTTTGTGGCTACAGATGGCGGTGTATATTTTACCAAAAATGGAAATGAAGAAACAGTCGACTGGGAAAGACTGGGGGACAATATGCCGATTATTCCAATTTGGGATTTAGCCTACAACATTCAAAAAAACGAGTTGGTAGCAGGAAGTTTTGCGAGGGGCATTTTATCTTTTGATTTAGAACAAGTAGACCTTGAAGAAGCAGTTTTTACTAAACAGGAGATAACAAATCACTTTATTATCTATCCTAGCATCTCACAGGATAAAGTGCATTTTAAAAATATGCCTGACAATGTTCATCGAATACAATTACTGAGTAAAAATGGTAGCAGCATTGAACAAAACATACATGTTACTACAAATTCCTTAGATATCACAACATTGCCTAGTGGTCATTATTTTGTCCAATGTCTCGATAAATCAAACCAAAAAATAGCTTTAGGACGATTTATAAAGCCTTAAGGTACCTGTTTATAATGCGATGAATCATAGACATTTTATTATCCATAAACCCCATGGTTATCTCTCTCAATTTGTAAATAATCAAAGGAAGAGAAAAAATAAAAAACTGCTTGGAACCTTGCATAATTTTCCTGCTGGAGTCATGAGTATAGGTCGTTTAGATGAAGATTCAGAAGGACTGCTTTTACTGACCACAGATGGTAAAGAAAGTGAACGCATAAGGAGTAAAAAAGTCGAAAAAGAATATTATATCCAGGTAGATGGAATAGCCACACAAGATGCAGTAGAGCTTATGCAAAATGGGCTTGAGATTGCCATTAAAGGTAAGAAATACCAAACCTTGCCATGCAAATGCAAGCGACTCGAAAAAGAACCTAACTTAGGTCCTAGGGCCAAAAAAATTAGAGACCCAAAACATGGTCCTACCAGTTGGCTTTCAGTAACACTTAACGAGGGAAAATTTAGACAGGTTAGAAAAATGAGCGCTGCGGTCGGCTTCCCCACTTTACGCCTAGTTAGAGTTAGGATCGGCAAGCTACTTTTAGGTGATATGAAGGCTGGGGAGGTACAGGAAGTAAGTCATTTAGACGTTTAGTGTAAAGCTTAGTTCAGTTAGATTAAGAAGATAAACTACAATTAGCTATTTTTATATTAGAGCCTAAAAATATGCATACATTTAAATATTTACTCTTATTAGGTATGTTTTCAGTTGTTTTTCTCCAATGTAAAACTAAACAAAAGCTGCCATCAAACCCATCATTAGATTCGCTAAAATCTATGATGACTGGTTCTTTTTCAAGTCTAGAACAGTCTAAAATGGATTCTACTTATTATAATATATCCTTGCATATGTACCCCATTTGGATAAAGAGTGGAAAACACTATCTATATGTGGAACAAGCCTTATTTGATGCGCAAGAAACTCCCTATAGACAAAGAGTGTATGAAATTATCCAAAAGGAAAATGGAATGATAGAAAGCAAAGTGTTTTCTATTGAAAACGAGAAAGACTTTGTGAATAAATGGTCCACACCTTCCTTCTTCGATCATTTTGATGATTCTATATTAAAAGAAAGGCAAGGATGCTCTGTTTTTTTAGAACAAATAGATTTAAATCATTTTGAGGGATCTACCAAGGATCAAACTTGTTTAAGCAGTTTGCGAGGTGCTGCTTATGCCTCATCAGTAGTTGTAGTAAAACCAAATATGATTAGTTCTTGGGATCAAGGATTTAATCTTGAAGGAGAACAAGTTTGGGGCGCAATAGAAGGTCCGTATATTTTTAAACGTTTAAAGTAATGCTAATGAAAACTCATGTTCTCACTTTGTTTTGTTTATTAATTTTTATGCAGCTTTCTGCCCAAGAAATAACATTAGAATTATTTTCTGATGGCTTTAATCAGCCAGTAGATATTGTTCATGCAGGAGATGATCGACTCTTTATAGTAGAAAAAAGTGGATATATAAAAATTGCTGAAAGTGATGGTACGGTGCTCGATGAAGTCTTTTTAGATATCGATGCAAAAGTAAATAGTGGTGCTGGCGAGCGTGGATTATTGGGTTTGGCTTTTGATCCTAATTACACTTCTAATGGTCGATTCTTTGTTCATTACAGCAATAGCGCAGGAAATACAACGATTTCAAGATTCCTAGTTAGCTCTAATCCCAATGTCGCTGATGCTGATTCAGAACAAATCATCTTAACCATAGCCCAACCGTATAACAATCATAATGGAGGCGATTTGGATTTTGGTCCAGATGGATATTTATACATTGGCATGGGAGATGGCGGCGCTGCAGGAGACCCACAAAACTACTCTCAAAACAAACAATCACTACTGGGTAAAATGCTTCGGTTAGATGTAAGTGGTGACACCTACTCTATCCCTTCCGACAATCCATTTATTGACGATGAAGAAACTTTAGATGAAATTTGGTCTATTGGTTTAAGAAATCCTTGGAGATTTAGTTTTGATCAATTAACAGGTGAAATGTATATGGCCGATGTGGGACAAAACAAATGGGAAGAAATCTCTGTAGAACCTCCTAATCAAGGCGGCAATAATTACGGTTGGAGATGTTATGAAGGTTTTGAAACTTTTAATGTAGCTAACTGTCCTGATGAAAGTACGTTTACACCTCCTGCTTTTGTGTATTTAAATAACGAATTTGAAGATGGCTGTTCGATTACGGGAGGATACGTTTATAGAGCTAACGAAATCGAATATTTAGTTGGAAAATACATTTACGCCGATTTTTGTTCAGGCAGGATTTGGACACTACATAGAGATGATTGTAATAGCTGGCGGAATAGATTAGTGTATCAAGGATCACCTCAAGATTACAGTACCTTTGGTGAAAGCCTAAGTGGTGATATTTATATCGCTTCGATCAGTAGTGGGAAAATAGAAAAAGTGGTGTCGGCTTGTTCTCCGATTACTAGCTCGAGCGAAGTAATTAATAATAGCTGCCCAGGAGCAAACAACTCATCCGTATCGATAAATTACGAGGCTGCAGGCGAACAATATTCGATTTTGTGGGAAGATGGTAACAGCTCATTCGATCGACAAGGTTTGGCCTCGGGTGTTTACCATTATTGGCTAGAAAATGAACAAGGATGTTCTTTGGCTGATTGTGTAGAGATTATGGATGAAATGGAAGTAGAAATTTGTGAAGGAGATGTATTTTCTTTGACTATTTGCGAAGGAGAAAATGCTTTGTTCGAGTTAGAAAACTGTGATTTACCCGATGGGTATCAATATGTTTGGTACAAAGATGGGTCTATATTTAGTGATCCGACAGGCAGTCCAATTCTCCAAATAAATGGAAGTGGTTTGTACTCAGTACTCTTTTCAAATGGATTGTGTGAGTCATCTTTAAGAGATGTTCTTTTAGTCGATGTTGTTGCGGTAGAACAGCCCCTTATAGAATCAGAAGCAGATTCATTTTTTGTAGTCAATGATGTATTTGCCAGTTATCAATGGTATGAAAACGGAGCAGCAATTCCTGGAGCTACTAATGCTTCTCACATCATTACTCAGGTGGTTGGCTCTGTGGGTGTTGATGCGACAAATGCTAGTGGGTGTCTGTCGTTTGCTGAGGTTTTCATTTTAGATAGTGAGAATATAAATCCTTTTGCAACATTGGATATAAGTCCTAATCCAAGCTCAGGAATAGTTAATGTTGAGTTTAACTTGTCCTCATCACAAATTCATGTATTTAATATAGAACTCTATACTTTAGATGGAAAGCAATTGCTAAAAGAAGAGGTTGAGGCTGCCATTGGATTTAAGGAATTAAATCTTTCATTATTAAATCCAGGAGCATATCAATTAGTGTTTAAAGGCAAAGAATGGGTATTTAGCAAAACGATAATAAAAGAATAAGGCAGAGACTTATTTATCTCTGCCCTAGTTTCTCTTTATCTTAATTCGCCATCGATATATATTCTTGCCTGAAAAGAACCGCCAGGTAAAAGATCTACATTACTATTCTCAGAAATCACCTCCGCTGATCTTTCAGCGATTCCAGACTCTTGTGTTTGGTTCTTTTCAAAAGTCATGAAGTCATTCAATTCTTGTCCTAAAGGATTATCAAGTGTAGAATTCGGAGCAATCCTATAGGTTAGCTTGTATCCTCCTCCATAAATTCTCTGTAATCCATAAACTCTGCCATTCTTTTTTATTCTTTGAGCAACTAGCGTTTTCACTTGGTTCTGATCTTCATCTACACCTTCTCCTTTCGCCAGCAATCGTTTTCCGATTTCCGATCCTTTTTTAACCCATGATAGTACTTCTCCATCAACAGTTGTATGACTATCTAAAGGTGTTTTTTCATTACCAGATCTTGTTTCCATTAACATTTCCAAATGAGCTGTTGTTTCCATCTCATTTAAATCATTTTCAAGCAATTGAAAAATTTCTTCAGTTTCAGCATCTGTAAATTGAATCGCTTCTTCTTTTGAACAACTTGTGAATAAACTAGCGAAAGCAAACATCGCTACTAAACTTAATGCAAATCTTAATTTTGAATGTTTCATAATTTATTTTTTTAGTGTTTTAAAATCAATGTATTTGATACTTAGTGTTTAATTGATTTAAACGTTATCATCAAATTGAAAAAAATTGAAAAAAACTAAAAAAAACTATGAAAGGTGTTATATCATTTTTCGTTTTCTAGTAAAAACTGACCTGTATAAGATTCTTTTACCTTTAAAATGCCATCGACAGGTCCTTGATAGACTAAATGTCCACCTTTATGACCACCCACAGGCCCTAAATCAATAATCCAATCAGCCGTTTTTATCACATCTAGATTGTGTTCTACCACAACCACAGTATGACCTTTATCCACCAAAGCATTCAATGCTTTCAGCAATTGTTTTATATCATGGAAGTGAAGTCCTGTTGTAGGTTCATCAAAAATAAAGAGGATATGTTCTTGGACATTATCTTTACCTAGGTATAAGGCTAATTTGACCCTTTGAGCTTCACCACCGGACAATGTACTCGATGATTGACCTAAGGTTATGTAGCCCAAACCTACATCGAATAAGGGTTTAAGTTTCCGGATTATTTCTTTGTTCCCTTCAAAAAATGTGAGTGCCTCTTCCACTGTCATAGCCAAGACTTCGAAGATGTTCTTTCCATTATAAGCTACATCTAACACTTCGTCTTTAAATCTTTTACCACGACAATCTTCACAAGTGAGTGTTACATCCGCCAGAAATTGCATTTCTACGGTTATCGTGCCATCTCCTTTACAATTTTCGCATCTTCCTCCTTCTGTATTAAACGAAAAATGTTTTGCTGTAAAACCTTTGATAATAGATGCCTGTTGTTTTGCATACAACTTTCTGATCGCATCATATGCTTTTACATAAGTTACTGGATTTGACCTAGACGAACGACCAATAGGATTTTGATTTATGTATTCTACTATATCGATCGAGTCTGTATCTCCACTTAAAGAATCATATTTACCCAGACTTTTAGATGTACTTTGCTGAAGTAAAACCGTAATGGCAGGATACAAAATATGTTTTACCAAGGTCGATTTTCCCGAGCCTGAAACTCCTGTAATAACGGTAAAGGAATGCAATGGAATCTCTACATCAAAGTTCTTTAAATTGTGCTGTCTTAATCCATTAAGCTTAATTCGTTGTATTTTTTTTCGAGCTTGTTCAGGCTTTTCGATGATTAAGTCTCTTCTCATATACTGAGCTGTTAGACTTTTGTTCTTTTTATTTAAAAAAGATGTAAAGGGACCTTCGAAAACGACTTCTCCTCCATGAGAGCCTGCCTTAGGTCCTATATCTATAATATAATCCGCATTTTTAATTACTTCTTCTTCGTGCTCCACTACAATAACTGTATTATTAAGATCTCTTAAATTCTTAAGCACCTTAACCAGATTTTCTGTGTCTTTAGGATGAAGGCCAATGCTCGGCTCATCTAGGATATATAAGGCATTTGTAAGATTACTCCCTAAGGTTCGTGTTAAATTAATTCTTTGCGTTTCCCCACCTGATAAAGTGCTTGAAACTCTATTGAGATGCAGATATGCTAAGCCCACTGAAACCATGGTTTCAAGCCTTTTATTGATTTCTATGAGGATTCTACTTGATACTTGTTTGTCGTATTCATTCAGTTGTACATTTTTGAAGAAATCGTCCAATTCTTCGATCGGCATGTGTACTAAATCAGTCACATTTTTATCCCCTATTTTTACATATTGCGCCTCTTTTCTAAGTCTACCTCCTTGACAGTTTGGACACTTTGTACGTCCTCTAAATCGAGCCACAATAATCCTGTTTTGGATCTTGTACATCTTCTCTTGCAAAAGATCAAAGTAATCGTTTATGCCATCAAAATGGGATGAACCATTCCACAGCATATCATATTCTGAATCGCTAAGATCCATTATGGATCTGTGAATAGGAAAGTTTACAGCCTCGGCATTTCGGATTAGCATTTCCTTGTAAGCCTTTGATTTTTCTCCAGTCCAACAAGCTATTGCATTTTCATAAACCGAGAGGTCATCTCTAGGTATGACCTTATTTTCGTCTATGCCCAACACTTGTCCATAACCTTCACATTGTGGACACGCACCATAGGGGTTATTATAATTAAACAATTGATGAGTAGGTTCTAAAAAACTGATCCCATCCAATTCAAAGCGGTTGTTAAAATCCTTTGTGCTTCCATCTTGCCTTAGTACTAGACATTCACCATTGCCTTCATAAAAAGCAGATTGTACAGAATCTGCTATACGTTTAACATTTTCTTCTTCCTTGTTAATAACAAAACGATCCATAAGGATCATCACAGGTTCTTTTATTTGAGCGAGTGTTTTCTCTAAACGTTTGGTCTTTTTAGCTAAATAATCTTCTATATAGATGATGGTCTCTCCTGATCTCATCCGATTGTATCCTTTCTGTACCAGAAGTTCTAATTGTTGCTTGAGCGTACGATCTTCATATAAATTTGGTATTGGAAAAAACAGTTGTACTTTTTCTCCTTTTTCCAATGTCGTTATGAAATCTACAACATCACTGACCGTTTTTTTAGTCACCTCATTACCTGAAACAGGACTATAAGTTCGGCCTACTCGAGCAAATAACAACCGGATATAATCATAAATTTCGGTCAATGACCCTACCGTTGATCTCGAATTACTGGTCGTTACTTTTTGCTCTATGGCTATGGCTGGGCAAATTCCCTTAATGTAGTCCACTTGAGGTTTCTTCATCCTACTCAAAAATTGCCTAGCATAGGAGGAAAGACTCTCTACATATCTCCTTTGGCCTTCTGCATATAAAGTATCCATGATCAAAGAAGACTTACCTGATCCAGAAAGGCCAGTAATCACAATTAATTTATTCTTAGGAATTTTAATTTCAATGTCCTTTAAATTATTTGCCCTTGCTCCCTTAATGTGGATATACTTCTTTATATCTTCTTGTTCGCTTGGCTGAGGTTTAACACGCTCTTTTGTAATCATTCGATCGATTAGATAGGTACTTAATAAATCTTGCAATTTACGGTTTTATGTAAAGAATATTAGGACACTTTAAGTCCTAAATACTGAAATAATCACTTAATTATCTTTGGTATTTTTGCCAATGTCGCGAATATTTTATGTTCGCCCTTGATTTGAAACAATTATTTGTATACCTTCGTTAAACTATTGTTAACTGACATTTAATAGTAGCATCTTATTTTCTTTATAGTTTTATTTGTTTTATAAAATTTATCTGCCTATACGATTCAATACATCTACACTAACATTAAGATTACTAATTACGAACCCTAAACTTGTTAGTCATGAATGTATTGAAGCTTTCAGACCGCGAATTAATTATTGCTTATTTAGAAGGAAATGATAAAGCCTTTGAGGTTTTATTGAATCGACACAGAGAAAAGATTTATACATCTATTTATCTGTTTGTGAAGGATCGAGATCTTGCTGAAGATATTTTCCAAGATGTATTTATTAAGATTATCCGTACACTACGGAATGGTAAATACAATCACGAAGGAAAGTTTTTGCAGTGGGCAATGAGAATATCCTATAACATGTGTGTGGATCATTTTAGAAAAAATAAGAAACGTACAAAAGTATCCCCTTCAGAAACATTTGACATTTTTGATGTTCTGGAATCTCAAGAGGATAATGAAGAGACTAATATCATTAAAAGCCAACTGCATAAAAAAGTGAAAGAGCTTGTTGATCAATTGCCTGAAGAGCAAAGAGAAGTTGTGATTTTAAGACATTATGCTGATATGAGCTTTAAAGAAATATCACAGCTTACTAGAGTTAGCATAAATACTGCCCTAGGAAGAATGAGATATGCACTCATAAACATGAGAAAAATGGTTTCAGAAAAAGAACTGACGATCTATTAAATAAAATTGAGTTTTAGTGTATAAAGGAATCCTTTATGAAAGGGTTCCTTTTTTTATATCCGTATAACATCTCCGATTTCTGCCGCATTAAAGCCAGCAGCTTTTAATGCATCCTTCTCCTTGCTTTGTTTAAAAATTAAAGGATTTGTATGATTGAAATGGATAAAATTAATTTTGTTTTTTTCACTAGAAGGTAAATGATCCATTAATCGTACAGTCTCTTCCACAAATGGATGTGGGATTTCACTCATGTCTCGGTTTGGCAACTCTCCATTGCTATAAAAAGTGCCATCGATAAAGGCATGATCTACTCCAGCAATCGCTTGGATAATATCCAAATCCCATTTTTCCCACTTATCTATATCCGGAATGAATAATATGGATTTTGAGCCTCCATTAATTTTAAATCCTACCGTTTCAGAAAATTCATCCCGATGTGGGACTGTAATCGCGGAAAAACTGATGCGAGTATTTAATGCATAGACCTTCTCTTCTTCTATTTCACTAAGTACAATATTATTTAGTTTCACTAATTGACTCCAGGGGCCATTGCTTTCTAAAAAATGCTTCATCTTGGACATGCAAAAAACTTCCACCTGCTTTGCGCCCATAGCTTCCCTTCCTAAATGCATTAATCCAGTATAATGACCTATGTGTGCATGACTTACTAAAATACCATCTGGCTGTTCTTTTGATTCACTCAAATCTTGCATTATCTTCCATTGAGCAGGAAAATCTGGACTTGCTTCTACCATCCAACATTCATTACTAATGGGATCTACAATGCCTAAACATGTAATCATTTTAGCTGGTTCTAATCCCTTGTGATAAGCTTGACAACATATTTTGTTGCAACCAGCTTGTGGATAGCCCGCATCTTGAGCAATACCAAGAACAATGATATATGGATCTGTACTACTTTGAGCAATAGAAAATGTACTAATCAATAAAATACAAACACCGATAATATAATTTGACAGTTTAAAACTTCGCATTCCCTGGAGTTCTTGGAAAAGGAATAACATCTCTGATATTACCCATTCCAGTAATAAATTGGATTAATCTACCAAAACCTAAACCAAATCCAGCATGCTCACATGTTCCAAAACGTCTTGTATCTAAATACCAAGACATTTCTTCTTTCGGAATGTCCATCTCATCCATTCTTTGCTCTAGGATATCTAAACGTTCTTCTCTTTGGGAGCCTCCCACTATTTCTCCTATACCTGGAAAGAGGATGTCCATAGCTCTTACCGTGTTTCCATCGTCATTAAGACGCATGTAAAAAGCTTTGATATCTTTAGGATAGTCAGTGAGTATAACTGGTTTTTTAAAGTGTTTTTCTACTAAATAACGTTCGTGCTCTGACTGTAAATCGGCACCCCACTCATCTATGAGATATTGAAATTTCTTTTTCTTGTTGGGTTTAGAATTCTTTAAAATTAGAATGGCTTCAGTATAACTTAAACGCTCAAAATCATTTTCTATACAAAAGGCCAATTTTTCCCTGAGTAACATGGGAGATCGTTCATTTTGCGGCTTATGCTTTTCTTCTTCAACAAGTCTATTTTCTAAAAATGCTAAATCTTCTTGATTATGATCTACTATATACTGGATGACATACTTAAGCATTTCTTCAGCTAAATCCATATCGCCTTCTAAATCACAAAAGGCCATTTCGGGTTCGATCATCCAAAACTCAGCTAAGTGTCTCGTAGTGTTAGAGTTCTCTGCTCTAAAGGTAGGACCAAATGTATATACATCTCCTAAAGCTAAAGCCCCTAATTCTGCTTCCAACTGACCGGAAACTGTTAAATTGGTTTCTGCATTAAAGAAATCCTTAGAATAGTCAATGGCCCCTTCTTCGGTCAATGAAGGAGATTTTAAATCCATCGTGGTTACATGAAACATTTCTCCTGCTCCTTCAGCGTCAGAACCGGTAATAATAGGTGAGTGTAGATAAACAAAGCCTTTCTCGACAAAGAACTGGTGAATAGCAAACGCCGCATTACTTCGAATTCTAAACACACTTGCGAAAGTGTTAGTACGGAATCTTAAATGTGCAATTTCACGTAAAAACTCCATGCTATGCCGTTTAGGTTGAAGCGGATACTTTTCAGGATCTGACTCACCTAATACTTCTAATTCTGTACAAACCATTTCGTGCGTTTGGCCTCTACCTTGTGACTCTATTATTTCTCCCTTAGCATGTATGGCAGCTCCTGTATTTATCTTTTTTAACAAAGCTTCATCCATATTTTCATAGTCTACTACTACTTGAATATTAGATAAGCATGAACCATCATTCAACGCAATGAACCGATTATTCCTGAAAGTTCTTACCCATCCAGCTACGTTAGCTTCGTAACCAAAAGTGTTGTTTGCTAAAATATCTTTGATTTTTGATCTTTTCATATCTCACATTTAAGAAAGAACAAAATTACATTTTTTAGTTTTTGATAAAGTGCTTATGGGCAACTATCCGTTAGATCGACAAAAAATACTCAAGAAGTCTCTCCAAAATACATTCAAAACACAAAACAACTAAAAGTTCTATGATCTCAAGATTAAACAAAAAAAAGAAATAATAGTCCAATAAGTACCTATATAAAGGTATTTTTAACTCACCAAAGCTCATGAAAATCAAAATGCACCAGTTTTTGCAGCATTCATATTAAGATTTTCTATCATATGTATGTATCGATATTAAGTCTTCTTATTTAGAGCTGTAAAGCTCCAAATAATTACAAAAAAAAAGGTGTATTGAAAATGAAAGTAACAACGTTACCTCTAAAGAGGTATGTCCATTGGGCTGTGCTCTGCTGTAGCCTGACATCCTTCCTCCTACTTATTCCGCAGATAGCTTACAGCCAAAATTTGGGAGATGAAACTCGATTGTTTTTCCCTTCAAATCAAAAAAGTATTTTAGACGATCACAAAGATTTTGTAAATGATGGAATGGTCTTAGAACTTGATCAAGTTTTACTCAGAAAAATCTTAAGTCAAAGAGCTGAATTTATTGAAATAAGTATCCCAATCAATGAATCAGAAGACGCTATTTTACAATTATATAAGTCCAACATATTTGCGCATGATTTCAGATCTTTTTTGAGCAGTGAACCTGAATGTGAAATATGGTTTGATCACCAGGTTCATTACTGGGGAACCGTCAAGCATTGGAAACAATCAATGGTAGCCATTTCGTTTAGTGAAACAGGAGTGGCAGCAACCATTTCTTCGGTCAACGAACATTTTAATTTGTCCAACATTGAACAAACAGATCAATACCTACTTTTTAAAGAATCATCTGTTCTAATAGAAAAAGAATCGAATTGTGAAGTAGAAAATAAATTGCATCATGTCGGGCATGATATAATTACCACGACCTCTCGAACATCAGACAATTGTGTCGGAATGTATATAGAAATAGATCACGATTTGGTCTTGGCTAAAGGTTCTGTCATGTCAGCCTTTGATCATCTAGCTGCCATTTTTAATCAAGTTTCTTTATTATACAGTAATGAAGGAATCGACATATACTTAAAAGAGCTTAAGATATGGGATGAAGAAGACCCATACACCGGATCTTCCACATTGAGCAATCTGTATAGTTTTAGAGATCGTCTTTCGGGTCAGTTTAACGGTGACTTAGCACATTTAGTCGGTCAAAAAGGAAGTGGAGGTGTCGCTTATATCGATGTGTTATGCAATAGCTATTATAGTGTAGGATACAGTGATATAAAATCAGGGTATCAAGCTGTACCTGTATACAGCTGGGCTGTTGAGGTTATGACACACGAAATAGGACATAATTTAGGTTCTAAGCATACACATGCATGCGCATGGAATGGCAATAATACACCGATTGATGGTTGTGGTGCAGAAGCCGGATATTCTGATGGTTGTGATGGACCCATACCTAACAAGGGTACAATTATGAGTTATTGTCATCTTTTATACCATGTAGGAATAAACTTCAATTTGGGTTTTGGTCCTCAGCCTGGTAACCTGATTAGAGAAAAAATAGCTAATGCTAATTGTTTAAGCTCTTGTAATGCTAATCCTTGTGTACTAACTGGTCAAGCTTGCAACGATGGTGATGACTGTACTTTAGGCGAGACCTTTGATAATGAATGTAATTGTAATGGAGGTGTTGTGTACGACGTAGACAATGATGGATATTGTTCGGGCATAGATCCTGATGACAATAACCCTTGTGTTCCCGATATTAATCAGGGCGATTGCGAGCCTTTCTCAGGATGTGATGTGTTTAGTCAAGATGACTTCGAAGTAGATTTGGGCGCTTGGGAAGATGGAGGTGTCGACGTACATTTAGGTAATTACAGCCAAGCTAATTCTGGTAATCAATGTGTACGGCTGCGCGATAACTCGGGAAATAAATCTTCGCTTATTTCCGAACGCCTCTTTTTACAAGGTATACAAATAGTCAATATTTCTTTTAGTGCATTACCTGTGAGTATGGAATCTGGAGAAAATCTATTACTAGAAATATCCTTTAACAATGGTGAGGTATACGAACAAGTGGATCGCTGGGTTTCTGGTCAAGATTTTCAAAATAATCAACGCTTGGATTTAATGTTAACTATATCGGATAAACCATTTAATAATGAAACCAGAATCCGTTTTAGATGCGATGCGTCATCAAACTCTGATATGGTTTATTTAGATGATATAGAGTTAGAATTCTGCAGTGATGAAGCAGAGTGCCTGATGACAGGGATGCCATGTGATGACGGGGATGAGTGTACTACAGGTGAGCAATATGATGAATATTGTATTTGTAATAATGGAGTATTTGTAGATACTGATGAGGATGGAATTTGTGATGCAAATGATGATTGTCCATCGTTTAATAATGCCTTGATAGGACAAACTTGTAATGATGGTGATGGATGTACAGTCAACGATATTTATCATGAAGACTGTAATTGTTATGGCCAATATTATGATCTTGATGAAGATGGGTATTGTATAGGTTTCGATCCTGATGATAACAACCCATGTGTACCTGATGACCAAAACCCAGCTTGTCATGAAGGAAATGAAACAGACTGTATTGTTTTAGATGATGAAGGTTTCGAATCATCATTCGGCATTTGGATAGATGGTGGAGGTGATGCTGCTAGATCTAGTAACTTCGGAAACTATACAAATTATGGAACTGGCTGCGTGCGACTTAGAGATAATGCGGGAACAAGCTCTTCCATATATACTGAAGCTTTGACCTTATCCGCTTACAATACCATAGATGTTAGTTTCTCCTTTTATCCAGTGAGTATGGAAAATGGTGAAGACTTCTTTTTGGAAATATCCAACAACAACGGTGATAGTTTTAGTAAGGTCGCAAGCTGGACAGCCGGAGAAAATTTTGAAAACTTAGAACATTATACATCAAAAACAAGCATAAGCAACATTGATTTTTCTGATGAAGTAATCTTGAGAATACGTTGTGATGCATCTTCTAATTCTGATATGGTATACATTGATGAAATTAAAATAGAAGGATGTAATGTAGATCAGTTAATCGGCGAATCAATAAGTGAAGATCAAAATAGTAATCCATTTAATATGGAGATGTATCCTAATCCAGCGAATATAGATGGACAAGTAAATCTATTTTTTAATAAGGAAGTAAGCTCAATAAACGTTCGAATATTTGATATTCTGGGCAAGCAGGTATATCATCACTCGGCCAATAATCAAAACATTGACAGATTGGGTGTATCCTTAGACGGTTTATTTGCTGGCACGTATTTTATAGAGGTGAGTTCTATAAATCATGGAAAAATAGTAGAGACATTAATTGTCCATTAAGATATAATACACCTTTTTATTTAGGACCTCTTTGCACATCAGTTGTGTGAAGAGGTTTTTTTAATTAGATGTAAAGTCCTCAATTTTATTGATGATGTTTTCCCATGATGTTTTTAAGGCTTCTTTACTGTCAACTGAAGAAGCAGCATAAATAATTTGCTCAGATTGTTTAAAAAACGTTTTTGTTTCTTCTATGATGGATTCGGGTAATTGTTCTTTACTAAATAGTGCGATAATATCATCATCGGTCAGCTGGATGTCTTGACTTTTAAATTTTTGAGTTATATACTTTCTCAACTTAATAGAAAGTATTTCTACAAATTGCTTGTTTGTTCCTCCGTTTAACTGGGCTATTTCGTTTTCAAGCTCTTTAACTATTCTAAGTTTTGCTTTTTTCTTTCGTTGGACTTGCTGGTCAAAGTATCCTTCTTTTTCCAGTTTGCGACGATAACCAAACAAACCAAATGCACAGAAGCTTATCAAGCCTAAGCCACCAAAATATAAACCTTGATTAAAACTAGAAGCTTTTGTTTTGTTCAATTTTGTTTGTTTAATAATGGGAGCAAAATCTTCTGTTTCGTCTTCTTGTACAACAACTCTCTTTTGATTGCTTCCTTGTGCGACATTAAACAAAGTAGGACCTCGAGTTATGCTTATGTATTTATTGCTATCAACATCGAAGTAGGTAAACTCCGGACTTAAAGTATATCTACCCTTCTTTTTGGGAACAAGAATATATTCATACACTTCTTTATTACGCTTAAAGGAGCCTTGTGTCATCAGTTGTTCTTCTGTAATGGTATTAGGATCATACCATTCTACATCTTCGGGAACGTCCCATTTCGGTGGTTCTACCATCCTACTGTCACCATTACCTTCAATAAGCATCTTAAATACAATAGCGTCATCCGTAGTCAAAGATCTTTTGTTAGAACTAGCAGTCATGGTGTATTTTCCTACTGCTCCTGAAAAAGAAAGTGGTGGATTAGGTGGTAAATCTTGAACAGTTATTATAAATCCTTCTGCAACAGCATTGACACGTTGGTCAACTCTAGAGAAAAATGAATTAGTCTGTTTATTGGAAATACCTAGAGTAATATTTGTGTTGGGTATTTCGTATGAACCCACTTGTTGCGGAAATAAGGCAACTTTTTGTAAGTCTCTTGTGTAATATTCTACTCCTTCGACAACTTCTTTTGTAAACCGATTTTTTCGTTGAAGTTCTTCCACATAAAAGCCTTCATAATCTGATTCGTCTACAATATTAAATTGCTGGACATTTAACCGAGTATATAATTTGTAGGTGAGCCAAATTTGCTGCCCTACATATGCCGAAGTATCTGAGGCGATAATCTTTACATAGACTTGCGCCTGACCTTTATCCATTTTTGCAGGTTTCACCACTTCGATGACCTGTGGTTTTGTACGGTATGTTTTTCCATTTACAACAGCTGTTGCGGGGCCGATGGTAAACCTTCCGATGTTATTGGCTAAAACGGAGTATCCATAGGACTTGCTTTGTGTAGTTTTCCCATTAACGATCGACATACTGCTGGATGTAGATGGACCTGAAACCTTACTAAAAGATTTAAATGCTGGTGGTTCGAAGGAAGTTTCTCTGCCGTTTAAAAGTTGAAAACTAATATCAAAATAAGATCCTTGAACTACTTTTTTAGATTCCAAAATAGCCTTAAATTCTACTTGTTGTCCCCACAAAACACTGCTGAGCAACAATATGGATATACTGATAAAATACTTCACTTAAATTTTTTGCAATTTACGTTTACCCACTTTTTGTTCATCTTGTTTGTTGCGAAGATTTTCTTGGGGGATCATGTCATTTGGAAATATATCATTCAAATCGAAATCAAAAGGAAACTCATCCATATTAAACTGAAAAGATTGCATCATGGATTCTTGTGGCCATTCGTTTATTATATTATTTGGATTTGGATATACATCAATTTTTATGGCTTCGGTTTCTAAACTTTGGTCCTTATCCTGCAAGTATGCAGGTGGGATATAAAAAGAACCTTCCATACTGGGTTTTAAAATATATGTATATGTTTTTGATTGATTAGTCGCTCCATTAATCATACTATAAGAACTACTTACATTAGGACCAGCGATAATGTCCATTTTCTCAAATACAGGTGCCACAAATTCACCATCTACATTTTGTAGTCTAAATTCTACTTGTACGACGTTTCCAATGAGTACAGAATCAGTACTTAAACTAACGGTAAACGTCTTTTCTTGGGCTTGAACCATCGAGCACCAAAAAGCTCCATTTAGGATTAGAATAAATAATGTTTTCACTTTATCAAATGTTTATTTAAAAAAAATAGTTGTTGGTAGTTTACCACTCTTTGTCACTTTTTTTCCTATTCGAATTAAATTTTTTCAGTTTTTCTTGGACTTTTTCTTCTTCGTTAGCAATTATGTCAAGTAGTTTTATGGCATCCAAACTATCCAAAGCACTTTTATCTAAACGACTGGAATCCAAACTTGTTTCTTCCATGTTTTGTTCAGATAGGCTGTCTTGAGGATTTGGTTGCTGCTGACTAGAATCTTGCTTTTCACCATCTTGGGGAGGCTGTTCTTGATTTTCTTGCTGCTCTCCTTGTTCTCCTTCTTCCCCATCTTGTTGTTCGTCTGATGGTTGTTGCTCTTGTTGTTGCTGCTGTTGTTCTAGTTTTGCGTGTTTAACCCTAGTCAGGTTATATTTGGCTTCGAGGTTTCCGGGATCAGTTCTGATCGCTTCTTTGTAATAATGTATAGCTTCATCTAGTTTCTGGTTAAAAACATATGCATTTGCCAAATTATAGCTGGCAAGTGATCTTTCTAGTGAGTTCTCTGCTTTAGCCAGTGCATTGTTGTATTGTTCTGCAGCTTCTTCAAATCTTTCTTGTTTGTATAATGCATTGCCTAGATTATAAGCTCCTTTAAAACTCGCCCCTGCATTTTCTGCTTTTCTATATTCTTGTTCGGCTACATCATACATTTCTAAACCATACAACATGTCTCCATTTCGCAGATGATTGTGCGTTGTTTGGCTTTGGACCAATGTTGATTGCATACACAACATTGAACAAACTAAAAAGCTAATATATCTTATCATATTTTATCTTTTTTAGTCAGAAAACCTAAATGCCTGCTGGCAAATAGATAGATGAAAATCAGTAGAGAAACGCCTAAAAAGTACTGGAAATAACTAACATAATCGGTAAACGATTGTTGTTGTACTTCTCGTTTTTCCATTTTGCTTATAGCTGATTTTATGTCTCCTATAATACTATTTCCTTGTGTCAAGAAATACGCATTGCCCTTTCCAGCGTCGGCTAAGTTTTCGATCATTTCTCTATTCATTATGGAGGTAACTATATTTCCAGATCGATCGTTTAAATAGCCTTTTCTTCCATTTTGTGTGATGGGAATATAAGCTCCTTCCGCTGTGCCGACGCCCACAGTGTATATTATCATGCCCTTTTCATTTGCTTTTTGTGCTGCCAATAGGGCGTCAGAGTCGTGGTTTTCTCCGTCTGTAATAACAATTAAAGCTTTTTGGTAAGGGCCTTCTTCTTCAAATAACTCGGCAGCTAAGTCAATGGCGTCAGCAATGGCTGTCCCTTGGGTACCGGCTTGACTTGGATTTGCGCTTTTTGCAAATATTTCGGCAGCTGCATAGTCAGAAGTAAGTGGCATCTGCAAATAAGCACTCCCGGCGAAAGAAATCAAGCCTATGCGTTCGCCTTTTAACGACCTTACTAAACGCTCAGCAAACCTTTTAGAACGTTCCATCCTATTCGGTAAAATATCTTCAGCGAGCATACTTTGAGAGATATCCATGGCAATAATAATATCAGAGCTTTTAGCTTTTACTCTTTCCATTTTTGTACCCCATTGAGGATTAGCTAAAGCTATAATTCCCAAAGCTGTAGCTAAAGCAAACCAAATAAATATGAGCCATTGGCTTTTAACATCGAAACCATCAAAAAGAGATTTAAATAATCCTTGATCAGCGAGTTTTAATAAATCTTTTTTCTTTTTTGTGATAAAATAGAAGCTTAGCAATGCCATGACAGCAATCAAGCCCAAGTAAAATAAATATGTTATTTCTTCTATTCTAAACATGATTTAAGGCAATGTTCTCAGTAAAGTATTTGCAAGTAACCATCGTAAAGCTAAAAGTAGGAGGCCGATGATTAAAAAGATTCTATATTTCTCATTGTACCGTTTAAATACATTGACTTCTATTTCTGTTTTTTCCAACTCGTCAATGTAATCGTATATTTTTTCAAGTTGAGATAAATTAACGGCTCTGAAGTACTGACCTCCTGTAGAGCTTGAAATTTCATTCATTAATTCTTCGTCGATTTGCACCCTTGTCATTCCATAAACAAATTGGCCATTGGGTCTTTTACTGATAGGTGCTCTTGCAGTACCTCTTGTTCCTACTCCGATGGTATACACTTTTACTCCAACTTCTTTAGCAATTTCAGCGGCTGTCAATGGTTTTATGTATCCTGAATTATTTACTCCATCTGTGAGTAAAATGACTACTTTACTTTTGGAAAGGCTTTCTTTTAATCTATTTACGGCTGAGGCTAAACCCATTCCTATGGCTGTACCATCTTCTAGCAAGCCGCATTGCAAGTTTTGTAAAAAGCCATTTAATACTTGGTGGTCTGTGGTTAATGGGCATTGGGTGTAACTTTCTCCTGCAAAAACAGCAAGACCTATACGATCATACTTCCTCTTCTCCACAAAATCAATGGCTACTTTTTTGCTTGCAGACAATCTATCTGGTGCAAAATCTTGAGCCAACATACTACTGGATAAATCCATGACCATCATGATATCAATTCCTTCTGCCTTGACTTCTTCTTCTTGTAATACTTGCTGTGGTCTGGCTAAGGCTATTAACATCGAAGCAATGCCTATAAAAAACAACCAAGGCATCAATTTAGAAAGCAAATTTTTCCAATTTCGAAATTGTAAAAAGGCTTCCGTATGTGGAAATTGGATAGCTCGTGTAATTTTTTTCTTTTGCTGATAATAGCGGAAGACTATTATTGGTATCAACAATAGGAAAAGCAATAACCAAGGGTTATGGAATTCGTAATTACTCAGCCAATTCATCCTCATTGTTTATCCGCTCCTCTTCTTTTGTATTATTTACAAAATCTTCAGCAGTGTTTAAAAATTCTTCATGAATCTGATCCGGTGGATCAGCTTTTGCAAATTTTACTAAATCAGCGATTTGCAAAATATTTTTTAGTGTAGGAACATAATCTTTATCGAATGAGATTTTTCTTAGATCTTCTAAGATTTCACCAGTAGTTGATTCCAATGCCTGGATATCATATCGGTTCTCTAAATATTCTCTAACTATATAAGTTAAGCTTGACTGAAACTCTTTAATATCTCCAGTCTTCCAAATTTCTGAACTTCTTAAGGCTTTTAGTTTTTGCAAGGCTGTAATATGAGACGGAATAATTTCTTCCGGCAATTCTGCTGCTTGGTATTGACTTTCTTTTAATTTTCGTCTCATACCATATAAAACAGCTAATAAGACGAGTAATAAAAAGACAACTGGTATGATCCAATAAAGATGATCTTGCCATGTTTTGGCTTCTAATTGTATAGGCGCAATATCATGGATGATTTGTGTAGTATCTAAAGGGGCGCTTTCCATGGGTGCATTAACCAGTATGGTTGGCATTTGCCCATTAAATATTTCTACCTTTTCTCCTGTATTAGTGTAGATAATAGGATGTGGAATTTGGAAAACTCCCATATCCCAGATTATAAATTTGAAGGTCTCGGACCATTCAATGCCGCCTGAATTTCCTTTTTTGGGATCTATGGTTATTCCTAATGAACGGCTCTCATCTATGTTTCTATTTTGCCACTCTAGATCTAACCTAAAGTTTTCTAAGCCCTCAATCCCCAAGTTCTTTATAGTATCTATCGAAGAGAAATCGATGTTTAGATCTCTCTGACTTAAAGGAATATTCTTAATGTTTAGACTGAGTTCCACTTGATCACCCACCATTACAGAATCAGCGGACAAGGTTATAGTTGACATCATTTGCCCGTGAAGCAACATTGGACATAAAAAACATATTATGTAGCTAATAAACTTCAATTATCGACTGCGTGTTTTAAAAAATTTCAATAATAATTTAACGTAATCTTCGCCTGTTTTTATGCTAACAATATCTGCTCTAGTTTTTTTAAATTGCTCAGAAAAATACTTGCGGTTTGACTCAAACCATTGTTTATAATTAGCTCTAAAAGTACGGCTAGATGTATCGATAAGAACCATTTTTCCTGTTTCAGCATCTTGTGTTTGTATGAGTCCTATACTCGGCAATTCTTCTTCTGCTTGGTCATGGATATGTATACCGATTAAATCATGTTTTCTAGCAGAGATATTTAAGGCAGCTTCGTAATTTTTATCCATGAAATCAGACAACAAAAAGGCTATACTTCTTTTTTTCTGAATATTATTAAAGTACTCTAATGCTGATCCAATATTGGTTTCAGCGTGACTTCCTTCATGATATAAAATTTCTCTTATGATTCGAAGGATGTGTTTTTTACCCTTTTTGGGCGGAATGTATTTCTCTACTTCCTTAGAAAATAAAATGGCGCCAACTTTATCGTTGTTTTGTATGGCGGAAAAGGCTAACACTGCACTTAACTCTGTGATAAGTTCACTTTTAGTTTGTGTGCGAGTACCAAATAATGTCGATTTAGATATATCGACAATCAACATTAATGTTAATTCCCGTTCTTCTTCGAAAACTTTAATAAACGGTTCGCCTGTCCTTGCTGTAACATTCCAATCAATGTTTCTTACATCGTCCCCATATTGGTAATCACGCACCTCAGAAAATGACATTCCTCTACCCTTAAAAGCACTGTTGTACTCTCCTGAAAAGATGTGTTTACTCAAGCCCTTGGTCTTGATTTCTATCTGACGTACTTTCTTTAATATTTCCGATGTTTCCATTAAGGGACTTGGACGTTATTAAGTATTTCTGTAATGATGTCTTCTTGAGTGATGTTTTCAGCTTCTGCTTCGTAACTTAAGCCTATTCTATGTCGCATAACATCTTTACAGATGTTTCTTACATCATCCGGAATCACATAACCACGGCGATTAATAAAAGCATAGGCTTTAGATGCTTTTGCAAGATTGATGCTCGCTCTTGGTGAAGCTCCAAACTCCAATAGATTTTTGATTTTTTCTAATCCTGGGGTGTCTTGGTTTCTGGTAGCAAAGACAATATCTAAAATGTAGTTTTTTATATTCTCGTCCATATAGACTTTATCTACCATTTCTCTTGCTTTCAAAATTTCTTTGGGACTGATTACTGATTCTACTTTTTGTTCTGTAGCACCATTTAGTACTCTATCCACAATTACTTTTTCTTCTTCTTTGGTAGGGTATCCGATGTTTACTTTCAACATAAATCGATCTATCTGTGCTTCCGGTAGCGGATATGTACCTTCTTGTTCGATAGGGTTTTGTGTGGCTAATACTAAGAATGGTTCGTCCAGTTTGTAGGTTTCACTACCTATTGTTACCTGTTTCTCTGCCATAGCTTCAAGTAAGGCACTTTGCACCTTAGCTGGTGCTCTATTGATTTCATCCGCTAAGATAAAATTGGAAAAAATGGGTCCTTTTCGAACATTGAACTCATTTTTATTGGGATTATAAATCATGGTTCCTACAATATCAGCAGGCAACAAATCAGGTGTAAACTGAATTCGTTTAAAACCAGCATTTACTGATGATGATAGGGTTTTTATGGCCAATGTTTTGGCAAGTCCAGGAAGACCTTCAAGTAATACATGGCCTTTAGACAATAACCCGAGCAGTAATCGCTCAATCATGTACTCTTGTCCCACAATTATTTCAGCAGTTGATTCTTTTATTTTGTCCACAAAAGCACTTTCAACCTGAATTTGTTGGTTCAATAATTCTATATCTATGGATGCTTGCGTCATACTGTTTACCTTTGATGTTCTAACTTGTGTTTTAACGATACAAAATTTAAAAATTTATGCTAATTCGACAATTCTTTAATCGCTTTTCGATAAACAACAGGCAAATTTCGACATGTGTTTTAGCCTGTATTGTTTCCGTTTTTATAAATCAATCTTCGCTGATAGCACAAATTGTGAAACCTGCGGAAGCGATCGAGTTAGCTGAATCTTCCATTTTACTTTTAAAAGACCATTATTTAGTGGTCAGGTTACACACTAATCAGAATGCTATTAAAAAATTAGAAGAATTTAGTCACAAAAGTACTAAACCCACGGATGCATACGATAAAAAAGCTGCATTGATTAAAGAAGACCGTGATTGGGAAAACAAAAACATGATTAGAGCTTTGAAAAAAAACTACACATTCTCGAAATTGTTGTTTATTCCTGAAGATAAATTCGAAGCTTTTTTAGATGGAAATACTGAAAAAGTCTGCTTAAATGATGACCTTGAACTAGTGGACTTGCATGAAATCCCGGAAGCATATATTTTGTTATCAAGAGTGATGGGTCATCACTATGATTGGGTTTGTATTAGTCAAGATGGTCAAACCTTAAACGACCCTTTTCCAAGTTATTTCCGCCTCAATGGCAATTGGAATCAATTTATAAAAGGTCTATTTAAACCCAATGCTAAAAATCCGGCGGAAAAATATGATGCACTAGCTCAAAAAATCTCTGATAAAATGCAAAAATACTACATTACTGTCACTTATTAAGAAAGGTGTCTACTGTACCTAAGATATGTGCGGGAGTTGTAGGTCTATTAGGTTTTTCTGGAATAGTCATAGTATCTACTAATTGTTCCGAAACCCATAAAGCTATGATGGAGTCTACATAAATTTCGGCTTCTTGTGTAGCCTTTGTAAGACATTTTTCCACCTCTGTTTTTTTATACTTTTTAATCTTTTTTTCCAATTCGAAAGCTACTTCTGCATCCAAATCTCTTGCTTCTTCACACGCAGAAAATATCAGTAAAAAGCAGCATATAGTCCAAGTTTTTTTCACTTCTCTAAAATTATTTGGATTTCTTCGATTTGCTTCTGTTTAATAGAATCTATGGCTTCATTAAAGTATGTTTCAAAGTTTACATCACATAAACTATCTAAATCCTTTTTCAATGCTAGTCTTTGGGTAGCAAATAAAGAATCTGTTTTCTTATACATGAGTCTTTCGAATTCAAGATCTTCATAGCCTCCACAAGAAGCTAACATAAATCCCGCTAATATGGCATAAAAAACTTTACTTATCAAGGTTAATTATTTTCCGTTTCAACTCAAAATTTTGCCCTAAATATACTTTCCGCACTACTTCATCGGCTGCAAGTTCTTCAGCCGTACCTGACTTGAGAATATTGCCTTCAAACATTAAATAAGCTCTATCGGTAATAGATAATGTTTCTTGCACATTATGATCTGTAATTAAAATTCCTATATCCTTTTCCTTAAGTTTTGCGACGATATATTGTATGTCTTCTACAGCAATGGGATCGATTCCTGCAAAGGGTTCGTCAAGCAATATGAAACTTGGATTAGAGGCGAGTGCTCTGGCAATTTCTGTTCTTCGTCGTTCGCCACCGGATAAGCTATCACCCATATTTTTTCGCACTTTCTCCAAACCAAATTCTTCGATAAGTGATTCTAGTTTTTCTTTTTGTTCGGTTTTGTTCAATTTTGTCATTTCCAAAATGCCTGCAATATTATCTTCGACAGATAATTTTCTAAAGACCGAAGGTTCTTGCGGCAAGTAGCCGATGCCATGCCTTGCCCTCTTGTACATGGGAAAACTGGTTATTTCTAAATCGTCTAAATATACTTGTCCTTCATTAGGTTTTACAAAACCGACAACCATATAAAAAGTAGTTGTTTTTCCTGCTCCGTTAGGACCTAATAAACCTACAATCTCACCTCTATTTACCTCGATAGATACCTCATTGACGACTCTACGTTGTCCATAAACCTTGATTAATTTTTCAGCTCTTAACTTCATAATTTTACAATATATCCCAATCTATACTTAATTCCACATCCCAATTAGCCCTAATTTCTTCTACTTCTATAATTTTAATTTTTTCTGCTTGTCTCTTTTCAAACCAATCACCAGAATCCCAACGCCCATTACCATTACTATCTTCTATTATTCTTAAATTGTATTTACCCGGTTGGATGTGTTTAAAATCCTTGACTTCAGAAGATGCTAAGCTAAATTCTTCAATGGTGTTTTCGCCTTTACGCAGCTGAAACAAATAATTAACAGAGTCATTTGATGATATAAAGTCAATGTGCAAATTTCCAAAATCTTCTTGTGTAGCTGTGTTTAGTTCTAGAACCAAACTATCATTAGTTTGACCATAAATATCCACTAATGCACCTGGCAAAACACTTAAATTATAATCTGTCTTGTCCTTAAGTGCAACCAATATGTTCAATTTTTTACCGGTCGTCATAGGCTCATAAGATGCCTCAGCATTGAACGTATCCTGAAGAGAAATCAAACTTGTATCAGCAATAAATATTGGTAGATTATAATCAAAGCTCAAACTGCTGTTTGGATTAATATTTAGCAACTTATTTTTTTTCTTGTTAGCCAATTGTAGGGAATCTTTTGCATTAGACTCTTTCCACCTCAAGGTATCGAGTACTTGACCAATATCGTTGTGCAGGATGATAAAACTATCCATTACAGGCTCTTTAAAAGTATACCAGATGTGAAAAGAATCTTTTACACTTTCCTGATATATACTTTGGATTGATGGGTTTATAAATGCAATAGAATCAGGCTGATTACTTAAACTTAAAGAAAGTCGATTTGCTTTCTTAAACGAGTGACTCAACACCCTATAATCATCCATTAAAAACAGATCTAATTCGTAAATAGGCGCAAGAGAGTCTTCTTTTAAATAAATAGTGCTATCTAAAAAGGCTATCCGTTCGCCGGGTGGGTCAAATTTATAGTTGAAATTATCCTCGATGGCAAATAACTGAAAGGTATCTTCTCTCAAATTTGATAAACTAAACTCTCCAGCTTTATTTGTTTTAGTTATATAAAGTGGCCTTTGTTGGAGAACAATAGAATCGCGTAAAGTATCATACAAACAAACTAAAATTCCTTCCACAGGCTCATTGGTTAACACATCTTTAAGCCTTCCTTGTATGAACAAAGAATCGATTTCGTCGCCAGTGGAAAAAACAAATCTAAAATCTTCAACGGGGTTTCCTTCTGTAAAATCTACAATACTCTCTCCAAAATTGATCACATAAGTGGTACTGTCTTCCAAGATTTCGGCTTCGTTAAACTCAAAAGTCAATTTCTTGCCTCTTAGCTCAATATTAGGCTTATACTTTAATGGAGGAGAAACTAAAATGTTGTTTTGATTTTTTATTTGTAGCCATTCATCAAAGTAAAAAGTCAACGGAGCAGCTGTAAAGTTTTTTTGGAAATTAGGGCTTGACTTACTTTCGTCGAGCATGGGAGCCATCGTATCTTCTGGACCACCTTCAATATTTCCTGTAATGCGGGCACAAGAAATAATGCAAACTATGATGAATAATAAAATACCTAATTTTCTGAGCATAATCAAAGATACAAAAGCTAATTCCTCAACGTGCCATTGGGTGATATCTGTATAATGTATCCTTAAGAAAGCTATTATCTAGATGTGTATAGATTTCAGTAGTTAGGATGGATTCATGACCTAACATTTCTTGTATAGCCCGTAAATCAGCTCCAGCCTCCACCAAATGTGTGGCAAAAGAATGTCTAAAAGTATGTGGACTTACTTTTTTTTGAATACCTGATTTAGCGACCAGTTGTTTGATAATGGTAAAAATCATAACTCTAGTTAATGATTTTCCCCTGCGGTTTAGAAATACAAAATCTTCAAATCCTGGCTTTATGTCCATATGGCTTCTATCGTGATTTACATAATAGTCGATATGCTTTAATGTAAAGGGTGCAATGGGAATTAAGCGTTCTTTATTGCCTTTTCCAATGACGCGTAGATAGGATAAATCTCTAAAAATATTAGACAACTTTAATTGTGTTAACTCAGTAACGCGCAATCCGCATCCATATAAAGTTTCAATAATGGCTTTGTTTCTGTGTCCTTGTGGATGACTTAAGTCAATGGCAGCAATTAATCGATCAATCTCTTCTTTGCTTAAAACATCAGGAATTTTCTTTGGGAGCTTAGGACTTTCTATTAATTCTACTGGATCATCTTTGATAATATCTTCTAAAACTAAATACTTATAAAAGGCTCTAATACCCGATAAAATACGCGCCTGAGATCGACTATTTAGACCAAGATCATGTATAAACCCCAAAAAATGTTCGATATCGCTATGGACAATTTCTTGCACACTTGATTTACCTAATGTTTGCTCAGCGAATTGTGCTAATTTTTCTACATCTGCTTGGTAAGCTTCTACAGAATTAACAGACATCGACCGTTCTAACATGATATAGGATTTGAACCCTAAAATGGCACTACTCCAATTCATATTATAAAAATACATAATATGTTTTAGTGTTTCAATTAAATCTTTGGTTCGTCTTTATTTTATATATTGCTTTAAAGCTTTTTTATGCGTTCACAAGTACTTATACTTAGTTTTTTAGTGGTAGCAACATTGCTCACTCTCGGTTTTTTAGTCAGTACTTCCTGGCTCTGGGTTTTATTAGGACTTGCTCCATTACTCCTATTGGCTTGGTACGATGCTTTCCAGACTAAGCATGCAATCGCTCGAAATTTTCCAATATTAGGTCGATCTAGATACATTGCGGAATGGCTAAGACCGAAGTTGTATCAGTATTTTATAGAGTCTGATACGGATGGAAGGCCTTTTAGTCGTATCAATAGAAATATTGTTTATCAGCGGGCAAAGAAAGTTTTAGACACCGCTCCATTTGGAACCCAACTCAATGTTTATGATGAAGGATACGAATGGATGGAACATTCTATAGCAGCCAAAGATCATCATGATTTAGAAGAAGATCCTAGGGTTTTAATCGGGGGAAACAACTGCAAACAACCTTATAGTGCCAGTCTATTTAATGTCTCTGCGATGAGCTTTGGCTCTTTAAGTAAAAACGCAGTAATGGCACTTAATGGCGGGGCAAAAATCGGCAACTTTGCGCACAATACTGGTGAAGGCGGGATTTCAGAATATCATAACAAATTTGGTGGTGATTTAATTTATCAGATTGGCACTGGATATTTTGGATGCAGGACGAAAGATGGAAATTTTTCGGATGAGTTATTTGCTCAAAGAACTGCCGAACCTAATGTAAAGATGATAGAAATTAAATTATCTCAAGGAGCTAAACCAGGTCATGGCGGGATTTTACCAGCCAAAAAAGCTACCCCAGAAATTGCTAAGATTCGCAACATTGAACCTAATAAAGATGTGCTTTCTCCACCCTATCATAAAGCATTTAATACGCCCGAAGGCTTACTGCGTTTTATAAAAAAATGTCAAGATTTATCCGGTGGCAAACCCGTTGGATTTAAACTTTGTATAGGACAAAAGTCTGAATTTGTTGCTATTTGTAAGGCCATGCTGACTACTGGTATAAAGCCAGATTTTATCAGTGTAGATGGAGCAGAAGGTGGTACTGGAGCTGCGCCTTTGGAGTTTAGTAACTCTGTAGGTATGCCATACAGAGAAGGTTTAGCATTTGTATATAATACCTTAATCGGCTTTAACATCAAAAAAGAAATCACGCTTATTGCTTCTGGTAAAATTGTGTCTGGCTTCGATATTTTCAGAGCTATTTCACTAGGAGCAGATGCTACCTACAGTGCAAGAGCAATGATGATGGCTGTAGGCTGTATTCAAGCCTTAGAATGTAACTCTAATACTTGTCCTACGGGTGTGGCTACACAAGATCCAGAATTGATGAAAGGCTTAGTGGTAGAAGATAAAAAACTGAGAGTAGCCAGTTACCATCACGAGACCATAAAAAGTTTTGTAGAGTTAATGGCTGCAGCCGGTATTGATCATCCAGATAAAATAAACAGAAGGCACGTACATCGACGCATTTCGACTGCACAATCTTCTTCCTATGTAAAATTGTATCCGTATATCACAGAAGGTTGTTTATTAAATCCTGAGAGTACTCCTGACGATTGGAAAGAGCTTATTGCCATGGCAGATCCCAGTAGTTTTAGTCCCAAATTTGAACAAATATTTATAGAGGAAGATTAAAATTGGACCACTAGTAGTCCAATTTAAATCTTACTACGAAACCTGTTTCTATAGAAGTGGTTTCAAATGTTGCTCTGTTTTTAGGTTTATTATTGCTATAATCAAAATAGTATCTTAATGATAGCTGATTTGTGATCGCGTATTCGGCACTTGGACTTAAAATGATAATGGTAGATCCTCTAACCGACTCTTCCGTAGGGTTTTCGGTCAAAATATCATGAATCATTTCATCCGTATCTCTATAAGAGAAATCAAGATTAAGCGTCAAGGTTCTTGGCTTGTTATTATTAATACCTCGTCCCTGTCTCCCTGATCCAAGAGCGCCCAAAACGTCTTTACCATCTTTCTCGTTAGTTTTCTTCTTCTTTTTACCTTTTCGATCACCTGTTAAGAAGCCAATATTTATGTCTTCTAGTATCATACCCGTCCCAAAAACAAAATCCGTACTTCTACTTTCTCTTAGTTCGCCTACCGCTGTAGATAAAGCTAAGTTTCTAGACTTCTTATATTGGAAGTCTAAGGTATAATCATTTAATGTTTTTAGAGAAAACCCAACTATAGGTGAAAACTGTTCGGTTATCACAATTTCTGGTATTTCCCAACGGGTAAAATAGTTTCCATTTACTTCTCTTATTTCAGCATATGGGTCTTCAATATTGTACTCAGGATTTAAGTTGTAATTGTTTATGGTCAATGTCGATTGATATCCGTGGTCGATTTTAAAGCTTTTTAAGCGATCTCTAAACCATGGTAATTTACTTAATCCATTATACGAGACTTTCCAGTTCGGTTTAGGTAAAAACTTCCAATCATTACGTGGATTCATGATGTAATCCACTTGAGAAGAGTTTGTTGGATCTGTTTCTGTGTAAGCCGCTATAAATGCAGGTATGATAATTTCGTTATTTAACTTACCTAAGCCATAGGTATATCCTGGATTATTGTCATTCTGAGTATGTGGATCATTCTCATTAGGCACTGTACTGCCAGATTCGTATTCATAATTTTCGGATACGATAGCTGTATTGTCTATAAATGTATTGAACAATTCTTCTGTTCTGTTGCCAAATAAGGTGTTTAAGGCAAAGTAAGACATCTCAAAAGAACCATTTTCGATTTGGGCTAACT
The DNA here is from genome assembly GCA_020631235.1 of Saprospiraceae bacterium. Classification (GTDB taxonomy): domain Bacteria; phylum Bacteroidota; class Bacteroidia; order Chitinophagales; family Saprospiraceae; genus JAHDDO01. The sequence continues at coordinate 104,534 of JAHDHQ010000003.1, read as the reverse complement.
GTATCCAATCATCTTCCACTTGACCTGTCGAGCCTTTCTTTCTAAACTCTTCATTATGTCGATAATTAAATCGCTTAGTCATGTTTAAGTCAATATCAAATCCTTTCCATGGTTCTAACTCCACATTTAAGTCCATACTTTGCCTTCTGCTTGTTTGGATTTGTTGATTGAGCGACAAGCTTTCGTTAATCCAGCCATTTTCCGCGGCACCGTATAACCAATTGTCTTTTGAACGATAGGTTAAGTCAGGTTGGATTCCCGAAACAAAATCCCACCCTGGTGCGACAAATTCTCGATCCATTCCCAACAAGCTGGTTGAAGGCATGAAACCAGGAATTAAAGTGGAAAAATCTTCTTTGTACTGAAACTTAATATTTCTTAGGAGAAATAGAGGACGCACAGCAATTTTTTCAAAGGTGCTTACTTCTTTTTCTTTCTTTTTGCGATCTTTTGATCGATCATTCTTACTCTTATCTTCTTCCTTATCATCCTCTTTTTTATCGTCTTTATCTCTGGTTTTTTTCTTGTTCTTACTCTTTGATTTAGTATTCTTGCTTTTATCAATTTTATCCAAATTCTTTAGATATTTTGATTTTTTGTACAACTTATTAAAATCAAAAGTAGCCGTGGCTGACCTGTTTTGTCCATTCTGAATAATGGCTCCAGGCAAGACTAATTCTGGATTTCCTGGTTCTATATCGATAAGTGGACCACTGATCCAACTATAATCCGCCTTGTATTGGGCCTTAACCGAAATCCATTGCATGAATGGAATGTACTTAAATGGCACGTTATAACTTAGGATAGCTTGATGATTGTACTTTGTATTTCTTCCGCCATCTCTCAAGTTATTCTGCCAATATTCTTTTACTTGATTCTCGTTTTCCCTAACAATTTCAGTAACTGTATCACCCACTTCATTGATCCATTCTCGATCGACTGGATCTGCTTGAATACCCGTTTGTCTATATTCATCAATAAATGACATGTTGGTTGCATTAAATTTCAGTTTTAATGCTTTAGCAAAATCCCAATTTAGATTATACCTTCTTTCCCAAGTAAAAAAGCGCTCGTCAAATTCAAACACGGGCTGAACAGGCAATCTGAATCTACGGTTCTTTAATCTTCGGTTCATGTCTGTAGTGAAACTGAAGCTACTTGGAATCGGACTAAAATTAAATTCCTTGATCAACTTTAGATAATCTGATTTCACCATCTTTTTAAATGGTGTAATCGATTTAGCTTTAGGTTTATAAGTATAATCAAGACCTGCTTTGTATTCTTTTGTATTATCAAATTCAAGCAAAGGGTCACGCTTATCTGTTTCAGTATATGCATAACTCACACTAAAGTTCGAAATATCCCAAGGATAATTTCTTTGTGGTTTAGGCTTGTTTTGCAAAGCATTGCCTCCTTTCGTGGCAACAGCTCCTTTTCCTGCAGGATCTGCGGAGCCAGGTTTTGTATTTTTTCCTCCTAGCGAAATAGGACCATTTTTCCCGCCTTTAGGACCACCTCTACTTTTTTCTTTCCGGACATTGATAAAGTTTATGGTCTTAATGGTCGTGACATCTTGGGCTGTATTTTTTATAGAATCTCTTTTGCTTGGTTGAGAAGCCAGTTTTTCTTCTAAGGTTAAATCAAGATCGAAAGGATCAAATTGCGGATTACTTATAGATCGGGCATACTGAGCATAAAATGGTACTCTTACATTCCACTTTTGTGGAAAAAACTTACCAAGTTCTAGGTTTGTAGCCGCATCATATTCTATAATTTCTTCCTTGAGTCGTTCGTCCAATTTTTGATCAAGAGCGCCCCATCCTATACTATTATACTTCCCTGAAACTGTTACATTTCCTAAGTCGGCCAATTGCCAATCCACTCTTGCTACTGATGCCACTCCACCTCGCTCTTCAAAACCAACGGCTCGCAATTCGTTCACCCATACTTCACCGCAAATTCCTTCAGTTCCGACAATATCCGTGTTATTTAACCGAAGTCCAATAGAAATACCCTTTATAAAACCTAAATTCGGATTACCAATAATACCTATTTTATGGTCTGGCTTAAGGCTTGGTGAACCTTCATAAAAAACGGTTGGCGAACTAGTAGGATCAGCGTTTCTTGCTAATTTTAAATCCGTAAGATCACTTAATTGAAGGTCTAAAAAATTGTTTTCTTTCCATACTACAGCGACCACTGAATCTGGAGAAATACCGCCTACAGAGAGGTCTTCATCAGTTACCTCTAGCGGAATTTCGTATTCGTAGTAATTGCTGACAAAATCTTTTCCAATCTTTACTATTAATGACAAATCACCATCAAAGAAGTCCAAACCATTTATTTCATCTTGTTCTGCATGGACAAACATTTGAAGTTTATCAAAAACCCTTAAGTCTAATTCGGTCAGCTTATAAATAGCTGGCTCACATATGGTTTGATCAAATTCGCAAAAATTTAATGAAACCGATCTTTCATCTTGCTCGACATTGGCAAAACTAGATTGTAATATTTCTTGTTTTATACCTTTCGGGAGCACATAAGGATAAGGTGTTTTTCGAGTGTTTTCTTGAATACTTACAATATCTAAATTAAACTCTGGTGGATTGGGGTCACCTGAACAAACTTCCAACAATGTTCTCCATTGAGATCGCACCAACTCTAACTCAGCCATTCTAAAGGTTTTTTGCTCTGAAAAACCTTCTACGATCATTCGCATAAATTGAATGGATCGAAATCCAGCAATATCATTTACAATTTCCAAGTTTTCTAAATCTCGAATTGGTATTTGGAATCTATACCAAATCTCTTCTTGCAACACCCCATTAGCATCGGTAAATGGAATGGATTTCTTATCACTTATATAATCGGTAGCTAATGAATCTATTTCATTGCCATCATTAATAAGATCTATTTCATATTTATAATAACTCTCCCCTTGATCTAAAGATGCATTACCATTTAATTCTTCTTTTTCTGGATAAGGGTTTCCTCTTTCGTTTAAGTTACCGTCTGGTGTGTTACCTTCAGGAGCATTAAAACGCTTATAACGCTCTAGTAAGTTTGTCTCATTTGACAAGGCAGGATTATCATAATAGATCCAATCATCATTAGAAGGATCGTTAAAAACCGAAGCACCAGCCATATCCATTTCTTCCACATAGTCTTCAAAATAATTAAACTCTTGAGCGTTATTGAGTCCATCAAAACCTACATCTTGAATTTCTCGACTATCATTATCAAAACCTATTAAATTATTAGGAACCACTAAAGGTACTTTTCCAAATGGTGTATCTCTGATAGGCGTTTCTGATTCTGGGTCTACAGGTATGGAGTTTTCGTAAAACTGAATGTTATCACCCAAAACATCTTCAGATACATTACCTAAATGGAAAACAAGTTTTCCAGCTTCACCATCGAAAGTATTGGTCGTATCCATAAATGGATTAAGTAGCCAAAAATCTATGAACTCATAATTCGTAGCTTCAAAATCCGAATTATTCATATAAGTCATAATACCTGCCCATCTTGTTTCTGGGTCTTTAAGTTCTATTTCACCATCCACTACTTCTACTCCTGAAGAATGATCAGATCCCTCTAATCGATCAAAATTGTATGGACCTCTAGTCTTGGGATCATAAGTTAAATCAAAAGTCCGAAGATCTGGAAAATCTGAAGGGAGTAGAGTTCTATTAAATAACTCAGTTGGAGCTACAGGTCTTGTATATGATGTTTCTATAACTCCTTGTCGAGCTAAAGGATCAATCACATACCAACTCAAGGCTGCTCGATTATATCCAGATGCTAAATCTGGAGCCAAATATTCGTCTCTCTCTGAAGGCACACTGGCTAATATCCAACGCAGTGGTTGAGTCCCTAATGGTAAACCACTCACAGCCCCTTCAAAATCATCAATATTTACAACTCCACCCTTATCATCATTTAAGTTGATCGCTTTAGAGTGTCCTGGAAGTAAAGCCGCCACTTCACCCACCATTTTAATTTGTGATGGCTCTTTTGTGCTATATATCGGCAATCGATCTAAAGCTTTTGTCATCCATGGTGTCTCTGTGGTATAATTAACATCAAAACCAAAAATCCGGTTATTTATAGGATCATCGCCAATGTTTACTTTTTGAGTCAGTGGACGTTCTCTTAGTTTGAGGTAGGTAGCGCCTAAAGATAGTTGATCACTTACGGCATAATCAGCTCTCAAACCTAGCATGGTTTTTTGCTGAACATTGAAAAAACTATTGTCTTCAAAATCCACGGTAATCGGAACCCCTTGTTGTAAATAGGCTTCATTTAATATCCTCAACCTACCTATACCATAATCTATTTCATAATCTTGTCCTTCTCTCAACACCTTACCACCTGCACGCACTATAACCGAGTTTTCTCCTCTAGGGATGTTCCAAGAACCCAATGAAATTTCCGAAGAAACATCTGACTTGTACTTACCTAACATCACAAACTTATTTAGATGTAGATACTCGCGCGCGTTGGTAATCGACAAATCGTATAGTTGATTATACCTTAATGAATCCACTGCTTCTTTAGGAATTCCAGGAGGTAATGCAGCATCTAAATCTCGACCAAATGGCTCCAATACAGGAAATATAATGGTACCATTCCTTGGTAAAACTGTTATCCCTGGAGCAAAATCAAAAACTCCGTCTGGCTGAGGATCATTTTGTGAGTTTAAGCGATCGAGATTAAATACATTTAATAAAGGAGTATTTTCTAAACCCTTGATAGGTAAAAACTTTTTTATTCTAGCTGTTTGGTCATCTTCGTAAAAGATATCAAAAACAAAATCATCTTTAGTTAGCTGGCTTGTACGTAAAGGATATACGTTTTTCATCATCAAGTCCCACATCTTTGAATTGGGTTGTTGATTGGTACTCTTTAACATCTTTACATACAATACGGATTCTGTTTCTTGCTCTTCTTCGTCTTCTCTAGTGTTTGGTGATAAGGCATCTGTAGCCATTTCTCCGACCTTGTATACTTCATCACAATTGGCTGTATAATAATATTGATAAGCTACTCCTAGCACTTGATTAGGCTGGAGTTTTACATTTAATGAAATGAAACCCAACTCTGCATTAAATGTATATTCGTTTGGATTGAGTAATCTTCCTCTATATAACTCGTATCCATTAATTTGAGTCATTCCATATTCTGTAGTCAGTTGTGTGTTTGTAAACTCTGATCTTCTGGCTAATTCGTCCGTCTCTAGCCTATTTTCATACAGGTCATTTGCTCTGTTATCTGGTAATATATTTCCATTGGCGTCTACCATTATTGCACTGGGTGCTGGATTAACCATATAGTTTGCTGATGGATCATCTAACAAAGAGTCTACACCTTCACCCAAATCAGCAATAGCGACAATTTTTGTACTATTTTCTTGATAATTTTGTTGGTCATCAGATATCCATACTTGAATGTTTGCAACCCTAAAATTATTTCTAATTTGAGGCAAATTACTTAGGGCTTGTGTGTAGGCATTTCTATGATAATGTGAAATGAAGAAGTGTCTATTTTCATCATATTCGTCGGGTCTGATTTCAAACTCTTTAACAGAAGCCCCATTCTGAATACTCAATTGCTTTCGTTCAGATTGTTGCTGAGAAGCAATACCCGTCAAAGTTAAATGACCAAACTGTAACACGGTTTTCAATCCAAATAAAGACTGAGCTCCTTGAATGAGTGAGCCTCTTAGAGGTAAGCTGACATTTCCTGCCTCAACTCTTTTAAGTATGTCATCCTCAGTAAACTCTTCAGAGTCATATACCAAATTTATTTTTCGATCAAAGTCAAAAGAAGCTTGTGTATCATAATTAAATCCCAAATTCATTTTATCACCAATGTTTCCATCAATGTTGATTTTGATATCGGGCTGAAAATCAAATCCAAAAGAACGCTGTTGTTGTGGTGTTAGAAAATCATTTTTTGTTCTGAAATAATCCATTCCGATTTTAACATCCACATTTCCTTGAGGCTTGATAGAGATGCCATTCCCTCCAAATAAGCGATCCGCTAATTTTTTTTCAATGTTGATTTTAGACATTGGGTCTACCAGACCACTGTTTCCTCGATCACCTGAATTAATACCAGAAAGTTTAGAAAAGTAGTTTTTCTGATCTTGTTCAGCTTTCCATTCTAAATATTCGTCGAAGGTTAAGTATGTCGGTGGACGAAAAAACTCATCCCCGATCATTTCTGTAATTATGTATTGATCAGTTTCTGGATCGTACTCGACAGTTTGCTTAATCTCAGAAGGGTAAATATCAAAAGGATTGTCTGAAGGGTCATTAATAAAATCACCAAACCTTTCCTTAATTGGAATCGTATCTATCTGACTTACTTCTTGTTTTAGGTATGGGCTTTTTACAAAATCTTCGATGTTTGCCGCTTGTACACTTACAATTGGAATTAAAAACATCAAAAATCCATACACTACTTTCATTTGATTCATGGAATAATTCGGGTTATTTAGTTACGATGTAAGTATTAATTACTTACACGCGAAAACGGGCGTAAAAGTATTGAAATAATTGACCTTAGCAACTTTTAGCTTTATTGTATTTTACTTGTTAACGGGGTAATCGATACATTAACGCAAATACCTACTCTACATTATGCGAATACTAAGATAATTGTCTCAATACTGATTTAATTAACGATTCAACGGTGATTTCTTTGCCATTTTCGGCTATAATCTTGTCTACTGTTTTGATAATTTTTGATTTTTGGAACCCTAAAGAGGCTAATGCTGAGAGTGCTTCTTCCTTGATGGACGAATCTTTAACATCAAGGATAACCACTTCTCCATCCATTTCTTTAAAAAGCTTGTCTTTTAAATCAAGAATTATTCGCTGGGCTGTTTTAGGACCAATGCCTTTTATTTTACTCACTGCTTGAACATTCCCTTGCACTATGGCTTGTTTAAGCTCTAAGGGTTCCATATATGATGTTGCAACCCTTGCAGTGCTAGGACCTACGCCTGATACTGAAATCAAATGTTTAAATATGGATCGCTCTTGCTCATCGAAAAACCCATAAAGGCTCTGATCACTTTCCGTAATGTGATGGTGAATAAAAATTTTGGCTTTATCCAAATGTTCAATCTTCTGAAAAGTGTGCAAACTGATGTTTACATGATAGCCTACTCCACCTACATCTACGTAAATGCTCGTAGGGCTCTTAAAAGTTAATTGACCATTTAGATATCCTATCATCTTGCAAAAATAAACAATTAGTTTTACATATTACTGTTTTTTGTAATGTGTTTTGTGTGCTCTCTTCGTGTTATATTTGCAATTAAAAAGTGGAGAATATTTTACTTATCGGCGGTGGTGGTAGAGAACACGCTATCGCAGCGAAAATTTCGAAAAGTCCTCATTGCGACCAATTATTTGTTTGTCCAGGAAATGCAGGAACTTCACAGATCGCTACAAATATAAACATAGCTATTTCGGACTTTTCAGGACTGGAATCTTTTTGCTTGTCAAACGATATCCACTTGATTATTGTAGGTCCAGAGCAACCTTTAGTGGATGGAATATATGACTACTTTAAAGAGTCCAAAATAAAGGTATTAGGGCCTTCACAAAAGGCCGCACGTTTAGAAGGCAGTAAATCTTTTGCTAATTCTTTCATGGCAAAATACGAGATTCCCACTGCTTCAAGTAAAGATTTTACGCTCAAAAACATAGATGAAGGATTAGCTTATATTGATAATCATGCTTTACCCATTGTTTTAAAAGCGGATGGTTTAGCCGCAGGTAAAGGCGTACTTATAGTTTCGGATAGAGAAGAAGCAAAAACTGCATTTAAAGAAATGTTATCTGGTAAATTCGGAGAGGCTTCTAGCAAAGTAGTTATCGAACAATTTCTTGATGGCATTGAATTTTCAGTGTTTGTATTAACTGATGGTGACCAATATATCATACTGCCTGAAGCTAAGGATTATAAACGCATTGGCGAGGGAGATCAAGGACTTAACACAGGAGGTATGGGCTCCATCTCTCCTGTACCCTTCTACGATGAACAGTTGCAAGAAAAAGTTAAAACGAAAATCATAGAAAAGACCATTTCCGGCATTAAAAAAGAAGGCCTTGACTACAAGGGTTTTATCTTCATAGGTCTGATAAAAGTAGATGATGAGCCTTATGTAATAGAATACAATTGCAGAATGGGCGATCCAGAGACAGAGTCCGTTTTTCCTAGGATACAATCGGATATTGTAGATTTGTTCAATGCCGTTTTTAATGGCACATTACATGAAAAAAGTATCAATATTGATCCCCGGACGGCGAGTACCGTCTTTTTAGTTTCTGGAGGTTATCCAGAAAAATATGAAAAAGGAAAAACCATAAACTTGGTGGATCCAATGGAAGAAACGTATCTTTTTCATGCAGGGACGACATTGGACAAACAAAATAATGTAGTCACATCCGGTGGACGTGTTCTTGCTTGTACGGCACTCGCAAAAAACAAGCGTGAGGCTTTACAAAAAAGCTACATGCTCGCAGAAAAAATTGAGTTTGAAGGAAAATTTTACAGAAAGGATATTGGATTTGACCTCTAAAGACTAATCATCGATTATACGAGCAAACATATTAAAGAAATTTTAGGAGAAGAACTCATTGCCTCTAAAGGAAATGCGGTAATATCCCAGTTTAGTTTTGATAGTCGTATGATTTCTCGGCATAAAACATCGTGCTTCATTGCTTTAAAAGGAAAACAATCTGATGGCCATCTTTACATTGATCACGCGGTAAAAAAAGGTGCGACAGCTATATTATCAGAAAAAGCAGACATTGGAAATACATGCTGGTTTCAAGTCAAAGACTCCTTAAAAGCCTACCAGAAAATAGCCAAGTATCATCGTGAAAACTTTGATGTAAAGGTGCTTGCCATAACTGGCAGTAATGGTAAAACCACGGTTAAAGAATGGCTAAGCCAAATGATTAAAGAAAAGATTGCTCATGTAAAATCACCTAAAAGCTACAACTCACAAATTGGGGTAGCGTATTCCCTTTTAGAAATAACCAAAGACCATAAATTAGCCATCATTGAAACCGGAATTTCTACTACTGAGGAAATGAGTAATTTGGAAGAAATGATCGCGCCAGACACCGTTATATTTACTAATATCGGGGATGCACATCAAGACGGCTTTATCGACACTCAGCAAAAAATAAAAGAAAAATTAATCCTTGCAAAACAGGCAAAGACACTCATATTTTGCCGTGATCACAAAAACATTAAAAAACTCACAAATAGCTTATCGACCTCACTAAATATCGTCAGTTGGGGTCACGAAAAAGAAGCCGATATTTTAATTACATCTACAAAAAAATGTAAAGAATACACGATCCTAGAATTGATGTATCTAGGTAAAAAATATACCTTTCAGATACCCTTTGTCAATCCAGCTGAACAGGAAAACGCAATGCATGTCATTAGTTATCTTTTAGTCAATCAATGGACTGAAGGTGAAATAAATCAAAGTCTTAATAAACTTGAAAAACTAGCTTTACGCTTAGAGAAATTTGATGGAATTAATGACAATATAATCATAAATGATAGTTACTCCTCAGACCTTGAAGCTTTCAAAATTGCTGTTCAGTATCTAAATAACAATGCCGAAGAAAAGCCGAAAATAATCATCACAAATGGTCTAAGCATACCATCCAAAAACCATGAGCTACTTGATCTGCTCAAGCAAATGGACATCCATTTAATTTATTGGTTAGGAAACCCTGCTGAGCTTCCAAAAAATGATTTAAACATTCGCTATTTTAATCAGATCCAGACTTTACTACAAAAACTCGACATTGAACCAATAAAAAATAGTGCTGTACTTATAAAAGGATCGAATATCCTCAATCTTAATCTGGTGGCTGAGTGGTTCCAATTTAGAAAACATAAAGCAAGCTTAAACATAAATCTGGGAGCCTTAGGACGCAACATAAACGAATTGAGCAAAAGAATAAATCCTGATGCAAAGATAATGGCCAGTATAAAAGCAGCAGCCTATGGTTCTGGAGCAACTAGAATTGCAAAATTTTTAGAACATAGAAGCATAGACTATCTAGCCGTCGCTTATATTGATGAAGCCATTGAGTTGAGAAAGAATAAGGTACAATTACCCATTTTAATTTTCAACTTCTATGACATTGAACATACACAAAATTTACAAAGTTATGATTTGGATGTAGTCGTTTACTCTTTTGAGCAGTTAAGCAAACTAAACCAAGTGTGTGTTGAAAACAATAATTATATAAAAATTCATATCGAATTTGATACAGGAATGCATCGCTTAGGTTTTAACAAAGAAGACACTGGCTCATTAATCAAACAACTCAACTTATTAGATCATCTGGAAGTAGTGTCCGTTTTTTCTCACTTGGCTTCTAGTGATGCACCCAAAGATAAAGCATTTACGCTTCAGCAATTAGCTGACTTCAAGCATATAAAAGAACAATTCGAAACCTTTTTTAAACATAATCCATTATTCCATATACTAAATTCCAATGGTATTTGGAACTATCCAGAAGATGCGCATGATATGGTCAGGCTAGGCATCGCAATGTATGGAGTAGGAATTAACCCTCCTTCGAAAAGCCTGGAGAAAGTACATAGTTTACAAGCTAAAATAATACAAATCAGAAGGTACGCTTCCGGTGATTCCATCGGATATAACCGTGCACATTTTTTAACTAAGAAGGCAAGGATTGCTACGGTAAATATCGGATATGCAGACGGAATTCCTAGAAATATAAGCGGTAAATGGCATGTTTTTATCAATGGTGAAAAAGCATTAATAGTCGGTAAAATCTGCATGGATTTATTAATGATTGATGTAAGTGATATAAGTGCAGTCAAAGAAGGAGATTCGGTAGAGATTTTTGGTGATTATGGCTCGTTAGATGACCTTGCTAAAATTTCTGGGACGATTCCTTACGAGATACTTGCTCGTATTTCACCACGTATTAGAAGACTTTATATCGACAATTAATGCATACAGTTTTTAGATGTTTTTATGTCTAATCAATTTAGTTGCTATTTTTGTGCAAGATTTTCGCTTTTAAACAACTTGACTATGACAAAGTACATTGGAATATTATTCAGTATTCTATTTTTTTCTGCTTCCTTATTTGCCCAAGATGACCCTACTTTATTTACAGTAGAAGGTAAAGAAATTGGTGTTGAAGAATTTCAATACATATATGAAAAGAATAATGGTGATAAGGCTGATTACTCCGAACAAAGTCTCAATGAATATTTAGAGTTATACACTAAATTTAAACTTAAGGTCCAGCGAGCAAAAGAAATGGGTTTAGATACCGTTGCCGTATTACAAACCGAGTTGGAAGGCTATCGTCAACAATTAGCTAATTCTTACCTCACCGATAAAGAAGTTACTGGTAGACTTATGGATGAAGTTGCTGAAAGAATGCAAAGCGATATCAAAGTCAGCCACATATTTATCGCTAATCCCAAAAAAGGTGACAAAAGCGATTCTAAAGCAAGACAAACTTTAGATCAAGTATACATCCAATTACAACAAGGAAAAAGCTTTGCTGAACTAGCAAAACAACATTCTCAAGATGAAGCATCTGCTAAAAACGGAGGAGCTTTAGGCTATTACACAGCTCCACTTCCTTCTGGTTTTTACAATTTTGAAAATGCCATGTACAATACCGAAGTAGGCAAATCGTCTAAACCATTTGAAACGAAAATGGGATGGCATATTATTCAAGTCGAAGACAAAAGACCTGCCCTAGGTGAACGTGAATTATCACATATTCTTATCCGTTCCACAGTAAAAGGTGAAGAAGTGCCTGGAGCAAAAGAAAAAGCTGACTCCATCTATCAGGTAGTGAAAAACGGAGCTGATTTTGCTTCCATAGCAAAATTGCATTCTGATGATAAAAACACTTCTGCAAAAGGTGGATATCTAGGTTTTATTAAAATTAATCAGTTTGATAAAGTATTCGAAACAGCAGCCTTTGCTCTGGCCAATGACGGAGATATTTCCATGCCCGTAAAATCTAAATTTGGATATCACATCATTGAAAGAAAATCTAAAATTGACCAGTCAGATGTCGAGACAAATAAAAAAAGAGTAAAATCTAAAATGTCAAAAGATGACCGATTAACTATAGCTAAAAAATCGCTCATCGAAAAAATAAAAAAAGATGCTGGACTCACAGAAAATAAAGTTGTTCTGAATGAATTTATAAATAAACTGGGTCAAGATTTCTACTCATATAAATGGAAAGTTCCACCGATGCAAGACAAAGAACTTGTATCCTTTAATAACAATATGAGTTTTACAAATAACGACTTTGCTAATTATTGTAAAAAAAATACAAGAAGCAGATTAAAATTCAGCAAAGACAAAGTCATAGGAGCTGCAGCCATGGAGCTTTACGATAGTTTCCTAGATGAAATTGCTATTAAATATGAAGAATCTAATCTTGAAAAAAAATACCCTGATTTTAAAGCTCTAATGAGAGAATATGAGGAAGGAATTTTACTTTTCGAAGCCACCAAAATGGAAGTTTGGGATAAAGCCACTGAAGACACCATCGGCCTCAAAAAATATTATCAAGAAAATACTAGCAACTATAGCTGGGGTGAAAGAGGCGAAATAGAAACTTACCAAATCCAAAATCGAGATGCTAAAACGATGAAAAAAATCATCAAATCCATAGGCAAATGGGATAGCAGTAAGTTGATGAATAAATACAACATCGGTGAAGAAAAAATTATAGAAGTAAGCACTAAAACTATTGAAAGATCTTCTAAAGTCGCTGAAGGTCTAACTTGGAAAAAAGGAGCTACCTCTACACCAGACGCATCAAATAGAAACTTTACTACAGTACAAAAAGTAAAAACGATTCTTGCTCCCAAACCTAAAAGTTTTGAAGAAGCAAGAGGATATATAATTGCGGATTACCAAGATTACTTAGAAAGAGAATGGGTTAAAAGCCTAAAAAGCAAATATACGCTCGAAATAAACCAAGAAGTGTTTAATAGCTTAATCAAGAAATAATGCGTAGCTACTTTGTGTTGCTGCTGCTTGGCATATTTTGTTCTTGCCAACAACAACCCAAAAAGGATGCAATCGTCTTAGCAGAAGCTAATGGGAAAAAGCTATACCAAACGGAATTTCACAGCATGTTCCCTAGCCAATACTCGATCAAGGATAGCATCGATATGGCCCAGTCCTTTATCGATCAATGGGTTAGGAAAACCATACTCATAGATGAGGCAGAGAAAAAAATTGCCAAAGACATCGACATCCAACAACTAGTGGATGATTACAAAGCATCGCTCATTTTAGATATTTTCGAAAAAAAACTCGTCGAATCAACACTCGACACCATTGTTACCGACCAGCAAATTCAAAAAAATTATGATGAAAATATAGATCAGTTTTATCTTAAAAAAGATGTTGCACTATGTCTTTATGCCAAGATTCCTGAAGATGCAAAAGGTCTAGACAAATTCTATGAAAATTGGAAAAAACACGACATTGGAAAAATAAGAAACTACTGTAAAACTCATTGCAAAGACAGTTTACTAAAATTAGATAGATGGTTTTATACAGAAGAGCTAAGTAAAATTTTGCCAGACAAAATGAAGAAAAAAATTAAGTGGGAAAAAGACTTAATTACGCAAAACAACATTAACGATTTTGAATACTTTATCTGGGTCAAAGACATCGTCAAAGCTAAAGAACCAGCTCCTCTATCCTTTGTCAGAGAAAAAATCATTAAACTCATCATACACCAACGAAAGAAAAGATTACTATATGATTATGAGAACAATTTGCTAAAGGAAAAAATAAAAAATAAAGAAGTAATCCTCCATTAATAAAAATATCTTTGCATCTCTGAAATAATTTGCTGATACTTACGCTATTATAGTCTATTAGACAAAATTCGATTTAAATGAAAAGGTTTCTAACTCTCGTTTTTCTTGCATTACCCTTTTTTGCCTTTTGCCAAAGCAAAGTGCTTATAGATAAAGTTATTGCAAAAGTGGGCTCAGAAACGGTGCTTCTGTCCGATATAGAAAGTCAATACAACTACTTTATCCAACAGGGAAATCCTGCAGACGAATCATTTAAATGTGAAATCTTAGAATCCATCATTGGTCAAAAACTCATTGTTCACCAAGCAAAATTAGATAGTATAGAGGTGAGTGAAGACGAAATAAATGCGCAATTAGATTTTAGAGTCAATGCTGTTTTACGCCAGATGGGTGGAGATGAATCCTTTTTCCAAGAGTATTATGGAATGACTGTTCCAGAGATGAGAGAAAATCTTAGGGAAGATTTAAGATCACAAATTCTAGCGGAAAGAATGCAGCAAACATTAATTGCTGAGGTAAGCATCACTCCAGATGAAGTTGAGTCTTTTTATGCCAGCATACCTAAAGACAGTCTTCCTTATTTAAATGCAGAAGTAGAATTTGCAGAAATTGTTCTAAAACCAGTCCCTAATCAAGACGCCATAGATGCTGCCATTAATAAAATAACCAACTTAAAGGCTCAAATCATTACAGGCGAATTAACTTTTGAAGACGTAGCAAGTAAATATTCAGACGATCCTGGTTCAGCAGCCAAAGGAGGTGACTTAGGCTTTGCGGAAAGAGGCACTTTTGTGCCTGCCTTCGAAGAAGCCGCTTTTAATCTCGACCAAGACGAAATCTCTGATCCGGTAGAAACAGAGTATGGTATACACATCATGAAACTTATCGAAAGAAAAGGAACGAAAATCAGACTAAAACATGTGCTTATCAGACCTGAAATTACAAGTGCAGACATCGACCTTTGTAAAAATAAACTAGACTCCATCAGAAACCTAGTTAACGACAAAACCATTGATTTTACCACAGCGGTTAAAGAGTATTCTTTAGAAGATGTGCCTAGTTATCATAATAATGGTAGAGTACAAAATCCTGCTACAGGCAAAACTTTTTACGAAACAAGCCAGCTGCCCACAGATGTATATTTCGCAATAGAGGACATGGATGTTTTCGGTGTTTCTGAAGTGCTCAGTTATGACACTCCGCAAGGAGACACCTACTTTAGAATTATCCAACTCCAATCAAAATCTAAACCGCATAAAGCGAACTTGAAACAAGACTATGCTAAAATTCAGGATCTAGCTAAACAAAATAAGAATGCTCAATTCTTTAGTAGATGGATCGATGAAAAAATGAGCGAAACCTTCATCGAAGTTGATCCTATAATGGGAGACTGCAACACCTTAGGATTAAAGTAAATAGCAAGTTTGTCCAGCTCATTTTATGAGCTAAATTCAGCTAAAAAGCCGCCTCCAAAATAATAGTAGTATCACTTACTTTATGGAGCCATAAAGTATCATGTAATAGAGTTCAGCTTGTACAAAGCAATTATCTATTATGGTACTTAATATAAAAAATCTGAGTGTGAGAGATGAGCTGAGAACATATAAAACCTTGAGTTTAGGGCAAAAAAAAGACCGGTTCTTACCCCCTACGAACCGGTCGTGAAGAAAACTTAATCACTTAAGTATTTCTCCTTCTCTAATCTGAACAGGTACACTATTGCATATTTCTTGCCAATCTTGCAAAAAGGCATAAATAAATGTTGTAAAATTTGCTTGTAAATTATCTAAGATGTATTATCTCCTGGATATCAACTACTTATAGGAGACTTGTTTTGCTGACAGAAAAGTATTAATGGAATATTTATTTTAAAACAAAGGAAAAGTTATCAAAATATCTGGCTATAACAATCAATGCCCAGACACAAAAAGTCTCTAATTATACTGATCCATAGTAAACTTGGCGCCAATAGCCACAAAGCTTAAAGCTATTTCTGCCGCCTTAGGAATAGAAAAACCTAATTCTTCCACCTCTTTAGTACTCCATGTTCCAAGCACATATTTTACTTGCTGACCACTCTTAAAATCATTGCCTATCCCAAACTTTAGTCTGGGATAGCTCTGAGTTCCCAGTTTCTCCTGTATGTCTTTTAAACCATTATGTCCTGCATCTTTACCTTTAGTCTTTAATCTAATTTTAGAAAAGGGTAGATGTATATCATCCACGATGATTAATACATTTTCTAAAGGCACTTTGAGCTTTTGCATCCAATACCTAACAGACTTCCCAGATAAATTCATGTAAGTATTCGGCTTTAAAAGATATACTTGTTTTCCTTTATGCTTGACCAATGCTGTTTCTCCTAAGTTGTTTAATGTCAGCTTGACTTCCTTTTCGCTTGCGAGGTAATCGATCACTTCGAATCCGATATTATGACGAGTACCTGCATACTTGCTACCAATATTTCCTAAACCAACAATTAAAAATTTCATAGCTGGGTCTATTTCTTCTTCGAATGTCTCTGAAGGGTTTTTTCTAAATAATCTTAATAAATAATTGTACATTGACATAAAGCTAAAATCAGATTTGGAACGACGCAAATTTATAGAGAGTTTACCACTTTTATCTTTTATCGGAAAAGACTTTATCCATTCGATCGAATCAAGCCTTCCAAACCAATGGAGTGAGGTGAAAAAACTATTTCCTAAATCTTCCCAAATGCTTAATCTTAATAGCGGAAGTGCAGGTACCATGCCGCTAAGTGTCGAAAACTTTTTAATCGAAAAACTTAAAGAAATGAATCGAGGTCCTGCTTATGAGGTTTGGGGCAGTTGGGCCGATTCTATTACAGCCATTAAACAAGGATTAGCAGACTACATTAAAGTAGCTGGAGACCGCATATCGATAACTAGAAATGCAACTGAAGCACTAAATTTTATCATAAACGGCATTCAATTTGAAACACAAAGAACCGATATTATTTATGCAATACATGATTACCCTAACGTCATTAAAAGTATCGAATATCGTTGCCAAAACACAAAAGCTAACAAAAAGAAACTAGACTTAAATTTAGCTAATCTTACAGATGCCCAGATTATAGACATATACAAAGAAGCCATAAACGAACAAACTGGCCTCGTGGTACTTACCCATTTAACACACAGAGAAGGTCGTATTTTACCGATTAAAGAAATCACAAAAATCGCCCACCAGTTTGGAGCAAAAGTTTTACTTGATGGCGCCCAATCTTTCGGTCATTTTAACTTTGATCTTGCGGAATTAAATGTAGATTATTTTGCTACTAGTTTACATAAGTGGTTTAATGCACCTCTAGGTACTGGCTTTGTTTACATTAAAGAAGAAGAAGACTCAAAAATTGCACACCCACTTTATCCAAATAAAAATCATTTAAATAACGTAGAAAACTTCGGGACATCCGCTTATTTTTTATGGGCGGGCTTAGCTTCTTCGTTACTTTTTAATAAAAATGTGTTACCCCTTGTCGAAAAAGAAAAAAGACTACAATTTTTATCTAATTACTGGATGGAACCCCTGAAACAAAACCCTTCCATCGTTTTTAGACATCACCCAAGTTCGAAAACTGTCGGAATACATGCATTCAAAATTCTAAACCTTAACATCAAAAAAGTAAAATCTGACCTTATTCATAAATATAATATAAACATAAAAATGGTTGGAACTAGCAATGGATCATACATTAGAATCAGTCCCAATGTTTTTACGTTAGAAGACGAACTTGATTTCTTTTTAGAATGTTTACATAAATCGATATCTAGCCATTCTCGATGAGACCATTTATTTTTTTCCTCACTAAAAACCCGCAACTAAACCGCATTTTATTGCTTGGTTACTTTTTATTGGTTGTTTTGCCACACGAATTTATTGGTGTCCATATTTCAAAACTTTTTAAAGATTATTCAAGAACGTTTTATAATAATACCATTTCTATTCTATTTTTATTTGGTTCAATGTTGGTTTTAGTAGCATTGACAAAACAATTAATAAAGCTCAACAAAAAAGTAGGACCCATTATCTATTTGGTCATAAACTTTGGTTTGATGGCCGCGTCATTTTATTACCTAATTATTGTAAATATTGAATGCATCCATTTTATCCAATATGGCCTTTTTGCCCTATTAGCCTTTCCCATATTTAGGCACTTTTTAGACATCATTTTGATGGGCTTGATGGCAGCAACACTTGACGAAGCTTATCAATATTTCTATTTGTCACCTCAGCGTACCAATTACTTTGATTTTAATGATCTTGTTTTAGATTTGATAGGGCTTGGAATGGGCATTATTATCTTATATATATATAATTATAGAAGTAAAAAGAAAGGAATCATTCGCTTGACTACCATTCTTTTTTCGATTTTCTGTATACTTATTGGTGGCCTATTTGTATTTGATTTTTTGTGGATTAATCCCACAGAGTCAAGTGTAGATTTATGGACAATAATCAGAATACCAGAAGAAGGATTTTGGACGTTTTTAAACTTTGATGTCGTTTATCATGTATTAAAGCCATGGGAAGGTCTTATTATATTGAGCCTCCTTAGTCTTTTTTATTGGTCAATAGAGCTTCAAAAAACAAATTAATAACACCTTATATGATTGCAAAACCACAAAAAGGTACTTTTCCTAGCTATTACAACACTTATGTAGATCTTGTACCAGACGCTATAAAACGTCATTTAACCGATCAAGCAAATAGTTATTCCGACTTTATAGAATCAATCCCGTCAGACAAATTCGATCATAAATATGAAGCCGACAAATGGACCATAAAGCAAGTCATGTTGCATATAAATGATACAGAAAGAGTATTTGGATATAGAGCTTTTTGCATTAGTCGTAATGAACAACAAAATCTGCCTGGCTTTGATCAAGAGTACTACATTAATAAAGCCAATAGTAAAAATCTAAAGGAAAAGGCTTTGCTAGCAGAATTTATGCATCTCCGCAAGTCTAACCTCGAATTATTTGAACGTATTCAAGGCATTCAATGGGATATTTTTGGAACAGCAAATAACTTTAAGGTTCCCTTGAGACTTTTTCCTTTTATCATGGCTGGTCATGTGGACCATCATGTAAGCATTCTCAAAAATAAATATTTAGTCTAGTGTCATTTTACTTATCAGATACATTAAACTTTATATCTAAGCTTAGCTTTAAAAAAGCTTGGAATGTCACTAAACTGTATGCTTCATACCAACTGACTAAACTAAGAACAAAACCAGTCGTTTGGGGATTGCCCATGACCGTTTCTTTTGAACCAACCACTGCTTGTAATCTTAAATGTCCAGAATGCCCGAGTGGTCTCCGGTCATTTTCCAGAGCAACCGGCAACTTAAAACCTGACTTTTTCCGACAAAGTATTAACCAATTAAGTGATACACTTTTATACCTCATCTTTTACTTCCAGGGAGAACCTTTTATAAATCCAGCTTTCTTAGATATGGTTAAGTACGCAGCGGATAAAAACATTTATACCATAACCTCTACCAATGCCCATTTTATTACAGACAATGTAGCAAAACGTACTGTACAGTCAGGTCTGGACAGAATGATTATTTCCATAGATGGCACCACCCAAGAAGTATACGAACAATATAGAAAAGAAGGAAGCCTCGAAAAAGTAATAGAAGGCACTAAGAATATGGTCAAATGGAAAAACAAATTAAACAGCCAAACACCACACCTCATATTCCAATTTCTAGTGGTAAAACCGAACGAACATCAAATTGATGAGGTCTATTCACTCGCTCAAAAAATCGGGGTCGATGAAGTGAAATTAAAATCAGCTCAAGTATATGATTACAAAAATGGAAATCCTCTAATACCTACTCAAGAAAAGTATGCTCGCTACGCTAAACAAAAAGATGGTAGCTATGCAGTAAAAAACAACTTAATAAATCACTGTTGGAAATTATGGCATGCTTGTGTTATTACATGGAATGGCACTATAGTGCCTTGCTGTTTTGATAAAGATGCAAAATATGAATTTGGTTCTCTCCAAAATGACTCGTTTAAACATGTTTGGCAAAACGAAAAAGCAGATAATTTTAGATCCCAAATAAGAAAAGGACGAGATAAAATAGATATCTGCAGCAATTGTACCGAAGGCTGCAAGGTCTGGGTAGACTCGTAACTAGTTGATTGTTAACACATTAAGATTAATAATATGTGTTGCATCGTGCTGTTTGCTTCTTTCATTTGTTTAATTTTGTAGGAGGGTAACAATCTTCCACACTTTTATTTTAATTTTTGGAATAGTTTTTTCATTCAGTATTTACATGCTTTTCAAAACAATTATACAGGGGAAAATAGAATTTGGGTCGGAAAAAAGCTTTGGAAAAGCTTTAAAGATGTATGAATACAGGGCCGAGAATTATCACAAATCAGAAACACTTTTCGAATCGGAAGAAATATTCTTTCCGGATACATTCACGATGAGTGTACCTAGGTTTGTTAAACAGACCTATGATAAAGCCTATAGAAATACGGTCAGCCTACTCAAATACTGCACTCAATTTGGTCTAGCCGGCGAAATTAATGCATGGTTAATCGATGAAGGGAAAATCTTAAACTTTACTCATATGGAACCTGACAGCGAAAAAATTGCTGTTCAGAATTACATCAAAGGAACGGACCTTATTTCGCAAAAAGGAAAGGAAGAAGATGCCATAAGCTTACTGACAAAAGCTATAGAAAAATATGACCGTCATGCTCAAGCTTATCAAAAAAGAGCCAAAGTAAATGTAATCTTAAAAAGATATCATGATGCTATGAGAGATTACACTAAAAGCATCAATTTGGACGAAACTAACCCCTATTCATACTATGGTCGAGCAAAAGTGCATTTACACAACAAAGATTACGAAGAAGCTGTTGCTGATTTCGATATGTGCTTAAAAAAATCAGTTGCACTCCAACCCGTCTACTGGAAAGCGCGAAGACTAAAGTCTAAATGCCATTTTACCCTAAAACAATTCGAAAAAGCAGCCTTTGACCTAAAACTTTTTACCAACAAAAAATTTGCTGATGACA
Organism: Saprospiraceae bacterium; assembly: GCA_020631235.1. GTDB lineage: Bacteria > Bacteroidota > Bacteroidia > Chitinophagales > Saprospiraceae > JAHDDO01. The sequence goes on along the minus strand of JAHDHQ010000003.1, from coordinate 83,556 downwards.
ACCCAAATCTTGGTTGGCAACGTTCAGCACATTTTGAGTATGGTAAAACACTATTAGAACTGGAAGAATTCGAAAAAGCCTTCGAAATGTTTGATAAAGCCATGACTTTTGAAGAAGGTTATGACAATATACCACAAACAGATTTTTTGAGAAATCGTGGAATAGCCAGACACAAAGCTGGTAAAAATGGGCACATAAAAGACCTAAAAGAAGCCGCAGATCTTGGAGATAAAGAGGCTGCTACTCTTTTAAAAGAACTTTCTTAACTAGCTACATCCAATAATGTATATCTTGATTTTCGTTAAACACTAAATGATAGTCATGAAAATCAATCTACCTTCATTATTTGCGCTGATTTTTCTTTGCTTTACAGTCACGGTAAACGGACAATCGAATAAAAAAACCGCCAAAATCCTGACTAAAGCCAATGCATTGATTAAAGCCTCAAAATATGAAGCAGCAAACCAATGGCTCTTAAAAAATATTGAAAAATATCCCGACAACGAAAAGTTTTCAGCAGCGCTTATAACAAATTATATAAACCAACAAAAATATGCTGAGGCAGAGCCCTTTGTCAGAGCCTTAAAGAATAAGACAAACCCACCAAGCAGCAAGGCTCACTTCACACTATACACCTGCCTCAAAAACCAAAAAAAATATACCGAAGCAAAAGCCGAAATCGAAGCATTTATGAGCTACCAACAAAAAGGCACTAAACCATACCAACTTGGAAAAACGGAGCTAAAACAAATTACAACCATAGATTCTTTATTAAAAAACCAGCTCAACATACCTTTTGACAACATTGGACAAAATATTAATACTCAAAATGCTGAAAACCTTCCCTTTTTTACGGCAGATGGAAAAATTCTATTTTCTCGAATTGTCAATGGCCAAGAAGATCTGTTTATTTCTACATTAACGGACACAGGATTTATAAAAGCTAAGCCCTTAGTAAGTCTAAATACGCCTGCTAATGAAGGTGCTCAGTGCATAAGCCCAGATGGAAACTTCATTTTTTTTACTGGCTGCGAACGAAGAGATGGTTATGGCAGATGTGATATTTATGTGTCCGTAAAAAAAGAAAATGGTTGGAGTCAAGCTAAAAACCTTGGTTCAAATATTAATTCTGAAGCAAGAGAAACACAACCTTGTATTTCTGCCGATGGGAAAACCTTATTCTTCGCTTCTAACCGCAAAGGTGGGTACGGCAAATCTGACCTATACCGCTCCACCTACGAAAATAACGCTTGGTCTACGCCTGTCAATCTTGGGGACAAAATCAATTCTAAAGGAGAAGAAGAATCGCCCTATATCCACCCAGATGGAAATTCCCTATACTTTATTTCCAGTGGACATCCTGGTATGGGTGGCAAAGACATATTCTTTAGCCAGTTTGTAGATGGTCAATGGCAAACACCCAAAAACTTGGGCTATCCTATAAATCAGGAAGGGGACGAATATGGTTTATTTGTAGACATTAACGGGAATTCCGGTTACTTTGCTTCAGACTCCTACGATGATTCTTATGGCTTATTAGACATTTATTCTTTCCCACTACCTGAAGCGTATAAGCCCGATCCTATAAGTTTTGTAAAACTCATTGTTAGAGATGCAGAAACTAAAAAATTAATTGCTGCAAGATCCACTTTAATCGACTTAGAAGATGGAAGAAAGTTGCAAAAAACGACAAATTTAGAAGGTGAGTCTATCCAGCTAGTCAATCCCAAAAAAGAATATAGTCTAAGTGTAAAATATGATGGATATATTTTCCATTCAGAAAATATCCAATTCCAAGAAATAGCACAATCATACGAACCCTTTATTTATGAGATTTTCCTCCAAAAAGTAGAAATTCCTCTGGAAAACGAAACTGCTGAGACTTCAAATCCTATCGTATTAAACAACATATTTTTTGAAAGCGGAAGCTATGACTTGCTTGAAAAATCTAATTTCGAATTAGAAAGTATTGCCAACTTCATGAAAGAAAATCAAAAGGTAAACATTCAATTTGTAGGTCATACTGATAATGTAGGACAAGAAAAGGATAACTTGGAACTATCTGAAAAGAGAGCATTAGCCGTAAAAAATGCAATCATTAATATGGGCATCGATGCCAGCAGAATGACCGGAATTGGAAAAGGCGAAAGCCAGCCAATCGATAGTAACGAAACCGAAGAAGGTAGAAAAAACAATAGAAGAACCGAGATGATAATACGGTATGAGTAGAAAGAAAAAAATTGTAGAAAATGTGGTCTTAACTGGGATAGCAGACCGAGGAAAAGCAGTAGGTAGAGACCCAGAAGGTATTGTGTATTTTGTGCCTGATGCCGTTCCAGGAGACGTCGTTAACATTCTTAGACTCAAGAAAAAACGAGGTGTTTACCAAGGTAGTGTTACTGAGTTTGTCAGCTATTCTAAAGATAGAATCGAACCAAAATGCAAACACTTTGGTGTATGTGGAGGTTGCAAATGGCAAAACCTTGATTACCAAAAACAATTAGAACATAAAACGCAAACGGTCCATGATGCCATGCGTAGAATTGCAAAAATAGATACAAGTGTAATATCTCCGATAATCGGCTCTTCTACCATTTTTGAATACAGAAATAAAATCGAATACAGCTTTTCTAATAAACGATGGCTTACTAGAGAAGAGATCGATCAAGGTGATGCAATAACACAATCTCCAGCCGCAGGTTTTCACAGAGCAGGTGCATTCGAAAAAGTGGTGGATATTGATCAATGTCATCTACAAGAAAATACAAGTAATAGAATTAGAAATTTCTTTAAAGATTTATCCTACAAACACCAATGGGATTTTTATGACGCAAAAGCTAGAACTGGTTTTATACGCAGCATGTTTTTAAGAAATTCACCGAGTGGCAAGTGGATGGTCAATGTTGTTTTTAAACACAAAAACGATGGTGCTTACAAACTTGCTTTAGATGCTCTTGTCAAGGAATTTCCAGAAATTAGCTCCCTGTACTACATGATAAATAACAAACCAAATGATAGCGTTTTTGACCTAGAAGCCCATCATTATCATGGAGATAAATACTTAGCGATAAGCCTCGGACACATACACTATAAAATCGGCCCTAAATCTTTTTTCCAAACGAATTCTAGTCAAGCAAAAGTGCTTTTCGATCAAATAAAAACACTCGCCGACTTAACTGGAAAAGAAAACATATATGATTTGTATTCTGGCATTGGAAGCATTGGGTTTTATCTAGCTGACCAAGCCAAACAAATTGTAGGCATCGAAGAGATTCCCGAAGCAATAGAAGATGCAAAACTTAACGCATCGGAAAACAATATAGAAAATGCCCTTTTCTATGCCGGTGATGTAAAAAATATACTCACTCATGAATTTGCACAAAAACACGGAAAACCTGACTTAGTGATTACAGATCCTCCTAGAGCAGGAATGCATAAAGAACTAGTGTATATGTTGCTCCGTCTCGAAAGTCCTAGAATTATCTATGTTAGTTGCAATCCTGCCACACAAGCACGTGATCTGCAATTACTTAAAGAGAAATATACCGTAGAAAAAATGCAGCCTGTGGATATGTTTCCTCATACACACCATATAGAAAATATTGCCTTATTATCTTTGCGCAATGAGTAATACCGAACGTCTATTTCTTATCGAAAAAGAACTTAAACAGTACTTGCCTATTGTTCAAGAAGCTTCCACTAGCATTTTGGATAATGACATAAGTAAATACCCCATTTTTGTGGTTCATAAAGAAGAAATCAAAGTTGGCATTAATGTGATTGATAAAAATAAAACTACGGCTAACTGGTCTATAGAAGCATCTACACTAGAAGAGTTTGTAGTCAAAAATTTAATCCATCAATCTAAAGTGGAAGAGTTTAGAAAAACATATAAAAACCCAAAAGATTTTGTTTGCTTTTTCTTAGTCTCCGAAATGGGTGCTCAATTTATTTTTATGGCTTTTAATTAAGCAACATACTTTTCTTATCATCAGATTAGTTATTTCTTTATCACAAGCCTTTTATCATGAAGATCCATCTTTTTTCACGCGTTCTTGCCGCACCATTTATCATCATTGCTTTTGTTTCTTTTTATTACGGATTTGATGGCAATAAAGGTTTCTTCACCTATGGTTTGATGCCCAGTGTTATCATTTTAGCTACCATCTATGTTTTTAATAATCAAATTGATTTTTGGTACCAACAACGATTCCCGATTCGATTCGATAAAGAAGAAAAAGTTTTGGCTGAAAAATTTTCTCCTTTCTACAATAGTTTAAATGAAGAACAACAACTTCGCTTCGAACAAAGAATGCACACCTACATCTCTTCCAAAGAGTTTACTGCTATGGGAAGCCAAGCAGAAAGTGTACCGCATGACCTACAGTTCTTAACCGGATTAATTGTGTTAGAAATGACCTTTCACAAAGAAAAAAACTTTAGGTTGGATCATTTCGATCACATCGTTTTTTACAAACATCCATTTCCCTCTCCAAGAATGAAATTTCTGCATACTGTCGAAACCAATGCCGAAGATGGTGTAATTATTTGCGCCTTGGATTATTTCTCATCAGCTATTAATGATCCGGAACGCTTTTATCATGTCGGGTATCATGTCTTCGGTGAAGCATTTATGTACCAGTTTAACAAAGAACCTTATCCTCTCGAATTGGCTTGGGAACCTATCGAACAAGCAACTGGATTTAAACGAAATGATGTGATAAAAGTCCTTGGTCTCGAAAAAATAGACTTACTGCCCATCACCATAAGCACGTTCTTTAGCCATGGTCAGCAGCTTAAAACCGTAGCCCCTAATCTTTGGCAAACGATGCACAGTATCTTCCGAACAAGGGCCATTTAACTTTCTTTATTTTATTATAAATCACACTTCCAGACCAAGCTAAATAAGTTGTATCTTGCTTTGCAAGTTCCGCTCGTTGTTAATTTACCTATAAAATGTATGGAGAAAGCCTTACAAATACTTAAAGATGTTTTCGGCTATGATCAATTCCGAGATACACAGTCGAGTATAATCGAACATGTATTGCATAAAAAAGATGCCCTAGTCATCATGCCTACCGGCGGCGGAAAATCACTGTGTTACCAAATTCCTGCCCTAGTCCAGCCAAACCTTACTATCGTTGTCTCACCATTAATAGCTTTAATGAATGACCAAGTAAATACGCTGAAACAGTTGGGAATTGAAGCCGAAGCCTTACACAGCAATTTGGATGAAAATACAAGCAGAGGTATTTTCGAACTAATTAATAATAATCGACTAAAACTACTGTATGTCTCTCCAGAACGCCTTATGTCTGAAGGTTTTGTCCAATATCTTGCTCATCAAAAAATAGATTTAATTGCGATCGATGAAGCCCATTGTGTTTCCGTGTGGGGAAATGACTTTAGACCAGAATATGTAAAATTAGGCCAGTTAAAAACTCTGTTTCCTGACACACCAACCATCGCATTAACTGCTACGGCAGATGCATTAACCCAGGAAGACATCATTAAACAATTAAAACTGATAGATAGTCAGCTATTTCTAAGCAGTTTCGAAAGAAAAAACATACTTATAAAAGCGCAACCAGGCCAACAAAGGATAGAACAAATCATACAGTTTTTAACCAATAAGACAGACCAATGTGGCATCATTTATTGTCTTTCGCGCAAAAACACAGAATCGGTAAGCGAAAAATTACGGGCAAAAGGCTTTAATTCAGCTGCCTACCATGCAGGTCTAAATGGAGACGAACGAAGCCTTATCCAACGACGATTTCAAGATGATGAAATAAATATAATTTGTGCCACTATAGCCTTCGGAATGGGTATAGACAAATCTAATATACGTTTTGTCATTCATTATAATCTTCCAAAAAATATTGAAGGTTTTTATCAAGAAATAGGTCGAGCCGGCAGAGATGGCGATGACTCAGAAAGTTTACTTTTTTATTCTTGGGCTGATCGAGTAAATCTCCAAAAGTTTATAGACATGAATCAAGCAAGGGATTCATTTAAATCTGTACAATCTTCCAAGTTAGAACGCATGTGGCAGTTTGCAACATCTTCGAATTGCCGCACAAATACCATCCTAAACTACTTCGGCGAATACAAAAGTGAGCCTTGCGGACATTGCGATAATTGTCTGTATCCTCCGCCACAAATAGATGGTACCACATTTACACAAATGGCCCTTTCCGCGATTATACGCACAAAAGAAAAAGTGGGTATAAACATGCTCATAGATATTCTTAGAGGCTCATACAAACAAGAGCTAGTAAGAGAAGGATTTGATCAAATTAAAACCTATGGTGTGGGACGAGATATTGACTTTTTAAGTTGGAATCACTACCTCACACAAATGATTAATCAAGGGATCATCCGCTTGGACATTTCTGATTATTCTAGACTAAAAACCACTCCACTTTCTAAAGAGGTGCTCCAAGGTAAAACTGTACAACTCAGTGAGTTCAAAAAAGAAAAGCAAAGTCCTAAAGTAAAAACAAAAAAACTTGACCTTTTAGACGAAAACATCAACCAAAGCATTTTACAAAAACTGAAAACCTGGAGGGCAAACCAAGCAAAAACCCAAAAGGTACCTGCTTATGTTATCTTTCATGATAAAACATTAAAAGGACTAGCAGCCATTAAAGCAGATAATATAAAAACCCTCTTACAAGTAAATGGAATGGGTAAAGTGAAATACGAAAAATACAGTGAAGAACTTTGGGCACTCATTCAAGACAACTAACTCAATAAAATTTTATTACTTTGAGTCATATGCCTCAAGTCTATGGAAGTAAAAAATTACAATAAACCTCAGTGGTTAATTGAACTAGAGAACCAATCTTGGCAAACAGAAATGGTTGCGTCTGGTTTAGCTATTGTAGGATCTATTTCTTTAGGTCCACTATTAAAAACCCTCTCTGAAAATTTAATTCCACTCTTTGCGGATAGTACTTTAAAAAATTTAGATGCTGTTTTTCTATACCTATTCAATGCACAAATTATCATGGTTATGTGCTTTATTTTGCATCTATCATTGCGTATTCTTTGGGCTGGATTTTTAGGGCTCGGTTCGGTTTACAAGGATGGTATAAGCACTAAAAAAAACTTAACATACTCTAGTTCATTTGTCTCAAATCTTAAAAAAGAATTTTCTGATCTGGCCCAATATTCTATGAAGTTGGATAAAGTATGTTCAGTTATATTTTCAGTGATTTGTGCACTACTTATGATCCTGATTTCTTTGTCCTTTTGGATTCTTGTTTTGATTCTGGTCTCTAATGGTTTAAAGTCTATACTTAAGCCCGAAGTATATGCTGTATTTACACGAATCTTTGCTTACCTCATCCTTGTTTTTTTCTTATTCGCAATGTTAGTGACATCGGGGCCACTAAAGGATAAAAAAATAGGCAGAAAATATGGGTATAAGACTAATCAGGTATTAAGTAAAATCCTTTTTCTGATAGCATATGAGCCCATTGGTTACATTATGTGGACACTCAGAACTAATGCCAATATGCGTCGATTTTATGTCATACCATTTGCATTACTCGTACCGATGGGTATTTTAACTGCTCTACAGTATGATGCCTATTTAGATAATTTTAGCGCCAAAGATTTTTATTATCAAAACCAAACCATATATGATCATAAAAACTACAATTATGAAGACGAACTACATGAGGATAGACGCTTAGCTATATCAATACAGTCAAGAGTTATCGACCAAAATCACTTAGAAGTCTTTATCCCTATTTTGCAAAGAGAACAACGATTTAGAGACACGCTCTGTGGATTATACATCCCCAATAAAGACTTACCAAAAAGAGAAAGAAAGTCTGCAAAAGCAAAATATTATATTGATTGTGCTGAAAACTATTATCAATTTAAAATTGACACTACTGCCTATAACGATATCCAATATTCCTACAGTAAACATCCTAACAAACAAGAAAAAGGATTACAGCTTTACCTAGATATAGAGACTTTACCCAAAGGAGAACATGTCCTTTATGTACAAACTCCGTATACTTACAAAAATGAAAAAGGAGCCCTTAGACAAATACCTTTTTATAAATCTCATTAATACATGTACATTCTATCCTTAGATCAAGGCACCACTTCCTCAAGAGCCATTCTTTTTGACCAAAAGGCACAAATCGTTGCCACTGGACAAATGGCTTTTAAGCAACATTATCCACAAAATGGATGGGTCGAACATGAGCCTGAAGAAATTTGGGAAACGACGATGCTAAGCATGTTTGAATGTGTGTATAAAGCTGGAATAAACCCTCAAGAAATAACTAGCATCGGAATCACAAACCAACGAGAAACAACCGTGGTTTGGAATAGAAAAACGGGCCTTCCGATTCACAATGCCATTGTTTGGCAAGATCGAAGAACAGCTGATTTTTGCCAGCAATTAATAGAAGATGGTCATTCAGATATCATCCAGCAAAAAACAGGTTTGCTCTTAGATGCCTATTTCTCAGCAACTAAAATCAAATACATTCTTGACTCTGTAGATGGTGCCAGAAAAATGGCAGAAAATGGAGATTTAGCTTTCGGAACAGTGGATTCATGGCTGGTCTGGAAACTAACTGAAGGAAGAGCGCACCTGACAGACCCATCCAACGCCAGCCGCACCTTATTGTACAATATTCACCATTTATCATGGGATAAGGAGTTACTGGACTTATTTGATATTCCTGGTTCAATGTTGCCTGAAGTAGTTGACTCTTCAGGTGATTTGACAACCATTGACATCGATTGGTTTGGCAAAGAAATACCGATACAATCTATTATTGGAGACCAACAAGCAGCCCTGTTTGGTCAAGCATGTTTACAAAAAGGTAATATAAAAAACACCTATGGTACAGGATGCTTTATTATGCTCAACACTGGGGAAAAACCAGTCTCCTCATCTCATAAAATGCTATCAACCATTGCCTGGAAAATAGGCGACAAAACCCATTATGCACTCGAAGGAAGTGTCTTTGTCGCCGGTGCTATTACACAATGGCTTATCGACGAATTGCAATTATTTGATTCTATCGAATCATTAATAGCAGCTGCTGAAAGTGTAAAAGACTCGGGAGATGTGTTTTTTGTACCTGCTCTAACTGGTCTTGGAGCTCCACACTGGGATCCCGACGCCAGAGGAAGTATACATGGAATCACTAGAGCAAGCAAAAAAGGACAAATTGCCTTAGCTGCATTACAAGGGATTGCCTTTCAAGTAAATGATGTTATTCAAGCCATGCAAAAAGATTTACAAACCGAAATCCTCGAAATGAAAGTCGATGGAGGTGTGTCAGCCAACAATCAATTAATGCAATTTCAATCAGACATCAGTCAATTAGACATCAAGCAGGCTAACCAAAAAGAAGCGACTGCACTTGGCGCTGCCCTACTTGCAGGAATAGCTTCGAATAAATGGACCTTGGATCAAATAACCTCACTAAACCCTTCCTCCCAATCCTTTAGTTCGACTATGAATGATGATAAAAGAAACGGTTTATTAGCTAAATGGGAAAAAGCTTTACAACGATCGCGACATTGGACAAAAAATTAAAGGAACACATCTTTTCCTGGAAAATGTACAAACTTCCTATTTTCGAGCGACGAATTAGCTGTATCTTTAAGCTCGTTAAAAAATAGATCCTATGCCTGTCTATCATAAATTAGGGAAAATCCCGCCAAAAAGACATACTCAGTTTAGAAAGGAAAATGGTGATTTGTATTACGAACAGCTATTTGGAACCATAGGTTTCGATGGTATGTCATCATTACTCTACCATGTAAATCGACCAACTATGGTGTCAGAAGTAGGTACTTCCATAGATGTGACACCCAAAATTGCCGTCCACAAAAACATCAAAGCTCGTAAACTCCTGGGATACGATGTTAAACCTGTGGATGACTACCTAGAAAGCCGTGTTCCAGTGATGCTTAACAATGATATCATCATCGGATTAGCTGCACCTAAAAAGTCACTGACCGAATACTTCTATAAAAATGCGGATGCCGATGAGATGATCTTTATCCATAAAGGAACAGGAACTTTGCGCACCTTAGTGGGAAATATAAATTTCGAATATGGTGATTACCTCATCATCCCAAGAGGAATGATTTACCAAATAGATTTTGATACAGAAGATAATCGGATATTATATGCCGAGTCTATGCATCCTATTTACACACCAAAAAGATATAGAAATTGGTTTGGTCAGCTACTCGAACATTCGCCTTTTTGCGAACGAGATTATAAATTGCCAACAGACTTAGAGACGCATGACGAACACGGTAACTTCCAAATGAAAATTAAAAAACAAGGAATGTTACATACCCTACATTATACTTCTCACCCTTTTGATGTAGTCGGATGGGATGGGTATAATTTTCCATATGGTTTTTCTATTCATAACTTCGAACCGATTACTGGTCGAGTGCATCAGCCACCTCCAGTACACCAAACATTCGAAACCAGTGCCTTTGTCATTTGTTCGTTTTGTCCTAGATTGTACGACTATCACCCTCAATCTATCCCGGCGCCTTATAATCACTCAAACATTGACTCAGATGAAATGTTATATTACGTAGATGGCGATTTTATGAGTAGAAACAACATTGGTCCTGGGTATATGACTTTGCATCCTGGAGGTATACCTCATGGACCGCATCCAGGCGCATACGAACGAAGCATCGGACAAAAAGAAACGGAAGAGTTAGCCGTTATGATAGATACTTTTAAACCTTTAATGTTAACCGAACAAGCCATCGCCTTAGATGATGGTAAGTACTATCAGTCTTGGTTAGATCACGCATAAAAAATAGAATAAATGAATTGTTGGATAAAAGGATCAGCAGATACAGATTTTAGTATACACAATATTCCTTTTGGAATATTTAGTTCAGAAGGACACAGCAAACGCATAGGGATTGCCATTGGAGACCAAATCATGGACTTAAAGGTAGCCGCAATTTTAGGTGTTTTTGATGAATTAAATTTATCTGTTAATATTTGGGAAGAGGATACCCTAAATAAGTTTATCAGTTTAGGTAAAGAGGTAACCACCCGAGTAAGAAAAATTATTCAAAAGGAACTTTCTGACGATCATTCAGTACTAAAAACCAATGATCAATTATTTATACCCATGTCTGTGGCACAAATGCATATGCCTGTGCAAGTAGGAGATTATACGGACTTTTATTCCAGTATAGAACACGCTACGAACTTAGGTAAAATGTTTAGAGATCCAGACAATGCTTTATTGCCTAACTGGCGTCATTTACCCGTAGGCTACCACGGAAGATCATCTTCTATTGTGATTAGCGGTACGGAAATTCCTCGTCCGAAAGGACAGATGAAGCCACCCGAAGGACCACCAGTTTTCGGACCAACCAAACGACTTGATTTCGAATTAGAAATGGGGTTTATCGTTGGGAAAAATACACAATTAGGCGATTCGATTCCAGTAAATGATGCCGAAGATTACATTTTTGGAATGGTTGTCTTTAATGACTGGTCAGCTAGAGATATACAAAAATGGGAATACGTGCCTTTAGGACCATTTCTAGGTAAAAGCTTTGCTTCGTCCATATCTCCTTGGGTCGTGACTTTGGATGCGCTAGAACCATTCCGAGTGCCATCACCTAAACAAGAACCAACTGTCCTTCCCTATTTACAATACGAAGGAGATCGAAATTTTGACATAGCATTGGAAGTAAGTCTAACCCCAGAGAATGGCCAGGAAAATGTAGTCTCTCGCTCTAATTTTAAATACATGTATTGGAACATGAGCCAGCAACTTGCCCATCATACAGTCAATGGATGTAATGTAAATGTAGGTGATATGATGGCTTCTGGAACCATTTCTGGAAAAGACGAACACTCTTATGGTTCGATGTTAGAAATAGCTAAAGCCGGGAAAAATCCATTGACATTAAAGGATGGTTCTACCAGAGTTTTTATTAATGATGGAGATACCGTGACGATGCGTGCCCATTCGACAAAAGACGGGCTTCGAGTAGGTTTTGGAGAAGTGAAAGGTAAAATAATACCCGCTAAATAGGATCAATTTTGCCATTTAAGAAGTAAACCATACCACTTACTAATTGAAGTTTACCATGAGCCAAAAAGTAGCATTATGTGCTTCTACTTTTGAGCCATCTTTAAACATAAACTTCAAAAAATGAATAGTAAGAATTTTTTCTTTTTTGTATCGGTATTGATACTAGCTAGCCAATCATGCACCATTAATCCTCCAGACGTCACAGTTCCTTGTGATTTGGATGAAGACTTTATTTTCGAGAATGATTCAAATAAAAAAATAGATTATACGATCGATTGTGAAACCTTGATTACAGGAGATGTCGTAATAGAGGCAGGAACCGTTATAGAATTTACATCTACTGGTTCGTTAATTATTGACGAAGGAGGTTCTTTGAGAGCCATAGGAACAGCAGAAGACCACATAATTTTTAGGGGCACAACGGACGGCTTAGAAACATGGAGAGGAATTTACTTTGAATCCAATTCGGTACACAATATTTTAGATTTTTGTGAGATTACTAATGCTGGTCAAGAAAAATGGACTGGTTTTGACGATCCCGCAGCCATTTCTATTGCTGGAAGAGCCAGTGTTACGAATTCAAAAATTAACTTCAACAGAGGAGTAGGTGTCCTTACTGATAAGGATTCAGAAATTGGCACTATTCAGGTTTTATCAAATAATATGTTCCAAAATAATTCATCTTATCCTGTTTCGATGAGTTTCTTTAATATCGAAACCCTAGACGGGACTAATGAGTTTGTAGAAAATGGAATACAGCAAATTAATGTTAAAGCTGCAGAATTTGTTGGTGAGGATCTAAGCGTTTCGAAAACAAGTATACCCTATTTTGTGGAAGCTACTTCTGTACACAAATTAATAGGTGTTTCCAATGGCATACATGCTGCATCATCATTAACCATTGAGGCAGGAGTAAAAATGTTGTTTGATGAAGGGATGGGAATAATGGTAGCTGGAAATAGCCAACTAAAAATAAAAGGAACTTCTAACGAAAAAGTAGAGCTTAAAGCAGCAGAAGAGTTTAAAAATTACTGGAAAGGTATTTTTCACAATGGTTTATCAAATAGCAATGTTATCGAACATACGATTATTTCTGGAGCTGCTAGCTCTTCCTTTAGCGGTTTAGACATTAAGACATCACTGAGATTGGGGCAAGTTGGTGCATGTTGTGATCAAGCATTTATAAAACTGGATAATGTTGAATTTAGAGATGCACGTTGCGCTATTTATAAAAATGGAGATAAAACAACTTTAGAGATGTCTGATGTTTCATTCTACAATATTGATCAAGAAAGATGTGATTAATCAGCAAAATATAAACCCTTGAACATTTTTGAATAATGAGGCGGGATTTTACTTGGTCATAAGAGAAAAGTAAGGTCTCGTCCCCATTTAAAGCTTTTATATATTAGCAACTGAAATAAAAGAATGATAAACTGGGTATTAATATGTGGACAATCATTGATGAAAATAATCCTATATTTTTACTTAACGCTTTTATTCCTGAGTAAAGCTCATATTGCCACTGGACAACAAACTATAAAGCCTATAAATCTAGCAAGTTGTAGCCAAAGTATAAAAAGTTTTAATCAAATTAAACAATCAATATTTTCTAAATCATCTTTTTCTGATCTTGACATTTGCGAACTCTACCAATCATTTAAAAATATAAGCTCTAAAGACCAAAAAAAGTTTTTAGACACATTAACCCTGGTTTCATGGAGATTGGATAGACAGTCTCAAATAAATAAATCACTGGCTTATCGTAATCTTTCTGCTAGATTAAATTTAAGTGAAGAGAACTATGCCAAACTAGCTAATGATATATATGGTCTTTCAGCAAAACATAGAAACATTGGTAATTGGGTGACAGCCTTTCATTTAGCAAGCTATGGTTTGGAGCTTTCTAAGCAACATGCACTCACTGAAAGTCTCTTTAAGTTTAATGTGTTAATGTCCGACCTGTCCTCAAGAATTGAAGATTGCGAATCAGCAGGCCTTTACATAAATAGTGCGAAAGAACTATTAGATGAGCTAGAACCAGATACAAGTCAAATCTATAACTACTATTATTTAAGGGCCTCATTTCTTTCTTGTATCCAAGATTTTGAAATGGCTAAGGAAAGCATAAATAAAGCTTTAAACTATGCAAAAAAGACTAAACATCCCTTGAGTGTAGCTAATGCATATTATCAACGTTCATTTTATTACCCCAAAGGCCAATATATGAGCGCTAGAATTCAGGACCTAAATAAAGCTTTAGACCTTCATACCCTTCAAAAAAACACAAAACAAATCGCAATGGCTAAAAGTGCACTAGGTCATGTGTATTTAGAACAAGGTGATCTCTTAAAGTCAAAGACATTTTTAAAGGAAGGTCTAAACGTTTCTATGCAAGTTAATGATAAAGAAAATTTGTTTAAAACATATAGCTATCTAGAAAAATGGAGCTTAGTATCTAATGATATAGAAAAAGCATACATGTTTAGAAAATTGCATGATTCATTATACTTTGAATTGTATGGCAATCTTAATTTGAAAAGAATCTTTAATATCCAAAAAGAACTATCTGAAGACGCAATTAAGGAACAATTTATTCAGAAAGAGCAAGCTCAAATGATTAAAACACTTGAGTTATCCAAATCAAACCAACAAAAATCATTTTGGATAAGCATTCTCGCACTTATTTCCATCTTTTCCGCAGTGTTCTTGGTAAGATGGAAACAAACGCAAAAGAGAAGAGACGAACACTTAAAGGATATAATGGAAAAAAAAGTGGCCCAATTAGAAATAGAATCTCTTCGCTCCCAGATGAATCCTCACTTTATTTTTAATAGTCTTAATTCTATAAAAAGTTACATCGCCAACAAAGAAGCAAGGTTGGCCACCAATTACCTTAACAAATTTTCAAAGCTCATACGACTGATTTTAAATCACTCAAAAAAAGATACAATCAGTGTAGAAGAAGAGTTAGAAGCTTTAAGACTTTATCTTATCATAGAACAATTAAGACTAGAAGATCAATTTAGTTTTGAAATATCTTGCCCAAGTAACTTAAATCATTTTTTAATTCCACCACTTATTCTCCAGCCTTACGTCGAAAATGCTATTTGGCATGGTCTATTGCATAAAAAAGGGGATCGATTTTTAAAAATAAAAGTAAAACTTCAAGAAAACTTTTTAAATATTTCAATTAGAGACAATGGAGTAGGTAGAGATTGGACTAAAACGAAAAACAACCTTGAAAAAAATCACAAATCATTTGGAATGGCTATAACTCAAAATAGAATTGCTCTCAACAATCAAAACGATGATCTCAAACATATTGAAATCATTGACCATAAAAATAGTCATGGAAACCCATCAGGTACAGAAGTTTTACTATCAATCAAAACAAGGTAAATATGATCAAAGCCATAATTATAGATGACGAAAAAGGAAGTATTGATTCTTTACTTTGGGAATTAGAAAATTTCCAAGAAACCATAAAAGTGGTAGGAATCTCTCAAAGCCCATCTGAAGGAATACAATTAATCGAAAAACAACAACCTGATTTGCTATTTCTTGATATTAATATGCCTGAAATGGATGGTTTCCAATTAATTAAAAAATTAAACTCTACAAATTTTAAAATTATATTCACCACAGCCTACGATCAATATGCAATAAAGGCATTTAAAGTTAATGCGATAGATTATCTATTAAAACCTATAAATGAAGAAGACCTAAAGAAAGCTTTAGACAAAATATTGTTGCCTCAAACTGAAAAACAATTCAAGAAAAAACTAGAATTACTTTTTGAAAATATTGATAACAAAGAAAAAAACCAGCAACAAATTGTTCTTCCAACCTATGAAGGATTAGAGTTTGTAGAAGTTGAAAACATTATAAGATGCGAGTCCGAAAGTAACTATAGCTACATACATCTAATAAACGAAAAACCAATCTTAGTGTCAAAAACCTTAAAGGATTTAGAAGAATTATTACCAGAAAAATATTTCTATAGAGTACATCATTCGCATTTAATAAACCTAAAGTATATCAGGAAATATGCTAACGCAAATCAAGGCACAATTATACTTAAGGATACTACTGAAATTCCTATTTCTAGAAGAAGGAAAAAAGATTTTTTAGATGGTTTACAATCTTCATTTTAATAAAAGTATACCCGGACAAAGATCACATTATATTAGTTACAAACCTTCGGTAGTAAGGAAGGCAATTGTGTAATTAACCCTCAAAATAAGTGTTAATAGACTTAATCAACCCTAAATAAAAAAAGACCAACCTACATATTCCGACGATACTGACCACCCACCGCAAACAATGCATGGGTAATTTGCCCTAGCGAACAGGTTTTGGAAACTTCCATTAAAGAATCAAATAAGTTTTCATTATTTCTTGCACGATCCTGCAAATCTTTTAATTGGGCTGAAATAGTGGCTTCATTCGTCTTGATTAAATTTTCTAGGTTCTCTATTTGTGCCTCTTTTTCTTCTTTGGTCGAACGGATCACTTCTTCTGGGATTACCGTAGGCGAACCCTCACTAGATAGGAAGGTATTAACTCCGATAATTGGAAATTCTCCAGTATGCTTTAACATCTCATAATGCATACTCTCTTCTTGGATTTTATTTCGTTGATACATGGTTTCCATGGCTCCTAAAACACCTCCCCGCTCTGTAATTCTATCAAACTCGCTCAATATCGCTTCTTCAACTAGATCCGTTAATTCTCGGATAATAAACGAACCTTGAAGCGGATTTTCGTTCTTTGTTAACCCCAGCTCATGATTAATAATCATCTGGATGGCGACCGCTCTACGCACACTTTCTTCAGTCGGTGTAGTTATCGCTTCATCATAAGCATTGGTATGCAAGGAATTGCAGTTATCATAAATCGCATATAAAGCTTGCAGTGTTGTACGGATATCATTAAATGCGATTTCTTGAGCGTGCAACGATCTTCCAGAGGTCTGGATATGATATTTTAGCTTTTGCGAACGATCATTAGCGTTGTATTTCTCTTTCATGGCTTTAGACCAAATCCTTCTTGCCACTCTTCCGATCACCGCATATTCAGGATCTACACCGTTGGAAAAGAAAAAAGAAAGATTAGGAGCAAAATCATTAATATCCATACCTCTGGATAGATAATACTCTACAAAGGTAAACCCATTCGCTAGCGTAAATGCAACTTGAGATATAGGATTAGCACCTGCCTCTGCAATATGATAACCTGATATGGACACAGAATAGAAATTTCGTACTTTGTTCCATATAAAGTACTGTTGCACATCTCCCATCAATCGCAACGAAAACTCTGTAGAAAAAATACAAGTATTCTGAGCCTGATCCTCCTTCAGTATATCCGCTTGTACCGTTCCTCTTACGGCATTTAAAGCTTTATCTTTAAGTGATTGGTAGACAGCAGCATCAAGCACTTCATCACCTGTAAGTCCTAATAACATCAAGCCTAAACCATTATTTCCTTCAGGAACATCGCCATGATATACAGGTCGTTTGGTTCCTTGTTTATCATACTTATTTGCAAGCGCCTCTTCTACTTTAGCTTCTAATCCGTGCTCCTTTATATACAACTCACACTGCTGATCAATCGCCGCATTCATAAAGAAAGCGCAAATGGTCGCTGCTGGCCCATTAATCGTCATGGATACGCTCGTTTTAGGGTTGCATAAGTCAAAACCACTGTACAGTTTCTTCGCATCATCTAAACAACAAATGCTTACTCCAGAATTACCAATCTTCCCATAAATATCGGGTCTGTGATCAGGATCTTCTCCATATAGTGTTACCGAGTCAAAAGCCGTAGAAAGTCGACTGGCCGGCATTCCTTTCGATAAGTAATGAAACCTTCGATTGGTACGTTCAGGCCCTCCTTCTCCAGCAAACATTCGTGTAGGATCTTCTCCTTTCCGTTTAAATGGATATACACCTGCCGTATACGGAAACTCGCCAGGAACATTCTCTTGTAAATTCCAGCTTAGGATGTCTCCTTTGTCATGATAGTCCGGTAAAGCTATCCTAGGAATCATGTTACCAGACAATGACTTGGTGTGCGTTTCCACATTGATATCTCTGTTTCGCACCTGATATGTAAATACTTCTTTTTTATAAGCGGCTTTCTTTTCTGGCCAATGTTGCAAAATCTGTTTACATCGCCCATCTTGATCCAGTTCGAGACTTGTAATCTTTTCTTGCATATGCTCTTGACTGGCTTTATCATCAATGAGTGCAGCGGCAGCTTCTAGGTGTCCTATAGACCTGGCTATATCTGCTTGTTTATCTACCCATTTATCATATTGCCTGATGCTTTCCGAAATCTCCGATAGATATCTAACACGACTTGGAGGTATTATAAATATTTTCTCACTAGCTTCTTCTGAAGCACTGTACTTACTCTTCCAGTCTAAAGAAAACCGATCATTTAAAGTGTCAATGATAGCTGCATACAAAGTATTGGTTCCCGGATCATTAAATTGAGAAGCGATGGTTCCAAAGACAGGCATGGTAGAAGGATCCTTATCCCATAAGTTATGATTTCGTTGGAACTGCTTTTTTACTGATTTTAAAGCATCTTGAGCACCTCGTTTATCAAATTTGTTGATGGCTACTAGATCCGCAAAATCTAGCATGTCTATCTTTTCAAGCTGTGTTGCTGCTCCAAACTCAGGTGTCATAATATACAAGCTCATATCCGAGTGATCGACAATTTCTGTGTCGGATTGTCCAATGCC
Source organism: Saprospiraceae bacterium (assembly GCA_020631235.1). Taxonomy (GTDB): domain Bacteria; phylum Bacteroidota; class Bacteroidia; order Chitinophagales; family Saprospiraceae; genus JAHDDO01. The sequence goes on along the minus strand of JAHDHQ010000003.1, from coordinate 64,719 downwards.
GGAAGTCTCCAAAATGATGAGATCGTACCCACCTGCTTTCAAAATATTTACAGCTGCTTGCACATATTTTGACAAGGCTAAATTAGACTGCCGAGTCGCTAACGAACGCATATAAACACGTTCATGATTGACGGCATTCATTCTTATTCTATCTCCTAATAATGCTCCACCTGTTTTTCTTTTGGATGGATCTACAGAAACAATCGCCAAGGTTTTGTCTTCAAAATCATGTAAAAACCTTCTTATTATTTCGTCCACCATAGAAGACTTTCCTGCTCCTCCAGTTCCAGTAATTCCCAGCACTGGCACCTTTTTAGTGTCTACATCTTTTAATAAATCCTGATACCAGTTTTCATTGTTTTCTGGAAAATTCTCCACCGCTGTAATTAATCGAGCAATGGATTTTTTATCTCGCTGATTTAAAAGTTTTAGTTCACCATTTACCGTTTCTCCAATCGTATAGTCACATTGTTGCAAAACATCGTTAATCATACCTTGCAATCCCATCCTTCTCCCATCATCTGGAGAGTATATTTTAGTGATTCCATAAGCTTCTAATTCCTCTATTTCAGTAGGAAGTATGGTTCCTCCGCCTCCACCAAAAATTTTTATATGTCCACAACCTTTCTCTTTTAATAAATCATAGATGTACTTAAAAAACTCATTATGTCCTCCTTGATAGGAAGTAATGGCAATGCCTTGTACATCCTCTTGGATAGCTGTCTCTACAATTTCTCTGGCCGAACGATTATGTCCCAGATGAATAATCTCAGCGCCGGTGCGTTGTAAAATTCGACGCATGATATTTATTGCCGCATCATGACCATCAAATAAAGAACCTGCGGTAACTAATCTGACTTTGTTTTTAAGCGTATAAGCTTGAGCCTCCTGCATCATTTGTAGATAGTTTTGGATCTGTCAATAAAAAGGAAATAGTAATTTATGTACCTTGCAAAGGTAATACAAAAGCATCCGTATGCCTCAAAATCTCTTCGTTGATTTCACACAAAGTTCTAAAGACCAATGGCTTGAAAAAGTTATTAAAGATCTTAAAGGTAAAGAGCTATCAAGCTTAAACTCAAAGCTTTTTGGAACAACTCAGTCTCCTTTTTATCATAAAGAAGATGTAAGGGTCGAAGACCAAGTCATTACAAGATCCAAAAAAACAAATCATTGGAAAATAGCCCAAGCTTTTAAGGTAGGAACCGATCTTAAAAAAACGAATAAAGCCATTTTAGAAGCCCTTGGCGGTGGTGTACAGTTGATAGAACTCATCATAGACAAAGCATTAAGTTTATCGGATTTAGATGATCTATTTGATCAAGTAATCTTGGACATTATAAACCTGAACATTCATTTTACTTCGAATCATGCAGAAGATACACTCGATGCCTTTTTGCAATATTTAACCGGACAAAATATTGAGGCTGCTGCAATTAAAGGAGCTTTCAAACACGAACAATTAGGGCACAAACTTTGGAAAAGTTATGGCAGTGACTTATCTCAGGTAACCTTTTTATACCACAAAATAAACCTAACTAACGAAGAAAGAACGATCACTTTCTTACAAGAATATACTAAGCACTTACAAAGTTTAAGCATCAAAGAAAGGATTGCTTTTGCTAATGCTGTTGTGTTAGATGTGTCTGTAAACCCACATTTCTTCGGATCCATCATCCAAATAAAAACACTCCACCATTTACTGCAGCAAATCCATACTGTTTACAAAATCCCTAATATACATCCAAGCGTCGAAGCACATATGCTCATCGATCAAAGTCTACATAAAGATTATTATAGCATAGCATCCATGAGTATGCAGCTATCTGCTGCTTGTGCTAATGTGGATGCAATACATGCAAATCCCTGGCTTTTCTCGACGTCACAACCCGATGTAGACCATCGTATTATAGCCAACATGCAACACTTGTTGAGTATGGAAAGCTATATAGATCAAGTATTAGATCCTTCAGCTGGAAGCTATTATATAGCTAGCCAGGTAAATGATCAAACCAAGCGTATATGGAAACTTCTTTCTGAAACTAATAAAGATCTAGGACCTGATCCATCCGTTATTTTGGATGGAATTCAACCCACGGCATTAAAAGCAACACCTGAAAATATAGCTGTACAATCCTTTTACACAGCACAAGACATTGAACCATATAAACATGTAAATTTTGTCAGCGGATTACCTCCCTATCTAAGAGGGCCATACTCTTCCATGTATGCAGGAAGACCATGGACTATACGTCAATATGCTGGATTTTCTACGGCAGAAGATAGCAATGCTTTTTACCGGAGAAATTTAGCTCAAGGACAAAAAGGACTGTCCGTAGCCTTTGACCTTGCTACTCATAGAGGATACGATTCTGACCACCCTAGAGTAAAAGGTGATGTCGGTATGGCTGGTGTAGCCATTGATTCAGTAGAAGACATGAAAGTTCTATTCGACCAAATACCACTGGATCAAATGTCCGTTTCTATGACCATGAATGGTGCCGTTATCCCTATCATGGCCTTTTATATTGTTGCCGCTGAAGAACAAGGCGTCGCTAAAGCCCAACTCTCAGGAACCATTCAAAACGATATCCTGAAAGAATTTATGGTGCGTAATACGTATATATATCCTCCAAAACCATCTATGCGGATAGTTGGAGATATTTTTAAGTATACTTCGGCTGAAATGCCTCGCTTTAACTCGATCAGCATCAGCGGTTATCACATGCAAGAAGCTGGTGCCACAGCTGCCATAGAATTAGCTTATACGCTGGCAGATGGTATGGAATACATAAAAGCAGGTATCGACGCTGGTCTTAAAATTGATGATTTCGCACCCAGATTATCTTTCTTTTGGGGCATAGGCATGCACTATTTTTTAGAAATCGCCAAGATGAGAGCCGCTAGGATGTTATGGGCTAAAATTGTCAAAAGTTTTAATCCGAGTAATCCCAAATCCATGTCTTTGCGTACTCATTGTCAAACCTCAGGTTGGAGTTTAACGGCTCAAGATCCATTTAACAACATCGGAAGGACATGTATTGAAGCACTTGCTGCTGTAGGAGGTGGCACACAATCATTACACACAAATGCCCTTGATGAAGCCATAGCACTTCCTACTGATTTTTCTGCTAAAATAGCGAGAGATACACAAAAATTTATCGCTGAATCATCGGGTTTAACCGAAGTGGTTGATCCTTGGGGTGGCAGTTATTACGTAGAGTATTTAACAGACCAAATCGCGAAAAAAGCATGGGAATTAATCGAAGAAATAGAATCTTACGGTGGCATGACTCAAGCCTTAGAAAAAGGAATTCCTAAAATGAGAATCGAAGAGGCTGCTGCTAAAAAACAAGCTAAAATAGATAGTGGAATAGATAAAATCGTAGGTGTAAACATATTTAAAAAAGACCTGGATGATAGTCTAGAAACACTTGAAGTAAATAATTCCAAAGTCCGCGAAAGCCAAATTAAACGTATAAACACTTTAAAGAAATTGAGAGATCAATCTCAAGTCGAAAAAGCATTGAAAAAAATTAAAATCGCTGCCCTTAATCCAGATATGAATATCTTAGAAGCAGCCGTTATTGCTGCAAGAGCAAGAGCTACCTTAGGCGAAATTTCATTAGCTTTAGAAGAAGTATTTGATCGATACAAAGCGCAAACAAACACTATACAAGGAGTATATTCTAGCGAAATGACAAATGATGAAACCTTTAAGAAAGCAATCAAATTATCGAATGATTTTGCAGAAAAAACAGGTAGAAGGCCTAGGATAATGATAGCAAAACTTGGTCAAGATGGTCATGATAGAGGTGCTAAGGTGATAGCCACTAGTTTTGCAGATTTAGGCTTCGATGTAGACATAGGACCACTGTTCCAAACTCCAAAAGAAGCAGCGATGCAAGCAGCTGAAAATGACGTACATTTCTTAGGTATTTCCTCACTAGCAGCCGGTCATAAAACGCTAGTTCCTGAAACACTAGAAGAGCTAAAAAATCTAGGTAGAGAAGATATAGCTGTCATTGTAGGAGGTGTGATTCCACCCAAGGATTATCAATATCTTTTTGATAAAGGTGTGCTAGGTGTCTTTGGGCCGGGTACGGTTATCGCCGAAGCAGCGATACAAATGCTAGATATTTTGATTGAGGCAGTTTAGTTTGAATATTCATCCTGAATATATTAACTCTAGATTGACAAAAAGACCTTAAAAACTTCTTTTACTCAGCCAACAACAAATAAATCTCATCTCGCATATCATGCAAAACCTCACCTAACTCACTCGGTAAATTTGTTCCGTAATTATAGGTGCCCGCAAAAATGGTGTTGTTGTGCGGTAAATAACTCAGGTTTGCAGAATAGCCTATGTCACCTCCTGCGTGACCATAAGCATGTACTCCATCTGGCAACAATAACAGATATTCGTCATGAATACCTCCAATGCTTGAAGCCCAAGTTCCATTTTCTGAAACTCGAAAACTATTACCAATATCCAGCAGAAAATTACTATTGACTAAGCTTTCTTCTCGAAGCAGGGCATTCATAAACAAATACAAATCTTCAACCGTAGAATAAACGCCCGTATATCCATTCCCGCTACCTGGATTTAATTGGGATATATTCTGAATTCCTGTCCCATCATTGTAAAAATCTAAATAACCTTGAGCTAAAACATTGGTCGGAAAATCGTTAGCATAATCATAGTAATAAGTATTATTCATTCCCAATCGATCGAAAATATGTGATTGTAGTAAATCTCCGTGTTTTTCCCCAGTAGCAGCCTCAATGACTAAGCTAGTCAACATAGTATTTGAGTTAGAATAACGAACACTATCTCCAGGAAAGTGAGTAGCCGGTTTACCAGCTATAAAATCAAGAATCTCATCTGCCGTCCAAGATTTACTAAAATCATTCACCACGGCTAAATTGTAATTAAGATCTGTAGCGATATCTGCGACCCCTGAGGTATGATTAATAAGCATAGCCAAGGTTATTTCATTTCCATGGGTAATTCTATCAGCCACATCAGGAATATATTTACTGATTAAATCATCTATGGCCAATACCTCTTCTTCGATTAATAACCAAACTAGACTTCCTATCATCATTTTAGTGACACTACCTAACTTATTTATATGACAAAGCTCCATCGGTATCTCTTGGTCGATATCTGCTAACCCTTGAGCTGTCATCCACGCGCCTTGATCATCACTAATTAAAACATTGATTCCAGGCAAGCCTTTGGCAATGTATTTATCCACTATAGCTGATAATTCAGCGGCTTTCGGGTGATTATTGTTTATGTTCAATGTTGTTTCATGTTGACAACTTTCTGACCCCTTTATTTTATCCTTACCACAAGAAAAGAATATGAAAAGGCAAAAGATCAGACAACTCATCGATAAGGCTCTATTCTTCATTCTTGATGCTTTTGTAAAGTGGGAAAGAAACTCCAACATGCAATGGAGCATAGGCAATAACAGGTACGGTTTCTTGTATTACAACACCTTGGATTTGGATGCGGTAATCTAGAAATACACTTATGTCTTTCTGAATTATTTTGTTTAATGAGTAAGCTACACTCGAACCCAAAGTAATCAACCAATTATTATTCGTTTTATTTGTAGATGCATAGCTTTGCGTAGCTTCATTCCAAACAAAACTATCTAAGTCACTGCTCGATAAAACATAACCTCCACCTATAGATACAAGAGTTAGGCTAAGCCCGTTTTTAAAACCATACTTATAGGCTATTTCAGAATATAGTTGAGTAGCTTTTTGGAAATGTCGATGATAAAAATAAGCTAGATTGGCTGATTGTGTAAACTGATGTTTTGTTCCTTTAGTCCAGCGATAATCTACCCCTAATTTTACTCCCGGATGTAGAGTCCCTAGTTGAGGACTTAATAAACTCAATGAATAGTGCCCAAGTGCAGCCGTCACATCAAGTCGAGGCTTAGTTTCTTCCTGTCCAATTAATTGAAAAAAACAAAATAGAAATAGAAAGGGTAATATTTTTTTCATACATGTAAATATAATCAGCTCGGTCATTCAAGCTAGGATGAAAACGTAAAATAGACTTAGATGTTATGAAGCTTACACTAAGATTAAGTGCTTAAGCATGATTTAATTATTTTCGGTTTATGGAAAAGAAAAAGACCTTAAAAGTAGGAATGGCACAAATGGCTCCTGAGTGGCTGGACAAACAAGCCAATATTAAAAAAGTCGAACTATCAATAAAAGAAGCGGCAAATCAATCATGTGATTTGGTGGTTTTTGGAGAAGGTTTGCTGCCAGGCTATCCTTTTTGGCTGTCTTTCACCCATAGTTCTGCCTTCGAAAATAAAGTCCAAAAGGAAATCCATGCCCATTATGTGGATCAATCCATTTGTATCGAAAATGGTGATTTAAATTCTATAACAACATTGGCAAAAAAACTAAATATAGCCATCTATTTAGGTATTATAGAACGACCCTTGGATCGCGGCGGACACAGTTTATATTGCTCTTTAGTTTACATAGATAAAAGCGGAATTATACAATCCGTCCATCGTAAAATGCGTCCAACCTATGAAGAAAGACTTGCTTGGTCACCAGGCGACGGACATGGTTTAAAAACACACGCATTGGAAGCTTTTACTTTGGGAGGTTTAAATTGTTGGGAAAATTGGATGCCTTTAAGTAGGGCGGCTCTTTACGGTCAAGGTGAAAACGTGCATGTAGCCGTTTGGCCTGGTAATTTGCGGAACACCCAAGATATTACCCGTTTTATAGCTTTGGAATCGAGATCTTATGTTATTTCTGTTTCTGGTCTTTTTAGTAAAAAGAATATTCACAAAAACATTCCACACCATGATTTAATGTTGGAACATTGTCCAGATATTGCTGATACTGGAGGTTCTTGCATTGCTGCTCCAGATGGATCTTGGTTAGTAGAACCCATTGTGCAAAAAGAAGGCATATTCTGTGCTGAACTAGATATTATGAAAATCTACGAGGAACGACAAAACATGGATCCTGCAGGCCATTATAGTCGACCTGATGTTACTCAACTCATATTGAACAAAGAACGTCAATCAATAGTGAAAAATCAATAATCTACTTACACGGTTAATGACTTACATCTTTGTACCTTGAACGTTGACTTGCTTAATGGAAAGTCGTTTAATGTTGGACGACAAACTCGATGTGGAATAAGTTATTGTCTATATCCTTTAATACAGCCCAGTAATTTCCTGCTGTCCAATCAGAGACCTCAATCTTTGAAGGTAAACCTGTATACGATTGGATTAAAGTTCCAGCCAAATTAAATATTTGTGTTTGAAGGATTGGGACGTTACACTTTAGGTGCATATTTTCGCTTGTCGGATTGGGCCATATTGTATAAGCTATCCTAGCTGTTGGATTTGTATTCGAAGAAAGGGTGTTTGCATAAAATATTCTTCCCACAAAAGCATCTACCGAACCTTGGCTGGTATATGTATTCTCTTCTATAGTTATATTGTTTCGAAAATCTCCAGTTATAAAAGCTGAACCAAAACGATCAACACTCACACCATAACTGAAATCAAGCCCAAAGCCTCCATAATTTTGCAGCCACGTGACATTTCCTTCTAAATCAAAATCGGCTAAAATAATATCTGTGCCTCCATTGGCTATCAGTTCGGTTCCTTGGATTTCAGCTGTATTATCGAAGTTGGAAATGAAGTGTATTCCATCATTTGCATCTATGGCTATATCTGGATGCATAACCCAAGAACCTGATGTTTCTCCTACTTCTAAGCTCCAACCTTCGCCATTTTCATCCAATAATCCCACAAAATTTCTCTTCCCAATGGGTGCATCATACGAGTCTCCACCAATAAGTAAATCATCATTGGACCAATGACCGGCAAAAGCAAGTTTATCTTCTACTGATTCGATATCTGTGACCGTAATGGATCCGTTGGAGCTGTCATCTGTGCAACTGATAAAATGATGCCACAGGTAAGAGCCGTTAGTACCTAACTTTGCAAGCAATGTATTTGTCCGAAAATCACTGGTCAATGTAATACCATCGAGTTCCACAAATTCTTGTACGCCTGCAGCTATATATATATTTCCTTCCTTATCGACATCTAATCCTGACATAAAGGCATTGTTTCCAGGTGTTACTACTTCTTGAATCCACAGTGAATTTCCATCCTGATCCAATTTCATTATATAACTGGAAGTGAAGTTATTTATCGTAGAGCTGGTCATACTTATGTCACCAAAATCAATTTCGTTTCTAAACGAACCAGCGACATAGACAAAGCCCTCATCATCTATATCAATATCATTAGCCCAGGTATAAGCGTTCGAATCTCCATTTTTTAGCCAAGCACATGTTCCATCAGGGTTTAGTTTTACAATAAAAGCATGAGTGACATTCGATGGTGCGCCTGCCGAACTCAACAAACAGCCTTGTGGGGTATCCCCAAAAGAAATCGTGTCAATGTATGTGCCTGCAATGTAAATATTCCCCTCTTTATCACACTCCACATCATATAAGTCCCCTACCAAACCAAAGGGTTCTGTTTTGGTTTTTGCTTGAGTAGCCCACTCAATATTCCCTAAACTATCATGCTTGACGATGTAATAGTTCATACTCGTGTACATGTTTAAAGTATCATCGCCTGCAATCAGCGGTTCAGAATTAAACCGTCCTGTGGAGATGCAATTACCATCATTATCATGAGCTATATGACCGCTAAACTCCACATTACTCTCATCAAATTGCCAGAACCATTGCCATTCTTGGGCTGAGCAAAAATGTGTCATACAAACGAAAAGTAAAAGATAAAGATGATGCATTTTCTTAATGATTGGTTTTCAATCACTTAAAATAGGAATAAAATTCGTTATAGTATAACACAAAAAGATACTAGAGATCAATTTATAGTATCTTTGATTAAGCGAGAAAATGATGTCTTTATACAAACAGATTACTGATGCTAAAGCAAACCAACAAAAAAAGTTTGCTGTATTAATCGACCCTGATAAATTAAAATTGAGGGACATAGATCGTATCGTCACACTGTCAAAAGACGCTAATGTAGATTACTTTTTTATTGGAGGCAGTTTAATTGTAAACAACATGCTGGATGAGTTGCTCAGCCAGGTTAAAAAACAATGTGATATCCCCCTGGTTTTGTTTCCAGGCAACTCCTTTCAGCTAAGTTATCGTGCAGACGCCATTTTGTTTTTATCACTCATCTCTGGTCGTAATCCAGACCTATTAATCGGTAAACATGTAATCACAGCTCCTTATCTAAAAGTTTCCCCCTTAGAAGTAATTTCCACTGGTTATATGTTGGTGGATGGAGGGACACAAACTACCGTCTCTTACATGAGCGACACAAACCCTATTCCTAGCAATAAAGCGGATATAGCCATGTGTACTGCCATGGCTGGAGAAATGCTAGGTCTAAAACTAATGTACATGGATGCAGGAAGTGGCGCTAAAACTCCGATTTCCAAAGAGATGATAGAAGCTGTTTCCGGTACGCTCAATGTTCCTCTAATTGTAGGTGGTGGCATTCGAACTCCCGAAAAAGCCAGAGAAAATGTAGAAGCAGGTGCAGATTTAATCGTGGTAGGCAATGCGATAGAAAAAGATCCAGCACTTATCACAGACATGTCCATAGCTATTCATTCATATCAAAACACAAAAGCTTAGTGGAATTAGTAGAAGGTGTTATCATTAAATCTACAGGTAGTTGGTACGATGTAAAACTCGACAATGGAGACATCATACCAAGCAGAATAGTGGGTAAATTTCGACTAAATGGTAAGAAACTAACCAACCCAGTAGCCGTAGGTGATCGAATCAAAATGACCATTGATCCGCTAGATAATACCGGTAATATTAAGGAAATTATGGATCGCAAAAATTATGTGATTCGACAATCTCCAAGAAAAAAACATTTCTTACATATTCTTGCTGCAAATATCGATCAAGCCATTTTGGTGGTTACCGTAGTACAACCCAAATTAAAACAAGGATTTATTGACCGATTTTTGCTGATGACTGAACCCTACAATATTCCTGTGCATATAGTTTTCAATAAATCAGATTTGTATGAAGAAGAAGATCTTAGTGTCTTTGAATACTTACAATTTGTTTACGAAAAAATCGGCTATCATTGTCATTTAACATCTTGTGAAACTGGAGATGGCATTGAACAATTAAAAAAATCATTAACAGGAAAAACATCGCTTATCGCAGGACAGTCCGGTGTAGGAAAATCCACCTTAGTAAATAATATAGATCATACAGTCGACTTAAAAACCAATGAAATTTCTGATTTTTCAGGGAAAGGACAACATACGACGACTTTCGCAGAAATGTTCCCACTTACCTTTGGAGGAAATATAGTGGATACCCCTGGAATAAAAACTCTATCCTTTAATCACTTAGAAGTAAAGGATGTTTCTCACAATTTTAGAGAGTTTTTTCAAGCGTCGCCTAATTGCAAATTTTCAGATTGTACACATCGAAATGAACCAAAATGCGCTGTTAAGACTTTAATTGAGGAAGAAGAGATTAGCGAGTTTAGATATGCAAACTACCTCGCAATCATCAAAGAAATTGAAGATCAAAATTATTGGGAAATCCATTCGAAGGACTACTAATAATAGGATAAACCATAAAAGCTAGATGCCAGTACATCAAATCACTAAGACAAAGTTACCTACAGATTTCGGCCTTTTTAACATAGTTACCTTCGCCTCGGATGATAAAAATCCGATGCCAAATATAGCATTAGTACACGAGTCCTTCGACCCGAAGAATGCCACAGTAGTACGTTTACATTCAGAATGTTTAACGGGTGATTTATTTGCTTCTCAGCGTTGCGATTGCGGCGCTCAGCTTAATAAATCCTTACAAATTATTGCCGAAGAGAAAGGAGTACTTTTATATTTGCGCCAAGAAGGAAGAGGTATTGGCTTAATTAATAAAATGAAAGCCTATAACGCTCAAGATGAAGGCATGGATACTTTTGATGCAAATGTGCATTTGGGTTTTGAGCCAGATGCAAGGGATTACAGTATAGCCATACAGATGTTAAAATCACTTGAGATACATAAAATAAAATTACTGACAAACAATCCCGAAAAAATGGCTGCGTTCAAAAATAGCGGTATCGAAATGATCGAAAGATTACCGATAATAATTGAAGCAAACGAACAAAATAAATCATACTTAGATACCAAAATTGTAAAGTTTGGTCATCTTCTAAAGTCTTAATTATGTCCTATTCAGGAAGAGTACGATACAAATCAATGCGCGAAAAAAACTTGCAAACTAAGCGACGAGTTAAAGCTTTTCTGCTAGGAGCCTTATTATTTGGTTTAATTGTTCTGTTTTTTAACTGGGTAAGTGTGAGAGACTATTTGATGACTTATTTTTATTAATATACCCAATCTCCTCGCTTAAAAGAACCATCATCAGGATCTACACTAAACCACCAGCCAGAACGACCCGATGGTTTTGCCTTACTATCATCAAGCACTACACAAGCGATTTGTAGTTTTTGATCGGATAGGTACCAAAATTCATGATTTTCCGGAGGACTACAATCAAACAACTTATTCCCTTCTACATCGAAACCAGCTAGTTGCTGCTTTTTATCCATTAAATAAATGCATAAAATCCGCTGCTCATTATTATAAAAAACCGCAGCTATAATACCTCCTAATGACAAGGTGTTTTTTTGTTGGCCAATGTCGTAAGTCAACGTACCACCCATCCGATCATAACTAAAGAAATCTTGAATCATCGAGCAAACGATGATTTCAGCCATTGACCATCTAAAATCCAAACAACCGCAAAATAAATCATTAACAGCAAGGTATTAATCAATAAAATAAATGGCGACAATGAAGTCCACTGAACAAACCAATCACTGGTCTGATATAAACCAAAAATGAACAACACATAAAATAAAATTCGTCCTACAGGGTAACGAATGGGGTAAAATCTTCTTCCTAAGCAGTACGCAAGAAACACCATAAACCCATAACAACTTAGTGCAGCCCAAGCGGAAGCAATAAAACCTATTTTGGGTAAAAAATAAACGGAAATTCCTAAAGTCAACAAAGCTCCCAAAATCGATATGTACGCGCCATATATCGTTTTATCAGCTAGTTTATACCAAATAGATACATTATAATAAAGACCCAAAAATAAATAGGCAAACAGCAATATGGGAACAATCACAAAACCTTCAGCATACCGACTCACATCGACTAGATGTTTAAACAAATCAAAATAAAATAACAATATCAGTATCACTAAACCAATAACAATAACAAAAGCCTTGGCTACTTCTCCATAAATGTCTGTTCGCTCTTCTTTATTAGCTTGTTTAAAAAAGAAAGGCTCAGCCGCATAATTAAAGGCAGTGGTTACAATACTAATTAACATCGCTATCCGCTGTGGAGCCGCATAAATACCAGCATTCGAAATGTTTTTTTCAATCGAATCAGCCATTAAAAACTTCTGCAGTGGTACAGCAAAAAACTGATTGATACTATTAGCTACTCCCACTACAATCAGCGGAAAAGCATACCACACCATTTTCTTGTATAATGATTTATTTACAAGCGAAAACTTAGCTTTTAGTAGCATAGGTAACATAATAAGAAACATCAATCCGCTCACTAATAAGTTCGAAAAAAACACATAATCAACCTGCTCATCAAACCACGTAAAATACTCGAAAAATGAAAAGCCTCGATCGATGAGCCATGGTACCCATTGTAAGAAAAACAAAATGAAGAAAATGCTCAAAAAGATGTTTAACAATCGATAAATGACAAATAACTTAGGTCGATCCTCCAAACGCAAACGCGCATATGGCAACAATAAAATAACATCAAATGCAATAATCCAAATAAACCATCGAATGTATGATATATGCTCGCCGTAATGTAGTAGTCGCGCAATCCCATCAGAAAAGCTTAATCCGATTGCTACAAAACAAATAGTGGTAAAAATTACGGGTATCAATGAAGAACTATAAGCACTTTCCAAGTCCTTTTTTTGGTTCCCAAATCGAAAAAAAGCCGTATCCAAACGGTAAGAAAAAATAACTATTAATAAACTAGCATAAGCGTACATCTCTGTATAAACACCATAACTTTTAGTATCTGCAAATTTGTAACTGAGATAACTAGCAATTATTAAAAAATATAAAATGCGCCCAAGGATATGACCAAAGCCATAAATGATAGTCTGTCCAGCAAGTTTTCGCAATAGTGACATAACTCAAAGGTAACAACTATAGCTCCACGAATCTTTGAAAAATTAGAATTTGATGCTAGTCAGCAATTATGCGTACACTGATAAATGGTATCTCCCAAATTCTAGTATTTTTGCCGCAAATCATTAGCATGCTTAATATAGACTTATTAAATAAAACTTGTCAAGTGCCAGGAGCACCAGGCTTTGAACAACGAGTTAGAGACTTTATTACCAAAGAAATTAAGGATTGTGTCGACGAGATACAACTGGATGCTATGGGCAACTTGATGGCCATAAAGCACGGAAGTTCAGACAAAAAAATAATGATTGCTGCTCATATGGATGAGATTAGCTTCATAGTAACTCACATAGACGATGAAGGATTTATAAAGTTTCATACCCTCGGTGGCTTCGATCCTAAAACGCTCACCGCTCAAAGAGTCATTATTCATGGTGAAAAAGACATTATTGGGGTTATGGGAACTAAACCTATCCACGTGATGCAGCCAGAAGAAAGAAGCAAAGCACCTAAAATTACCGACTACTTTATTGATACAGGCCTTTCTGCCGAAGAAGTAAAAAAAATCGTTAGCATAGGAGACCCTATAACACGAGAACGTTCGTTTATCGAAATGGGCGAAACCGTAAATTCTAAATCTATAGACAATAGAGTATCCGTTTTTATCTTAATGGAAACACTCAAAAAACTGAAAAAGAAATCATTAGAACATAGTCTTTATGCTGTTTTTACTGTCCAAGAAGAAATAGGCATTCGTGGAGCCATAGCTTCAGCTTCTGGAATAAATCCTGATTTTGCTATCAACTTAGACGTAACCTTGGCCTACGATTTGCCTGGTGCTGCACCTCACGAAAAATGCACGGCTTTGGGTAAAGGCACGGCCATAAAAGTCTTAGACGGCATGACAGTCTGTGATTATCGTATGGTACGTTTTATGAAGCAAGTTGCCAAAAAGAAAAAAATTGATTACCAATTAGAAGTACTTACCGCCGGAGGTACAGATACGGCTGGTATGCAAAGACACGCTAATGGAGGATCTATCGCTGGAGGTATTTCTATTCCTTGCAGATACTTGCATCAAGTCATTGAAATGGCACACAAAAAAGACATCCAAGACAGCATCGACTTACTCAGTCATTGCATTCAAGAAATTCCTGCCTACGACTGGTCATTTAAATAATTTAGGGTGGCTTAAAAATAATTTTTAGATTCGTCTAAATATTAACTATCTTTGTTGTATAGCACAACAAAATGACCTCTTTTACAGAAGAAAATTATTTAAAAGCGATCTTTAAGATCAATGAAAAAACGAGCAAACCTGCCAGCACCAATGGAATAGCTCAACAAATTTCTACTTCAGCGGCTTCAGTGACTGATATGCTTAAGCGACTCGCAGAAAAAGAATTGATTAATTACGAAAAATATAAAGGCGTAACACTTACTCCTACAGGAAATAAAATAGCTACTAACCTCATTAGAAAACACAGGCTATGGGAAGTATTTTTAGTGAACAAACTTAATTTTTCCTGGGAGCAAGTTCACGATATCGCTGAAGACCTAGAACACATTAAATCGGATTCTTTAATCCAACGTCTGGATAATTATTTAGGCAATCCTCGATTCGATCCACACGGCGACCCAATACCTAATGCTGAAGGGAAGTTTATGATACGAAACCAAACCTCATTAGATCAATTAAGCATTAAACAAAAAGGTGTTTTGGTGGGAGTAAGCCAACATCAATCCGAATTCCTACAATATCTAAATGAATTAGAAATAAAACTGGGTACTGCTTTCGAAGTACTCAACATAACCAGTTTCGATAAATCGATAAAAATTAGAAAAGACGATACCATAGACATCACGCTTAGTCATGAAGTGTCTAAAAACTTACTCGTCAAAAAAATAAATGAATGAACACAAAAAATAATGTTCTAATTCTAAGCCTATTACTACTTTGCTTTTCTGCAATAAAAGCAGAAAAACCGCATGTACTAGCCAGTGCATCCATCTTTCAAGACATGGCAAAAAACATTGGTGGTGATCTCATTACTACAGATCTCATAGTTCCAATAGGAGGTGATCCGCATCTCTATGATCCAGTACCTAAAGACGCCAAAAAGGTTGTAGCTGCAGACCTCATTCTCATTAATGGCTTAACCTTCGAAGGATGGATTAAAAAATTAGTGGCTAATGCCGGTACTCAGGCAACAAGTGTGTTAATTACCGAAGGTGTAGACGCTATTCGCTCCACAGAATACGAAAATGCTACCGATCCCCATGCCTGGATGTCCGCTGAAAACGGAAAGATATATGCTAAAAATATATACGAGGCTTTGCGCAACATTGACCCAAAAAATGAAAAGCAATATGAAGAAAATTATACCAAGTATATAGCACAATTAGACGCCTTACATAAATATATACACGAACAAATACAAAACATCCCAGAAGACCAGCGTGTGTTAGTGACTTCTCATGATGCATTCGAATATTTTGGAAAAGAGTATGGTTTACAACTTGAAGCTATTGTGGGTATTTCTACGGAAGCTGAAGCCCAAACTTCCGATTTAATTCGGGTAACTAAAGCCATTAAAGACTCAGGTATAAAAGCTGTTTTTATAGAGTCGACCATTAATCCCAAAATGATAAAACAACTGGCAAAGGACAATAATGTAATCATAGGTGGTGAGCTCTTTGCCGATTCCTTAGGTGAACTAGATGGACCAGCCGGAACATATATCGGAATGCTTAAAACAAATACCGACAACATTGTTCGTGGTCTAACAAAAGGTGAGGAATTAAGGCATAAGCACCAAGATCAAAGTAGCTCCACAAACTGGATATGGTATCTAGGTCTCGGTCTTGCTTTTATACTCTTACTATTTCTAGTCATTAAAAAAATGACCTAATTAATGAACGAACAAAAAGTAATAGATGTAAAATCTTTGTCCGTATCATTTGGTAATAAGCGGGTCCTTACTAATATCAACTTAGATATTTTTCAAGGAAACAGCTATGGTGTTATAGGACCCAATGGCGCTGGAAAATCTACCCTTTTTAAAGCTATATTAAACCTGATCGATTATGATATGGGTTCCATTACTGTATGGGACCAAGACATAGAAAATGTAAGAAAAAAAATTGCCTATGTGCCTCAAAAGGACGAAGTAGATTGGAACTTCCCAGCCACTGTAAAAGATATTGTTTTAATGGGACGGTATCCTTTTAAAAAAATCCTGGAAAGAATGAATGCTGAGGATCATAAAATGGCCGAAGAAGCCATGATCCAATTAGATATACTTGACTTAAAGGATAGGCAAATAGGTAAGCTTTCGGGTGGTCAGCAACAGCGTGTTTTCTTAGCCCGGGCCTTAGCACAAAAAGCAGATCTTTATTTTCTAGACGAACCATTTGTAGGTGTAGATATTGCTACGGAAGAGCGGATAATTAAAACCATTAATCAACTTGCAGATGAAGGCAAAACTTTATTAGTTGTGCATCATGATTTATCTACGGTAAGCGATTATTTTGATAAAGTGATCTTGCTTAATCAGCGATTGATTGCCTATGGAAACACTGAAGATGCATTCACCGATAAAAACATTTCTTTTGCATACGGCGGCCAATTAACCATACTCAATAAATTAGGCGTAACTAAAAAGTAGCTTTAGTTATATTTAAACCATGAAATGGTTCTTTCAAATACTGACTGCTTGTTGTTTGATGCTAACTATTAGTGCTTGTAAACGAAGTCAAGCAAGTCAAATAATTAGTAATAACATCCCAGCCTCATCGGAAATTCCAGAACCCATCGAAGCCTTATATACTGAACATTGTAGTGGTTGTCATGGTAAAAAAGCATCTAGATTTACCAGTGAAGGTTTTAAATATGGCAAAACATTGGAACAACTAAATCATTCCATACAATCAGGATATGTAAAAGATGGAATGCCTGCGTATAAACATTTGTTTTCAGATCAAGAGGTAAGTCAATTGAGCGAATATATCCTCAAAAACATAGACAATCCTCCCCCAAGTAAAACGCCTATTGGCAAAAAATATACCACTGAGTTATTTGATGTATTTCTTGAACCAATCATCACCGATTTAGATAAACCATGGGGTATGACCCAATTGCACAATGGAAACTTTTTAATAGCCGAACATCAGGGAAGTTTATTAATGGTTGACGGTCAAAAAACTACAAACATCAAAGGTTTACCTCCGATTAGTCAGCACGGACAAGGAGGCTTAATGGATGTCATTTTACATCCAAATTTTAGTGCCAACCAATTGGTTTACTTATCCTATACAAAACCTCATCCAAATAGACGCGGCTTGTATACAACAGCTATCGGACGAGGACAAATTGCAAAAGACTCAATCATACAATTTGAAGAATTATTTGAGGCGCTCCCCTACTCTGATAAGCGATTTCATTTTGGCTGTCGAATGGCCTTTGACGATGAGGGCTATTTATGGTTTTCTGTAGGAGATCGCGGCAATCGAGAAGAAAACCCTCAGGCATTGGACAACCACTGCGGGAAAATACACCGAATCCATGATGATGGAGCCATTCCGAAAGACAATCCGTTTACTGAAACCGCACCAGCTTATGCTAGTATTTATTCTTATGGGCACCGAAACCCACAAGGACTAAGTATTCATCCTGAAACTCGTGAAATCTGGGAACACGAACATGGACCAAAAGGAGGAGATGAACTAAATATTCCAGAGAAAGGCTTGAATTATGGATGGCCGGTTATTAGTTATGGAATAAATTACTCAGGAACCAAATTTACCGATATCACCAACAAAGATGGGATGGAACAACCAGTGATCCACTGGACCCCATCGATTGCTCCTTGCGGAATGGATTTCGTGGAAGGAGAGCGTTATCCAACTTGGAAAAACAACGCACTGGTTGGTTCTTTAAAGTTTGAATATTTAGAACGAGTAGTGATTGAAAACGATAAGGTGGTCCATCAGGAGAAACTTTTTGAAGGCATAGCAAGGGTTAGAAATGTGATGATGGGTCTTGATGGCTATATCTACTTAGCTACGGAGTCACCCGGAGTTATTTATCGTTTGGTCCCTGAATAGGTGAAATATTTAGTTCCACAGCAAAGAAGACAAAAGTAAATTTCAGTCAAAACAGCATAAAATTGTTTTACTGGTATGCTTTAAAAAGGGAGCATTACCACCTATAAAAATTATGTACGAATGTGTTTCTTTTATTCCCGTTGGTACAATATGCTTCTGCACACTTCAGAATTATTTCTAATTTTCTCTACATCTAATGTCTAGAATAGGCATCGACTAAAATTGTAAACAAATAAAGTAAGATTATGAGAAAAATAGCTTTCCTATTATGCTTAATTGTTGGGTGTTCTGCTCAACTTCTGAGTCAGGATAATTATTTAATTACCCAAGAAGGAAAAAAGATAGTTTGTTATCAAAACCTTATTATGATTGATGCTACCTCTGTAGGCTATACCAACAGAAAAGGTGACATTAAGTATATTAAGCAAAAGAAACTTGCATTTATGGATGTAAACGGTAGGAAGTTTCTAAATCTTCCAGTAAGAGGTAATAGCACATTTAGAATGCAAGAAGTTTTGGCCTATAGTGATGATTACATGCTGACTCAATACTGGCAAAACGATCAACAATATCTCTATGTTTTTGATTGGAATAAAGAACTTGTGATGGAACAAACAAGAGTACTTCATAAGGAAAAAAACAGAAAAGTATTATTGGATATGATTAAAAATCACTTCGGAGATTGTGAGAGCTTAATTAGTCAACTAACCGAAAGATTAGATATCACTTACGATGATGAGAAACAAATCTATTGGACATCTGGTATAAGCTTCATCAAATGTGGCGATAAGGCATTTCCGTATTAATATTCCTGATAATGCATGACTTTCTCATACTTGATGATAAATTCTCTTGCATCAATTGCTAAATTACTCTTGGGATATTGCTTTATAAATGCTTCAAAACTTGGCCTTAATTTTTTATCGCCACCTTGTGATTCGTAATATTGATAGGTAAGCATAAGGATTTTGTATGCTGCATCGTCTGCAAACTCGCTAGTAGGATTTTTAGCTATAAAATCCTGTAATTGTTTTGTGGTAAACCTGTAATCACAGCCTCCACAACCTTCATGACAGAACCATGTGGTTGTGTTTACTGTCTCGGCTGCTAAAGCTTTTTTGTATGTTTTTTCGTCCGAGGTTAGTTTTGAAGTGTTCAAGCTATCTATATCGGCTAAATACTTTTTTAGTTTGGATATATTATATGATGACTCTTTAATTTGTTCTTTTTGTTCAATGTTGAGGGAGTCGAAGAATTGCTGAAAATGTTGGTTGATATCTTTGAAATCATAGGTTTGTGCTAAATGACTGGCTAATTGATCAAAGCAATATTTTCTCCTAGCTAAAGGTAATTCTTTATCCTTGTAGCAGCTTTCTTTAGCTGTGTTTCTTTCAATAGACACACTATTATAGGCTGATGTTTTGAGACTTTCTAAGCCTTCTTGAATTTCTGGCAGCTCGTTGTGCAGATATTTTAGTTGGATATTTTTTAAACTAGCGGTTACCGCTTTGTTATCGGTCAACGATCGAATGCCTGTTTCCTCAATATATGATTTAAAATTTCGGATTTCTTGTTGGTATAACTGGCAGTCAAATACCGTGTTTTGTCGGATAAATTCGCTCTTGATATGAATTTCTACTCGGTTTTTGTACAACAAGAAAATCCTACAATCATCGAATTGAAACTGGACAAAATCATCATCGCTAATGGCTTCATATTGAAGACCTGTTTGAGTATCTAGACGATAAAGTTGGCCAGGTCTACTCATCCAGATTTGTCTATTATCTTCTTCATAGTTTAGTGAATAATTGTTTTTATCTGGCAAGCAATAAGGCCAAGTAATCATGCTATCTTTAGATACATCGTATTGCTTAATGTAATCATGTTGTTTCTCATAAATGAAGGGCGAGCTAATAAATATTCCAGCTATGCTCGGAAAGAAATTTAATTCCTTTTCACCTTGTTGATTCACCAAATAAATTTTTCTATTTTTTTGATGGATAAAGATTGAATCTTGGGATTTGAAGCTATGCCATTGGGTGTTAATGGGTCGATTAAACGCCTGGATTCCTTCTTTCCAACTAGCTTTACTTAAATCAAAGGTTAAATCACTATTTAGAATTAATTGGTCTTGATTAAAAACTTGTGATTGTTCAAAATTATAGGCAGACAGTCCAGGTATTTTTTCTATTTGTTGGCCAATGCTATCTAGGTAAAAAAGACCTTCTCGGCTAACAAAATATAATCGTTCCCTGTAAGGAATGATTCGAGTAACCATATTTAGAGGATGCCGCTTGATTTGTCTGGTATTTCGATTGTATGATTTGAGTGGTCTATGAGGACTTCCGATCCAGACTAAGCTATCTCCTGGATAATGATAAACTGGATACTTAGACTGATGCATCTGCTTCCAGTGATTTACATCTAGCTTCTCACAGATTTGTGTTGCTAGATTAATTTCGAGTAGATGATTAGCACTATCCACAACATTGACCAACAGCATATCCTCATCAAATGGAGAGATGTTGAAATGTTTTGCTTCTCCGCTAAAGCTGATATTTTTTGGGTACTCAGCATTAGATTGCGCACAAGTAACTGCTAGGTTTTTAGGTTCAATGCTGTTGCAAGAACTAAAAAAACACAGGATTAAAAATGAGCCTAATAAGGAAACTGTTTTATTGGTCACGTTCATATTAGCAGCAATATCCAGTAAAATAACTAGCACTGGGAGTTAGTAATCCATCTTCCGTTTGTTCGCTGCTGAGATACAGGTTTATTTGAATGCTTTTTTCTCCATAAGAAATCAAATAATCATCAATGCCATCTCTGTCAAAGTCAGCGCACATCACAACATAAATATTATGCAGACGATCTGAACCATAACAGTCTAATACCTTTCGTTTATCGTTTTCCGAAACGTGATGCATTTCCATAAAACCATGTTCTATGGTGTCTTTTTCAAACCCATAATCATCTAGGCTTCGCTTAAATCTAGGAAGTGAAGTATGCGTGCTTAGTTCACCTGTAGACATAGGTTTTGATGTACCAATAATGTATTCTAGATCACAATCGTTTTCTGTGGTGGTTGCGAAATTGAAAAAATCTCCCATAGTATGTGTAAAACTGATGCGAGTGATTTCCTTCAGACTTAATATGGAGTCTTGTTTATAAATTCCGTAATAATGCCAATTAGCATTATACCTTAAGTTAAAACCGCAATCCATACCTGATCTGAGTAGATCATAAAAGATGTTGGTTTTATACTCTCGCTGATATGCGAATTGATAATTATAGATATAAGCAGAATGTACAAAGCCTTCATCACCTTCGTGACTGACTTTTAACCAGTAGCCAATCACAGGATACTTAAGTGTCGAGCTATCCACATCACAATCTTCCACATCGCCTAAATATCTAAAGCCATAATGATCCTTATGTATAATTAATACCTCCTCCCCATATCCAATGTTTTTGACAATACTACTGGTAGTTTTGGGTTTAGAACGCAGATTGATTCCTCTGGGAGCAATTACTCGATAATCACCAGGACTAAATACTATGTGTGGGTGAGGATCTATAGGTGTTTTTTGTTGGCCAATGCTGGGTATCGCACAAAACACTACAAAAAGTATAGATAATAGGTTTTTCATATTTTCTAATTATACCTCAAAGATGCAATAGTGAGAACTGCTAATCTTTAGGCATTAGTATAAGCAAAGACTAAATGAGTAAACGTAGACTAATAAATAGCATTCGATTTTTACTAATTTAAGGTTCAATTTAAGAAGCTTATGCCATCTAGAAAGATAGGAAATTTGGGAACACGAAGATGGACTTAGAGGTGGAGAGGTTGGTTGGTGCGAGAATAATGTGATTTTTCATAGGAGAAGCAATAATTTATCACTCCTCTTATGAAAAATCTAAATTATTATCCCTAGAAATGAACTGACAATGATAAATTAATTCCCAGTTTATTCCACCTATATTCTAACCAACGCCATTCGTTTGTGAACACTGGTAAAACATTGACATCATACTTCAACATAGGTATAATTGTGAATGGACAACCTAAATAAATAGAATATTTTTCATTCCATTTATAGTTTAAACTAATTTCTCCGTCAGCAAAAAAACTTTTTTGGCCTCTATAATATAATAATGATTTTGAGGTGAAATTTCCATCTATTATGCAAGTTAAAGCAAACCTGTCAGTTAATTTTTTGGAATATATAAGCTCTAATGAAGAATAATAAAAATTATCCCTAAATGAATTTATCCTATCTGCTCGTGGAGTTGGTGTATTAAGCCCACTAGAATTAAAATCATAAAAATGAGTAATTCCAATGCCCATTTTAAATAAATGGTTAGAATTAATAGCTATAATTCTTCTTCTAAAACTTAACGAATTTTCATTCATATAAAATCTATGACTAATAATATCACTATTATTCCGATAGTTTTTTAAATCGAAAAACATCAAGCCAGACTTTAGATTTAGCTCATGTAAACTTTGTGCAGCAATAGACAAGCTAGTCATTGCAATTATAAAACTTATAAACCCTATTTTCATATTAACACAATCCCGTAAAGAGTGAAACAATTATCCAAATACCTGCCATACCTTGATGCGTAGCTTTAGTTTGGACTTCACACCAATCACTAAAAACAATTGGTAACGAATTTTCTGGAATGACAAAAGAGCTATATATGTGGCTTCTTAATATTTGCTTAGCAAATTGAACGGTATTTTGTTCATGCCAAACACCAACTTGAGTACTTGTAGAATTTGGATTTATAAATAGAATTTTATTTAAAAAATCATTCCATGTGATGTTTGTATTGTATTTATACCAGATACATGGAATTCCTTTTCTTTTCGCAATAACAGCTGAATGACCTATTAAATGATAATGATCCCCACCTTCTGTTCCAACAAATTCATGAAACGCCCAAGCTTCCCAAAGTATTTTTCTGTCATTTTTGCAGAATGGATTATTATTAATTTCCTCATCACTCAGTCCAACAGCTCTATTTTCTGAAGTTTCTTTACCAACAATAATTTGTCTTGGCGATAAATCTGAATTTTTAGCTTCATCGTCCGTCTTAATGTTATATAATTTCTCTTTTGAATTACTTGATACAGAATACTCGTTAAGAATTTTGGTGTAAACATTACCTATTTTGTAGATTCTATCTATTCCTAAAACTTGAAAAATTATATGTTTTGATTGTTCCTTAATGAAAAGTTCATGCTCTTGATTTTCATTAAGTTTTAACTCTAAAAATTGTGAATTTAAATTAACATAGTTTTCTGCCTCTTCGAAGGTTGTGATATTTTCTATTTCGGAATAGTAGTTTTCTGCAACATCTATAAACACTGAAAAGCCTAAACGCTCCTTAAAGGATTCTATTTCAAATTGATCGGATTTGTGCAACAACTTTGTTAATACTTCAAATTCAGTTTGATTGTTAAAAAGAAGTATTCCATTTTCGTTTAAAATGTTTATTTCGCTCAATGACTCAGGCATTGATTCTAGATCAAGATCTGTTTTTTCATCTTTTGTGCAAGAAATGGTAATGGCAAATAATACAATACAATACAATAGTTTTTTCATAATTAATTTATGTTTAGTTGAACAATAATAATCTAACGGTTATAAATATACGTAAAATATTTGTTTAATTCCTAAATCAAAGAATAATCTAGAATCACTAATTTTTCACTAATAAAAATTTCACAACCCTAATATTTAGACTTTCACTTAAAAAAGGATTAACAGCAATACCATTGGCTGGATGAAAAAGAAGCCTGGCAAAATAATAAGTTTAGATTTATATTTTCTAATTATACCTCAAAGATGCAATAGTGAGAACTGCTAATCTTTAGGCATTAGTATAGGCAAAGACTAAATGAGTAAACGTAGACTAACAAATAGCATACGATTTTTACTAATTTAATGTTCAATTTAAGAAGCTTATGCCATCTAGAAAAGTTCAATTTACAAACGAAAGGGGATTAACCTTATCTGGCAAACTTGATTTGCCCTTATTAAAAGAACCTTATCCTTTTGCTATCATTGCACATGTTTTTACGGGCAACAAAAACCTAAAAGCCATTCGGCATATTACTAGAGCACTGAATTTAAACGGTATTGCCGTATTACGGTTTGATTTTACTGGATTAGGGCAAAGTGAAGGAAATTTTGAAGACACTAATTTCAGTTCGAATGTACAGGATATTCTCTCTGCCGCTCGATATTTATCGGAAAACTACAAAGCACCTTCATTAATTATTGGTCAATCTTTAGGTGGAGCCGCCTCCATTTTTTCGGCTAGAGGACTAGATTCGGTAAAAGCAGTTGCTACCATCGGAGCACCATCAGAACCAGAGCATGTTATGCATTTGTTAAGCGGTAGTTTAGCTCAAATTGAAAGTGAGGGGTTTTCTGAAGTTACCATTGATGGCCGGAAATTTACCATCAAAAAACAATTTATTGATGATTTGCGAGCTCAGGATATGGACGATACTTTAGATCATTTAGACAAAGCAATTTTAGTCTTACACTCACCTCAAGATTTTATTGTAGAAATAGAAAATGCAGCCAAGATTTACCATAAAGCGAAACACCCCAAAAGCTTTGTGACTTTGGACGGAGCTGACCATATGCTTACGAACAAAGAAGATGCGTTTTATACTGGGACAGTCATTGCTTCATGGGCTGCGAGATACATTGATAAACCAATTAAGGAAAGTTTATCTACCGAAAAACAAGTGGTCGCTAGATTAGATGAAACCAATTATACAACTGAGATTTTAGCAGGCAGACATGGTTTATTAGCCGATGAAAGTGAAGATTTAGGTGGCAATGATTTTGGACCATCTCCATATGAGTTATTAAACTCAGCACTAGGAGCATGTACAGCGATGACCTTACGGATGTATGCCCAGCGCAAAAATTGGGATCTGCAGGAAGTGAAAGTACATCTATCGTTTGATCGCTCCTATTTTGATGATTGTACTGGATGTGAAGATCATGCAAGACGTCTTGATCATTTTGATCGAGTTATCGAATTAAAAGGTGATCTTACAGACGAACAAAAACAACGACTATTAGAAATTGCCGAGCGTTGTCCAGTACATAAAACGCTCAATACTGAATCTCGGTTTACCACTGTATTGAAAAAAAACTAAAGCGCGCCAAATAATTCATCAAGGTATCTATCACGACTTTTAGCCGTATATGCATAGTTACACCCACCAAGACCAGAAGCCATTATACTGTGGCAAGCACCAGTACTTAAGGTCTGATCATTATGATCTCTAAAGAGAGAACAATGCCCAAGTTCGTGAAACACAATATATTCTCGGAGAAGTGTTGATCCATTATCCCAGACTTCCTTGTCCACTGTCACATGATGAATATGTTGGCCATACTGGCAGGTGCCAGCTACTCCATTTTCTTGAATGTTTTCAATGACTCCTGTTATTTCAAGAGCTACGAGGTCTATATTTACTCCACGTCGAGCTGCTTCTACCTCAAAGGTTTCAAAATGAACCCATAGGGCTTCATCCACGGAGTCAAAAGCTTTACCACTAGGGTCAAGACTTCTTCCACACGAAAGGATAACAAAAAAGATAAGGACGGCTTGCAATAGCTTAAACATAGTCAACTGTTTTGATGAAAGTGTAAAGGCTATTTCTTATAAACTTCGAATTTGATAGTATTAACTCAATCAGATTTTAGTTTAGTATGTTATTTGAGTACATTATTTGTTATGGTCAATTACAAACGTGATAATAAAATGCTAATTTATTCTGTGTTTTGCTCTAATCTTTACTTTTTGCCATTGCCGCAAAAAGTTACAAAAAGGGATGCAGAACGCAACTTCGGTCTTCCGTTCCTTATTTCTTTAAAAAAGTCAATTTTGAACAAAATATGAATGGATCAATAACAAATAATCATTTCTACGAATAATACAAAGGTGCGGATGCCCGACAAATTACTGTCTGAAAGGAGTGAGTTTAATTTGTTATGATTTTTGGTTCTTTTGATCAAAGCAAAAGAATAGAAAGAACTTTCTATTTAAACTAAAGCTTTGCTTCTACAATGGCCAAGATTTCAGATCTATGTTGCTTAGAGCTGCTTAGCAGTTTCTCGGCCTCTTCCAAAGATTTTTTTACAAAAGCCTCATCTTTAAAACCTGAGCAATTAATTCTGACATTTAGATAAGCGCCGTAGATAGCTGTATCTAAACAAGCCACTCCTACACCTACATCTGAGATTGAAGCTGGATTCCCTATTTCTGCTGTAGCCTTTGCAAAGCCATAAGCATCATTAGAAATTTGCATAACTGATAGTGGTACATCTATTGCATTTTTTGTGGCCGCATTAAGTGCCTCTTTCCGAGCTGCTTTTTCAGCATCATTGCCTTTAGGCATGCGTATGGCATCCATAATTTTATTGAATGCATGAGTGTCTTCATCCACCTTAGCTAGAAGTAAATCTTTAAACTTTTGTCCTTCTTCCGCCAGTTTAGAAAATGTTTCCCACTGTTCGTCCCAGCCTCTTTTATGAGCAGATAAATTATCGACCATACAAGTTAACGATGCGCCCAGAGCACCCACATAAGCAGCAATACTTCCACCTCCTGGAGCCGGACTTTCAGATGCTGTTTCGTTAGCAAACTCCGTTAGATTCATATCCACTAATCGTCCACCCGTGTCCTCCATTAAATATTCGATCACTTTCTTTTTTGGATCAAAAGGGGAAAGTTCATCTAAACCAAGTGATTTAATAGCAATTCTTATAATTTCTTCCTCTGCAATACCCAAGGATCGCTCTTGTTGCTTGAGAAAATATTTTCCGGCGTCCAACAATACTTGCTTTGGAACTAAACCGACTAATTCACTTCCTGTAACGCGTAATCCTCGATTATTTGCGGAAGTTCGGCATGCTTCGAATGCTTCATGAAGGTTGGTGATTCTAATATTGGTAAGGTTCATAGAGATTTGAGCTAAGCCATATTCTTCGATAAACCACCCAATCGCTTTGACTGATTTACACATTCCTTCAGTCCTCAAAGCTTCACCGTTTTGATCTCTCAAAATCGTTCCTGTAACTGGATTTCCTTCACGTTTTATCCTTCCTTTTTCGCGCACATCAAAGGCCACAGAATTAGCCCTACGAACAGAAGTAGTATTTAAGTTAACATTATACGCTACCAAAAAATCTCTTGCACCGATTACTGTGGCTCCTGATTTTTCATTAAATGTGGATGGACCATAATCCGGTTTCCAATTGGCTTGGGTAATTTTTTCAGCAAAACCTTCATATTCGCCTGATCGGATAGTCGCTAAGTTTTTACGATCTTCTTTTTTTGCCGCTTCTTCATACATATAAATAGGAATAGCTAATTCTTCCCCGACACGCTTTGCTAATTTATTAGCCCACTCAACAGTTTCTTCCATACTAATTCCAGATATAGGTACCAATGGACAAACATCTGTTGCTCCCATTCTTGGATGTTCTCCTGAGTGCTGAGTCATATCGATTAATTCACCTGCTTTTTTAATCGCCTGATAAGCTGCTTCGATTACCGCTGAAGGTTCGCCCACAAAAGTCACAACTGTCCGGTTCGTTGCTTTACCGGGATCTACATCTAATAAACTTACACCATCTACCTGCTTTATTTCGTTACAAATAGCATCGATGATTTTCATGTCCCTTCCTTCGCTAAAATTAGGAACACATTCTATTATTGGTAAATTACTCATAGTACTCTTTCTGCAATTGTTTGAAAATGACCGTAAATTTATATTAATTGAGTTTATAGCAATAATTTAAGTGAAGAACAATATGTCCTTAACGTCTAAAAATGTTTTCTTTTTCCTTTTCTTTTTTGCCAATGTTACGATTGGTAGTACACAAGAAGTCTTAATATCTAAGGACATCAATGTAAGGAGCGATGCAAAATTTATCCTTTTGGGTAAAATTCAAGACAATCTTCTATTATTTCGAGATAAAGAAAACAAGCAATTCGTTGAGGTTTTTGATGATCAATTAAAATATAAATACCAACGAGAAATATCCATCGAAGAAAAAGGAAGCAGAATTTATTCTGTGCTTCCTGATGAAGACCATTTTTCACTGGTTTATGGTATACTTGATCGTGATAGTATCCGCATAAGACTTAGGCAGATTGATGGCTCAGGTGAACTATTAGACTCACTTCAATTAAATGCTATTTCTCGTAAAAACCTATCCGGAAAATTTAAATTTAGTTATTCGCATAACAACGAAAAATTATTACTTTTTACTCGACAGAAAAGAGATGAGATGTTTATGCTCATGATAGATCTTAAAGAAAAAGAAACCTTGTGGGCTTCCAAATTATTTCTTCAAGAAACATCTACAAATGTTGAGTTTAAAGATATTGTAGTCTCGAATGACGGAAAAGCCTTTTTTCTATTTGAAAAATCCAACAATCGATACGAAAGAAAAAATCATGCTTATTTCATATACTCGGTAGGTGGTCAAGATGAAGTAAGTGTACCTATTGAGATTCCTTATCCAGAATACTTGTCTAAGGATATACATTTAACCTTGGACGAAAAGAATAAGCAACTTTTACTTATCGGTTTATTTGCCGAAGCCAATCGGTCTTCGGCCCTCGGCTATTTTTACTATTTAAGTCCTTTTAATCCGCTTGATCCATCCATAAAAATCAATACTATTCCCTTTAAAGAAGATTTTGTTACTGAGGTATATGGCAAACAAAGGAAAGTCAATAAAAGCTTAGATTATTATTTTATTAAAGAAGTAGTTTTTAAACAAGATGGTAGTTTTATTTGGATCGGTGAAATGTTTAAAGAATATTTCCGTAGGACAAGCAACCCATATGGCAGATACTCGAGAAATTACGATGATACAGGCGGTTATGTGGACTATTATAATGAGGATATGATCGTCATTTCTGTGGACAAAAACGGCAATGAAGACTGGAAAAAAGTATTGTATAAAAAACAGTTTTCGCAAGACGATGATGCGGCATATTCTTCATTCTTTTTAATGAAAACACCTTCAAGACTTAAGTTGCTTTACAATGACGAAATAAAGAAAAACAATACTGTCAGCGAATATATGTTGGATCCATTAGGCAATAGTCATCGCAAATCCGTACTGAACACAGAATACGAAAATCTTCGATTACAATTTACTGAAGCCATACAAATAGAGAGCAGTTCGCTTATTCTTCCAAGTTTTAATGCTAGCCTACTAAATTTAGTCAAAATAAGTTTTTAGCAGGACACATAAAATAAGCATGCGTTACATCCATAAAGACTACCCTAGTCTGAGCTCAAAACAACATTGACCATCATTAGATAAGATGGGTTTAGGTCTTACAATGCTCAATTGGTCTAAACTTCGATTAAAACTTATCACAACATTGGCAAAAAAACAGCGCGAAATCTCAAATTAAGTAAACATTAATTTAATTTACATACTGTTTTAGAATTCCATTCCGTTTATACTTTCAATTCATCAAAGCTATAATTATGCATAGGCTCATTTTGTTATTTACACTTACCCTTGGATCGTTTGTTTTATCTGGTCAATCGGAAGATCAAGTTAAGGCCATCGAGTTTTATAATGAAGGGGTTATAAGCTTTCAGGATAAAGATTTTGCGGATGCTGTGGGCTTTTTTACTCGGGCAATTAAGTTGGATGCTAATTTTAAAAAGCCATTGTATCAGCGGGCATTATCGAAGATGTATTTAAAAGATTATCAACCTGCAGCTATTGATTTTAAGCAATGTTTAGAAGTAGAAGAATACAGAACTAAATCACAATACTACCTTGCCTATTGCCAATACCAAATAGAAGACTATGAGCGAGCTGAACTGAATTTTAACAATGCAAAAAAGTTAGATCCAGACAATGATAAAATATACTATTATTTAGGCGCCATCCAATTTAAAGAGAAAGACTACGAAGGAGCTATGGCCGATTTTCAGACAGCCATTTCTAAAGGCTATGCCAGTGAAAAAGTGTGGTATTATAAAGGCATGTCTCATTACAAGACGAATGATTATGATAATGCCATCAAGTCGTTTAACAAACAACTTGAAATAAACCCAGACTCTTATAAGACTTGTTTGACTTTAGCAAATCTGTACCAGAAAAAAGAAAACTTTGAGGAAGTTGTGTCTTTTGCAAATCAATACCTAGAACATGACGAGGTAAACCTGGATGTGCTTGCTATGAAAGCTACTGCCTTTTTAAAGTTAGAAAGCCTTGGTTTAGCTCAAAAAACATATGATCAAATTTTGGATTTAGACCCAAGTCATGGCACAGCATTAAAAAACAATCTATACATATCTCAAAAGCAGGAAGATAAAGATCGAATGATTATCGATTTATCAAGGTTGGTAAAATCCGAAGGTCCATCATCGAAATATCTTTATATGCGTGCATCTACACTTATGGGCATGGAACGATTCGAAGATGCTATGAAAGATTTAAACCTTGTCATCGAAACTGAAGCAGACAATGCTAAGGCGTATTACAATCGCGCGATACTTCATGGTAAGGCTGGTTCCAATGATAAAGCATGCCTAGATATCCGTAAATCAGCTGAATTAGGATATGATAAAGCTTTTCAATATGTTCGTTCATATTGTGATTCTTAGGTCTTTTTAGAGTCTCAATATTGGACTAAAAAATAAAAAAAGTCGATTTTTTAACTGTTTATCAGGCAGTTATACGCACAAAGTGAGAAAAAAGATGCTTAAACCTTGCTTTGTTAGAGCTATAATTATACATTTGCAGCCGCATTGATAAAATGTATAAAAATTATAGTTGTGAACACATTAAGTTATAAGACTAAATCCCAAAGAAAAGAAGATGTCGTTAGAGCATGGTATGTGCTTGATGCTGATGGTCTTGTTGTGGGTAGAACAGCTACTAAGATAGCTACTGTTCTTAGAGGTAAACATAAGCCTTCGTACACTCCTCATGTAGATTGTGGTGATAACATTATTGTTATTAACTGTGAGAAAATAAGATTTACTGGAGACAAGTTAAACCAAAAGGAATACCAATCATACAGTGGTTACCCTGGTGGTCAAAGCTCGAGAACGGCTAAAGAAATGTTTGAAAAGAAGCCTAAAGCTGTTATCGAAAAAGCGGTAAGAGGAATGCTTCCAAAAAACAAGCTTGGAAGAGCAATGTTTAGAAAACTATTTGTTTATGAAGGCGCTGATCATCCGCATCACGCTCAGAAACCACAAGAATTCAAATTTTAAGATATGGATAGTGTAATAAATACTATTGGTAGAAGAAAAGCATCTGTTGCCAGAATTTATGTTTCTAATGGCAGTGGAGCAATTACCATTAATGGCAAAGATTACAAAGATTACTTTGCTCAGCCCAATATCAGGTTTAATATAGAAGATCCTTTAAAGACGGTAGAAGTTGAAGGACAATATGATATAATGGTTAACGTAAAAGGTGGAGGTTTTAAAGGTCAAGCAGAAGCTACTCGATTAGCGATTGCTAGAGCATTGGTTAAGATCAATGAAGACTTTAGAAAGCCACTAAAAGCTAAGAAATACCTAACTAGAGATTCAAGAGTAGTAGAAAGGAAGAAGTTTGGTAAGCCTAAAGCAAGAAAGAGCTTCCAGTTCTCAAAACGTTAATCTTATTCTTCAATTTTATTCATTTAGATAATTATGAGCAAACCAACATATAACGAATTATTGAAAGCAGGTGTGCATTTTGGTCACATGAAGAGAAAGTGGAATCCAAAAATGCTTCCTTACATCTTCATGGAAAGAAAAGGAATCCATATCATCGATCTTAACCGAACGTTAGATTGTATGGAGGAAGCTGCACAGGCTATGAAACAAATGGCAAAAAGTGGAAGAAAGATACTTTTTGTTGCCACTAAAAAGCAAGCAAAAGAAATCGTATCAACAGCTGCAAAATCAGTAAACATGCCATATGTTACTGAAAGATGGTTAGGAGGTATGATGACTAACTTTGCAACGATAAGACGTTCAGTAAAAAAGATGCAAAACATCGAAAAACTACTGAATGACAAATCTGCAACAAGCATAACTAAGAAGGAAAAACTTACACTTAGCCGAGAACGTGACAAGTTACAGAAAGTACTAGGTGGTATCGAAAGATTAAACAGAATTCCTTCGGCTGTTTTTATTGTAGATATTGCACATGAGCATATTGCTGTGGCAGAATCTAAAAAATTAGGTTTAAGAACTTTTGGTATAGTAGATACTAATTCTAATCCTAACTTGATTGATTTTCCTATCCCAGGTAATGATGACGCATCTAAAGCCGTTAAGGTGGTAGTTGACTATATGGTCAATGCCATTAAGGAAGGTTTAGATGAAAGAAAAAATGAAAAAAGCGCGGACGCAGCAGCTAAAGCTCCTGCAACTGCATAAGCTTAACTAATTAACAAACTTTAAATTAAGTATATAATGAGCATTAAAGCAGCTGATGTTAAGAAATTAAGAGACCAGACAGGCGCAGGAATGATGGACTGCAAAAAAGCCTTGATGGAAGCTGGTGGTGATTTTGCAAAAGCCGTAGAAGTTTTAAGAAAAAAAGGTCAAAAACTTTCTGCTAAAAGAGCAGACAGAGAGGCTAAAGAAGGTGTTGTTGTAGCAAAAGTTACGGGTGATAACACAAGAGGTGTTGTGGTAAGATTAAGTTGTGAAACTGATTTTGTGGCTAAAAACGAAGACTTCGTTAAAATGACAGAAGAAATAGCCACTCTAGCCTTAACTAGTAAGCCGGCAGATAAAGAAGCCTTACTTGCTTTAGATTTTGGTGGAATGCCTTTAGGCGAAAAAATCATTGAGCAAATCGGTGTAATAGGAGAAAAAGTAGAATTAACTAGCTATGAGCACTTAGAATCTCCTATGGTAGTAGAATACAACCATATGGGTAATAAAGCGGGTGTTATTGTAGGTTTAAATAAAGCTTCTGATAATTATCTTACACCAGGTAAAGATGTAGCTATGCAAGTTGCTGCTATGAAGCCTGTAGCCTTAGATAAAGATCAAGTAGACTCTGCTATCGTAGAAAAAGAAATCGAGATAGGCATGGAGATTGCCAGAAAAGCTGGAAAGCCAGAAGCTATGTTAGAAAAGATAGCACAAGGAAAATTAAATAAGTTTTTTAAGGAGAATACTTTAATGAATCAGGCCTTCGTAAAAGATGGTAAGCAAAGCGTGGCTTCTTATCTAAGCAGTGTCGACCAAGAGTTGACCGTTGTAGATTTCAAGCATATTGCTTTAGGAAAATAAATTAAGAAGCGACTCGATTGAGTCGCTTTTTTTTTACAACTTTTTATCATAATCCTATGAATACAAAGTATAAAAGAGTCCTACTTAAATTAAGCGGAGAATCGCTAATGGGAAATGAGCAATTTGGGATTAGTCCAGAAATGCTTCAGAGCTATGCTAAAGAAATTAAGTCACTTGCTGATCAGGAAGTGCAAATTGCTATAGTTATTGGTGGGGGTAATATATATCGAGGTTTGCAAGCTAAGGATAGCGGTATAGAAAGAGTGACTGGCGATTATATGGGTATGCTCGCCACGTGCATCAATGGTATGGCCTTAATGAGTGCACTAGAATCTGAAGGTATTTATACGCGCTTAGTTTCTGCCATGGATATGAAAGAAATTGCCGAACCTTATATCCGAAGAAAAGCCATCAGGCATCTAGAAAAAGGAAGAGTGGTGATTTTCTGTGGTGGAACTGGTAGTCCTTACTTTACTACAGACTCTGCCGCTGCTTTGCGTGCCAATGAAGTAGGTGCAGATGTTATATTAAAAGGTACAAGAGTAGATGGGATTTATACAGCTGATCCAGAAAAAGATCCTAGTGCTACCAAGTACGAAAACATCAGTTTTGCGCAAGTCATTAGAGACGGTCTAAAGGTTATGGATATGACTGCATTTACATTATGTCAAGAAAATAACTTACCAATTGTCGTTTTTGATATCCATGAAAAAGGTAATCTTTTGCAAGTTGTTCAAGGAGGAAAAATTGGAACATTGGTGTCTAATAGTTAGAACTAAAATCTAGCCTCATTTTGCTGGCTTTGGCTTTTTGTCCAATATCTTCTTAGCTCCATACCTAATCACAAAAAACAAACCCACAAAAAGTAAAAGTAAATAGTGGATAGGTATGTAGGAAAACGCTATTAAATGTGTGCGATCCACAAACCACATCACCACAATTAAAGCTGACATAATCAGCATCATTCCTGACAGTTTCTCAAAGCCTGGAATATCACAAAACTCGGTCTTAGACCGGATAATTAGCAAAGTCCCAATCATCAAAACAATGGGCAAAACCTGGGTGTAAAGATTTGTATCTAGAATAGATTGCTTTTCAAATAAGAACAAATAAACGTTTAAAAAAAAGGCCAAAATCCCTGGAATACAAACTAAAAAAATAAGCACACTGTAGATGTATTTCCAAGGCGATTCCTTACCATCTTTACCCGCTACCAAAGTTACCACACCTGCTACAATAGGAATAGCTAAACTATAATATAATACTAAAAAAGGATGGGCACTGAGATAATCAAAAAACTCGCCTAATGTCATTTTATATGGTTTTTATTCTATAAACCCATCATTAAAGTCATAGGATCTTCAAGCAATTTTTTAACCTTAACTAAGAAAGTTACTGATGCTGATCCATCGATTACTCTGTGATCATAACTAAGAGCTAAATACATCATCGGTCTGATCTTTACTTCTCCATCTATAGCCATGGGTCTTTGCTGGATTGTATGCATTCCTAATATAGCCGACTGCGGTCTATTAATAATCGGTGTGCTCATCATAGAACCAAAAACACCTCCATTGGTTATGGTAAAAGTACCGCCTTTCATTTCTTCTAATGTTAATGTCCCTTCACGCGCTTTTACCGCTAAAGCTTTAATTGATTTTTCTATATCCGCAAAACTTAATGACTCGACATTATGCACAGGAGGAACTACTAAACCCGTAGGTGTAGAAATGGCAATAGAAATATCGACATAATCATGATAAATCAATTCATTACCATCCAAAATGGCATTTACCTGAGGCATTTCCATTAGCACTTGCGCACAAGCTTTGGAAAATAAAGACATAAACCCAAGCTTAATGCCATTCTTCTCTACAAATCGTTCTTGGTATTTTTTTCTCAATGCCATGATCTCAGTTAAATCCACTTCATTAAAAGTGGTCAACATAGCTGTTTCGTTCTTCGCCTCTACCAGTCTAGCTGCGATAGTTCGACGCATACGACTCATCTTTTTACGCGTCTCATTACGACTAAATGCTACCGGCGCACCAGTACTTACTGACGCTTCAGAAGTCGGACTTTTGGCAGCATTGGCAGCAAGTGCATCCGCTTTTGTGATTCTGCCATCCTTTCCCGTTCCACTAACTGAAGATGGATCTACTCCCTTTTCAGCCAATATTTTTCCAGCAGCTGGTGAAGGATGACCACTGGCATAAGAACTACTGCTTGGTGATTGAGTTATAGGAGCTTCTGTGTTTGGCGTTTCCTTTTCCTTTGTTTCTTCCTTGGTTGCTGGAGCTACGCTTGTTGCTGGTGCC
Organism: Saprospiraceae bacterium; assembly: GCA_020631235.1. GTDB lineage: Bacteria > Bacteroidota > Bacteroidia > Chitinophagales > Saprospiraceae > JAHDDO01. The sequence continues at coordinate 28,672 of JAHDHQ010000003.1, read as the reverse complement.
TCAGCACTCGTATCTATTTTAGCCACTAAGGCTCCTATTTCTAAATCATCTCCTTCAGCAGCCACATGGACTATCTTGCCAGAAGCCTCAGCAGGAAATTCAAGTGTCGCTTTATCAGACTCAAACTCACAAATGGGTTCGTCTATGTTGACATATTCACCATTTGATTTTAACCATTGCGACAAGGTCACTTCAGTAATTGATTCGCCAATTACAGGCACTTTCATCTCTATAATACTCATAGCTTTTGCTTTTACACCAATAAATGTAAAACATACTCAGCTAATATGAAAGCAAAAAGACTCAATAAGGCATCCTTGTTTAGTTTAATCTAATATTATTTTTAGATGTGCCTAAATGATTGTTGGTCGATAAATTTTTATTTCCTAAGCCAATAGCTTTACCTTTGTATCTGATGTTTATCTAATATGTATTTAATCAGAATATTTTTACTTCTATTGGTAAGTACTTCCATCTTTGCCCAGTTTGAACAAAGAAGTATTCAAACCTCAAGAACTAGCTCAGATATAAAAATTGATGGAGTGCTTGATGAAGAAGCATGGAATCAAGCCGTACCCAGTCATGGATTCATTCAAAATGAACCCAAATTCGGAGAAGCTTGTAGCTTTAATAATACTGTAAAAGTCTTGTATGATGATAAAGCATTGTATGTAGCTGCTTTTTTAGAAGATAATGATCCAGAAGGTATAGTGATGAACCTCACCCAGCGTGATGACGTGGGCATCAATGACTGGTTTTTTATCATCCTTGACACCTATCAAAATGGACTTAATGCTGTGGGATTTGGCCTCACACCTGCTGGTGTTCAAGCAGATTTACAATACGTAAATGATGACGAACAATATCAATGGGATGCTGTATGGAACAGTGCTGTTAAAGTACTCGAAAATGGATGGCTTGTAGAAGTAGCTATTCCTTATTCCGCATTACGATTTCCAGAGACAGATGTACAAGAATGGAACATAAACTTTGGTCGAAGAATTCGCAGAAAGTTTGAAAAGTCATTTTGGAACCCTGTGGATCCTAATGTTCCTGGATTTATAAATCAGGCCGGCAAGCTACAAGGTATTTCTAAGGTGAAGGCACCGATCCGCTTATCCTTAACACCTTTTGTAGTTGTGGGTCAGCAATTTACCAACAACAACTCTAGCCAAAGTTATGGTGCAGGAATGGACCTAAAATATGGTATAACAGATGCCTTTACATTAGATATGACTATAATCCCTGATTTTAGTCAAGTTCGTTCAGATGACCAGGTATTTAATCTTACTCCTTTTGAAGTCCGATTTGATGAAAATCGACCGTTTTTTACCGAGGGCACAGACATATTCAATAAAGGTGGCTTCTTTTATTCTCGCAGAATTGGCCAAAGACCATTTTACACAAACCAGCTTCTCAGAGATAATAACTACACGGAAATTAATGGCCTAAATACCACGGCACAGTTGATTAATGCAACTAAGATTTCTGGTAGAAATAAAAATGGAACTGGTTTAGGTTTTTTCAATGCTATCGAACGCAGAAACTTTGTGACGGGTATAAATGAAGCAAACGAACCGGTCGAATTATTAGAGCATCCATTGACCAATTACAATGTTTCTGTTATAGATCAAAGTTTAAAAAACAATTCGTACATCTCCTTAATAAACACAAATGTGATGCGAGAAGGAGCAGCTTACGATGCTAATTTAACGGGCACTGAATTTCAACTAAGAAACAAAAAACAAAAATACCAAATCAGTGGTAAGGCTGCCTTAAGTCAGCGGTTCCTTGCCAGCGGTTTAGATCTTGGTCATACCTATTTTGCAGAATTTGCAGAAATCGAAGGACAGCTTAAGACCTATGCTGGCATCAATGTAGAGTCAGCAAATTACAATCCTAATGATTTAGGCTTTCTATTTAGCCCCAATGAAAGATCTGCTTTTCTATATTCAGAATATTGGGAGTTTAAGCCAAAAAACGAGAACATTCAGCGATATAGGTTTTGGTCCTCTTTAGGGCTTGATTATTTGCATGAACCGTTTGTATATAACTCATTTGATATTAGTGGTGGATTCTTTTGTGTTACCAAAGGCTTTGTAGGAACAGGTGGAAACTTTTCTATAAATCCTATTGCAAGACACGATTATTTTGAACCTAGAGCACCTGATTTTTCTCGATATCTCATCATTCCTGCTAGTGCATCGATAGGTGGTTTTGTGTCTACCGATTATAGCAAAACCTTGGCCTTAAATGCAAATTTTGGCATTGAAAACTATTTCAATACTGATCGACATACTTTTCAAGTCAGCTTAGAACCAAGGTGGACTATATCCAGTAAGGCATTGTTGATTTTCCAAACCTATTTAGAGTTTCTGCACAATGATGAAGGCTTTGTCAATAAAACGTTTATTGATAATTATGAAACCTACTTTGACGAGAATAGTATTGCTATCGGAAGACGTGATCGAAATATTTTAGAAAACTCACTTTCACTCAATTATATTTTTACTAATAAAATGGCCAGTTCCTTACGTATCAGACACTACTGGGATGTAGTAGATTATAATGGCTATAAAAACTTAGGTACAGAAGGTGCAATTACGGATAATGCTTCTTTTAATGGCTTAAATGAAGATGGGACTTCTGTATTTAATGCTAATACAAGTTTTTTCAATATTGATTTAAATTATCTATGGCGTTTTGCTCCTGGAAGTGACATCATTTTTTCCTACCGTTCTAATGCTTTTGCGTTTAATAAGGATGTTAACGAGGCGTATTTTGACAACTTGGATTACATCCTACGGACTCAGTTAAATCATACACTTTCGTTAAAGGTTTTGTATTTTTTGGATGCTGCAGCGTTTAGTAAAATTTAATTAGTTTTTATTTCTCATGTTTTTTAAGGCAGGTGAAGGACTTTTAGAATGTTGAACAAATTCGGTATCTTCCTAATTCAGTTTTAATGGTTAACATGTTTTAATTGGAAAAAGATACTGGTCTACAGGAAAATTATAGCAAGCGAATGATCGCCTTGAGCGATGGTGTTTTTGCATTAGCTATAGCCATACAATGAGCAGCTTCTTGATTACAATGACTGGAATACAAAACTTTTATACAAAGCTTCGGATAGACTAGCTATGAATGTTGGTTTTTATAGAAATCATCAAGACTTTCAATACTCTTTTTCATTTGAAGGTGATAACTATTTATCCATCGATAAAATTGTAGTTGATACTCGGATTGCTAATGCGGAACTAGACTACAGATGGACAGACAAATGGTCAATCTTATTTTCATTTTACAACTCTTCTTATACTAATAATTATCTCCAAGAAGGATTTGAAGACAGCCTTTTAGTTAACGCTCTTGAGCAATTTAATAGCATTGATGAAACAAGTTATACACTGTCCAATAGCATAAATATTTCTCATGCATGGCAAATAGATGCTGGATATGAATTCAATATTAAAGAAGTTGATTTAGATCTTGGTGAGCATATATTAATTGATCCAGATCGGAACGAATTGGCTACCTTCCAAAATCCGTTTCTATCTTCATCCTTAGCAAAAAAACATTTTACGCTTGATGCCGGAATTCGAAACAGCTATTACAGCGAATTGAAAAAATGGGTGTATTCTCCTCGATTAAATGCACAATTTCTTATTAATGATTATTGGAAAATAAAAACAGATGTAGGTATTTATCATCAGTTTATCAGCCAACTTTCCAATACTAATTTTGATCAAATTCAAGTCGATAATCCTTTATGGATCATCAATACTTCTGATGAACAATTATCTCAAAAATCGTCTAAAATAGCTGCTGGATTTGTATTTAACCAATCAGGATGGTTAGTAGATGTTGAAGCTTATTATAACAAAACCACTGGATTAACTTCTTTATCTCCAGTGTATGATCTTTTAGTCTCAATTGACCTTTTTTCTAGAGGAAGTAGTGTTTCAAAAGGGATAGATTTCCTTATTAAAAAACAATGGTCCGGCATCAATACATGGTTAAACTATTCTTTGGGTCATATAGAAAATTATTTTCCTGATGCCACAGAAAATCCATTTTTTTCTCCAAATGATATTCGACACAATGTAAACTTGGTCACTAGTTATACCTTTAAAAACCTTCAGTTTTCACTTAATGCAAATTATCACTCAGGATTGCCTTATACACGACCGGTACTTGTCTTAAACGAAGAGGAAGGAGTGGAACCACCTTTTTTATATTTTCTAGACTATCCTGAAATTAATGTTGAGCGCCTCCGTAATTATATGCGTTTTGATCTAAATGTAAATTATCGACCTTCCTTTAATAGGATTCCTAGATTAAAAGCTGAATGTTCACTCTCAGTAATCAATTTACTTAATACTCAAAATGTGGTAGCTCGTGAATACTTTCAAGATTTTAATGAAGTAACAAACAGTACAAATCTAGCCTATATCCAAAAATCTCTACTTGGACGAACGCCGTTATTACTACTTAGGTTTTATTTCTAATCAATGCTTTGAGATGCTTTGAGGCTATTCATAGCACAATATTCGCCACTCGGCCAATCAAAATAAACATTATCAATATACTGGCTGTCCAAACTATTAAAATCCGTTACCCATTGGTCAGCTGTATATTTTCCTTCATTTAAAAAGCTTTCATTTTTCCAATGCAAAGTAGTAATCCTTCCTTTTTGCTGACTCAGCAGCAATGACTCATATGGTAAGGACCAAGTTAACATTTTCACTTCCTTGGGGATATCTTTCTCATTCACTAGCACCTTAGCACATGCCTGGTGACTTAATGTATTATTTACCCATTTTACTCTTTCTTGGAAAGCCGCCGAAAAGACAAGAATCCGCAACATTGAAACGAATAATAATGCACTAAATAAGCCTACAAACCAATTGGTTTCCAATAACTCTTTTTTGACAATCAACAATATTGGATAAAATAAAAAAACCACAAGAGCATAAAAGTTAATCTCCACATAAAAAGAATTAACAGGCACAGGATTACCTATTAAAACAACTCCCAAATAAATAACACAAGAAGCGTAAATAAATAAAAGTTGCAACCACTCCTTTCGGTGTATGAGCAAATAACTAACTACCAAAAAGCCTAGTACTAAAAAGTGGTACTTTGACCACCATTCACCCATAAAGTAATCAACAGACGGCATTTCGAAAAACCTAGTTAACCAAGTATCCATGGATTGTTTAAACTGGGCAGACTTACCGTTATCATACCAGTTAGGTAGCCATTGTCGTTTGCAGAACCAGACGGCTACAAACGACACTAAAAACAGTAGAGTCTTCCGGTCCTGAAAACCTACATTCAGCTGATTATAAACCAACAAGAAAAAAGTCGGAAACAAGAGTAAAGGGTGATAAAATAAAACCATAAAAAAGCTCAAACATGCCAATGCTAAACTTAATATCTTTCGATGGTGATTCTCCCACGACCTTAAACTTGCTAATAATAAAATACTGGCCGATAGACCGTGGATCTGCTCAGAATTACACCAATAAAAACCCTCGGAAGTAGCCAAGAGCATCACTGCTAATAGTAAATACCCTAAACGCTTTTGCTTTAAAATATGGGCTGTTAGAAAGAAAAAACAATATTGGACTAAAACATAAGAAAGTGAAAAAATAATGGCAATGGCTTTTATGGAAAAACCCATTTTTACAGCTAACATCGGCAAAAACCTGGCCGAAGCAGCAGGCCATCTGTCAGCCATAATTTCAATTCGATGATCACAAATCATCAAAAAAATCTGGAAAGCATTATCGAAGGTTAATGTGCGTTCTTCCCAATAAAACACGGATAAACAGGCCAATAGAAAAAACACAAGAGACCCAAGAACAAAAACACTAGACCATTTATTTTGAGAAGTATCCAAACTTTCATTTTGTGAATGTAATATATAACATTCACGAAACTAAGACTAAGATTCTTTGATAGCCGTAGACTCTAAGGCTAGCTCTTCCATCTGTGTATTATCAATATACGAAGGCGAATCAATCATCATGTCTCGCCCTTGATTATTTTTAGGGAAGGCAATAAAATCTCGAATACTATTCTGCCCTTTTAAAACAGCACACAATCGATCAAAACCAAAAGCAATACCTCCATGAGGTGGTGCACCATACTCAAAAGCACCCATCAAAAAGCCAAACTGATCTTCCGCTTCTTCTTTAGTAAATCCTAATAAATCAAAGTTTCTAGATTGTAGCGCTCTATCGTGAATCCTAATCGATCCACCGCCTATTTCTACTCCATTGATGACTAAATCATAAGCATCAGCTCTTAGAGCTTTCATGGTTTCATGATCTCCGGTTAACATCCGTTCCTGATCTTCCTTTTTAGGTGAAGTAAACGGATGATGCATGGCATGAAAACGCTCTGACTCTTCGTCCCATTCTAGTAAAGGAAAGTCAACAACCCACAATGGATTAAATTGAGTAGGGTCCATTAGACCCAAACGTTTACCCATTTCTAAGCGCAATTCGTTCATTTGTTTTTGAGTCTTTTCCTTTTCTCCACACAGGATAAGCACCATGTCTCCATCTTCTGCTCCCAAGGTTTCTTTCCAGCTGTTCAATGTCGCATCATTGTAAAATTTACCTACACTTGATTTAACACTTCCATCTGCTTGATACTTTATATTTACTAATCCTTTAGCACCTATTTGGGGTCTTTGCATCCACTCGGTCAGTTTCTTAATATCCTTATTAGAATACTGATCAGATGCTCCTTTTGCACAAATACCTACAATGTATTCACTATTATCGAATACTGGGAAATCATGTCCTTTGGCCAATGTAGTAAGATCTACAAACTCCATCCCAAATCTTGTGTCAGGTTTATCAGAACCATATCTTTCTAAAGCTTCGTCATAAGACATTTTAGGAAAGTCTGGTAAAGTTACATCTAACAACTCCTTAAACACATGCTTAGTTAAACCTTCAAATGTATTTAATACCTCATCACGTGTGACAAAGGCCATTTCGCAATCTATTTGAGTAAATTCTGGTTGTCTATCGGCTCGTAAATCTTCATCTCTAAAACATTTTACAATTTGGAAGTATTTATCCATTCCTCCTACCATTAATATTTGCTTAAAGGTCTGTGGAGATTGTGGAAGCGCATAAAACTGTCCTGGATTCATCCGGCTTGGTACCACAAAGTCTCTAGCTCCTTCTGGAGTACTCTTAATTAAAACTGGCGTTTCTACCTCGATAAAACCATGATCAGAAAGATACTTTCTAGTCGATATAGCTAGCTGAGATCTAAACATTAAATTTTCCATCACTGGATTTCTTCGAATATCTAGATATCTATATTTCATCCTTAATTCGTCACCACCATCAGTTTCGTTTTCTATGGTAAATGGTGGCACCTTAGATGCGTTTAGGATCTCCAAATTCGATGCTTCTATTTCTATATCTCCGGTAGGACGATTTGCGTTTTTATTACTTCTTTCAGCAACCTTGCCCTTAATGCGGACTACAAATTCTCTACCCAGCTTTCTTGCCTCTTGGCAAAGCGTGGCGTTTTCATCCATATTAAATACCACCTGTGTGATACCATATCTATCTCTAAGATCTACAAAAGTTAGACCACCCAAGTCTCTACTAATCTGGACCCAGCCACTTAATGTAACTTCGGTTCCTACATGAGACATTCTTAATTCACCACAATTATGCGTCCGATACATGTTATAAAATTTTAATGCGAAATTACTTAATTCTTATGGCTCAATGTATTTATTCTAAGGTTCTTTTCTACGAAATGGCTCAGAAATAGTTTAAAACACACACCTACCCACAAATAGGTATTTGGTTTTTATTCACAAATCTTGTGTAACCTTTACTTAACTTATCAGTATTGTATAATAACGAAGCGAAACAATACCTACTGGTGACAGACGAAGCAATCATGGAGCGGATACAATCAGGAGAGATACGGATGATGTCTCAACTGTTTCAGAGACATCAAGTCTCATTGTATAACTTCTTTTATCATATGAATCGTGATAAAGGGCTTAGTGAGGATTTGACCCAAAATGTATTCGAGCGGATGATTAAATACAGAAGCAGCTATGAGTCAAAAGTGAATTTCAAAAGCTGGATGTTTAGGATTGCAAGAAATGTGAGTAACGATCACTGGCGCAAAAAGAAGTTTAAGACTTCATCCGACATTGAACATCATGAAAACGTTTTACATTCGGATTGTGCCATAAGGAGAATGGAAGGAAAAGAAAAATGGGAAATACTCCAAAAAGTAATGCACCAACTTGAAGATGAAACGAGAGAAATCATCCTTCTAACACGCATCGAAAAGCTTAAATACGCAGAAGTAGCTAAAATGTACAATGTCACTGAAGGTGCCATAAAGGTGAGAGTACACAGAGGCTTAAAACAATTAAAGAATTTATACAATCAAAGTTATACATCATGAGAAGCATAGAGGAAAGAATGATTGACTACCTTGATGGCGTAATGGATGGTCAAGAAAAGCAGGACTTCGAACTGTTACTTCAAGAGCAACCTGCTTTATTGATAGAGTTGGAAGCTTTGCAAAACATAGATGATCATTTAGATTGTTTACCTGTACATCAGCCATCATTAGATCTTGAACAAAGATTTAATGACCTGTTAGAAAGCACTATAGATCCTAAAACCCACTCGTCACCAAAAGTGGTGTCTATAGGGAAAACACCATGGAAAAACATAGGGATTGCTGCATCAATATTACTATGTGGAATGTTGATAGGTTGGTTTAATTATCAAGAAGAAGAACTGCCAGGAATGGCCAGTGTTAAGCCTGATCAATCACAATTAAAATATGTAAACGACTTAATGGAAGCTGCATCTCCCATGAAAAGAATTCAAGGAATATATGAAAGTGGGAAGCTATCAGATCCAGATAAATCGATGATTAAACTGCTTGGAAATACGCTCAAAACAGATCCAAGTTCTAATGTAAGGCTCGCTGCGGCTAAAGCCCTAAGTGATCACATTGCACATGAAGAAGTAAGGATTTGTTTAGTGGAAGCTTTGGCTGCTGAAGCAGACGCTTCAGTTAAAATAGAGCTAATAAATATATTGTCAAATACCAGAGACAAAAGCATTATCGACCCTTTAAATCAAGTAATCGACAACGAAGATGATTTAAAGTTTGTTAAAGATGAAGCTCAAAAAGGTCTCCTACTTATTAATAATACATACTAATGAAACCTACTATTATGAAACATAATTATTTAACCCTTTGTGCTTGTTTATTTCTTATGACAAGCCAGTTATTTGCTCAAGAATTTAGTTTTGAAACTGATAGAGGCACTTTGCTCCTCAGAGATGTAAACATCACCGAAGTAAAAGGTTATGGAGGAAAGGAAATCGTATTGGTCAACATGGATCTTAAAGATTTAGAGGAGGATGATATCGATCGTACAAAAGGATTACAAAAACTTAGCCCCTATGGTCTTCAAGACAATTCGGGTATCGGATTATCCATTTTAGAAGAAGATGGTAAAATATTGATAACCCAAACAAACAATAGTATGTTAGAGGGCGAGTACACTATGAAAATGCCGATGGGTTTATCATTATATGTAGAAAATACGTCTGCGCATGCAGAAGATTTAAGTGTTAATAATCTGAGTGGCGAACTCATCATAAGCACTAATTACAGTGATATAGAATTGTCGAAAGTCACGGGACCTATGTCCATTAAAACAGTGTATGGAGATATCGATGTACGCTTCGAAAGGGTTAATACTACTGCTCCATCAGAGCTACATTCGGTGTATGGATTTGTAGATGTAAGTGTTCCCGAATCTTCTTCATTAGATCTAAACCTTGAAACCATTTATGGAGAAATATTTAGTGATTTAAACATCAGCATTGACGTGATCCAAGAAGTAAACCATTCTCGTAAAAACTCATGCTATGAAGTGGGAAATGAAATAAATGGAAAGCTTAATGGCGGAGGAACAGATCTTTCGTTGAAGGCAAATCACGATAATATTTATATCCGTAAGCTCTAATCTCTATTTAAGAAACTGACTTTTTCTAAAATCATTTTTGGTAATCACATTGATTGCCCAGTCCAATTAATGCTGTATATGAAAAACCCACTCCATCTTCTATTTAGTATATTATTTCTGTTGCTGATTTGCAATGCCTGTTATTCACAGAAAATCATTCAAGCTTTAAAAATAAATGAAGTGATTACCATAGATGGGCAATTAGATGAGCCAGTATGGGAGAAAGCTGAGTCCACAAACGGGTTTAGCACATGGCAACCAACGCCTGGGCTAAGTCCAGATAAAGATGCAGAAGTGAAACTACTTTACGATAATGAAGCTTTATATATCGGTGTATTTATCGAAGAAGTTAGTCGGGATAGCATCATGCAACAACTGACTCAAAGAGATGAATTAGGAAATACTGATTGGTTTGGGTTTTTTCTAGATACCTACCAAAGTAATAACAATGCATTAGAGTTTATAGTAGGGTCCACGGGCGTCCAGTTTGATGCTAAATTAGTCCAGAATCAAAATGAAGATTCAGATTGGGATGCGGTTTGGTTTAGCGAAGTAAATCTGACGGATAAAGGATGGTTTATTGAATTTCAAATTCCCTATTCGGCTATAAGGTTTCCAAAAAAAGATGTACAACATTGGAACATAAATTTTATCAAGTACCAGGCTAGAACCGGTGAAAAATCCACCTGGAATGCTATAGACCCAACTGGTGCTTTTTTCTTGACACAATCAGGAAGCATCGAAGGGATAAAGGATATCAAACCCCCTATAAGGCTATCCTTTTCTCCTTATGTATCCGCCTATTTTCAGCGAAATAAAGATCAAGAAGCTGTACCAATCAAAAGCAGTGGTTATTCGTATAATGGAGGTATGGACTTAAAATATGGTATAAATGATGCCTTTACATTGGACATGACTTTAATCCCTGACTTCGGACAAGTACAATCTGATGATAACATTATTAATTTATCACCTTTTGAAGTTAGGTTTAACGACAACCGTCCGTTTTTTACCGAGGGTATAGAGATTTTTAATAAGGGAAATTTGTTTTATTCGCGAAGAGTGGGAGGCACACCTATGCGCATGTATGATGTCGAAGACCAACTTCAAGAAGACGAATCAATAGTTGACAATCCTTCAGAAACCCAATTGTACAACGCCACTAAAATTTCCGGAAGAGCTAAGAATGGTTTAGCCCTTGGGTTTTTCAATGCTGTGGCTGGTGAGACACACGCCACTATACATAATGAAGAGACCAATGAAAATAGGCGTTTTATGACGGCACCATTGACAAACTATAATGTCATCATATTGGACCAGAACTTGAAAAACAACTCGACTTTAAGCCTTACAAATACCAGCGTTATCCGACAAGGTGCAGCATACTATGATGCTAATGTAACTGCAGCCACCTTTGACATAAAAAACAAGCAGCAAAGTTATGGTGTTTATGGTGATTATGCCTTATCCCAGAAATTCTATAACGATCAAGAAACAGAACAAGGATACCGATATAATATAGGTGTAGAAAAGATTACTGGAAATTTTAATTATGGCGTTTATCACGAAGCTAAATCAAAATCTTTTGATTCTAATGACTTAGGTTTTAATCGAAATTCTAATAACCACGAATATGGTTTGTGGGCTAATTATAGCATTTATGAGGAGTTTTGGAACAGGTTTAATAGAGCAAATTTCTGGTTTAATTATACTCAATTACACCTCCATGATCCAAGAGTTTATACATCAAGTTTTATAAATTTTGGATTCTGGACACAAGACAAAAAGTTTTGGCAGTATAATATGTGGTTTAATATTATTCCTAAAAATGATGATTACTTCGAAGCAAGAACGGATGGTTATTTTGTGGATGTCCCATTAAACTATAATGCGGGTTTATGGCTAGGCACTGATAGTCGTAAAAAATTCAGAATAAATGGAAGCCTTTTTGGTTTTAATGTAGAAGAAAAAGATCGTTACGGATATGGAACTAGAATCACACCTAGATATAGGTTTAATGATAAGTTTACTGCTCAATTAAGTATTAATTATGAGCATTTTATAAATAGCAATGGATGGGTTGATTTTGGGGAAAACGACGAGCCCATTTTCGGACGACGTAATCGACAAACCATTACTAATGTACTCTCAGCAGATTACACATTTTCTGACAAAATGGGCTTGAATTTCCGACTTAGACATTACTGGATTAAAGTGTTGTATAACCAATATTTCGCATTAAATGATGATGGCCAATTTATTAACACAGATTATTCGACCGATCAAAGCTTCAATTTTGATTTATTCAACATTGACTTAAATTATCGATGGCGATTTGCACCTGGTAGTGACTTATTTCTAAATTGGAAAAATAATATTGCAGGAAGCTATTTAGCCTCTGACACAACATTGGAAGAAATACATTATTTAAAAGGGGTACAGGGTTTAAGCCAATTACCTCAGGAAAACAGTTTTTCTGTGAGAGTGGTATACTATGTAGACTATTTAAATATTCAGAAAAAAATAAATAGAAACCCTAGGGCGAATCAATAGGGTATTGAAAGAAAGAAAGGTGGTTTTGGCCATTTTTCTTTCCATTTTAAACCAAGACAAAGTTTGATTCGATTTGTCTTGCACGTGATTATTCTCGGGTTTCTGGCTTTGAGAATTCGTTTAAAGTGACTAAAGGGACAAGAAAAAATGCTTCGTTGGTATTGCTTATCTTTCCCTTTAGTTTTTTGTACTTTGTTTAGCTTCCAAAACCACTACAAACTCTCCTTTAATACTGCTTTTATTCTTTAGCATTTGAGAAACTTCAGTTAAGGTTCCATACAGCTTTTCTTCATACATTTTGCTGATTTCTCTAACCACACAAACCTTTCTATCAGGACCACAATGTTCTATGAGCTGGTCAATGCATTTAATAATTCGATGAGGAGACTCGTATAAAACCACTGTTTGAGGCAATTGGCTGATATAACTTAGTCTTGTTTGTCTTCCTTTCTTTTGAGGTAAAAATCCTTCAAAATAAAATCGATCGATAGGTAATCCTGAAACCACTAAAGCAGGAATTAATGCGGTTGGGCCTGGCAAACATTCTACTTGGATATCCGCCTGGATGCAAGATCTTACCAGTAAAAATCCAGGATCAGAAATACCTGGTGTCCCAGCATCAGTAACATAGGCTACGTCTTGATTTTTAGCCATTTCCACAGCTTCATTAAGTCTCCTATGTTCATTGTTTTGATGGAAAGACTGCACCGGTTTTGAAATCTGCAAATGATTAAGCAGCTTTTTAGTTACTCTAGTGTCTTCGGCTAGAATTAAATCTACCTCCTTAAGTTTTTCGATGGCGCGCAAAGTGATATCCGCCAAATTGCCGATGGGTGTAGGGATGAGATAAAGCATGTTTATACAGCCGCTATCTCGTACTCATACTTTTCCATAATTACATTGGCCAATAACTTCTTACAAGCGTTTTCAACTTTTTCTTTTGCTGCCGCTTCATCGCTTGCTTCTAGGCTCATTTGGATAAATTTTCCAATCCGGACATCATTTACCTGATCCACGTTAATATTTGATAAATTTTTAAGTACAGTTTTGCCTTGTGGATCCAATAATTCTTTGTGCGGCATTATTTTTATGTTGGCTAAATACTTCATGGTTCAATTTTTTTTACAGAAATCCGTTTATATGTCAGATTATAGCGTAAAAGTACTAATTCTTAGTGCCTTCAAAAATCCGAAGAAAAAACTAAACGTTATTATTTCTGGCGCTATTATTTTGAATAATTATCTTTATTTCGTCGACTAAGAAAATTATGAAGTTATATACTACCCTAATCCTATGCCTCCTCAGCACAATATTATGGGCCCAACCGCCCAATGATGATTGTTCGGGAGCAATTTTTATTCCTAATGTGAGTAACTATTGTTCGGGTGTAACTCAGTATTCTAATGTAAATGCTACACCTGATCCTGCCCAAGCTGACCTATGTTTACAAAATTATACCAATGGTGTATGGTTTGCTTTTCAGCCATTAAGTTTAGGGGCCTTTATCGAGGTAATCGGCACAGGTAATGGAAGTGCAACCTTAACCAATCCTACCGTTTCTTTGTTTTTAGGATCGTGTCAATCTCTTGATTACCAGATTTGTGCTCCGGGGAGCCAAGATAGATGCGAATTATCAGCTGTCAACCTTTTTTTAGGAGCCACATACTACTTGTATGTTGAAAACAATGCAGGAAATTCAGGGAGTTTCCAACTTTGCATAACAGAATTTAATCCAGTACCTGTTCCACAATCCGATTGTCCTGAAGCAGTGACTTTATGCGATAAATCTCCATTCTTTGTCGAGTTTTTAGGAAATGGCGGAAATATTGAAGATGAAATAGTAAGTTCGTGTTTATCAGGTGAAACTTCTTCTTCATGGTATCAGTGGGAATGTGATGAGTCTGGAACTTTGGAATTTACACTAACTCCAAATGATTTTGTGAACTCAGGTATAGAATCGGATGATATAGATTTCGTTGTTTATGAGATGCCCAATGGTTTAGGTGACTGCAGTGATCTAATAGAGCTAAGGTGTATGGCCAGCGGTGAAAATGGAAACCAACCTTTCAGTACTTGGTCTATTTGTGTAGGGCCGACAGGTTTAATTGACGGAGATGGAGATCTTTCAGAACAACCTGGTTGCCAAGCTGGCAATAACAATTTTGCAGAAGCTTTAGATATGGTTTCTGGTACCGCATATTTGTTGGTAATCAATAATTTTACTGTTTCTGGTTTAGGCTTCAGTATAGAATTTGGTGGATCTGGAACTTTTGTGGGTCCAGAAGCTGATTTTACAGCAGAAACGGTTGGTGCTTTTGAATGTGATAAATCCATCGTAATAGACAATATTGACATTTCTTCTCCAGATGAAATTATAGAGTATCAATGGAGTTTTGGTGCTGGTGCTGATGTCTCCACTATAACCGGTGAAGGACCTCACACCATTATTTATGAGTCGTTTGGTGAGAAACTAATCGCCCTTACGGTCACCACAGAAAGAGGCTGTGTAGTTACTAAAATTTTAGATCTATTTATAGAACCATGCTGTGCTGACACTAGCAATTTAATGGTGGACGCAACGGCTCAAGATGTAATCTGTGCCGGTGATTTAACTGGTCTTATTAGTGCAACAGGAAGCAATGGTAATCCTGAGTATAGCTATAGCTTGGATGGAGAAACTTTTTCTCCAATAGCTAATTTTAGTGGCCTGGGAGCTGGAGAATATACGGTGTATATACAAGATATAAAAGGTTGCATAAATCAGACAACTTTAGACATTCTTGAGCCTGATCCTTTTATGATTGATGCTGGAGAAGATATGGAGGTCGCTTTGGGTTGTAGTGTAGATTTAATAGCCACCTACTCTCCCCCAACAGATATTGTCACCGTTGATTGGACAGCTGGCACAGTACTGAGTTGCACTGATTGCTTAGATCCTACAGCAACACCTGCTGGAACCACTACCTATGTCATTCAAGCAGAAAATCAAAACGGCTGCACGTCTACGGACAATGTTACCATAAGCACTAATGCTAATCGTGATTTCTTTGCACCCAATGTCTTTTCGCCTCTAGCGCCATCCCCTAATGACATGTTTATGATTGGCACCGCTAAAGGAACAGACTTCTTAAATCTATTTATTTATGATCGTTGGGGAGAATTAGTCTATCAGAAAAACAACATAGAGCGTAATGATTTCTCGAGTGGTTGGGATGGAAGTTTTAATGGAAGGGAGGCAAATATAGGTGTATATACCTGGATGGCGGAAGTTCATTATTTAGATGATGTAGTCAATATTGTTGCGGGAGATGTGACTTTAGTTCGTTAATGAATATTCGTCGATTCATAGGGTTCTTTTGCTTTTCCGTCTTTTGTTTTTCCTGTACCAACGACAAGAAAGAAGTAGAAGCTTTATTTACAGAGGAGGACTTAAAAGTAGAAGTGGTAAAGGATGTTGAGATTTTCTACAGTGATTCTGCTCAAGTAAAAATAGTTATCCGCAGTCCGATTATGAAACGATTTGTAGAACACTCTTACTCTAACGACGAATTTCCTGAAGGTATTTTTGTAGAATTTATGAATGATAAGCAGCAAGCTGTCTCTTGGTTGGAGTCCAAATATGCTATCCGTTCTAACAAAGAGCGCAAGATTTATGTAAGAGACAGTGTTGTTTTTTACAACAGAGATCAAGACAAACTCACTACAAGCGAGCTCATCTGGGATGAGGGTGCAGGTGAAATATATACCGATAAATTTGTGCGTATTTCTCAACCAGCTAAAAGAGACACAAGTTATGGTTATGGTTTTAAGGCCAATGAAGATTTATCAAGGTTCGAGATTCTAAATTTTCAAGCGGTTAAAAATGCAAAAGTCTTACAGGAAAATTTTGAGCAATAACTTGTTATAGTTTTTATAAAAGCTCAAGATCATATCTACTCTTTTAATCAAGTTCCGTTAATTTATAAAAAACAAGAACTATGAAACGATTACTATTTGTTTTGTCATTTTGTCTTTCTTTTCAAATAAACGCTTGGTCACAATTTTATGTAGATGGTATAAATGTTCAAGACTTAGATATTGAATATTTAGGCTTAAAAGTATTTGGGCAGACGTTGCTGTCTAAATATACTCGCGTCATTGTCGACTACGGTCAGAATCCTGCCTTTAAAAAACAAGAATTTATGGGTCCTAAAAGGCGTGAAATACGATTTCACTCCGAAGTGGATGCTCTCAATTTTTTGTATAAATTGGGTTGGGAGTTAGATAATGTTTACCGCGATGATATTGATGAAGGAACAGCCAATTTTATTTTAAGAAGGAAAAAGGAGTAGCAAAAATGATAATTCCAGAATTTAAACCTTTTGTAGGCCAACACTGTGAAACTACAACAACTGGAAGCCTGCTTAAACAAATTGGAATAGAACTTTCTGAACCAATGCTATTTGGAATTGGTGAAGGCATTGGGTTTTTATTTTGGAGAATGAAAACAATGGACTTTCCTTTTATTGGTGGAAGGGTTAAAACAGATAAAATAACAGAGAATATTTGCAGAAATCTGAATTTGAAGTTAGAGCTAAAAGAAACCTCATCTTTAAAAAAGGCTTGGAAAAATATCGAAGAACCAATCCATAAAGGGAAAGCTGTAGGTTTAAAGTTAGATTGTTACCATTTAGACTACTTCACAAATAAAATAAACTTTGCAGGTCATTATGCTACCATGTATGGATATGATGAAAATTATGCATACTTAAATGATACTGACCAACAAGGTTGTCAAGTTAAAACTTCATTAAAAAACTTAGCTTTAGCAAGAAATGAGAAAGGTCCAATGTCGTCCAGAAATTTGAGTTTTACCATAGAGAAAACGCAAAAACTTCCAGCACTTAAATCCATAATTCGTAAAGCTGTAAATAACAATGCAACAGATTTTCTAAATCCACCCATTAAAAATCTTGGATACAAAGGGATTAAAAAGACTGCATCAGAAATCATAAAATGGTTTAAAGAAAGTAAGGATGTAAAAAACGAATTTACAACCTCAGCAATGTTAATGGAACGAGCTGGAACCGGTGGAGCTCTTTTCAGAAATCTATATAGAGACTTCTTAAAAGAAGCTTATCATCTGACTGGAGACCAATATATAGAGGAAGCTTATCAAGAATATAAAAATCATGCACAGAAATGGACGTACATTTCAACTCTGTTTCATAAAACTGGAGAAACTCAAGAAGAATCATATTTGATTGAGGCATCAAATATTCTTTTAGAACTTGCTAATGCTGAGAAAGAAACTATGGAGAAGTTAAAAAAAGCTGGTCCTAAGGAATGATGGCATGCATCATCTCTGGATCAAGTATAGCACAATTGAGCCAATTTGGGCCAATATTTTAGGAGAGTGAGCCGATTTTCAATCATCAAGAACATAAGCTGCATATGATAGGGAATACCTTTTTTCAGCATTCCCGATTAAGCTAATCTATATTAATAATTCAAAAACCCAATAGGCTTGTTATTTGAGGCAATATCGTAAAAGTTATTTATCCCAGGAAAAATAGTCGATAAATCCGTAGGTGATACACCAAACCACATAGCTAGTTCTGCAAAATACTCGTCCGTTGATAATTCTGGAATAAGCACTCCGCCTCCTAGTTCTATATCTCCCCATAGTTCTAAGCTAGGATAATTACCAAAGATTTGGCCTCCGTTGATCGCTCCACCCATGACCATTACATTACCTCCCCATGCATGGTCTGTGCCTGAACCATTTGAAGTCAATGTGCGTGCAAACTCTGATAATGTAAAAGTGGTAACACAATCAGATAAGTTGTGTAACTCCAGAGCTTGATTTAACTGCGCTAAACCATCATTTACAACGCTAATTAAATTTTCGTAAGGTACAGGTAGATCATCGTGCATATCCCATCCACTTAAATCTAAAAAGAAAATTTGGCGCTTAAAGCCTAAAGTCTCCCTTGCTTGGATAGTTCTTACAATGGACTCTAAACTTCTTAAAAAGTTTTGTCTTCGATACATATAGCCAACATCCGTTAACTGCCCAATGTCATCATAATTAAAAATTTCTGGCATTGTAGGAATGTCACTTATAGCTTCTTCATATATTGTAAATGCCCGAGTAGTGATATCAACGTTTTCTACATATATTTTCTTGAACTGATCTTGATAATTTTGATCAATTATATTGTCTATACCGAATTTTCTTGCAGAAAACAAACCATTTTCTTCTGAATATCCTTCTATCCCAGATGGACCAAATGGCTTTATGACATATTGTGTTCCTTCATTTCCTCGAAGGAACAAATTAGTTCTATCTACCGAAATATTCATTGATATATCTTCAGCGGTATTCATATCACCCATTAGGTCGGCAATCCTTCCCGCCCATCCTAAATTCGCTTTTTCTAGGGGCATTCCTGTTTGCCATTGTTGATATTGGTCGGCATGGGAATAAAGACCTAGTGGAACTGGCACAGACTGGTCATAAAACTGTTGTTTATCTATTCTTTGAGCAAGTGTTCCAACATTTGTTATAAATGAAAGTTTTCCATTATCATATAAATCCTTGACATCTCCCATTTTTGCATGAACAGCATATGATTCATTATCTAACTTCAACAGACTTCCTCTAGAAAGTGCCATATCTGTCCTTGTTTCTGCATACACATCGTATTCATCTTGATTATGAGGTACAAGCATATTAAAAGAATCATTTCCTCCACCAAGCGATATACAAATCAATGCCTTGTAGTCATCTCCTCCAAATACAGTAGAATTAGAAATGGCGGCAGCATTCATAAACTTTAAACTGTTTAAGGTGCTAAACAGCGTCGTATAACCCATAGCTGCACAACTGGCTGTACCTAAAAAATCTCTTCTATTTATATGATGATGATGTTTTTTACCCATGATAATTGATTTTTGGCGGATTATTTTAATATCATAAAATCGGGAGAAACCAGAATAAAATAAAACATATACATGGCTCGCTGATAAGTACCCCAATTAAACATTTCACTACCTTCTTTGATGGTTTGTCTCATTTCGTCACTTAGGTTTCCATGAGTTAACAGAACATCTAATTCATTCATAAAATCTTCCATTCCTATGGTTTCTAATTTGTCTACAACCCATTCTTCATTAATATGAGTATGGTTATAGCCAAAGATCCGAACATCTTCGTCTAGTTCTTCATCAAAAAGATAGTCGCGTTCCCAATCGGCCGTTATATAGCTCCATTGCGTCCAATTCCTAACCATGTTAAAATAGTTCGCTGTGGTTACTGTATTTAATATCTGAAATTCGGGTCCATTCAAGTTTCCATCGAACTTATAATCTGGTTCGTAAAAATTAAAAACAGATGGCGAATACAAGGGCGATTGGTCTAAATCATTAGCAAAATCATAACTGTTATGCCAATAGTTTGGAAGTTCGTTTAAACTAATATTAGCCGCCTTTAAAAGCTGTGTGAGCCTTAACACTGGTTCTTTCAACATTCCATTATTATCTTCAGACCACGAAGCACAAGTGCGGGCTTCATCATCTAACAAAATGGCTTTAACCACTGCAGCCATATCTCCTCTTACTCCTTCACCATTGTCTACAAAAACTTCAGCTACACGCTGAATATATTGAGGGGAAGGATTTGATTTAATTAATCGTTGGATTAAAGACCGGCTGACAAAAGGCGCCGTATTATTATGATTAAACAAAATGCTAACTGCTTGTTCGATATCTACCAATCCAGGCTGATTTGCTGGAATAGTATGTTGACCGCCAAACATCGTTTTAGCCTCCGTTTCGTGCCATTCTTCGTACATTCTCATGGGTACGGTATTATCTCCTCCATAAATACCCAATCCAAAATATGGTTCGTCTGTCCAGTCCACCATATCTGTTATACCTCCAGGCCCTAAACCAGTAAAAACCTTGGCTAATTCTCGGATATCATTTAAGTCATAAGTTTCTATGGGTTGTCCAAGGTTGTTGGTCTTTAAACTTCCGTCCATATTTAATTCATACACTCCAATGCTAAACAACTGCATAATTTCTCTAGCAAAATTCTCATCAGGGTGTATATTGTTTTCTGGATCTGCTTTAGGGTTATTTAAATGACTCAGATAAAAGCCCATGGACATATTGAGCGAAACATCATACAGCAAATCCTCGTAATTTCCGAAAGCATGTTTCATTAACAAATCGTAATAAGAAGATAAGGCTTCACCATGACCAGATAAATCCGTATTATTTCCAGAAATAACAATTAGCTGGCTTAATGCAAAAGCTATTTTTTGTCGTAGTTGATCGGGCTCTGTCATGACATTATCCCACCACACATAATTCCAGTGTACTTGAGCTGGTCCGAACAAATCTTCTTCTTCGTAGTATCCAGACGATAAATAAACATTTCGGATATAATCCCATGTCGATAAAAGATCATCTAAATATTGGGTTTGGGGTAGTGCTATTTGTTGATCTATCCAAGCCTCATAGCCCATAGTTAACACCTCATTGACATCTTCCAAACTACTGCCAAATCCTGCTTGATATAAAAATCGTGCTGCCTCCATCTTAGCCGCATCCATTCCATTTCCGTTGATCGTATTATCGGCTGCTGTTTCGTCAGTGGATCCGCTACTTGTAACAGTTATTCCTTCTGCATGACCTGCACCAATATAATCTTCATAGTTTTGGGCGTAAGCAAAAACAACACTCAGAAAGGAACATAGGAAAGTCAGAATTCTTGTCATATCCTTTTGGTTTAGTGGAGTTCTATAAATTTGCTAAAATATTTTCAATTCATTAACAGGGTTTACCCTATATTTTAATGAATTACCTGAAATTTTTGACTCAATCGTTGATTCTCTCTTTGAAGCACGCATTGGTACAAACCACTCGGTAGGCTTCCAACATGTATTTTTTTATCATCCAATATGTTTCCTTGCTCAATCAATTGGCCGTTTGAATTGAATATTTGATAAGAAGCATTGCACATTACTTCCAAACAAGATATTGTCACGAAATCATGGTTGGGGTTTGGACTAATAATAATATCATCCATGATAATATTTACATCGTCATTAGAAACTCCAGAGGTCTCTATGCGTAATTCAGAAAAACCAGCACAACTCCCATCACCATAAGTACTAAGTACCGAAATAAGGACATACCTAGCAAATTTTCCTTCAAAATCAAATGCTTGTTGGCCTTCACATTTAGCATTCCCTCCTGCTTGATCTATTTCGAATTCTCCTAAAGATTTCCAAAAAACCATGTCATTTGTGTAGTCTACAACTATGTCTTTGATTCCGTGATGGCTGGTCTCTGGATGGTTCATATTCCAAATAGTTGCGAGACCTAATTTGTAAAAATCTCCGAGGTCATACATAATCCAATGCGTACTATATCTGGCCGGATTAGGATTAATACTTTTAAAACAACTTAGCCAAGTATCGGTGATTGAAGTATTGTGTCTATCCATAAAACATTGCGAGGAAAGTTGGCAACTAAATACCATGAAAAGAGCAACAATAGTATTTTTCATAAATAGTTTGATTTTAAATTGGAAACAATCTATAAGCCTATTAATAAACTTGGTGGTGTTCTATTTTAGTATATTTTAGGTTTTGACTGCTACTATGTTTTTTGTAGCTCATCCCAAAATTCAATCGCTCTTCTTGTATGCGGTATACATATGGAACCACCCACAACATTGGCCACACTAAATATTTCGAACAACTCTTCTTCTGTCAAACCTTCTTTATGGCAAGTTTCTATGTGATATTTTATACAATCATCACAACGTAAAACCATGGAAGCGACTAAGCCTAACATCTCTTTTGTTTTTACTGAAAGCGCTCCTTCTTGGTACGTTTGGTTGTCTAAACTAAAAAATCGCTTCATAACTTTGTTATCGGCGGCCATAATACGATCATTCATTTTCTGACGATAGTCGTTAAACTCATTTACTGCTGACATAATTATTTTTTTTGTATTGGAAAAAAGAAAAATACTCCTCCTGCAAGTGAATTAATCGCTAATGCACCGTAAAACAATACACTAATGACTAAGGATAAATCATTATCCAATCCTAAGTATTCTGCACCATACACAAAAGCTAATTCTCGAGCGCCCAAAAAGGGTAAAACATAAGCAAAAGAAGATATCAAAAACACGAAAATGTATGCCATGATTTGATCAGTTATTCCCAGACTTAAAATGACAAAGTAAATAGTGAAAACTTGAAAAACTTGGACGGCTAAAGACAAAAGTGTGGTATAATTAAATGCCGGTAAGAACTTAGAAAAGAACAATTTGTGCACTAACCAAGAGCCCAATAGCGATAGAGGTATTAAAAGCCAAGAATATATGCCCCAATCAAACTGTTGGTCGTAGCTATTAAAAAAGATTACGCTCAAAATGATTAAAGCTACTAAGCCGTTTCCTCTATCTAATAGAGCACTCCAAACCAGTGGTTTTACAGGTGCTTCATAGTTTTTTTTAATCCAAAAAACCTTAAATGCCTCTCCTCCAATTAAAGGAATAAAAATATTGTAAAACATGGCGTTAAAATATACTTTAGCATTGGTCGTTTGTGGAATGTGTATATTTTGGGTGTGGTAGTATGCATTAAGTCTGTAAGCAGAAATGAGTTTAGAAATAAAAAAACAACCAATGGCTATGAGGAAATATAGTACATTAAGTTGTTTGAAATATCTGGCTACGATATCTGTATCTATTTTAAGATAAATTAGATAAAAGGCGAATATAGATAGTGCTAATTTAGCCACATTTAAGGCTAATTTTTTTCCACTGAAGGATTCACTATTTTCTTTTAGAAACTCGCTTTTTGACATAAAGCTTTAAAGGTAGTAATTATTGACTTTTTTTAGCCTTGATCTTAATCAACTTACACATGTTAAAATGCTCTAAAACTTCTGTTTCGTATTGATTAAACAAGGGGTCCATTACCTTATTTAAACATGCCATCACTAGCTCTCCTTCCTCATAAGAATTGCCACGATGAAACTTTATATTATATTCTTCTTGCTTATTATACATGTGAGTATAGAAATAAGCTGATGTTCCAAAATTATTATCAACCAAAGAAAATGCTTTTAAAGAGGGTTGTTTGTTTTTTAAATCTTCGATAAAAAAGCGGTATTGTTCTTCTTTGCCAGCATTAGAGCTTAATATATTTTTCTGGATTACATAAGAAGTGGGTATAATCAAGCAAATCGCCAAAATACCATATCCAAATAATCGTGTAACTCTGGTTTGTTTAGCTATGAGTCTTATTAACTCAAAAACGCCAAAGGCCGTTATAACTGCTAAAGGAAAGTACATAGGTGCTCCATACCAAAAAGTCTTTGTTTGTGAAAATCCAAATATTACATAAGCGCTCAATAGAGCACAGAGCATTAATTGTAAAAATTGTTTACGTTGCTCATTGACATCTGCTTTAAATAAATAAACAACACCTAAAACACTAAAATAAAACCATGGTACAAAATACTTACTTGCCCAATCATGTAGAAAGTAGAAAAAATTTCCCTGATGCCCTTCAATGGTTTTACTATATCTTCCGCCTAATTCATAATTCCATGTTCTTTCAATAAAACCAGGAAAAGAATAATCTAAATAAGCAAAGGTGGCTCCAAAGACCGTTAAACAAAATCCTGCCACTATATATACCCATTTATCTCTTAAGTATACACTCAGTTTTTTCGTAATTAGTAAATAAGCAATAATTCCAGGAATAAATTGAAAAGCCAATATGCTCTTGGTTAACAATGCTAGCGTCATAAAAACTCCAAACAGAAATATATCCCTTCGATTCTTAGCTTGATCATAAGCAAAAAAGCTGAGCAAGGACAGAAATAAAAAACATCCAAAAATCACATCATGATCTCCAAATCGCGCCATGTGATCATTATTAAAACCTGCACATGTAATTAACATTAATGCTGTAATTAAACCCAAAGAAGCTTCCTTAAAATGATGGTGAGTGTATCTAATAAAATATACAATACACAAAAAGATCAAAACAATTATAGGCAAGCGTAATTGAAGCTCTCCCAGTCCAAACACTTTAAAAGACAAGGCTTGCACCATAGTCATCAGTGGCATCTTCGTGTTTTTATGGTCCGCTAGCTCTTCATTCATTAAGTTAAAATTGGACATATACTGTCCATTTTCCATCATATACGTTGCCCTAAGAGCAAACAATGACTCATCCCACACTCTGATCGGTTCTTTCTCTAGTTTATGAAATAAACAGAAATATGAAATGATACTAAAAACTAAAGCAATGACTATTTTTTTCCAATCCATTATAGCTTGTTTTTCATACGCCATATAGATCGTATCATTTTAATAGGTATGGCTAGACTACATATAAAAGCACCTGCCCAAAAAAACATGTATTCGGACTTAATATACCTAGCTAATTTTAATTGCTGGCTTGTTTCTACTTCACTCAAAAAAGTTTCTAAGCCTTGTTCATCTGCATAAGCCTGAAAATCCATTGCATTATCCACTAGATAGAGTAAGACAGGAATGACAGCAAATATCATAATGAGTTTAAACGGAATCATTGTGTCAAACCAATGATACTTCATCAAAAATAACCAGCGCAGAAAAGTTAAAAATATCAATATGAACAAAATATTTTCAACATAAAAAGGATATTGATCACCAATGG
Source organism: Saprospiraceae bacterium (assembly GCA_020631235.1). GTDB lineage: Bacteria > Bacteroidota > Bacteroidia > Chitinophagales > Saprospiraceae > JAHDDO01. The sequence continues at coordinate 3,347 of JAHDHQ010000003.1, read as the reverse complement.
CTAAATATATGGGTGCTAAGACCAAAATTACAAGGGTGAAACTTATTATCCAGGCTAATATTTCGAATGTTCCTTTGTTATTCATACTTCACAAAAGTAGCTTTTGCTGCTTTATTGCTGATAATTAGCTACAGTTATTTCGATTCAATTTTTATTCCGATTAATTCTGTGAGCTATATAATGATGAATAATGACTTGACCTATAATGATATTAATTGCCCATTTTGAAATACTTCAAGTTTGAATCACTCTAAAAAGACATCTACAAGTCATAAAAAAATCGCTGCAAAGTTAAACTAGAAGTGAATTACCAAAGTTTACGTTTAGTAATTAAAATTGCTCTGTTTTTATTATAATTCAGTTAATTTACCTCAAGTCCTTACCAACCAAAATAGATGAAAATATTCTTATATACCCTTTTCCTAATTATTTTTCCCGGCTTTATTTATGGACAAGCCATTACAGGCAATGTGGTGGACAATTATCAGCAAGCTTTACAGGATGCTCACATATTAAATAAAACGACAGACAATCATACGCATTCTAACCAACAAGGCAATTTTACACTTGATCATTGTTCTTTAGGTGATACTATTCAAATTTCATTTATTGGTTTTCAAACTGAATTATTCGTTATTGAAACGTTTGGCCAAATAGTAACAACTGTATTATCAGAAGAAGTAATTAGCTTAGAAGAAGTTACTATCTCTCCCCGCATTGATGCGCTCGAAATCATAACTAAAATAGACATTCAAACTAAACCTGTAAATTCTTCACAAGACATATTACGCTCTGTTCCGGGTCTTTTCATTGGACAACATGCTGGAGGTGGTAAAGCAGAACAAATATTTTTAAGAGGTTTTGATATTGATCATGGCACAGATATAAACATATCTGTTGATGGATTACCTGTAAATATGGTCTCACATGCTCATGGGCAAGGCTATGCAGACCTTCATTTTGTCATTCCTGAAACCATCCATAAAATTGATTTTGGCAAAGGTCCTTATTATGAGAATCAAGGGAATTTCAATACAGCTGGCTATGTTGGTTTTAACACTAAAGATTATTTAGAAAATAGTTTAATCAAATGGGAACTAGGTCAGTTTAATACACATAGGCTTTTAGGTATGTTCAATGTCTTACAAGGCAAAAAACATAATGCTTATATAGCTTCCGAGTTTTTATCATCTGATGGTTTTTTTGAAAGTTCACAAAACTTTAATCGAACGAATTTATTTGGGAAATACTCTGGGGTTTTTAACAAAAATGATTTTTTAGAAATGACTATTTCTCACTTTAATAGTCAGTGGGATGCTTCAGGTCAAATTCCGCAACGATCCGTCGATCTAGGCTCTATATCTAGATTTGGAGCTATTGATGATACAGAGGGTGGATTAAGTTCTAGAACAAATTTCAATCTTAGCCATACTAAAATTATTGATGAGAAATCATCTATTAGAAGTCGAGTGTATTTTAGTCATTATGATTTTGAGCTTTACTCCAATTTTACTTTTTTTCTCATAGATTCTATAAACGGTGACCAAATTAAACAAAAAGAAAATCGATCAATTTATGGAGTTAATACAGAATATACTCAATCGTATACTCATAATAATTTGAGTGGAGTTTGGCGAGCAGGTATAGATCTACGTAATGATAAAAGTGTTGATAATGAACTTTCTCACACTTTAAATAGAAAAGAAACATTGGAAAATATCCAATTAGGTGATATTAACGAAACCAATATTGGTGCATTTTTAGGAACGACGATCGATTTGAGTAAATGGACGATTAATCCTTCGATACGAGTAGATTATTTTGATTTTCAATATCATGATAAACTTATTACCGAATATAAAAAGGAGACAAGTGACGAAGTAATTGTCAGTCCAAATTAAATATACTTTACAATCCGTCTAACAAGCTGCAACTGTACCTAAAAACAGGAAAAGGTTTTCATTCAAACGATACTAGAGTGGTAGTTTCCGAAATAAATGAAAAGACTTTGCCATCTGCTCATGGATTTGATCTAGGATATATTTGGAAACCTAGTCCTAAAATACTTTTAAACATGGCCTATTGGTATTTATTCTTAGAACAAGAGTTTGTGTATGTGGGTGATGCAGGTATTGTAGAGCCGAGTGGAGAAACAGCTAGACAAGGCGTCGACCTGAGCTGTCGTTATCAACCCACTTCTTGGATGTTTTTTAATCTAGATGCTAATTACACCCATGCGCGATCAATCAATGATCCAGAAGGTGAAAATTATATACCATTAGCCCCTGATTTTACACTGGTCGGTGGATTGAACCTTCTTCTGAATTCTGGATTGCATGGGAATATTAATGTTAGGCATCTAGCCAATAGGCCTGCAAATGAAGACAGTTCTATAGAAGCTGAAGGCTATAGTATCATCGATTTAAACTTTGGACATAATTGGAAAACTATAAACCTAGGCATACAAATCCAAAATTTGTTGAATACAGAATGGAATGAAACACAATTTGCTACTGAATCAAGACTTCGAGATGAAGTTAATCCTGTCGAAGAAATACATTTTACCCCAGGTACTCCATTTTTTATCAAAGGTATGATTCAATATAATTTTTAGTGTGTTGGGGTGATAACATCACTCTTGACTGAAGGAACCAAGACCTCCGGGCTTGGTGTCGAGTGAGTAGGTCGCTACATTCTTTTACCTACATCCCTAAATGGAGAAAGCCCAACATTTTCACCCCACACACACCTGAGGACAGTGCCTCAGTTCCTTCTTTTAAAATAATAAATTGAGTATTATTTTATACTTCGTAGCATTCAGTCTTATTAAAAAGGCGGCTTGACTAAGGGAAAGAGTATAACATCACTCTTAACTGAAGGAAACAAGAACTTCTAGCTTGGTGTCGAACAATTAGATCGCTGCATTCTTTTACCTACATCACTAAATGGAGAAAGCCCCACACTTTCATGCCACGCACACCTGAGGACAGTGCCTCAGTTCCTTCTTTTAAAATAATACATGTGGTATTATTTTATACTTCGTAGCATTAAGTCTTATTAAAAAGGCGGCTTGACTAAGGGAAAGAGTATAACATCACTCTTAACTGAAGGAAACAAGAACTTCTAGCTTGGTGTCGAACAATTAGGTCGCTACATTCTATTACCTAATCCTTAAATGAAAAAGATTAAAAAAGGCGGCTTCGCTGAGCGATGAAGTGATCCTAAATCACTTCTGAGTGAGGTGACCAAGACCGCCGGGCTTGGTGTCGTGCGAGTAGGTCGCTACATTCTATTACCTACATCACTAAATGGAGAAAGCTCAACATTTTCATGCTGAGCTTTCATTA
>JAHDHQ010000019.1 GCA_020631235.1 Saprospiraceae bacterium | reverse complement strand
GTGCAGCTGATCCAGTAATGGATGCATGTAGCACGGATGCAGAGATCACTGCAGCTTACAACGCATGGATATCAGACTTCGGATCAACTGGAGGATGTACTGTTACTGATAACATAGCAGATGCACCGACCTTAGCTGAAGTATTAGCTTTAGAGTGTGGTGAGTCAGTAAGCTTTACTTATGTAGTAGTAAGTGGAGTAGGAACAGCTTGTGAAAGCACCGATAACTGTGATGCTACATTTAGCATTTCAGGTGGAACTAATGTAGTGGCAGAATGTGCAGTTGATCCAGTAATGGATGCATGTAGCACAGACGCGCAAATTACTGCAGCTTATAACACTTGGATAAGTGACTTTGGATCTACCGGAGGATGTACAACTACAGATAACATAGCAGATGCTCCGACCTTAGCTGAGGTATTAGCTTTAGAGTGTGGTGAGTCAGTAAGCTTTAATTATGTAGTGACAAGTGGAGTAGGAACCGCATGTGAAAGTACAGATGATTGTGATGCAACATTTAGCATCGGAACAGGAAGTAATGTAGTAGCAGAATGTGCAGCAGATCCAGTAATGGATGCATGTAGCACGGATGCGCAAATAACTGCAGCATATAATGCATGGATTAGTGACTTTGGTTCTACTGGTGGATGTGGTGTTACAGATAACATAGCGGATGCACCGACCTTAGCTGAGGTATTAGCCTTAGAATGCGGAGAATCAGTAAGCTTTAACTATGTAGTAGTAAGTGGAGCAGGAACGGCTTGTTCAAGTACAGATGATTGTAATGCTACATTTAGTATAGCAGCAGGAAGTGATGTAGTAGCAGAATGTGCAACGGATCCGAACCTGAATGCATGTAGCACAGATGCGCAGATTACAGCAGCATACAATACTTGGATTGCAGCATTCGGATCGACTGGAGGTTGTACAGTAACAGATAATATCGCAAATGCACCATCATTAACAGATGTGTTAGCATTATCATGTGGTGAGTCAGTTGACTTTACATATGTAGTGACAAGTGGTGCAGGTACAGCTTGTGAAAGTTCAGATGATTGTACTGCTACATTTAGCATAGGAATTGCAACTAATGTAGTTGCAACTTGTCCAGATGCTGTAGATGTTACAGAATGTAGTTCAGATGCTATCATAACAAATGCATACAATGATTGGATAGCAGGTTTTGAAGCAACTGGTGGTTGTAACATTAGTGATAACATAGCAGATGCACCGACATTGGCAGATATCCTAGCACTAGAATGTGGTGAGTCAGTAAGCTTTACTTATGTAGCTACTAGCGGTGCAGGTACTTCTTGTGAGAGCACAGATGAATGTACAAGTACATTTGGAATAGCGCAAGGAAGTTCAGTTGTAGCGGAGTGTAGTACGGATGTTAACCTGACAGCATGTAGTACAGATGCAGAGATTACTGAGGCATATAATGCATGGGTTGATGGATTTACATACAGCGGAGGTTGTGATGTTACTGATAATATCGCAAATATCCCTAGTTTAAGTGCAGTACTTGATTTAGAATGTGGTGAGTCAGTTGACTTTACATACACAGTAACTTCAAGTGCAGGTACAACTTGTGAAAATTCTGACCAGTGTTCAAGCACATTCGGAATTGCTGTAGGATCAGATGTAGTAGCATCATGCCCAGCAAATGAAGTGCTTGATGCATGTAGTACTGAAGCACAAATTACAGCAGCATACAATGCATGGGCTGCAGGATTCGAATTCGCTGGAGGTTGCGATGTACAATCAAATATCTCTGAACTACCGACATTAACAGATGCACTTGATTTAGCTTGTGGTGAGTCAATGTCATTCACTTACATTGTAAACAGTGGTGTAGGAACTTCATGTGAGAGTTCAGATGAATGTACTAGCACATTTACAAGAGATGCAGGTGAAGAAGTAGAAGCTAACTGCCCAACTGATACAAATGTATTAGCTTGTGCAACGGAAGAAGAAATGGCTGATGCCTATAATGCATGGGCAGCAACATTTGGATATACAGGAGGTTGTAACGTAAGTGACAACTTAAACGAACTACCAACATTAAGTGATGTATTAGCTCTTGATTGTGGACAATCAATAAGCTTTACATACAATGTGGTAGATAATGGATGTGGTACAGCTGATAATTGTACTTCAGTATTCGGAAGACAAGCAGATGAAATTGATCCAGTATTTGTTGGATTAGGTGATAACCTTACTTTCGAATGTGATGAAGTTGAACCAGCATTTAGTAATCCTACTGCAACAGATAATTGTGGTACTCCTACAGTAACTGAATCAGTAACAGGTTCATACGATGAGTGTGAAGGTGGTGTGATGACTAAGACGTGGACAGCCATTGATGCTTGTGGTAACGATGTGACAGTAAGTCAAACGATCACAAGATTACCGGATAACGAAAGTCCTTCGATTAATGGTGTAGGCGATGACATCGAATATGCTTGTGATGAAGAGATGCCTCCATTCAGCGAACCAACTTTCGATGATAACTGTACAGCAACCTCTGATTTGACAGTAGTTGTTTCAGATGATGTGGACGGTGACTCTACTACAAGAACATGGACAGTGACAGATGCTTGTGATAATGTATCTACTGAGTCACAAACAATATCTAAAGCTTCTTGTATGAGCATTGGATCGACGGTATTCGAAGATATGAACAACAACGGTATGCAGGATCCAGGTGATAATGGTATTGCAAACGTAATGTTACAATTGAAAGATTTAGATGGTAATATATTAGCTACTACAGTTACAGATGCAAACGGAGATTATTTCTTTGGTGACTTGGCTCCTGGTCAATACGAGATTATGATCCCAGTTGTGCCATTCTTCTACAGTGCTAGTAGTACACCTACAGACATTAATGATAACCAAGAAGACGGTGATGACAATGGTGACCAGCCAAATGGTTTTGGTACTATGATTACCTCACCAGTTATTACTTTATCATTAGGAGATGAGCCAGTAAATGAGTCGTTCCAAGGTGGTGATCAAGATGCGACAGATGATGCAAACGGAGATATGACTGTGGATTTCGGTCTATTTGCTCCAGCAAGCTTAGGTAACCAAGTATGGAAAGATATTCCAGGTGGTGCTCCAGATGAGTATGATGGTGGAGATGCAGGTGTGCCAAACGCTACGGTATTATTATACGATTGTGTAGGTGGAACGATTGGTAACTTGTTACAATCTACAACTACTGATGTAAACGGTGAATACTTATTCAGCAACTTAGTTCCTGGTGAGTATATCGTAGAGTTCGTAGCACCAGATGGCTGTACGTTTGTTAATCAAGACAATGTACCAGGTAATGATCAGGTAGATAGTGATGCTGATCCAGTAACTGGATTGACAGGAAAGTATACATTGGAGTCAGGTGATATCAACCTTACTGTTGATGCCGGACTACTTAATGGAATGGATGTATGGTTAGAGAAGGTAGTTAACAACACTACACCTAATATTGGTGATGACGTGATCTTTACGATTACAGTTGGAAACGATGGACCTAACCCAGCAACAGGAGTAGAAGTTACTGATCAATTGCCAAGTGGTTATACTTATGTATCGAATACTGCTTCTCAAGGATCGTACAGTAACGGTACTTCAATATGGACATTAGGTACTTTAGCTAATGGGCAAACAGAAACATTGATGATTACGGCAACAGTAAATGCTTCAGGTGACTACTTGAACATTGCAGAAGTTAGTGAGCACAATGAAATGGATGCTGATTCTGAACCAGATAATGATGATGGAGATCAAAGTGAAGATGATGAGGATAATGCTGAAGTATTCCCAAGTGCAGTGGCTGATGTTTACGTAGAGAAGAGTGTTGATAATGCTACACCAAATGTGGGAGACCAAATTACCTTTACTGTAGAAGTAGGTAACTCTGGACCAAGTACTGCAACAGGTGTGGTTGTAACAGACCAGTTACCTTCAGGTTATACACTTGTATCTGATTCAGCAACTCAAGGAGCTTATAGCTCTACAACGAGCGAATGGTCAGTAGGTACCCTTGCCGTTGGACAAGTGGAATACTTGACAATGACAGTAACAGTAAATGCTTCAGGAAATTACTTGAACCTTGCAGAGGTGACAGAGATGAATGAGCAAGATATCGATAGTACACCAGGTGATGGTGTAGATACAGATGGTGATGGAAATGTTGTAGATGATAACGATGATGATGATGGTGACGGTGAAGAAGTAACTCCTGTTCAAGTAGCGGATGTTTACTTAGAGAAATCAGTAAGCAACGAAACTCCAGGTGTAGGTGAGAATATCACATTTACTGTACTAGTTGGAAACTCTGGACCAAGCATCGCAACAGGCGTTATGGTTACGGATCAGTTACCTTCAGGATACACATTAGTAAGTACAATTGAATCTCAAGGAACATACAACAGTGCAACAGGTAACTGGAACATTGGAACATTAAACGTAGGACAGACAGAAACACTACAAATGGTAGTAACTGTTAATGCTACAGGAGATTACTTGAACCTTGCAGAAGTAACAGAGATGAACGAGGAGGATATCGATAGTACACCAGCAGATGGTGTAGATACTGATGGTGATGGAAATGTTGAAGATGATGATTCAGATGATGATGATGGTGATGGTGAGGCTATTAGCCCAATGTCACTTTCAGTCGGAAACCTTGTTTTCTCGGATGCTAACGATAATGGAATGTTTGACGCTGGTGAATCAGTAATCAGTGGAGTTTTATTAAACTTATACACGGATACAAACGGTGATGATATTCCAGATACTTTCGTTTCAAGTGTAACTACGGATGCAAATGGTGAGTACTGTTTCGAAGGATTAGCTGAAGGAGACTACATCGTTGTAGTGGATAATAGCAACTTCAATACAGGAGGCGCATTAGCAAATGCAGTCACTTCGACACCAGCACATTCAGATCCAGATGATAACATCAATAATGATGATAACGGATACGAAATGGCTAATGGCCAAGTAGCAAGTATGGGTGTTACATTAACATTCGGTAACGAACCAATCTCTGATGGAGATGCAGATAATAACTCTAATAAGTCAGTTGACTTTGGATTTATCCAGACTGCTTCACTAGGAGATTATGTATGGTACGATACCAATGGTGACGGAAAACAAGATGCTAACGAGAACGGTATCGCTAACATTCAAGTAATGTTACTAGATGCTGCTGGAAACATGGTCGGAGCACCTACAACTACAGATAGTAACGGATTCTATGAGTTCACTAACTTGACTCCAGGTACTTACCAAGTGAAGTTTACATCTCCAGGAGGTGCATATATCTTCACTCAGCAAAATGCTCAGGGTGGTTCAATGCCGGATATGGATAGTGACGTAGATCCAAATACAGGAATATCTAACCCAGTAGTTATTAACGCAGGTGATAACAATCCTAACATCGATGCAGGATTATTCGAGCCAGTGAAGATTGGAGATTATGTGTGGGTTGATAAATTGGATAGCGATACACCAAACATGCAAGATTCTGATGAAGATGGTTTAGCAAATGTATTTGTTGAGTTAGTTTGTACAGAAACTGGAAATGTAGAAGCTTCTATGATGACAGATGCAGAGGGTAAGTACTTATTCTGTGATATGGCTCCGAAAGAGTATAAGTTGAAATTTACTCTTCCGCCAAACACTGATGAGATAACTTATGCATTTGTTGATTTCAATATGGGTAATGATGATTTTGATAGTGATGTTGATCCATTAGACGATTGTACAGCACCATTTACAGTAACTCCAGGAACAGAAGATCTGTCGTTTGATGCTGGTGTAACAATTACAGTTGCAGCGGAATTAAATAGCTTCTGGGGTGAGTACAAAGCAGAAGAGGATTTAGCTAACCTTTACTGGTCAGCATTATCAGAAATTAATACAGCGCATTATGTTGTGGAAAGATCATACGAAGGTCAGCCTTGGAATGATATTACTGCTGAAATTAATGCTCAAGGAATTGCAAATGCTACATACACAATTCAAGATACTGATCTTGATGTAGCTGGAACATACTACTACAGATTAAGAGATGTAGATACAGATGGTAGCTTTAATCACAGTGAGACGATTGCTATCAAAGTAGAAAAGTCTGAAGTAGAGCAAATGATAGATATCAATGTATATCCTAACCCTGCCGCTGAATTTGTAAACATCACATTAGACGGAGCAGATGCTTCAGCTACCTTAGATGTAAACATTTACAATAGCAAAGGACAATCGGTTGCATTGGATAACGCAGATACAACGATGAATAATGACCACTTAATTTTAGATGTAACAAGTCTACCAGCTGGTACGTACTACTTACAAATTAGAGTGGACGAACAAGTATTCATCAAGAAATTAAATGTTGTGAAGTAAGAAGTCAGAAAAGAAGTCCGCGATGAAAAGTCCTTCGCGCACGACTTAAAGATTTCAAATTGAATTGAGCCTCGACAAGCATAGCTTAGTCGGGGCTCTTTATTTTTGGCAATCCCAAAAATAACCTTCGGCCACCACTAAGTTCATCACGGGTAATCCATCAAAGCTGACATTACCCAAAAATAACCTCCGATAACCGCTAGGTTCAACGAGGTCTAATCCATCAAAGCTGACATTACCCAAACATAACCTTCGATAACCGCTAGGTTCAACGAGGTCTAATCCATCAAAGCTGACATTACCCAAACATAACCTTCGATAACCGCTAGGTTCATCGAGGTAAAGTCTAAATACTAAATACTAAGTACTAAATACTAAATACTACATGTCGAAAAGAGATTACTAAAAAAAATACAAGAAGAATCCATTGATCTAATTGTTATCGGACTAGGAGGTAATGATGCCTTTACTTTAACATCGCCCAAAAAATGGAATAAACATATCTCTGGAATCATCACACAATTAAAAAATATACACCCAAAATCACCCATACTATTTATAAATATGCCACCCATTAAAGAGTTTCCGGCATTTACTAAAACCATTAAACGCACCATAGGATCTTGGGTAGAAATGTTAGGTCGTTCCTTAGAAAGGATTGGAAACATAAAGTACCTCACGATACATACCAACACCCATTTTTTAGCGACGGTGTTCACCCTTCTGCCTTAACTTATCAACTTTGGGGACAAGAAGCCGCTAACTTTATTCTGAAAAACCAATTACTACCACAACAACTCTAATTAAGTTCCACCTCACCAGGAAATTCCTCCAATAATCCGATTCATCAGCACCTCACCAGGAAACTCCTCCGATAATGCGATTCACCGTGAAACTCCTCCGATAATGCGATTCACCGTGAAACTCCTCCGATAATCCGATTCACAAGGGAACTCCTCCGATAAGCTCCGCTTCATCGGGACTTCATCGGGGCTTCATCGGGGCTTCATCGGGACTTCATCGGGGCTTCATCGGTGCTTCATCGGTGCTTCATCGGTGCTTCATCGGTGCTTCATCGGTGCTTCATCGGGGAACTCCTCCGATAAGCTCCGCTTCATCGGGGTATCCCTATTCTCCAAAAAATAAGGCAACATATCATAGCCTTTTTGTGAATCAACTAACTTCCCAGCATATTCCTTAAGAAAAGTGTCATATTGCAATTTTAACTGACTTTCATTTAATTTTAATAGAGACAAAAGGTCAAGTTTAAAATTTCTTAAGGAATCTTGAGTGAATATTACTTTTTGGTTGATGGTCATATGTTCGTCTATCACTTGATTAGCTAAAACAAATGACTCATCACCTACCCATGCATTATTAATGTGAACGGTGCTTTCGTTTGTGCTACCTAAAATCGGTAAGTCACTCAAACTCAGATAATGCAAGAATAAAGATTCCTTATTAGTTGCTTGATCCATTTCTCTTGAAATTTCAAAAGCATATATGGCACAAAAAAGTGGTAGGCGATAGCGGTTGCCTAATTTCCGACTTTGTTGATAATCGATTTCTTTTTCGTTAACTAATTCTTGGATAAATGCTTGAGACTTTTGGTCTAATTCAGAATAAAGACTTTGATAATCCCGGTGATCAACAAAAGTGTCTAATTGCTGGTATTTAGCTAATACATCAGCCTTGTTCGGCCCACAAGCAAGCAAGCACGCTGTTACGCACAGCAAAGCAAAAATGATTTTCATATGTATACCCTTTTTTATGACTTCCAATAAAAATTGAAACCCAATACGATTAATATACCAATAAAACCACGTATTCGATAATGCGCAAGCATAATTTTAAAAAATATATAAATAATCTTTATATAATGTCAATTAAATTAAGCTTCTAGCTACCTTTGCTCTTTATTGTTGAAATGCAAGCTTTACTTCAGCAAATAATCAATACAATCAATCTTAGATGAAAGTAGATGTTTTATTAGGCTTACAATGGGGAGATGAAGGAAAAGGAAAAATTGTCGATTACCTTTCTCCCAATTATGATATCATTGCTAGATTTCAAGGAGGACCAAATGCAGGCCATACCTTGGTGATCAATGGAGAAAAAACAGTTTTGCATATTATCCCTTCCGGCATATTTAGAGAAGATGTACAAAATGTAATAGGAAATGGGGTAGTCATCGATCCTACCATTCTACTCAGAGAGATTGATGGTCTCAAAGCAAAAGGCCTCACTTTAAATAATCTACTAATTGCTAAAAAGGCGCATCTAATATTACCTACCCATAGATATCTAGATGCAGCTTCAGAAAATGCTAAAGGAAAACAAAAAATCGGATCTACCCTAAAAGGTATTGGACCTACCTACATGGATAAGACCGGAAGAAATGGCCTAAGAGTAGGAGACATATTTACTCCTAACTTCAAAGAGAAATACCAAGCCTTAAAAGATAAACATTTAGCATTGTTAAAGATTTATCCGAACATCGATTTTGACTTGCAAGGAGAGGAAGAGGCCTTCCTTGCATCCGTAGAAAGGATGAAGTCTTTGCAAACCATTGACGGGCCTTACTTTATAAATAAGGCATTGAATGAAGGAAAAAGAATCCTAGCTGAAGGTGCTCAAGGTTCCATGTTGGATATTGATTATGGTACTTACCCTTACGTGACTTCTTCTAATACGGTAACAGCAGGTGTTTGTACTGGTCTGGGTGTAGCACCCAAAAATATTGGGAAGGTCATAGGAATCTCTAAAGCTTACTGTACTAGAGTCGGAAGTGGATCTTTTCCGTCAGAGTTATTCGATAAGAATGCTGAAGAATTGCAAAGAGTCGGGCATGAATTTGGAGCTACAACAGGTAGACCTAGGAGATGTGGCTGGATCGATATACCTCAGTTGAAATATGCTATTATGATCAATGGGGTGGACGAAATTTGCCTAACCAAAATCGATGTAATGAATGAGTTCGATTCATTTGGTGCAGTAAATTCTTATATGGTGGATGAACAGGAAACAATGCAAATACCTTTCGAAGTCAATGCAGATATAAAAACCAACACGAAAATTTTCTCAGGTTGGAAATCAGACATTCTTTCTAAGAAATTCGAAGAATTACCGAGTGAAGCAGCAGAATACATCAAGTTTTTGGAAGATGAATTAGAAACACCTATAAATCTGATATCCGTAGGTCCAGGGAGGGAAGAAATTATTCTAAAATAGAGATATTAATTAGGAGAACATAAACCAGCATTAAGAAAAGTTACATCCTTTTAAATGCTTAGCTTAATCTAGAGCTCCCACAACCACATACTGAAAATCAAGTGAAGTGTCATCCACATAGACCTCATTAAAACCAGCCTCCAATAAATCCTCTTCTAATAAATGGATCATTACCCGCTCGTCATAAGGTGGCGCTTCAATAGGCAATCGCCGAACTTTGTAATCCACAATCATCAAAATATCTCCAGGTTTCATCAAGGAACGTAGATTTGTAAAATAAGCCCGTCTATCTAAGTAAGCTACAGTATTGACAATTAAATAAATATCCGCCTCTCCTTTTTTAAGTAAAGGATCATCCGGTAAAGCTAGCCGAGTTTCTAATTTATCTTGCAAGCTTGAAGACATGGTAGACTTGAATGCTTCAATAAGTTGGATCATGCTTGTATCTATATCAATAGCAATAACCTTGGCAGCATCATGAATCATCCGAAAAGAGAAGTAACCTGTACCTGCACCAATATCAGCTACAGTTTTGCCAGTTAAATCTCCCATCATGCCTACAATGATCTCAGGCTTTTGCCATGAAGTACGGTCACTTACCACATCTTCAGCAGTTTCCGCAAAGGCAGGGTCTTCCACCTCTTCTTCAAGGACTTTATTAATTTGTTGCACCGGCGTCTGCTGGTTGTCTTCACAGGCAGTAAGAAAGATAAATAGTGATAATATGTACAAAAATGACTTCAATAGTGTATCATGTTAAATAAAAATAACAAATAATCTATTATGGACTCGCACAAATGTTAATTACATCAAAATAACTTATAAGCGTGTTTATTATATCATAATTATTTAATAAGACCACACATTCTCTCCATGCTATTTATCCGGGAAAACGAACTAATAGCAAAGCGATTTGGCATTAAAAAGCAATGCTGCATTGAAATTAATCTAAACGGTCAAGTTATTAGATAAATATAAATTATTTAAATATCTACCATATATAGATTTCAAAACATTGATAATCAATATGATACGACTAAACCAAATGCAATATGTGTTATATATGTTATTTTTCAATGCTTTATACCTAGCAATAAAAACCTTAATTACATTTGTGTCGTCCCCCCAAGGACTTTTTTTAACCAAAACCGATTTTGAGAATGACCCTTCTCACTCTGAACAAACACCACCGGTGTACCCACACTGGTTTGGCTGATGGGATGGATATACCATCTAACAGCTATCGAGCGAATGCATCTTTTGCTCCATTCTTACGTGTTTTTTCTGATTTCAAAACTAAACTTGATGCCCTTGTGGCTTCATGTGATGTTTGCTATGTTTTGGTTTTGATAGCAATCCCTACGGTTAAACTTAAACCGTACCATTCATATCATAAAGGCTATTCCTGCGTACAAAATCTTACTACAAAATTTTATACCAGAATACTTTTTAATCTTAAATCAAACATATGATTACCCTTATTAAAAGCCGAACGATTCAGGTGCTAAGTGCGATTTGCTTAGTTGCCTTATTTTTTCAAAACGCTGATGCAACATCCTTGAGTAATGCCCATTATGACAGTAAGGAGGCGCTAACAGGTGATATTCCCGTTTTTATTACTCAACCTATTTCACAATTCGCTTGTGATGGTGAACCAGTAAATATTGATGTGCTTGTAGCTCCTGTACCAGTAAATATGACTTTTAATGTTTATCAAGATGGAGCATTAATTTTGTCAGTTCCTGATTCAGACAGTGATGGAGCAGAAATAATAGAGTTAGCAACAAACACCTCGATGCTCTGCAGCAGTTTTGTCATTGAAGCAATTAATGACGATGATGCAGATTGTGCTTCTTTAAGTGAGGAGTTTATGGTTTTTGTGCATACTTCTGATGCTATGGTGTGTAATGATAAAATCACACTGGGTTTAAATGCAATATGCGAAGGAGCATTTGATGCATCTACATTTTTAGAAGGAGAACCATTCATTTGTGGTCAAGCAAATGCTGATTACTATAACGCATTCTTTGATGCTATGATTATCACTCCCGAAAATGATACATTAAGGCCTGGTGATAATCTCAACCCATTTTTAGGGCAATGCATGAATTTCGAAGTGCATGACCAATGTTCTACTAATAGTTGTTGGGGTGAAATATGTATTGAAGACAAAATAGCACCGCAAATTAATTGTGAGGTGCCAATGTGCGATTTAACAAATCTTGTCTCATCTTTGGATGATACTGATCCTAGTTTTGATCCAGATGCCATTTGCTGGGCTTTTGATGGAGGCGCTCCAATGCCGGGAACCTTATATGACCTTATAGAATTTACAGCACCTTGTGATGGAGAGTTTACCTTCACTATGGAGAATAATGATGATATAGATGGAATTGCAGGTATTTATGAAGGAGCATTTGATCCCTTAAATTCTTGTGACAACTTGATTGCTGGGGATGATGATATACCGGGTGTTTTCGAATCAGAACCATCGTTTACTGTAAACTTAAATGAAGGTACCGTATACTATCTAGTTACCAGCACGTGGGGAACTGGACAAATGGGTATTTATACTTGGAATTTTGAAGGACCTTGCGCACTAACTACACCTTGTATATTTAAGTGCTATGAACTAGACAAAGCACTTACTAGTGATTCTTGGAATGATCTGTGTCTGCCTGCTCCGGAAGTTTTGGAATGTAGTGAATATGAGCTAACATATCATGATAGCTATAATTATTTAGATCCTGATCATGTAGCATGCAGTCCAGTGGAACTTACCAGAACTTGGGTAGCTCTACAAGAAGGAACGCATGGACCATTAACAGATACTTGTACTCAAGTCATTCTTTTTGAACCTATGCAATTGTTTGAAACATTTTGGCCAGACACAGCGGTACATTTGCCCTGTGGACACGATACTTCACCAGAGGCCATTGCAGCATATTTTGATTTGGAAGCGACAACTGATTTAGGGTGTGATGTTGATGTAATAGAAAACCATGAAGGAAATGAAGTGGCTTATCCATATTATATGGCAAAAGGTTGCGATGGAGGCTTGCATCCACAAGCAATTTCTAATAATGTTTGTGGCATCTATGCAAGTTATACGGATCAAATTATTCCAGTTTGTGGTGATGATCCATCTTGTATGACTAATCATAAAGTGATTAGAACTTGGACACTATTGGATTGGTGTTCGCAAGATTATATCACTTTTACACAAGTCATAAAAAGTGTAGATAAAGATCCACCTAGTTTGCTTGTACATGAGTTTTCAGGAGGGATAGATCCTTGGACCTGTTTAGGGGATTTCCCATTAAATGCACCTGACCATATCCAAGATGACTGTTCTCATGTTGAGGAATATTGGGTGACTGGACCAGGAACAATTTCTTCGATTAATGAGGACGGTAAAGCTCCATGGAAAGTAGTTGGTGCTCCGAAAGGAGATCATATTTACCAGTATCATGCTCAAGATTGTTGTGGTAATGTAGGTACAGTAGATGTACTTGTCCACGTGATCGATGATGTTCCACCTACACCAATAGTCCTAGAGAATTTAGTAGTAGGTTTATCGGGCTCACCATTTGTCGAAGAAGATGGAGTAGCTAAAATTTATGCCGACGAATTAGATAATGGAAGTCATGATGGAAATTGTGGGCCAGTGAGGTTTGAAGTCAGAAGAGTTGCTGGAGCCCCTACTTGCTTTAATGAAGGTAATAATGGCTACAATAATAATCTAACGTTTAATAATAACTTCGACACTGATGATAATAATAATGATAATGACAATGGAGATTATGTGACTTTTTGTTGCATGGATTTAGACAGCACTGGCGTGGATGCTACCACTGGGCTAGCTATAGCCTATGGAATTCATAAAGTTATATTGAGAATTTGGGACAGTGGTTCGGATATGATTCCTAATACAGCAGATGATAATCACACCGATACATGGATAAATATCAGGGTAGAAGACAAGGTGCCTAATATCGTTTGTCCGCCAGATATTACCATTTGTTGTGGTTGGGATCCAGATGATTTGAGTAAATCAGGTGCTGCTTTTGCAGCTGGTAATTGCGAAATGTTAGATGTTGCCATTAAAAATGATGCTTATTTAGGTGGATTTGATGAAGTATGTAATGAAGGAGTCATTAGAAGAACATTTGATGTTGCACTTTCAAGAGATAGTCTCACAGGTGAAGTGATAGAATGGTTTGGAGTGGAATGCGAACAATTAATCACGGTTGAATGGGAATCTTGCTGGGATCCAACTTGGCCAGGTGGACCTTTAGAAACATTTGATGAAGCGACCGGAGCATCAGAATATGTATTTAAAGGATGTGTTGACGAAGAACAACCGTATTGTGCTAATTTTATAGATTGGCCTGATGATGAGGAAATTGTATGTGAAACTTACCAACATGAAGAGCCTTCTTGGCCTGCCGAAACTTGTGATTTAATCGGATTAAACTTAATAAGTGATACCTTCTTTTTCGAGGAAGGCACCAGTCCAGAAAATCCTGATGGAGCATGCTTTAAAGTTCTAAATCATTGGACTTTAGTAAACTATTGTATCGAAGAAAGATATGATGATGATGCAGGTCCTGATGGTTTATTTGGGACAGATGATGATATAAGTTATAGTACTTTTAAGCACACTCAAGTATTGAAATTCTTTGATGAGGAAGGACCTGAATTAAAATTAGACACTATTTGCATAGCTGTTGATAATGATTGTATAGCTAAAAAAGGAGAAGCAGTATTGGTTGCTACTGGATGTGATATTGCAGGTGACTGTATGAGTGATTGGATAAAATGGCAAGCGTTTGTAGATCTATGGAGTGATTGGACAACTGATTATGAATTTAGTAGTTATGTGTCACAATTCGATCAAAACTTTGGCACACCTATCAATGAATTGTACATTCCACCAAGCGCTTCTTGTGTGCCTATGGAAATAGTATTACCAGAAGATCTTCCAGCTTCTAAATATGAACACAGAGTAGTTTGGAAAGCAAGTGATGGTTGTGGAAATGTAACCAGTGGCACTAGCTACTTCACTATAGAAGATAAAAAAGCACCTACTCCATATTGTGTGGATATTAGTACGGCTTTAATGTCTAATGGTGCACTCGAGATTTGGGCTTGTGACATGGATTTAGGATCTTTTGATAATTGTACAGTAGCAGAAGATTTGCGATTTAGCTTTGGAGCAGATGATATACCTGATAATAGCAATCCAGCTTATGATGAAAATACACAATGCACATCATTAGTATTGACTTGTGATGATTTGGAAAGTTCGGCAGATGGTTTAATTCCCGTAGAAATATACATATGGGACGAATGCGGGAATAGTGATTTTTGCAAGGTCAATATCAACTTGATAGACAACAATGATAATTGTGATGATGTATTGTTTAATCGTTCAAGAATTAGTGGTGTAGTCTCTACTGAATTTGGGAAAGATATAGAAAATGTATCCGTTTCTGTAAATTCAAACCAACCAGACTACCCAGTGGCAGCAAGCACTGATGATAATGGCCAGTATTTAACTAATAATCATTTAAATGGTGTTTCTTATGCCATTGAAGCTGAGAAAGATATTGATTATCTAAATGGTGTAAGTACTCTAGATATCGTGATTATACAAAGACATATCTTAGGTGTTTCTAGTCTAGATAGTCCATATAAATTGATCGCAGCTGATGTTTCAAATGATCAAGCCATAACGGCTTTTGATTTATCTGAACTAAGAAAACTCATCTTGGGAGTTTATGACGAACTTCCTGATAACGATAGTTGGAGATTTGCCGACGCAAATCAAAATTTATCCATGGCAAATCCTTACAATTTTGATGAAATTTTAAGCATTGCGCAACTACAACAACACGAAGATTTCTTGGATTTCATAGGGATTAAAATAGGTGATGTAAATGCCAGCGTTATTTTAAACGCCAATGAAGATGCCGATACACGATCAAACAAATCTGTAGACTTTTTGATTACTGAGAAAGAAGGCAACACAAAGGAGGAAATAGTATTTGATATTACAGCTAAAAATTTCCAAGCGATAGCTGGTTTTCAGTTTACACTAGTACATGATGGGATAAATTTAAGCTCAGTTGTTCCTGGTTCGATTGGATTGACCGATGAGTTTATTGGAGCGATAAACAAAGAAACCACAACAATAAGTTGGAATACACTTCAAGCAATAACAGCATCAGAAGAAGAAGTCTTGTTTAGCTTAATATTTACTGGCTCTGAATATCAAGATGGAGAAAATAACCTTAGCATAAACTCTACTTTGACTCAGGCAGAAGCCTACACAGAAAGTCTTGAAATTTTTAAAGTTAATTTAGCCGCTGAACAAGAAATGTACAACTTGGCTCAAAACGAACCAAATCCATTTGCGCAGCAGACCACGATTAGATTTTCTTTGCCTAGTCAAGACCAAGCAACGATAAGCTTTCATGATGTTACAGGAAGAATACTCAAAAAAATACAAGGAGAGTACGCGCAAGGAGAAAACACTATTTCAATAAATCAAAATGAATTAAACATGCACGGCGTAGTGTATTATACATTAGAAAGTGGAGATTACAAAGCAACAAAAAAGATGATCATCATCGAATAGAATAATCGGTTTTTAAAGAACTGTTGGGACCAGTTCTCTAGTACGGGGCCGTACTAGAGAACAAGGTCCAAAACAGTAAAAAATCGTAATGAATTAAATTTGAACCATTGAGTTAGAGCCAGATGCAACCCCCGCACTGGCTCACTTTTATTAAGGCAAAATCTTCGATAACCTCCGATAACCCACGATAACCCACGATAACCCACGGGACATCGGGTTTCATCGGGGCCGCACTGGCTCACTTTTATTTGGGCAAAATCTTCGATAACCTCCGATAACCCACGATAACCCACGATAACCCACGGTTCATCGGGGGTTCATCGGGGTTCATCGGGGTTCATCGGGGGTTCATCGGGGGTTCATCGGGGTTCATCGGGTACATCGGGGGTCATCGCGCCACATCGGGACAACCCATAAAAAAAGTATTTCGTCCGGAGTGCTAAGTCCATACAACCAAACAAATAATCAAGTGATGCAAGATCATAAAAAATGCATCACCAATCTGTACCTTTGCATAAAACACAAGCTTACTTTGAATCACCAATCGATAATTGCAGATATAAAAAACAACAAGCTAGCTCCCATTTATTTTCTATATGGTGAAGAGTCTCATTACATTGATCAAATCATTTACGCCATCGAAAATGAGATCTTGCAAGAATCAGAAAAAGCTTTTAACCAAGTAGCACTGTATGGAAGAGAAGTAGAATTTAAACAGGTAGTCGATCATGCCAGACAATTTCCCATGATGGCAGAAAGAAAAGTTGTACTGCTCAAGGAAGCACAATTCATGAGAGACTTTGATAAATTGCTCAGCTATTTTGAAAAACCTTCTACTCACACCATCCTTGCCATATCCTATAAAAAGTCCATAGATAAGCGAAAAAAGGTGTTTAAAACATTAGCTAAAAACAGCCTATTTTTCGAGTCAAAAAAGTTATATGATAATCAAGTTCCAGGGTGGATAGAACAATATGTTAGATCAAAAGGAAAAAAAATCCACCCTAAATCAGCCATGATTATTGCTAGTAAAACAGGTGTAGACTTAAGTAAAATAGTAAATGAAGTGGATAAACTGTGCCTCATGGTGGAGGAAGGAGGAGAGATTAAAGGAGACTTAGTCTATGAGCAAATAGGTATGAGCAAAGACTACAATATCTTTGAATTACAATCAGCTATTTCCAATAGAAACCTACATAAAGCACTAAGCATCGTTAAGAACTTTGCAGAAAACGAAAAGGAACACCCACTTGTCAGAGAGTTAGCAAGCCTCACAAACTATTTTCAAAAAGTGGCATTAGCCAAAGCCTATCAGTCCTTAAATGATGTAGAATTTGCAAGAAAGGTAGGTTTGTATAGCCCCAAATTTGCGCGTGACTTTAAAATCGCAGCTAATGCTTATAGCTATGAAGAAATCCAACAATTCTTTAACCATCTTCTTCAAGCTGATAAATATTCGAAGGGATTAGGTACTTCAAAAATGAAAACGGAAGACATTTGGTTTGATCTCATTTATCGCGTTGTTTCAAAAGAATCTGTCCATATTGACATTTGATTCGAATCTGGCAACAATATTTTGGTTCTAACTAAGTTTTATCTACAAATAAACTAACGCTAAGCTTCAATCATATTATAATATTTGATAATATACTTATCTTTGTACAATAAGCTTTTATGATGATCAGAAATATATGCCTCTTCATACTTTTTGCCCTTTTTTGCTCCACTCATTCCTCTGCGCAAAACAGTCCTAAATTTGTCAATGAATTTTTAAACATTGGCGTAGGTGCTAGAGCCCATGGAATGTCTGGTTCGGTTACGGCTTCTACACACGATGTGACAGCAGGATATTGGAACCCTGCAGGCTTGGCCGGAATGGATAGTGATTTTGAAGCAGCTGCCATGCATGCCTCATGGTTCGGAGGCATTGCTAATTATGATTATATTGGTTTTGGGGCTAAAATGGGTGACTGGCAAAACCCTTCATATGGTTCGGTTTCTATTATAAGAATGGGTATAGACAATATTCCTAACACCATAAATTTGATAGGTCCTGATGGCACCATAAATTATGATAATGTGACTGAGTTTTCTGCTGCAGATTATGCACTCTTAGCCAGTTATGCTATGAATATGGGGCCAGATGGATTAAGTGTAGGCGCCACCGCAAAAGTGATTTATAGAAGGATTGGGTCCTTTGGTAGGGCATGGGGCATCGGTTTTGATGTCGGAGCATTGTACAAAAAGGAACGATTTACGCTTGGTTTAATGCTTAGAGATATAACGACTACATTAAATGCGTGGAGCTTCAGCCTTACCGATGCTGAAAAAGCTGTATTTCAGGCCACAGGAAATGTAGTGCCAGTTTCCTCTACAGAAATTGCTTTACCTAAAGTAAGCTTAGCCGGAGCATTCCATGGAGACATCGATAAATTTTCTTATTTAGTGGAACTAGATGCTAGATTTAGTAGTGACGGAACGGAAGCCGGTGTTTTATCGACTAATAATTTTGCCTTGGATCCAGCGCTTGGCGTCGAACTGGGCTATAATGATTTGGCTTTTTTACGATTTGGATTGGGAAATTTTCAAAGAACAATTAATGCTGCAAATACAGAAAATACAGACTTGAGTTTTATGCCCAATGTCGGTATAGGTGTTAATCTTGGAAAAGTAAAAATTGATTATGCTTTGGCCAATTTCGGAAACACTTCAGAAATTCTGGTATCACACATTGTATCTGCTAAGGTAGCTTTCTAATCATCCATCAAATTCGGAGGAATGATATTCCTAAAGTGACCGTTCATCTGAATTTTTGCACGGACTGCTTCCATTTCTCTTGCTTTAGGCAAAAACAGTTCTAACTGTTCTAAAACCATTGATTGACGATCAAATTCATTGAGCAAATGCAGAAACTCCTTTTCTTGCTCTAAAGTAAAACCCACATGATGAGCTACCTTGTAAGTATTAAAATATTCATCTAAGACAGGCAAAGGCTTGTTGATTTTAAATAGAGTAAACAGCTCTTCTAAATGGAGGATTATTTTTTTGTTCAATGTCGGATCACCTTCATAAACTACATCTAAATATTCGATCTTTCCGCCGCTATATGACTTATTTTTATACGTTTTTAAAAAGTCATGAATTCTAAATAACCTTGTACCTTTTGTACGTATATCCATACTGCCATTATCATATACCTTTTCTATCTTCACTAAGATTACTTCAGTGCCGATAGTCATACCTCTATCCTTTAGAAAAGGAGGAATGCCGAAATGTATTCCCTCCGATTTGCAATCAAGGATGAGTTCTTTATATCGTGGTTCGAAGATATGTAAGTTTAAATTTTCCCCAGGAAACACCGTCAAATTCAACGGGAAAAGCGCCAAGTCATGTAACATAAAGATATTTTGAGGAAAACTACAAAAAGACTAAATAACCATAAGAACCGAATAATAAAAAATGTGTTATTTGTAAAGACACTTTTGCTATTTTTCTGATTTACGCTACATTTATATATATGCTAAATATACCGGATTCTAAACACGAAAGAATAGTTATCGTTGGAGGTGGTTTTGCTGGATTTACCCTAGCTAAAAAATTGCAAAATAAACCAGTCCAATTAGTTTTACTAGATAAAAATAATTATCACCAATTCCAGCCATTATTTTACCAAGTTGCTATGGCCGGTTTAGAACCTTCCTCCATCAGCTTTCCATTACGTAAGGCGTTCCAAAACTGCGAAAATATTGTAATCCGGGTAGCAGAATTACAAGAAGTAAAAACAAAAGAAAAACGGATTCTTACCGATCAAGGCGAAATATATTACGATAAATTAGTTTTAGCCATGGGGACTAAAACGAATTTCTATGGAAATCAAGAAATAGAAGAAAAAGCATTCTCACTAAAAAGCGTCTCAGAATCTTTATACCTGCGAAACTCTATACTGCAAGATTTTGAAAAAGCACTAATGGAAGAAGATTATGATGCACGACAAAAGTACATCGATGTGGTTATTGTAGGTGGAGGACCTACTGGCGTAGAATTAGCAGGAGCATTAGCCGAAATGAAGCACTATATTTTACCCAAAGAATATAAAGAAATAGACTATAAAGAAGTAGATATACACTTAATTCAGGCTGGAGATGGATTGCTAAAAGGTATGTCTACCGAAGCAGGAGAAACGGCATTGAAATACCTAAAAAAACTAGGCGTCAATGTAATCTTAAATAAGAGAGTACAAGCATACAATGGTCATGAAGTGGTCATCAATGATGGCACCACTATTCCTTGTTCTAAAGTGATTTGGGCAGCTGGAGTACATTGCCATAAAGTCCAAGGACTCAGTGAAGAAAGTTATACCAGAGGAAATCGATTAATAGTGAATGGGCATTTACAACTCCTTACAGATTCCTCCATTTATGTGCTCGGTGATCAAGCTTATCTTAGTGATAATACCTACACGCATGGCCATCCACAAGTAGCTCAAGTTGCGATTCAGCAGGCAAAATATTTAGCAAAATCCTGGACTAAAAACCTTAAAAACAACTTTGTATATAACGACTTAGGTTCTATGGCAACAATAGGTAGAAATAAAGCTGTAGTCGATTTACCTAAAATGAAGTTCAAAGGATTTTTTGCCTGGATACTATGGCTGTTTGTACACATTCGCTCCCTCATCGGCTTTAAAAACAAATTATTTGTCCTCATTAATTGGATGTGGAATTACATCACTTATGACCAGTCTCTCCGCTTGATTATTAAACCTTTTAAACGAAAATAAAATCAAAGTTTGAGATTTGCAAAGGGATGAATTAACGCATAAAACAAACCCACAAAAAGGTAAAAATTAGTTCGTTAGATATAACTATATAAAATACCCATAAAGAAATACTAAAAGTAATCAGCTAGACACATTCAAGAGAAATAGGTATTTTGAGCAAAACAATTAAGAAATAAATTGTTGTAGTTAAGTAAATCACCGCTTTAAATGGAAGTAAACATAAATTATTTGATGCTATGAAACGTAGACAATTTATTACCGGTTCAGCCATTATAGGAGCAAGTTTAGCCAGCAAACAACTTGTTGCGCAAGATAGCGGAATGATTAGTAAAAAAACTAATAGAAAGGTGTATCGTATTTTAAATGCTGATCGTACAAAAGTAGGTACCCTACCTATTTTAAGAGCCTTTGCTGGTGACCAAAATGATTATGTTTCGCCGTTTGTGCTGCTGGATGAATTTGGTCCCGTGGATATGGATCCAGGCATTGATCCGCTCAGAGTAGATGCACACCCTCATGCCGGAGTGACTCCTACAACCTATTTTCTGGAAGGTAATGGACATCACAAAGACAGCCTAAACTATGATTTCCAAATTGGCAAAGGAGAGTTTATGATGTTTAGCTCAGGAAGAGGAGCTATCCATATGGAAGAAACAGGCCAAAAACTATACGAAAAAGGCGGCAAATATCACGGCTTTCAAATCTGGTTAAACACTCCATCAGCACATAAGTTTGATAATCCCTCAACCAGTGTTCATGGAGAAAAAGATATGGTAGATATACAAACACCAGACTACAATATAAAAGTAATTTTAGGTGATCTTTTCGGCCAAAAGTCTTCCATAAAAACGTTATCCCCAGCATTCTATTACCACCTTAACATAAATGCAAATGGAAGAATAGACATCCCTGTGGATGCTACACACAATGCTTTCGTTTATATGATAAATGGCGAGCTCGAACTTGAAGGCAAAAAAACACTAAAATCTAATCAGATAGCTTTATTTGAACGAGGAGAAGAACTGATCAATTTATTTAGCAAATGTGGTGGAGAATGTCTCATTCTTGGTGGATTACCTTTAGATGAAGTTGTTTACTCTTATGGTCCATTTGTCATGAATAATCAAGAACAAATACAATGGTGCATGAATGCTTATCGATCAGGACAAATGGGCGACCCTAATCAAGTTAACTTATAACAAAAATCGAGTATTGATTTAAATACTTGTAAATGCTGTTCTAATGAATGTTGGCTAAAGTATTTAGTCTTTGATGGCCTATATTTTGCTAATTAGGCAATATTAAATCTCCTGCCCGACAAGCTTCGATGCACAGGCAATACGTTAAACTCATTTTCCAGTAATTAGTACTAATTCTAACTAACTTATAGCCTGTCATTCGTCCCAAACACCCATAAAGACTAGCGTTTTCTTGTCATCCAGCCCAAACCTTTGTTACTAATCACACAAAGTTGATATATACAAAATAGAGCATTTTCTTTGGGTAAAATCAATGATAAATGAAAACACTATTTGCCATTTTACTGTATTCCCATGTGGCTCTTGCCTTTGTAGCTTTAGCTTCTGGATCTATAGCCATGTTTACGAGAAAAGGATCGACTCTACACAAAAAAGCAGGTTTACTGTTTTATATCACCATGGTAACAAGCCTTCCTTTGGCTATTGTAATAACACTGCTTCCTGATCACAGCAGTCCGTTTTTATTGTCTATCGGTATTTTTAGTTTGTACTTCACCATTGCCGGAAAAAGAAGCCTAAAGTATAATCAAGACGACATTAATCTTTTTATGGATAAAATCATGGCAAGTCTATTATTTTTAACCGGATGTTTGATGGTCTTTTACCCAATATTGATACAAGGTGTCATTAATATTATTTTGTGTGTATTTGGGCTCTTATCTATCTTTTTTGGTATCCAAGATTGGCACTTATTTTTACACCCAAGTAAAAGAAAAAAGCAGTTTCTCAGAGATCATATTGCAAAAATGTCGGGTGCCTACATTGCCGCTGTAAGTGCATTTCTAGTAAATATGGAATACTTTCCTTCGCTTATAAATTGGTTTGCCCCAGGTGTTTTAGGCGGCATCTACATATACTATTACATGCGGAAATATAAAATTAAAGAGACTTAGCAGGTACTGGAATTAAAAACAATTGTCAGATAATACATTTTAGACATAAGACAAAAACACACGTTTTGCTGCATCAGTAGAAAACAAAAGGGAGTGTGTAAAACAATGTTTCTCTACTATAGTTAATACGCATAGCATTTCAGGATTTTAAATTAGTTCGGTTCAAGATTATCTAATAATACCTAGTATTCATCGAATAAGGCATCAAAGGCAAATTAACGGGCGTACCTTTGCGTAAATAATCAAGCAAATATGAAATATCTCCAACTCGTAGTACTTCTCTTTGTTAGCCAATCTGTATTGTGGGCTCAGTTTCCTCCTGGAGGTGGCTTTGGAGGCCAAACAAATACCATAAAAGGTAAAATAAGTGCCACAATCTTGGATTCAGTGAGTTTAAATCCAGTTGGTTATGCTACGATCGTGCTAAAAAAATCGGAAAAGACGAAAGAGATAGATGGAACATTAAGTGACGAAAGTGGGAAATTTAAGTTCGAAGGACTCAAGAAAGGTAAATATGATTTATATCTGTCGTTCTTGGGGTATGATGATAAAATTGTGAAGGGAGTCGAACTCACTCCAAAAAAGCCAGACGCGGTAATAGATCAAATTTTACTCGCTCCGGCAAATTACGTTTTAGACGCTGTAGAGATTAAAGACCAACGTTCACTCGTGGAAATGAAGGTCGATAAAATAGTTTACAATGCAGAACAAGATGCAAGCGTAACCGGTGGAGACGCCACTGATGTTTTACGTAAAGTACCTACTCTTTCGGTGGATTTAGACGGAAATGTTTCGCTAAGAGGATCCCAAAGTGTAAGAATATTAATCAATGGGAAACCTTCAGGTATGTTTTCTAATAATGTAGCAGATGCCTTAAAAATGTTTCCTGCTGATCAGATTAAAAGTGTGGAGGTGATTACCTCACCTAGCGCAAAATATGATAGCGAAGGTTCATCCGGCATCATTAATATTATCACCAAGAAAAGTAATATCGAAGGGGTAGCTGGATCAGTAGATTTATCGGTAGGTACTCGACAAAATTCATTATCTGGTAATCTGAATGCAGGAAAAGGTAGATTTGGAAGTAGCCTAAGCGGAAATATGTTCTACTCTTTTCCAAATAATGGAAGTTTCGAATCTACACGTACAGTTGACTATGGTGATCAAGGCATAGGAACTTACATTAGCGAAGGACCTTCAAGAGCTAATTGGGTTGGTGCAAATGGTTCGGCTAATATGTTTTATGATTTTAATGCTTACAATGCACTAAATCTTTCGGCCTCCTTAAGAGGTTTCGGAAATAATAGCGATTCTATAGTCGGTCAGCCAGTGATCAGCAGTCTTCTAGATCCTGTGTTTGAAGCAAATCAGTCTATATCTCGAGCGACTAATTCAGGTTTTACTCAGGGAGGCTATGATGTAGCTCTCGATTACACAAAGAAATTTGAAGAACAAAAAGATAGAGAATTTGTTGTTGCCGCTCAATTGTCAGGGAATATCCAAAACACTTTTTTTGATGTCCAAGAACGCATTTCGATCGGAGATTCCACCTTAGTCATTAACAATCGAAATACAGAAAATCAAGGCTCTAATGTGGAGTATACATTGCAGACTGATTACACCCACCCCTTCGCTAAAGGAAGAAAATTGGAAATAGGAGCCAAAGGAGTAGTCAGAGAACTTGGTAGCTCCTTTGACGAAAATTTTAAATATGGTCAGCAGGTTTTAGCCGCCTATACCCAGTATTCTTTTGTGCTTAAAAAATTCCAATTTACAACAGGCCTTAGGTATGAAAACACGTCCATTTTAGGCTTAGATGAAGTTTATAACGAAATACCAGGTATCGAAGAAGCAGAATGTTCACTCAACTACCAAAACCTTTTTCCTAACATTTCAATCTCGAAAAGTTTAAAAAACTTTTCTTCATTAAAGCTGAGTTATAATCAAAGGATACAAAGACCATCACTCTTTTATCTTAATCCTTTTACAAACAATGCAGATATTTACACATTGACCACAGGAAACCCGCTACTTTGTCCAGAATTAGTGGACCAAATCGAATTATCCTATAATACCTTCATAAAAGGCTTCGGTATTTTCTCTAGTGTGTTTTATAAATTTATACAAAACCCCATCGAAGCATTTGTTTTTGTTGACGAATTAAGAGCAGTGACAAATTATATCAATGTGGACCAAAATCAATCCTTTGGTCTGAATCTTTTTGCGACGAAAAATGTAAATAAGATAACTGCAAGAGGTGGGTTTAACCTTTACACATATAATGCAAAAGGTGTAATTGATGGTATAGAAAGAACTAAGAAAGCTGTCCCTTTTGATATGTTTTTGAGTGGGGATTATGCTATAACTGCAAGCTTAAAGGCTGATCTTTTTGGGTTCTATAGAGCACGAACACAAACTTTACAGGGTTCATCTACATCTTTCTGGATGACCGGAATTGGTTTTAGAAAAGAATTCAAAAAATCGAGTTTAGGGATTCGTATCATCGATCCTTTCAATGCTTCAAAATCGTTTAATTCTGATGCTGGTTTTGATGGCAATAATCCATGGACTACCGTGCAAGGATATACATTTACAACACAGAATGATTATACAGTTCCCTTTAGATCCATCGGAATCAATTATAAATATAAATTTGGGAAAGTAGATTTTAAGGAGCGTAAATCTAAGATTAAAAACGATGATATGAAGCAAGGTGAATCCCAAGGTGGCCAAGGAGGAGGCGGCGGACAAGGAGGATAGTAATAAATCTGGTATTCAAATATATGATGCAGGCAAATTATCTCGTTTAGTTATAATTACTGACCAACATTAAATACTTTAAAGGTCAACAAACCAGAACAGAAATCTATGTTTAAAAACATAATACTCGGAGTACTAATTTTAGGAGGAGGTTTCATCATCGGATCGAAAATTCATGGCTTTAATGCTTCTTCATCTGATTCGCTTGTTTTAGAAGCAAACACCGATTCCACTTCTTGGGATAAACAAGAAAAAGCAAATAATTTTGTAGAGTCATTGACAGAATACGAAAGAAATGTGATTGGCTTATTTGAAAATGCAGCCCCTTCAGTTGTATATATTACCACTTCTTCACTGCAATCTTCAAGGTGGTCGACTAATGTCCACGAAATCCCAGAAGGCTCAGGGTCTGGATTTGTATGGGATGATCAAGGCCATATTGTTACTAATTTTCATGTTATAGATGGAAGCGATAGAGTCTCAGTCACACTGTCTGACCAGTCTTCTTACGAAGCTAGAGTTATTGGTGAAGCACCCAACAAAGATTTAGCTGTGCTTAAAATTGATCTTCCTCCTGGTTCCTTAAAGCCTATTCCTGTTGGACGCTCAGCTAATCTAAGAGTAGGGCAGTCGGTACTTGCTATTGGAAACCCTTTTGGACTAGATCAGACATTGACAACAGGTATTATTAGTGCATTAGGAAGAGAAATAAAGTCTAAGAGTGGAAGCCCTATTGACGGAGTTATACAAACCGATGCAGCCATTAATCCAGGAAACTCAGGAGGACCTTTGCTAAATTCTTCTGGCCAGCTTATAGGCGTAAATACAGCGATATATAGTCCTTCTGGGGCTTACGCAGGTATTGGCTTTTCTATACCAGTGGATGAAGTTAATTGGGTAGTTCCAGATCTCATTAATTATGGTATTGTCAAACGACCATTTTTAGGTGTTGGTCTAGTGCCAGATCAAGCTTTTGAAGAAGATGGAGCCATGATTAGAAATATCATAGAAAATGGTCCAGCCCAGAAAGCAGGATTGCAAGGAGTACAACAAGATAATTATGGACGTGTATACTACGGTGATATCATTAAATCCATAAATGGTAAACGCATAAAATCTTCAGCAGAAGTTACAGCCGTACTCGAAAATTTTAAAGCCGGAGATTCGGTGAAGGTTCTATTCGAACGAGAAGGCCGTACTTTAGAAACAACCTTAAAACTTGGTTCTTCAGTGGATTTTAAATAGGTATAAATTAGAAACAATCTGCTGGAAAATAATATACCCCCAATAACTAAAAAGAATAACGAACACAATAAACAATAAACCCAACTTTGTATTTAGACGTGTTGTTTGGTCAAGTTTGTCTTGAATCATTTGCCTGTGTTCCTTTATTTCTTTTTGAGTATACTCCAGAGGTCGCCCCATAATAGGGGATGTTTCTTTTTTTGTGTCCAGAAAATTGCGATTCCGGCGCATGTTTAAATTGTTTTTTGTCCCCTTATGTATGTCTATTATTTGGCCTCGAATCTTCATAATATTCATTTATAGCATAAACAATTTTCATTTTATTTTGATTCCTCAAAACCAAATTATCCCTACTTCGACCATACTGTTTGTTGGGGATTTAGTCATTTGAAGCCAATTTCATATCAAGTTTGGAATAAAAAGCCAAAATAAATTTTCATAAAACTAGGGGTGTTGGTTTTATGCTTCGTCTTACTATCAAACCACACAAAATGTTACATTCATCAAAATACATAATGCTTAAAGAGTACGAGATTCTAAGTAGTCTAAATACGCAAGCTTTTAACGAACTAGCTGAGAACTGTACCTTTTTTAAAATTCCTAAAGGCTTACCAACTTACAAAGTTGGTGATAAGGTCCAAGCAGTCTATTTTTTGCAAAAAGGATCTATAAAAATTGGATGCTCTACCATAGAAGATAAACAGTTAATCAAGAATATCGTGTATCCAGGTGAGCTGTTTGGTGAAAATGTCTTTAGCTTAGACAAAAGAACTGATTTTGCAGTAGCACTAGAAGATTGTCAGTTATTCTCTATTCCATTGAGTTACTACAATCAAATGCTTGTGTCGAATCCAGCATTGAGGGAAGCAATTCTAAATCAAATGCTGAAAAACTTAAAAACATTACAGCAACGCAGACAAAACTTTGTTTTTACTAAAGCCAAAAATAGAATAATGGGCTTTATAAAAGATTTGGCTGATAAAAGAGGGATAAAAATTGGAATCGAAGAAATTTTAGTTAATCATAAACTAAGCCATAAGGAAATAGCAAATATAACAGATACTTCTAGACAAACAGTAGCAAGAGTATTGAGTGAGCTAAAAGACGAAAATATAATTCATTTTAGTCCCAGAAAACCTACAAAAATATTGATACGCGATATCATGAAGTTAACTTGATCATTGTGGTTTTCCAATTGGAGGAGCTGACTTTTTTATTAGGTCAGCTCTATCCAATTATTTTATTTGAGCAAAACGATGCTAGCCTTATTAAGTACAACTTCCATTAACTTACCTGTGCATTGACCTTTGACAGTAATTGTTTGACCAACTTCAATCTGATGTTCATCTGAAACATTATTGTCAAAGGTGCTCATCACTAATGGGTCTTTAGCTCCCTGGGCTCCTAATAGTGCTACCCAAGAGTCACCTTCATCTTTAAATACTTCGAGAATTTCACCACTTACCTCAATTACTTTCCCTAGATAAAGCTTGTTTGCTGCAGATTCATCCTCATTAAAAGCACTGGCTAAGGTATTAATGTCAAGGCTATAGTCAGCTTCTTTGTGGTCAAAAGAGGCTTGCGGGACAAGCTGAAATATGATAATAGGTATGAGAATAAGGATGATGACAATTAATAATATCTTGATGAGTTTTTTCATGTTAGCGGTAGTTAAAATTAGCTTTAACAGTTATTTTTTCAGATATTTTTAATCGCTCCATATCGGCTCCTGTCTTGCTTTTTAATAGGGCATTTATTTTATCTACATTCACTTGCTCTATGTTAAAGCTAATGTCAGATTTTCCAGAGACACTCAGATCGGCAGCAACAATCAAGATGGCTGTGGCTTTGGTTCTTCGTTTAGCATCACCTATCATTAGATAACCATCAATGTCAGCGTGGTAACTCCCCTCAGCACTAAAATCTATTTGTTCAATGTTGGTGATAGTTCCTTCATAAGTAAACTTCGGATACTGAGATATATCAAATTGATCACTAGCGAAAATCTGATCTAATGCTCCTTTTTCCCACTCAAAACTTTTACTTAAACCTATAAAAGTGATATCACCTTGCTCTTTATTAAGCGTGCTTTGAACCTGGTAATTATTCGCTTCTAAATTCATGATGGCATTCGTGGACTTAATGTAAATGTGTCCAGTTCGACATCGCAAGGAAGATTGCGCATATGTTTGGACTAACATTGAAAAAAGAAAACAAAAGCTGAGCAATATTTTATTCATAATTTTTTTTAATCCTCATTAAGACGTGTAAAAATAAAAAATGTCATGTCTGAAACACAGACATGACATTTTTTATGTATTTAAAGGGACTATTTAATTAGTCAACCATAACTTTTTTCACAATTGTTTCATCATCCATAGTAATAACTACAGAGTAAACTCCTGATGCAAAATCAGTAACATTTAATCGCTCAGAGTAAGTACCATTCACCGCACCTACATTTGCTCTGTAAACTGATTTTCCAACAATGTCAATTACGTTAATGCTCATTTGAGAAACGCTCACATCAGACACAGTAACTTGGAACATATCAGTAGCCGGGTTTGGCGCAATGCTAATAGTTGATGCAAGATCAAGATCATCATTGTTTACCATCTCCACTACATCTGCATTACCAGCTAAAACAGAAAAGATAGTTGTACCATCAATGTCAATAATATTACCAGCATCCGTAGTAACAATCATAGATCCGTTTACAGGACATCCAGCAGATGTACCGTTAAATCCATCACCATATGAGTCAAATACAGTAAATATAAAACATCCAGTAGTTGGCAAACTAAATTCTTCTTCGATTGTCGTTTGTGCTAATGATTGGTCATATGGCCCCCCAGCAGCAAAAATATTGCCTTGGTCATCAGCTACAGTCCATGTAGTTTCTACTGGCCAACAATCTGCACTATATACCATTTTCCAGTCTTGTAATGCTGTAACAGCTCCTACAGTCACATTCTGATTCACCATATCAGTTGCATCTGTGCTCCCACCTGGATATGCAGTATACGTTAAAGTCGTTGTTCCTTCTTCAGCTTCAACACCAATAAAATCTACAGAACCACCTTCTAAATAACTTAATGAACCAGTCCAGTCTTGAGTCATTGGACAGTTAGAACATCCATCTAATACAATGCTGGCAGATGTTAAATCTGCTGAGCCAGAATTTAAAATATCCACGGTGACAGAAACATCGCCATCACAGATAGAAATATCACCTCTTGAGGCAACTCCAACCGATTCTTCTAATCGTTGACAATCCATTGCCATGAAAAGATCAGCATGGGCTTGAGCCGATATTTGTCCTGACTCATATATTTTGCCATCTCCACATACAGTGTACATAGTCGGGTAGTAAGCCACTTCAAAGTCTCTAGCAATTGACTCAGCATTATCTATAATCGGATAATGTGTTCCAGTAATCCAGTCTCCAGCAGTGTTTGATCCAGTACCTGCTAAATCTTCAGCAGTCGTAGAATCATCTGACTCCAACATGAAAATTCTTAACTCATCTGTTCCTTCAGGTCCATATGTATCATATAGTTCTTCTAAAACTCCACTTGTGTGGTAAGACCAACATGGTCCACACCAAGTAGTTCCGAAATCAAGAATAACTTTTTTGTCCTCCTTTAAAACATCATAAAGATTATGCATGTTTCCATCGATATCCGGAGCTTCGAAATTAGGAGAAAAACTTCCGTCAGCCATTTGTGCATTTAGATTAAATCCCAATAAGGCAAAACAGAAAAATGTACTTAATAGTAAAACTTTTTTCATTCGCTATAAATTTAAATTAGAAAGATTTGATTTTTGAATGGCGGAAGATAATGAAATAGGATTGCTTTAATAGTATATAATGGAAAATTTAAGAGAAATTGCAATTTAGCTGACTAAATTTAAATAGAAGAACCCAATATTCTTTTTGCCTTGATTACCTTTGAGGCTTAATATGTAGCTGTGATTAAATCATCATTTTTGGACAAAGAATTTAAACAAGTAAAGAAGGATATGCTTACATTAAGTTGGCCTCAGCATCCTTCAAGTTTATACGAGCCTATTGATTACATTTTGGGCATTGGAGGTAAAAGAGTTCGACCAGTACTCGTTCATGCAGCCGCATCTTTATTTGGCGAGCACAACACCACAGTTTCTAATTTTGGTTCGGCAGTAGAAATCTTTCATAATTTCACTTTGATGCATGATGATATTATGGATGAAGCCGATTGGCGTAGAGGTAAAGCTACCGTCCACAAAAAATACAACACAAATGTGGCTATTTTATCAGGAGACATGGCCCTAATAAAAGCATACCAATTGTTGCAAACGGATGATCCGATTATTACAAGTGAAGCACTTGAAATTTTTAACCGAATGGCAGAAGAAGTTTGTAAAGGACAGCAAATGGATATTGATTTTGAAAAAGCGGAGAAAGTGACTATTTCGGATTATATCCAAATGGTTGAGTGGAAAACATCTGTCTTGCTTGGAGCGTCTATGCAATTGGGAGCTCTGGCAAATGGAGCCTCTGGCCGCAATCAATATCATCTGTATGAATTTGGGAAAAATATTGGCATTGCTTTTCAAATTCAAGATGACTTATTAGACACTTATGGCGAAAAAGCGAAAGTAGGTAAACGCATTGGAGGTGATATTCTTCAAAATAAAAAGACCTATTTGTACCTAAAAGCAATGGAGTTACTTCCCAGCAAGTTATCAGCAGAATTAAGCCGTCTGTACAAAGTATCCGACATTGAACAAAATGAAAAAATAAATGCCGTAACCAATCTTTTTGACGAATCCATGGTAAAAGTGTATGCTAATGAATTAATGAATGAGTATAAATCATTAGCATTGTCACACTTAGAAGCCGTAAAAGTAGAGGATCATGCACAAAAAGTAGATTTAATAAATTTTGCCGATTTTCTTATAAATAGAGATGCTTAAGTTTTTGTCCAATGTCGAGATAATTTAATTAAAACCTAATTATGCCATTCCACCATTCTTTTTGAATTTCAGCTTCCATTTTCTTGTAAAATTTGAGCGCTGGCTCATTCCAATCTAAAACTTGCCATTTGACCAAGACACATTCCTCCTCTTTCGCCCTATCTAAAAACGATTTAAATAATTGCTCGCCCACACCCAGTTGTCGGTAATTAGGATCGACAAAAAAATCCTCTAAATACATCATCTTACCTTTCCATGTAGAAAATGATCTATAAAAAATAGTCATGCCTATGATCTTTTGGTCCAATGTTGCTACTTCTGAAGACCACCAGTCTTGTTTAAATGATGATTGATAAGTGGCTATACTAGCCGTTACTGCATCTGGTTCTTTTTCATATTTAGCTAATCCAATGACCATCTCATAGATGGCTGGAATGTCCTGATATTCAGCAGCTCTAATATTTATTTTATTATTTACCATATATATTTACCTTTTGCACTTGCTAAACCCAAAAATAGTCTTACTTTTGCAGTCTCTTTTTAAAAGGGGTTAATTTTGTTATATTATAATGTAAAGATATGCCTACAATCAACCAGTTGGTAAATAAAGGAAGAAAGAAGATTATCACTAAGAGTAAATCAAGAGCCTTAGAAGGTAGTCCTCAGAAAAGAGGAGTATGTACTAGAGTATATACCACTACACCAAAGAAGCCTAACTCAGCATTAAGAAAAGTAGCTAAGGTTAGATTGACAAACGGTATCGAAGTGATCGCCTATATTCCTGGTGAAGGTCATAACTTGCAAGAACACTCTATTGTTTTATTAAGAGGTGGAAGAGTAAAAGATTTGCCCGGGGTAAGATATACTATCGTTAGAGGAGCTCTTGATACTGCAGGTGTTACTGATCGATTACAAAGTAGATCTAAATACGGAACAAAAAGACCTAAGAAATAAAATCTCACATTTTAAACTACGAACATGAGAAAAAGAAAGCCGAAAAAGCGCATCATACAACCAGATCCGGTATTTAACGATATCATGGTAACACAATTTGTTAATAACATGATGTGGAGTGGAAAAAAAGCTACGGCCTACAAAATATTTTATGATGCTATGGAGCTAATGAAAACTAAAGGTGAAGAAAACCCTTTGGAAGCTTGGAAAGTAGCAGTTTCAAATGTGACTCCTCAGGTTGAGGTGAGAAGTAGAAGAGTTGGAGGGGCTACCTTTCAAATTCCTACTGAAATTAGAGCAAGTAGAAAACTATCCATTGCAATGAAGTGGATGGTGAAATATGCAAGATTGCGTTCTGGCAAAGGTATGGCAGAAAAACTAGCAGCTGAAATCATTGCAGCAAGCAAAGGTGAAGGAGCAAGCGTTAAGAAAAAAGAAGATACACACAGAATGGCCGAGGCTAACCGGGCATTCGCTCACTTTAGAGCTTAAAAACATTACTATAATAACAATCAGACATAAAAATGGCTACAGATTTAAAGTTTACTAGAAACATCGGAATCGCTGCTCACATTGATGCAGGGAAAACAACCACGACAGAGCGTGTATTGTATTACACTGGTTTAAGTCACAAGATTGGTGAAGTTCACGATGGTGCAGCAACCATGGATTGGATGGAGCAAGAGCAAGAGAGAGGTATTACTATTACATCTGCAGCGACTAAAACAAATTGGAAGTGGAAAGACCAAGACTATCCAATGAATATCATTGATACTCCAGGTCACGTGGATTTTACGGTAGAAGTAAATAGATCATTAAGAGTATTAGATGGTTTAGTTTTCTTATTCTGCGCAGTAAGTGGTGTAGAGCCTCAATCAGAAACAAATTGGCGATTAGCAGATAATTATAATGTACCTAGAATCGGTTTTGTAAACAAAATGGACCGTCAGGGTGCTAACTTCTTCGAAGTGGTCAAAGATGTAAAAGAAAAATTAGGATCTGAGTCTATTCCTTTGCAAGTACCTATCGGAGCAGAAGAGAACTTTAAAGGTGTGGTTGATTTAATCACCAATAAAGCCATCGTTTGGAATGAAGCTGATATGGGGATGACTTTTACTGAAATCCCTATTCCTGACGACCTTAAAGACGATGTGCTGAAATGGAGAGAGACTCTATTAGAAGCTATTGCAGAATATGATGAATCATTAATGGAGAAGTTTTTTGAAGATCCTGATTCAATTACTGAGCAAGAAATGATCAATGCTGTTCGTGGAGCAGTATTAGATAATAAATTCGTGCCGATGATGTGCGGTTCGGCCTTTAAAAACAAAGGAGTACAAGCTGTATTGGATGCAGTATGTGCGTTTTTG
This sequence comes from Saprospiraceae bacterium, assembly GCA_020631235.1. Lineage (GTDB taxonomy): Bacteria > Bacteroidota > Bacteroidia > Chitinophagales > Saprospiraceae > JAHDDO01. The sequence continues at coordinate 51,505 of JAHDHQ010000019.1, read as the reverse complement.
CCATCGCCAGTTGATATAGGATCTACAACAGGAACTAATCCGGATACAGAAAAAGAAGTTACTGTAAAAGCAGATTCTTCAGAGCCTTTTGTAGCATTAGCATTTAAGATTGCAACAGATCCTTATGTAGGTAGATTAGCATTCTTTAGAGTATATTCTGGAGCTTTGCCTGCTGGATCTTACATACTCAATAATAGAACAGGTAAGAAAGAAAGAATTTCTAGATTATTCCAAATGCACTCCAATAAGCAAAATGCCATTGAAAGGGTAGAAGCAGGAGATATTGCTGCAGGAGTAGGGTTTAAGGACATTCGTACAGGTGATACACTTAGTCAAGAAGGATTTCCAATCGAACTTGAGTCTATGGTGTTCCCTGACCCAGTGATAGGTGTGGCGATCGAACCTAAGAGTCAGAAAGATATGGATAAATTGGGTATGGCTTTGGCTAAATTAGCGGAAGAAGATCCAACATTCCAAGTAAGATACAATGAAGACACAAACCAAACCATTGTGTCTGGTATGGGAGAGCTTCACTTAGAGATTATTGTAGATAGATTAAAGAGAGAGTTTAAAGTGGAGTGCAACCAGGGTGAGCCTCAGGTAACGTATAAAGAGGCTCTTACTATGGAAGTAGATCACACTGAAAGATTGAAAAAGCAATCAGGTGGATCAGGATTATTTGCACAAATGGCTTTTAAACTTGGACCAGCGGATCAAGAATTTCTTGATAGCGATGATTTCAAAAATGGTAAGGTTAAATTACAGTTTGTAAATAAAATATTTGGAGGATCTATTCCAAAAGAATTTTTCCCTTCAATTGTAAAAGGTTTTAATTCCATGATGAACAATGGTGTCCTTGCTGGATACAATATTGACAGCATGAAAGTAGAACTATATGATGGATCTACTCACGCAGTGGATTCTAAGCCTATTGCCTTTGAACTTTGTGCAAAGGAAGGTTTTAAAGCAGCTGCCTCGAAAGCTAAGCCAGTATTACTAGAGCCTATTATGAAACTAGAGGTTATTTCTCCAGAAGAATATACAGGATCCGTGATTGGTGATTTAAATAGAAGAAGAGGAATGCCTAAAGGTCAAGAGCCTAAGGGTGGAGGAGCTGTACAAATTACTGCTGAAGTTCCTTTAGCTAATATGTTTGGTTATGTAACTGAACTTAGAACTATTACTTCAGGAAGAGCTAGCAGTACCATGGAATTTTCTCACTTTTCTCCAGCTCCACAAGGAGTTGCGAAAGAAGTTATCGAGAAAGCTCGTGGAGAAGTAAATGTTTAGTAAGATAATATTTGTATTTAATAATAAAAAGGGTACTTTTGCACCCTATTAAGAAATTGATAACTGGGTTATGAATCAAAAAATCAGGATTAAACTACGTTCTTACGACCACAATTTGGTTGATAAAAGCACGGAGAAGATCGTGAAGACGGTGAGAAATAGTGGCGCCGTAATATCGGGACCGATTCCGCTACCCACAGACAAAGAAGTTTATACAGTGCTGAAATCTCCGCACGTAAACAAAAAGTCTCGGGAGCAGTTCCAATTGCGCACGCACAAACGATTAATCGAAATTTTTACGCCTACTCAAAAAACGGTAGATGCTCTATCTAAGTTAGAGTTGCCGAGTGGTGTAGATATTCAGGTTAAACTCACCTAATTATTAAGAATTAGTTTTTTGAAATTTGATACTTACTTTTAATTGGCACTCATTGTGCTGGTTAATATAGAAGTATGATAAATATAAGATGTAATGAACGGACTAATTGGTAAAAAGATTGGTATGACGAGCATCTTCAATGAAGATGGTACAAATATCGCTTGTACTGTAGTTGAAGCTCTACCAAACGTTGTCACTCAAGTTAAAGATGAGGACTCTGATGGCTACAATGCCATACAGGTTGGTTATGGGGAGAAAAAAGAAAAAAACACAACAAAGCCATTGCTAAAGCATTTTGAAAAGGCTGGTGTATCGCCGAAAAGCAAGCTGGTTGAGTTTCGTGATTGTTCTATTGGGAAGAATGTGGGTGAAGAAATCACCATCGAGGATGTTTTTGCGGAAGGTGATTCTGTTAACGCCATAGGTACTTCTAAAGGAAAAGGATTCCAGGGTGTTGTTAAAAGACATGGTTTCCGAGGAGTTAATGACGCAACTCATGGTCAGCACAATAGATCAAGAGCACCAGGATCAATAGGTGCAGCATCTTATCCTGCGAAAGTAGTTAAAGGTATGAGAATGGGTGGTAGAGATGGAGGTAGAAGAGTCAAGATGAAAAATTTAAAAGTGGTTAAAATATTTACAGATAAGAATTTGCTTTTGATTTCAGGCGCAATTCCTGGCCATAAAGGTTCTTACGTAATTATTGAAAAATAGATTCAGCATGAAAATCGATATATTAAATATTAACGGGAAGGCTACAGGGAGCTCGATTGATTTGCCAGACGATATTTTTGGCATAGAACCGAATGAGCATGCTGTATATCTAGCTGTAAAATCATACTTGGCAAACCAAAGACAAGGGACGCACAAGGCAAAAGAAAGAGGTGAAATTGCTGGATCTACTAAAAAGATTAAAAAGCAAAAGGGAACAGGTACTGCGAGAGCAGGTTCTATGAAGAACCCTTTATATCGTGGAGGAGGAAGAATGTTTGGACCTCGTCCAAGAACTTACTCTGTAAAGTTAAACAGAAAAGTAAGTAAGTTGGCTAGACAGTCGGCGTATGCGATGAAAATCAAAAATGGTGGATTTAAGGTAGTGGAAGATTTCACTTTCGAAAAACCACAAACGAAGCAATATATTGGTTTCTTAAATAGTGTTGAAGCAGGGTCAAGCAAATCATTATACATTTTAAATGACTATGATCAAAATGTATACTTGTCTTCTAGAAATGTACCCAAAGCAGCTGTAAAACATATAAATGAGGTGTCAACTTATGATATTCTTCATGCAAACCAGGTGATAATTGCTGCCGGCGCTATTGACACACTTAAAAAATCAATGGCTTAAACATAGAGATTATGGATAAACAGATTTTAATAAAGCCCATTATTTCTGAAAAGTCTGAAAGACTTTCAGATAAATTAGGACAATATAGTTTCGTAGTCAATAAAAAGGCTAACAAAGTAGAAATTAAGAAGGCAGTACAAGACATGTACAGCGTAAGCGTTATGTCTGTAAATACCATTATAATGCCTGCTAAAGCTAAAGTCAGAAATACAAAATCTGGCTTGGTTAAAGGAAGAGTAAGTGCTTTTAAGAAAGCAATTGTAACACTATCTGAAGGAGATGAGATCGATTTCTTCGGAGATATATAACCAGTAAAAACAACTAGCAATGGCTGTTAAAAAATATAAACCTATTACTCCTGGATCACGTCATCACGTTGGGAATACTTTTAGCGAGATTACTGCATCTAAACCTGAAAAGTCTTTGACTGTAGGGTTGAGAAAAAGAGGAGGAAGAAATAGTAGTGGAAAGATGACTGTTCGGAATGTCGGAGGAGGTCATAAAAGGAGATACCGTATCATTGATTTTAAGCGTAATAAAGATGGTATGTCTGCTGAAGTGATGACGGTTGAGTATGATCCTAACAGATCTAGTTATATCGCTTTAGTGAAGTATGAAGATGGTGAGAAAAGATATATTATCGCACCAGATAAAATTACGGTTGGCGATAGTATAATGTCAGGAGAAAAGGCTTTGCCTTTAGTTGGACATAGCATGTTTTTAAACAAGATTCCTTTAGGAACTTCGATTCACGCTATTGAAATGACACCTGGTAAAGGAGCAGCTTTGGCAAGAAGTGCAGGAACTTATGGGGTAGTTATGAGTAGAGAAGGCAAGTATGTTGTTATTAAATTGCCTTCAGGTGAAGTAAGAAAAATTTTGGGTGTTTGTAAAGCAACCATTGGTACAACTAGTAATCCAGATCATGGTTTAGAAGTGATGGGTAAAGCAGGAAGAAATAGATGGAAAGGAAGAAGACCACGTGTGAGAGGTGTTGCGATGAACCCGGTAGATCACCCAATGGGTGGTGGTGAAGGAAGAGCTTCTGGTGGTCACCCACGTTCTAGAACTGGTGTAATGGCTAAAGGTCAGAAGACCAGAAATAATAAAAAGTATTCAACTAAATTGATTATATCAAAACGAAAGTCTAGTAAATAGGCGGTTTTTTAATTATGGCAAGATCAATAAAAAAAGGACCTTACGTTTATCACAAACTGATAAAAAAGGTTTATGCAGCAAAGGATAGTCAGAAAAAATCGGTCATCAAAACTTGGTCAAGATCATCAATGGTGATACCTGATATGGTTGGATTAACCATAGCTGTTCATAATGGGAGAACATTTGTGCCTGTGTACGTGACAGAAACAATGGTTGGACATAAATTAGGTGAATTTTCACCAACTAGAACCTATAAAGGTCATAGTGGTAACAGATAATAGATAAACTGATAAACTATCATGGAAGCAGTAGCAAAATTGAAAAGTGTCCCGATGTCAGCTCGTAAAATGAGATTGGTGGTGGATACGATTCGTGGAAAATCAGTAGAGGATGCATTGAACATCCTTAAGTTTACAAAGAAAGAAGCAGGAGAATGGTTGGAAAAACTACTTTTATCTGCCGTAGCAAATTGGGAAAATAAACTCGATATGGCTTATAGTGCTGATGACTATGACTTAGTTGTAAAAACAGCATTTGTAGACGAAGGATCTATGCTAAAAAGATTCAGACCAGCTCCACATGGTAGAGCTCACAGAATCAGAAAAAGAATGAATCACGTAACAGTGGTTGTTGAAAACAGAACTTTGATTGATGAGCCAGTTGAAGTTGAAGAATCTAATTCAGAAGACTAAATAATAAGGAATGGGTCAAAAGACAAATCCAATAGGTAATCGTTTAGGAATAATTAAAGGCTGGGATTCTAGCTGGTTCGTAAATAAGGGTTTCGCTGATAATGTAGTGAAAGATGAGAAAATTAGAAACTACATTCATGCAAGAGTAAACAAAAGCGGTATCGCAAAAGTGGTTATTGAAAGAACACTTAAGCGAATTACAGTAACTGTTCACACTTCAAGACCTGGAATTATTATCGGGAAAGGTGGGTCAGAAGTAGATAGAATTAGAGAAGAGTTAAAGAAGCTGACTGGAAAAGATATTCAGATTAATATTATCGAGATTAGAAAGCCAGAATTAAATGCAGCTATCGTTGCAGAATCTGTTGCTAAGCAAATCGAATCTCGAATGAATTATAGAAGAGCTATTAAGATGGCGATTCAGTCGACGATGAGAGCAGGAGCAGAAGGGATAAAAGTAAGAATCAGTGGAAGATTAAATGGTGCGGAGATGGCACGTTCTGAGGAGTATAAAGATGGAAGAACTCCATTGCATACTTTTAGAGCAGACATCGACTATGCACTTAAAGAAGCACTTACAGTTTACGGTTTAATAGGTATTAAGGTGTGGATATGTAAAGGTGAAGTACTTGGTAAAAGAGATTTGTCTCCAAATGTTGGATTGAAATCTAAAGGAACTAAAGGAGGAGGAAGAGATAACCGAGGTGGAGGAAGAGGAAGAGGAAGAGACAACCGAGGTGGAGGAAGAGGAAGAGATAATAGAAGATAGGAATTAAAAATCAATTAACTTTGCAAAACTTTTTTTGTAAGTAAATATTCTAGAGCATGTTACAGCCAAAAAGAACGAAATATAGAAAAATGCAGAAAGGCCGGAATAAAGGTCTTGCACATAGAGGGAGCACAGTAGCTTTCGGATCATTTGGATTAAAGTCAGTGGAAGCTGGTTTTATTACAAATAGAACGATTGAAGCGGCGAGGATTGCATTAACTAGATATATGAAGAGAGAAGGAAAAGTATGGATTAGAATTTTTCCGGATAAACCGATTACATCAAAGCCTTTAGAGGTAAGGATGGGTAAAGGTAAAGGAGCTTTAGATCACTACGTAGCTGTTGTTAAACCAGGAACAATCATGTTCGAAATTGATGGAGTACCATCAGAAGTAGCACATGAAGCATTGAGATTGGCAGCACAGAAAATGCCAGTGGCAACCAAAACAGTTACTAGAAGAGATTATCAAGAGTAATAACAACTAAGAAATTTTAGCACAATGGCTAGTAAGAAATATTTAGAATTACAGGATTTTACCTCTGAAGAGTTAACAAACGAACTAACAGAGACTTTAGCACAGTTCAAAAAAATGAAGTTTGAACATGCATTAAAAGGTTTAGAAAATCCTATGACATTGAGAGAAGTTAGAAGAGATGTCGCAAGGTTGAGAACAGAAGTGAGAAGAAGAGAATTAGCAGAAATGCCAGCAGAGGCTCTTAGTGAAAGATCTAGAATTAGAAAAAGAAGAAGAAACAAATAACATGGAGTCACAATCTTTTAAAAAACAGCGTGTTGGTGTGGTTACTAGCAATAAAATGGAAAAAACCATTGCTGTAAAAGTAGAGAGAAGGATAAAGCATCCCATTTATGGTAAATTCATGAAGAAGTCAAAGAAGTTTTTGGCTCATGATGAAAAAAATGAAGCCAATGAAGGGGATACTGTAAAAATTATAGAATCAAGACCATTGAGCCGTAGAAAGCGGTGGAACTTGGTTGAAATATTAGAAAGAGCTAAGTAAAATTTATTCCGATGATTCAACAGGAAAGTAGATTAAAAGTAGCAGATAACAGCGGAGCTAAAGAAGTACTTTGTATTAGAGTACTTGGAGGTTCTGGAAGAAGATACGCTTCAATAGGAGATACGATAGTATGTTCAGTAAAAAGTACTTCTCCAGGCGGAGTGAAAAAAGGATCTGTTTCAAAAGCAGTTGTTGTACGAACTAAAAAAGAAATTCGTAGAAAAGATGGTTCTTATATCAGATTTGATGATAATGCAGTAGTATTGTTAACCGAAGCTGAAGAACCAAGAGGAACTCGTATTTTCGGCCCTGTTGCGAGAGAGTTAAGGGATAAAGATTATATGCGTATCATTTCACTAGCACCAGAAGTACTTTAAGTTATGAAGATACATGTTAAGAAAGGGGACAAAGTGATTGTATTAGCCGGATCAAGTAAAGGACAGACCGGTGAAGTTTTAAAGGTATTACCTGCTAAATACAGAGCTATTGTAGAAGGTATAAATTTAAAGAAGAAGCACACTAAACCCACTAATGATAATCCAGGAGGGATAAATGACATTGAAGCACCAATTCATATATCTAACCTTGCATTAGTAGATCCTAAATCAGGAGAGGCTACCAGAATTGGACGAAGAGTCGAAGATGGTAAGTTGGTAAGATATTCAAAAAAATCAGGAGAAAGAATATAACTATGAGTTACGTTCCAACGATAAAAAAACACTATCAGGAAGAGGTCATTCCAAAAATGATGGAGAAGTTCCAATACAAAAGCGTAATGGAAGTTCCGAAATTGACCAAAATCGCTGTAAACAGAGGGGTAGGTGGTGCTACTCAAGATAAGAAATTAGTGGATCATGCACTAGAAGAATTGACTATGATAACTGGTCAAAAAGCTGTGCCTACTAAAGCAAGACAATCAATCTCAAACTTTAAGTTAAGAGAAGATGTAGTGATTGGTGCTAAGGTAACATTGCGTCACAATATGATGTACGAATTCTTAGATAGGTTTGTAAATGTTGCCCTTCCAAGGGTAAGAGATTTTAGAGGAATTAATGATAAAAGTTTTGACGGTAGAGGAAATTACTCTATTGGTATCAAAGAACAAATCATTTTCCCTGAAATTAACCTAGATAAAGTTAACGCAATTACTGGATTGGATATAAGTTTTGTAACGACAGCTAAGACAGACGTTGAAGCATTAGAGTTACTAAAACTGTTAGGACTTCCATTCAAAAATCAAAGAAATAATTAATACCAATGGCTAGAAAATCACTAATAGCAAGAGAAGCCAAGAGACAAAAGATGGTTGCTAAATATGCAGATCTTAGAGCTCAGTTGAAAAAAGAAGGTAGATGGGACGAATTAGATAAGTTACCTAAAAACTCTTCTCCAGTAAGATTGCACAACAGATGCTTACTAACAGGAAGACCTAAAGGGTATATGAGAAAATTTGGCATCAATAGAGTTACTTTTAGAAAAATGGCGCTTGAAGGTAAAATTCCAGGTGTAACAAAAGCAAGTTGGTAATCAATTAATAAAGTAGAAATGGCAGTAACAGATCCAATAGCAGATTATCTAACTAGAATTCGAAACGCCGCGTTGGCGAATCACCGAGTAGTAGAAATACCTGCTTCAAACATGAAAAAGCAATTAACTGAGATCCTTTATGATCAAGGTTTTATTAAGAAATATAAATTCGCTGACGAAGAAGGAAAGCAAGGAATCATTAAGATAGCCTTGAAATATCTTCAAGAAACTGGGAAACCAGTGATCAGAGACATGCAGCGAATTAGTAAGCCTGGACTAAGAAAATATGCAGGCACTAAGGATATACCAAGAGTAATTAATGGTTTAGGCATTACAGTTGTATCTACATCTAAAGGCTTAATGACCGGTAAAGATGCTCAAAGACAACGTTTAGGTGGCGAATTAATTTGCTACGTTTACTAATTGAAATATTAAAAAGCAGATATAATGTCAAGGATAGGATTATCACCCATAGAAGTTACAAGCGGAGTTACAATTGACGTTTCTCAAGGAAACTTAGTCACAGTTAAAGGACCTAAAGGTGAATTAACTCAGCAAGTGCATCCAGACATGGGTATTAAGATAGAGGATGGCGTATTAAGCGTTTCAAGACCCACCGAACAAAAGAGACATAAATCAATGCATGGTTTGTATCGTACATTGATTCAAAATATGGTAATCGGTGTATCTGAAGGTTATAAAAAAGAACTTGAGTTAATTGGAGTTGGATATAGATGCAACAGCACAGGTAACTTATTGGAATTAGCTTTGGGATATTCTCACCCTATCTATTTTGCCATTCCAGCTGAAGTGAAATTAACAACAGCTATGGAAAAAGGACAACCACCATTAATAACTTTAGAAAGCCATGACAAACAATTGATTGGTCAAGTAGCAGCCAAAATAAGAGCTTTCCGAAAGCCAGAACCTTATAAAGGAAAAGGTGTTAAATTTAAAGGTGAAATTTTAAGAAGAAAAGCTGGTAAAACAGCAGCTAAATAATTGATAAAAAGTCTTCGAAAATGAGTAAGAAACTTACTAAGAGGAGTAAAATAAAATACCGTATCAGAAAGTCTATTTCTGGAAACAGTGATCGACCTAGATTAACAGTATTTAAAAGTAATAAAAGTATTTACGCTCAACTAATTGATGATGTGAACGGTCAAACCATTGCAAGCGCAAGCTCTAGTGGTATGAATGGTACAAAAGTAGAACAAGCAACAATGGTTGGGAAAGCTATAGCCGATAAAGCAAAAGCAGCAAATATAGAGAAAGTAGTTTTTGATAGAAACGGTTATGTATATCACGGTAGAATAAAGTCTTTGGCTGAAGGAGCTAGAGAAGCTGGTATAGTATTTTAATAGTTAAGAATTATGAACAAGAAGAATCAAAATAGGATTAATCCCGCTGAAGTTTCTGATATTAAGGAAAAATTGGTGAAGCTCAATCGAGTTGCCAAAGTAACTAAAGGGGGTAGAACGTTTAGCTTCTCTGCACTTGTAGTAGTCGGTGATGGTAATGGTTTAGTAGGACACGGTCTTGGTAAAGCTAGAGATGTATCCGAATCCATTGCAAAAGCTGTTGATGATGCTAAGAAAAGTATGGTAAAAGTTCCTATTCTTAACGGGACAATACCACACGAGCAAAAAGGAAAATACGGTGCAGGAAAAGTGCTTTTGAAACCAGCTTCTGATGGTACCGGTGTGATTGCAGGTGGAGCTATGAGAGCTGTACTTGAAATAGCAGGTGTGCAAAATGTATTAGCTAAATCGCAAGGATCTGCAAACCCACACAACGTGGTTAAAGCAACTATAAATGCCCTACAACTCATGAGAAGCCCAGATCAGGTGGCCAGAGAAAGAGGCATCACTATGAGAAAACTATTTGAAGGATAGAATATAAAGTTCATTATTATGAAAAAAGCACGATTAACCTTAGTCAGAAGTGTAATTGATAGACCAAAATCTCAAAAAGATACAGTGAGAGCCTTAGGTCTACGCAGAATGCATCATACCATCGAAAAAGATGTGAATGATCAGGTATTAGGAATGATCAATAAGGTAAGTCACCTTTTGAAAATTGAAGAACTTTAATTTTAAGCAAAATTATCATGGAATTAAATAATTTAAGACCAGCAGCTGGTTCAGTAAAAACCAGAAAAAGAGTAGCAAGAGGACAAGGATCAGGAAGAGGTGGTACTTCGACAAGAGGTCACAAAGGAGCTAAGTCAAGATCTGGATATAGTCGAAAGCTTAATTTTGAAGGTGGTCAGATGCCACTACAAATGCGTTTGCCAAAGAGAGGTTTTAAGAATCCTAACAGGGTTGTATTTGTGCCAATGAATGTTGGGCAATTAGAAGCAATCAGCAAAAAACACGGTGTGAAAGAACTAAGCACGGCAAAGCTTTATGAATTAGGTTATATAAAGAAGACTGATAAAGTTAAAGTGCTGGGTAATGGTGAGTTAAATAGCGCATTAACACTAACTGTAAATGCAATTTCCAATAAAGGGAAAGAACTTGTTGAAGCTAAAGGAGGTTCAGTAACCTTGCTATAATATATTATAATGAAGAAGTTTATAGAGACATTAGAAAACATTTGGAAAATAAAGGAACTTAGGCAAAGACTTTTATTCACTATTTTACTTTTAGGAGTATATAGATTAGGTTCATTTATTGTGCTTCCAGGTGTAAATCCAGAAGCTATTGAAAATAGCATGGGGAGCGGCAACACAGCTGATCTATTAGGATTAATTAATGCTTTCACAGGTGGTGCTTTTGGGCAGGCTGCAATTTTTGCATTGGGTATTATGCCTTACATCACAGCTTCGATCATTATTCAGTTATTAGGTTTTGGAGTCCCTTATTTCCAAAGACTTCAGCAAAAAGAAGGTGAGTCTGGAAGAAAGAAAATTACTCAAATCACACGTATTTTAACAGTGTTAATTACTTTAGTTCAAGGTGGAGGATACCTAACTTATATAGGCACAATGCCAGGAGCAATCTATGAAGGCATGCCTCAATCAGTATTTTATTTAGTAGGTATTATCATACTATCCACAGGTACTATATTTGCGATGTGGTTAGGGGAAAAAATTACAGATCGTGGTGTGGGTAATGGTATTTCGTTACTAATCATGGTAGGTATAATTGCAACACTACCTAAAGTTTTTGTCGCCGAATTGCAAGCAAAAATCCAAAGTAACTTATTCATGTTTATCATCGAATTATTGGTTTTCTTTGGTATTGTATTAGTTACTATATTGATTATCCAAGGTATACGAAGAATACCACTTCAGTTTGCAAAACGAATGGTAGGTAGATCTACAGGTAATATACCAGTACAAGGAGCTAGAGATTTTATCCCTTTAAAGGTAAATGCCGCTGGAGTAATGCCAATCATCTTTGCTCAAGCAATCATGTTTCTTCCATTAACTATTGCACAATGGTTAGGTAATGATGGTAGCTCAGGAATTTTGCAAAGTTTGGCAGACTGGAAGTCAGTACCATACAATATTGTATTCTTTTTACTAGTAGTTGTTTTTACTTATGTATATACAGCATTATTAGTAAATCCTCAGCAGTATGCTGAATATCTTAAAAGACAAAATGCGTTCATTCCGGGAATTAAGCCAGGAAAGCAAACGCAAGACTTTATAGATACACTTACGTCACGAATTACTTTCCCAGGATCCATTTTCTTAGGTTTAATTTCAATCTTTCCAGCATTGATTGGCGCAAACTTAGGTGTTAATGATGGATTCGCTTTGTTTTATGGTGGTACTTCACTGTTGATTTTAGTAGGTGTTGTTCTAGATACACTCGATCAAATAAATTCTTATTTACTAATGCGTAAATATGATGGTCTTGTGAAATCTGGAAAAATCAAAGGAAAGAGTGGTGTTCAACCGATAGGAGCTGGAATGTAATATAACTGCTCTAGTTAGATGATTTACCTCAAGTCCCCAGAAGAAATAGAATTAATCCGGAAAAGCTGTTTGCTCGTTAGTAAGACTTTAGCTCATGTAGCTAGTATATTAAAACCTGGCGTTACAGGAAAATATATTGACGAACAAGCTGAAGCTTTTATAAGAGATCACGATGGAGCAGTGCCAGGGTTCAAAGATTATAATGGTTTTCCTTCTACATTATGTATTTCTGCTAATGAAGCGGTAGTACACGGTATACCCACCGAAAAAGAATTTACAGATACAGATATTTTGAGTATCGATTGTGGAGTATTCTGGAATGGATTTTATGGAGATTCAGCCTTTACTTTTGCGTTTCCAAATGTAGGAGACGAAGTGATTGATTTAATGCATGCAACTAATGATTCTCTATATTTAGGCATCGAGAAAGTAAAGCCGGAAGCTAGAATAGGAGATGTGAGCAATGCTATTCAATCGTATATAGAAAAAGAGAAAAAATACAGTATAGTTCGTGAGTTAGTAGGGCATGGTATAGGTAGAAATTTACATGAATCGCCAGAGGTGCCTAATTATGGACGACGTGGATTTGGACCAAAAATGAAGAAAGGATTGGTTATTGCTATAGAACCAATGGTGAATATGGGTAAGAAAAATGTACGTCAATCTAAAGATGGATGGACTATAGTTACAAAGGATGGGAAACCTTCAGCACATTTCGAACATACAGTTGCAGTGATAGATGGAGGTGTCGACATTTTGTCTGACCATACGATTGTAGAAAAAGAAGTGAAAAATAACAGTGAAATCAAGACTTTTACGAGAAAAAGTTAGATATTTGCACTCCAATTTAAAATAATGGCTAAACAAGAATTAATAAAATTAGACGGAACCATCGATGAAGCACTGTCTAACGCTATGTTTAGAGTGAGATTGGAAAACGATCATTTGATTGTAGCAACCATTTCGGGAAAAATGAGAATGCACTACATTCGTATTTTGCCTGGTGATAAAGTTGCGGTAGAAATGTCCCCTTATGATTTAACAAGAGGACGTATAACATATAGGTATAAATAAACTGAGATGAAAGTAAAAGCATCTATTAAGAAAAGATCTGCAGATTGCAAGATCGTAAGACGCCACGGAAAATTATTCGTGATTAATAAGAAGAATCCTAGATTTAAACAAAGACAAGGTTAAGCTATGGCAAGGTTATCAGGAGTAGATTTACCAAAAAATAAGAGAGGTGTTATAGGTTTAACTTATATCTATGGTATCGGGAAATCAAGAGCATCTAAAATTCTTAACGATCTCAATATTGATGAGAATAAGAAAGTCAAAGATTGGGAAGACGAAGAAATTAAGAGTTTGGCAGTAACACTTCAAAATGATTACACTTTAGAGGGTGAATTAAGAAGTGAAGTTCAAATGAATATTAAGCGTTTGATGGATATAGCTAGTTATAGAGGCTTGAGGCACAGAAAAGGATTGCCTGTACGTGGACAAAAGACTCAAACAAACGCTCGTACTAGAAAAGGAAAGAAGAAAACAGTTGCTAACAAGAAGAAAGCAACTAAATAATAAATAGGTCTACCAATGGCGAAAGGAAAAGTAAAAAAACGTAAAGTAAATGTTGAGCCGGAAGGTTTAGTTTACATTAAAGCAAGCTTTAACAATATCATCATATCGATGACTAACAAAGCAGGCCAGGTGATTTCATGGGCTTCAGCAGGTAAAGCTGGATTTAGAGGTTCTAAGAAAAACACACCTTATGCAGCACAAGTTGCTGCCGCTGATGCAGGTCAAGTAGCTTACGATGCAGGGATGAGATATGCTGAGGTGTATGTTAAAGGTCCTGGTTCAGGAAGAGAAGCTGCTATCAGAGCGATTGATGGTCTTGGTATCAAGATCACAAGAATTAAAGATGTCACGCCAATACCTCATAATGGCTGTCGTCCACCAAAAAAGAGAAGAGTATAATTTCATTTAAAACCATCTTTAGCTAATGGCAAGATATACGGGTCCAACTACAAAAAAAGCAAGAAAATTCGGAGAGGCGATATATGGCCCTGATAAGAGTTTCGAAAGAAGAAAATACCCACCAGGTCAACATGGTAATGGTAAGAGGAGAAAGCAAAAATCAGACTACGCTTTACAATTAACTGAAAAGCAAAAAGCTAAATATACATATGGCTTATTGGAAAGACAATTTAGAAATCTTTTCAAAAAGGCAGCTTCTAAAAAAGGAGTAACAGGTACTGTGCTTTTACAATTTTTAGAATCAAGGTTAGATAATACAGTCTACAGACTAGGTTTAGCTCCTACAAGAAGAGCAGCTAGACAATTAGTTACACATAAGCATGTTTTGCTTAATGGAATTCTTACAAATATTCCTTCAGTGTCTTTAAGACCAGGTGATGTTGTAGCCGTTAGAAATAAATCAGCGCATTTAGAAATTATTCAAAATGCAGTAAAATCAAGTCCAGCAGTAACTAAGTGGTCTTGGTTAGAATGGAACTCTCAAAAAATGGAAGGAAAATTCCTAGAATATCCTGAAAGAGAAAGCATTCCAGAAAAGATCAATGAACAATTGATTGTAGAATTATATTCTAAGTAAGCCTAAAGGTATCCATTGTGATACCTATTTGCTTTTCATTTTCAAACATCTTTAGTCATAATAGAGTATGAACTTATTAAATTTTCAGAAGCCAAATAAAATCCTTCTTCAAAAAGCCACTGAATTCGATGGAACATTCGAATTTAAACCACTTGAGCCTGGATTTGGGCAAACTATTGGAAACTCTATAAGAAGAGTTCTTTTGTCTTCTTTGGAAGGTTATGCTATCTCTGCAATAAGAATTGCTGGAGTAGATCACGAATTCTCAACCATCAAAGGGGTGGTGGAAGATGTGGTAGATATCATCTTGAACTTAAAACAAGTTAGATTAAAACCAATCAATGCCGAAGAATCTTCAACAGAAGAAAAAATTTACTTGACAATCACTGGAAAAGATACATTCGCGGCAGCTGATATCGAAGCTCATACTAATGTATTTAAAGTGATGAATCCTGATCTTGTTATATGCAATATGGAAAGTACAGTAAATTTAGAAATAGAATTATCTGTTTCTAAGGGAAGAGGCTACGTTCCTGCTGCAGAAACACAACCTAAAGAAGCACCCATAGGAGTTATTCCTATTGATGCGATTTACACACCTATTAAGAAAGTATCTTATAAGGTAGAGAGTACAAGGGTTGGTCAGCGTACGGATTACGAACAGTTAAATCTGTTTATTCAAACAGATGGAACTATACATCCTGAAGACGCAGTAAAAGAAGCTTCAAAAATATTGATCCAACATTTAATGTTGATCACAGATGAAAATATAACATTCGAAGATGCTTCTACTAGAGAGGACAACATCGTGGATGAGCATATTTTACACATGAGAAAACTACTTAAAACTAGTTTGGAAGACCTTGATCTTTCTGTTAGAGCTTACAATTGTTTGAAGGCTGCTAAAATTAATTCACTTGGAGAGGTAGTAAAATATGATATGCACGAATTATTGAAGTTTAGAAACTTTGGTAAAAAATCACTAGTGGAAATCGAAGAGTTATTGCAAAATAAAGGTCTGACATTTGGTATGGATCTTTCAAAATATAAATTAGACGAAGAGTAAATAGTATATCGTTCTGACTCGGTAAAATTTAAAATTAATTATACCGGATAGTTTTTATAATAGTATTAACCAGCTACAACATCAAGGTTCAAGTCAGAAATGCCAAATGTAGTCAGTGATACACTCAAAATAGAGTCATGAGACACGGAAAGAAATTTAACCATTTAGGTAGAAAAAAAGGACATAGAGTAGCCCTTCTTAAAAACCTAGCCAATGCACTTGTTGAGCATAAAAGAATTAACACAACATTGGCAAAAGCAAAAGCACTAAGAGTTTATATCGAACCCTTAGTAACTAAAGCAAAAGATAATACTACACACTCAAGAAGACAAGTCTTCAGAAAACTTCAAAACAAGGATTCTATCAATGAATTATTTGGACCTATTGCTGACAAAATAGGATCTAGACCTGGTGGATACACTAGAATCATCAAAACAGGATCGAGAAAAGGTGATGCTGCAGAAATGGCATTAATCGAGTTTGTCGACTTTAATGATTTGATGTTAGCATCAGCAGGATCATCTAAAAAAGGTAGGTCAAGAAGAGGTAAAAAGAAATCAAAAGCTGCGGTTCCGCCACCAGCGGCTACTTCAAGCGAGGAAGAATAAAATGAAAAAGCGACAAAAAATTGTCGCTTTTTTTTTTGCATGTGTATCCATCCTTTTTTTTGTTAATATGTATTTATATTTGCGGCTATTCGGTGACACAATAAAACTGTAAACTTCTTATATGGATAATAGAAACGCCATTCTTGTTTTGGATGACGGCACTGTCTTTCATGGCAAGGCTGCTGGAAAAATCGGAACAGCCACAGGAGAGATATGTTTTAATACAGGTATGACAGGTTATCAGGAGGTTTTTACTGATCCTTCATATTATGGACAAATATTATTGACCACCAATGCCCACATTGGCAATTATGGGACATTAGCTGATGATAATGAATCTGATAATGTGCAAATTGAAGGACTGATCTGCAAAAATTTCACCAATAAATATTCTAGACTTTTAGCAGATGATGCTATTCAAAATTACTTTGAAAAAAATAATCTAGTCGCCATCCACCAGGTAGATACAAGAGCCTTAGTAAAGCGGATAAGAGATAAAGGGGCAATGAACGTCATCATTTCTTCTGAAATTGAAGATATTGACACTTTGAAAGCAAAACTTGCTGATGTTCCTAATATGGAAGGTTTAGAGTTATCTTCCAAAGTGACTACTAAAGAAAGTTATGAAGTAGGGCCGAAAGATGCAAGTGTCAAAATTGCGGTTTTGGATTTTGGAATAAAGAAGAATATTTTGAAATGTTTTACAGATCGTGGTTGTAAATGCAAAGTTTTTCCTGCAAAAACTAGCTTAGAAAAAATCAAAGAATATAATCCAGATGGCTATTTCTTATCTAATGGACCAGGAGATCCAGCATCAATGGATTATGCGATTGAGACAATTAAGCAAATCCTCAAAGAGGAAAAGCCTGTTTTCGGAATTTGTCTAGGGCACCAGTTGCTGGGATTATCGGTAGGCGTGGATACATATAAAATGCATAATGGTCATCGAGGCATAAATCATCCAGTTAAAAACATGGCAACTGGTAAATGTGAAATAACAACACAAAATCATGGGTTTGGAATTAATCCAAGCTCGCTAAAGTCGAAACTGGATGTTTTAGATATCACACACGTAAATCTAAACGATGATACCATAGAAGGCATAAAGCTAAAAAATGGTTTAGCTTTTAGTGTTCAATATCATCCAGAAGCGGCACCTGGCCCACACGATTCAAGATACTTATTTGACGATTTTGTCAATTTATTAAAAGAAACCAAATAGAATATGTCCATAATTACAGATGTATTTGCAAGGCAGATATTAGATTCAAGAGGTAATCCTACTATAGAAGTAGAAGTAATAACAGAAAATGATTGCATAGGAACAGCAGCAGTGCCATCAGGAGCTTCTACTGGAAAATATGAAGCAGTCGAATTAAGAGATGGTGACGAATCTGTCTATATGGGCAAAGGGGTGCTAAAGGCATGTGCTAATGTTGAAGAAATCATCAGAGACCACCTAGTCGGAGAATTGGTAACCGAACAAGTTTATATTGATCAGATGATGATCGATTTGGATAATACTCCGAACAAATCAGTATTAGGAGCTAATGCTATTTTAGGGGTATCACTGGCAGTAGCTAAAGCTGCCGCTCAAGAAACTGCTCAACCGTTGTATCGGTATATTGGAGGAGTAAGTGCAGCTACAATGCCTGTACCAATGATGAATATTCTTAATGGCGGTAGTCATGCAGACAATAGTATAGATTTTCAAGAGTTTATGATTATGCCAGTTGGCGCTGATTCATTCTCGGAAGGTTTACGTATGGGCGTGGAAATTTTTCACACGCTCAAGAAGGTATTAAAGTCAAAAAACTACTCAACAAATGTAGGAGATGAGGGAGGCTTTGCTCCAAATATTAAATCAAATGAGGAAGCGATAGAAATAGTGCTTCAATCAATAGAGAAAGCAGGCTATAAACCAGGAGAAGAAGTGTTTATTGCCATGGATGCAGCTAGCTCGGAATTTTATAATGCAGAAGAAAAAATGTATCACTTCCATAAATCTTCTGGCGAGAAATTGACTGGAAGTCAAATGGTGGATTACTGGGAAGAATGGGTTAATAAATATCCTATCGCTTCTATCGAAGATGGCTTGGATGAAGACGACTGGGATGCGTGGGTAGGTTTAAATAAAAGAGTAGGTGATCGAGTACAACTTGTTGGTGATGATTTGTATGTGACCAATGTCGAACGACTTAGAAAAGGCCTTGAACTTAATGCAGCTAATTCTATATTAATAAAAGTAAACCAAATAGGTAGCTTGACTGAAACTATTGATACAGTCAATCTGGCAAAGCAAAATAACTATACTTGTGTCATGAGTCATCGTTCTGGTGAAACAGAGGATACCACGATAGCAGATCTAGCTGTTGCCTTGAATACTGGACAAATTAAAACTGGATCGGCTTCAAGAAGTGATAGAATAGCTAAGTATAATCAATTATTAAGAATAGAAGAAGAATTGGGAGAATCAGCATTGTATCCCGGAACTAATCTGTTTAAGAGATAGTTTTATTACTTTTGCAAAAAAATGTACGATATGAAAAATTTAAAGAACCTTTTTCATTTCGACCAACTGAGATTTTTAAAGATTAATAAATATTCTATTAGCATACTTTGTTTTGTTGTATGGATTAGTTTTTTTGACCATCATAGCTTAATTAATCAATATAAGTTAAGTAAAAGCATTAAGTCCTTAGAAGGTGAAAAAACGGAATTCATGGAAGCATATAGACAAGCACTAAAAGAGCGCCAAGATCTATTAGAAAACAAAGAAAAATATGCCCGTGAACATCATAATTTTATGGAAGCGGATGAAGAGTTATTTATTATTAAAGACAAATAATGAGCGTATTAGTAGGCAAGCATTCAAAAATTATAGTACAAGGATTTACCGGTAAGGAAGGATCATTTCACTCAGAGCAAATGATCGAATACGGTACTAATATAGTAGGTGGAGTAACTCCAGGAAAGGGAGGAACTGATCACTTAGGAAAACCTGTGTTTAACTCTGTATCTGAAGCAGTTCAAAAGACAGATGCAGACACATCGATCATCTTTGTACCTCCTAAATTTGCGGCAGATGCTATCATGGAAGCTGCGGATGCAGGCTTACAACTGATAGTTTGTATTACAGAAGGTATTCCTGTGCAAGATATGGTTAAAGTTAAATCTTACATCGAAGATAGAGATGTAAGACTTATAGGACCTAATTGCCCTGGTATTATCACTCCTGGAGAAGCTAAACTTGGTATTATGCCTGGTTTCATTCATAACCCTGGCAAGATAGGGATTGTATCTCGATCAGGTACTTTGACGTATGAGGCCGTTGACCAAGTTACAAAAGCAGGAATGGGACAGTCAACCTGCATTGGTATTGGTGGTGATCCGATTCCTGGTACTACTACAAAAGAAGCTGTGCAGTTACTCATGGAAGATCCAGATACGGATGGAATAGTGATGATTGGGGAAATAGGAGGTAATATGGAAGCTGATGCAGCGAGGTGGATAAAAGAAAATGGTACAAAGCCAGTGGTAGGATTCATAGCTGGTCAAACAGCTCCTCCCGGAAGAACGATGGGACATGCAGGAGCTATCATCGGTGGAGCAGACGACACGGCTGAAGCAAAGATGAAAATTATGCGAGAGTGCGGAATCCATGTAGTTGAATCACCAGCTGCCATTGGAGAAACTATGAAAAAAGTGCTTAGTTAAATACTAGAAAACAAATAAATAATAAAGGGGACTACTATGTAGCACCCCTTTTTTTGTGCTTTTTGCCGACAAAATGAGTATACTTCCAATAAAAAAATAGTAGTTCTTTCTTCGACAATCATCGTATCAATATAACAAGCACAAAATCATTTAGTATGAAAACTTTAATACCACTTTTCGTTTTACTATCGACTACATTCCTATTTGCCCAAGACCAGTATGCAGTCCTGGAAAACAGCCAAATTGCTGTACCCATTCATAATGGTAATAAGCTCTTCCAAACATCATTCAATGATGCAGGTTTTACCATTAAAGCACAAGGAGCAAACACAACATTTACGAGTTCTTTGTGGTTGTCGGGATATGATCCAGTCGGCAATGCTTTTCTTTCAGCAGAAACCTACTCGCAACAAACAACAAATTATGGTTTGACAGGACCTATAAACCCAGAAACAGGTGTTCCATATGAAGACCTTGTTCCTGTATTTAACAGGTTTTTTGAAGCAAGCCAACAAGAGATAGGTTCTTTTTTGGATGATTTTGCGGACGGAAGCATTGATGATGAGATTCCTGCAAATATTTTATCATGGCCAGCAGTTGGAAATCCATTTTTCCAAGAAATCTTCAATGTTGAATTGCCAAACCACCTTCCAGGCTTAGCTCCATTTTTTGACCAAAATGGCGATGGCATTTATGACCCTGAATCTGGAGATTATCCATATATAAAGGATGCGGATCATGCTTTTTATTATGTATATCATTTAAGTGATGCTCCAGGTCAGCTTATATCAACCACAGAAACGGAAGTTCAAGTTTTAGCCCGCATTTATGAAGGACAAAACAGCATAGGCCATACTGCTTTTTTCGATTATAAATTAGTTCAAACAAAATTTGAAGAATTAAGAAACTTTAGGATAGCTATGTTTGTCGATCCTGATCTTGGATGCTATGCCGATGATTACTTAGGTTATAGTGAATCTTGCGAATTTATGTATGCGTACAATCAGGATGCCTTAGATGGAACCAATCAATCTGATTCCTGTGATGGATTACCGATTCCTACTTTCGGTAGTGATATCCCTATTATGGCTTATTCTTTTATAGATAAACCGACTGTTTTTGAGGATGGTGCATTAAAAGAACTAGCGACCGATTATTTTATAGCTTATCATGATGGTAGTCCGATTTCTTCCTTGCCATCAACTTTTGAAGGGTATTTGCAAAATTTAAATGGTACCTGGCAAGATGATATCCCCATTACTTTAGGGGGAACAGGATTAAACATAGGTTCGTCAGATGTAACTAAATACTGTTTTCCGGGCAATCCTGCAGAAATGGAAGAATGGTCTAGTTGTTCTGAGGATTTACCTTTTAGCGAACGAAGAGGATTATTAGGTCTGGAAACTTTTACGTTTCCTCCAGGTGGGGTAGTGGAATTTACTTTTGCAGCCTTTGCTCATTATGGAGCAGAATTGCCTTGCCCTGACATTACGGAAACCATTTCGGTTTGCGAGGAAATTAAAGCTTTTAATAACACGCCAGTATCTACTCACTCCGAGGATTATGTATCAGACAATTGTAGGCTTTTGTCCAATGTCGTTTCTCCAGCAGAAAAGGTTCGTATTAGTTGTAAATCATCGATGCAAAACATACAACTATTCAATAGTAATGGTAAACTATTGCGTAAAATGAAATTAGGAGAAAATAGCTTTCAAGCGCCGAATGCAAAAGGTATCTATTTTATCCAAGTCAGTGATGAGTACGGCTTAAGACAAAGCTTTAAATTAATGGTGCAATAAATATAAAAAGGAGAAAATCAAGCCTTGATTTTCTCCTTTTTAAGTATGCATTCATGCGCATTATTAGCTCGCAAGTTTTCTTTTTCGCTTTTGGAAATATTTCATAGAAACAACTAACAAACCAAAAGACTCACAATCTTCTTTCGTTTGGACAGCGTGGTGGGCCCCATGAGCTCTTAATATTCCTCTAGAGTATTTACTGTCTAATTGTCTAAACCATTTAAATCTTTGATGGATATATACATCGTGAATCAAAAAGTATATCAATCCGTAAACAGATATACCTATACCTATATATAGCATAAATCGGTACTCTGCAAATAGCGTCCCGAAAATGTAACAAAGCATACTTGGAATGGCAAAAACTAAAAAGAACAAATCATTTTTTTCAAAGAATCCATCTTTTTCATGATGAGGCTTGTGATGATCTTCGTGCCATACCCACAAAAAACCATGCATCACATATTTGTGAGCAAACCAAGCTACAAATTCCATGGTCACAACACTCGCTAAAATTATTCCTACTGCAGTCATTATTGTTAGTATTTCTATAAAAATAACATACTAAATGTTTAATAGTTGAGCCTAAACCTAGAATTTTTAATGAATTAAGAAATAGTGGAATAAAATTTGATTTTACATAGTCTAAACCTGGACATTGGAAATATATCAGTGGATAGTACCCTTAATTTCAATAACCTACGCAACTAGGGTTATTATACAATACAGACGTAAAAAACGACTGTACACAAGTACTATATTTTGGGTTTTATTCTGGACAGCTTTAAGTGCACTTGCATTTTTACCCAATGAAATTTCCGTTCCTGTTGCTCGAATCTTAGGCATAAAAAGCAATGTAAATGCTATTATCTTTGTAGCATTAGGTTTCATGTTTTCTATAGTATTTTATCTTTCTGCGGTTGTAGAAAAACTCGAATCACAAATAACTGAGTTGGTTAGAAAGATAGCTTTAGACAATGATGACCAAGATTAGAACCATCTAAATGAACATTCTCTTTGTACTCGAAAATTTTTATCCTAAAATAGGTGGGGTAGAAACACTCTTTCTAAAACTGGCTTCGGCTCTTGTCGACAAAGGAAACAAAGTTTATGTCTTTACCAGTGGCGCTGAAGGCTTACCATCGCAACAAAGCTACCAGGGTATAGAAATTATCAGAACTAGATATAGTAATAGATATTTATTTACTTTTTTTACTTGGTTTAAATGTATCCGTTTAGCTAGCCATGCAGATATCATACATACAACGTCCTACAATGCTGCCGTACCGGCAATAATAGCAGCTCATGTAAATAAGAAGAAATCCATAATTACCTTTCATGAGGCTTGGACAAAACTGTGGTTTAAACTGCCAAACATGTCTGCACCTAGTAAACTATTACATTACTTATTCGAACAATGGATACTTAGTTTTAGATTTAGCCGCTTCATAGCTGTATCTAAATTTACGCAGCAGGCACTCATTGACGCTGGAATAAAGGAAGCTAAGGTTCAGATGATTTATAATGGATTAAATTATGATGAATACCATGTGAGTGACCAAAAGGAAACATCTAAAGCTTATCTCTATTATGGGAGGGTAGGCGTATCTAAAGGCATACACTTAATCTTGGAAGCATTGGCTATCTTAAAGCAAAAGGGCAAGGCTGTACTTTTAGATTTAATTGTGAGCAATGATAAACAAAGCAGAAAACATCTTCAGCAAATAATCGATTCGTTAGATATTAAAAATCATGTTCGATTAATTGATCAAATGGAATTTCAAGAGTTAAAAACGAAGGTGCGCCAAGCAAAAGCTGTTATCATTCCATCGTATTCAGAAGGGTTTTGTTTTGTGGCCGCCGAATCGGTGGCCTTAGGCACAAATATTATTAGCTCTGGAAGAGGCGCTTTAAAGGAAGTAGTAGGTGGTCATTACCTTGAGATGCAATCACAAACTGCAGAGGACTTAGCAAGATGTATCGAGCAAGCCGAGAAAGATGATTGGCAGTATCGTGAACCAAAAACGTTTTATTTACAAGATACGGTAGACCAATATATTCGAGCCTACAACAACTTATTAAACGGATGAAAAAAATTGGTTTTTATGGTGATTCTCTACTCTTGCAGAATGCAGGTATTAGCCATTATAACACCATGCTTTTAGAATGGTTTCAACAAGAGTTTAGCGATGCAAATCTAGAATGCATCGTACCTTTTGAATCCTCAAAGATTAAAGCAAAAACTAAATTAATTAAGTTAAAAAAATGGCCTCTGCACCAAAGGCTGAGAAGTTTAATCCACATACCTAATTATGTAAATAGACAAGGCTTTGATTTGGTCATCGAACCAGCTCATTTTGGTCCTTTACGTATAAATAGGAGAACAAAGCGCTTAACAGTAATACACGATTTAAGTCCTATTCACTATCCCCAATTTCATCCATGGTTAAGCGTAAAAATGCACCAATGGTTTATTAGGAAAATTTTACGACAAACGGATTTAATCATTGTTAATAGCACAACCACCAAAAATGAACTTGTGCATTTTGATCATGAATTAAAAGAAAAAATATATCCACTTTACCCTGAAATAGCTTCATTTCCATTTAGTGAAGGTTCTGAAACAAAACCGATTTTAGGCCCATATTTATTGGCAGTTGGAACCATAGAACCTAGAAAAAACTATTCTTTTTTAGTGGAAGTCTTTGAACAATTTGTAAAAGAAAACGATGATTACTCCTTGGTAATATTGGGCGGTGATGGATGGAAAAATAAAGCCTTTTATCAGCAGTTAGAAAATATAGGGTCGAATAAAATAATCCTAACAGGATATGTTTCGACTGAAGAAAAGAACACATGGTATAAACACGCAGATGCTTATTTGAGTACTTCTCACTATGAAGGATTTGGAATGCCTGTCATAGAAGCCATGGCCTATAAGTTGCCTTTGTTTTTAAGTAACATAGAAGCATATAAAGAAATAGCTGGAGGCTGTGCTACTTTGCTGGACTTTGAGAAAAATGCGTGGTTAACTAGTTTGCAGAAGCAATGGGTTGATCCAGATAAAAATCAGTCCACTGAAGCATTAAAAGCATTAAAAGCAGCAAGGATAAACCAAAGCATTGCATTGAAAAAAAGAATCATTAATTTGTTAAGAACGAAGACTCAGAATAACTAAAATGGTTTTAACAGTCGTGCAACCATAGAAAAACCAGTCACTAAATTTTGTCCTTTTTGCATGGAGGCTTTAGTGTATCGGACATCGATAGGTATCTCTTTCATTTTTGCATCATGGATTTTTGCTTGTTTAATGATTTCTATACAAAACTCAAAACCATTGTAATTCATAGCGAGTTTCTCAGCAAAACTTTTATCCATAATTTTTATGCCTGATTGGCTATCTGACATATACACACCTGTAATAAAATAACTGATGATGTTTCCGATCTTATTATAGAATATTCTAGAGGAAGGAATTTTATTTTTCTTCATAAATCGACTCCCAATCACTAAATCCAGTTCGTGCTCCGTGATATGGTTGAGTAGGTTATTTAAATTAGCTGGATTATGTTGATTATCAGCATCAATGGTAGCAATGTATTTTGCACCTTTCTTTATAGAATATTTAATACCAGTATATGTAGAAGCTCCAGGACCAAGGTTGATAATGTGGGAAAGAACTTTGACAGCGGGATACTTTTCCGCCACTAATTTAGTTTCGTCTGTACTTCCATCATTTACCACAATGATGTTGCTAAAACCAGCATTCAAGGTCTTATTAATTACCTCAGAGATGTGGTTTTGCTCATTCTTTGCGGGAATGATGATGTAGACCTTATCTTTTAAATTAGTTGGCATTCGGTTTATTAATATTACAATATCTCATAGATGGCAAAAGTTCCATTGGAGACCACTTTACCAAAGATATTAAAAGCCAGCTTATTTGTCGGCTTCCCATCTGGGCCTAGTACTTTTACTTGTCTATTAGTTGCGAGTAATTTCACTTTTGGGTTTTTATATACAAACTCTATTAGACCATTAAATTTATCTACAAGACTTTGTTCTGGGGTATTGTCCAATGTCGGGGTATTTAAATCTATAATCAAATATTTAAAGTTTGATGCTTTTAAAACGTCTGCACGCTCTTGTTTGTCTGGATATCTTTTCTCCAATCTTCTGAAAAAACCTAATTGGTTATCCATGAAGACTCTTTTATGATTGTTGTCGATAAAATAGCTAAAGCTCGTTCCGACTCTGTACACTAGAGCGTTTTTATCTCTATTTATTTTTTTAGTGGCCGATCCCAGATCATGATAAAACATGTCTAAGATTTGTTTCTCATTGGCCTTTCCTACCACTTGTTGGAGAAAGACTGGATTAACCATATTTTTACCCAGTGATGCTGCACCACCTCCAGGGTTTATATTTGACATTCGAGATACAAAAGCCACTATTATCCATAAACCAATAATGGTATAACTGCCCATATAGGTCCACCTATTGATCGTACTCTTGGTATTGTCAGGCAATAATAATACCATACACACTACACCTAACAACCATCCAAAAAATCCATACCAGATGATACCAGATGATAATATATACCAAAAGAATATATAGACTAAAAAGAGCGAGGCCGCAAGTAATTTAAACCAACTCCCATTTTTCCTGAAATTGAAAAACAACAAAGCACAAATACCAATAAAAATAAGTAACACTAAAGGATAAGTTACATAATCTTGCTCTCCAGAAACGGCATTGCCTAATGCATTGAAGGGTTTATAGATTGCATTATTAACATTATACATGGCCTTAATGATGATCATAGCTATGCCATCACTTTCCCCATTTATTTCATAATGGGTTTGTCCACTGTTATTGACCAGCAATTGATTGGTGCTGTGCTGGAAAATAAAACCATTAGAGGTGGAAATGACAAATAGAAACAGGAGTAGGATAGGCATGCCTATCAGTACCCACCACTTTTCTCGGTATTTGATAAAGAAAAGTAGAGGCAATAATATCAAAAATAAAAATCCAATGTCTACAAAATCCCCACGCTCATTAGTATTCATGCTTAAGTCATAAGGGATAGTCAGATATCTATACATTAAGGTCTCATAACCAAAATATCGTTGGATTTCTTCTCGTTTTGCATTCCCATCTTTTAGAGTGCCTTGAGCAGAAGAAAATACGGGAAAAAGAAAGCTACATAGACAGATAAGCCATATAAACTTCTTAAAGGGATGTAGCATATGTGTTTTGGTATTCATGCTATTTATTCTTCTTTTTAGATCGATTATATGTATTGACTAGTTTCTTCATGTTGATACCAGGACCAATAGCTTTCCCGAAAAGTACTTTATTAGGACTTAATGATTTTGTTTCAATGTAGTTTTTACCCAACCACGGAGCCATCATACACAAAATAATCAAACCATAAATGGCTGTAGATTTAACCATAAACATTCCCTTTTTAGGCTGTCTTATCATCAAAAGAACAAACAAGGCAATTCCACCAAAAAACAAAACGTATTTAATGATGTCCATGCTAAGGTGGTATTCACTTAAACCACTGATGGCATCAAAATCTCCGATAATGGTAAGTCCCATTAAAATCATAAAAAGACTTAGGAAGCCTAAAAACCTAAAATAAATGGTCCAGCATATGATTACTATGGAAAATATTAAATACAAGTTGATTACCTTGATACTTGTGGCAAATCCAGAATAAACACCTAATACAATGATCAGCGGCAGTAAATCTTTAAATGAGACAGCTTTCTCGTCCTTATATTTTGCGATAATGTCAAACAATAATAGCACAGAAGCCATCTGAAAAATCATTAATCCGAAATCTACTTTTAATTCGATAAACATATGATTCCCAACTGCCGGTATAATAGCAAAGGCTAAAATGACCATCATCGAATGCAATGTGGATAGATTTAAGTAGTTTTTACACCATTCAAACACGCCATATAAACAAATCACAATAGAACTGAATGAAAGCATTAGCGCTACGTACGAACTTTTAAAAGCAGCAAAACCTTGGGCAATAAATAAGGACCAAGGATACGGTTGATAGCCTTCTATTAAGCCTCCATTAAGACCCAATAGTCTACTTATATTTATATAATAATTACGAGAATCAAAACCACTTGGGAAAGGGGCCATATTGGTAATGAAATTAATACTCATAAAAAAAGCAAAGAGTAGAAATAAGCTAACCACAATAGGCGAATCTTTCGTTCTTGTAAAGACCGGTGCTAAAAGTGCTTTTTTAAAAAAAGGACCCAAGTAAGTATAATTGATAATAAATGGTAGCAACAATAGAGGTATTATGACAAATGCATTAAGTAAACCAATCGCTGCGATTAACAATAATAAACAACATTGAACCAAAACACCAGTACACAGGTCTAAGTAGGAAGAATGGTATTTATGTAGCTGAAAACCTAGTTTTTTATTTATCCACTGTCCAGCAAAAAGTCCTGAGAGCCAAATAAAGGCAACGCTAAGAAATACTCCCAGACATTTAAAGAAGGCAATAAATAAATAAGAAGCCGAAGCTTGTAACCCTCCATATTCAAAATTAGGATAGATGACAAAGAGTAAAAAAAGGAAAAAAGAAAGGATCATAGATATACCATTCCATTGTTTTCCAATTCCGATTTTCTTGTTGTAATTGCTCGATACAAAAGTAGCCAGGCTTATAAAGCTAATGACTAGGACTGCCAATCCCGGAAATTTAAAATTTTCGAAAGCTAAACGATGCAGAAAATGTTTATTTCCGTATTCGATTAAGATGATTAATAGCCAAAAAATTGAGAATGCGGCTACAAAAGTTTTCTTCATTCTTGGTGTATTGGTTTTAGGAGTAGATACAGCTAAAACGATCTCTCATAAAGGTAAAAAAAAACATCTAGCAGACTGTAAAAAATAAAAAATCTAGCTACTCTACAGCTAACATTAAACCTTTTAGATATCTTCCTTCTGGATGGAAAATGTTTACTGGATGATCCATGCCTTGGCTGAGTTTTTTAAGCACACTGATTTTTCGGCCTGAAATAATACCTGCAGAGCGTATGGTGTTTTCAAATAATAGTGGATCGACTACCTGAGAACAAGAAAAAGTAAACATAATTCCTCCTGGTGCAACCTTACGCAACGCTAGCACATTTAATCGTTGGTATGCTTTAACCGCTGCGTGTTTTTTTCTAACACTCTTTGCAAAGGCAGGAGGGTCTACAATCATTAAATCATATATAGGAAAAGTTGGGTCATCTAATACCTTCATTATATCTGCCGACAGAAAGTGATGACCATCTTTTTGTTTGTTTAATTGAGCATTTTCATGGGCTATGTCCAATGCCGTTTGCGATATATCTACTGAGTCTATAGAAGAAGCTCCCCCTCGTTTGGCATACATACTAAACCCACCCGTGTAGCAAAATAGATTACAAACTTTTTTATTAAAACTAAATTGTTCTACCAATTTTCGATTAGGTCTTTGGTCAATGAAAAATCCAGTTTTTTGTCCATGACTAATATTAACCTTAAAAAGGATCCCATTTTCCATTCCTTCTTCAATAATTGGTTCGCTTGGTTTCAGGTTTAATCCACTTTCGAGCGCCCAGTGACCCACCCCTTTTTCGTAAATACTGAATTGGTTTTTAGGAAAATTTGCGCCAAGAGCATTCATTATTTCCTTCCTGAAGTTGTAAATGCCTGGGTTGTGATATTGGACTACAATACTATGGTTGTAGACATCTATCACAAGTCCTGGAATACCATCTCCTTCTCCATGAATGAGTCTGTAGACATTGGTATGATCATTAAGTATGTTCCATTGAATTCTTTTGTTGAGGGCAACTTCAATTTTTGTATTCCAAAACATTTGGTTGATAGCTTCGTCCTTAAAAGTTAACATCCGAACGGCAATACTCCCATTTGTGTAATAGCCTATTCCTAGTAATACTTTGTAAGCGTCTAAAACTTTAACATTTGTACCATCTTCAAAAGGGGCTTTAGAGTATATAGCGCCTGAAAACACCCAAGGATGGTATCTTTTAAGTGATTTTTCCTTTCCTTTTTTAAGTATGATTGCTTCCATATGAGTACAAATTATATTTTTTTTTAATATATATGTGTAATGTTTAAAATACTTTATATATTTGCATTAATTGCCATGCGACTAAACACCGCTTGGTAATTTCCAAAACCGAAACACAAACATACCCATCTACAGTAAAACAAACTCCTTTCTAGGGGTTAGACTAAGATTTTACAAATAATAACTAAGGTTTTTAAAATGAGGAAACTAACACTTACATTCTTTAGGTATGTTTATATTATACCTATTGTAGTACTCACCTTATTGAGTACAAATAATGTAGCAGCTCAATGTAGTAGCGGTATGCTCGAAGGTTCTGTTTATGATGACCAAAATCTAAACAGTTCTAATGACAGTGAATCAGGACTAGCAAACGTTCTGGTATCATTATTTGACGAGGATAACAGCTTAATCAGTCAAACCATTACAGATTTTAATGGTGATTTTAGTTTTTCAGGATTGTCGGATGGCGAGACGTTTCGTATAGAGTACGATTATGCTTCTGATTATCAAGTAAGCTTTCAATCAACAAATAGTCAAACGGATATTCAGTTCGCTGAAGTTCCGAATTGTGAATTAAGCTTAGGCTTAATTGGCGATGTGGAATTATGCGCCGAAAATCCAGACATTTTTGTTACATGCTTTGCTAATGAAGTGGGTGGAGCTGACGGAAATGCGACCACTATTGTGGGTCTAAATTTTGGCTTTAATGGTTCTTCTAGTCCGGCAGTATATGCTAACAAAGATGAAACTGGTTCGATTTGGGGTCTAGAATATGATAAATCAGCTGGTATTATATATAGTGCAGCTTTCGTAAAGCAAAACGCCTCATTTACCTCACATGGTCATGATGCTATATTTGCTACCTCAAATTTAAACGGTAGTCCTTCTACAACTTTATTAACTACATTGTCGGATTTAGGTGTACCCTCTGGTACATTGAACAATACGAACCCTTTAGATTGTGCCTTTGGGGATCAAGTTGGTAAAATTGGTTTGGGATCAATAGCCTTAACGAATAATGGTCAATTTTTGTATGTAGCTAATTTGTTTAATAATACCATCGTAAAAATAGATGTTACAAACCCTGTATCATCCACAACGGAGGTTATAAGTGTGCCGACTAGCTGTCCCGAAGAAAAAATCTTTGCTTTAAAATTATACAATAATAAATTATATGTAGGATCTACTTGTTCGCCTATGAGTGCCATCAATGTTACTCAGGCAGAGGCAGTAGTACAAGAAATGGATTTAAGTTCTCAAACATTTACAACTGTATTTAGAACGGATATAGAAGGCAGATGGGATGGAGCTGCTGATAGTTATGCTACCAGCCATTGGTTAACGGATATAGATTTTTCTGATGAAGGTAATATGTTACTAGCTCTATCAGATAGAATAGGACATCGATACTGTAATCTTGCCAATGATAGTCGTTTAGATCAGCAATTTGGTGATTTGCTCGTAGCTTGGAATAATGGAGGTAGTTGGACTTTAGAGAGTAATGGAACAGCTGGTGCCTATACAGGTGTGGGAGCAGGAAACGGACAAGGACCTGATGGAGGTGAATTTTTTGGTGATGACTTCTGGATTACAAATCCAAACTATCACCCAGAAACAAGCTTAGGTTCTATATATGCTCACCCTGGTTCTGGAGAAGTTGTTTCCGCAGTATTTGATCCAGTAGCAGATTCATATTCTGGAGGTTTACACAGATATAAAACAGATAATGGAGATAAAGTATCTGCTATCCAATTATATAGAAGAGATCCACTGACTAACTTTGGAAAAGCGAGTGGATTTGGTAATATTATTGGAGCATGTGATCCTGCTGCTATAGAAATAGGTAATTACGTTTGGGAAGATGAAAATGGCAATGGAATTCAAGATGCAAATGAAGCTCCTCTAGCAGATATAGATGTTTTACTTTATAACGAAAATTGTAATGTAATAGGTAGAACTAAAACAGATGCTAAGGGTAATTATTACTTTAACAATGCTAATGTAGATAGAGATGGAGATGGAAATATGGATGGATTAATCCATGATGAATGTTATTATATCTCATTAGATTATGCTAATTACAATCCTAATTCGTATTACTACAATTATAATAGTGATTATTATTTAGTTACTGATAATGTAAATGGCAGTCGAGTTAATTCTGATTATATCCAAGTGGACAATGTTTGTTCAGCATTGGATGGTAATCATGCAATAAAAGTGCTAACTGCAGATGTAGACATTACGGATTACACTTTTGATATTGGTTTAAAATTACCTGAAACTTTTGATTTAGCCCTAATCAAAATTTTGACAAGTAATCAATATGTAAAACTTGGAGACACTGCAACATTCGAAATCCAAGTATACAATCAAGGAGAAATGATCGCGGATGAAATCACAGTTACGGATTATATCCCTGCAGGCTATATTTTTGATGCAAGCTTGAACCCAGATTGGGCTTATGATGCAGTTAATAGCTCTGCTAAAACTAAATTACCTGGTTTATTATTTCCAAATGCTTCGACGACTGTAGATATACATTTAGTGGTCACAAATGCATTTGCCTTTGAAGATTATGTAAATAGGGCGGAAATATCTGGAGCCTTAGATTTCTTTGGTGATCCAGGTGATGATATTGATTCTGTACCTGATGATGATAATACTAATGATAATGGTGGACAGGTAACCAGTATTACGGATAATATTTTAACAGGAAACGGAACAGATGATGAAGATGATGAAGATCCAGCGAGAGTACTCATTTTAGATCTTGCCTTAAGAAAAATTGTAGTCGGAAATGACATCGTAAAAGCCGGTGATTTAGTTGAATTTGAAATAACAGTGTTTAATCAAGGATTTGTAGATATCGAGGAATTTGATGTCGTGGATTATTTAAATCCAAATTTTGAATTTAGTTCAAGCCTAAACCCTGGATGGAATTTGAGTGGTAATATACTTGAGTACACTTATGAAAATATTTTAGCACAAGGTGCTTCTGTAAATATTCCTATCAGACTAAAAGTTAATGATGATTATTTAGATGGACCTCTTTTTAATTATGCTGAAGTGTCTAGTTTCTCTGTAGGTGATCCTGATGGAGACAACTATGATTTTGATTCTACGCCTGATGATGATGGATCGAATGACATTGGTGCTGATCCAGATGATATCACAGACAATTTAATTTCAGATCACAATGAAATCGATGAGGATGATCATGATGTCGCTTTAGTATTTACTAGTTACTTTGATTTAGCATTGACTAAATCTTCAGAGCAAAAGATTTTTGAAATAGGAGACTTTGTAGAATTTGATATCTATATAACTAATCAAGGTAGCATCACGGCGAACAATATTTCGATTGTAGATTACTTACCAGAAGGTACAAGGTTAGCCGATAATAATTGGTTAGTATCAGGTAGTAATGCTACTAGATTACTAAATATTCCAGGTGGCTTGATGCCGTATCAAACGTTCCATACAACCATTACCATAGAGATATTACCAACATTTGACGGTGTGGTCTTGATTAACTATGCAGAAATTGCGTCAGCTCAGGATAATAATGGTAATGACTTATCGGGCGCAGATATCGATTCTAGCCCAGATATGAGTAACACAAATGATCTTGGAGGTACTCCAGGTGGAGCCTTTGATGATTTCTTAATGGGTACAGGTTATGATGATGAAGATGATCATGATCCAGCTCGTTTATATACCATTGAAGTAAGCGCAACAGATCCTTGTACTTGTTTAGGGAATGCTACTGAGGAAGGAAATGGACAGTTTTCTGAAGAGATAATTGTGACGGCACCTAGTGGACAAGTTTGGTACTTAGCTCAGTCAATTGGTTTTTATGATATTGCAAGTCCGGCTCCCCCAGGAGCTCCGATACCAATCACCACTGGTTTAGCAGGATACATTCTTCCAGAAGTACCTAATGGTGATGGAACAAGTGATTATATTTTACAAGGGGTACATATAGATGGACAAGGGTACACCATTCAGTTTGCAAATGACGATGGATATTTTCATTTATTCCACGCGGATGCTTGTGAATATGATGGAACCACTATAGATAATCAAGGAATTGCCTCAGTTTGTATTAACACAATTGCAGATTACTCTATTGAAGGAGCACCAGGTTGCACATATACTTGGAGTTTGCCATTGGGTGGTGGGACTATAGTTGGACCAAATACAGGTACCTCAGTTCAAGTTAGTTGGGAAGCAGTAATAGGAGATTACGAAATTGCTGTTACTCCTACTTGTAGTGTGGGATCATGTTATAACCCTGGTTCTGTAGGCATTAGTGTAGGTGCAGTTGATGGAGCAATCTCGTGCTTAAATTATGTAAATATTTCTCTAGGTCCAGATTGTGAAACGGAAGTTGTTCCTGCAACAATCTTGGCAGGTAATGCTACTAACATGGCTGCTTACGGTATAATGTTATTAGATCAATATGGAAATGTCTTAAATGACAACTATGTAAGACATGAGCACATAGGAGAAGATTTGACAGCTAAATTAATAGATGGTTGCTCAGGCAACTCTTGTTGGGCAAATATCACAGTAGAAGACAAACTTCCTCCTGTCATCGAATGTGATGATATTGTTGTACCATGTTATGCTGTGGATACATATAGACCTATCCACTTCGATAATTGTACAGATGCATATTTAGAAATCTTAGAAGAAACCATCACGCCATTACATTGCGATGATGAGTATATTAAAGAAGTAACAAGAACTTATCAAGCGACAGATGCTTTTGGTAATTCGTCTGAACCTTGTTCTCAATTGATTCAAGTAAAACGATTAGATTTTGGTTTAATCGAATTACCAGATGATTTTGAAGTTGAAGACGGAACAGAGTTAGTTTGTTCTGATGTAACATATGATGAAAATGGATTCCCAAGTTTAGAAATGACGGGTGTACCTACCATCTATGGAGAAGCTATTTATCCTGATTTTGATTTTTATTGCAATGCTGGAGTAACTGTGGAAACAGTTTTAGTTTCAGATGACGGTTGTGTTAAAAAGTACATGAGAATGTGGGATATTTACGAATCTTGGTGTACAGTAGGTGTACTAGAAGAACATACGCAAATCATAGAAGTAGCTGATTTTGAAGACCCAGTAATTACTTGTCCTGCTGGACAATTACATTATACTGATGGTTCGCAATGTTCAGCAGAAGTGAAATTCGAATCTCCTACAATCAGTGATGACTGTTCTGAAGACTTAGTCATCGACATTACTTATCCCGGAGGATTTTTAAACAACTGGACTACCGAATCTGCAATATTAGAACCAGGTATCCATCCAATAACATATACAGTATATGACGGATGCGAAAACTCTGCTTCTTGTTCTATTAACGTAGAAGTAGTCGATGCAACACCTCCTGTAGCAGTTTGTGATGAATTTACAACAGTGAGCTTAAATAGCACAGGAATGGCTGTTGTTCCAGCTGAAGTTTTTGATGATGGTAGTTACGATGATTGCTATTTAACTAACTTCCTAGTACAGCGTATGGATAATGGAGATTGTCCATGTGAGGTTCCTTCTTTTGAAGCTTTCAATTATTTAGGAGAATACAATGAACACTTTTACTATTTATCAAAAACTACGAATAGTGCACAAACAGCTGAGAGACTAGCTGAGGCTTATGGTGGATATTTAGTATGGTTAGATAACGCTGAAGAAAACGACTGGGTACACACTCAAGTCCAAAATGTTGCCGCAACTAATTTCCTAATTGGACTGTCTGACGCAGCACATGAAGGAGACTTTACTTGGCCTGGGCACAATCCTGCAACCTATACAAATTGGGCAGCAGCTGAACCAAGTGTTAATGGTAACTATGTAGTAAATTCTGTGTCAAACGAATGGACAGTAATAGATGAGTTTAGTGGTGAATTTTATTATGTAGTTGAGCTAACAGATATTTGTGGGTGGAGCGAGTCAGTTAAGTTCTGTTGTGAAGATGCAGGAGCAGAACACATGGTAGGATTTAGAGCCATTGACAAGTCTGGATTTTATAACAACTGTATGGTTTCTGCGGAGATTCAAGATAAAGTTTCTCCTGTAGTTGTTTGTCCAGATGATCAAGTATTAGAATGTGGTGATTTTATAAACTTTGATGACTTAACAGCACAGTTTGGTGAAGCAACGGCAACTGATGCTTGTGGAGTAACGATTACACATACTGAATCTGTAGACATTAATCAATGTAATACGGGTACTATTGAAATTACTTTCACAGCTGCAGATAATGTAAACACATCGTCTTGTACTCAGACAATTACTATCGATCATTCTTCTCCTTTTACAGAAGACAACATTACATGGCCGTTGGATTCTAATCTTGTAAGTACTTGTACTTCTACAGAATTAGATCCAGAGTTCTTAAACCCAGCACATGCGTATCCTTTGGTTGATGAAGACCAATGTGATTTTATAGGTATCAACTATGTTGATGAAGTATTTTCTTTTGATGATTCAGGTGTGGCTTGTTTTAAGATTCTAAGAAAATGGTCAGTGATTGATTGGTGTCAGGTGGCTACAGATCCAGATTTTGAGCCATGGACCTATGATCAAACATTTAAAATAAATAACTTCATCGATCCTGAAATTGTAGCACCTACAATCCCGGACACATTCTGTTCGTATGATTTAAATTGTGAAGGTGAATTTTTATCTTTTGATTTCAGTTTCTCTGATGATTGTACACCTGGAAACTCTCTTCAATGGAGATATACTATTGATACAAATGGAGTATTTTTTGTAGAAGATACGGGTGCTGGAGATATGTTGAGTATCATGGCTACCTTCCCATTAGGTGATCACAGTATGATCGTAAACGTAGAAGACATGTGTGGCAATGTTGCCGATACTTCATTAGTCTTTTCTGTTGTAAATTGTAAGAATCCTACTGCATACTGCATTGATGGCTTATCTGTAGGATTAACATGTATGGATATAGACAACGATGGAGTCATAGATGCAGAAATGGCTTGGATTTATCCTGAAATGGTCGATGGCGGAAGTTTTGCGTCGTGTGGACAAGATTTCGAATTAAGTTTTGAAGGACAAGATTCTTTATTATTTGATTGTGGTGATGTAGGTACAAATATGGTAACCTTGACCATCACTGATGAAAACGGAAATGTTGATTTTTGTATCATCGAGGTTGAAGTACAGGACAATAACGATTGTTTAATTTGTAAAGAGTTTGATTTAGCACTTACTAAAGTTCTAAATACCCCTCCACCATATATTTATGGACAATCGCATCTATTTACGATAGAAGTAGAAAATCAAGGACCTGAAATTGCTTACAATATTGAGATTTCAGATTACATACCAGAAGGTTATAGTTTCAATGCTGCATTAAATCCATTATGGAGTTTAACGGGTGATATTGCAACAGCAACAATTGACGGACCATTAAATCCAGGTGCTACTGAAGATTTAGTAATCATTTTGACCTTTGACGCAGTGGAAAATCCAGACACAAGGTCTTGGTATAATGAAGCTGAGATATCTACATTTACAGATGTTGATGGTATGACTTTCGATGATATCGATAGTGAACCAGACAATGATCCAGATAATGATAACGATGTAGAGTTAGATAGTGACGATGATAACGAAACAGAGGGAGATCCAGATGATCCATCTAATTCTGATGATGAAGATGATAACGATCCAGCTGGTCCAGATGTAGCAGATATTGCACTAATTAAGACTTTGGCTGAAGAACCGACCACTCCATTTGGTTATGGAGATATGGTTGAGTTTGAAATCCAATTATTCAATCAAGGAAACATTACCTTGACAGATATACTAGTGGTAGATTACATTCCATGTGGCTTTAATTTCACAGCTGCTGCTGATGTAGATTGGGATTATGATGGAAGTAATGCCTACACAACTGTCCCTGGACCTTTAGCTCCTGGACAAAGTACTTCGATCTTCATAGAACTTGAGGTAACTCAATGTTCTGAAGAAGGAGCATACTACAATGTGTCAGAAGTTGTGGAAATAAATGATGAAGACGGCAATCCAGAAGAAGATGTAGATAGTGATCCAGATGATGACGAAAATAATGATGGAGACCCGCAAGATGATGAGGTAAATGACCCAGATGATGAAGATGATCATGACCCAGAAGAAATAGAGATTTACGATTTGGCTCTAATCAAGACCATTAGTGCTGAAGGACCTTTTGCTCCTGGTGATGAAGTAACATTCACAATTACAGTGATTAATCAAGGTAATGTTAATGCAGCCAACATAAGTGTTGTAGATTACATTCCATCAGACATGAGTTTTGGTAGCGGAAATACAGATTTCTCTGTAGTTCCATTAAATCCGTCTCAAGCGGTTGCTTCTATCACAAACTTGAATGCGGGAGAAAGCATAGATTTAAGTATTACACTTATGATCAACAGTGATTTTATGGGAGACTCCATAGAAAATTGGGCTGAAATTGCTGTGGACGATGGAGATGATGCAGATAGTACTCCTGATAGTACTAATGGAACGGATACAGAATCACCTGAAGATGATGAAGTGGACAATACGAATGGAGATGAAGACGATCATGATCCAGAAGAAATAGAAGTAGAGCAAATTTATGATTTAGCACTAATCAAAGAATTAGTAACTACTGGTTTACCTCAAGCAGGCGATGATATTGAGTTTAATATCACCGTTGTAAACCAAGGAACCTTGGATGCGAGCAATATCGAAGTGACAGATTATATTCCTACAGGAATGTCTTTAACTGCTTCTAATACCGTATTTGTACTTGATCCAATGGATGCAAGTCAAGCGATTACAACGATAGGTACATTACCAGCTGGTACATCCACTGTTTTACCTATAACATTAACCATTGATGCAGATTTTGTTGGTTCTAGTATAACGAATTGGGCAGAGATTAGTATGGATGATGGTGATGATATTGATAGTACTCCAGATGACAATAACGGAATGGATACAGAAAGTCCGGAAGATGATGAATTGGATAATATGAATGGTGATGAAGATGACCATGATCCAGAAGAAGTTGTCTTGTGTATGGTAGCTGTTACAGCTTCTAATAGTGGTCCTGTTTGTGAAGGCGAAGCGGTTACTTTGTCAGAAACAGGAGGAGAAGCAGTCACTTGGCTATGGGGAGGCCCTAATGGTTTTAGTAGTGATTTACAAAACCCAATAGTGAATCCGGCAGTAGCAGGAGTTTATTCAGTAACCATAACAAATGATGAAGACTGTAGTAATGTAAGTACAACGACTGTAGTGGTTAATCCTAATCCTACACCAGAAATTGCGGAACCACAAGCTGTTTGCGAAGGGGACCCAATTACACTTACTGTCACGGGAAGCACTGGTTCAACGTTTAGTTGGTCAGGCCCGAATGACTTTACAGGTACAGGTACAATGATTACAGTAGATCCAGCTGTG
The DNA here is from genome assembly GCA_020631235.1 of Saprospiraceae bacterium. Classification (GTDB taxonomy): domain Bacteria; phylum Bacteroidota; class Bacteroidia; order Chitinophagales; family Saprospiraceae; genus JAHDDO01. Next base: position 11,994 of record JAHDHQ010000019.1, on the reverse strand, counting down.
GCAGGAGATTACACGGTAACTGAAACTGATATTAATGGCTGTATGAACATAGCAGAGGTTACAGTAATTGTAAACCCTACACCAGCGATTGAAGTAGCTGATGTGACGGTTTGTCCAGATGAATCAGCTATGCTCAATGAAACAGGAGGTGATGCAGTAACATGGTCTTGGGAAGGTCCTAATAGCTTTACTAGTACCTTGCAAAACCCAAGTTTATCTGCCCCAGTCACCGAAGGTGATTATGGAGTTACAATCACAGATGCAAACGGATGTACGAATGAAGCTATTTCCATCGTAGCTATCGAAGATAATTTTGAACTGACATGTGACAATGTCATGAATGATACTATTTTCATAGACCCTATGACAGGAACGGCTACTGTAGATGTTACCGCTTTATTCTCCGGTGTAACAGACTGCGGTGACCCTATCGAAGTAGACGAAATTATTGTAGAGGACATAACTTACTTCTGTAATGATGCCTTTAAAAAGGATACCATATCAGTTGATATAGTTGTAGATGGTGATACGCTATTCTGTGAGTCTTGTATTTATGTAGACTTAGTTGAATTGCCGTACTCTTGTCCGGAAAGCAACATTGAACTTAACTGTAATGAATACTTAGCCAACCCTGATACAATGGCTGTCATTATAGATGAAGACGTTATGTGCTTTAACATATTTGAAGTACAAGTAGATGAAAATAGTGTACTTGATGAATGCAATGTTGGGTTTATTACATATGAATATCACATCGTAAATACCATTACGAATGATACAATGGATGTTTGTGATCAAACGGTAATTGTAAGTTTAGATACGGATGATTTATTCGTGGCAACTGATGTAGAATATCCAGCTGATACATTACTTATGGATTGTGTGTCTATTTCGCCTGATAGTTTAGGCTTTCCTGAAATTATTGGAGATTTTGATGCATGTGGCCCTATTACAGTTACTTTTGAAGACGTTGTAGTTGGAGATGGTGATGGCTGTCCAGATGGTATAAATAGAGTATGGACTGTGACTGATTCTTGTCAGTTAGTACATGCTGGTACAGGCCAATTTATGCACACACAGGTGATCATGATAGTAGATGAGACTGCGCCAGTCTTAGAATGTCCATCAGATTCAAGTGTTTTTGTACTAGGTCCTGATTGTGATCTTATATTTGATAATGAAGTGACAGTAACTGATTGTACATCTACAATAGATACACTATTTGTTACTTACACAGATCAGTTAGATGTAGTTACATTAGATACATTAGAAAATGGTTCGCCTATGGATACTCTTTTAGGAGGTACTTGGGAGTACACATTTATATCGATAGATTTATGTGGCAATGCTGATACATGCGAATGGACGATTACTATCGAAGGATTAGAACCTGAAATTAAGTGTGAGAAATACATGCTTTTTATAGGTCCAGATATGACAGTAACCGTAGACTCAGACACTATTGGATTAGCAGGATTACCATGTGATAATGGCAGCCCGATCACAACATCATTCTCAGATACTGATCCAAATGATCAAACAGAAGTATTTGATTGCAGTGATATCGGAGTGTTTGAGCAAAGCATTTACTTTTATCAAGATGGAGTAGTGTTTGATTCATGTCTACCTATTTGGGAAGTTAGAGACCCAGATGGTTTCTGTTCAAGTCCTTTTACTGGTGATATTTACGGTAAAATAATGACAGAAATAGGCTTGCCGGTGGATGAGGTTGGAATAGACCTTCTAGGGTCTGGAATGCCGAATTTAATGACAGGTGTAGATGGTGAATATGCTTTTAGTGATATGCCATTTGGAGACACTTACAGAGTAGTGCCAGGCAAAGATGTTGAAGCAGAAAACGGTGTTTCTACACTGGATTTAATATTAATACAGAAGCATATATTAAATCAGCAATCATTAAATACACCTTACAAATTGATTGCAGCAGATGTAAATAAATCTAAATCGATTACCGTGCTAGATGCCATCGAATTGAGAAAACTTTTACTGGGCGAAATTGAAGCCTTTGAAGACAATACCAGTTGGCGATTAGTTGATGCAGATTATGAATTTATTCACCCAGAAAATGCATTGCAAGAAAACTTTGATGAAGATTTAATGGTCGCACCATTTGATCAAACCACTCAAGGAGATTTTATTGCAGTAAAAGTAGGTGATGTTAATAATACTGTGATCGCAAATGTTAATGGAGACACTCAACAAGAAAGCAGAACAGAAAATGTTTTAAGTATAAATATCAATGATAAGGCACTCCAAGCTGGAGACCTAATCGAGGTACCTGTGGTTTATTATACTGAAGATTTAATTGATGGATATCAGTTAACGATTGACATTGATGAGAGTGCAATGGATGTGATTGACTTAAGCAGTAATCAAGCAAACTTTACTGAAAGTAATTTCCGAATCAATGAAGACGGAGATGTACTTGTCAGTTGGAACGATCAAGATGGTCTTGATATCGGTAAACACGAACTATTTACTGTTACACTACAAGTTTATAAGAAAACTTGGTTGAGTGAAGTAATGAATATTAGTAGCGATATCTTAAAAGCGGAAGCTTACAAGGATGATCAAGTGATGGATCTAGAAGTGAACTTGTTTAATTCAGAAATTACAGATGGATTTATTCTGTATCAAAACAGTCCGAATCCATGGTCAGAAACGACCAGCATCGAATTCTTTACTCCAGATGTTAAAGATGTTATGTTACAAATCCGTAACATCAATGGACAGTTAGTCTATGGAGAACAAATTCAATCTAAACCTGGAAGAAACCAGATTGTGATTGACAAGTCCTTCATTAGCGGTAAAGGAGTTTATTATTACGAATTGATCACTGATCAAAAACGTGATGTGAAGAAGATGTTGTTGATAAAATAAATTGTATTAATCTTAGTATTAACAAAAGGGTCGAAGAGCACAAACTTCGACCCTTTTTCTATTACTTTCCTATATTAGTCTAACTGGCTACTATTAGTGTCGACCAATGAGAACTTAATTATCTTTGTCATGTTTTAAGCTTTAAGACGACAAGAAAATGGCAGAGGCACTAGATAAAAGCAGTTCTAAAAAACTGAGTAAAGCATCCTTATTAAAAGGCATCGAAGTTTTTAAATACATCAAACCTAATTTGATTTATTTTTTCTTTGCGATGCTTATGCTTGTCACCGGAAGTATGATTTTCCTAGTAATTATTAAGGTTATAGGGGAGATGGTCAATGTTGCTACCGGTGAAGCAACCATGAGTTACGATTTAAACCAACTCGGTATAGCATTGATCGCCATGGTTATTGTCCAAGCTCTATTTTCATTCTTAAGAACCTATTTCTTTGCCATTGTTTCTGAAAATGGGATTGCAGTTATTCGTCAAGAACTTTACGAAAAACTGATTACTCAACCTATCTTGTTTTTTGAAAATGAAAGGGTAGGAGATTTAATCAGTCGGATTACTACCGATGTCGAACAAGTTCAAGCGATTTTATCACATAGTTTGGCTGAGTTCATTCGGCAGATTGTCATTTTGGTTGGAGGTATTGCTTTTTTAGCCTATACTGCACCTAAACTCGCACTCATCATGCTTATGACCTTTCCCGTAGTCGTTGTAGGAGCTATGTTTTTTGGAAGATACATACGCCGATTATCGAGAAAAAGACAAAAAAGAATTGCCGATTCTGCTAATCTAGTAAACGAAACTTTCCAAAATTTTTTAGTCGTTAAATCTTTTACCGCTGAAAAGTTTGAATCCAATAAATACAAAGACATCACGGATGATGTAGTAACCGTTTCTCTGCGGTTTGCAAGGATACGCGGAGTATTTTTCGCTTTCGTCATTGCCCTCCTTTTTGGCTGTATTTTGTTTATATTATTTCGAGGTGCACAAATGGTTCAGTCGGGTGAAATGCCAGCAGGGGATTTGGTATCTTTTTCCATGTTTACAGCCATGCTGGGAGGCGCCATTGCAGGTTTAGGAAATCTATATGCAACCTTATTAGGGAGTCTAGGTGCCACAGAAAGAGTATTCGAAATATTAGAAAAAGACCAAGAACTCACGATTGCTGCTGATACGGATAGATTTCATCGATTTGAAGGTGAAATTGCTTTTAAACAGACTTCGTTTGCCTACCCAGCAAGAGAAGATATCAAAGTATTGGATCAGATAAATATTCATGTCGAAAAAGGAAAAAAAATAGCTCTCGTTGGCCAAAGTGGAAGTGGAAAAACAACTATAGCTAAATTAATCATGGGCTTGTATGATGTCAATGAAGGCAGCATAACCATCGATGGTAAAGGGATTAAAGAGTATGATCTAAGCCACTTGCGACAAAACATAGGCATAGTACCCCAAGAAGTTTTACTTTTTGGAGGATCAATACGAGAAAATATACTTTATGGCGACCAAAAAGCATCTGATAATGAAGTAGAGGCTGCAGCCATAAAAGCAAATGCCATGGAGTTTATTGAAAAATTGCCCGATGGTTTGGACACAATCATTGGAGAGAGAGGAGTTAAGTTATCAGGTGGGCAACGGCAAAGGATTGCGATAGCTAGAGCGCTTTTAAATGATCCTTCCATCTTAATCTTAGATGAAGCCACATCCGCTTTGGATGCTGAATCTGAACGATTAGTACAAGAAGCATTGGATGTCCTTATGAAAGGTAGAACTTCGATTATCATTGCACACCGTTTGGCAACCATTAGGGATGTAGATCGGATTTATGTGATGCAAGATGGAAAAATAGCTGAGGAAGGAACACATGAAGAGCTCATAAAAATAAACGACGGCATTTACAATCAATTAGCAAAACTTCAGTTTGATTAAATATGAATAAAACAATAATACTCATCATATCTTTTCTACAGCTTGCTTTCCTTACTCAAATAAACGCTCAAGCTGGGATTGGAATAGTGACTGGTTTCGATCTGTACCAACAATATACAAACCCTACAACCCAAGGCGGAGCTAGCTCAGGAAGCGCTATCTTAAACCCCTTTGTTGGACCTAAAGTTTGGTTGGGTACTAAGGAAGCCTCCCTTTCTTTGGAAGCACAAGTAAACTGGGCAATGGTTGGTTTATCATTGAATGAATATAAAGGTCTAGGACATATCGCTTTTCCGATTATTGCCAATTTAAACTTTGGAAAGTTGTCTGGGCTTACTCGAAAAAATGGCTTCGGTTTCTTAGTAGGAGCAGGCCTGCAATACAGTAAAACAGAACTGTATGGACTAAATCCTGAATTTGATCACCTAGAAAGAAGTTTGTTTCCCACCATGATCGTCCAAGCGGGTATTGGGTATGGAATTAGTGGTTTTGGTGGAAGCCTGGTAGGAAGATATGGCTTTGATAATGATTCGAATGCACGTACCTTTAACATAGCTATTCAAGTGGATATGAATTTTGTGAAAATGAAGGAAATAGATGACCCTGCCAGTAGATTATAATGAAAACCCATTAAATTGAAAATTTACGAACCCTTTTCTTTACGGCACAAAAATACTTTTGGCATTGATGTTCAGGCCTCAAGCTTTATTTCAATTGAATCATTGAAAGAATTACTTAGCCTTTGCCAAAAAAGCACACCTCATTTGGTGTTAGGAGGCGGAAGCAATGTTTTGTTGCTCAATGACATCGATGGTGAAGTTTGGTCCTATGATGCTAAAGGAATAGATATACTTAATGAACACGAAGATCATATCTTACTCGAAGTGCAGAGCGGCGAAATTTGGCATGATCTAGTTATGTGGGCTGTGGACAATGATTATGGGGGGATCGAAAATTTAGCCCTAATTCCCGGCAAATGCGGAGCAGCACCCATCCAAAACATTGGTGCATATGGAGTAGAAATTAAAGATGTGCTCCATTCAGTACATGCCGTCCAAAAATCAACCGGTAGACAACTGGCTTACCATAATCAATCCTGTCAATTTGCCTATAGAGACAGCATATTTAAAAATGCTTTAAAAGACCAATTGATAATAACATCTATCGTTTTAAAGCTAACAAAACCCGGTCATCATATACTGAATACGTCATATGGTGCCATTAGCAAAATATTGGACCAAAAAAACATAAACAACCCAAGTATAAAAGATGTGGCAGAAACGGTAATAGCCATAAGAAGCTCCAAATTACCTGATGTACATACCATCGGCAACGCTGGTAGTTTTTTTAAAAACCCAATAATACCTAAATCTCAGTTTGAAGACTTACAAATTAAATTTCCGAATATTGTGTCTTATCCCGTGGACGACGCACAAATTAAGTTGCCTGCTGCATGGTTAATAGACAAAGCAGGGTGGAAAGGAAAATCGGTCGGCGGGGCCTCCTGTTACGAAAAACAAGCATTGGTACTGATCAATAAAAATAAGGCCACTGGCGCAGATGTGTACGAATTGTCAAGTCAGATTATTGAATCAGTAAAATCCATTTACGGGATTGAATTAGAAAGAGAAGTCAACTTAATTTCTTGAGGCAGGATCATCTTCCGGTAACACGTATTCCTTGTCTTTTTTGCCAAAGACAGAAACATTAACATACCTCTTTGGGTTTAAACGCAAATCCTGTAACAATAAATTTAACTGATTAGAAGTCTCATCTAAGTTGGTATACAAACTATTATCGTGGATTAATTTTCCTAAAGTGCCTGACTGGTCATTTACACCATCGATTACACCTTGTAGTTTGGCTATACTGGTTTTTGCCTCGGCAATAGTCCCTGTTAATTCACTGATTGTTTGCTGAGTGGCGTCCACAGTGGCATTGGTTTTTGATACGGTGGCACTCAAATTTAAATCGGCAATTTGGCGACTTGTTTTTTCTAAATTAGCAATGATTGCATTGATTTTATCGTCATTCGAAGCTACATTGCCAGTTATAGCCGCCAGGTTTCTAAACGAAGCCTCGAGACTTGCATTTGATTGTGCAATAAGCTGGCCCACCTGAGCAGTTATGACCTCTAAATTAGCGATGGCAGCATCTAAACTCTCAAATGTTTTGGTAGGATTAACCGTTGAAGAAGAGTCAGAACCCATCCCCATTTTATCTGTGATTACTCCAGTATAATCTCCAAATTCTGAAGGGTCCACCAAGCTTCCTAAAAAGCCAACAACTACTCCCTGAATTAAACTTCCATCTTCAGCACAATCACCCTTTCCTTGGCACATCCTCTCAAATTCTAAATCGATAAATCGACCACCCATCACTCCGTCATTTTTAACCACGGCTTTAGTCGTTTTTGGGAGTTTTATCTCATTACTTACTTCGAAATCAACGCGTATTTTATTTACATTGTCAGGGCTTAATGTGATGTCAGTCACTGTTCCTACTTTGTAGCCATTGACTAAGACCTCCGAAGCCACTTCTATGTCCTTTACATCGCTAAAAATGGTGTAGAACGAATAATTTTTTTGCAAAATATTCGATCCCAATAAATATTTATATCCCCAAATAGAAGCAGCAATGGTAATGATGGTAACTAAACCTATGATGATTTCCTTCTTCATGTAACTTTCTTTTGCATCCTATTAAACGTATAAAAAACGTTTTGATGCATGATTAAGGATGCAAATTAGCCATTCTGTGGCTTTCTTCCTCTATTTGCTTAGCTAATTCCATGTTAATTTTCTCACCATCAACATAAGGCACAATAAATGCTGCCTTGTAGCCTTCATCTCTCAATATTAATTTTGCGCGATTAGCATCGCTTAAACTATGAAAAGATTGCACCTGATACTTAAATAAACCCTGTTCGAAAATATGATGGACTGACTTATTCGCTAAATTATCGTGCCTTATGCTAAGCTCAGCTTCCTTTTTTGTAGCTGCAATCTGGACACGATATTCCACTTTTTTAAGTGATTTGTTCTTCAGCTTTTGATTTTGTTCAATGTCATTACCCATAGCGGACTTGTGACCATCAATATAACTTACTGTCTTTATAGCACTTGGTGCAACTGGTACAGCCGTTGGTGTAGCTTCAGGAATAGCATAAGCTAGTGGCGCTTCTTGCTCCACCGTGTTAAAATACCATGCAATAGCATCAAGAAGTGAAGCTGAAATGTCCGACTGACCTGCTTGACTCAACAAAAAATCTTCTTCTTTTGGATGCGTCAAAAAACCTAGTTCGATGAGCACAGATGGCATAGCTGTCTTCCGCAAAACCACAAATCCTGCTTGCTTAACACCTCTACTTTTGCGACGAGCAATAGTGGAAAGTGAAGACTCGATTTTCTGAGCAAATAATATGCTTTGACTTAAATAGGCATTTTGAAACATAGAGAGAATTATGTGCCCTTCATCAGAATTAGGATCGAAATTGCCATAAGTAGTCTCGAAGTTTTTTTCTAATAGAATAGCATTGTTTTCTCTTTTGGCTACAGCGAGGTTTTCTGCGCAATTGTGTGTTCCCATGACATAAGTTTCGCAACCATGAACGGAAGGAACATCGATGGCATTACAGTGTAGCGATATAAATAGATCAGCAGAAGCTTCATTAGCTATGTTTGATCTTTTTTCTAAACTGACAAAATGATCATGATCACGTGTAAGTATGACCTTTGCATTCGGCATATTTTGCGCGATTTCTTTAGCTAATCGCTGTGCTATGGAAAGCACAATTTCTTTTTCATGCGAATGTCCTCCGATGCAACCATGGTCTCGTCCTCCATGGCCAGGATCTAAAACTATGGTTGGGGAAGATGAACTTATTACCTGACTAAACGCAAAATTTGTGTTAAAAGCCGATATTTGCAAAATAAAAAGCAGGAATAAAGCTTCCTTTATTACTAGCATTGTTTTCTCTTTTTAACCTTGAAACATAAAGATATATAATTATCTTTAAAGTATAATGTACTATTATAGAATAAATTACATAGTATTAATTTTTATAATCTTTCCTGCTTGTATTTCCTTAAATGCTCAGGTAGATTCATTGTTATTAGGGGAAAGTATAGATTCCATAGCACCAGATTCATTGGCTATAGTTGATACTTTGTCAGTTGATACATTGGCTCTTTCAGAGGACAGAATCTCTAAAGATGCTTTAGATACTGAGGTTAGCTATGGAGCTCGGGATACCCAATGGTATGATCATGTGCATAAAAAGATGCATTTATTTGGCGAGGCCTATGTAAATTATGGGCCCATGGAGCTTAAAGCGGGTTACATTATCTATGATATTGGAGCTAGCATGGCTGAAGCTTACAGCATCCAAGACTCGGCAGGACATGAAGTGCAGAAACCTACCTTTAAAGATGGTGATCAGAGTTTTACCTACGAACAACTTAAATATAACTTCAAGAGTAAAAAAGGACTAGTTAGGCAAGCTGTTACGGAAGAGGGAGATTTATTTGTCCTAGGAGCTACCACAAAATTTATTGGAAAAATGGACACCATCGGTCGGGAAGATGATGTCATTTTTAATACAAATGCACTCATTACCTCCTGTGATCATGATCATCCACATTATGGCATTCGCACAAAGCGGCTTAAAGTTATACCTAAAAAAGTGGGAGTAACTGGCCCAGCGCGTCTAGAACTGGCAGGCGTACCTACTCCTTTATGGTTGCCTTTTGGGTTTTTTCCACTGGCTGATGGCAGATCTACAGGTCTGATTTTTCCCTCTGACTTTCCATACGAAGAGGATAGGGGTTTTGGAGTGCGAGGCATCGGATGGTATTTTCCTATCAGTGATTATGTAGATTTAAAAATTACAGGAGATCTATTTACAAGGGGTTCTTGGTTGGCCAATGTCGGGCTAAATTATAAGAAAAGGTATAAATATACTGGAGGCCTGAGTCTATCGTACTCTGATACAAAATTGGAAGATTTTACGGATGGCTCCATTAATTCTAATCAAAGTTTTAATGTTCGCTTAAAACATACACAATCAGCAAAAGCACATCCTTATCGCAGCATCGGAGGAGAAATTAATTTTTCTACGAATGGCTTTAATAATCGTAATTACTCAGATGCTACCAATGTGTTGACTAATAGGTATACATCCAACTTTCGTTTTAAGCACAAAATGCCAAGGACACCATTTAATTTTTCTTTAGGTCTCAGGCACGATCAAAATACTAAAACACAGGTGGTTAATGTAACTCTCCCAGAACTCGATTTAAACATGAACACTATTTATCCGTTTAGGAAAAAGAATCGAGGATCAAATAAAGAAAAATGGTACGAGATTATTTCGCTCAAGTACGATTCCAAAGCCGCTAATTACATATCGACAGTTGACACAGCACTGTTTAATCAAGATGTTTTTGACAACATGAAATATGGAATCCGGCAAAAAGCCAGTACAGGTGCTTCTTTCCCAGTTTTAAAATACATCACCATAAATCCAAGTGCTAGTTTTGAAGAGCATTGGGTATTTAGAAGCGTAGAAAAGCAATACTTTGAAGCCCAAGATAGCACAGCCACAAATACAATAGATGGTTTCCTCCCTTTTAGGAAATTTAATACCGGAATTCGAGCAAACACTCAGCTTTTTGGTACTATGTTATTTAAAAAGGGACCGATAAGAGGAGTTAGACACACGGTAAAACCTTCCATAAGTTTTAACTATAATCCCGACACAAAAATGAAGTACGAAGAAGTACTTTTTAATAGCCGAGATGAAGAGGTAGAAGTTTATAGCCCTTTTGAAGGAGGACCTTTTGGAACATTGCGAGGCGATGCAAAAACAGCAGGATTAAATTATGGACTTGGTAATGTGCTCGAAATAAAAAGATTTAAACGAAGCGATTCCACTGAACAAAAGATAAGAATACTTGAATCATTTAATTTTTCAGGAAATTATAATTTCGCAGCAGACACACTTCATTGGTCTCAGATATCTGTTCGCTCAAATACCCGGATTTTTAAACGACTCACAAAATTTACCTTGAGTGCGACATTGGACCCTTATGCGGAAAATGGCAATCAAAGAGTAAACGTCTTTGCTAATGAAGCCTTAGGAAAAATAGTACGTGTAGATAGATGGTCAGCCGATATTGCCACGGACTTTACATTAAAGCAAATGATCGATTTGTTTAACCCTAAAGCTGAGGAATCATCCGGGAGAGACGATGATGATCGAGAAAGCTATAAGCCTAAGGAAACTAAACTGATGGATATTCTCGGGAGCCTGAGAGTAAATCACAGAATTGGTTATTCTATGACCACAAAAAACAATACGGAAATGAGCATCATGCGCACGCATACTATTGCCGTATCAGGTAATATGAACATTACCGATAATTGGAATGTAGGCATCGGGAGCCTTAGGTATGACTTCATAGCAAACTCATTTGTATATCCATTTTTTACCTTTAGCCGTAAATTGCATTGTTGGAAAATGAATTTTTCATGGGCACCTAATCGAGATGCGTATTCCTTTTTTATAGGTGTAAATTCGTCTACCCTAGATTTTTTAAAGTATAACTATGGTCAGAATAATGTAGGGCTTGGAAATAATTTTAGGCCGTAATTATTCGAGACAGGCTCCTTTTAAACTCCACCAAGGATACACTTCAGCAACTAATCGACCGGCAATAATGGCTGGGTCTTGATTGGCCAATGTTGTGGCTTCTTCTAAACTAGTCACATTGTACACAACAATACCCCTCAAATCACCGTCATTACCCATGGGGCCAGCTAATTTAATTTTACCTAAAAGAGCCAAGCTATCCATGTGTGCTAAATGTTGTGTCTGGATTAAGGCAGCTTCTTCCTCGGGATGAGTCCTATTCTCCCCTTGCTTTAAAAGGACAAGAAAATATTTTTTCATTACCATTGTGCTGTCTCCGTCTTGCATTTCGAAGATTTCAAAGCCATCTTGGTCGATCTGCGGAGTCTGACAATAGGCGTCGACATTGAACAAAATCAAAAAGGAAAATAGAGCAAAATTGCAGGTCTTTTTCAAAGCCATTATTTTTAGGATTTAAGTTAAAATTTATTGTACCTTTGCGCCTCGCTAGACTTAGATTTTA
>JAHDHQ010000018.1:72113-87522 GCA_020631235.1 Saprospiraceae bacterium | reverse complement strand
AAATAAGCAAGTCAAAGGATTTGCGAGAGAGATACCCCGTAATCACTGCTGAGGCGGTTTTTTCGGAGGAAAGATTAGGTTCTATTATCATTCTCAGGTTGGTTTTAACAGTTTCGGTAGGTGGATCATGGAGATAACGATCGACACCCACGCACCGAGCTGTTTTTTTACTCCGTGGAAATCACGGAAGTATTCCCTGAAATAAATGATAATGTCATGAAGTCGTCAGGATGAATGGCAAGCAACTCTGGCAAAGCAGAGTGAAAAAATAACATCCTTGGAAACAAGGTTGGCAAAGAAACAAGCAAGTCAAAGGATTTGCGAGAGAGATACCCCGTAATCACTGCTGAGGCAGTTTTTCGGAGGAAAGATTAGGTTCTATTATCATTCTCAGGTTGGTTTTAACAGTTTCGGTAGGTGGATCATGGAGATAACGATCGACACCCACGCACCGAGCTGTTTTTTTTACTCCGTGGCAAACACGGAGATTGTCCTTGATGCAAGTGACATGGTTATGAAGTTGTTGGGATTAATGGAGAAAACCTCTGGTAAAGCAGAGTAAAAATATATACCCTTGGCAAGGACGAGGGGGAGAATTAAGCAAATGAAAGTATTTGCAAGAGAGATGCTCTTTAGATTCTGTTGAGGCAGTTTTTTTGGAGGAAAGATTAGGTTCTATTATCATTCTCAGGTTGGTTTTAACAGTTTCGGTAGGTGGATCATGGAGATAACGATCGACACCCACGCACCGAACTGTTTTTTTTTACTCCGTGGAAAACACGGAAGTATTCCCTGGTATAAATGATGAGGTCATGAAGGTATCAGGACAAAACATTTGTAGTCAAACAGAGTAAAATAGAGATAACTCTGCTAGCTGAGGAAAGTTAGATTCTAATTAACAGGCAACAAATACTTATTGGTTAAGAAGGCTGAAAGTATAGAAGGCATTTTTGTGACAGTGGTTTGTCAGTTAACAGTTAAAAATAAAATCATTTCATATAGAAATGGAGCGCGTATATGTTATTTGAGCTTTTTGAATATTTTGAAAATCAACTAGGACTTCCGGGAGCCGGATTGTTCCAGTTTATTAGTTTCAGAGCTAGTATTGCTATGATACTATCGCTGTTTATCAGCATAGTCATAGGCAATCAAATCATAAAGCGTTTACAGAAAATGCAAATTGGCGAAACCATCAGAGAGCTTGGACTGGATGGGCAAAATATAAAAGCTGGCACACCAACAATGGGTGGAATTATCGTCATTATATCTATTTTGATTCCATGCTTGTTAATGGCTGATTTAAGCAATGTTTACATCATTTTAATGTTGATTGCTACGGTATGGATGGCATTAATAGGTTTTGCCGATGATTATATCAAGGTTTTCAAAAAGAATAAAAAGGGTCTACACGGTCGATTTAAGGTTTATGGCCAGATTGGTTTGGGTTTGATTATAGGTCTGACGATGATTATCAATGATGATGTAGTGGTACGTGTACCTGTGACGGATGCTTTAGCAAATAATTACGAAATAGTAAAACAATTTAGGATAGAAGAAGGAGGAGCTATGGGTATGACCATTTCTAGGGAAATAGCCTATGTCAAAACAAGTCTGACAAATGTTCCTTTTTTTAAAGGAAATCTTCTGGATTATTCAAATGTTTTGTGGTTTATAGAGGATAATAAATCTAAATGGGTTTGGTTGATTTTTGTGCCTTTGGTTATTGTAGTGGTATCTGCAGTATCTAATGGGGCAAACTTAACCGATGGTTTAGATGGTTTGCTGGCAGGAGTAGCTGGAATAATAGGTGTGGCTTTGGGCATTTTTGCCTATGTGTCTGGTAATTCGGTTATGGCTGATTATTTAAATATCCTTTACATTCCTTACAGTGGAGAATTGGTGGTTTATTCAGCGTGTTTTATTGGTGCATGCATTGGATTTTTGTGGTACAATGCTTTCCCTGCGAAAGTATTTATGGGAGATACAGGCAGTTTAGCTCTGGGAGGCATTATTGCAGCATTAGCCATTCTCTTGCGAAAAGAATTATTGATACCATTAATGTGTGGAATTTTTTTAATAGAGACTTTGTCGGTCATCATGCAGGTGTCTTATTTTAAATATACAAAACGTAAAACCGGAGAAGGGCAAAGGATCTTTCTCATGTCACCAATACATCATCATTTTCAAAAAAAGGGAATGCATGAGGTTAAAATTGTGACTCGCTTTTGGATAGTGTGTGTCTTTTTGGTGCTGTTGAGTATCATCACATTAAAACTGCGATAATTGAAAGTTTGCATACTTGGAGCTGGAGAAAGTGGGATAGGAGCTGCCTTGTTAGCGCAGCAAAAAGCTTATGAAGTGGTGGTTTCTGATTTCGGTCAGATTAGCGATCAGCGAAAAGAAATATTAACTAAACATAACATCCATTTTGAAGAAAATGGACATAGTCTTGACATATTGGAATCTTCTGGATTATTTATTAAAAGTCCAGGAATTGATAATCAAAGTTCTTTGATCCGGTCGCTTGTAGAAAAAGGCAAAGAGGTGATTGGAGAAATCGAATTTGCAGCTCGATATTATCAAGGAAAAATCATTGGTGTAACCGGAAGTAATGGTAAAACAACGGTCTGTTCGCTTATCTATCACATCATGCAAAATGCAGGTAAAAAAGTGAAGTTAGGAGGTAATATAGGTAAAAGTTTTGCCAGTTTGCTCTTAGATGATGAGCAAGCTGATTGGTTAATTTTAGAGTTGAGTAGTTTTCAATTAGAGGATGTGTTTGCTTTTAAGCCCGACATTGGACTACAACTAAATATTACACCTGATCATTTAGACAGATATGATTATTCCCTTGAGAAATATGCGGCAGCGAAAGCTAGGCTTCAGCAAAATATGAATGCTCAGGATATGCTCATTTATAACGCAGATGACAAGCTTATCAAGCATTCTTTAAAGGATTGCAAAGCTGCGTTAAAAGGAGTTTCTTTCGATTCTGCTAAAGCGGATTTGATGGCTAGGTTCAATGTCGTTTTATCTGAAATGAAATTGAAGGGTTTGCATAATTATTTTAACAGCTTGATGGCTGGCGAAGCATGTGCAATTGCTGGAGTTCACGACATTGACATCAAAAAACACATTTGCAGTTTTAGTCCGATAAACCATCGACTTGAAACAGTAAAAACACACCATGGTGTGCAGTACATAAATGATAGTAAAGCGACAAATATAGATGCATGTAAGTATGCCTTAATGGCCATGAATTCAAATACTATATGGATTGTAGGTGGAGTAGATAAAGGCAATGATTACGCAAGCATTCAAAATTTGATTGAGGAGAAGGTTAAGGCTTGTGTTTTTTTGGGGATAGACAATGAAAAATTAATAAAGCACTTTGAAAAAACGAAGATTCCATACAAAGAGGCAAAGAGTATGCAAGAAGCTATAGATAAGGCAGATGCATTTGCTGAAGCTGGAGATGTGGTGCTGTTATCGCCCGCATGTGCAAGCTTTGATTTGTTTAACAATTATATAGATCGTGGAGATCAGTTTAGAACATTAATAGAAAGTAAATATCGATAATTTGACAGCGATTACAAACATATACAACGGATTAAAAGGAGACAAGGTCGTATGGGTGATTGTCCTTTTATTGGGCGTTTGTTCGTTATTGGCGATATACAGTTCCATCGGTAGTATAGCTTATCGACAGAGAGGTGGGAATACCGAATATTACCTAATTCAGCAATTAGTGTTTTTGCTTATTGGGGGATTTTTAATGTACAGATGCTATAAGTTAAATTACATCTACTATTCGAGATTTGCTCCTATTCTGTTCTTGATTACGATCCCTTTATTGGCTTATACCATATTTTTTGGAAATGAAATTAATGAAGCCAGAAGATGGTTAACTATTCCTTGGCTGGATATGAGTTTTCAAACTTCTGATTTTGCTAAGATTACGCTGATCATTTTTGTAGCTAGATCTTTAGCTAAGAAGCAAGAAGATATTAAGGATTTTAAAAATGCGTTTTTGCCTATCATTATTCCAGTAGTAGTTGTTTGTGGACTCATTGCTCCAGCAGATTTGAGTACTGCAGCCTTGTTGTTTGCTACCTGCTTGCTTATGATGGTTATAGGACGAGTTTCTATAAAGTATATCCTATTGATGATACTGCTTGGGGCGCTTGCATTTTTTATGATCTATTTGTTAGGTACAGTATTTCCTGATTTTGTTAGAGTAGAAACGTGGAATACTAGGATTACGGAGTTTATGACCAATGCCGATGGTGGTTGGCAAATACAGCAATCTAAAATTGCAATTGCTGAAGGAGGAATATTTGGTGTAGGTCCAGGCAATAGCACACAACGTAACTTTTTACCTTACCCATATGCTGATTTTATTTATGCGATCATATGTGAAGAATATGGTTTAGTTGGAGGAGTGGTAATCATACTCATGTACTTAGCTATACTATTTAGATGCATCACTTTAGTGACGAGATGTCCGATGACTTTTGGGGCTATTTTGGCGATGGGTTTGTGTTTAAATATTGTGATCCATGCCTTTGCTAATATTGCAGTGTCGGTGCATTTAGTGCCAGTTACTGGTTTGACTTTGCCGATGATTAGTATGGGAGGTACCTCACTAGTATTTACGTGTATTTCATTTGGAATTATACTGAGTGTTAGTAGATATGTAGAAGAATTTAATAAGAAACAAAAAATGGCCACGGTCGCAGCTAGCAATGAAAGTACTAATTAGTGGAGGCGGTACCGGTGGGCATATATATCCTGCTATAGCGATAGCGGATGCCTTAAAGGAAATAGATAAAAATATTGACATATTATTTATAGGTTCGAAAGATCGAATGGAAATGGAGAAAGTCCCGAAAGCGGGATATCCTATCCAAGGACTTTGGATTAGTGGTTTGCAAAGGAGATTAAGCCTGAAAAATCTTAGCTTCCCATTTAAACTTTTATCGAGTTTATGGAAAAGCAGAAAGATCATCAAAGGTTTTAAGCCAGATATTGCGGTGGGTGTAGGTGGCTATGCCAGCGGCCCTGCATTAATGATGGCATCTCGGATGAATGTACCATGTATTTTGCAAGAGCAAAATTCTTATCCTGGAATAACTAACAAATTACTTGCTTCAAAGGCAAAAAAAATTTGTGTTGCTTATCCTAAGATGGAACGCTTCTTTGCTCAGGAAAAACTAGTACAAACCGGTAATCCTGTAAGAAAAGATCTTTTAGACCTAAGCGAAAAAATTCAAGAGGCTTTGAGACATTTTGACTTTGTTCAAAATAAGAAAACAATTTTACTGTTTGGAGGAAGCCTTGGATCTGGTACGTTAAATCGTGCTATGAGAGATAACACAGAACAGATTGCAGCTTTGGAAGATGTGCAGATTTTATGGCAAATGGGAAAAGCCTATACGGCGGAATTCTCACAGTCAGAAACAGCTCAACTCCCAAATGTAAGAGCTACAACATTCATCGACAGAATGGACTTAGCTTACGCAATGGCTGATCTGGTTATTTGCAGGGCTGGAGCTTTAACAATTTCGGAGTTAGCACTGGTAGGAAAGCCAGCGATACTTGTTCCTTCTCCGATAGTTGCAGAAGATCATCAAACTAAAAATGCTCAGGCATTAGTGGATCAAAAAGCAGCTATTATGATAAGGGATGATGAATTTGTAAAAGCCTTGATTCCAAAAACTAAGGAAGTATTGAAAAACGAAATGCTTCAAAATAGCCTCTTGAAAAATATACAATCCTTTGCAAAGCCAAATGCCGCTAAGGATATTGCTCAAATGATTATCCAAATAGCTAGATGAAGCTGTCAGAAATACAAAGAGCATATTTTGTCGGCATAGGTGGGATAGGGATGAGCGCCATAGCCAGATACTTTAATCATCTTCAAATTGAAGTATCTGGATATGACATTCAAGAAACAACATTGACCAAAAAGTTGGTCGAAGAAGGTATTAGTATCCATTATCATGAAGATGTAAAACTAATACCTAAAGATATTGACATAGTGATTTATACTCCTGCAGTTCCAGCAACTCATGCAGCCCTCATCTATTTTAAAGAGCAAGGAAGGCATTTGTACAAACGTAGTGAAGTGCTAGGTTTAATTTGTCAGCAAGCAGAAACCATTGCTGTTGCAGGCACTCATGGTAAAACAAGTACAAGTACTTTACTTACTTTTTTAGCACAAGCTTGTGCGCTTAATCCCACTGCTTTTTTAGGAGGAATAAGTAAGAATTTGGATGCAAATTTTTTGATAGGTAATGAGTGTATTATTGTAGAAGCAGACGAATATGATCGATCTTTTTTAAGATTGTTTCCGCACATCGGAGCGATTACTTCCATGGATGCGGATCATCTAGACATTTATGGCGATCACTTAAGTATGAAGAAGGCTTTTGCTGAATTTGCTTCGCAAATAAAGCGAGGCGGATTCCTAATATTGAGAGAAGATGTGCGTAAAGCTTTTGCTAAAGAGGATCTGGAAAAGTGTAAAGCCAAGCAAATCAAGATACTTGAATACGGTGATTCAGGTAAGGATGCTTCTTTTGATTTGGTCAAACATGACCAATGGGAGCAAACTTATAAAGCTACTGTTTTAGGAAAAGAGATCAAATGGACTTGGGAAATACCTGGAAGACACAATGCTGAAAATGCGTGTTTGGTTTTTCTTATACTCGCCTTGTTAGAAGTGGATCTGACATTGGCCAGTAAAAAAATAAGCGAATATAAGGGAGTAAAAAGAAGGTTCGAGTTAGTGGCGAAAAGTGAAGAAAAAGCGTTAATCGATGATTATGCTCATCACCCAGAAGAATTATCTGCTGCTATTGATACAGTAAAGGAAATGTATGCTGAAAAAAAGATAACAGGCATTTTTCAGCCACATCTTTACAGTCGAACAAAAGATCACTATAAAGCTTTTGCGCAAGAATTAAGCAGGCTAGATGAAGTATATATTTTACCCATTTATCCAGCGAGGGAATTGCCGATGGAGGGTGTCACTTCTGAAATGATTATCCAAGAAATGGAACATAAAGAAGCATGGTCAGTATCGCATAATGAACTAGAAACAATATTGAAAGAAAAAAATAAAGAAGTGGTGATTACGCTGGGCGCAGGAAACCTAGATAGACATCATCCAATGATTAAACAACAAATGTTTGCATGAATAGTAAACCCTGGAATAGAATTGTATTAGCTAGTACCAAAGTTTGGGTCAATGTATTGATCTTGTTAGTGGTCGCCGGACTTTTAGCGAGCGCTATTTATTACCAGAAACAAAGTAATATATCTAAGGTCATAGTTAATATTGAAGCAATCCATGGCAACAAATATTTAATCAACGAAAAAGAAGTTTTAGGTCTTTTCAGAGAAACCATTGGATATGATTTAGACCGAAGTTTTGTGGGTGAACTTAATTTATTGGGTTTAGAAAAGATGTTGTTAAAAGATAATAGGGTAGAAGCTTGTGAGGTTTATGTGGACAAACATTTTAATATCCATATAGATGTAGCACAGAAAGAACCGGTGGTTCGGGTAGAAACGGTAGACAATAATTCTTATTATTTAGATGAAAATGGAGCATATATTTCTACTTATTTAAAATCGGCCATTAGAGTTCCAGTGGCAACGGGGTATTTGCAATCTTATAGAGATGATTTTACACAATTAGAAAGACATAATCTAAAAGATGTACTAGCATTAGCAAATCACATAAAAGAAGATCCATTTTTAGTAGCACTAGTAGAACAAATAGATGTAAAAGAAAATGGCGAAATTTTAGTGATTCCAAAACTCGGAAGACAAAGAATATTACTTGGATCAATCGAAAATATTGAAGACAAATTTGAAAATTTAAAAATATATTATCGAAAAGTTGTTTCAAAAGAAGGCATGGATCGTTTTCCAGAGCTAAATCTGAAGTATAAAGGCAGAATTTTCGGTAAAAATGCAGAAAGTTAGCAAATTATACATATTAATTAATTTTAATGTGTAAATTTATATAACGAAATTATTAAAGGCAAAACTCTAAGAATATGTTAGATAGCGTAGGTCCTAATATACTGGACAATGTACGAGCTACATCAGAAATAGTTGTGGCTGTTGACATTGGAACCACTAAAATTTGTGCGATTGCAGGTGTTCGAAATGAATATGAAAAAATCGAAATTTTAGGGATGGGAACAGTACAATCTTTAGGTGTTTCTAGAGGGGTGGTTTCCAACATTGATAAGACGGTTAAAGCCATCAAATCAGCAGTGGAAATGGCTGAGAAAGCTGCCAAAAAGAAGTTTAAAAAAGTCCATGTGGGAATCGCTGGGCAACATATAAAAAGTATCCATCATCATGGTTTGTTAGTGCGTGGAGATGCATATTCTGAAATAACAAAGGAAGATGTAGAGAAGTTGATTGATGATATGCACAAAATAGTGCTTCCACCAGGGGATAAAATATTACATGTTTTTCCACAAGAATTCACGGTAGATGATGAGTCAGAAATCATGGATCCTATAGGTATGTCTGGTGTTAGATTAGAGGCTAACTTCCACATAATTACAGGGCAGATGACAGCATCTCGAAACATCTTAAGATGTGTAGAAAAAGTAGGTTTAGAGGTTAAAACAATGACCTTAGAGCCTATTGCTAGTGCTAAATCTGTATTAACTGAGGAGGAAAAAGAAGCAGGTGTAGCCTTAGTAGATATAGGAGGAGGAACTACCGATATAACTATTTTCCAGGATGGTATTATCAGACATACAGCTGTGATTCCATTCGGAGGTAATATTATCACCAGTGATATTAAGCAAGGTTGTACAGTAATGCATGATCAGGCTGAAAAATTAAAAGTAAAATTTGGTTCAGCACTAGCTGACGAGGTATATGATAATCGTATTATCACCATTCCTGGATTAAAAGGAAGGGATCCAAAGGAGATTTCCGAAAGAAATTTAGCTAGAATCATTCAAGCTAGATTAGAGGAAATATTAGATTATATACGATGGGAAATAAAAAGAAGTGGTTTTGAAAAGAAATTAATAGGGGGTATTGTTTTAACCGGTGGTGGATCGATGCTTAAAAACATTAATCTATTAACTGAATTTCATACTGGTTTTAATGCTCGTATAGGTATACCTGTCGATCATTTGGCCCATGGATACAGTAGCCAATTAGCCAGCCCTATTTATTCTACTGCTCTGGGATTATTACTTATAGCATTAGAGCAAAGTAAGGAAAATGAGCAAGAAGTTTTTGATATAGACGATCATGCTTCAGCGGAAATTGATGGTGTAGAATTACCAGAAGAAGAAGCCGGTGCAAAGTCTAAATGGTACGATAAAATATTTACTTATACCCGGGAATTTTTTGAAGCGAGTCCGGACTCAGAATTTTAAGAAACTATGAGCGAACAGTTAAATCAGGGAGCAATAAACTTCCCTAATCCAAACGCATCAATTATTAAAGTAATCGGTGTTGGAGGCGGCGGCGGAAACGCGGTAGCGCACATGTTTGAAAAAGGTATAACAGGTGTTGACTTTGCAGTATGTAATACTGATATACAAGCACTTGACGCAAGTCCAGTCCCTGTAAAAATACAGCTTGGACCTTCACTTACATCTGGTATGGGTGCTGGTAATAAGCCAGAAATGGGTAAGCAGTCATGCATCGAGTCAATCGATGATGTGAGAAAATTTCTCGACAGCGGTACAAAGATGTTATTTGTAACAGCTGGAATGGGTGGAGGAACCGGAACAGGTGCGGCACCTATTATTGCTAAGGCAGCAAGAGAAATGAATATTCTTACGGTAGGTATTGTTACCATTCCATTCGGTTTCGAAGGAATGAAGAGAAAACGTCAAGCCCTACAAGGTTTGGAACAATTAAAAGAAAGTGTAGACTCAGTGTTGATTATTTCTAATGATCGACTGGGTGAAATATATGGAGATTTACCATTGGGCGAAGCTTTTGGTAAGGCAGATGATATATTAACGGTTGCTGCAAAAGGTATTGCGGAAATTATCACATTAGCTGGAAAGATTAATGTTGATTTCGAAGATGTAAATACAGTGATGAAAAATAGTGGAATCTCACTAATGGGATCAGCTGTTGCAGAGGGAGAAGATAGAGCACAACGAGCGATAGAAAATGTACTGAACTCTCCATTATTGGAAGACAATGACATTAGAGGTGCAAATCAGATTTTGTTAAACATCACTTCTTCTGAAGGAGCGAAAGAAATGACAATGTCTGAAATGAAAACCATAACTAGTTATATTACTGAAGAAGCTGGTCAAAATATCGACGTCATTTGGGGTCATGGATATGATGATAGCTTGGGAGAAAAGATATCGATCACTTTGATCGCCACAGGATTTGATAAGTCTAACTTAGTTCCTGTAGTTAAAGAGAAGGAAGTAATTAAAGTTAGTTTAAATGAGGATGAGGAGGTAGAGAAGATCATTCCATCAGATGTAACCACTTCAGAATCAGCAGTTGTATTTGATTTTGATACAGATGATGTAAAAGCTACCATTGAGGAGTACAAAGTAGCAGAGCCAGATCCTATCATTAAGATGGAGGCTAGCAATGCTGAAAAACTACAACAAAAACGAGAAGAAGAACGACAGCGACTAAGGGATTCTTATATCCGTAAAGCGCAGTCAAAACCCTTAGATAATCCACAAATTATTTCAGAGATGGAAAAATTACCAGCTTACGAAAGGAATAATATTGTGTTGGATGATGTGGAAGGTGGGAAGAAGGAAGGAACTATGTCTAACATTCGCATTTCAGTGGATGAAGATTGGGATATGGATCAGATGAATAAGGGAAATGCTTTTTTACATGATAATGTAGATTAGCCACAGGATTGGATTTCGTCTTTTTATTTATACGCTTTTCTAAATAGAGATTGGTTTATTGACTTTAGCCTCGTTTCTCAGACGAGGCTATTTTTTTTACCTTATTTCTAGTATTTTATAGATCTTATCTCTGAAAGAAATAGTGTCTCCCTTTTTACCTTTAAACAACAATTTACCTATTGGTGATTCTTTAGAAATCGCATAGACGTTTTGTTCCTCTAATTTTATTTTGCCCAATGCTATGCTAATAAAAAATACGTTGTCAGCCGTAAACACTAATGAGCCTTCTTCAACGCGATTATAGACTTGACTAAAATCTATGGATTTTAGTTTCGCTAACTGTTGGGTCCAATGAATAGTTTGCCTTGTATATTGATCTTCTTGCTGTTGGAGCAATGCCCTTGATGTTTCGAATTTATCACCTGCACTGGATTTTGTTTCGTTTTCTAAAGCCTCTTGGATGGCCATTTGCGCTTCTTCGATTTTGGAAAGTTTTTGTGAAATCTCTCGCAAACATTGCTCTTTCAAGGCTTCTTTTGTGATCATAGCGAAATTTGTGTAGTAAATGTCGAGTACTGGGCTTAATTAATTAACATTTATTCCTTAGGGTCAAGGTATAACTTATTGTCTTATAAGTACTTGATTCCAATCAACGAATTGGGTTTTGACTGTTAGCCCTGTTTTCTCAAAAATGGGGCTAACTATTTTTATGCGTCAAATAGTGATTGCAGTAAGCTACTTTTTTAGTTCGTCTATATATTGCGCAACAGCTATTATTTGTTCGTCTTTTAAGGTTCCTTTAAAAGGAGTCATGGTTCCTTTCCCGTAATAGATTTGGGCCACACGCTCTGCCAAGCTTGTATTTGTATCCATTAAAATCTTAGCACCGTTTATGGACATTTCTCCTTTTTGGCCATGACATAGACCGCAGTATGTTTTGTATGTAGATTCTGCGTTTACAGCATTAATCTTGTCGGTTGGTGTACTAGACATCAAATCATCTATAGCTCTTAGCTGATCAACTGAGAACTCTTCTTCTACAGAAGTAGATTCTATGTTTTTCTTAGTCAACTTTACTTGCTTCTGTGGTGTACTTTCAGTACAGGCACTCAAGAGCCAAGTTATAAAGATTAAGAACATAAATATTCTCATAGTTTTTGTTTTTTATTAGTATTTACCCGAAAGTAATAACTTTTTTATTATCACTATTTGACCTAGATGATAGTGGGCATGTTCTACGATTCCCATAAGATTTCGAAAATAGTTGCCGTATTTTTCTTGACTAAAGGTTTCCCACATTTTTTCATCGTCTAATCCTTCGATTAATTCGCTCAGTTTTTTTGATGATTGATTGACCTTTTGTAAAAAGCTTTGCCACTCTTCTTCTGAGTTTATCGGTGGATGATCAAAACTGTATTTGTCATGTGCATCTAATTCCCCACCTTCTAATACAGGTATAACACTTTTTACAAAGTAATGGATATGATAGACCAGGGCCACAATCGTATTTAGATCACCTATTTTGGTAGTAGCGAGTTTCCAATCAACATCTTTAAGTTGTTCTTCCATCCATGACCAAGTCCAGTTTTTTCCGTAGTATACCTGCGAAAGATGTTTGGCGATGTGTTTTGTTAATGGCATAATTTGATGTTTATTTTATTGGGAAAATAGATCTTTTTGAGTAATTGTTTGAGAAAATGTAAACGTATTTCCTTGGTTTATAAATATGTCATAAGCACTAGGGCCACTCACTCCGCTGGCTAAATGATTAAATAGTATTAAGTCTTTTTGATGGTCGTTGTTAACATCTTTAAATGTGAGCATTTCTCTATAGTCGTAGTTATATTTTTTATACAGATAGCCACCCATTTCTTTTTTTACAATGTGGGTTTTAAAAGGTGCCAGTAGGTGTATGGTATCCACTGGTAAAAAAAAATAGTGTTCATCTAATGCCATGGATGTTAATACACCAGTTAATTGATATTGGAAGGCTACATTGTTTAAAGTGTCAGTTATATATCGCTTTGTTGTCGGATCAACATGCAAATTTAGTTTTTCTTCTAGCGTATTTTGGACCTTGTTTTCTAATGTTTTATCAGCAGACGCTTTATGAGTATTCTTATCCTTTAGGTTATCATTTGATTCGTGATCTAGATTTGATTTGCAGCTTAGTAAAATGATGCACAGTATCAATATTTGTGAGGTAATTTTCATTGTATTTAGTATGACGGGTCACGATTTGCTAGACATGTCCTAGCTTGGGCAGGTGTTTAACTTTATGATAGTTAAGGGCTAAACGGATACACTTTTTAAGTGCCTGATTAGGCACTTCATCTTCTAGTTCAAACCAGATAGCGCGGTTTTTTTCATACTTAAAAGTATCACCATAAATCTCTCTAATGGTGGGTACCAATAGGCTCGTACACTTAAAGTATATAGCATATTTATGAGAAGATTTAGCTTTCCAGTCAATGCGTATAGTGCTACCTTTTTTAGCTAAATAGCTAGGCTCGCCCCATTTTAGTGTTTCCTCTAATTGCTTTAGATCGTGGTCTTCTTTAGCCGTTTCAATGATTAAATTTCGTAAATGCTCGAGTTTGGGCTTTATGTGTTTTGGATAGGTCTTAAATTTATCTAAAACAGCAGGATTACTATCTAGTTGTAGTTTTTGCATTCGGTTCTATTTAGGATAAGTATGATGTAGTTTGCTGGATGTTTTTTATGCAGTCAAGGAGATATTCGATTTCTTGAGCACTATTGTAAGCTTGATAAGAGACTCTAAGGAAGTGATGGTTACCATTTGTGGTTACGGGTATCTCAATCTTATATTTGTGATAAAGCAATGCTTGTAAAGCTACTGGATCATTGGTTTTTATGGGTGAACTGCTGATTTGTCCTAAGTATTCATCGCTGAGCGGGCAGAGGACTTCTCCACCTAATTGCTTGCTTATAATAGGGTAGTAATGCTTTTGTATCAACCTACATTTTTGTTTACGTTCCTCCCAGTTGTAATCTTCAAGAAATTGCAAAGCTACAGGACTTGTCAAATATGCAGAAATATCTTTTGTTCCGTTATAATCAAAGTAATCATGGAATAGAGAGCTCGAAGGTGTAGGTGACTTGTAACCCCATGAGATGATCAAAGGATCAATGATTTGTTGCATTTCGGGACTAGCATAGAGAAATGAAGATCCTTTTGGTGAAAGTATCCATTTATGGCATGTGCCTGTGTAAATATCAGCTTGCATTTCATTAAGTGATAGAGGTATGTGTCCGGGAACATGCGCTCCATCAATGATAGTAATTAAGCCTAGTTCTTTGGCTTTTTGACAGATTTCTTGTGCAGGATAAATTAAAGCTGTTGCACTTGTTATTTGTGATAAAAAGACATATTTAGTTTTATTGGATAAGCCGCTCCAAAACTGTTTAATTGTTTCTTCTTTTGATCGAATAGGTAAATGGATTTTTTGTCGGACAATCTTTGCTCCTGCTCGTTCGGCATAATAATCCCATACTTTATCGATAGCTCCATATTCTTGATCAGTCATTAAAACCTCATCACCTTCTTTTAATGGCAGGCTTTTTATCACGATATTCATGGCGGTTGTAGGATTTGGGACATAGACCATATCCATGGGATCACAATCAAGGTATTTAGCCAGTGTTTCCCTAGATTTATTTAAAACCTTGGGTCCTTGATGCACCATAAACTGCACAGGTTCTTGCTCTAATTTTTTTTGCCAATGTTGGTAATCTTCGAAAACCGGTATTGGACAAGCACCAAATGATCCGTGATTAAGGAATGTAATATCGAAGTTAAGCTGAAATTGTTTTCTAAGGTCTAAATGATCCATTTAAGCAAAATTTAATACTCAATGTATGCATTTTTTTATGGACTACTTATAGTAATGCACAGCATCGCTTTTATTACTGATAACTTTCCATAATATAGCTATTTCGTCACTTTAATTTGCATGAATAGCTTTCAGTCTAATATTTGGTGCATACTTTAATGATTTGCTTGCATGCTAGTATTGGCTTTTTATTATCCTTTCAGTTAATTGTCTTTTAGAGCCTAAATCGGTGATTTTGAGTAAATAGACTCCTTGGGCTAAACTAGAAATATTTATACGCGATTGGTTAACTGTTTTTAAAATTAATTTACCAGTTAAATCATAGATCGTGACCTCCAATTCTAATACATTCTCAACTTCAATATTGATGATATTGGTCGCAGGATTTGGAAAAATATCAACAGTTTCAAGATTGAGTTTATTTACATTGGAAACAAGGTCCATTCCATCACAATCTTCATCTATTCCATTATTGACAATTTCTTCCGCATCAGGATTTATATCAGGGTTATTGTCATCACAATCTTGATCTGCATTAAAACCATCTTGATCTAAATCATCATCTAGCGTTAGTTCATTACAATCATCATCAATGCCATTGTAAGGTGTTTCTTCCGCATCAGGATTTATATCAGGGTTATTGTCATCACAATCTTGATCTGC
>JAHDHQ010000018.1:0-72013 GCA_020631235.1 Saprospiraceae bacterium | reverse complement strand
TTGTCATCACAATCTTGATCTGCATTAAAACCATCTTGATCTAAATCATCATCTAATGTTGTGACATCACAATCATCATCTACACCGTTGTAAGGTATTTCTTCCGCATCAGGATTTATGTCAGGGTTATTGTCATCGCAATCTACGTCCTGATCATAGCCGTCTCCGTCAACATCTTCGTCACAAGCATCACCAATTCCATCTTCATCAATATCGGATTGGAAGCTGTTAAAAACGTTTGGACAATTATCTTCGTCATCTGGTATATTGTCACCATCATCATCTGCGTCACAAATGTCTCCTAAGCCATCTTCATCTAAATCATTTTGATCTTCGTTGAATGTCAGTGGGCAGTTATCATTCTCATCAACAATACCATCATTATCATCATCTGGGTCACATAAATCACCGATTCCGTCTTGATCATTATCCAGCTGATCTGGATTAAATATGGTTGGACAGTTATCTTCTTCATCAGGTATTTCATCTTGATCTTGGTCTATAACAGGAATGTAATATTTTGAAATGCTTGTTGCGCAACCATGCGAATCCCAAGCTGTAAAAGTATATACACCTTCTTCATTAGGGATAATTTGTTTTGTAATTTCTCCTGTATTCCATTGTCCACTAATGGTGGGAACACCTAATATTTTGAAAATAGTTTCCCCGTTTAATTCACTGCTGTCTATGAGCATTTGTAATTCTTCGGACTTGCTGATAGCACAATTTTGGACAACAATACATCCTTGGTTATCCTCAACTAATAATGAGTAGTTGCCTGGAGCGCTAAAACTTCTTTCCAAGGTAGGAAAACCATCGTTCCAATAATAATGGTATGGCGGACTACCACCCTCTATTTGTGGATTGATCGAGATGCTTTCATCACTATAACATAGATGATAGGCAGAGCTTACTTCATTTATGACAATCGGGTCCGATTGGTCTATTTTAACTTCATAAATGCGGCTACAAGCAACATCATTTGTAACAGTAACTTGATATAAGCCAGGAGCCAGGCCTCCGATTTCATAACCAGTTTCGCCTGTTGACCATTCAAAATTATAAATGGCATATTCGCCGGTAATAGCGGTAATAAAACCATTAGACTCAGCTGTACATGCTGTGTTTTCTGTGATGAAGGAAACATCTATTTCGTGTCCTTCTATAAAGCTTATCGCTTTTCGATCACCATAACATGAGTTGTCTTCAAAATAAGAAACATACACCGTGCTATAATCATCAGGAGTAAAAGTGCTTCCTATAAAAAATGGTGTTTCGTCATTAAATTGTTGAAACCAATGAACTTCAGTATTGGCAGGTGGATTGACCACAACTGTTTGTGGACCATTCCCAAAACATGATTCCTGCCTTGATGATATCTCATTTGGAAACGGCGTGTCTGAACATTCAAACGTGAGCGGATCTCCACAATAATAGGATGGAATGGTTATAGTAGAATAACAAATATTATTGTTTTGATCAGATCGATATCGTATATCGACAAAAACTTCTTGAGAAACGTTTAATATTTTCCATCGTTTAGATCCTAAACTTTGTAAGGTATAGTTTTGACCAGCTACAAGCTCTAATTGGTCAATTTTAATGTGATTAAAATCGACGATTACATCATAAGTATTTTCATTGATACAGCTGTAGTCAACAGAATTATATCCAGGGTTATAGCAGCCATTATCAGTTACAAGTAAAAGATACTTATCCATCGCAAGATTAAAATATTCTACAGGTTCTCTACTATCGATAAAGATGTAGTATGTTTCTCCTACACTCAAGTCATAGAAATCCATTCTTAAATTATTGAAACTAGCAGATGGATCTGCAATGCCACTACCAATACAGGTGGAACCAGGATCACAATCCTCATGTAATTCGAAATAAACCTCTTGATCACACTGTATTAAAAACTTTGCATAGTTATATGACACATTAGACCAATCGTCTTGGGTGATTTTATGCGTATAACTAAAGATTAGTTCGTTAGCATTCCAACCATTACCACAATTGTAGTTGGAAATTAAACTATTGCCAGTTGTCAAATTGCCATCATAATAGATGTTATCATCGCTATTTTCGTAATTATTTAAATTAATTGGAGAACAAACAAAAGGTTGATTTCCTCCATAATTATATTGCGGTGGACTCCATTCTACATCGAGTCTATAATCTTCCTCACAATCAAACTCAGTTCCATATAATCCAACGCCTATTGTTACAGTTTCGACTTCTCCTGCATCAATATAGCTTTCAAAAGATTTAGAGCTGCCTGGTGTAATATCATAGGCCACTAATTCATCATCGAAGTAAATTTCGATCTCAGAAGCCTGAGCCATTATAGTACCAATGTATAGATTTCCTTGATTTAAAATATCAAAAGAATAATAATCAAAATCATCGTCCGTAGAGAAATAAGTATCGAATAATTTTTTAACATATTCAGCACCCATATTCCCAAAGGCAATTGTATTGGCTTCTTCCTTCGTATTGTTAGGATTACCATTAGAATTAATTTCAAATACATCTAATGGGCAATCTTCGGATTCCACTCGCGAACTCCAATTAATGCGAATACTATAGGTGTTACACAAAAATTCTGTTCCAGTTTGATAAACTTTTAAATAGTGCTTTTGCACTTCGGCATCATCATAATCAATAACGAAAAATCCAGTTTGAGCCGTAGATTGAAGTAGATTAAAATTAGCATCATAAAGCTCCATAACTAGACCTTTGTGCACATCCGAACTCTTCAAATAAAAATTTCCTTCACTGAGCACGTCAAGTTCGAAATAATCAATATCATTTTCATCATGAAATAAACCCACTAAATAGTCGATTCTGTCATCGTAAAAATCTGCAATAGCTTCATCGGTACCAGTATCTGTAAAGCTGTCATTGGGTTCATAATATGGATCTTGGCAGTCGGGTTCAGGGTCAGTTGTTTTAGGAAACCAATCTACCGAAAGATGGTAAGGATTTTCGCAATCAAAAACATCTCTTGCTTGAATGGATACATAGATTTGCTGAGCTTCATTTATATCCATAGATATAGTTTCAGGAAACACACCCCAAACGTTTGGAAATTGTAGGAGATTACCTTGGCTATCATATAAACTAAGGTTAAGATCAGTGGGTAATTGACTCAGATTAATCTCTAAGCAACCTGCTTGCTGAGCTTCTAAAACATAAAAATCAACATCTAGAGCAGAACTTATGAAATTGTCCAGGCTTTCACTTACATTAAGGTCAGCAAGCACATTAAAATAAGTAGCAGCTGATTGCCAAGTTTCATTGTCTTCCAACGGATCATTCCCGCAGTCTGGACCTTGTAAATCTTCTGTATAATCCCAGCTGACTTCTAATTGGTAATCTTCACAAAAATTTATTCCATTTCTTGGAATTGTTTGAATAAAATAGGTAGCTGGATTTAGACTTATGTCTATAGATTCATCAGCATCATTTGGTCTTTGAGAAGGTTTAATTAGAGTACCATTTTCATCTAAAAGATACAAATCTATATCAGTGTTTATATGACTTAACAGAATGGATAAATCTCCCTTTTCTTGGATGTTTATGCTATAAAAGTCTTCATCATTTTGAATGGATGGTTTTGCATAGATAACAGGCAAAGTTGCATCTTCATCGGAGAAAATTCCGATTTGAACTGCCTCATTGATTTCGTCATTGGGTTCATAATCATCATTTTGACAATTTTCGATTAGAGGCTCCTTAAATTCTATTTGAATTTTAAATGGTTCTTCACAGATATAGCTTGCTTCATCTTCAGGAAACACTCGAATAAACACTTTTTCGAGTGCCGTTTCTGTTTTACTATATTCTATATATTCGGGCGTACTATTTGTCTTATGATTTTGAAGAAGTTGGCCATTGGTTAGAAAGACATCCATGTTGTAGTTTGCTGGAAGGTCGTATAAACTAAATGAGAAAACGCCTTCATT
Source organism: Saprospiraceae bacterium (assembly GCA_020631235.1). Classification (GTDB taxonomy): domain Bacteria; phylum Bacteroidota; class Bacteroidia; order Chitinophagales; family Saprospiraceae; genus JAHDDO01. The sequence goes on along the minus strand of JAHDHQ010000018.1, from coordinate 68,042 downwards.
TTCTAGATTTATAGAAAAGTAATCCATATCCCCAGATTCAGATAGACTAGATACCCCTGTGGTTTTTTGCCCTATTTCTTGTAATCCTGATAATGAAATTGCATGATCAGGATCATTATTTGGTTCTAACAAATCTTGGCAATCTAAGCTCAGTTTTACTTCCAAGCCATATGACTCGCCACATAGGTCTTCTGAAATATCGCCCAGAAGAGCAATTGTGTAAAGACCACCTTCCAACGATTCCAAAGTAATGTTAGCATCTATATTTTGATTTGCTTCAGTAAAATCAATTAAAGTATTGAGCTTCCAAATTTCAACTCGCTTTCTGAATCCACCATCAAGAATGCTTATACTAAGATCTCCTTCTAGGTTGGGTGCCATTCTAAATTGATAGGCATCAACATCATATTGATTGGTCATGTTTGCAGTCACATATTCTGTTGTATTTGATTGGAACACATTTGCAAATGCACTTGAATTTGGATTGTCAAAATTAGAGTCTTCGTATGGGTCTTTTTCGCAACTTAAATTTGGACAATCTAAATAATCTCTGAAAGCTGTATAGTGCAAAGCCATCCTGTTAGCTTGATCGGTTGTAAATGATTTGGTTTCGCAACCTAAAATATAATTCATGACATTTTCAGGTTGTAATATGTATGGTGTTCCTTCATCATCACGAGAGCAAATTAGACTATTTAAGAGTTCATTGCATTCATACTCGCAACCTGAATAGCTATCATTTCTGCAGATTAGTTTACATACATTACTATTACTAAAATCTTTTTCAGCTTGTGTGTCGCAGCATTTATCTCCGGTAGATGCACAATTACTATCATTAACCAAGCTTGCACCGTTTGCTTCTTCAAAAGTGTGGTAGAGGCCAAGAAAATGACCAATTTCATGAGGTAAGACACTTGTCGGCCAATCTCCAAACGTGTTGTAAGCAACACTATTTAGAATAATAAAATCTTGCTTAGTTGGCTGAGAAATACCAAGGTTTTGCGGAGATTCTAATCGACCATATAGAGTCCCACTTTGACCTGTAGGCAAATTGTCAAAGAAATATATATTTAATGTATTTGGATTAGAATAAGTACTAACCAAATTATTAAAATCTGATGTTTTGTTATAAGATGAATTATTGAATTTTATTTGCTGAACATCACCACAAATCTCTAGAACGAAATTGTGAACTGGAGTGTTTGACATGGTAGATTGAGCATCTGCGAGAATGCTTAACACTTCGTTGTTACTTAAATTAGTTACTCCATTATTGTTAGCTACATTCCACAAACTAACCGGGATAATGTACGTTGCACTGCTCTGTTTGGAATTGTATTGCTCAGCCCAGAGCTTGTCGAATTCCTCCATGTATCCATCCGGGAACACTGTGCCACATTGGCCATAGGATAATGTAGATAGGAGTGAAGACAATAGTAGGATCAGCACTATTCTCATGGTCTTTTGTTTGGTTAATATAAAAATAGATATTAATCCGTAAAATTGACCTAATACTTCTCCTAAAAAAGAATGGCGATTTACTCTAAAGTTCTACTACCTTCTTCTCCCTCCACCATATTGCATAGCTTCTCCTTTTCCAAAACCATAACTGAATCCTACTCTGATAAAACGACCTCTTAAACTTCTCGAATACAAGTAAAAATCTGGTTGATCAATGGTGTTTTCTCTAATTCTAGAAGCAAAAACATCTCGCACACTCACATTAAATACACCCTTACCATTTAGGATTTTGTATTTAAGTCCAGCATCTAAAGTTGTGTAAGGCGATAATCTGCCTTGAATGGTTTGTTCTCTTGATTCATGACGTCCAGTTAACTCGACATCTAATCCCTTTTTAATTTTGTATTTGCTTGTTATTTTCCCTGACCATTTATCTGCCGAGAAATCAAAATTTTGATCATTAAAAGAGCCGACTCTTTTGAAGACATTATAATTTGCATCAGCATTTATTGTCCATTTTTTAGAGGGAGAATACTTAATATTGGTTTCTACTCCGGTAGCATTATTAGTGCCTATATTTTCAGGTCTGAATGTGTTAACATTGTTTTCAAAAGTTGATACACGCTCGATTTTATCAGTCGTAAAGCGGTTATAGACATTGATATTTAAGGAAGTCTTATCAAAAATAAATATACTTCCTATTTCATAGCTGTCCGTAAATTCAGGTAGAAGCATTGGATTACCAACACGAATACTAAAATTGTTTCTAATGTTAAAAAATGGATTAAGATCCCATAAACGAGGTCTGTAAATTCTCCTAGAATATCCAGCTTGAAATGAGATGGCATCTGTCAATTTATATGAGCTATGAGCTGAAGGGAATAGATTGGTGAAATTTTGATCATTTGATTCATTAGTATTAACCAAAAGAGTGGAGAGATCAGTATTTTCTACTCGAAGACCTAATTTAAGGCCCCAAATATTTCCTTCATAAGCACCAGTTCCATAAACCCCAAGCACTTTTTGATCGTATTCAAATACATTAGTTAGCCCATCATCTACCACAAAGACTCCATCTTCAAGATTACTGACAGAAAAGTCATTGCTGACATTATTGCTTAAATATTGCGCTCCTGTTTCTAGTGACCATTGTTTGTTAAATGGTTTTGTGTAATCTATGTTGAATGTGTATTTTCCTTCATTAAAAGCTGTTTCTGTGATTTGATCTCTTTGTGTTTCTTGTCCAAGTTCGTAGCTATTTGAAAAATTAGAAGACTGCTCCTTGCCAAAAAATCTTCCTATAGCACTACATTGTAGTTGGTGATCCTTATTATCGGTAAACTCTTTTTTATATCTTAATTCGTATTGTAATTTTGGATTGGTTGCCTCAGTTACTTCAGTTCTTGTCCAAGCACTTCTTAATGTATCATTTGTATATAATTCAAAATCAGTCTCGGAAGGCTGATCTTCTACTTCATAAGCAAAACTGCCAGACAATGTAATTACGTTTTTAGGATTGATGTAATAATCAGTACCCAAGATGATGTTATAAAAAGTTTCATTTCTGAATTCTACACCCTTAGAAATCAATTCAATGCTGTCTAATTTGTCCCTGTTGATATTATCATTTATTCTCGGTAATTCTCTATATCCAATGCCGAGTTGAGTAAATAAATTAAACTTTTGCGTGCGTCGATTCATACTCAATCCAAAACTATGGTTATGGGGTATTCCAGTATTAAAAGTCACGGATCCATTTAAACCAGTTTTTTCATTTTTCTTTAGTACTATATTTAGAATACCAGCAGTACCTTCGGCTTCGTATTTTGCCGATGGATTGGTAATAACTTCCACTTTTTCTATCATATCTGCCGTTATCGTTCCCAAAGCACTTCCAGCTTCATCGGCTAATATGGATGGTTTACCATCGATCAATATTTGTACTCCTGTAGAACCTCTTAATGATACCTGTCCTTCAATATTTACATTTACAGAGGGGACGTTATTAAGCACTTCTAGAGCACTTGCTCCTGTATTGCTCAGATCGGAACCAACATTGAATACACGTTTGTCAAGTTTAAATTCAGTAGTGGATTTTTCAGCAGTAACTACCACTTCATCGAATGTTTGTGCATTCTCTCCTAGCTTGATCACACCCACATCTGCTAAACCTTGCGTAAAAATCAAGTCTTCTACTGTGATAGTCTCAAATCCAATAAAACTGATTTCCAAAAACACATTTTTTTGGGGTGTTTTTAAACTAAATCTACCTTCTTCCTCCGAACTAGTTCCGCTAATGATGGCTTTGGTTTCTTTGTCAATGACTACAACCGTAGCATAGGCTATTGCATTATTTGATGAGGCTTCGACTATTTGGCCACTAATTTTCAATCCTGGTTTTTGGGCACAAAGACCTTTCACAGCGAATAAGAGACAAAGAATAAATAGGTGTTTCATATAGCGTTCTTAAAGAGTACAAATATGCATCAGAAGCATAAGCTTTTTGTTGCATTTTGGAGTTTGGGGATCAACATTAACAAATATTAACAAAAAAAATATTTGTTCGACTTTGTTTTGGCATTATAGCACATCATGTAATAAAGTAGATTTTGACTTGATATGTTCATCTATCATTGAATTGAGTAAGTGGCAGAACTGAGTTTTAGCAGTGGATGTATTATGGCGCATGACTAGTATATTAATGGCAATAAATATAATTAACATACAAGCCATTTGTACAATTATAAAACTAATGAAGGCTTTTACTGCCACAGATATAAATATGACAAATAAGCAGAGCATACTAAACATTATTATCAAGGATCTAAAAAAGTTTTTTGTATAGGCATTAAATGATGTCTCAAGTTTTAGCTGGTCTTTTTCTTGAATCATTCGAGCACTTATAAGCGAATAATGCCCCGATCCCAATATTCTAATTTTAAAGTCTTCTTGGTTAATAATGCCTGTAAATGGATATTTATTTGATTGGAAAAAGTACTGTCTTGTTGGAGCATCAATGGTTCTTTTTAACTGAGTGTTATTTTTCATTAAGTCTCTGAATACATCTTTATCTAGCTTTATTCTTATGGTTATTTTTTCAACAATTTTCCACTTTAGCAAATACTTTTCTATAATTTTCTCCATTGTTATCGCGATTAGTTTGCGCAATGATTAAGATAGAGAATAAACTACAAACAATGTGCAGAATGATCAAGAATGCGATTTGTGATTAATCATTAAATTATACTCAAAAACACCCCTGACACAATCTGTCACAAGCTATAGTTATCTTTGTTTTAAACAAGCTTATGAGTCAGTTAGCAAGACTTATTTCTTTGTTGACTATACTTCAGTCTAAAAGACTGATTACGGCAACAGAGCTATCAGAAAAGTATGGAGTAAGCATAAGAACAGTCTACCGAGACATTCGCAAACTGGAAGAGGCAGGAGTCCCTATAATTACTTTGGAAGGCAAAGGCTATTCCATAATGGAAGGATACTTTCTTTCTCCTATACGTTTTGACCAAAATGAAGTTAATGCTATGATAACAGCAGAAAAGATTGTAGCAAAATCTAAAAACCAATCGCTCATCAAACATTTTAATGATGCATTGACTAAAATAAAATCTACGTTTAAAAGTCAAATGCAAATTAAAAGTGAGCTGCTAGAATCAAAGATGTTTGTGCTTTCAACATCTAAAAACAACATTGAAAACAAAGCTTTATCAAAAATGCAAATGGCCATAACGGACTTTTACATGGTAAAGCTTAAATATCAAAAAGCCAATAGTGACAAAGTCAGTGAGCGTGAAATCGAACCATTAGCTATATACAGTTATAATGATATTTGGATAGTGATAGCGTGGTGCCATTTGCGTAATGATTATCGGAGTTTTAGACTCGACAGAATACAAGAATTTAGACTTTTATCAAAGCATTTTGAGGATCGTGCATTTGATATCAGGTCCTATTTTGCAGCTTGCCCTGAAGAAAATATGAGGCAGGAATGGTAAGGTAAACAAAGGGAAGAATTCCCAACTATATATTTTTAAATCAACAAATAAAAAAACAATGACAACTCAAGAAATGGCAACCCGACTAGTAGATTTATGCAGAAAAGGGGATTACAAAACTGTCTATGCAGAATTATATGCACCAGACTGTGTGAGCATCGAACCTAAAGGGGCTCAGTTTGAGCGATGTGAAGGATTAGAGGCTATGGCTGAAAAAGGTAAAAAATGGAACGAATCTATCGAAGAATTTCATGGTTCTTCAGTCGGTGACCCCATAGTAGGGGACGATTACTTTTGTATGACTATGATGATGGATGCAACATTTAAAGGTATTGGGCGAGAGAAAATGAATGAATTGTGCATGTACGAAGTAAAAGATGGTAAAATAGTAAAAGAGCAATTTTTTTATAAGTTGTAAATTGCTTAATAAACCAACATAAAATCGCTGTAAGAATCAGTGATTTTATGTTTTTTATCTTCAATCACTACGGTCATATCCAACCTACCTTTTTCTTCCAAGACATCATTTCATCGAATCTTTCTTGATAGTTTTCAGGTGCTGATTCGTTATCTTGTTTAGCTTGTCTCCTCATCTGTATGGTTTGTTCTTCGAGCGTAATTAGTCCTAGCTTTTTGCGTCGAGCATTTACATTTTCTATGGAATCATAAAGATGTGGACTTAATTGGCCTTCACAATCCCAGTCAAATTGGGTTCCATACAATTGTGCTTTCCCTTCAAAAAATGCAATTCGATCCTCTAGATAAGCCAGATGTATAGGATCTGCTTTGCCTTGGTCTACAGCTTCTTTAAGACTGGTAAAACATTGTTTCATAAACATTGGAAGACTTATGGCATGTTGAATGATTAACCAAGCAGCAGCAGATGCTTTGGAATCCACTTTTTCTCGAGTAGGGTAGCCTATTTTCTCGATGATTTCTTGGAGCCTTTCTGCATTGTATATATGCAGCTTTTCCATCTCGATATTATAGCCTTGGTGTAATTTCCCTTCGGCTATCAGTTTGTTTCTTAAAAGCTCATCCGCATGTTGAAGTTGTATGATTTGTTGGCCAATGTCAGGAAAATGTGTCATTTAATGGATATTATAAAAAGTCAAGCAATCAGATAAAGTTTTGTTTAGGTTTCCATTGTACTTTCTTGCAAGGCTTGTCTGAATGATTGCACAGAAATAAGGATATCCTTTTCTGTAGTTGTCCACGAACAAATACTAATCCTTATCACTTTTTTTCCTTTCCACATGGACCCTCCAACCCAGCAAACCCTATTTTCTTGGACCTTTTTCATAACTGAGTGTGTAAGAGTATCAGAATTACATTGAACCATAACTTGATTAAAAACTACCTCATTGAGAACGTTAAACCCAGGAATGTCAGATAGTAGCGAAGCAAATTGTTTTGCCCTTTCATGCATGCCAGTTACCATCTCATCGATACCTTCTTTGCCTAAATATTTCATTGTTGCCCACAACTCTACAACACGGGCGCGTCGGGACATTTCAGGGGTAAAGTACATGCCATCTCTGAGATTTCCTTTTATAAGATAATCTCCTTCCATGTGTAAGGCAGAAACTAGTGCTTCGCGATCTTGGCACAAAACAATACCAGAATCATAAGGAGTGTTTAGTGTTTTATGACCATCTACTGCATAGGAGTCAGCCCATTCGAGTCCTTCTGTAAGATATTTTAATTTTTTGGTAGCACCTGCCCAAAGCCCGAAAGCTCCATCTATGTGTATCCAAGCGCCGCTTTCTTTTGCTTTCTTGCAAATAGCGCTTAAATTGTCAAAAGAACCACTATTTACATTGCCTGCCTGTAGTATCAATAAAGTAGATGCATCTAAAGTAGGTATTTTAGGATACTCTATTCTGCCTTGGTCATCCACATCCACCCATTCTATATTTCCTTTTCCTAGACCAGCCATAGATATGGTTTTCAAAATAGTCGAGTGCGCATGTTTGCCCGTAACTATCCTGATTCTAGGTGCACCAAATAATCCCTTTTCTGTAATATTCCACCCTTGATTTTTTAATATCCTAAAACGAGCAGCAAGGATTCCGCAAAGATTCGCCATAGAAGTACCACTTACAAAACCAGCAACTGTTTCATCAGGTAATTCGAAGATATCCTTCAACCACGATTCCACAATCGATTCGAGCTTTGCAGAAATGGGCGAAATAACTTGCATGGCCGAATTTTGATCCCAAAAAATGGATAAATTTTTAGCAGCTAATCCAGCTGGTACAACGCTACCATTAACAAAGCCAAAATACCTACCACCCACTTGCGATACTGTTGCCGGCGATCCGTATTTGTCCAGCAAATCTAAAATTGCATGGGTGTTTCCTGATTTTTCAGGCATGCTTTCCTCAAAATGGGCTAAGTTAGACAGATCTTCACTTAAAGGATAGACATGTCTATCCAAGGATTGCTGTAGGTAGTTTAAGCCCAGCGATTCGGCTTTTTCAAACAATGATTTATCGGCCATTTCGGCAAATAGTTTTTTATGAATCTTGGATTTGGACTCCATAGTTTTTTGTTAAAACGAAAGGTGTTTGCCTATTTCGTTGGTTAATTTGTAAGTTAACACTTAATGATTATTGAAGACTTTAAAACCTCCAAACATCATTCTTTTTGGATCAAATATCATGGGTTCTGTATTAAACAAAGGTGCTTCGATGGCCTTTATTCTTGAATCTGCAGCCACTAGTTGATGAGCTTTGTCCCGATCTTCTTTGGATTTAAATGTAAGCCAACCAAAAATGATGCATTCATCTGGCCCTGATTGCAGGCCATCCATAAAGGATAATGTACCTGCAAGCTTCAGTTCATCTCCCACAAACTCTTGATAACTCATAGCTCCATGCTCTTTCCATATTTTTGCAATTTGGTGAGCAATTTTATGGTAAGTATCTAGTTTGCTTTTGTGTATAGGAAACACAAATCCGTCAAGATAATGATTCATAAGATTTAACTTTTTGAGGATTTATAATAGTAAGGTAACATTGGATCATTATTGATTTTTGGTTAGCTCCCACATAGATTTAACTGATTATATTATTGGTGATTTGAAGTGTTCATTTGTTTAGTCTTTAGCTATTTGACTGGCTAAGTTGATGACTTTTTCGGAGAAGCTAAGCCAACTGTATTTTTGTTTTTCATCAGCAACATTGGCACTATATTTTTCGAATCTTTGATAGGTGAAAAAATCAAGTATCCAGTGAGCAATTTCTCTTGGATCTTTTTTACTTACATAGCCGTGTTTTTGGTGGCCGACTACTTCGGAGAGTCCACCTACGTCCGTTACTAGAATGGGACTGTCAAAATTGTAGGCAATTTGTGTTATACCACTTTGACTGGCTGTATGATAGGTTTGTACAACAAGATCAGCTGCAGAGAAATAGTATTTAATCTCAGCAGTAGGTACAAATTGATTGACTATTATCACTTGGTCTTCTATGCCAAGATTTGTAATGATTTGATGATATCTATCAGGATCCTCATAAAATTCGCCTACCACTAATAATCGTAGATTTTCATCCTTCTTTAGAGCAATGGCTAAGGCTTCAAGGCTGAGGTCTAATCCTTTATATTTTCGGATCAAACCGAAAAACAACAAGTATTTGTAATGGCTATTTAATTTTAATTTTTCTTGTGCTAATGTTTTGGGTATTTTTTCCCCTAAGTTGTTATTGATGGGGTGAGGGAAGTAAGCTTTGGGATTTTTAGTAAAACCATCTAATTCTGAATAGGTCGTTTTAGACAGTGTGATAAATGCATCAAAAGAACGGGTGAAATATTTAGTTAACAAATGGTCACCTATTCGTTTTTCATGGGGAATGACATTATCGCACATGGCAATAAGTATAGAAGACGTATTAATTCTTCTGGCAATAGTCCCCAAGCTTGGTGCTAAAAATGGCAACCAATATCTTACAATAATTAAGTCTGGATTTAGCTCATTGATTTTCTGCGCAGTGGAAAACCAACTTATTGGGTTAATAGAATTAATCCATGAATAAATATTTAATTTTTCTGGCTTTGGATCAGTGGAATATTGGGTCTTTCCAGGGAAAAATAAGGCAGGATATTGTTTGCTGAAACTCACAATAGAAGCCTGATGACCCATTGCTAAGAGTGCATCACAAAAAGATTCGTTTGTATCTGCAATACCACCTCTTAAAGGATGCGCTGGACCGATAATTACAATTTTCATAGAATGCCTTAAAGCCACATTTATGTATGCTAAAGTAAAGTTATTTCCTATTCTTTTAAATAAGTATAAAGCTTCCTTGTTATAAAACTATAAACTTGCCTTGTCCCACTATGGTTTGTTTATTTTGGACAGTAAAATAGTAACTGCCAGACGTTAAGCTTCCTCTAGTGATGTATATTTTATCCTGAGTTACTTCATATTTGACTTTTATTTCTTGCCCAATTGTATTCATAACTTTAAGGCTGAGATCGCTCAATTTTAAACCTTCGATCGATATATAACCTTCACTTACCAGTGGGTTAGGTATAACTTGCCAGTTGTGTATTTCGCTTTTGATAGCTAGGTTGTTGCTGACCATATCGCAATCAACTTCACTAGGTACTAATCGGACAAATGCATCATCGAAGTAAGAATCATTATCGGTACCATTAAATCGTGTGCCAGTTAGTTCTAATTGTAAGCTCCTACAACTGGAAGGAATTAACAATGTCTCACCAAATAAAGTCCAAGTATTGCTCGTGGATGTCAACGTAGAACTTTCCGATAAAAACGCTCCATTTTCATCCAGAAAGAACACTCGCATGGATGGTTGGTCAGATCCTGAAAAATTAGATAAATAAGCTCCAAATTGAATATCTAAGAGGCCCATGGCTATGGAGTCTGCATAAGGACTTAAATCTATATTTTGAACTAATTGCCCTACTTCGCTATGGTCGCAAAGTCCTCCGACAGCAAAATAGTATTGTCCCGTATGGGGATTAATACCATCGCATTCGCCAGCTTGGACTACTTCTACCACACCTTCTGTGATGGACCAATTTGTCAGACTATCTTCTGCACCTGGATTTACAATCAAATTACCTGAAATCAGACTCTCAGTGGTTTCAAATCTACTCACTTCAGACCAAGGACTCCAATTTAAATTACGATCTCTATATCGTACTCTCCACAAATATTCAGTGTTACTAGTTAAGCCTTCTATTACTTCATCTGTTAAATCATCTTCTGCTTGCGTATCGACATCATAATACCAATTTTCATAATTCTTCCAGCGTTCTACAACAGGCTGTGAAAATCCATTTTCTAAATTAGCCACTTGCCAGTGACTTTGTCCATGTTTAGCTCCATTAGCTTGAGAAGAAAAAGGGGCAGCTTTTAAAGTCACACAATGTGTTGGAATACTTACATCAACTGGGAAAGAGGGAACTGGTGGACTTGGCGGGAAGTCTTCTTTGAAGATCACTAAAGAATCTGTGAGCATATTATCGATGGTTTCATCTTGGTCACCGCGGCTTATTCTTTTGATGGTCAATGTCGGTTTGTATGCATTGTTAACTTCTATACTGACAAAACCATATTCATCTTGAGAAACCGAAAATTCATCATAATCAAAATTTGGAAACTCTCCCCAATTATCAATGGCGCCGGCGGCTGTAGCAACATTCATCCACACATGTTTATGATCTCTCGATTGTCCTCTAGAATAACCATGGGTGTGGCCAAAAAAGTGAATACTGGGTTTAGAACAATCCGTAGTAAATTGTTCTAAGCGTTGTATGACCTCACCCGTAAAATCCGATTCTCCCGGTGTCCATAATTCAGATTTGTAAGGATGATGTAGTTGCGCAAAAACAAAATCAATAGAATCTTGACTACAAGTTTGGGAAAGTATATTATCTAACCAATTTAACTGATCTTCTCCAGCGTAGGAACCATTAGAATCTAATCCTATTATTCGCACATTACCATAATCTTTAAACCACCAATGTTCATCAAATCCATTAGAAGGGAGTTTAAAGTATTGGAAAAAATATTGGGCATCATTTTCGTGATTGCCTGGAACCGGATAAACGGGTATTTGGCTGATGAGTACTTCGGCAGGAGTAAAAAATTCGTTTTGCCAAGATGAGTAATTATTGCCATTTACAACTAAATCACCGGGTATCATGATCAAGGCTACATTATCTACTAATGGTTCTTCGGAATCTTTTGTCAAGTAGTCAATTACACCATCTTCAACGATTTCTTTAAACTTATTTGGAAAAGAGCCATCCCTCTGCATATCGCTCATCGCAATGAGTTTAAAAGATTCGTTGTCTGAAGCAAAAGGAGGCGTTTTAAAGGAATAAATAGATGATTCTATTGCATTGGTTTTTATGCGATAATAGTAATTAGTAAACCGTTCTAGTCCAGTAATTCGTACTTCATGTATTTTTGCCGTTCCTTCTGAAGTAAAGGAATTTCCTTCAGCAATATTTCCGAGATCTTCATTCGGACCCCACTCGATAATGCTTAAATCTTCGCTATCAGTTTCCCAATGTATAAAGACTTGGTCAGGGCTTGCGTCTTGTATAAATGGTTGTACTTTAAGTTGTTGCGAAATGGCTTTGTAACTAACAGGAATGAAAGAGAATATTAAGAGGATTCTTATCATGGAATTTAAAAGCATATCTATAAAGATAGAGGCTCATCTTAATAGAGAGTAGAAATTCTATGCTATTTCGTTTGGAAGTTCTATTTTTTTAAGAATTTACCTACTAATTGCGAGTCTGAATTAATAAAATAAACACCACTAGGTAGCGAAGAAACATCTGTTTTTTGTGATGGAATAATAGTTATCTGTTGTTGTCCATCCAGCGAGTATATTGTATAATTTTTTGATGGTTCAATGTCGTCATAAATGGTGATCCAGTCATCGGTGGGATTAGGGTATATTATCAAAGGACGTCCCTCAACTTGCTCTGTTTCACTAAAGATATCATTGTAGCAAGGAAGTTCGGATACTTGTTCTCTGATTTGAGCTAACATAGGATAAAAACTATCTCCAGGACAAGATGTTGTCGAGCAACCATACTCAGATTCATTTCCATCTCTGTGGCCAGAAATATTTTCAATTACAAAATCTCCTGTTTCATGGTATGATCGCTCCAATACGTTGATGTCATGTTCAGTAGCTTCATGAGCCAATAAGTCGATTAATGCAGTACGTGCATCAATTTGTGGCACTTGTGAAGTAAAATCACCTATCATACATATACCGACTGTATTCTCATTAATACAGCTAAAGTGAGCTCCTTGATAGCCATCCGGTCTTCCTTCATAGATTACTCCATTTGCATCTATTAACCAGTTGTAGCCTATATCATCCCAACCATTGGTACCTACATGTAAATCCCAGTAAAATCTAACCACTGCAGCAAAATCATCACTCTCAGTTTGGCCAGCAGAATGATGAACAATAAGATGTGTGGGTTCGGTAAACTCTGGAGTACTGTCTACAGGACAATCCTCACACCAGCAAGCTCGATTGCAAATGGCTGGTAAGTCACAGTTAAATCCTCGAGTATTGGAGATGGAGATCTCATTACTTTTTTTTGCTTTGTAAAGTCTAACATATAGAGGACTTGTGAGTTCTTGTTTTGCACGACATTGGACAGCACTAAAATCGACTGTTTCCAATTTTCCAATGTAGGGAATACGCTCTCCAGCATCTAAAGCTTCGTGCTGAATGTCAAATTTTTTCCATTCACTCCATTGATCTGATTTATATATTCTATATTCTAAATCTATAGGTCTAGCATCGTTGTGGTAGGCTGAAAAGCCGATAAAACTCAAGCCATTTGTGTTGCCATCATACGACATTGAATCTGAAAAATAACTACCTTTTTCAAGCTTAAGATTGCATTTGAGTGTACTAGCTTGCCCAAAGCTGTGACTAAGTAAGAAGCCAAAGATTACGAAAGTGAAAAGAAATTTTTTCATCGGTTGGAGTTAAATGATTATTCTAAGATAAAACTAAGTACCGGCCCATTATTACAAGTAGTGAAGAGCACTTGTTTGTCATTCAGTTTTACCAGTTCTAAATCTCTTGCGTCACAATCTATATAAATGCCTGATTTGTCAGGACTAAGGAATGAAAATTTCCCTTTACCATCACCCAGCATAACACCTCCCTTGCCAGCATCGTATCTTACCGTCTCCACTTCAGAAGGGAAATGATTTCCAGCGAAAATAAAATCTAGGTGGCCATCTTTATTTACATCTAATACTTCAATATCTTTTATGGGCGCCATCTGGGCTTCTATAGGTAAAATATGGGCTTTAAAATCGAGCCCGCCTTTATTTTCAAGATAGATGCTATGGAATGATTTGATAGTGTATTGTTCCGAGTTATCTAGTTGGTTTTGGGGAATAATTTGGATAAGATTTGCATTAGCGAATGACTCAAAGTCACCAAATTTTTCGCTAACATAAGGCATTTCTTCAGTACTACATTCTCTTCCCCGAACAGGGAAAAGTTGGTCATCAATTGTTTTTGCTAAAACCACATCATGATCACCATTCTGATCTAAATCGCCAGAAAACACTTTAAATGGTTTTTTCTCAGAAGGTTTAAATTTATTATTTAGACCTAGACTACCGATGATAAAATCTTCATCGCCGTCCTTATCAAAATCTCCATGCGCAGCACTCCACCACCATGACCGATCAGACAAAGCTGATTGGTCTAAGGCTTTCTTAGTAAAGACTCCTTCCTCTTGGATTAATAAACTTATTGGCATCCATTCTCCTATGACTAAAAGGTCTGTATCAGCATCACCATCGAGATCTACGGTCTCAATATCGGTAACTAGACCTATATCTTTAAACGCCGGTATAATTTCTTTTGTTTTTTCCTTCAGTACACCTTTATCATTAATTAATAAAATCGAACTTGTACGCTTAGGATAGGCATCAGCAATCAGTCGACCACCTATCACTAGGTCCATATCCTTGTCTTTATCAATATCCAATGATTTGACCATTTGACCATCGAAACTGGTAAAACTCAAATCTTGATTTGATAAAGTCAGTTGTCCATTTCCATCATTTAAATACAATAAATCTTGTAAACTCTCACTCCCTTCTTTTGCTTCATTTCCTCCATTTACAATGTATAAATCTTGGTCTCCATCTTGATCAATGTCGAACCAAACGGAAGCCAGATTTTCTTTGTTTTTAGTTTCCAGGAATGTATTTTTCGAAGCTTTAAAACCTCCATCTTTCTGATGTATGTATAATTCCGCGGTAGCTCCATTACTTGAGCCGATAAACAAGTCCATAAAACCATCATTATTTACATCGGCCTTTGATAAAAATGGGCCATTTTGCGATAATTTATGAGGTAACAAAACTTGGCTAGCATAATCATCAAAAGCATTTTCATTGTGCTTGTGATTCAGTATATCTTTAGATTGAGCTATATTTTTATTGCGTTTTGCAGGTTTATTGGCTTTAGTTTTTTGATATTCAATGGTGATGGTTTGATCAATTTCTGGATTTTTGATCACACTTCTCGAAACATGATCCCATTGTACGACTACAGAATCTATGCTGGTGGATTTCCCAATTCCAAAGTGCAGTATTGCTTGAGAACTAGACATATAACCTCGGATGTTAGTCATGGTGCCAAGTTCTGTTTTGCCATCATAGAATATTTGAACGTTAGCACCAAATCCAGCAGGGTTTTTTACTTTTCCTTTAAGGCTGATATTTATATAGTGATTATTCTTAGGTGGCTTGGCTTGGAATATGCTTGCTTCGGCATTGGAATTGTTTATCACTAAATCAGGATTGCCATCATTATCTAAATCTCCATAAGCCATTCCCGAGCTAAATCCTTTGTCGGTAAAACCAGAACTTTTGGTTACATTTTCAAATTGTAGCTTACCATTGTTTTGGAATACAAAATTAGTAATGGGTGTAGAAGGTGCATTTTCTTTTACATAATCGGATACTTCATCAGGACCTATCTGCCGATTTGATTTCATCTTATTTATAAAATCATTATTTCTCAAATCGTGGATTAACCCATTCGTTATCACCAAGTCTTTGGCCCCATCATTATCTAAATCCATAAAAAGCGGAGACCAACTCCAATCCGTATTTGATACTCCGGCTAGATGACCTATTTCAGAAAAATAGCCATTGCCTTGATTAAGTTGGAGATTATTTACAGGATATTGATAATGATTTCCTGCACCTACCAATTGCCAGAATCGTTGAGGTCTCATAGATTCCATATTGGTTTTTGATCTAAAATGATCAGGATAAGCCATGTCTAAGGTTATAAAATCAAGCCACCCATCATTATTAATATCAGCAACATCGGCTCCCATAGAATAAAAAGATGTGTGATCGACACGTTGGACTAATTCGTCTGAAAAAGCATTATTCCCTTGATTTATGTAAAAGTTATCACCATGATAATAATCATTGCACAAGTAAATATCGGTTCTACCATCATTTGTAAAATCAGCTACTGAAGCATTGAGACCAAACACTTTGTTAGTGAAATTCATCTCTTTTGTTTTATCCTCAAATTTGCCGTTGTTGTTGATGTAGAATTTATCAGAGTAGGGGAGTTTAGCTACTGTTTCTGGTCTAGCTAATTTCGAAGAATACTCATCCATAGGCTGGTTAACCAAGTATAAATCGAGATCACCATCATTTTCTGCATCGAAAAAAGAAGCTTGAACAGAAAAACCAGCGTCCGCTAATCCATACTTTTCTGCACTTTCAGTGAAGGTTAAATCGCCATTATTTATAAATAGTTTGTTGGTCCTCACACTTTCTTGTAGTAAAAAGAAATTCTTACATACGTAAATATCCAGGAGCCCATCCGCATTAACGTCTACCATATTTACTCCTGTAGACCACATTTTATCTTCAATACCTGCAGATTTGCTGATATCTTCAAACTCGAAATTGCCTTTGTTTAAGTATAATTTGTCACTTACCATATTCCCGGCTAGATAAATATCTTGTAAGCCGTCATTATTTATATCTCCTATACCCACTCCAGCGCCGGAATAAATAAAGTTCCAATTGAAGTAGTGAACTAGTTTATTTTCCTTTATGTCATTTGAAAAGGAAACATTAGACTGGCTTGAAGGAATTTTTTTGAGTGAAATCTTCCCCAAATTGTTTGATTCTTTGGCTGAAGAAGTATTGGTAGATGTTTGTTCTTGCCCACAAGAATACAAACAAAAAATTATCATGAGGCAATACCACACATTTGATCGCATAAACAGAATTTCTAATGTTATGAATAAATGGAAAGATACTGAATCTTTCAGATTAGTATATAGAACTTGTATCTACTTTGTAAGTTTTAAACCGCCTATAACTTTACAAATAAAGTCTGGTATTTCACATTTGAAGCCTCAGCAATCAAAATGAATGTACCTGATGGTAACATCTCTATATCGATGTAATCTATACTTGTTTGCTCACTATAAAATTTACGACCTTCTGTATCGTAAATAGTAATTTTTGCTTCATCAACTTCAGCGATCTTTAATTGTACATAGGATTGTGCTGGATTTGGTAAGACATTGACCTTTTCTAATGGTTCAGTGTCAAACAATCCAGAAAAAATGGAGTAGTGATAGTCACTTTGACCTTCGAAAATATCAGCACCATTTTCTATGACATAATCAAGTTTTTTAAGTGGGTTATCACAATCATTTAATTCGTAATCTGTTCTAAGTTTAGGAATCCACTCAGATGTTGTTGGTAACCAGTCAAAGTTAGCTTCTTCTAAAAGCTGCCCTGAACTGTGATATGTGTATGTGCTAAGTTTAAATTCAGAAATGGTCGACGCGTCCCAAAAATAATTTCTTTCCTCTAATTCGGTTATTTGATTATTGCTGTTGTACGTCTTGTGCAATTCACTTTCAAACTCATAGGTATTGGTATTTTCATTATATAATTCCACTATGGTCAAATTGTTTTCATCATTTGAATTGTATGAATGCTTCCATTTTGTAAATGGATTCCATACGTTTTCAAACACATCTCGTAGGTGTAACTCTTCTTCTATTTGTAGTCCGTCTTCATAAGTATACTCTATCAATTCTCCATAAAAAGGTACTTCAGAGCCATTAAAAAGAATTTCTGTAGACTCTAGAATTTGATTATCGCCATTGAATACACGATCAATTTCTCTTATGATTTTTAAATTTGGATCACCTTCTTGTCCCGCATAGGTTTCTTCCCTCAGGATGTTTCCGTTAGCGTCATAAAAGAATTCTGTTTCCTCTACCCAATATATCTTAGGGCCAGAAAAATATTCTCTATTGATCGATTTATGGAGGGATTGATCTGTATTGTACTCAAATATCAGGCTAAATTCACTTTCTAGCATTCCTTCATCTTCATCAAAACTGAACACGGAAATACTATCTAAACGTTGGTCTTCACCTCTGAAGTCAACAGAATCATTAATGTTTTTTGTAAGATTCTTTGCTAAATTTTGATTGTTTTGGCCAGTTAAAAGAGCCGAACTCATTATACAAATGACTAAAAGAATTGAGTGTTTCATGATATTCAATTTCGTTTATTATTACGAGGGCGGAAGATAGCTATATTTTTTATTGTGGTTTTAAAATCAATTAAGATTAATATTATTTTATCCAGTCTTTTGTCGGGTTTAGCCATTCTGGTCGGCACTTTAAGACGATACCATGGTTTAATCCTGTATGTATGTCCATTTCCTTAAACTGAGTTAAGCTGGGTGATTGCTTTTGCCAATGGCTAAAATTTTGACTACAAATGGTGTCTGATTTTTCTCGAATAGCGAGTATTTTTCCATGTAACTGCCAGTTATTTTGCGCTTCAATGTTTGTTGTATTGCTAGCTAAGAGTACGTAGCGGATAGGCTGTTTATTAATATGAGAAATATACATGCCTAATACACCTCCTTTGGAAGCACCGATTACTGAAATATGGTCTGGTTTTATACCACCACTTATTAAATCATCTATTTGTTGACTGACGTCTTCTGCAAATGAGTGAAAATCTGTCGCTTGATTTCGAATCTCATAATGCAGCTTAGTATTAGGCAATTTTAAAGATCTAATAATTTTGTCCCCTTCAAAGACTCCGAAAATTGGGTGTGTAGCATTCCACCCTTCGCTTTCCACAATGGCCGGATGGAGGTAAAAGATATGTTTTGGTTCGTCCACAGTCTGACAAGCAACATTGAACAAGACAAAAAACACGAATAGCCTCATTAGTGGATGATAGAATGAATCGTCTTTATGAAGGAGTAGATATGTTCTCATCACCTTTTCTTATTGGATGGCTCTTGTCAGTTTACACTTAATTTGATTTATTTCATGCTGTTTGTTGGTGAGCTCTAAGCTCTCCTTAAAAAAACGACTTCACTTTCTTCATCTCCCTTCATTTTATATAATTCAGCCATAAGACAATTATACAAATTGTTGTTTTTTAATTCTAATTTACTTGCTTCTTGTATCGCATGGCTTACTGATCTGGCTTTAGCTAGTGCATACGTTCTATTCATTGCAATGATCGAAGAATACTCTATAGTTAACAATTTATCATACAATTGAAGAATATTTTCCCATTTATCTGATTGTTCATTTGTATGCCAATAGGCAATAGATGCTTCAAGATGATATTTTGTAATTACTCTTTCTTTTGAAGCTAGATTGAGATATTTTTCACCTTTTGTAATTAAATCCTTGTTCCATACAGATTTGTCTTGTTGATAGAAAGTTAAGTCATTGTTATCGCCTGCGTTTCTAGCTTCAAATCTTGAGGCATGGAAACACATTAAAGAAATTAATGCGTAAATCGAAGGTTCTTGTTTAAATCCCTTATTCAATAATTGCATAGCTAATCTTAGTGCTTCCCAACAGATTTCTACTTGTAAATTTTGTTCTTTTATACTGCTATAATATCCTTCATTAAATAGGAGGTAAATAATTCTTAAAACAGACGGAAGCCTCTTTTCGTAATCTTCTTTAGTCAGGTTTAATTGAAGGGCTCCATGCTCTTTAATTTTCTTTTTTGCCCTGAATAATATTTTGGTGACCGTTTCATTGTTTGATAAAATTGCTTTTGCAATTTCATTTATATTGAAGCCGCACAAAATTCTTAAAGCCAAACAAATTTTCGCTTTATCATTTATTTTGGGACTGCAGACCACAAACATCATTTTAAGTTGACTATCTTTAATTATATCTGTAGTAATTTCTTTCCAATGCTCAGATACATTTTCTTGATTTAGCTTAGGCTTAATATTATATTGATATGTTTTAGTTCGTTTAAGCTGATCCAATAATTTATTTTTGGCCACTATTCTTAACCAAGCAGCCGGTTTGTCAGGAACACCATTATGTGCCCAAGTTTTCATTGCAGTTAAGAAAGTCTCAGATACTATATCTTCGGCTCTTTGAATTTCTTTTACGTTATAAAAATGACAAAGCACAGCAATCAATTTACTGTACTCTGTCTTGAATATTTTTGTGAGTTTTGATTCTTCCATTATCAGTTGTGATCGAACTTACATGCCTTCAAGGTTCATGACATCCCTTACCTCCACTTTACCGCCATTTTGCAAGGCTGGACACCCTTCAGCGAGTTTAATAGCCTGTTCAATCGAATCTGTTGTTATTATCATAAACCCTCCGATTATTTCCTTAACTTCAGCGTAAGGCCCGTCGGTAATAGTTCCATCTGCGTGCATTGTCTTTCCTTCAAATCCTAAGGCTTCCCCAGGATTTTTGATGGTGCATTGAGTAGATATAGAACCCATCCAATCTTGCCAAGCTTTAATCTCTGTTTGTATTTGTTCTGGTGTAGGGTTGAAGTCCGGGTTAGGTTCGCTATGAAATAGCATCATAAAATCTTTCATTGTTTTATTTTTCTTTATTAAAAATTAATAGATCTCAATTACTTGACGATTAAAGAATTAAAAACTGGACAACTTTCAAATTTTTTTTGTTTTGATTTTATAGAAATAAAAAAGCCCAGTCAATATTTTGACCGGGCTTTTACATTTATTTTATAGCTGATTAATCTTGGACAACAAGATTTTCTACACTTACTTTTCCGTTTTTACCTTCCAAGAAAGAAACATAAGTTCCTGACTGGACATTTAAACTTACAGCTTGAATTCTTTGGTCAATTACTTGTGTATGGACTCTTTGTCCTAATTGATTATTTATGTTCAATGTTGCTGGCAGTTGGATTTCTTCACTTACTGTAATAGTAAAGGCTCCATTAGTTGGATTAGGATACATACTGCTTAAAACAATATCTTCTGCATCAACTGAAGATACCGTAGAAGCGTAAAAGTCTGCAGATGTTGAAGCACCAAAATTAGATGCATCTACTAAAACATCGCCATTGCTAGTTTCTACAAACACAGAACCTCCCGATAGGCCATCTCCAAATAAAGGATCAGCTATCGTGAAAGTATAACATCCTACTTCATCTACATAAACTTTAGTGTCAATGGATTCATTATTCATAATATCTCCACCACCATAAACTGTTCCATCACTACCTACAACTTCCCAATTAGTTCCGTCCAATTGAGCTGTTCCGTCACCTTCGATTTTTACAGATATATAATTATCAGTAGAAGCTGCTTGAGCAACGAAACCACTGAAAGAAACAGATTCGCCACCTTCCGGTGTAACTACTAAATCAACGTTTACATCTTGACCTACAGGAAGACCCATAACTGGTAGTTCAGTTTCGGCAATCTGCAATGATCCAATGGAAACACCCATGTCGCTGTTTGAAACTTCTGTACCATCAACCATTACTGAGATATTTACCTTCTCAATGGATTGGTCACCTTTATTCATTAAGCTTACTGTAGCTACAGACGAACCACAAGCTGGAGATTTGAAGCTAGCATCAAAAGCAGACATATCAACACCTTCTGTTGGCTCTATTACATCTAAAGCTTCTGAAGACCATGACTCAACCGTTGAAGGTACTGAGCCATATAAGTTGCCTCCGATTGTTTTATCAGGTCGGATCATCATGATTGTAGGATAGGCTGAAACGCCATAACCTGTAGGTACAGTCATTTCATCAGCTGTCAAATCGATGAATGGATAAGAAGATCCTTCTACCCAGTTTCCAGCTGTGTTTGGTCCTGTACCCATTAAATCATCTAATGTAGTTGATTCATCACACTCAATAGCCATTGCCATTAAGATGTCTGCACCATCTGGTCCAAACTTAGTGTATGTGTCTTCTAAAACGTGAGACTGGTGTAATGACCAACAAGGGCCGCACCAAGTAGTAAAGAAATCTATGATTACGGCTTTCCCATCATCTAAGTACGAGTATAAATGCTGTTCGTTTCCGTCTAAATCAGTTAAAGTAAAATCTGGTGCATCTTGGGCGCTTAAAGGTGAAGCGAACATCCCAAAAAATGCAAGAAGAAGTAAAGATTGTATAATTCTTTTCATAAGGATTTTGTTAGTTGTGACTAAATTGTGTGTGTATTTAGCTTAAAAGTATCAATATTGTTGGATTTTACGAAATAAAATATGGAATCTGAAAGACAGTTTTGGTATTATGGTAGGTGAATACTTAAAATCTGGAGCATTTGTTCTAAATTGAGTAATTTAATTATTTACTTTATGACCATAAATTAAACTAAACACAAAACTTAAAGCATATGAAAAAAAATCTACTATTATTTTTTGTTTTCTTCTTATCGGGCACCTTTGCCTTTGGACAATATTATTATACTGACTTTGAAGAGTTTAATGCTGGTGATGGTATTGTTGGTACGGCTGGTTTGCCATGGTTGTTTTGGCCTGGTTCTTCGGTGGATGCCTTAGTTACTGATGTTCAAGCCGCGTCTGGTTCTAATGCCTTAGAAATTGTAGGTACAAATCCAAATGGAGGACCTTTGGATATTTTAATTGATTTTAATGGTTGTCACAATACAGGTTTGTTTGAGGTAAGCATGAATTCACTGGTGGAAGAGGGAAATGATGCCTACTTTAATTTTCAAGGAACAGCTGTGGCTGGTTCAGTGTGGACTTTAAATGGCTTTTATGTAGGTGGTAATATTTCTATTACGGATTCAGACAACGTAGAGCTTTTTTCTACGCCATATCCAGTGGGAGAGTGGTTTAACTTTAAGGTTGCATTTAGATTTGATGCAGAATCTGTTGCCTTTTTTATCGACAACGAATTAGTCGGGAATATAGCTGATTTTACAGGAACAGTTTGTTCAATGAATCAATATCCTACCTCAGCTTCTACATGGTATCTTGATGATGTGTCTTATTCTGTAAACGGCGCTACGGCTGATGACTGGGATGCTGATGGATATACAGTTGACGAAGATTGTGATGATATGGATCCTAACATTAATCCTGGAGCTGAAGATATTCCGAACAATGGAATCGACGAAGACTGTGATGGAGAAGATGCATTTTCTTCTGTATATGATGAAATTGCAGAATCCATTAAATTGTCTCCTAACCCTACCAATGGACAGATTGGTCTTTTCTTAGAATTAAATCAATCGGTAGATGTGAACGTAAACATTATGAATATCGCAGGCCAAATGGTGGATAACTACCAGTTTGGGCAAAGATCTGGAACAACCAGTATGCAAATGGATTTGTCTAATTTGAATCAAGGACTATACTTTGCTAAAATTCAACTAGGTAAAGAATTTATTACTCAAAAAATATCAGTTGAGTAATTAAAATATAAGTATGCTAATTGCAGAGCTGTCAATTATTTTGGCAGCTCTTTTTTATTAATAGACAAACTTAAATATTGCACAATCATCCAGTACTTATAGTAGGACAAGGCTTGGCAGGTACTCTGCTTTCATACAGACTTGCTCAAAGAAAAAAGGAACACAAAATCATAGATCAAGGTGTTTCTCGAAATGCAACTCAAGCTGCAGCTGGCCTAGTCAATCCCATAACAGGTCGTTACTTTACAAAATCTTGGATGTTTGAAGACCTACTTTCTTCACTAGATCCATGTTATGAAAACTTAGAGAAACTATTAAAAACGAAGTTTAAGAAAAACATCGTCATTTGGAGAGCACTCAACTCTATTGCTCAAGAGAATCAATGGGCATTGCGTATGTCAGACCCACTTTATGAAGGTTACTTTTCCCATGTAGGATCCATAAATAAACAATTGCCTTACTTTAAAGGCGACCTACCATATGTACAAATAAACCATGCTCGAAAAGTGGACATCCGAAATTTGATGTTGACCTACCGAGCTTATTTGAAAAATAAAGATCAACTTATAGAAAAATCATTTAATTACAAGCAACTACATTGGGAAAAAAATACCTGGCAATATCAGAATCAAAGGTACTCCGCCGTCTTTTTTGCTGAAGGATACCAAGCCATCCACAATCCGTATTTTAATTATCTTCCTTTCAAACCCGCAAAAGGAGAAGCATTATTTACTAAAACACAAGTTAAAGAAGATATTGCCATTAAAAATCATTTATTTCTAGCTAAAGAAACGAATGGAACGTTTTGGTCTGGCGGTGGTTATGAATGGAATATTGATGATCCTAAGCCAACACCAAAGTTTAAAAAAGATTACATGGGTAAGCTCAAAGCTTGGTTAAAAGAAGATTTTGAAGTGATGGATCATAAGGCTGGAATAAGGCCATGCGTGAAAGATCGCAAACCTTTTTTAGGAGAGCACCCAAACAAAAAGAAATTGTACATCTTTAATGGACTAGGAACGAAGGGTACTTCCTTAGGACCTTACTTTTCAAATCATCTGCTTGATCATATATATGATAATAAACCGCTCCGTCCTGAAGTGGATATATTAAGGTTTTCTTAATTTCATTATTTACACAACTCTGAAGAAACTAGTTGCATCTTGTGGGTAGTTATAATTAGGTAATGATAAATAATATGTTAGTTAAAATTTCTATGATATCACTTTTCTCTTTGTCAATGTTGTTTGGGTCTGGATTTTTCGCCTCAGATTTTGACTATGAAAAAGCATGGAAGGAAGTACAAGCTTTCGAAAGGGACGGATTGCCTGCATCAGCACTTGAAGTGGTGGAGAAAATTTATGCACAGGCTAAAAAAGAAAAAGCAAATGCCCAGTTGTTAAAAGCTGTTTTGATAAAAAGTAACTTACACTTTCAGTTAAATGATGTTCAAGAAACAACCAAGATAGAAGACTTAAAACTTGAAATAAATGAAACGGAAAGTACAGAACTAAAAGCCATTTTGCACTTTCTATTAGCAGAATATTATCAGCAGTATCTAAGAAATAATCTTTACAGAATCCAGCAAAGAACGAGCACAGCCAACGAAACATCCAAAGACATCAGTGAATGGAGCCCCAAGACGATCCAGGCAGAAGCACAGAAACATATTGATTTGGCTATGAGGACAAAGAATCTTGAAAATGTTTCCTTAAGCTCTTATGACTTGCTGTTTAATAAAACAGAAATAAAAGATGTTACGTTGAGGGAAATCCTACTGGTTAAAGCCATTCGGTATTACACAAACAATAGCAACAATTTTCAAGCAAATATCGCATCCAAATACCTAGATAGAAAGAATGTATTCTTATCGAATCCAGACTTCCTCACCATCCAATATACCGCACCAAAAAATACACTTGAGTTTGCCCATAAGTATTATCAAGAACTTACTGAATTAGTATCATCTAAAGATAAGGCTGCCGCATGGGTTCTTCATCATCGACTTAAGTTTGAGTTGGATAAATCTATTTTACCGCAAAAAGATACAAGCTATCAGAATATTCTTGGCAACCTATATAATAAAGGTGCAATAAGTTTTAAGAAACAACTAGCTGGACTGATGCTGGTTAATCATTATAAAACCCATGCTCGACCCGGTAATGATCCTACGAATGATAAACAATCATTATTGAGGGCAATGAACATTATTGAGGATTTGCTGAGTCAACCCATTGACAAAGAAATTAAGGATAAATTGCTAGCACATAAGGAAGAAATCGAGCAAGAAAAACTACACGTGATCACAGAAAGTGTTATTCCTATTAATGAGCATGTACCTGTGAATGTAAGTTTCACCAATCTAACCCAATTACACTTTGATCTTGTCAAATTATCGGATTTTGAATCGAATGCTGAACGTAAGTACAATGAAGATTTAGTCAAGCAACTAAGAAATTTGGTGCCCATACATTCTTGGACTGAAGCATACGATGGTATTAAAGATTATGAACAACATGTAGGGGAAGTTATTCTTCCAAAAATGGAGCAAGGAGCCTACATTTTAGTCACATCAAAAAAAGGTATTCGCCAATTAAAAAAAGAACAGCTTTTTTCCATCAACCGTTTTCAAGTAAGCAACTTGACCTATGTAAATTACAATACAACTGATGGCACACAAGTTTTAGTGGCTGATAGAAATACTGGTTTACCCAATAAAGGGGTATCTGTAGAGTTCTTGCAAATGAAGTATGATAGAAGCTCGAGAAAACAAGTAATGACTGTCCTAGGAACCTCAGAAACTGATAATAATGGGAAAGCCAGTTTTGATGCGGGTACAAAGCATCAAAATATCATGATTCATTTAAAAACTGAAACCGATGAACTATATACAGAAAACTGGATTTATGCAAATCGGACCCAACAAAATAATCGCCCGAGACAAAATGCTTATGTGATGACCGATAGATCCATTTATCGCCCAGGTCAACGTGTATATTTTAGTTCATTTAACTACCAATGGCACTTAGGTAAGACTGAAATATTAGCGAATAAAACATATACGGTAACCGCAAAGAATGTTAATCGAGAAACTGTTTATGAGGAAAATCTAACTACGGATGAATACGGGAGTTTACACGGTGATTTTACTATTAGAGAAGGTGATTTAACAGGAAACTATTCGATAGAAGTACAAGGATTAAATACAGGCATACATAGGTCTGGATCGACCTTTAAAGTCGAAGAATATAAGCGACCAACATTTAAAGCTAGTTTCGATAAAATAGCTGAAACGAAAGTGCTAGGTGAAGAAATTAGCATTTCTGGTGATTTAAAAAGCTTTACAGATTTTCCAATTCAAGATGCAAAAGTGAGCTTTGAGATCAGCAAAAAAGATGTACCTACTACATATTGGAGGAGGATATGGTACCCTCATCAATCAAATCCTATAACTATTGCAGTAGGAGAAACAGCAAGTGATGAAAATGGAAAATTTAGTTTTAGCTTCGAAACTCAAGCACTTGAAGATGGAGATAACTCGGCAAAATCTTTTCATATAAAGATTAAGGCCGTCGATGCTACGGGTGAAACCATTACTGATGAAAAATACATTTCTGTAGGTGCAAAACCCTATAAAATAGAAATGGATATAAAACAGAGCTACCTGACAGACAATATAGAAGGGTTAAACATTAAAACAACAAATCTTGAAAACGAAATAGTTAAAACGGAAAAAACGCTCAGTTTCCAAAAATTAAAACCACCAAAACAGAATTATAAAAAAAGATACTGGGGAAGCATTCCAGATTACTTTTTTATAAGTCAAAAAGAATTCGAGTCAAAACTCCCAGATTATTTGTACAATACACAAGTTGGTGATCCATCAAAATGGGAAAAGGATTCTGGAACGACTCCTACAGAAATAACTTTTTGGGAAGAGTGCCCTAGCATTAACTTAGATCATGGACATTATGAAGTCAGCTTGTTTACTCGTGACGAAAAAGGTAATGAAGATAAACTTACTACCTACATTAAGATCAATAAAAATGCTTTATTGGGAAGTCATTTTTTAGCAGCGGATCAACAAGAAATGATGTACAAAGTGGGAGAGTCATTTAACTGGCCAGTATTAGTGGATAATAAATTGGAAAAAGTGTTTTTCCAAAAGTGGAAGGGTAAAGAGCTAGTTAGAGAAAAATGGCTAGATATTAATGGAAAAGCTGATTTGGGGACTGTGATTGAAGATTCGGATCAAGGAGGCTTTCATTATACAATAATAGGCTTTTACAGAAATCGATATCAGATCATTAATCAGTACATTTCTGTACCATTTTCGAAAGAACTTATAACCTTTAAAGATGTAGTTTTTTCGGATCAAATAAAGCCGAAAGAAACAGTAAATTGGAAGTTTGATATCGAAGAGGAAATGGAAGAAAATCAAGTATATCAAATAACAGCCTGTTTATATGATGCCTCCTTAGATAAGCTATTTCCACACCAATGGAAGGCTCATTTTTTACCAAAAAACCCAATGAACAGCTCAGTCAGTACTTATGGCTATAGTGGTTCGACCAACCAAACATTATATCAACAATATTCAAGAGGTAATACCTTTTATAATCTTGATCGGTATCCAACTATAAATTGGTTTGGCTTTATGCATGGCAGACACACCATGGGGTTTGAATCTATGGACCAAAATGCTGGCGGAAGACCAAGAATGATGAGGAGTAAAGAAATGTCAGCAAATAAAAGCATGCCTGCAGCTGCGGATATGGCAGTAGCAGAATCAATAAACGCTTTTAGCTCTGCTTCAGAAGATGCTGATGCATGGGTTTTAGAAGAGGCAAAAATGGAGATAAGAAAGGAACTTGGAGAGACGGTATTCTTTTATCCCAATATTGCCTCAGATAAGAAAGGAGCTTTTGATATACAATTCACTATGAATGATGCGGTATCCAATTTTAAATTGCTATTATTTGCTCATAGCAAGGATATGGTTTACGGTTTTGACACTCGTGAGATAGTCTCAAAAAAGGAAGTTTTGGTTCGTCCTAATTTCCCTAGATTGATTTCGGCTGGTGATCAAATAAGTATACCAGTAAAAGTAGAAAATACATCGTCCATTAATCAAATAGGTCGGGTTTCTCTGGACGCTAGAACTCTGATGAGTGGTCGTCAGTCTAATATAAGTATAGATCAACAAACCCAATCAATTCAGATTGCGCCGGGAACATCTGAAACGGTATTTTTTAATCTCCAAACTGAGACTTCGGCTATTAGTCCATTAGAGCTTACTGCATCTTTTTCTGGGTCTAATGCAAGTGATGCTGAACAACAAATAATACCTATCGTTTCTAATCAAACCTTAGTTCGTGAAGGATTTCCTTTCTGGATTAATCCAGGAGAAAAGGAGATGCTGGACTTAGCTTCTTTAGGAGTCAAAAAACCGGAAGATTTACATCTTGCTACCTTCGAGCTTGCCGCTAATCCAATGTTCCTTGTATTGCAATCACTTCCGGCATTAAAGAAAGAACAATTGGATATTTCTTCCAATGTCCTGAGCAATCTACAAATTTTAGCTTTAACCAATTCGATGGTTAAGAGTACACCCGAACTACAAAATGCACTTATTCGTGATGCGATTGAATCTGAAGAGGGTCCTTTGAGCAAAAATGAAGATTTAAAAGCTGTGAGCTTAAGCCAAAGTCCATGGGTCCAAGACGCCATAGAAGAAGCCTCAAGAAGAGAAATACTTAGCCAATATTTCGATGGTAATAGCATCCAAGATAAAACGAATAGGCATATAAAAATGTTAGCTGATTTCCAACATGCAAATGGTGGCATGATTTGGATTAAAGGAGGGAGGTCTTCATTAAATATGAGTCTGCTAGTCTTAGAGAAATTAGGAAGATTACTAGAAGTGAACGCTCTAAACTTGCATGATTTATCTTTAATAGATGTAGCTAATCTTATTCGTTTTGTGGATGAAGAAATTAAAAGGAACTATGAAAGACATTGGAAAAAAAATGAAAAACATCTTTCCTCGGAAATGATAAGATATGCCTATGTAAAAAGCCTTTTTCCAGATTTTGACAAATACACGGCGACCAAAGCGCTTAAGCATGCTTTAGATATGATGAAACGTCATTGGACAAAACAAAATGTTTTCTATCAGTCTATCATTGCAACAACATACCTATTAAATCAGGATAAGGAATTACCAAAATTGATCTTGGCAAGTTTACAAGAACGCATCATTGAAAAACCTGATCAAGGGATGTACTGGAAAGAGATCAATGACTATTATGCTTATTATAACAATGTAATTTCAGAATCTTATGCCATGGAATTCTTCGGGAAAATGAACGCTGAGACCAGGTATATCCATGGGATGAAAAAATGGCTTATTGCCAATAAACGTGTCAATCAATGGACTAATCATAGCAATACTGCTGAGGTGCTCCATGCTATGCTGAGTGTTGGGAAAGAATGGATTCAAGATGAAACAAAGATTTCTATTTCTTTCAATGATAAAGCTCAAACTTTTGCTCCCAATAGAAATTACCAAAAGTATCAATGGTCTCAAGATAATATTTCGAATGTGCCTTCATCAATAATAATCAATAATGATAATGACTTTCCGATCTTTGGTTTTATCCAAACTCAAAACTTTGAATCCTTAGCAGACGTCAAACAACCAGTAAATGATAATCCCTTGAAGATTAGCAAGGAGCTATTTATTGAAAGAACAGAAGGAAATACCATACAATGGGAACAGCTCACTGACCAAACCATTCAGAAAGGAGACCGACTAAGATTAAAAATCACCTTAGAAAATGATCGAAGATTATCATTTGTGAGTTTAATAGATCATAGGGCCGCGGGGCTCGAACCTGCACAAAATCTGAGCGGATTTAATTATAAAGATGGTTTGTATTATTATCAAAGTGTTCGAGATGATGGACAGCACTTCTTTTTTGAAACTTTGCCAAAAGGTGATTTTGTTTTTGAATATGATGTGCATGTTGTACATGAAGGGGTATACCAACAAGGTACAGCTGAGATTCAGTCTTTCTATGCTCCAGCATTTGGCAGCCATAGTGAAGGTAAATGGATGACTGTTGAGTAAGGGGCGACAAAACATATTTTTATTAATACTTTCCTTTTTCTCTTATCAAGAATCTGGTTTTGGGTGCTGTATCGCCCCATTCCATACATTTTCTGAAATAATGATGGATGAAAATGCGGATTACGACATTTTCGTCGCAAAAGTAGATAGCAGTTGGCAAAAAGGAGACGGATCTTATCTGGCGAAAGCGCAAGTTGCTCATGTTTACAGAGGCTCTGTTCTAGAAGAAGTCATTATTGCATCTGGTGGGAATACATCAGCGGGCGGTTTTAGATTGCAGACAGGTGCACGTTATTTAATCGTTTCAAGTGCTGATGATGGATATAATTATGCAGCTTTTGTGTGCGATCAGTATTCGACCATTGCTAATCTAAATAGAAAGGAAAAGAGTAAGACTGACAATGATCATTACAGTATTATTGATCAATATTATGACCTCAAAGAAAACGGGTACTCAGGCAAAGTCAGACTGAAAACCAAAAGTCGATTATTTGCAGAAGGGAAAATGGAGCGAGGTCTTCCAATAGGTACTTGGAAGCATTACGTTAAGCAAAACGATCAAGACATTATTCGCTCTACCATTCACTATAAGAATGGTTATCAACATGGGGAATGCACCTACAAAAATCACTATCAAATGGAACATGCCCAGAGAGTGATAATCTTTGATGAAGGTATAATAATGTCTGAAAGCGAATTAGAACTTAATATAGTGCGATCAAGAAAAATATATCATTACACAGATAGCCTGCATGTTCGGATAGAACACTCAAAATATACTTCCAAAGGTCAATTAGAAGAGCAAAGTTTCCATTACCAATTAGTAAAACCACTAAGAAATCCGCATATTTTTATACCATCAAGATTAGATAGTAATTACCGTAGTTTTTACCCAAATGGAATGTTGAAAACAACAGGTCATTATCATTTTGGCGCAAAAGTGGGAACATGGCTTAGCTATGATTCGTTAGGTCAAAAATTGGATTGCAAGGAATGGGCCATGCCAAATGAATTAAAATTTGATGAAAAAGGCTATCATCCTGATGGATCCATCGCATTTTCTGGCAATTACAATGATGGTAAAAGAGATGGAGTATGGAAAACATATTGTCTTGGTGGTGGGCTTCAAACTAAAGCTGAATACCAAGGTGGATATTTAAACGGTCTGATGACGAAGTATAGATGCACCGAAGGCACAAGATATGTAAGTGCAGAATATAAAAACCATCGATTGCATGGTGAAGAAATTTGCTATGATAGGGATGGAATATCGATGCTTTCTCGAGGTACCTACATTGATGGACAGGCGCATGGTATTTTTGATACATGGTTCCGCGCAGGAACTTTAAAGCAACGCGTAATTTGGGTAAATGGTAAAAGAGAAGGCATGATGTCTGCTTATCATATAGATGGGAGCTTGCACAAATCGGCTCGGTATCAAAATGATCATTTAGATGGAGATTATGTAGAATATGTAGATCGACAAATTAAAGAGAAAGGAAAATATATTCAAGGGAAAAAAGTAGGCCAGTGGCAGATAAACTATCCCAAAAAGAATAGATATAATCTTCATTATTTTAATGTTATAGAAAAGCAACTCAAGGGAGGAAATTCAAAGAAGACACTTGCACCTCGGCCCATCTCTAAAGAAGAATATCTATTAATCAATGCTAACGATCCAAATATTAAGCATGAAATGTGAATAGGTCGTCGATAGTTTCTGTGCTTTTGTCGTTTAGAGGAACGGAAAAAGTGAGTGGATGGTTTAAATAAATGAACTTTGCATTAATCAGAAAAAAATACTAGATGGCAACTATAAGTAACGTAAAAGCAAATAAAATTATCAAAAATCATATGTTATTGTCTATGGGGGCAGGAGCAATACCACTGCCAATCGTGGATTTTGTCGCAGTAAGTGCCATCCAAGTTGATATGATCCGTGCACTTAGCCAACAATATGATGTCAAATTTGAAGAACATCAAGGGAAAGCACTCATTACCGCCTTAACAGGAACAGGTATTGCCCGTTTAGGCGCAGGAATGATTAAGGTTATTCCAGTAGTTGGTTCCGTGCTTGGTGGGCTTACTTTTGCGGCTATATCTGGTGCTTCTACATATGCTTTAGGAGAAGTTTTCAAAAAACATTTTGAAACGGGTGGTGATTTCTTAAATTTCAATGTTGAGAATTTTAAAACTTACTACAAGGAAAAATTTGACCAAGGCAAAGAAATGGCCAAGGATATGGAGAAGGAAAGCAATGAAGCTCCTGCTCCAGCAACCAATAAAAATCAAGCTATTGTGGATGCTGAAGTGGAAGACATGGAAACTGCAGAACCTTCAGAAAATAAGATCGAACAGTTGGAACGCCTAGCTAAATTGAGAAAAAACAAAGTGATCACCGAGGCTGAGTTCAAAAAAATGAAAAAAGAAATCTTGGCTTAAAAAGCCATTCTAGCTTCAGCTTTGACGGACTGATCACAAAAAATCTTAGCTAAATATTTATAGTATCCAGCCACCCCAATCATTGCGGCGTTATCGGTACAATATTCAAATCTTGGGATGTAGTGATTCCACCCTAGTTCTTCGGCTGTTTCAGCTAAAGTAGTTCGTAAACCAGAATTTGCGGAAACACCCCCGGCAATAGCTATTTCGGTAATGTTATGCATATTACTTGCCTTTTTGAGCTTATTCATTAGAATGGTTATAATGCTTTGCTGTACGGAGGCACATATATTCGCTTGTTCTTTTTCGATAAAATCTGGATCTTCTTTCACTTGCTTTTGCAGAAAATACAAAATGGATGTTTTTAGGCCTGAAAAACTAAAATCTAGACCTTCTACCTTAGGTTCAGCAAAGGTATATTTTGCTTCACCTTGTTTCGCTAATTTATCGATGTGAGGACCTGCTGGATAGGGCAGTCCGATGATTTTTCCTGTTTTATCAAAGGCTTCACCTGCAGCATCATCAATCGAATTGCCCAGCACCGTCAAATCAAGATAATCATTAACTAATACAATTTGAGTATGACCTCCAGAAACAGTTAAACATAAAAAGGGGAAAGCAGGTTTTGGGTCTTCGGCAAAATGAGCTAGCACATGGGCATGCATATGATTTACTTCGATCATAGGGATGCCCATACCTAAGGCAAATGATTTGGCAAAACCCACACCCACTAATAAACTACCTAAAAGACCAGGTCCTTTTGTAAAAGCCACAGCATCTAAATCTTTCTTATTTATGTTGGCTTTTTTCAATGCCGCATCCACCACTGGAACAATATTTATTTGGTGTTTTCTGGAGGCTAATTCAGGAACCACACCTCCATAGGCTTCATGTACTTTTTGGTTAGCTGTGATATTACTGAGCACTTTTCCATCTTGTATTATTGCTGCTGAAGTGTCATCACAACTTGATTCTATAGCTAGGATATTTGCTTTCATGTATGGAGAAATAACATTTATTTAAAAAAGTTGAATACTCATGCACCAAAAATATCTTTTTTTGCATCTTGTAGTGTATTGTTCGTAAATATTCGATGAAAGAAAATGATTTCATCCTGTTTTAGATTAGGGAATGTTTTAGACTTTTATTAATTTTCATTTTCTATTGAGATAAAACGAACGCTTTAAAGCCAAAATTTAAAATTAAGCCATGAAGTTAATTATTAGAGCCGCACTAATTTTATTGAACATTGTGTTGATCTACTTGCTAGTGATGAATATCAAAGAACCTATTGCTTTCCAAACTGAAAAAACTAAAAGAAAGGATGCAGTGGTTGAAAAATTGATGGATTTGAGAGAATCTCAAGAAATGTACAGAAGAATTACTGGAGAATTTGCTCCTACTTTTGATACCCTAGTGCAAGTTTTAGAGAATGATAGCATTGTAGATATCAAAGAAATAGGAGATGTAGATGCAGGAGAAGAAGTGATTCGTACAGAAATCAAACATTCCGCAATTGACTCCTTAACAAGCATGGGGATAAGTTTAAAGGACTTAGACCTAGTACCTTTCTCTGATAATGTGAGATTTAATTTTGATGCAGATACGATCACTTATCAGTCGACCTTAGTTTCAGTGGTTGAAGTCGGTACTAGATACAGTAATTTCATGGGCAAATTTGCCAATGATAGATACAAGAAATATGATAATTCATATGATCCAAATGGCATTATCAAATTTGGAGATATGCAAAAACCAAATATTGCAGGTAATTGGGAGAATTAACGACATATTTTAAGCATATAGAAAAACAAACCCAAATAAAAGATATAAGTGCTATCGTTGCCGATAGCACTTTAAGTTTTGGGGTTTGGGATACTAAAAACTTTTTGGTTCAAGCGGGCACATTTGGAAATTTTACTAAAAATGTCCACCAAACCTTGAAAAAGGAAATAGGGGATTACCCCATTAAAGTACTTACCAATCAAACGCCTTTTTTACTCATAGAAACAAAGCAAATAAGTGAGAATAATAGAAAGGGGTTTTTCCAGCATTTAACACCCGATAGCTTGATGGATCTATCATCCATTCGAGATTACTCCTTTAACAATCAGAAAACTTCTTTATTATTTGGTGTTAAAAATGCTAGCCTGTCAACACAAAAATGTGGACACTTAATGGCTGCTCTAGGAGATGTACTCCTAGATATGGAAACAGCCAATACTATGATTCTTCATATAGAAAATGATACCTTAAGTATAGTAGCTAAGTCTAATCAAAAGCTTTGCTTTGTTAATCAGTTCCAATGTAGATCCCAGGTGGATTTTCTATATTACCCCGAACTCGTGGCTCAGCAGTTTAATTTTGATAAAAAAGCATTGACTTTACACTATACTGGTCGGGTAGGCGAGGATTCGAATATCGTAAAATTGCTCCAACAATACTTTCATAAGGTTAGTCCTCTAATAATAGAAGAAAAAATCAGCGATCGAAAGGATTTCAACCTAGCCCATTTTCAAGATTTATATCTAGCACAACAATGCGGATAATAGCCGGCCAATTTAAGGGCCATCGATTTACTCCTCCAGCTAAAAATTGGCCAACTAGACCCACGACAGATATATCAAAGGAAGGCCTCTATAACATGCTCCAAAATAGGATTGACTTTACAGAAGTAAGCTTTCTTGATTTATTTGGTGGAACAGGAAATCATTGTTACGAATTTATATCGAGAGGCTGCAATGATACAACATACGTTGATAGACACTATCCAGCGATCCAATTTGTTAAACAAATGGTAGCAAAATTAGATATAGAAGACAAAATTCAAGTCAAAAAGTCGGATGTATTTAAATACATTGATCGATGCACAACAAGCTATGATGTCATATTCGCTGGACCTCCTTATGCACTGCGTACCATAGATACAATCCCCGCAATAATAATAGACAAAGGCTTACTAAAAGAAGATGGATTACTCATTGTAGAGCATAATCCCAATGTCAGATTTGAAGGTCATAAATATTTAGAGTCCGCTCGGAATTATGGCCAAACGATATTTAGTTTTTTTAGACCATGATTTAATGGTATAGTTTATTACTATTTCTTCTACTTTTGTGTAAATTTTTTCAAGCTTGAACATCATACAATTAATACAAAATCAAGTTGCTGATTGTTTATCTAAACAATTTGACCACACGGTAGCAGCATCGGATATACTAGTGAACGTAACTGCCAAAAACTTTGAGGGAGATTATACGGTTGTTTTATTCCCATTTGTTAAAGCTTTAAGACAAAGCCCTCAAGCATTAGGTGATACCATCGGCAAAGCACTAATAGATAACGATGAAACCTTTGTTAGCTATAATATTATCAAAGGATTTTTAAATCTAGAAATTTCAGCGATTGCTTGGAGGAAAGAACTAGCTAAGTTGTTTCAACAAAAAGAAAGCATAGGGCGAATAGAAAATGCAGGTGTAAAAACATTGGTAGAATTCTCTTCACCTAACACCAATAAACCTCTGCACCTAGGGCATATTAGGAATATTTTGTTAGGCTGGTCTTGTTCCCAAATATTGAAAGAAGTAGGTCATGAAGTCATAAATACTCAAATTGTTAATGATCGTGGAATTGCTGTGTGTAAAAGCATGATGGCATGGAAAAAAACAGGCAATGGACTGACCCCGAAAGAAGCAGGTAAAAAGGGCGATCATTTTGTAGGCGATTATTATGTAGCTTATGATCAACTGCTTAACAAGGAGTACCAAACATGGCAAACAAGCACTGATGCCCAAGAAGTTTATCAAGTCCACAAAAAAGAAGAACAGAGTAAAGAAGATTTTTTCAAAACATATAAAAACAGATACTTTAATAGCTATTCTACTTTAGGAGAAGAAACAAAAGAGATGTTGCTTAAGTGGGAAGAAGGAGACCAAGAAACAAAAGAGTTATGGAAAACGATGAATGGTTGGGTATATGAAGGGTTTGAAGAAACCTATAAAAGTTTAAAGGTTTCTTTTGATCAACTTTACTATGAATCTGATACTTATCTTTTAGGAAAGGACATCATTGAACAACAATTAACAAAAGGTAAATTCTATAAAGAAGAAGATGGCAGTATATGGGTAGACCTGACCGAACAAGGTTTAGACAAAAAAATCTTGTTACGAAGTGATGGGACTTCCGTTTATATGACACAAGACATTGGCACTGCAAAACAAAGGTATGATGATCATGGAATGAACTCTATGGTTTATGTGGTTGGGAACGAACAAGACTATCACTTTAAAGCTTTATTTGAAACGCTAAAACTCATAGAAGAGCCTTATTCGGATGCTCTGTTTCATTTATCTTATGGTATGGTGGATTTACCTACAGGCAAAATGAAATCTCGAGAAGGTACCGTAGTTGATGCAGATGATTTAGTAGCCGAGGTAATAGCTGAAGCCAGAACTTCAGCCCAAGAAAATGGTAATCTAGAAGATATCGAAGAAACAGAGCGCGAAGATATATATGCTAAAATAGGGCTTGGAGCACTGAAGTATTTTATCATCAAAGTACATCCTAAAAAGCGGATGACCTTTGATCCTAAACAATCAGTAGACATGCAAGGTCAAACGGGTCCTTACATACAAAATGCTTATGTCCGCATAAAATCCATTTTGAGAAAAAATGAAGATGCTTTAAAAGCCAATATGGATAGTTATGAAAGCATTGAAGATGCAGAAAAAACATTATTAATTGACTTACTACAGTTTCCAAGTGTTTTACAAGAAGCGGCCAAACAATATGACCCTTCAGCGATCGCAAACTATAGCTTTAGCCTAGCTAAAGATTTTCATCGATTTTATCATGAAGTACGTATTTTAAACGCTAGTGATGAGGCGAAAGCGTTCCGTTTACAACTGATAGAGACAGTGGCCACCATATTAGAAAGATCCATGCGATTATTAGGCATCGAAATGCCTTCAAGAATGTAATTATGAGCGAAGAAAAGACAAGATCACTTAATTTTTTAGAAGAGATAATAGCGGATGATTTATCATCAGGCAAGCATAAATCCATACACACAAGGTTCCCACCAGAACCCAATGGATATCTACATATAGGTCATGCTAAAGCGATTTGGATTAACTTTTCCTTAGCCGCAAAATATAATGGGAAGACGAATTTAAGATTCGACGATACTAATCCAGAAAAAGAAGAAACAGAATATGTTGAGTCTATAAAAAAAGACATTGCATGGTTGGGTTTTGAATGGCATGATAAACCATATTTCGCATCAGATTATTTTGATCAATTGTACGCTTTCGCTACCCAACTCATCACCCAGGGAGATGCATATGTAGATGAATCGACGGTCGAAGCTATTGCTGAGCAAAAAGGGGTGCCGACTAAACCAGGAACGAATAGTCCTTTTCGAGATCGACCTATCGAAGAATCCTTAGATTTATTTAAGAAGATGAAGGAAGGGGCATTTGATGATGGAAGTATGGTTTTGCGTGCAAAAGTCGATATGACCTCTCCTAATATGCACTTACGAGATCCTATTATTTACAGAATAAAACGATCGACTCATCACCGAACTGGAGATGCTTGGTGTATATATCCGATGTATGATTTTGCGCATGGCCAATCTGATTCGATTGAGAATATAACACATTCGATGTGTTCTTTAGAGTTTATTCATCATCGTCCACTATACAATTGGTTTATCGAAAAACTAGACATTTATCCAAGTCGTCAAATAGAATTTGCTAGGATGAATGTAGCTTACATGATTACCTCAAAAAGACGTCTGCTCAAATTAGTCGAAGAAGGTTTGGTGAGTGGCTGGGATGATCCTCGTATGCCGACCATTTCTGGAATGAGAAGAAGAGGATATCCACCGGAAGCGATTATCAACTTTTGTGAAAAAACAGGCATAGCTAAGCGTGATAACTTAGTCGAGATAGAACTGCTTGAGTCGTGTGTGAGAGATCATCTAAATGCGACAGCCACTCGAGCCATGGTTGTTACAGACCCATTAAAAGTGGTAATCACTAATTTTGACAAAGAAAAAGAGATCATATCGGGCATAAATAATCCTGAAGATGAATCAGCTGGACGGCATGATGTCATACTCCGTCGAGAAATATACATAGAGAAAGGCGACTTTATGATCGACCCACCTAAAAAATATTTCCGTATGGCGCCAGGTAAGGATGTGCGTTTAAAGAATGGTTTTATCCTTCATTGCGACAGCTATACGACCAATGATCAGGATGATGTGGTCGAGGTGCAATGTAGTTATTATCCTAATAGTAAAAGTGGAGAGGATGTGTCTGGTGTAAAAGCTAAAGGAACCCTTCACTGGGTTTCTATTCAAGATGCAGTGCCTGTGACCTTAAGAAATTATGAAAAACTGTTTACAGATCCAGCCCCTTTATCGCATGAAGGAAAAGATTTTATGGAATTTTTCAATGAAGATTCTTTATCAGAGAATACAAATGCTTTAGCTGAGCCTTATATATCTTCAGCGGTGCAAGGTGTTTCTTACCAATTTATGCGCAAAGGCTATTACACTTTAGATCCTACCAGTACCGATGATCATTTGGTGTTTAATCGCACGGTAGATTTAAAATCATCTTGGGGTAAAAAGAAATAGGTGATAGATGCATTGTTGGACATAGATCAACAAGTCTTTTCGCTGATTAATCAGGGTTTATCTAACGATGTTTTTGATTGGCTCTTACCACCTATTCGGAATAAATATACATGGATCCCATTGTATGCATTCTTAATTTTTGCATTGATCAAGCATTACGGCAAACAGTCTCTGGTTTATATTTTGTTTGCAGTTTGTACGGTTTTCGCCGCGGATACAATCAGCTCTAAGCTGATTAAGAAAACCGTAGAACGTCCTAGACCGTGCCATATAGTAGACCAGTTTCCAAACACCAAAGTCAGAGTGGATTGTGGCGGTGGTTACAGTTTTACTTCCTCGCATGCGACCAATCATTTTGCGGTCGCATGGTATTTCATGTTGATTCCCCTCTTTAGTCGGCGCCGTTGGCAAATCTTGTTTCTATTTTGGGCTTCGATGATTTGCTTAGCTCAGGTTTACGTGGGTGTTCATTATCCTTTGGATGTTTTAGCCGGTGGGTTTATAGGCAGTTTGATAGGGTGGACCATGCATCACATAGCTCGTAGATTTCTGCGCCGATTTAAAATGGCCTAAGAAAAAAGAGACAAATATTCCTGAATACTTATTAGTCTTAACAAGCTAAACTATCTTTACCATTAAACGCTTTATCTATGCAAATTTTAGATGGTAAAACCCTTTCTGTAACACTGCAACGTGAAATGGCCGATGAAGTGGATCAGTTTCTGGCCGATGGGAAAAGAGCACCTCATTTAGCAGCCATACTAGTGGGCAGCAATCCAGCGAGTAAAGTTTATGTAGGACACAAAATTAAAGCATGCACACGAGTAGGTATCCAATCTTCGCTGGTTGATTTAGATGCTGAGATTACAGAGGAAGCCTTGATCGAAAAGATTACGGAAATGAATGAGGATCCTTCCATTGATGGGTTTATAATCCAGTTACCATTGCCGCGACACATTAATCCGGAGAAGGTTATTTTGGCCGTAGATCCATCTAAAGATGTAGATGGTTTTCACCCAACGAATATGGGGAAAATGGCCTTAGGTATAGATACGTTTGTTCCAGCTACACCTTATGGTATCTTGCTAATGCTAGAACGTTATAGAATCACCACCTCTGGCAAGAAGGTAGTGGTGGTAGGTAGGTCCAATATTGTGGGTACTCCCATGAGTATTTTATTGTCAAGAAATGCGCCATTTGGGAATGCTACAGTCACTTTAACGCACAGCCGCACAAAAGATCTCAGAGCTCAGTTACTTCAAGCCGATATCATTGTGGCTGCCATAGGTCGAGAGCGTTTTATTACTAGAGATATGGTTAAGGACGAAGCCATCATTATCGATGTAGGCATCAATAGGATAGTAGATGAAACGAAGAAATCAGGCTATCGTTTAGTGGGTGATGTAGACTTTGAAAATGTATCCGATAAGTGCAGTTTTATTACTCCTGTACCTGGCGGTGTAGGTCCATTAACGGTTGCGGCATTGATAAAAAACACCTTGAAAGCTTATAAGAATACATTTAAATAGTGAATTATTTCCAGTTACAAATCAAAGTAAACCCTAGGGAACAACAAGCCATCATAAATCACTTGGACACGATAGGTTTCGAAGGGTTCGAAGAACATGATACACACATGATGGCATACATTCAAGCAAATGCTTTGCCAGGTGGATTCATGGAAGCTTTGATTGCTGCATTTGATTTGGATAGCCAAGATGTCTTTTTGAAAGAACTTGAGCCAACTAATTACAACGCTATGTGGGAGGCCAATTTTGATCCTATCATCATTGGCGATTTTTGTGCGATTTATGCTGATTTTCACCACGTCGCCCATACATGTAGATACACCATCAAGATTGATCCTAAAATGGCTTTTGGTACAGGACATCACGAAACCACCCACATGATGCTGACAGCGATGGATACGCTAGATTTTAGCCAAAAATCAGTATTTGATTATGGAGCAGGCACCGGTATTTTAGCCGTTATGGCAGTTAAAATGGGTGCCCAAAAGATCGTAGCTAATGATATCCAGAAAGAGGCTATCGAAAATATTTACGACCATTTTAAGATAAACGACATTGGACTAGAACCTAATGTCATCCATGGTCCTTTAGAAGATGTACCAGTGGAAACGGTCGATATTATTTTAGCAAACATAAACCAGCCTGTGTTAACTGTGAGTGCTGCAGGTTTAAAAAGTAGATTAAAGACTCACGGTCATTTGCTTATATCAGGAGTCTTGGCTGAGCGAAGAAAAGACATCATAGACATTTACCTAGCAGAAGGTTTTACTTTTAAATCGGAAAAACTGAAAGGGGAGTGGAGCATGTTACATTTTACGCTTTCCTAATGGCATAAACCAATTCGTCTTCTAATTGCCCATTTTTAATGATGGTTTTTATAAAATGAGCTTCTAAGTTAAATCCATTCTTTTCTAAAGCTTTTTGGGAGGCGATATTGCTACCAAAGGGTCGAGCAAAAATGCGATGGATATCAAAGGTTTTAAATCCATAATCAACTATGGATCGAATGGCTTGGGTCATGATACCTTTACCCCAATGGGCTTCCCCTAACCAATAACCAATTTCGGCATTATGTTTAAAAATGTCCTCCTGTGGATGTATACCTATAGCTCCGCATGCTTCACCATCTATATCAATCGCAAAGATCCGAGTCGGTGTATGCTCATTGGCAAAGTTTATAAACCACTCTCCACTTTCTTTAGTGTAAGGATGAGGGAAAATATCGGTGAGATTTTTTGCAATCTTTGCGTTATCAGCATGGTGCATTAAGCTCTCTAAATCTTGCGCATTCCATTTTCTAAGTATCATAGATGATCCATAGTTTTTAAACTAGATAAAATTCTTGCAGCTAAAATTTGCTATAATATCTTGACTCCTTTAATGCATCCGATCGCCTCGTAACTCGATACTTTCTAAGACTTCTTTTTCGTGGTTTAAATATTCTTGCCATCGAGCTCTAACCTTTGCTTCTTCTGAATAGTGAATGGCTAATTGTAAAAAAAGTTTGTAGTGACCCGCTTCGGAGACCATCAAATCGTGGTAAAAACCTTTTAGGCTTTCATCAGAAATGTGCAAGGATAGCAATCTAAATCTTTCCGCACTTCTGGCTTCTATGAGAGCACTCGTTAAAAGCTTCTCTACCATTCTATCTTCAGGTGATCCGCCTTTTTTTTGAAATTTAATGAGTGCATTTACATATTCGTCTTTTCTTGGTTTTCCTAGGGTAATGTTGCGCTTATCTAATTCCCTTAAAACCAATCTGAAATGGCCCCACTCTTCAGTCACTATAGGCATGAGTTCGTCCACTAGCTTTTTACGCCCCGGATTTGCATTTATGAGAGAAATGCAATTTGAAGCCGCCTTCATTTCACAATAAGCGTGATCTATTAGGATTTCGCCTATATCCATTTCTGCTAAGTTTACCCATCTAGGGTCTGTCGGCAGATGCAATCCAAGTTTACTTTTTTCCGTCAAGACAAGCTAATTGTTGTTTAAATAAATTGATATTTTCTATGGGATATTTTTCCAATCCAAAACGCCATACTATTTCTATTTCATCTAAATAGTGTCTCTTAAGCATTTTGATTTCATATTCATTGAGTTGGTAGGAGGACTTAAATATGGTTTTAGTTCCATCTTTTGAGAGACTACCCAGATCTGTTTTTAATGCGTTGAGATATATGTGTTCGTCATTGAGAAAACGAATTTTGAGATTGCTATTTTTAGTTATGCCTCCATAGTTAGTTTTAGCTTGAGGAGTATGGAAAATTACTTGAAGATCCATAAAATGATAGCCATCGATTAAACTATTGGCGATGAATATTTCTATTAGCTCCAGATCAGGTGCCATTTTTAATATAGAAGGATGGGTGTATCCCAGCAGCTTTTCTGCTGCAAATTCTTTTTTATTGACTAATAGTTGTTCGTCATATCCATCAAAAACCAATTGGCATGTCGGCTCTTTATCATCTGTAAGTGCCACTGGTTTAAATCGCATCTCATCATATTGAGCGGTCAATAGACTAGCCAAAAAGAGAAAAATTATAGATAGATGCGTCTTCATGTGGTAGATATAGCTAAGGGCAAATTTTGTATAAAAGTAAAAGGAATTAGTTTGTAATTCAAGAAAAGAACTTTCCTTAAAATTTAGTTTTCCAGTTTAAAATAAATCACATCACAAACATGCATATCAGAATTTAGGATAAACCGTTGTTTTGTATATCCATCATCTACAATGATAGCTACGGTATTCGGTGGATATCGGCCAAGATTGTGTGCATACAAAAGGAGATAGTCTTTTTGTTTGTGGGTGTCGTCTATCAACACATCTATTTTATGTTCTTCATTGGCTATTTTGTATTTTTCTAGTAACCAATATCCGTTGTAATTTAAAGAAATAATGTCGCCATCACTTTTTTTATGATCATAGACAGTGATGCTTAATGTTTTCGATTTAACCTTTATGGTTTGTCCTTGGTTAACCTTTCGATCTTTGATTTTCTTTAATTCATTTTCAGGACTCCATTTGAGTTCTACGGGTTTGCCGTTTTTTTGTTCGAAATTAACATTAACCGTTTGCGCATATTCTACAGCTAAATCTTCGGGATTTACTTTCGTTAAATGGATGTGTCCGGGAATGCAGTCGACCCCAGTGATATGTCCTATTCCTGTCCAGTCACCTTCCAAATGGAAATGCCCTTTGGTACGATAGAAACTTAATTCACTTGTTTTTAGACACGACTCTAAGTGCCTCATAGCTTTGTGGGTATTAATGTAATTTTCTACTGATTGGTCTTGATAGCTGAGTGTATTGCCATTCCAGCCTCCGGTAAAACGTTTCTCATAACTGAGGTAACCTTGATTATCTGCAAATTTTGCTCGACAAACTAAAAGTCCTTCCACACGATTTCCCTTCTGGCTTATTTCTACGTGCAATCTTCCTGTCGTGCCTGAGAATTCTGGCTGGCCATCCCACGTAAGTTGATTGATTTCTCCTTCCCAAAGCCCTGTAAGATCTACTGATTTTTCATGGCGAACCTTCTCTAACTCCTTTTTCGATTTTTTCGGAAAACTGACTTCTACTTGACTCGATGCTTGAAAACTTATCAATAGAAGAGTCAATAACAAACACTTATTATACATTTAAAACGATTTTTGG
This sequence comes from Saprospiraceae bacterium, assembly GCA_020631235.1. Lineage (GTDB taxonomy): Bacteria > Bacteroidota > Bacteroidia > Chitinophagales > Saprospiraceae > JAHDDO01. The sequence continues at coordinate 23,393 of JAHDHQ010000018.1, read as the reverse complement.
AAGTAAAACTGAGTGCTTTTATTTCTAAGCGATTGTCCAATGATGTTTTCATTTAATAATTGGTAATCATCAGTAACAAAATTGGTCAAACCTCTGGAATGTTGTACACCGATGACGAAGGCACCTCTAAAAATACTCCAACTGCCACCAATTAGGAGGCCTGCATCAGTATCAGAAAAAGGAAAACGATCTTGATTGTTGGTGTTTATATCGTCGATGTTATATTGATTAGAAACCACTTCTACATCCTTAAATCTTGAACCATGAACTAAATATCCATAATATCCTCCAATGTTAAAATGAAGTCCGCCTCCTAAAGGCGCTAAGCCCAGAACCATTTGCCCTCGGACATAATCATGCTTGTGAATGAGCTTGTCCGTATCATTCAGAAGCTCTTGATAATTTTGCGGCTTGTATACTATTTCTGGCTGTAGATGTAATTTTTTAGTAAGATAATATCTCAAGTACAATCCAGCCTCTATCGAAAAACGATTTTTGTAAAAATTACTTCGATCATCTGCAATTACATTTGATGGGCCAATGCCGAGTTTCATACCTACTCTAAGTTTCTTTTTATTTTTTTTAGGCTTGCCATCGACTATGTCAATCGTTTTTGTGGGTGCTGCAGGTCTGGGTTTTGGAGCCACTTTAGTTTGTGGTTTTTCAGGAGGAACTAAATGGGCTTGAAGGCGAGGTACTATTTCACCTTCTAGCTCATCTACATCTTTATAGACATTCCACACAATCGTTTTTTCCTTTCCTGGCACCACTTTACCTATATCTCCATTAAAAGATGATGCTTTGATAGGCTTGTTTTCTCCATTAAACAGTTCTAATGTAACCTCATAAATATCTTTTTCATCTCCGGATAAGTCGAACTTGATTATCATTAAATCTTCAGTAGCCTTGAGTTGGATATTGCTAATCTCTTGGGCCGTAATGTTTAATGATATGCCTAAGAATACAAACAAGTACAAGTTCTTCATGCAGTTTAGTAATTGGTTGAATTTTATGTAAATCTTATTAGAAGTTTAATGTCTACTAAGCGCTAAAGTATTAGAACAATTTTGAAACAAAGTATATCATCCCAATGATTAAAAATACAACAATCTGAAAGGGTAGGTATCCTATTTTCTTGCATTGATCCATAATATTTTGGCCAATATATTTTTCCTTATCCATAGTTATAAAGTACTTAATGGACAAGATAATAAACTAAGCTAAGAAATGATTAGTGCCATGAATGTCAATATTTAACGCAGTATTAAGATAGCTGTATATACTATGGAGACAGCTTAGTGCATTTAATGTATATCAGTTTCTAGTAATGTCTTATCTTGTGCATCGTTTAAATAAATGTCCATTTTATCAGCATAACTAATGCAGATATTTAAAGAATATAATCACATCAAAAGAATTTAATAATACATAAGAATGGAAAAGGTTCAACAATACATAGCATCCAATAAGGATCGCTTTTTAGAAGAATTAATGGAGCTATTAAGGATTCCATCGATTAGTGCAGATCCGGCATATGCAGATGACGTTAGAAAAACGGCAGAATATGTAAAAGAAAAATTGGCTTCTGCTGGAGCAGACAAAGTGCAATTATTTGAGACTGCAGGTCATCCGATTGTTTACGGAGAAAAATTTAAAGATGCCTCATTACCTACCGTTTTAGTATATGGACACTATGATGTGCAACCACCAGATCCTATCGAACTTTGGGATTCAGGACCTTTCGAACCCGTTATTAAAGAAACAAAACTTCATCCAGGGGGTGCCATATTTGCGAGAGGAGCATGTGACGATAAAGGCCAGATGTATATGCATCTTAAGTCATTTGAGGCGATGATGGAAGCTGGCGAACAACCAGTTAATTTCAAATTCATGATCGAAGGAGAAGAAGAAATAGGGTCTGATAACTTAGGTATCTTTTGTAAGGAGTATAAGGATATGTTGGCCTGCGATGTGGTCTTATTAAGTGACACTTCCATTATTGCTAATGATACGCCGTCTATTTGTGTGGGATTAAGAGGTTTAAGTTATGTAGAGGTGGAAGTAGTTGGAGCTAACAAAGATTTACATTCAGGTGTTTATGGTGGAGCAGTTGCAAACCCAATCAATGTCCTTTGTGATATGATTGCTTCATTAAAAGATGAAAATAATCACATTACCATACCGGGATTTTATGATGACGTAGTTGTAGTAAGTGAAGTAGATCGAGCTAAAATGAATGAAGCGCCTTTTAGTTTAGCTACTTACAAGGAAGGCTTAGGGATTAATGATATCATGGGAGAGACAGGATACACAACATTGGAAAGAACCTCTATCCGTCCTACGCTAGATGTTAATGGATTATGGGGAGGTTATATAGGAGAAGGTGCAAAAACAGTTTTACCATCAAAAGCCAATGCGAAAATTAGTATGCGATTAGTACCTAACCAGGATCCAGATAAAATCACTAAACTGTTTCAAGATCATTTTACATCCATTGCTCCTCCGGGAGTTACCGTTTCAGTAAGTCCTCACCATGGAGGATATCCAGCTGTAGTACCGACAGACACTCCAGAGTATTTGGCGGCTCATAAAGCTATGCAAAAAGCTTTTGGTAAGGATCCAATACCAGAGAGAAGTGGTGGAAGTATACCTATAGTTGCGATGTTCGAAGAAGTTTTTGGTGTGAAATCTGTAATGCTAGGTTTTGGTCTAGATACCGATGATATACATTCTCCTAATGAGCATTATGGACTGTTTAACTATTACAAAGGAATCGAAACCATTCCTTACTTTCATGATTTTTACGCACAACTCAAGAAGTAAAACATTGAATAATATCATAATACACATTAATTAAAATAATAATATGTTTAATAAGATAATTTTGTCCTTGATTGTATTAATTTCGGGCGCAAATCTAAAAGCTCAAATTATGGATACGACAAGTTACAGTGTAGGAGTAATTCTAGCTGAGAATTTAAAACAACAAGGTCTTAAGGATCTTAATATGGATGTGATTGCTGAAGCTATGAAAGACTTTACTGCTGGAGATTCCAAAATGGATACTCCGACGGCTGAAGCCTATTTTTCTGCGGCAATACAAAAGGCGCAAGAAGCGCAGCATGAAGTAGTTATAGAAGAAGGAAAGGTTTTCTTGGCTGAAAATGCGAAAAAAGAGGGAGTAGTTACTACGGATAGCGGTTTACAATACAAGATTTTAAAACCAGGAAATGGTCCTAAACCATCATTGACAGATAAAGTTAAGGTTCATTATCATGGTACATTAATGGATGGTCAAGTATTTGACAGTAGCGTGGAAAGAGGAGAGCCTATTTCTTTTCCTCTAAATGGTGTAATTACTGGATGGCAGGAAGGTCTTCAATTAATGCCCGTTGGTTCGAAGTATTTATTGTATATACCTTATGATTTAGCCTATGGTAACAGAGGAGCTGGCCAATTGATCAAGCCATATTCTACTTTAGTATTTGAAGTCGAGTTATTAGGTATCGAGTAAATCATGGTTTTTCATATAATATCTGCTGTACCAGCATTATTAGATAGTCCGTTGAGTCATAGCATCTTACAACGGGCTAGAAATAAAGGTTTGTTAGATATTCATATATACGATCTTCATGACTATGGCGTGGGCAAACAACAACAGATAGATGACTATCAGTTTGGTGGAGGTGCAGGCATGGTCATGATGGTCGAACCCTTATATAAATGCATTGAGACCATTTTTTCCAAGTTTGGGAAAATGAAAGTAATTTATGTAACTCCTGATGGAAAAACCTTCAAGCAAGCACACGCTAACGAGTGGTCTATGGAGGAATCATTTATTATTATTTGCGGACACTATAAAGGAGTGGACCAACGAGTACGAGATCACTTAGTAGACATAGAAGTGTCAATAGGAGATTTTGTTTTATCAGGTGGAGAGCTGGCAGCATTAGTCTTAGTAGATTCTATTTCAAGATTAATACCAGGTGTTTTAAATGATGCTAGTTCGGCTTTAACAGACTCATTTCAAGATGATTTATTGGCACCACCAGTCTACACTAGACCAGCAAAATTTAATGGCTGGAATGTTCCAGATGTTTTGTTGTCTGGTCATGATGCAAACATCCGCGATTGGAGGGAACGTAAAGCACTAGAAACCACTCAAAATAAACGTCCTGATCTAATAAACGAATAATATGGATTATCCTAATTACAAGGTAGAGTATTTAGCCTTATCTACACAAAGTAAAAAGTGGTACGAGTCGAGAGAGTCCAGTTTGCCCGAACAATCTGCTTCAAGGCTAGAAAAATTGATATTAGAATATGATGAAGCTGGTTTTGATCTATTTTCGGTAGTTCCGATTACAGATTTTGCCACCATTCACAGCTCTTACACAGGTGCTTTTACAAAAGGATTTATGGTTACCTTTAAAAAGCGACATTGAATAAGAGAATACTTATCATAAGCTACTACTGGCCACCTTCTGCTGGTTCTGGTGTCCAACGCTGGTTAAAATTTGCCAAATATTTGCCAGAATATGGCTGGAGTCCAGTCATATACACACCCGAAAATCCAGATTTTAAAATCAGCGATGAAGGCTTACTGAAAGATATACCTTCTTCTGTGGAAGTCATTAAGCGCCCCATATGGGAACCCTATGCGCTGGCCAAAAAGATTTCTGGAGAAAAAAAAATAAATACCGGTATTGTAGGTGATGGAGTCAAATTGTCAAGGAAGAAAAAACTCATGAATTGGGTACGTGGCAATTTGTTCATACCTGATCCCAGAGTGTTTTGGGTGAAACCTTCGATAAACCATCTCCTTAACTATTTGTCGGAACATCCTGTGGATGTGATAGTAAGCACTGGTCCTCCACACAGCATGCACCTAATAGGACTTGGGCTTAAAAAAAAGTTGAACAAACCATGGATTGTTGACATAAGAGATCCATGGTCAAAGTTGGATTTTTTAGATACTTTTTATTTAAATTCCTTTAGCAGAAATAGGTACCAAAGATTAGAGCAAAAAGTACTAGATGCTTGTGATGGTGTATTAGCCACAAGCCCATCCATGATCGAAATGTTACGGTCTTTCAGTACCCAAAAGTTTAAAGCGATAACCAACGGGTTTGACCAAAATGATATTAGAATAAAAAAGTCAAAGCAGTCACTATCACCGAGAAACGAATCTAAAAAGTACATAAAGATCTATCATGCTGGATTACTCAATCAAGTGAGAAATCCGACAAATTTATGGAAGGCCATACAGCAATTTAATGAACATTCGGCTACAAAAATCATGCTTCACTTAGCCGGCATGATCGACCCAAAAGTATTAAATGAAGTGGCTAATTATCCAGACATTGAACTAAAAAAAGAAGATTATAAATCTCATGATGAAGTATTAGATGATTACCAAGAGAGTGATATTCTTTTACTTCTTGTGAATAATACGGACAACGCAAAGGTGAATATACCAGGCAAATTGTTTGAATATCTGGCCAATAAAAAGCCCATCATTATGATTGGCTCGAAGGAGTCAGATGCAGCTAAAATTTTGAGGCCATACAATCACACCAAAATATTTGACTATGAAGAAGAGATAGACCTTTACGCCTTTCTCAGTGATCCTTCATGGCTAAGTCAAGATGTAGCCGATGATAGTTTCAAGCACTACAGTCGCCATGCGCTTACTGGAAACTTAGTATCCTGGATCGAAACGAATTTACTTCAAACATCTTCCTAAATACTTTTTACAATACAATTACATTAATCAGAAGTATATTTGCGTTGTTTTAAAACATGAAATTCACTTCAGCATAAAGAGAAATAATGCAAGTCGAACAAAGTATAGATTTTAACAATCAGTTTAGCCGATTAGTAAATAGAGAAACGAAGCTTGCTATTGTGGGTTTAGGTTATGTAGGGCTACCCATAGCTTTGGAATTTGCAAAACACTTCGATGTTATAGGTTACGATATCAATCAACGCAAAGTAGAGCTTATCCAACAAGGGATTGATCCGAATAATGAATTAAATCCTTCTGATTTTGAAGAGAAGACCATTACTTTCACGACAGATATTAATCAGCTTTCTGAAGCTTCATTTTATGTGGTTGCTGTACCTACTCCGGTGACTCGATTTAATGTGCCTAATTTAGGTCCTCTTCATGCAGCGTCCAAAGATGTAGGTTCAATTTTAAAGAAAGGAGATTTTGTAGTTTATGAGTCTACGGTTTATCCGGGTTGTACTGAAGAAGATTGTGTGCCTCTGTTGGAATCAAATTCGGGCTTAAGGTATAAAAAGGATTTCAAGGTAGCTTATTCACCAGAGAGAATAAACCCAGGTGACAAGGTACATACCTTAACAAACACTACAAAAATTGTATCGGGATGTGATGCATTGACATTAGATGTAATGACTTCCTTGTATGAGCAAATTATAGAGGCAGGAGTTTTTAGAGCTGCATCTATCAAGGTGGCAGAGGCTGCTAAAATCGTGGAAAACACCCAAAGAGATCTCAACATTGCTTTAATGAATGAGCTTTCCATGATATTTGATCGACTCGATATAAATACTATGGATGTCATCGAAGCTGCAGGAACCAAATGGAACTTCCTAAAATTTACACCTGGTTTAGTGGGCGGTCACTGCATAGGAGTGGATCCATATTACCTTACACATAAATCCATCGAGCTAGGATATCGACCAGATATTATCCTAAGTGGACGGAAAGTTAATGATAACTTGAGCAAACACGTGGCTAAAAAAATGATTCAGAAAATTGCCGGTAATGGTAAGAACATAAACGAGTCTAAAGTATTAGTATTAGGAGTTACTTTCAAGGAAAATGTAAGTGATATACGCAACTCTAAAGTAGTAGACATGATCAAGGAAATGCAAAGCTATTCTATCCAGGTAGACATACATGATCCTCATGCTAATAAAGAAGAACTAGCCGATGAGTATGGACTGAGCTTAACCAATGATATAGCGAGTGATTATGATGGAATTATTTTAGCTGTCATACATCAAGAGTATAAATCTTTTGATGAAGATTATTTTCTTTCTATTAGTGCTGAAAAGCCGATCTTTATGGACATAAAAAGCGCTTACTTAGGTCAAATGACTAGGATGGATTATTGGGCGCTGTAGAAAATCTTTTTAGCTGCTAACTGCCCGTCTAAGTACCTTATATGAAAGGACAATTAAAAAAAGTATTTAATCAATCAGCCATTTACAGTGTTGGGAACTTAGCAAATAAGATTGTTGGGTTTTTATTGCTTCCTTTATATACTGATCATCTCACAGATACTGATTATGGTATGTTAGGTTTACTCGAAGCGACAGCAATGATCCTTGTGGCTGTGCTGAGCTTTAGAATTCCCACCGCCATGATTCGCTGGTGCTCTGATACGAATGATCAAAATGCTCAAGGTTCTATCTTGTTTACTTCACTGATTAGCCTATTGGTGATTTCAATTTTAATCAATCTCACTTTACAGCCATTTGCTGCTGACTTTGCAATGTTAGCTTTTAATAAACCAGTCTTTACGATTTTTTTTCAACTTTTATTTATTTCAGCTGGTCTTGAAATCCTAAATAAATTACCATTGGAATTCTTGCGATTTAAAGAAAAAGCAGGAATGTTTATTAGTATCAATCTTATAAAATTGGTAATCGTTCTTGGATTAAATATTTATCTAATTGCTTATTTAAAATGGGGGATTAAAGGAATTCTTGTCAGTCAGATTGCAGGACATGCCTTTGTTTTGTTGGCCAATGTAGTGTATATGTTTAAAAACATGGTTGTGCAATTCAACGTGAAAGCAGCAAAAGGAATGGCTGCATATGGCTTTCCTTTAGTCTTTTCTACCTTGTCTGCTATGCTGTTATCCTTGGCAGATCGGTATTTATTACCTTATTTTCATGAGTATAGTGATCTTGGGGTGTACACCTTAGCATATAAGGTGTCAAGTGTTACGAATGTATTTTTAATAACCTCTTTTCAGTTGGGTTTTTTACCCATTGCATTTAAACGTTTCAGAGATAATGACTTTAAGCCATTTTTATCCAAAGTATTAACCTATTTTAGTTTTTTGGTTATTGCATTTAGTTTGTTTTTATCCTTTTTTTCTAAAGAACTAATCACCACTTTTGCCAAGGATGAATCCTTTTGGTTAGCATATGATATGGTGCCTATTATTGCCTTTTTATTTATTTTTAAAGCTATTCAATATGTGTTTACTTTAAGTCTTCACTTTACAAAGAATACTAGATATAACATACATATTGTCTTTCTTAGTTTGTTGGCCAATATTGTGCTAAATATATTCCTTATTCCATTGTATGATGTTTATGGTGCCATTGCAGCGTCTATATTGGCTGGTTTATTGGGCTTATTCTACAGTTATCGTTTATCGGAACGGTTTTTTAAAGTGGATTACGAGTTGATGAAAATTTTCAAGTTAGTGATCATTGGAATTGTATTTACGGTGGTTTTATATTTTATAAATCCCTTGGATACATGGTATCGATGGACAGCCAAACTTGGATGTGTCATAGCGTTTTTAACCTTAGCTGTAGGAATAGGATATTTTGATAAAAATGAGATTAACTTTGTCAAACAAAGAGTGAAGAATATTTTTTGACCTTTTATGGATTGATGAATTATGTGTGGAATTTTAGCAGCTTTTAATACTAATTATTCGAAATCTACTTTAGACGAGGCTTTAGATTTGATGCACCATCGAGGTCCAGATTTTAAGGACAGTAAGCTAGTCGATGGACATTATTTAGGGCACCTAAGATTATCTATATTGGACTTAAATCCTCGTTCCAATCAACCTTTTGTATTGGATCATTTTCATATGATTTTTAATGGTGAAGTATATAATTATAAAGAGCTAATATCCGCTCACGGTCTTCAGGTAAAGACAGATTCAGATACAGAAGTGGTGCTGTTAATGTATATTAAGTACGGGGTAAAATGCCTTGATTATTTCAATGGGATGTTTGCCATTGTGATATTCAATAGTTTGACTAAAGATATATTTGCAGCCAGAGACCGCCTTGGTATAAAACCGATTTATTATCAAGAAAAATCAAATGGACACTGGGTTTTTGCAAGTGAAATGGCATCGTTACAATCCCTTGAACAGGGAAAAATAGACGATTTTGCGAAACGTCAATATCGAAAATTGAGGATGACAGTTGGAGGTCATACCATTTATGATAATGTGCGCTTTTTTCCTGCGGCGCACTATTTTTTAAATGGTAAATTTCATAGATATTGGAACTTAGATGTCAGTCAAAAGGAACCACCTTCTGATGAAGCTTTAGATGATTTGCTTCAAAATGCAATCAATTTAAGAAGACGCTCAGATGTGCCTGTAGGTAGTTATTTAAGTGGTGGCTTAGACAGTACAATTTTAAGTTATATTCTTAATCCTACACATACATGGACCGTAGGATTCGAAAGCTTAAATGAGTTTAAATGGAGTTCCTTGGCAAATGAAGGCTTACAAAGTACTCTTCACCAAATCTTAGTTAATGAAGAAGAGTTTTTAGCTACTGGCAAATGGATGCTAGCGAAAAGGAATGAACCTTTATCAGTGCCAAATGAAATTCTTATTTATCTAATGACAAAGGTGGTTAAGACTGAAAATACAGTTGTACTTTCTGGTGAAGGAGCTGATGAATTATTTTGGGGATATGATCGAATTTTTAAATGGGCAAAGTCAATAGGAAAATTAAACCTTAAAGGCTTTGACGAAAAATACTGTTATGGTTCAAACAAAGATGATGAAGTCTTAGATTTTGCTCTTGCCAACATTCCTGGTGAAAACGCTCTAGAACAGGTAGCTTATTACTTTCAAATCGTTCATCTTCAAGGCTTATTAAGAAGGGTAGATAATTCCACCATGTTATGCAGTGTAGAAGCGAGAGTGCCTTTTGTTGACCATAGGTTAGTGGAGATGATGGCTGGCACTCCTTTCGATTGGCGAATGGGCAATAGTTTTAAAGAACCATTAAAAAGAATTTACCGAAAACTAATTCCAGATGAAGTAATCGATCGAAAAAAGATTGGTTTCCCTGTCCCCTTAGAAAGTATTTTTAGAGAAGAAACTGACCTAGATACAAAACCTATGGATGCTTGGTTATTATTCAATTTAAAACCATTTTTAAAGCCCTAAGAGATATTATTAAAAAGCTTTAATTTTAGGTTTTAAACAAAGAATATGACCGTAGGATACACAACAGGTGTTTATGATTTATTTCACATAGGACATTTAAACCTTTTAAAAAATGCTAAAGGACTTTGTGATAAGTTGATTGTAGGCGTGACAACGGATGAATTAGTAGCCTACAAAAACAAAAAAGCAGTGATACCCTTTGAAGAACGAATGGAAATCGTACGCAATATTTCTTTAGTTGATTCAGTAGTTCCGCAACATTCGATGGATAAAATGGATATGTGGAAGCGTTTAAAATTTGATGTAATGTTTGTGGGGGATGACTGGTTTGATCATCCCAAATGGAAAGACTATGAAACACAATTTGAAGAGGTGGGAGTTAAAATTATTTATTTCCCTTATACCAAAGGCACATCATCCACTTTAATCAATGAAATTCTATTAAAGCAAAGAGAAAGCTAAACATTGTATGAACGCTTGGCTAAGAGATTTGATGATGTACAGCTTTTCTTTCGTGCTAAGCTTGATTGCTTTGGTAATACCCAAATCTAAAAGGCTTATATTATTTGGAGCTTTTGCAGGAAAACGATTTGCAGATAACTCAGCACTTGTTTATGAGTTTATACAGAGAAAACATCCTGAATTGAGACCTGTTTGGCTAACAAATAGCCAAGAAGTATTTAAGAAGGTTCGAGCTGAAAAAGGAGAAGTTTACTATAGGCGATCTTTAAAAGGAATTTGGTTGAGTTTAAGGACACCCATCTATTTAACTAGCCATGGTGTCAAAGATGTTTTGATGTTTATTCCCTTATTAAAGCGACCTAAACATATTTACCTTCATCATGGGATTCCACTCCGAAGAGGATGGTTAGATCTTAAAAACGCACCAAGAAAGTCTGTTTTGTCAAGTAAACAAAAAATTACCACAAGTAATTGCATGATTGCTCCCTCTAAATTTGCGGCCAGTCAACAAAACAAATTATTACCGATTGGGTTGGATAAATTTGAATTGACTGGTTTGCCAAGAAATGATATCTTCTTTGATGCCCGTTTTAATGCTGATAAGTTTAAGGATAGCTTAGGCTTAGCAAAGCACAAAAAATTGATAGTTTATTGTCCAACGTGGAGACCCTGGGGGGCAACCAAATTTTTCCCTTTCGAAGATGTAAATTTAGAAACATTGAATACCTGGCTTAAGCAACATAAAGCCATAATTTTATTGCGGCCTCATCATGTAGATCTAAAGGATAAATCTAATGCCAAATTTTGGCAAGAAATAAAGTACATGGAAGGATTAAAACTTATGACTCACGATATTTGTCCCAATGTAAATCAATTAGCTCGTATTTCAGATGCTTTGATAACTGATTATTCTTCAATGTATTATGACTATATACTATTAGATAAACCAGTTGTATTTTTGCCTTATGATCTGGAAAGGTATGAAAAAGAAATAGGATTTTATCCCAATTATGCTGAAATTACTCATGGAGCTAAGCCTACATCCCAAATTCAATTCTTGAATGTATTAGAAGACTTAATAAATAACAAAGACACATATAAAGAGCAAAGGAATGAGTTGAGAGATTTATTTTATGACCATCAAGATGGAAGGTCCACTGAACGAGTTGTAGAGCTGATAAAATCAATAATTAGATGAAAATAACAGTCGTAGGAAATTCAATAGCTTTAAGGGTTCGTCCTCAGATAGCCAATGGAAAAAACTATGCCGCTTATCTCCAAGACGCCTTATCTAAAATAAATAGGGAAGAAGATGTAGAATTAATTAATACTGCATTTAGTCGTGCTACTGTGTATGATATACATCGAGTGCTTTCATCAGAAATTGCGAAAACTAATCCGGATTTATTTATTATTAACCTTGGAGTTTGCGATGCTTCAACTCGTGAAATTCCATATTGGTTTGCAGAAATTCTAAACGCTAAAAAAGAAACGCCAATAAAGAAAATATTTACTGGTATTCACCATCTTGTATTTAAGAAAAACAGAGCTTTTTTTGTTCGATTAAGAGGTAAAAAACCTTGGATATCCTTGAAGCAATTTGACTCAGGCTATCGAATTATAATTGATGAAATAAGGAAAAATTCAAACGCACATGTTATTTGCTTACCTATCAATCCTCCAGATGAAAGGGTAGAATCTATCCTTCCTGGAAGTGCAAAAAATTATGTAAAATATAATTCTATTATAAAGCAAATTTGCAAAGACTATAATCTGGTGTGGATAAACTTAGATCATTTAAATAGCTTAGACCATTTTCCTGATGGAGCGCATTATTCAGACCTTGGACATCAGTTAGTATCCAAAGCAATATTGAACAAAATAAAAGAAAAACATTTACTTTAAAAAGTATAATACTCCACCAAACCTCGAGAAGTATTTTCCCAGTTCCAGTAGGTCTCTACTGCCTTTAAAGCATTATCACTCAATAAAGAATAGTAGCTGGAATCTAAAGCTATCTTTATAAGCTGCTTGGCAAAGGCATGTTTGTCTTGATCTTTAAAAATTAAACCGCATTCAAACTCCTTAACCACTGCTTCCTGAGCAGGACAATCACTGACAAGAATCGGTTTGCCAAATGACATATATTGAAAGATCTTATTTGCAAAAGTAGTATCATGATGGATGTTGCGATGGATAGGACAAATACCGATGCTGGCATTACGAATGAATGAAGGGAATTTTTCAAAATTTTGCCAACCATGAAAATCAACTAAATCCTCAAGCTCTAGCTGTTTTGCTTTCTGGATAAGTTGGGGATGATATTTAGAAGTTCCCACAACATTGAGCTTAATATTGGGAATTTGCTTTCTGATTATCGGAAGGGCATCTAAAACAGTATCCAAACCACGTCGGCTTCCTGTATCTCCTACATACAGCATGATAAACTTATCTGCATCTCTAGATTCGATCTCTTCGTATATCGTGAAATGCTCTTTAAAATCTTTCCGGACAGTATTCGGAACTACCAATATTTTATCTCGTCTAACATCCGTTTTTTCAATGTAATATTCTTTAGCTTCTTGAGTCACTACCACTACTTTATCCGCTTTTTCTATTGCCTTAAATTCAGCTCTCTTCCATTTTTCAGGTGATATCAGCCTTTTACCCATAAAGGAATTTACATGCTCATAGAATTTCATGATTTCAGGCCTATTTTCATGTAAATCAAGTAGGGTCGGTAATTTAAATAGCCGGTTTGCTTTATACACAGCATTAGCAACTTGCATATCATGGATATGTATGTGTTCAATGCTGTTTTTCTTCAAGAAATGAGATAAACTCTTAACTAGGTAATTATGATAAAGTGGTACTGTAAAGGCTAAAGCAGAGATCGAATATATCCATTTTGGCATTCGGTATCGACAAACATGGATACCTTTAATTACTTCTTCTTTAGGCAATTTGCCCGTATAATCGAAGCAATACAAATACACTTGATGTCCCGCTTTAATTAAAGAGCTAGCTTCATTATCGACACGTGGGTCGGGAGGGTAAACCTTATCAAGTATCATCCCTATCTTCATAAATCAAATGTAGGATATTGTTTGCCTAATTTCTATAGAATTTTGAAATTATATATTAGATCCCATTAAGAATTAGGTCTTAGACATTCATAAGCCAATCTATAATTTTTTTATCTTGAATTTAGTAATGTTGAATTCCTTACTAATGCTAGATTTACAATGAGTAGAATAATGGCTATACTTAGCTCATTCGGAATTGTGTTCGTATGCAGTCAATGCTCTGTGACGGAAAAATTTCATGTGCTTGCTATAGAAAAAAAGGAAGCCACTATAAGTGTAAGTGATACATTAAGTGATAACTTTTTAATACAACTAGACACTAATGAATATATCTTGGTACAAGCGCTTCCTAAAGAGAAAGTGCATTATTTAAAAGGTCCTTTTAAAGGAACCATCACTGAAGGTATATTGAGGCAAAAAAATGGGTTTAGAAAGGGAAGTTTTGGTTTTTTAACCTCGCACAGATCCTTGGATAAAGTACTATTTGAAGAGTTAGTCATAAATTCAGACAAGAAAGAAATTCCTATTCTAAACTTAAAACCAGATGAATTAATTCTTACTGATCAAATAATGCTTAAGAGTAAAGATCGAAAGAAAAATTTTAGTTACTCTGTGTTATATGAAAAAGACACCATTACATATGGTAAATGCAAGAATGAAACGATTATTCATCATCTGCATGGATTGAGAAAAAGAAAAGAAGATATTTCACTTCAAATAGACTTGCAGACCGAAACGAACATTCTTTCTTCTTCGATTATTTTTGCATCAGAAAAGACAAAGTATAATCTTGAAAAACAAGAGCGCAAATTGATTGAGGAAAAAGTACCTATTGAGCGATTAATTTGCTTCTATCTTAAATATAAATTGTTTAGAAAGGCAGATATTCTATTAAAAAATAGTCAAAGGAAATCTGCATTCTTAAAAGATGTTGCCCAAATTATTGAGTAAATACTATGAGATATTATATAACCATATGCATCTTATTATTTCTTTCGGCACTTAACCTGAAAGCCGAAAAACACGCCCTAATCATAGCCATTGGAGATTATCCGACAGATGGTGGCTGGCCTGATATTTCTAGTCATAATGATATTCCCCATGTAGAAGGAGCACTCATCAAATTAGGATTTCAGAAAAAGAATATGATGATGCTTCAAGATAAGGAGGCTACAAAATCTGCAATTTTAAGTGCCTTTGCCAACATCGAATCAAAACTTAAGAAAGGAGATATCTTATTCATTCATTTTTCGGGTCACGGTCAGCAAGTTGTAGACGATAATGGAGACGAAATTGACAATCTGGATGAAGCTATTGTTCCCTATAATTCACCTATTAAATGGCTTGAAGGTTTTAATGAAGGCCAATATTTAATCCGAGATGATATAATAGGAAAATGGACTAATAAGTACAGGGAAATATTAGGTGATAAGGGCCAAGTCGTGGTCATTTTAGACTCGTGTCATTCAGGCAGCGGCACCAGAGGATTAGGTTTAGCGAGAGGCACTGATCAAATCATGGCGCCATCAAACATAAATAATTTGAGTGCTAGTCAAACGACTCAAGAATCCACGATGGGAATTTATGCTGGAGATGATAAGCAATTAGCGCCGATGGCTAGTTATTTTGGAGCTAGCAGTAGAGAGCTAAATTATGAAACTACAGACGATCAGGATAAACCAGTGGGCAGCTTAAGTTTTGCTTTTTATTCCATTGTAAGCAAAATGACCAATCCTATGTCCTTTGACGAATTGTTTGATCGCCTTAGTTTAAAAATGAAAAGTATTGCTCCTCGACAAAATCCACAGTGGGAAGGCCCGGCTGATGTTTATTTTTTAGGCGGAGAAGCGAGTAGAAAGGACTATTTATTTTCGATTAACTCATTTGTAAATGAGCAAAAAATTGTGGTAGATATAGGTACAATGGGAGATGTATTTGAAGGCACTCAAATCCAACTTATAGATGTAAACGATCAAAAGGTTCTCTCGAATGGTGTGATTACCAAGGCCTTGTTAAACAGATCAGAGGTGAGATTAGATGTAGCCGTTAATGAAGATGCAGATCGACTTTATAAGATCAAAATTGCTGAAAGAACACTACCTCCAATATTGTGTTCTATGTCCAGCCAAATAAATGAAGAAAGTCCTTGGAGTCAAGTCAGTAAGTCTATCTTGGAACAACCATTCATCCAGTGGCAAGAAGCGAATCCTGAATTGTATTTGATTGAGGATGTAGATTTAGTGTTAAGCTTAATGACTCGAGATGGGGTCACTCTATTCGAAAAGCCTTTTATCGATGGCAAAGAAGCACGTACCTTGGGTCAGTTGGAATCTGCCATTAAATCTTATACTCAAGGTAAATACCTGCGAAGTTTCGAATCTGATGCTTCGAGTTATTTACTCACCACAGAGATCATCGAAGTAGATTGTAATGATGAGTCAAATCAATTACAATCTTTTAATAGCCAATCGAGTATCCAAATAGAAATAGGTACTTGTATTAAATTGAAAATTAGCAATGAAGGAACAAAGCCCGCTTATTTTAGCATGTTAGATATACAACCTGATAATGTGGTTAATGTCATTATTCCTGCAGTAGAATTAGGCTATACGGCGGATGAGTATTATCTAAAACCTGGTGAAACCTTTATTACCGATTATTCAATAGAAATTGGAGAGCCTTTTGGAGATGAAGTACTTAAATTGATCGGGTCGAATGAGCCTTTAGATTTGTCGGGCATCATAAGATCTCGAGGTGCTTCCACCAGAGGACCATCATCTGATCATCCGTTCGAGGCCTTGATGGCAGCTACTTTCCAAGAAGAGTCTACAAGAGGTGCAAAAATTAGAAAACCCAGCATCGAAGAAGTAGGTACAGAAACCGTATATTTCCAAATTATTGGTCAATAAATGAACAAAATGCTTGTGTAACTTTTAGACCCATCATGGCTAAATTAAGTATTTTTAACCATGCGATATTTGGCAAAAATAGCCTACGATGGAACCAACTACAGCGGATGGCAAAGACAAAACAGCCCTATCATAACGATCCAACAAACTATTGAGGATACTTTAACTAAACTTTGGAAGAAAGAAACGACCATTTTTGGATGTGGTCGCACTGATGCGGGTGTTCATGCCAGTGAATATTTCTTTCATGTGGATTTTGATGGTCCAATGTTATATGATCCAGTAGTACGCTTAAACTTGATGCTACCGCAAGACATTAGAGTATTAGAATTTTATCCGGTGTCTAAGACTTTCCATGCCCAATATAGTGCTATTAAAAGAACATACAAGTACCACTATCATACAAAACCTAACCCCTTCAAACAAAGGTATAGCGTATTTCTTGACAGCAAAACATTGGACAAAAACCATCTGGATAATGCCATCCATTGCATACGACTTCAATCCGATTTTAAATCCATGTGTAAAAAGCCAAATCAATATAAAGATACAATCTGCAGCCTTTTTCACTTGAGCTATACTTATCAGGATAATGACTTGATATTTTCGATTTCAGCCAATCGATTTTTGCAATCCATGGTTAGATTATTAATGGCTAGAATAATAGAAATATCAACAGGTAAAATGGACATTACTGCATTAGAAACCTGTTTTCAGACTGGGCAAGCACCGACATTTCCCACTAAAGCCCTAGCGAAAGGTTTATTTCTCAGTAAAGTGGAGTATACAACGCATAATGCAGATGGATAGTATAAACTCTTGAACGAAAAGCTTATATTGTAAAGGCTCTTTTGATAAATTACCTTGACTAGCAACTATATAATGCTTAAACTCAAGGTAATTTCTAGTAAAACCAACTAAACTTAATATTATGTTCGTTCGTCCTCTGCTTTGTTCGGTCTTTATTCTTTTTCTTATCATAGATCATATAAATGCGCAGTGCTTTTCTGATCAAAACTTTACAAGCATAGGTGAACATACTTATGTGATACCTGGTGCTCCCAACGAAACATATACCATAGAAATAGAAGCGGAAGGAGCAGATGGAGGCGATTTTATATGGTCTGGAAATCCACAAAGTGATGGAGGTTCTGGAGCATTTTTGTCGGCAAGATTTGAAGTTTCTGGAGGTGACGAGTTGTTAATTATTGTTGGCCAATCTGGCTTTGACGCGATAGGAAGCCCTGGCGGTGGCGGTGGCGGAGGTGGTACTGCAGTCATCATTAACAATACCGATGTATTAATAGCTGCAGCAGCAGGTGGCGGTGGAGGTCAAGCTATTGAAGGTCAAGGAGGTTTTGCTAATACGAATAGTACTCCTGAAGGAGGAGATGGTCCAGGTGCAAGTGGCGGAGGCGGTTTTAATGAAGACGGAATGGATGGTTTAGCTGGCAGTGGAGGTGGTGAAGGTAATGTAAATGGACAAGGACAAGGAGGTTTGCAAGGTGTAGTGGCAGGACCTGGTGGAAGCGGTTTTGGTGGAGGCGGAGGTGGTTCAGGTACTGGTGGAGGCGGTGCCGGTGGATATAAAGGCGGCGATGGTGCAGCCACAGGAAGCTTAAATGGTAAAGGCGGCGATTCTTATGTAAGTACGCTTTATAATGCTGAGATTTTGTCCAATGTTGATGGTCAAATGGGAGGAGGGAATAATCAAAATGGAAGCGTTTTGATTAGCTGCATACCTCCAGCCCAACTTATAGTAAGTATTGGAGCGCAAGAAGATCCTTATTGTGTTGGGCAAAATACAGGGGAAGTATATGTTGCCGTCACAGGTGGAATGCCCCCTTACATGTACTCGGTTAATGGAGGCCCAGTGCAATCTACGGGAGATTTTTATGGACTTACTGCAGGAATGTACACTTTCACAGTAGAAGATGCTGAAGGCATGATAGAAACAGTGAGTACTACTTTAGTTGATCCTCCTCCAGTAGGGATTAGTGTGTATGAGGTGATTGATAATGAATGTTTTGGTGAAGCTGAAGGTTCTATCGAGGTTGTAGGAAATGGAGGTTCTGGAGATGAGTATTTGTATTCAATAGATGGAGGGCCTTTACAACAATATGGAATCTTTGACAATTTAGCTGCCGGAGTTTATTTACTTACAGCGTTCGATGAAGGGAATTGCCCTGCAAGTATCGAAGTCACAGTTGGGTCCAATCCAGAGATAGAATTAAGCATAACAAATATAGATTTCGCTGCGTGCTCTAGTGCAACTAATGGTTCCATTGCTATTGAGGCCATGGGTGGTGTAGGTGATTTTGATTACTCCGCTGATGGAGTCTTTTTCGAAACTGACTCTATAATAGATGAACTTGGCCCGGATGATTACGATGTGATAGTCATAGATGGTGCTGGATGTGTGGCTATGATTGAGGCAACCGTAGGTATCCTTGATTCTTTTGATTTTGTTTTAGATACGGTATTTAATGCAACTTGCGATACTTTTGCGAATGGCAGTATTTTATTAAATGCTTCAGGAGGGCTTGGTAGTTTTACATACTCTTTAGACAGTGGCCTTTATCAAATGAGTGCTCTTTTTGATACGCTAAATGCTGGATTATATCAAGCCACGGCTATGGATTCTGCAGGTTGTACTCAAACCATTCCTGTGGAGATTATGCAAGAAGCTGCTTTTACAATACAAAGCGACATTGGACAACCTACTTGTATAAATAGTAGCGATGGTTTTATTCATTTAAGTTTAGATTCCTTAGGTCAGCCATATTCTTTTGTCTGGTCCGGCAACGGTGTAGGGATTAACCAGCAAGATCAAAGTGGATTACAAGCCGGATTGTATGAAGTGATGGTCATTGATACTTTTGGTTGTGAAGTCAGCACTAGCTTTAATTTATCACCACAGCACATACTTAATACAGATACCATTGTTACGGAAAGTGTTTCGTGCTTTAATGGAAGCGATGGCATTGGACAGATAACAGCAGATGGTGGTACAGCCCCATACATGTATCAGATAGAAGATGAACTTAATACTACAGGTGTATTTGAGAACTTATCGCCTGGACATTATGAGGTAATCATGGTAGATGTGAATGGTTGTACACACGCCGATTCGATGTCCATTGATGAGCCGCCTGCCATGAGTTTAAACATTGTAGAGATACAAGACGCTACTTGCGAAAACCCAACAAGTGGAAGTGTCAAGCTAGAAGCTGTAAACAATCAAGGTATTGTAAGCTACACACTCGAAACTGAAACTAACGAAACTGGTTTCTTTGAAAACATTGCCGCAAAAACACATACTATTTTCGCGACAGATGAACAATCTTGTATGGCAAGTATATCAGCCACGGTTGGAGGTATAGTTGCCTATGATGCCATGGTCACAAACCCAAGTTGCCACTCAGCCAATGGTCCATTAAATGGATCTATAAATATCAATATTCAAGACGGAAATGCCAGTTTTTTATGGACGGGCCCAAATACAATCGAAGATGCTCAAAGTCAAGAAAACTTGGGAGCAGGTACATATTGTGTAGTCATGACTGATTTAGATAATGATTGTGATCTTAGCGAATGTTTTGTGCTAACTGAACCAGAAGAACTCACCACAGAGTTACTCGCTTCCAGTTATGCCTCAGATGATTCCGCCGCTGATGGTACAGCTAGCTTTAGTGCAAATATGTTGGATGTCAGTTTTGCCATAGGCAATGATTCAAACCAAGATGGAATATTTAATGAATTGCCTGCAGGTGTCCATACGGTAGTTGTAAGTACTCAAAATGGTTGTACAACGTCATTAGATTTTGAGATTTTTATGGATATTCAGGCAAGTTTTGAACTCCAGCATATCACCTGCTTTGGTGATGCTGATGGATCGATATCCATTGATGCCTGGGGCGGCTTTGGTGAATTAATGTATAGTTTGAATAGTGGTCCTAACCAATCAGAACCAAAATTTGATGATTTGGAGAGTGGAGAATATACCCTAATCATAACTGACGAGAACAATGAAACCGCCAATCTTACATTTACCATTACCGAGCCAGATGAGCTAGTCATTGAGAGTGTAGAAACTACTTATCCATCTTGTTTTGGAGATATAAATGGGGCAGCTAGCGCCTATATAACAGGTGGTACTGCGCCTTATTATATTCTGTCTGAAGAAGGAGATACCTTAAACTTAAGTGTTGAAAGTGATGGTTTTGTTCAGTTGTTGGAGGATGAAGCAGCCGGAACCTATGCTTTAGAATGCGTGGATACTAACGGGTGTATGACTTCAGTGACCATCATTTTGGAAGAGCCTTCTGAAATTGTTTTAGATTCTTTAGTAACTACAAATGCTACATGTCTCGAACCTAATGGAGGTTCTATCGTGGCAGTGGCCAGTGGTGGTGTCGGTGAATTGAGGTATTCGATTGACGAAGTATCCTCTGATGGTCAGTTTATGGACTTAGCAAGTGATAACTATCTATTAGTAATTACTGATGAGAACCAATGTAGTGCTAATTATGACATAACCATTGCTTTAGAAGGGGAATTAGAAGTTTCAGAAATTATAGCATCTGACCCTAAATGTGCACAGGACTCTACAGGATCAATAAATATTGAGCTTTTAGATGAATATTCAGGAGTAACTTACAGTTTAGATGGAGAAGTAAACGACGATGGAAAATTCGAAGATTTACCCGCTGGTACTTACATTATAGAAATGATGGATAGCTTAGCTTGTACTCAAATGGTGGAAGTGGAACTAATGGACCCACCAGCGTTAACCATAGATGTTGTTGGTTTCAATCCTGATTCTGGAACAATGAATGGCAGTATTACAGTAGAAGCAAATGGAGGTACTCCAGACTATTCGTACTCAATTGATGATGGTGCAAACTACCAAATGGAAGCTACCTTTGATGGTTTAACAAACCAGACATATACCATCCTTGTTCAAGACGCTAATGCATGTGAAAATGAGGTGGTTTTTGATCTCATTGCATCTTCTGTCCACAATCAAAATCTGGCTAGCTTTACTATTTATCCCAATCCTGTTACAGATGTCATACACATAGAAATGGATCTTGTAAAAACACTGCAAGGTCATTGGAAGCTCTATGATAATCATGGCGCATTAATTAAACAAACAAAGGAAAAAAGATATGGGAATGATACATTAACCGAAATGATTACAGTGACTCATTTGCCTGCAGGATTGTACGTTTTAAGTTTTCAAAGTCCTAAGTACTTATTTTCAGAAAGAGTAATTTTAATAAAGTAAATTAAAGAATACCTTATGAAACAACCCATATTGTTGAAGAGAGTACTCATACTTTATATCACTTTCTTTTCCTCTTTATTGATGGCCCAATCAGGTATCGCTATACCCGGATGGATATTGAAAAATGGTGAAGAAATCAAAGGGAATATTTATGTAGAAAACTGGTACAAGAATCCCGAATATATTTATTTTTCTAGTAATGATGGCAAAAAGCTAAGCTATACAGCTTCCACGATTGAAAAATTTGGTACGGATGATGGAGAACACTTATATATTTCTTACGAAATCAACATTGATATAACACACAAGAGCAATCTATCATTGGAAGAAAGAGAAAAATTAGAAGATGTAGTTTTCTTAAAAGTTTTACAAGAAGGGGAGGCCGACCTCTATTTTTTTAATGATAAAAACGCTAACAGCCATTTCTTTACTACCAAATCAGACCAAGCATTGGAGTTATTGATTTATGCTTCTAAACCTACGCAGGTAGGGGAGAAAAAGATAATGCAGACGGATGAGGCCTATAAAGTTCAATTGGATATAAAGTTTAGAGATTGCGAGAGTATCAAAGAGCAGATTGCTCAAACAAGCTATAATGCAAAGAGCCTAAATAAATTATTTAAGGCATATCTTGATTGTAAGAATGTAGAGCCTAATTATTCTATAAATTACAGTAAGAATCATATTTACCATGGCCCTCAATTAGGTTTAGCTATGACTCAAACATCCGCCCGTTTAGAACCTCACCCAAATCTTGGGATTGCAGATTTTGGAAATAAACTCACCCCTAGGCTTGGCTACTTTTTTATATTTAACCGTGGTTCGAAACTAGCAAAATATGCCATCCGATTTTCTGTTAATTACGGCATCTTAAATATATCAGGATTAGAAACCGTAAATTTTGTCCCATTATCTGGAATAGAACCATATGATGTCACATACGATGTAAACATGAAGTTTCATAATGTGCACGTAAAAGGTGGGTTTCAGTATTATGTGAGTCGCGGCACGAATAAGCCTTATATTTTTGGTGATCTAGGAGTTGCAGGTATTGTAAACACTGCCATTAATGAGGTACACCAAGCCACGCTAAGATTCGGAATGACTAGTGAAGAAACACTAATTGCTTATGATCGAGTAAAAAGTATCCGTTACGCAGCAGATGGTGGATTTGGATTTGCACGAAATAGGATTTTCTTAGAATTAGGTGTAGAATGGGATAATGGAATCAGTCCATATGCAGCTTATCCCGACCAGAACTTAAGCTACTTTTTTACGGCTGGATATTCTTTGCACTAGCCAAATAGTTTTTATTGAGATTATAACTTAATAAAATAAATAGATATGGATGAGCATAAACAAAAAAGACCCTGAACTCAATGAGTTAGGGTCTTTGTAGTAGCGGCGGCAGGACTTGAACCTACGACCTTCGGGTTATGAGCCCGACGAG
>JAHDHQ010000040.1 GCA_020631235.1 Saprospiraceae bacterium | reverse complement strand
CAAAATCTAAATTTGATAATAAATATGGATGTAAAGAATCTTGTGTAGATGCTATCAGAAGAGCTACGGATGTAATGATGGCTGGAAAAGTAGCCGTAGTTGCAGGATATGGTGATGTAGGAAAGGGTAGTGCAGCTTCTTTAAAAGGAGCAGGATGTAGAGTAATTGTTTCAGAAATTGATCCAATTTGTGCCCTTCAAGCTGCTATGGATGGCTTCGAAGTAAAGAAAATGGTTGATGCTGTTAAAGAAGCAAATATCATTGTAACAGCAACAGGAAACAAAGACATCATTAAGGATACTCACTTTAAATCTTTAAAAGATAAAACAATAGTTTGTAACATCGGACACTTCGATAATGAAATCGATATGGCTTGGTTAAATACAAACCACGGAGATTCTAAGGTGGAGATTAAGCCACAAGTGGATATGTATACCATCGATGGTAATGACATTATAGTGCTTGCTGAAGGAAGATTAGTTAATTTAGGTTGCGCAACAGGACATCCTTCATTTGTAATGTCTAACTCCTTTACAAATCAGACTTTAGCCCAATTAGAATTGTGGCACAATGCTGATAATTATGAGAATAAAGTATATATGTTACCTAAGCATTTAGACGAAAAAGTAGCCAGATTGCACCTAGCAAAAATTGGTGTAGAGTTGGACGAGCTTTCTGAAGATCAAGCAGAATACATAGGCGTAAAGAAAGAAGGACCTTTCAAGCCAGAATACTACAGATATTAATACACAAAATACAAATATTTAAAAAGCCTATAACATCAGTTGTAGGCTTTTTAGTTTAACTTAAAGCCATATTTTTAGTATCAAACACCCATAAATGAGCTTGTTATTTTACCTTTTATTGTGGTCAAGTTTTCATGATATTCATTTATCTATGACCCAGATAAATTATAATGAAACAGCTAATAGTCTAGAAATTATGACCAGTATATTTTTGGATGATTTAGAATATACTTTTGAAGACCAAGCTTATGGCAAACAACATTTATGCACTAAACTAGAGAAAGATAGTGCTGAAATTGTACTGGTCGAGTATTTATCAGAACACATAAACTTTACAGTCAATGGTGAGGAAAAATATTGGCAATTTATTGGTAAAGAAATATCCCCTGATCTAGCTTCAGTCTATTGTTATCTTGAATTAGTAGATGTATCAAAACCTAAAACTATCCAAATTAGTTTAACCACATTGTTTGAAAAATATGATGACCAACAAAGCATTATCCATTTTAAAGGTCCGGGGAATAAGCAGGAATACATCATCTTAGATCATAAAACCCCTCGCAAAGAACTAAATTTAGCCTTGTAGTGATTAAATACTTAAAGTACATATTAATCCTGCCCATAAGGTGCTATCAATGGTTTATCTCGCCACTACTTCCTGACTCATGTAGATACTATCCCACCTGCTCCGAATACATGATTCTTGCCATCCAAGAATGGGGCTTTTTTAAAGGCTTTTATCTTGGCTTAAAACGCATCATCCGTTGCAATCCATGGGGAGGGCATGGACACGATCCAGTGCCGAAAAAAGACGCAAAGGATGGTGAGTTGTAATTAGCTTTCTATTTTCTAACTATATTTATCGTTTAAACCCAAGAGTGAAAAAGAAAATATTCATAATCTTATGCCTTGGAATAATCACAACTGTCATTTGGTTATACCCTAAATTAGTGAGACTCAACAAGGTTAATCATTTGTTCGAAAAAGAAGTGATCCTGGAAAATTTCCAACATATGGAAAACATTTTTCCAGTGAGTAAAATAAATGCTTCATCAAACCCGCTAGTGTTAGCTGAGCAAATAGACTATCAGTTGCCTAAAGAATTTCTGCTGAACGATAAGCCTATAAATACTGAGTCTTTTCTCCAAGATACAGAGACGGAAGGACTGTTAATTATACACAAAGACACCATCGTTTATGAAGATTACCAATTGGGTTTAGACGAAGAAGAGACACATATATCTTGGTCTATGTCTAAATCATTTGTTGCTACTTTAATAGGTGTTTTTGTTGATCAAGGGAAAATAGACATCGATAAAAAAGTAAGTCACTATCTACCTCATTTTGTAGGCTCAGCTTATGAAAATGTGAGGGTCAAGGATTTATTAAATATGAGTTCGGGTGTCGCATTTAATGAAGATTATGGTGATTTTTATTCGGACATTAATCGATTTGGCCGATCATTTGCAATGGGTACTTCTTTAGAAAATTTTGCCCTATCACTCAAAAAAGACAAGCCACCAGGGACCTATAATCATTATGTAAGTATCGACACACAAGTTTTGGGTTTAATACTGACAGCTGTATCAGGAGAATCAGTAACATCCTTGACTCAAAAGTACATTTGGGAACCAGCAGGTATGGAAGATAGCGCTACATGGATCATCGATAATACAGGCATGGAAGTAGTGCTCGGAGGGCTGAATGCCACACTGAGAGATTTTAGCAAACTAGGCTTGTTATATTTACATAATGGACAATTAAATGGGCAAAATATTGTAAGTCCTGAGTGGATTTTTGATGCTACTACACCCGACGCTAAACACTTGGAAGCTAACCAATTGGAACATTCAAGTAACCCTTTTGGCTATGCGTATCAATGGTGGTTACCTAGATTTCCTGCAAATGATTTTTTTGCCAATGGGATTTATAGCCAATATATCTACATTAATCGAGATCAAGATTTAGTAATCGCAAAACTTTCTGCCGATTATAAGTTTAAAACAGGAAGGAAATTGATTCGAGATAAACATCTTGCACTTTTCCAACATATAGCTTCAGACATTGAAATTCAGAAATAACTATATCGTTTATTGCCTACTTATCAGTTGCTTATTTTCTTGTCGGTCCAATGTTGAGACTCCCGAAATTGGACTAGAAAAAATAGAAGAACAGCAAAGTAAAATGGTGTGTATTCCGGCAGGTACACTCAGGATGGGAGGAAATAATCATCAAGCAGATGCAGACGAATTTCCGAATAGAAGCATAGATATCCCCAGTTTTTATATGGATAGAAATGAAGTCACTAATCGTGAATTTAGTGAATTTGTGAGAGCTACTAAATACATTACTGTTGCAGAACGAGATATTGATTGGAATGAAATGAAAAAATCATTGCCCCCGGGCACTCAAAAACCACCTAAGGATATTTTAAAAGCTGGCTCATTGGTTTTTAAACAAACGAATAAACCAGTATCCTTAGATCAAGCTGATGTATGGTGGTCTTGGACACTCGGGGCCAGTTGGAAACATCCATTGGGTCCAGAAAGTAATACCGATATGATTATGGATCATCCCGTGGTTCATATTGCTTGGGAAGACGCCATGGCTTATGCAAACTGGGTTGGAAAAAGATTGCCCACTGAAGCTGAATGGGAGTGGGCTGCACGTGGAGGAAAAGAGAATACGATTTACCCGTGGGGCAATGAAAACATCAATCAAAACCCAAGTCTAGCGAATTTCTGGCAAGGTATATTCCCCTTTAAAAACACACGTAAAGATGGGCACGAATTGACAGCACCAGTAGGTTCATATCCACCTAATGATTATGGTTTATATGACATGGCAGGAAATGTCTGGGAGTGGTGCGCTGATTTCTATCATGCTAATGCTTACAGTATAACGAATCATATTAAAGGCCCCGACAAAAGCTATGATCCGCTAGAACCAAGATCTTTAAAGCGAGTAATGCGTGGAGGTTCGTTTTTATGTAATGATGATTATTGCTCAGGATACAGAAATGCCAGAAGAATGAAATCAACCATGGATTCTAGTTTTAGCCATACAGGTTTTCGTTGTGCTAAGAGTGCAAATTAATAATCATCAAGTGCTGACTGTCTCATGCGTTTACTTTTAAAATGAAACACTAGACCAGCTTGATAAAAATTTTCATTCGTTTTTACAAAATTTTGGTTGTAAACAAACATATAGGTTAAGCCTAAGGAGAAATCAAATCTTTTTTGTGTCTCCTTGTAATATCCAAAAGTTGATCCTAAGAAATGACTTGAAGTATTGTCATTAACTATTTGTTGATTTAGGTATTGTGGTTGTAAGATGTAAGCAAAATTACCTTGGTGCATGGATAAAGGTGCTGAGATCCCATACCTTAAAGGATAGGTGCCATCATAAAATTGGTTGCCTCCGATTACTGATTCTACATCTAACTCTAGCGAACCTGCATATTTTGAGTATTTGTCACCCAAAAATTGATATTTAGCAAAACCCATTACACTGGTGTTTGAAGAAATAGAAAGACCTACATCTAAATCTTCTATGATGCCATGTTGTATGTAAGCGCCTAATTCTGGAAAAGCAGTTAAGCCTGGTTGGTTTATAGCTACACCTGACAAACTCGCCTTACCACCTATCATTGTATTACCTTTTCCTAAAGTACGTCCTGTCTGATACCTGGTAAACTGTGCACAGGATGTCATCAAAAGAATACCAAAAAGCATGATTAGGTAGTTAAATGTTCGCATAGCTCAATTTGGTTAATTAAAAATTAATTACTGTGATCAAACTTTGTTAAACTAAAAACAATGATACATTTTAGCCGATCTAAAGCTTTAAGAGAAAACTAGGAAAACTAATTTGTTCCTTACCTCCCTTTAGGTCTTCTACGTTTTCCGCTCCGTTGCATCATGCCATAACCACCTTTGCCCATTGATCGTGCCGCCTTCATTTGACCTTGGTTACCTAATGCTCGATCAAACATGGCTATTTGATCTTTAATTTGTTGCTGGGTAACTTTTAATTTTTTAGCCTCTTTATAATAATTCCTAGCTTGAGTCCATTTTTGTTTGTTGGCATTCAGATTAGCTAATTGTAGTAAAACCATGGCTTTTTCATCATCCGATGGTAGCTTTATACTCAGAGCTGTTTGGAAATATTCCTCAGCCACTTTGCTATTGTTTTGCCCAGCTGCAATGGAGCCTTTCATAATGTAATATACTGCACGATTGGTTACATATAAAAGTTTAGGTGTCGCTGTTAAATTTAATCTTTTATCCGCCGCTGCAAAATCACCCATTTCTACAAATTTGCCCGCGGATTGTATAGTCCCTAACATTAGATAGCTGGCAAGCATAATGATACCCATAAATAAAAAGGGGAAACCATACCAAAAACCATACATAGATATAAGTAATATACCTAGAATAAAACCGATGGCAATCAGGGCAAATTTTACATAAATATTAATCGTAAACATGCATTCTTATTTGGTTCAAAAATACAATTTCTTTATTGGTTTGATATTTTAAAATGACGAGAATGACTAAAAAGCATCATATTATTTCGAACCTTTCTATGAGTACCTTCTTTAAAAACATTTAAAAAAATCTCTTTAAAGGATTCGCTTCCCTTCACATCTTCCGAAGTTAAAGCAAACTGATTATACATCACTAAACCTTCCGGATTTAATCGATCTTTTAATTCCTTTACAAAATCGGCTAATTTAAACTTATCGGGAATGATATCCTCAGCAAAGATATCTACAGCTATTAAATCAAAAGATTCATTGTTAAATTTGATAAAATCCGCTGCATCGACATTATAAATCTCAAAGCTCGATGACATTTTGTCCAAAGTGTATTTTTGCGCTAATCGAATGATTTCATCATCAATCTCCACAGCTACAAAATGAGCTGGATTTCGATATTTATGTTCCATCAGGTAGGGTACTGAAGCTAGTCCTAAGCCTAGCAATAGTACTTTTTTTGGCTTCCAGGCCTCGATATCTAATTGGTCAAAAGCTAATCTGAAATTATCGTATTTGTCATCAAAAGAATAAATAGCTTTTTCACACAGCAATTGATGTCTGCCTTTACAAAGCACTACGGCTAAATAAGGGTGATATTCTGAGTCTGTAACTTCTAAGGGTACGTCTTTAAAATAGCTTAGCCATTTTTTCCAACGAGGTATATGTGTTAGCTCTTTTCCCAGCTTCTATACTTTGCAGTATGGTCAAAAATAGTTTTCATGATTTGGATATCTAATTCATCTAAACGCACATTTCTTCTACTCATCATCAGATCCATCATCTCTAAAGACTTGTCAAAAGTGAAAGTAGTGATTTTTTGATATCCTCCCCAAGAAAAGCTAGGTATAAAATTTCTAGGAAAACCGTGTCCAAATATGTTTGCCGCTACACCGGTTACTGTGCCTGTGTTAAACATGGTATTGATGGCTGATTTTGAGTGGTCACCCATGGTCAATCCGCAAAACTGAAGTCCAGTTTTGTCAAATTTTTCCATTGCATAGTTCCAAGTTTTTACTTCAGCGTAATTATTTTTTAGGTTGGAATTATTAGTATCTGCACCTAGATTACACCACTCGCCTATGACTGAATCACCTAGATAGCCATCATGTCCCTTATTACTGTAGGCCTGGATAACAGTATTTCCTATTTCTCCACCTATTTTACAATGGGGACCTGTGCTTACTCCCGGATAAATCTTGGCTCCCATCTTTACCACACCATAATCGCCTAAAGCAAAAGGTCCTTTGATGACAGCATTTTCTAGAACTTGTGCATTTTTTCCTATATAGATCGGGCCTTCAGAAGCATTTAGTAGACTGAAACTCACTTTAGCTCCTTGTTCTAAAAATATTTGATCGCTTTTTACACTTCGGTTGGTATGGTCCAATGTTGCGCTCTTTCGATGAGCACATATCTTTTTAAAATCGTAGGCAATTTGTTGTTTGTTATGACTAAAAAGATCATGTGGTCTTTTAATCATATCTATATAATCAGCAGCTATAGTACTAATATCTATAGCCTCAAATGTATCTTCTAAATTGTCGTTACCTAATCGGTTAATTTGGTCTTCATCTAGTCTTGCTGCAATCATCACATCATTAAAAATGAGTGCCTGATTCATCTCTAATTGATTGATGAGTTGCACCGTTTGATCATTAGGGAGCAATCGACCATTGATGATCAGGTTTTCCTTATGGATATTGATGGGGTATTTAACACTTAGATAATCTCTAGTGATGTACGCAAAAGACCCTTGAAAAATGGATGTCCATTTTTGCGAAATAGTTCGGATGCCGACACGCAGTTCACAAGCCGGCTTAGTAAAACTTAATGGCAGTAAAGAGTACCAATGCTCATCGTCAAAAAATAGTACATGATACATTTATATCAGTATTTGAAAGAGCTTTGGAAAAAGGTAATCTATTCAGCTCCTTCTTCTGCTTTTGGTGCTTCAGCCTTTGGAGCTGGTTTTCCAAAATTGGCAAACTTTTTCTTAAATTTATCAATACGTCCAGCAGTATCAACAAATTTCATTTTACCAGTAAAGAAAGGATGTGATTTTGAAGAAATTTCTAATTTAACTAAAGGGTATTCCTTACCATCTTCCCATACAATCGTTTCTTTGGATGGCGCACAAGATTTAGTTAAAAATGACTCGTCACATGAGAAGTCTTTAAATACAACTGTTCTGTAGTTTTCCGGATGAATACCTTTTTTCATTACTCGAAATTTAATTTGGTCTGCAAAGGTAATGCTTTAGTTGAAATTAAGCAACATTTTTTACAAGCTAAAAGATAGCATCTTCAAAGTGCGTAATTTTGTAATTTTTTATCCCCTTTAAATGGATGGCGACAATATCGAATCTCATGGCTTTTTGCCAATCATTTTGATCCAGATAAGCACCAGCGGCATCAAACAGAAGACGCTCTTTTTTTTCATTGATCGAATCTTCTGGTTGGCCGAAAAAAACATCAGATCTTGTTTTTACTTCTACAAAAATGACAACATCGTTTTTTAAGGCTATAATATCTACTTCAGCTCGACTAAAACGCCAATTAGTTTCTAGGATAGTATATCCTTTCTCTTTTAAAAATAGACAGGCTAAACCTTCACCGTATTTGCCGATTCGGAGGTGTTCTTGCATGATTATCGAGAATAATAAACAAAAGTTAGAAAAAACTAGGGCAAATAGGTCATTTTTTAAGAGTTTTGTGGAAAATTACGACAACTATGATGGATAAATTGATTGACAAGTTTCCAGACCAATTAGCTGAAGCTTTAAGCATAGGCACAAGTGCTAAAATTAGGCAACATGATGCAGACATTCAACACGTGTTTGTGGCTGGTCTAGGTGGTTCTGGAATAGGAGGAGATTTTGTAGCAGAATTCATTGCTGACGAATGCAAAGTGCCTTACCTAGTAGGTAAGTCGTATGATGTGCCCCACTACATTGGCAAAAATACACTGGCCATCATTTCTTCATATTCAGGTAATACTGAGGAGACCTTGGAAGCTTTTGATAAAATTAAGCAAACGGAAGCAAAAATCATTGTGGTATCATCCGGAGGGAAATTAATCCAGTATGCTCAGGAGTTAAACCTCGATTATATCCAAATACCAGATAACTGGCCTTCACCTCGAGCTTGTCTTGGATATTCTTTAGTTCAGCAATTATGTATACTTAAAAAACTTAAACTGATAAGTCACGAAAAGCTGGAAGATATAAGGACTAGTATAGATCTGCTGAAGTTTAATGGAGAAACAATCAAAGAAACAGCCAAAACATTGGCCAAAGCAATGCATGGTAAAACTCCGGTCATTTACACCACAGATCGCATGGAATCTGTAGCTGTACGATTTAGACAGCAAGTAAATGAGAACGCGAAACAACTTTGCTGGCATCATGTCATTCCTGAGATGAATCACAACGAATTAGTCGGCTGGAGAAACGAAGATCAAAATCTGATTGTCATCTATTTTAGAAATAAAGATGATTATAAGCGAAATCAAACGCGCATAGACATAAATAAGACCATTATTAAAAAATACACAGATAATATCGTGGAATTATGGTCTAGAGGGAATAAGCTTATAGAAAAAGCACTCTTTTTTGTACATTTAGGTGACTATGTCAGCTACTATTTGTCAGAATTAAATGGAGTGGATTCAATAGAAGTAGATGCCATTGATTATTTAAAAGGAGAATTAGCTAAGGTGTAATTATCATGCTTAATAGGAAGCGCCGGTACGGAGAAAAGGGTCCAAGGAAATGGTTTAACTATGCCTTTATCCTTCTATTTGTGCTATTAGCCTTCTGGTTAATCTTATCCTTGATTCAAGGTGCTAATCCTATGGAAGTGTTGCAAAACGCTTTTACTAAGGAAGATAAAACTGAACTTAGTCAGCAGGAGATTTCCCTGCAAAAAACAATCGAAAGACAAAAGATTATCATAGATTCTTTACAACATCGAATAGATGTGATGGAAGGAATCGATGGCTTGCAAAAAGCAAAAGTAAATGTAAGCGGGAGTCATCTAAATGTCCGAAAATCAGCGTCCATCGCAGCTCCTTTAGCTTTCAAAATTAATGCTGGAAAAGAAGTTAATATTCTTGAATATGATGAAAATACCTATGTTCTAGATGGAAGGACTGGCCAATGGTGTAAAATCATATATATGGGCAATGAAGGCTGGGTATGGGCAAATTATCTTGAAGTTATCGAAGAATAATGCCTAGAATACTACTGTTTGCAGCTTTGATTATAGGTTTTATATACTTATCCAGAACCTTGAAAAATATAGCGAAAGACAAAAGAAAATGTCCCAAATGTCACGGAAAGGGGTATGTAGAAGAAGGAATAAGAGCCTATAGAACTGATTGTAGGTTTTGTGATACAAGGGGATATCTTTAATGTAATTGTTTAAAATTTACGACACTTGGGAAAACTAACAACATTAGGAGAGCACATAGTACAGAATCAAGGAAAATTTCCGATGGCTACAGGCGAACTAACTGCTTTGTTGAGCGGAATTAAGCTAGCGAGTAAAGTAGTCAATAGTGAGATAAATAAAGCGGGACTTGTTGATGATATTATAGGCAAACAAGGAAAAACTAATATACAGGGCGAAGATCAGCAAAAGTTAGATGTTTATGCTAATCGAATTTTTAAAGAAGCTTTAGGTGCAAGAGCCGTTATTTGTGGTCTAGCATCTGAAGAAGAAGATGATTTTGTAGCCTACGAATCCAAAGTTTGCCAGAATGGAAATTATGTAATTTTAATCGATCCATTAGATGGTTCTTCCAATATTGATGTAAATGTTTCAATAGGCACAATTTTTTGCGTATATAAACGCAAATCCCCTCAAGGCAGCCCCGCTATTTTAGAAGATTTTTTGCAAAAAGGGCGAGAGATTGTGGCTGCAGGATATGTTGTATATGGTTCTTCGACCATGATTGTCATGTCTACTGGTCAAGGAGTACATGGTTATACCTTCGATCCATCGATAGGTGTATTCTTTTTGTCACATGAAAATCTAAAATTTCCGGATCAAGGGAAAATATACTCAGTAAACGAAGGCAATTTTCCGTTTTTTGATGAAAAGATAAAACAATATTTAAGACACTGTAAAGAGCATGATCCTGCAACAAACCGTCCATACACGGCTCGGTACATTGGTTCATTAGTTTCTGATTTTCATCGTAATTTGATCAAAGGCGGGATTTATTTGTATCCAGCAACCAGTTTAAAGCCCGATGGTAAATTAAGGCTCTTATATGAGTGCAATCCTATGGCATATCTTGCCGAACAAGCTGGAGGTGTGGCTATTGCCGGAGATCAACACATTTTGGATGTACAACCTACTGAATTACATCAGCGCTGTCCACTCATCATAGGCTCTAGAAATATGGTTGAAGAGTTGCAAGGGTTTTTGCAAGGATAGCATGCAAGATTTACAACACTTTTGATAAGCTTTGACTTGAGTTTAGGGTTGATCTTAAAGTTCTGTCTCGACTTGGAATAACTTCATAAATAATGAGCATTTAGTTAAACATTACTTATTTATTTATTATTAAATATTCAAATCGAGTAATTGTCGTTTCTTTATTAAGGTCTAAATTTTAATGCCCATGAGATTCTTCCTTTTTATATTTTGTTCATTATTTATAGGGTCCAATGTTGTTTCTGCTCAAACATCAAGTGATGTATCTCCAGAGCAAATGGTACGTGCTATAAACTATGTCAGGGCTAATGGCTGCAAATGCGGACGCAAACGTATGCCACCAGTAGATCCCATCAGGTGGAATGTCAAGTTAGAAAAATCGGCAAGCGATTATGCTAGGGAAATGTCAAGAACACGAAGATTTGACCATGTTTCTAGGAATGGGGACAATGTAGGCACTCGCTTAGATAGGGTAGATTATTATTGGCGGTATAGTGGCGAAAACATTGGTCTTGGGCAAACATCATTTCGACAGGCCTTTGAAGACTGGTTAAATAGTAAAAGTCATTGTGAAATGATAATGGATCCAAGAATGAAGGATATGGGTATAGGTAGAGCAGGTAAATATTGGGTACAGCATTTTGGCGTAGTTATGCCGGCTGATAGTAAACGAGGACGTATGAGGTATACCGAGAATGACTAATATGTCAAAGGAAAGTGCTTAATTTAATGATCTTTCTGAATTTATTATAGCTGATACTAAAGGCCCAATTTAAAATTCCTTCCTTTCTTTTTTTATAAAATTTCACATAAAAGGATAGCTTAATATTTGCAAAATTTGAGCTATATAGTCATTCTTTCTACCGAAAATATCGGATTATAACATTATAGATTTTTTAATCTAATAATTACCGTGATAAAAAAATACACTGCACCAAGTCGTCTTCTATATTTGCACCAGAGGTTATCTGAACAATAACTTAATCCCCTTCTAAGTATTTAATTCCCTTTGGTCTGAACAACATCCTCGAATGCGAGGAGGAATTTTTAATACTTTTTTAATAACCAAAACTTATTTCCCATGTTAAGAACCGATTTTACAAAAATCGGGACTTTACCTTTATGGGTATTGTCCCTGTTTGTCAGCATGTTATTTATGGGAACAAACGTTCATGCTGAAAACAACCCAACGGCTCTAGGCTCTCTTGCCTGTAACAATAGTGTTAACGCATCCGTTAATGCTAATTGTGAAGTCAACATTACGCTTGCAATGGTTTTGGAAGGTGAAGATCCTACATTAATTTTGGAGGATCATTATGTACTGGAAATAGAGGATTTTCCAGTTAATGATGGTACAGTAGATGGCTATGCAGCCGGTACCATTACACTTTCTGAAAAACGTGAGTACATTGCTTCTGTAAGAGAAACTGGTGTCGCAAACCCTAACAGTTGTTGGGGTACTGTCACAGTAGAGGATAAAATAGATCCCTTACTCGTCAGTAACTCATGCGGTGACCCTGATAGTCCCTGCATTTTATGGATTTCTTGTGAAGAGATTTCTGAATTGTCATCTATTGAATTTTTAGATGCTAATCCAGGATTGATTCCAGTTCCACAAGTAGCAGATAATTGTACGGCATTTGATGCCTTAGAGCGATCAGTACATGTATCTGTTTTAAACGATGGCAACTGTGATGACAAATCACTTGAAGTTGATTTTACTTACGAAGATTTATGTGGTAATACCACTACTGTAACTAGTTACTATCTAGTCCCAACTATTGATGTTACTAGTTTAGCCGGACCTTTGACTGAAGCACCTGTAGGTGAAGATGGGAAGGTGTATCTGCCTTGTGGGTCAGATACTGATCCGGAGTCAGTGAGAGCACATGCATATGATCTTTTATTAGAGTATTTTCTCAGCTTTTATGGTCCTGAGCCGACAGCAGCACAAATTGCTGAAGCCGAAGGATCAGCTGCTTATTATGACGACTTATTTGCATATCCACATGCTTTTTATGATGGCTTTCACAATTTTTATAAGCCTCTAAATCATGATGTATGTAACACAGCAACGGTCTATACAGATGTTTTTGTACCTATTTGTGATGCTGATGCCTGTCCAGGTATGGGTAAGCATATTCGTACATGGACTGTATATGATTGGTGTTCTGGTGAGTCTCAAGATTTCTCACAAGTGATTATTAATGCTGATCAAGATGGTCCAAATATGGATGCAGAAGATGTAGTTGTTAGTGTAGACCCGTGGGATTGTTGGGGAAATGTTGTTTTCCCAGAACCACATCACTTAAATGACAAATGTGGTGATTATACCTCATGGTCCGTAGTGGATCACTATGGCCAAGAAGTAGACTACGATGCTGACCTCGGTTGGGTAGTATGGCAATTGCCTAAAGGTATACATCATTATACATATGTAGGAAGAGATTGTTGTGGCAACACTACTAATGTAGATGTGGTGGTAACTGTTCAGGATAATACCCCTCCTGTAGCGGTTTCCAAACAAGATATCGTGATTTCTTTGACTTCTGGCCCCGGAGGTAATGGAATCGCAAAGTTATTTAAATGGAATGTAGACAATGGATCTTTTGATGGTTGTTCTGACGTACATTTAGAAATCAGAAGAGAAAATGATTTCTGTGATATAGACAATAACTTAACTTATAATAATGATGGTCATCCATTTGATGATGCGGATGATGACGATGAAGGAGAATTTGTCAAATTCTGTTGCCAGGATCTAGTAGATAATGGTGTAGATGAAAATGGCGATGGATATCTTGATTATGCGATGATCAAGGTTTGGCTTAGAGTCTGGGATGATGGAGACATGGACGGCGTATTTGGAACAGAAGGTGACAATTACAACGAGACATGGTCTTACGTTAGACTTGAAGATAAGTTAACTCCAGTAATAACATGTCCCCCAGACATTGAAATCGGTTGTGAAGAAGACTGCGATGACCTTAATCTAGTCGGTACAGCAACAGCATTTGCTAGTTGCAGTGATCTGTTAACAGATTACAAAGATCTCGAAAGAAATATTGATGGCTGCGGCGATGGATATGTATTGAGACAATGGTATGTAGTATCAAGACCTGATATTACTTGCCAACAAATGATAACAAAGCTTGGTACTAACTCTACAGATATAACTATTTATTGGCCTGAAGATGCTGAAATAGATTGTACTGATGAGGAAGTATATGACCATCCTTGGTGGGATGCAGGTGCTTGTGATCAAATGGCATATAATTTAGATACAGACACATTCTATTTTGAAGAAGGTGCTTGTTATAAAGTGCTTAATCATTGGACAGTGATAAATTGGTGTCATTATGTACCAGGAAGTCCTGATATTCCAGGATTTGACGATGGTTATGACCATCATACACAAGTTATCAAAATCCAAGATTTCCAAAAGCCAGTCCTTACAGGATGCGATGAGATGTTAATGCTCGAAGCAGACGATATTGATGATGTTGATGGCGATGGAGTCATTTGTGAACATGTAAATCCAATGTTTACCATGGAAGCCATTGATGAAGGCGAGTGCCCTAGTAATTGGATCAAGTGGGTTGTTCAAGTGGACCTTTGGGGAGACTGGACGGTTGATCACGAATTTAGAACGGATTATGGTCCGTTACATGCTAACTACATCGAACCTACACAACCAGGTGAAGAGGTGAAAATTACGCTTCCTGAAGATATTGCTGGAAGTATGATTACACACAGAATCATTTGGAAGGCCAGTGATGGATGTGGAAATGTAACTACATGCACACAAGAGCTAATGGTTGTAGATAAATTAAAGCCGACGCCATATTGTGTTAATTTAAGTTCTGCTTTAATGGAGAACGGTGAAGTAGCATTATGGGCTTGTGACTTTAATCTAGGAAGTTATGATAATTGTACAGCGCAAGAGGATCTTAGATACACATTCTCATCTACTCCTCCAGAAGAAGATGAAGATTACATCGGATCATTAAAATGCTCTGCTATGACGTTTAATTGTGATGATTTTAACGCAGCATCAGAAAATGGAGGATTAGTATCTGTGGATATGTACGTATGGGATGAAAAAGGCCAATACGATTACTGCACAGTAACGCTAACCTTAGTCGATAATTCAGGCTTCTGTGATCCTACTAATGGAGTATCAAGAATGATAGCTGGATACGTAGCTACAGAAAATGGAGATGTGATGGAGGATGTGGAAATTACCATTGATAACAACACGATCGATTATCCATTAAGTATTATGACAGATGGAGACGGTTACTATGCTTTTGATGAAAATATTGTGAACAACGATTACATGATTCAAGGTGCTAAGAATGATGATTACAAAAATGGTGTAAGTACTGTAGATATTGTATTGATACAAAAGCACATTTTAGGTCTTGGAAACTTAGATTCTGCATATAAAATCCTAGCTGCAGATGCAACTGGAGATGAGAAAATATCTGCCCAAGATTTATTAACCATCAGACAATTAGTATTAGGTGTAATTACAGAGTTTCCTAATACCGGAAGCTGGATGTTTGTTGATGCTGACAAGACCTTGGATTATCCATCACCATGGCCTTTAGATGACCATTTAATGGTAGAAAGTTTAGCTTCTGATATGATGCACGAAGATTTTATTGCTGTCAAAATTGGTGATGTGAATAATACAGTTATTCTTAGTGCTAAGGACGAAAGTGATACAAGAAGTGCAGAAATGATCAGCTTGCAAGTAGATGACCGTATGGTTAATACTGGTGATTTAGTGAATATTCAAGTAAATGCAGACGAGATCGAAGAACTATTTGGTATGCAATTTACATTGCAACATGATGGTTTGACATTGGTAAACATCGAAGGTAGAAACTTAGACGTTAATCAAGGTAATTATGCCAGTCTAGCAGATAATCTTACAACATTTAGTTGGAATACAAGTCAGAAAATAGATGCTTCTGGAGCATTGTTTAACTTGACTTTCTCTGCTAATACTACAGCAAGTTTATCTTCTTTATTGAGCATCACTTCTGATGTTACATCTGCGGAAGCTTACACTACGAATGCCTATGAAATGAATGATCTTGAACTAGTATTTGGAGAAAGTAGTACTGGGGTATTTGCACTTTTCCAAAATGTGCCAAACCCAGCTAAGAACAATACAAACATAAGTTTTGTGTTGCCAGAAGCGGGTCAAGCAAGTTTAAGTATTTATAGCATTACTGGTCAAGTAGTTAAGCAAATTGATGCTTTTTATGCTAAAGGAAAACACACCATCACTGTTGATGCGGATGATATTCCTTCTGCGGGCATGTGGTTTTATACTCTAGAGAGCAACAATAACTCTGCTACGAAACGAATGATGATTATTGACTAAACAGTCAACTAAATAAACATTGATCAGGGGTTGTCATTTGGCAGCCCCTTTTTTTTGTCCAATGTCGATTATTCTTAAAAGCTACTATTTTCATAGTATGAAGATTGTTTCTTGGAATTGCAATATGGCTTTTAGAAAAAAATTTGTAAAGATCATGGATCTGAAACCAGATATATTAATTGTCATAGAATGCGAAGGAAAAGCAACATTGGCCAAAACCCTAAAAGAATATCCGGTATATGATATTCAATGGTATGGCGAAAATGAATATAAAGGTATAGCAATAGTCAGGATGATAGAGGCCAAATTGTCCTTGTTTGATCATTATTCTGATGAATTTAAATACATTGTACCATTTAATTTGTGCTATCAGGGGAAGCAAGTTTCTTTGTTTGTAATCTGGGCTATGCCTAATAAAAAAAGCCGAAAAGAAGGGTATGTGGGCCAAATATGGAAAGCTATTAATGCGTACACACATGCATTACAATCTCCTTCTATTCTAATCGGGGATTTTAATAGCAATGCTATCTGGGATGATGAGCGAAAACATGGAAACCATAGTATGGTCGTGGAATATTTAAAGATTTATGACATATTCAGTTTATATCATGCACAAAGAGAGGAATTACATGGAGAAGAATCCGAGGCGACTTGGTACATGTATCGGCATGAGGATAAGCCTTATCATCTTGATTATTGTTTTGTTTCTGCATCCTTAGTTTATCCAGAAACACGTATAAATATCGGAAACTTTAAAGAATGGATTGAGTTTAGCGATCACATGCCGCTAATTGTGGATGATTTAGATATATAAAATAGAGAAAGGCCACTTAGATTAAGCAGCCTTTCTTCAATCATGCTAACATTTGAACAATAATCAAAATATATTAGTACCAAAGTCAAACAATGATTTGATTACATCTAACCAGTCACATGCAAAACTATGGGTTGATTCGATCATTACTTTAAAGTCGTTTTTCATTCAATGTTTATTTTGAATTATAGGAATTTCATGTTTTTAAATTCGTTGCCTAAATCTGATATTTTATTTTTTATATCGGATAGCTCATTTTCTACTGATTTACTAATAGTAGTTATGTTGATTGGCTCACCTCTCATGCTTAAAAAGTCTGAAGAAGTTTTAGCAGTCGGAACGAAAACCCATAGCAGTATGTAGACAAAGACGCCCATGCCCATACTTGCTAAGATGATGAATAATAATCTAACCCAATTCGCATTTTCTACGCCAAAGAAAGCTGCTAACCCACTTGAAACACCTCCGAGATACTTATCTTCTGGATTTCTAAAAAGTCGCTTTTTATTGTAAGTGTTTCCGGTAGAATGGTTAGATGAACTGCTTTCTTCGAAATCAGTTTCTGCTCCAAAACTTTCGGGTGTTCCCATTATTGCGATGATATCATCTACATGTTTTTGGGTTACAATTCCACCAGAAGGTAAGGCTTCCTTTAACAATTCAGCCATCCTACTTTCTATGTCAAAGATTATGTCATCGTGTCCGTCTGAAGAGGAGAAATGGCGATCTATAGTTTTTAGATACTTGGATAATGATTCGTAAGCATTATCATCTATGGTAAACGGGTATCCGCCAAGATTGATATTTACTATTTTGTTCATGTTAGTTATTTTGATTTTAAAATTTTGTTTACTGCATTATTGAGAGAATCCCAATTTGTTTTTAGTTCATCTAAAAAAGCTGTACCTGACTCTGTAATGGTAAAGTATTTTCTTGGAGGTCCTGATTGTGATTCCTTCCAAGTATAGCTAAGTAAATCAGCATTCTTGAGTCTGCTAAGCAGCGGGTATAATGTACCTTCCACTATAATCAACTTAACCTCTTTCAGCTCTTTCATAATGTCAGAAGGGTATACTTCTCCATGCGATACTATGTTAAGCACACATAGTTCTAATATCCCTTTGCGCATCTGTGCTGTAGTGTTTGATAATTTCATTTCGTGATAATTTAGTTCGTTTGTTATAACAAATATATGTCAAAACAAGTTACTATGCATTACAAAGTAGTATGTTTTAAGATAAATGCTAGGATTTTTTCGATAAACAAATAAAAAAGCGGTTTTAGAATAATTATCTGCCTAGACTATGAAGCTTGTGTATATTCTTTATATATTGCCATATGTAAAATATAATTTGCAATTAATATAGAACTGCTGGATTTATATTTTATTTTTTAAAAAAAATCAAACATTTTATGAAAAAATTTACACAAATTATTTTTGTGGCTTTGCTGTGCGCCACCTCATCAAGCCTCTTTTCGCAGGTCTCTGGTACTATAGTGGATGTCAATGGAGATCCTCTTATCGGAGTCAGTGTGATAGAAAAGGGTACTAGAAATGGTACTATTACCGATATTGATGGATCTTATGCCATTAATCCCTCAACTTATCCATGTACACTGGTGTATTCCTATGTGGGATATAACACAAGCGAAATGACTTTTGATGCAAAAGGAACAGCTAATGTGACCCTTGCTGAAGGAGTAGGCTTGGAAGAAGTTGTTGTGACAGGTACTAGAGGTAAGGCTAGAACCATATTAGATTCGCCTGTTCCAGTGGACAATATAAACACTAGGGACTTGCGAGCAAGTGGTAAACCGATCATCGAAAGAATGTTGACTTTTAAAGTACCTTCTTTCAATTCTCAAAATCAAGCTATTTCAGATGCAACAGCCCATTATGACCCTGCAGATCTAAGGGGGCTAGGGCCATCAAGAACACTAGTGCTTGTTAATGGTAAACGTAAAAATCAATCAGCACAAGTCTATTTAAACAGAACACCAGGAAAAGGAGAAGTAGGTATAGATCTTAAATCTATTCCTACAGCTGCAGTAGAAAGAGTGGAGGTGCTTCGAGATGGAGCATCTGCCCAATATGGATCTGATGCCATTGCAGGTGTGATTAATATGGTGTTAAAAAGAGATGTGGAATATACTACGTTTTCTGCTAGAACAGGTATAACCTCAGAAGGGGATGGATTTAATTTTGGTGCCGATTTTAATAAATCTTTATCTGTTGGAGATGGTGGATTTATAAATATGACACTAGGTTACTACAACCAAGATATTACTAATCGAGCAGGCGAACCAGGTGCTGATGATCTACCAGAAGATGCAAGGCCTAATGAAATAGCTTTTGTCAATGCTAATCCAGACATAGGAATGCATGTGGGACAACCAGCTATGCAAAAGTTAGATTTCTTTGTAAATATGGCTCACCCAGTGGGTAAAAAAGCTGAGTTATATTCGTTCCATGGATTAACCACTCGAACGGGCCAAAGTTTTGCTTATTATCGCGCTCCGTATTGGAGAAGAGATGTAGCAGATGCTGGTTTTATAACGAGACCTGAAGATTTTATCGGTTATCAACCCACTTTCGAAACAGATATAAGAGATAACATTAATGCTTTGGGATTAACTTTTGAAGTAGCTAATGGCATTAATGGAGATGCAAGTGTAACCTATGGATCTAACCTTGTCAACTATCGTGTGAATAACTCTGTAAATAGGGATTACCTAGCAGACACAGGAACCTCTCCGAGATCTTTTAATCCTGGTGGATATCAACTGAGTAATATTATTGGAAACTTAGATCTTTCCAAGGAATTAAATGAGTCTATAAACTTGGCAATTGGTGCTGAGTATAAGGTAGAAAACTTTCAGGCATTTGAAGGTGATCCCTTATCTTATTATAAAGCAGGAAGTGATTCTTTTGCAGGTATCAAACCAGATGAAGCTGGTGAATGGGATAGAAACAGTGTAGCTGGTTATGCTCAATTAGATTACGATATTACAGATGATTTATTAATCGGTGTTGCAGGTAGGTATGAGGACTTCTCGGATTTTGGAAGCAACTTCTCTTACAAAGCCAACGCTAGATATAAAATAGGACAAAAGGGTGCTATTAGAGCTTCTTATAGTACAGGGTTTAGAGCTCCTACCTTACATCAAAGGCACTTAACCAATAGTCAATATATTATTGTTGCTGGTTCTTCAGAACCTTTACTCCAGGGTACTTTAGCTAACAATAACGCTGCGGTGCAGGCTTTAGGTGTTCCTGATTTGTTTGCAGAAACTTCTCAAAATATCACTGCAGGTGTAACTTATAGAATCAATAATAATTTGAGTGCATCATTAGATTTTTATCAAATTAATGTAGATGATCGTGTACTCTTCTCTTCTCAAATCGGAACCTTGGATGGAGATTTAGATGGTTCGGATGCGGTAGAGCAAATATTAATTGATAACAACGTTGTAGCGGTACAATTCTTTATCAATGCCGGTGATACTAGAACAACGGGCGCTGATATTGTACTTAATTACAATGGAGATGGTGGCTTTAGAGGAAGCTTGGCTGCAAACCTTAATCAAACGACCATCGATGCCATTAATACCCCGGAAGCTTTGTCTAATGGAGGATACAATATTTTCGACAGACAAGAGCAAGGTTTAATCATCAATTCTCGTCCTAGATCCAAGGTAATCTTAGGACTTGGATATGATTGGAGGAACTGGAACTTTAACTTAAACAACACATTGTTTGGTCCAGTGACCATAACAGCACCTTCTGGAGGATTTGGAGCTGATGGAGTAGAGGTGGCTAATGGAGAAGACCAAGAATTGAGCCCTAAATTGGTTACTGACTTAAGCGTAGGTTACACCTTGGCAAAAAATGTAAATTTATATTTTATGATTAACAACATTGGTGATGTCTATCCTGATGTGACTTTAGAATCAACAAACACAGCTCAAGCTGGTTCTAGATTTGTATACTCATCTGAAGTACAACAACAAGGTCAATTAGGTAGAAATTATATGTTAGGATTCAATTGTAGTTTTTAATTAAACGCACATATAAATTAGATGAGACTGTCTCAAATCGAGATAGTCTCTTTTTTATTTATGCTTAATGAAGCCTGTGCTT
>JAHDHQ010000017.1 GCA_020631235.1 Saprospiraceae bacterium | reverse complement strand
CTAAAGTCTAAAGTCTAAAGTCTAAAGTCTAAAGTCTAAAGTCTAAAGTCTAAATCTACATTAACCAAACAAATGAAAAGCAGCAAACTATTCCTAATTATTGGTTTCCTACTTGCTCACTTAGTGGCAATCAGCCAAGCCCCAGAACCTTGTGGCCCAGAAGGAGAGATGGAGCCGTTTTGTGAGATAGCTTGTATCATTTGTGATATCGATGGTTTTTCGGGAAAGAATGATGAAAATGAAGATGGCATTGCGCCACCAGATTTTTGCACT
Source organism: Saprospiraceae bacterium (assembly GCA_020631235.1). Taxonomy (GTDB): domain Bacteria; phylum Bacteroidota; class Bacteroidia; order Chitinophagales; family Saprospiraceae; genus JAHDDO01. The sequence continues at coordinate 89,898 of JAHDHQ010000017.1, read as the reverse complement.
ACAACTCAACATAATATACAATGGTTGGCATTTATAGCTGGGAGTGAAAATTTGACTTTGCGATTCGATGTAGGTGAGTGCGATGGTGGCTTTTTCTCAGGCGGATTAGAGGTTACGGTCTACGAGGCCATCGATTGCGAAAACCCTAGAATGGTTATGCCGTGTAATGGATCAGTGTCTGAAAATAGCAGTTGGACTTTCTCTAACACGGAACCACTGACGATAGGGCAGTATTACTTTTTCGTGATGGATGGTGATGGTGGTTCAGTGTGCAACTACACCGTTAATGTGTTGGAAGGAAGCACCAAGGTAGGAGAGTTGCAACAAGCTCTGCCTTTCACGTTACCTGACTTTATTTGTGAGACTCAACCTTTTACGATTTTTGCTAATCCGCAAGTAGGCGCAACGATATATGAGTGGACTATTGATGGTCAAGTTGTGGGAAATGCTGATAGCTTGGAAGTTTTAATGGATCAAACCGGTTTTTATAACATATGTTATAGTGAATCAAATGCTTGTGATGAAGCTCCACCATATTGTCAAAATATTGAAATAAAACCATTGCTATATGGTGAAAAAGAACTAATAATTTGTGATGGGATTCCAGTAGAATACAAAGGAGAACTATACACTTCTGCTGGACAGTATCCTGATGTTTTTATAAGCAATGAAACCACTTGTGATTCTGTAATTAGCATAAATGTTATCGAAGCAGAAGGATTTAACGCCAGCTATAACTATAATATCTGCGAAGGAGATACTTTGTTTTTAAATGATGAAGGCTTTTGCCAGGAGGGAGAGTATAGCCAAAATTTACTAACCACCCAGGGATGCGATAGCATTATTCAGATCGATCTAGATTTGATAGTTTGTACCATGCAGGGAGATGGTTTTAGCGAGGATTTATTATGTCATGGGGATGGTGCGACGGGTGTGGCCTATTTTCAGATTTCTGCAGGGACGCCACCTTTCACTTATAGCTATGAAAAAGTTTTAGACCCATCCATTAATGGGACAGGTACCTTAACGGTTGTTGATTTTTATACGCAAATACCTAATCTGCCGGCAGGTGTCTACCTTATCACAGTCAATGATAATTTTGGTAATTCCACCATCATAATGGTTGAAATACTTGAACCCACAGTCCTACAAAATACACTCATAGCCAGTGATTATAATGGCTTCAATGTTAGTTGTTTTAATGGATCAGATGGAGAGTTAACGGCAAACCCATCAGGTGGCACACCTCCCTATAATTACCAATGGAGCGGAACTTCTACTGTAAACCAAACAGCAGAAAATTTAGCTGCTGGTTTACAATCGTTAACTATTACCGATGACGCAGGTTGTGTATATTTCGAAACAGTAGATTTATCATCACCCAATGAAATACTCTCTCAAATATTATTTACTGACCCTAATTGCGAAGGATTAGAGACAGGAATGATCCAAATAAATAACACCTCAGGAGGAGTAGGAGATTATAGTTATACGTTAAATGGACAAGATGAAGGTGCTAATACCATATTTTCCAATCTGATAGAAGGGAGCTATGAAGTAATTACAACTGATGCCAATGGCTGCATGGACACTGTTTTTCAAGTGATGACCAATGCAGAAATTCCTGAAGTAAGTTTGCCAGATGATTTTACCATTACCTTAGGAGATAGCATCCAGCTTATCCCGTTGTTAAATGATATTACTATTGGAAATGTAAATTGGATCTCTTCAGAATTACTTAATTGCACAGACTGTTTAATTACAGCTGGAATGCCATTAAATACGGATACCTATTTGATTCAAGTCACTTCGGCAGATGGATGTGAGAGAGAAGCTACCATCTCTGTTTTCGTAGAAAAAGATCGTACCGTCTATAAGCCTAATATTTTCAGTCCAAGTTTATCTGGCGACAATGCCTTTTTCTTTATCACTGGAGGCGACCAAATTAAACAAATCGCTTCCTTTAAGGTATTTGATCGATGGGGAAATAAGATGTATGAAGGACTAAATTTGAATCACAAAGACCCTAACAACGGCTGGGATGGCAGCTTTAATGGCCAAGATGCAAATATCGGCGTATATACATGGGTGGCTGAAGTAGAGTTTCTGGATGGTTTTATTGACATACTAGCTGGAGATTTTACCTTAATTAGATAAAATATGATTTAACTTTCCTTATTCATTTGAGAAACATAAAATACCATTTTGTTAAAGTTGCCATTATAAAGTAACAACCCTAGCTAAATGGATGCTTTAGAAAAAAATCCAACAACTGGATACAAAGTACTGCTAATTCAACTTAAGAATCGTGTCTTACGATTCCGCATATCAATACATATATCAGCATCATTTATCAATGATTGTCCATAACTTGAAATCATTTGTGTCAATGCGCTTGCCATTCTTTAGTCTTCATTTCTTCGCTAAAACATTGGTGTAAGACATCGAATATAATCGAGACTGAGGTCGATGTTTTTAGTGAAGCTCCAAGTAATGCAGCCAATGTTTTTTGATTCGTTATTGACTGTTATTTAGTCCTATTTTTTAATCATCAGGACAAAAGTTGACAGGATTATTGTGAGAATTACAAAAGTCAATAAAACAATTTTTGGGGCATACAAATTCAGTAATACGATTATATCTACATGCTAGGCTCTCAAGTAAATTTATACCTGAAAGATCCAATTTGGAAATTAGGTTATTATCACAGGAAAACGAACTTAATAATGCCTGATCCTCAAGATTTATACTCGTTAGTAGGTTCTCATCACAAGAGATTCTTCGTAAGTGAATGCATCCTTTCACATCTAAGACCTCTAATGTATTGTAGTCACAGCTCACAAAATTTAAAGAGTCAAGATCTGAAAGATATAAGCTTTCAAGTAAGTTTGAATTAACATCAATACTGCGTAGTCTTTTCAACTTGGTTAAATTCATTGTGGTTATGGGGCACCAATTGACTTCAAGAAACAGTAAGTTTGGAAATTGATTTAGATCATCTAAACTTACTATTTGTCTACTTCGAATCTTTATTCCAGCTATTTGTGATGCTTCTATTTTATCAATTTCTCCATCTTTGTTTTGGTCTACATAGATTAAATTTTCCATAGGATTATCAAAATGAGTAGCACAGCGTTCGCTGGTTAGCACTTTTTTTAAAACTGGATCTGAGAATTGTATATTTTGTCCCAGTAAATTCACACAAATCAATAGTAAAAGGCTAGTAAATGTAGTATTCATTAAAAAGTGCGTTTAATTTATTAATCTGTTCTTTTTTTGGACCATCTAAAGTTGCTGCGTAAAATTCCATGAAGCTTACCCTCCAATTTAAGTCGGATTCAGAATTATCTATTTTTGTTTTTATGTCCCAATATTTATTAACGTCATAGTTATCCTCCAAGATGTCAATAACAAGTTGCAAATAGTCAACTACTGCCTCATGGAGACTTTCGTTTTTATTTGAATTCAATATTTTATTTAATAGGTCTTGAGCCGCATCTGTATCTTCTGAAATTATAAGGATTTCTACCTTATCAGAGTCTGAAGGTGCACAAAGTGGTGCATAGACAAAACTTGATTGGCTGAGTTTCTCTTCATTTAGTGCATTGGCGAGGATTCCTGTCAATAAATGATGTTCCACAAACTCTCTATTTACATAATTGCCACGATTGATTGAGTCAAATTTTGTTACGATCGTATTTAAGGTTAATCTAGCTTCCGATTTTTGACCCATATTAAATTGGCAGAGTGATTTATAATACATTTTTTTTCATCTCCAAAATACTCGTTTGCGCTACTAACCTCATCAACAATATTTACAAATTCCTCATATTTACCTGTTTTAAACAAAGCTGTCAAATAAGGATGAAATGGGTGACGACTAACCCAAAACCTTTTATCTTTTTTTAATAGTGATTGATAAAGCTTAATAGTTTTATTATGATTTTTCTCTTCAAAACAAATCGAATGGAACAGGTCTATTCCATCTTCATGTTCTAAGATTTTTTTTAAACTAATCTTTTCATTTTGATACTGTAGCATTAACCGCCTATGCTCTGAAATGTGAGCTCTGTTAAAGATGATTACATCAATTTTAGCATCTTCTATATTTTTTGGAATAGTCTTTAATAATGGTGATCTTATCTCAAGGTGTTTAAGCTCGCAAGTTTTCCATTTGACATCATCTAAATCATCAATGTTGCATAAATCTAAAGTAACCTCTAAATTCTTATTTTGACATTTGGGTAAAAAGTCAATCAATGCTTGTTGGACTTGTATATTTCGACTCAGGTCGAGAGATCGCAATGATTTAGATTTTGCTAGACTTATGGGTAAAGATGTAATGTCATTTAAAGAACGATATTTCATGCTCAATACTTCATCTTTCTCTTCAAACTGTTCCTCAGGATTACTTAGATTTATAGTGTGTAATTTTTTTAATGGCTTAAAACTATTAGGGAGTGTGCTTAATCTGTTTGAACTTAGGTCAAGTTCCTGAAGCTCTATTGAATTAGAAATGTCGGAGGGTATTTCTTTAATGTAATTATTGGATAGATTCATATACTCGAGTGACTCTAATTCTAATTTATCAGGCAGGCTAAGTAATTTATTGTTATGTAAATCTAATCTTTTTAAATACTTCAACTCTCCAAACCAAGCTGGCAATTCACAAAGTTTACTGCCATTAATAAATATATTTTCTAATGTTTGAGTTGACTTAGAACTTTTTGGGAAATTGACAAGATCCATTTCCCTTATGTGGAGAGAATGAAGCTTACTCATTTGTTCAAAAGAGGCAGGAAGTTCATAAACATGCCTATCCGATAATTCAAGATTTGTAATGTTTGGAGATCTAAAAAGAAATTCTAAAGACTTATGGCTTGTATTAAAAGCTTTAAGTTCTATCAGTTTTGATAAAGAATTAATGTCATTTTCACTGTGATCTAACTTTACATCCTCTAATGATAATTTCTCCAATTGACTAAGTGCAGGCAAACCTTTTATCGTATTATTGAAATTGGGGTGAGATTTGAATTTTAAATTTTTAAGGTTTTTAAATTTACTTACATCAAGTTCAAAGGATAATGAACTAGCTTCAATTTCTTTTTCTTTTATATAGTTTGAAGAAAAATTAGAATGTATCTCTAAATAAGTTAGTTGGCGCAAGTTTGAAATCACCTTTAAGTTTGGTTTAATGCAAGCTGTGCACCTTATTCCTAAACTTTTTAATGAATTTAATTTTGCAATTAGCTCAAAGTTTCTTTCATACAATAGCTCATTTGCAGAGTTATAGGTGACGTGTATACCTTTTAAATGTTTATAGAGTTCAAGTTGAGGTGGAAGACTAATATCAAACCCAACAACATAAAATGATTCAAGTTGGCTCAGTAATTCTTGAAATGAAATGTTACAATCAAAAGCTTTTATTCTTTGATAATTTCGAAGTTTTAAATGTTTTATTTTTAAATGTTTGCATAAGGTCCAAATATCTTCTATTTCTTCATTATCTAATTCCTTGTTTAATGTTAAAGCTACAGCATCAATATTTTCTAGTGCAGAGATTGAAGGATGTGTGGTAAATCTGTAGCCTGGATCAAAAATGTGAATATTGGCAGCCTTGTTTATATCTGCTATAATAAAGTCTACAATCGCTTGGTTCTTTATTTTACCTTTGATACTAATCCCATCATATTCATCTAGCTGTATTTTTTCCCATTTCTCTTTTAGAAAACCACCTTGTTTGTCAAAGTAGTAATCTACATTTAACTCTAACGTTTTTTCAGCATTGGTTTTCTCAAAAATACTTCCCAAAAAGTCATCACTGTTAGTTTGGGCTTGCAAGGGATAAGCAAAGCAGGTAAAAGCCAATAAAAGCGTAATTTTTAAATGTATCATTCAATCGTGGTTCTTTGGTTGTTCGATTCTAATTTCTTTGAAAAAAAGCTTTATGATGATTATGGTTAAATTTGACCTTTATTTAAATGAAAACTAAAGAATCAATGTCAATCTTAAGACCTACCTACACAGCTTCATTTTAAAATTAAATTATTTCTTTGATAATTCACTTAGCTTTTGCCCAATTGTTTCAGTGGATATAGTCAAGATTGATTCTTTAGAGGCATTTCCAAGAAACCCAATAAGTCAACTGAACAAATTAAAAGGTGGATCGAACATCCTGAAATAGAAATAAAGAATAAGAAAAATCTAAAGAGATAAAATACCATATTGATAGCGGTGTCCATTGAAAGTAACATTCCTAGTTATTTCAATTTATACTTGTTTATTAAAAAATTTTGGCAAAGAAAGGCGGATGTTAAAACCTTGAATCCATACAAACCATCTACTGAACTAATTTAAGAAAGGCAGTTGAACTTAAAAATCTTGAAAGAGAATGAGACAAAAGAAGAACAAAATATTCATTTATAAATATCAATAGCTAGCTGACAAAACAACCAACTAGCCATAATAAATCACTATTTTTGCCGACTATTTATTTAGCAATGAATATTAATGCTATGGCAAAAAAATATACGGAGTACAAAGGATTAGATTTAAGCGCGATCGATAAAAAGATTTTAGCGTTTTGGGATAAAGAGGAAATCTTCAAGAAAAGTATTGAAGAAAGGTCAAAAGATAACACCTTTGTTTTCTATGAAGGTCCACCCTCAGCAAACGGTAAGCCGGGTATTCATCATGTCATGGCTCGAACGGTAAAAGATGTTTTTTGTCGGTTCCAAACAATGCAAGGAAAGCGTGTCGAACGAAAAGGTGGATGGGATACACATGGTTTACCGATCGAATTAAGTGTGGAGAAAAATCTAGGTATTACCAAGGAAGACATTGGCAAAAAAATAACCGTAGAACAGTATAATCTTGAGTGTCGGAAGACGGTTATGCAGTTTAAAGATCAGTGGGATGATATCACTAGAAAAATGGGATATTGGGTCGATTTGGATGATCCTTACATCACTTTTGACAATAATTACATAGAGTCAGTTTGGTGGTTGCTGGGCCAATTATACAACAAAGATTTATTGTATAAAGGCTATACAATCCAGCCTTATTCTCCGGCGGCGGGCACAGGACTAAGTTCGCATGAACTTAATATGCCGGGCTGCTATAAAGACATCAAAGATTTATCGGTTACAGCTCAGTTTAAGATAATTAAAGATGATACATCCGCTAATCTATTTGAAGGGCATCCAAATGATGTATATTTCTTGGCTTGGACGACTACACCGTGGACACTACCATCTAACTGCGCCGTTGCGCTAGGAGCCAAGATTGAATATTCATTAATACAAACGTTTAATCAGTACACTAAACTTCCAATAACCGTGATCATGGCAACCGATCTAATCGGTAAGTATTTTAATGAAAAAGCCAGTGAACTAGCCCTAGAAGACTACGATCCAGCAGGAAAACTAATCCCGTGGAAAGTGATCAAAACTATGAAAGGGGCGAGTTTAGAAGGTGTACATTATGAGCAATTGATGCCATATGTTCAACCCGAAGAAGGAGATGCATTTCGTGCAATATTAGGGGATTTTGTTTCTACTGAAGATGGAACAGGTATTGTGCATACAGCCTCGGTTTTTGGTGCAGATGATTATCGTGTTTGTCAGCAAAATAACGTGCCATCTATTCTTGTGAGGAGGGGCAAAGAAATGATGCCTTTAGTGGATAGTCAAGGGAAATTTGTGGAGGAAGTCGGAGAGTTTGGAGGTGATTATGTTAGAGCAGAATATTACACTGATGAAGAACGAGCTGTTGATGGTTTTGAGTCAACAGACCTCAGAATAGCTGTTAAATTAAAGAAAGAAAATTTAGCTTTTAAAGTAGAAAAATACAATCACAATTATCCGCATTGCTGGCGTACGGATAAGCCGATTTTGTATTATCCATTAGATAGTTGGTTTGTGAAATCGTCTTCTATGCGGGATCGGATGGCCGAACTTAATAAAACGATCAACTGGAAACCATCGAGTACAGGTACCGGTAGATTTCAAGTTTGGTTAGAAAATCTACAGGATTGGAATTTATCTAGGTCTAGATTTTGGGGTATACCATTGCCTATTTGGAGGACTGCAGATGGCGAACAAGAAATATGCATCTCATCCATCGAAATGCTAACTAACGAAATTGAAAAAGCCAATAAGACTTTAGGTCTAGAGCAGCCAGTACCCGAAGATTTACATAAACCCTATATAGATAAAGTGGTCCTTGTATCTGACGATGGTAAGGAAATGATACGAGAGTTAGACTTGATCGATGTTTGGTTTGATTCTGGTTCAATGCCGTATGCACAATGGCACTACCCATTTGAAAACAAAGAGGTATTCGAACGAAACTACCCGGCTGATTTTATTGCAGAAGGAGTGGATCAAACGAGAGGATGGTTTTATACACTGCATGCCATTGCGACGATGGTTTTTGACAGCGTTTCGTTTAAGAATGTTGTATCTAACGGTTTAGTACTCGATAAAAATGGTCAGAAAATGTCTAAGCGACTAGGCAATGCAGCCGATCCATTCGAAACATTAGAAACCTATGGCGTTGATGCCACACGATGGTATATGATGACCAATGCTAACCCATGGGATAATTTAAAGTTTGACGTAGCGGGAATTGAAGAAGTTAAACGGAAGTTTTTTGGAACACTATATAATACCTACTCTTTCTTTGCACTGTATGCAAACATCGATGGATTTAGCTATAGTGAAGAATCCATAGCATTGGACAAAAGACCAAGAATCGATCAGTGGATAATCTCTTTATTAAATACATTAGTCAAAGAGGTAACTGAAGAGTATGCTAATTACGAACCAACCAAAGCAGGAAGGAAAATCCAGCATTTCGTAGACGCTAATTTAAGTAACTGGTATGTTCGTTTATGTAGGAGACGATTTTGGAAAGGCGAATTTACGGAAGACAAAATAGCTGCATACCAAACGTTATATACATGTTTAAATACCATAGCTAAATTAATGGCTCCGATTGCTCCATTTTACAGTGATCAATTGTATCAAGATCTCAATGCTTGTTCAGGCAAGGAAGATCATGATTCAGTTCATTTATCATTGCTTCCTAGTGTCAACGAGCATGCGATCAATAAGGATTTAGAGCAACAAATGGAATATGCCCAGCGAGTGTCATCGCTTATTTTATCGCTGCGAAAGAAAGAAAAAATGAGGGTTAGACAGCCACTCCAAAAGGTAATGATTCCAGTACTCAACGATCAATTTAAATCACATATCCAAGCAGTAGAGGCTTTAATTTTACATGAGGTGAATATAAAGGAGATAGAATATATAGCGGCGGATAGCGGCATGATCAGCAAGAGTATCAAAGCTAATTTTAAGACTTTAGGGAAACGCTTAGGCCGACATATGAAGGCAGCCAGTCAGTTGATAGCCCAGTTTAGTCAGGAAGATATTGCAGCTATCGAACAATCAGGAAAATATGTGCTTAATGTAGAAGGGGAGACCTTTGATTTGGGCTTAGAGGATTTTGATATTAACGCTAAAGAAATTCCAGGATGGCAAGTAGCGAGTGATAAAGAGATTACGGTGGCAATGGATATTACTTTAACGGATGATCTAATCGCAGAAGGTGTAGCAAGAGAATTAGTTAAAGGAATCCAGACAATCAGAAAGGAAAAAGACTTTAATGTTACCGATCGAATTTTGGTCAAATTAGCAAAACACGATATAATAGTAGCTGCTACATCTCAGTTTAAGGATTATATTTGCAACGAAGTCTTGGCGGATGACATTATCTTAGAAGCCAATTTACAAGCTGATGATAACATCGATGTCAATAAAGATGTTAGTTTAGCTTGTCATTTAGAAACCCTTTAATCATCAAGATAACATAATCGAATATGGAAAATTTTATCATAGAAGAATTTAGTTTTTACAAAGTGTTTTTATACGGAAGAAAGGCCTTAGGTCAGCAAACAGATCAAAGCATCCACATTAATATTCCTTCGGGAAAGGTCTTTTTAAATTTTTGTAAAAACTTTATGCGTGATAACTATTACGAAGAAGTAGGAGCTAAAAAGCACTTTCATGTGTATTTGAGAGCTGATAAATATCCATCATTTATTGACATTTTAAGAAATGAGCAACCCTTATTTTTTTACTACAACATGGATGATCATTTGATGTATATTACTACTACCGATGAGCCAGTAGGTGAGAATGAGTTGAGGGTGAAGAACGCTTAAGGTCTTATTTTGTATCTTAAGGAATAAAACCTTCGGATATGAAAAAAAAAAAGCATATTTGTCTTTCTTTTTATTGCTACTTTTTTCGTTAATTTTTCGCTCCAAGCGCAGCATTATTTAGATGAGCAATTTGATGCAGATAGTATTCCTGCTGGTTGGAAAACGTATGTTAAAGGCATCGATGCCATTTATTGGTATGATGGTAGGATTATCATTTTTAGACAAAGCGGCACAGAAGACAACCTGATCTTAATCACTCCTGGTTTAGATTTAAAAGAGAATAAAGGCGGTGATGCTTTATTTTATTTAGGAGAGCAATTCGGTGACCCGATTGCAGGGTTTGGTTATATGACGGATCCGGAAGATGTAAATACAATTAACGAGTTAACTACCTATACTCCAGGAGAAGCATTCGAAGAATATAGTTACAACCTTGATGCCTTTGCGGGCAGCGAAGATTTAGTGTATCTGTACTGGAAAATGAATGTAAGGGAGTTTTCTTACTTTTCTTTTGAATATCTAATTATCGCAGAAGGTAATGCAAGTAGTGTGGATCAAGCCTTGCTAAAGGAAACCAAAGTTTATCCCAATCCAAGTAATTCGAACATCGTATTTAGCGGGCCACTTTTAATGGAAACTATCGAAATCTATAATCAAACTGGGCAGTTAGTGCGCCAACAAAACGTCAATCAATTTGAACATACAATAGATGTTCGTGATTTTAATGCAGGGCTTTATTCAGCCATGATAACGACGGAGAATGGACAGATTATGAAAATGTTTGTAGTGGAGTAAAGCATCTTTTTTGCCAATGTTGTGCTGGTATGTTTCTTATTAGAAATCGATATGATCTATTTAATTTCATTGGATTATACTAGAGAAGTTAGTGCTAGACCTACAGTTATATAATAACAAAAAAGAGCGTTTTCTTGAGTCTGCATATTAAAAACTACACTTTATTGAATTTCAATTTTACTTATTTTATTAATGATAAAATCCCCATTCGGTAGAATCTTTCGAAAGCTATGTTTTATTGAATGGGTAGAAATGTAGTTTCTGATGCAGCGTTTCGCCATTTTTTGCATATATAGTTTAAAAGTGTATGTATTTATCAAATGTGGCCCTTAATAAAGGTTTCTTAAAAGGGGAAAAGTCATTTTTACTACTCTTATGCTGTTTTTTAATCGGCTGCAAAGCTTCCCAGCCTTTAAAACCAATGAATCTTCCCAATGATCAAAAAATGTATCCCTATTATGAAGAGGGAGCTTGGGGACTAAATGACGCAGCAGGTAATCACCTCACAAAACCTATTTTTGAAGAGGCCCATATTTCTAAGTTTGGAATGTCATTGGTCAAAAAAGATAACAAATATGGATATGTAAATTCCAAAGGAAAATACTCCATAAAGCCTAAATACGTAAAGGCCACAGATTTTGTGCCCTATTTTTCTACTCATAATCCAATAGCAAAGGTCCAGTTAAAAGGTGTCGATTACTTTATTAATCCTGCCGGAAAAAAGGTGACCTTATACAATAAAAAGCGTGATCCATTTAAGGTCTATGAGAACAATACATCACAAGTCACGGACACCTTAGATTTTGTTATTAAAAGCAATGATAAGTATCGTTTAAACTATCACTATCTATCAAAATCATCAAAAGATCTTGATAGCCTAATCCATGATACTACATCGATAGCGTTTGATACGGTTTACTTATTGCAAGGCCGAGTAATTTGCAAACAAAATAATAAATATGGGTTTTTGACAAGAAGTCAGTTAAAAGGGGTTCCGCTGAACACAAATCCATTTAAAAAACACTACCACGAAAAAGGAGTTTTCAAACCAATGGTCGAGTGTGTTTATGATACTATCGAATATCCAGATTGTCGCAGCAAGCAGCCAAATTATGGCTATCTAAAAGCAAGACTCAGTGATAAGTGGGGTATAATAACTTTATCTGGCAAACCGGTCACTTCCTTTGATTTTTACTCTATAAAAAGAATAGATTTTCCTGGCAAAGCATTAGTAGAATATGAAGCCGATAAGTTTGGATATATTTCTATCCAGCATGAGGGCACAGATAGAAATCCTGCATACTCAATCGTAGAGCACTTTAAAAGATAAGTAGGGTTTTGTTTCAATGTTGCTTACTTTATGTACAAGAAGAATTTTTTTGTATACGATCTTTTTCAATATATATATAATTGATAGGGGATGACTTATGTATATTGTGTCCTTACTTTATAACCGTCAATCAATATGCGCACCTCCATTTTCTTCATACTCGTTTTTTTAGTGTTTTCAAAGCAAGGCAAAGCACAATCTACCTATGAGTTATTTAAACAACTCAGAAATGTAACTACTATCCAGTGTGGACATGGAGGATATACTCATTGTCATTATTCTAATTTAAATATCCTTGAAATTGATACTAGTTTTATGGGATTGCCTGCTATATCTTTCGGTACTTACTTTGGAAACTCACTTTTGTATTTTGATAATCAAAAGGTTTATGTAAAAGGAGGTTTTGTTTTATGTGAAGAAGATTGCTTGCTGTTTGATTTTGGAGTTTTGCCTGGTGATGAAGTTACCTTTCTAAGTCCTCTTGATTTCGGCCTAACAACAGCAGTTGTCACAGCAACTGATTCGTTGGTTTTGCTAAATGGAGAAAAAAGAAAGACCGTAAGTATAACAGGGCATTTCTGGATTGAAGGGATTGGTGATGCACAGCATACTTTTGGGAGTTATCCAGTCTGGGATAATTGGGCATACAATGTCTGTTTTCACAATCGGGAAGGCGAAATACTCTATGTAAATAATGCTGTATATCAGGATGAAGATGGTGAAATACCTTCAAATTTGGAAGTGTGTGAATTGTTAAATTATCAAGGGGTAGAAGAGCCATTTACCTGTGAAATAGATAGCCTTTCGATTGAGCTTTTCCTAAATCAAGATAGCCTAGAAATAGTAGAGTGGAGTTTTAATGATGACCAATATTCAACTGAAAATAATCCTTTTTTTGTGGCAGAAACGCCCGGTTGTTACTTGCTGAGTTTGAGAGCTCTTGATAAATTTTTAGGAACAGAAGTATATTTTGAAAAACAACTTAGTTTTTGTCAAGCCGACTACTGGAAGCCAATAGAAGAGTATCCTTTAGTTAAGGATGTTTATGCACTCAATGAAGATTTACTTTGGATTATAGAAAAGCATAAAATTTATCACTCTAAAAATGGTGGGGAAAATTGGGTGGAACAACCTTTTGCTGTGCCTGAAAGTGGCAATAGATTATTCCATTCTTTAGAGATGGCTAATGAAGAACAAGGAATAATAGCTTGTGAAATACTTAATGGCTTAGAACCATTAAAATCCATTTTATTTACTAAGAATGGAGGTAAAACATGGAAAGAAAGTCTAAGTACATTCTCCATAAAAACAGCTGGTATTTTGCCGAGCGGCGTAGCTTATGCAATTTCTGGAACTAACCATTTATATAAGAGTATAAATTTTGGAAATACATGGGATTTGCAAAGTGATGAGTTGCCAGAAATTGATAAAATTCATCTGATTAGTGATCAGGCAATTCATGGAATAGGCCATGCAGATGGTCAGGATTATTATACTAAGTCTTTGGATGGTGGGAGCAATTGGCAAACCTTCTATTTTAATGAAAACAGTGGAAATAATGAAGACTTATTAGCTATCCATTTTCTCGATGAAAACGAAGGATTTATAGCAGGAGTGGACGGATTATTAATGAAAACTGTTAATGGTGGAATGGATTGGGATACAAGTTACTTATCGAGTGGAAACGATCTACTTGATATTGATTTCAGGAATAATGGTTATGGTCTAATAGTAGGAGACCAATCCTCTGTTTTTGAAACGAAGGACTTTGGAGAAAATTGGGATTGGATAGAATGCGGAACCAATCGAGATTTTAAGCGCGTATCGGTTGTGAGTGAAGAAGTATCTTATGCAGTTGATTTACAAGAATTATATAAATCAGGTTTAATCGCTGAAGATAATTGCGATCAAAGTTCTAGCACTAAGCAGGAAGATGGTGTAATCATTAATGTATTCCCTAATCCTTTTAGTGATATGCTGAGCATCAGATTAGCGGACCAGAAAGCATATACTGTGGAACTGTACTCCCTGCAGGGAAGCTTATTGTATACCAGCCAAATCATTGGACAAAAAGATTGCCTATTAAGCCATTTAGTTCCAGGTGTTTATAGTTTGAAGATAAGTGATCATAAAGGAAATACGAGCCTCCAAAAAGTGGTGAAGCTCTGATAAGTTCTCGGTGTATTAGTTTTAATTAAGCTTACCACTTATACCCAAGGGCTAAGCCTAATCCGGTAAATCCATAGGTTTGGCTTATTGGTAGCTCGCTTTTAAGCACATTTGGTACCATTCGATATTGGGCATTTAGCCCTAAAGAAAGTTTATCTGAGACATCGTAGCCTATGGTTATTTTGCCGCTATACGCTAAACTCACATCATTAGTCACTTGCTGGTTAAGTAAACCTGGCTTTGCTGTACTTTCTAAAATATAATCCTTTTGACCAGCCCAAGTTAAAACATTCAAATGCCCATAAACCATTGGGCTTGCACTCCACTTTTTATAACTAAATTGGTAACCTGTACCAGCCATTATGCCCAGTTGATGATAACTATTATTGATCGACATATTTCGAGTAATGATCCATTGATTAAGCTCTGTACTTCCTACACTCGCTTTCCGAATGCTATCACCTGCTGAGTCGATAATCAATAAATCCTTGTATATCTCTCCATCGGTTTCGGTGTAAGTTCCAGACCAATTAAATTGTTCGTTAATTCTGTGATAATGAATGCCAGCTTCTAAGATGAAACCATTAGCGTGTTTCCATTGCATATTTGGAGCTAAAGTCCAACTTTCTCGATGAAGCTCAGTAGTATTGCGGAGATTTAAATAGTCGACACCCAAAGAATCTTTTGTGCGTAACATTTTATCAGCTTTACCAAAACTAGAGGATAGAACGAATGCTTGTTGCCATTTTTGTGCAAGTTTTTCCATGTCGATTATTGGTTCAATGTCTTCTTCATTAAAGTATACGGGGTTTCTAATTTCCCACGGAAATAATGATGGTGTTTGGTTTTGTATAGCTAATATATGGATGTGCGGATTGCTTAAAGATGGCGTTTTCTTTTGGTTATTTTTTGCAGCTATAAATGCATTTTTTGTAGGGTGTGCATGAGTTTTTAGGTCAGCCTGCTGAGTTTGCTGTGCATGCTTGCTAGCGGATACTGTTGTCTGAGTTTTTTTGCCAGAATGTTCTACTTGATCTAGATTTAAAGAGCTATTTGTTATCGCAGATGCGTGTTCGGAAGACTTGGTTTTCCTTGCAGATGTAGCTGATTTTGTAGATGTAGAATATCGAATTTTAGCATCCTGATCCTCACTTATTTGATCATTTTCATGAAGACGTGTTGCTTCTTTAAGATCGGTGACTTCTTCATAGACTTTCTTTTCTTCGATAATGGATGCATGCTTAGTCTTTGTACTTAAATGATCTATTTGAGTTTTGTTTGCTGTTTGTTTTTGTGTGTTATTTGATGCTTGATAACCGAGATAAAACGCAGTCAATAAAAGTAGAGGTAGAGCGATATAAATGATACGCAGTTTCCGACGTTTACCGAAAGTGCGTTCTTCTACCTTTGACCAAAGTTTGTCCACATTCAATGGCTCTTCTGCTTGTTGCATCGCCTGTTTAAATTGATCTTCGAATGAATGCTTCATGAACTTAAATTTATTGAATTATTAAAAGTCTTATCATGCTGATTAATCGCGTTTGCCATCCATTTTTTAGCACGAGTATACTGTGATCTGGAACTACTTTCTTTCATGCCTAGGAGCTTGGCAATTTCCTTATGGCTGTAAGATTCTAAGGTATAGAGTGAAAAAACTTGGCGTAATCCTACAGGCATTTGATAGGTCAGCTGGATAATTTCTTCAGCAGCTAGTTTTGCGTGGATTTCTGGAGCTTCTTGTGCGTGCTCAGGATATTCTACATACATTTCTTGACTGTAATATTTAGTTTGGTATTTATTAATGGAGGTATTGATGACAATACGCTTCATCCAACTAAATAACTCACCTTCTGTCTTGCCTTTAAATTGTTTTATCTTCTGGTACATGGTTACAAAAGCATCCTGAAGAACATCTTCTCCATCTTCTTTTGTCTTAGTGTATAAGCGCGCCGTAGCAAGAAGCTTTGAAGAGTAGTTATGGACTACCCACTTAAAAGCTTCTTGCTGGCGTCGCTTAAGTTGTTCTATTTGGATGTTTATTTCCAATGATTACAATTCTATATTTAAGGTAAACTCTACTTCGGTTATACTTGGATCATATAAAGAAGAGTCCACAATTTCTATGTCATTATTTGTGTCACTCACATGTAATAGTTCTACACCTTGATTTACAATTCCACCAGTAACTACTCCACTAATTGAAAAGCCATCAGTTAAAAATTGCAAATCATACTGGACGTCAGTTGATCCTTCAGTTACTATGACATTACCTCTTAACAATTCTTCACCCAACAACCAATCAAGTACTGTTATCTCGTAATCTTTATGTGTTCCAAAGTCTTGTACTTGGTAGGTGTAAGCAATTAAAGAATCTTGACCAGATCCGGTAGCTTCAAATCCACCACCATTGTTGTAATCTACATAAATTCCCGGCTCATAATATACTTCACATGCTTCTAAATTAAGCACTGGGTCACCGCTCATATTGAAATCTGTTGGAGCACTAACTAAACTATTAGAGATATCTATTCCTACTGCAGTGGCCATTTCATCATTTTCACAACCTAATAATGTAGTGCTAAATGTTTGGTCATTTTCCATCGTAACAGTTATTGTATTACCACTTTCGAATGTGATATGCACATACCCTTGTGTAATTGCATCACCATTGCAATTGCTAAGATTTCCGGATATATTAACGTCTTCTCCCGTAGATACAAAAATAGGTGCAATCTCAGTGTCTTCAGTATAAGGACCTATTTCTTCAGATTCAAGAACATTTCCGCAAGGTCCTAAAATCTCGATAAGCAAAGCATGACCCTCCGGTACTTTTCCTATAAAAAACCCTCTATCTGAAGTAAGTCCATACCCAGATTGATCCAATTCCAAATCTGTAATTTTCACTTTTAAATTTTGGATACCACCATTGTCGCCATTAACGAATCCTGATAAAGTGATTAAAGGGAATGGAGCATCACAATTCCAGAAAGAAAAATGACTGACAGAACCGACATATTTGCCACCTTCTAAAGTAGCTTCGCCTTCCTCTTCCCATAATCCTGAGTCTTCGTCAAAATGCCATAATGGAATGCTTGCCGGTGCATTTCCTTGCATTTCCGCAGGCACATCTAAAGATATTTGGGCTGTGGTTCCTTCTGCTAATTGTAAGTAATCGCCATTGTCAGATGCTAATTCTACGGCGATCATACCGAAACTTTGGAGTGCGTTTAGATCATTATTAGTATCTAAACCTACTAAATCTCCAGGCATGATGTCGTTTAAGTTATCAGCAGTAGGATTTAACCATCTCACAAAAACATTTACATTTCCAGTATGAGAAGCTCCTGATTCATCCACAAATGATGGAGTTGTAAAATCGATGCTTACTCCTTCAGTATTAATAGTTGTACTGTTTCCTGGAGTGATTGTACCAGAAGAAACTTTATCCATCAAAGTTAATGTGATGTGATTTGTTTCGTTTAATCTAGGATAAAAGGTTCTTGAGCTATTAAAATATCCTTCCTTCGTTACCTTGATGCTTGTTGCGTTTTCATTAAATGATTGGTTGTTCATTAAGAAATTTCCAAATTCGTCTGTACTCACTGAAAAGCCATCATAAGTTACCGTTGCATCTTCAAGCGGATTTCCAGATTCATCAGTAATGAGTCCTAAAACAGAACCGTTTACAAAAGTGGCAGGAGGATTGTTACCAGGATTTTGGTCAATGTCGTCTATATCTTTTCTACAAGCTGTAAAACATACAACTATGGAAAGAAGAATAATTCTATAAAGTTTCATAATCTAATTTAATTAAAGTGAATAATTGATACAGGAAATGAATTTGGAATGCTGGCCTTACAATCTAAATCACTTGCCTTCACTAATAGGACAAGATGATATCTATAAAAGCTGCATTGATCCTTAAAAAAGTATAGAGTATTTTTTGTTCAATGTTGTTATTGCTTGATAACCAATATTTTACATGACAAATAATTTATCTTTTTTCTGGTGGCGTATGCTTATTTTTTAAGTAGAGCTCTTGGTATTTAGTTAAATCCACAGGTCTGTGGAGTCTTTCTTTTTTTGGCGGATATTTGTCTAGTTGGGCTGCAGGACGGATAGGGCGAGGGACAAAACCTCCTCCGCAATTAGGACATACATTGGTAAACAGTTGGTCTACACAGTCAGCACAAAAGGTACACTCATAGCTGCAAATCATTGCATGAGTGCTATTCGGCGGTAAATCAGTCCCACAATGTTCACAGCATGGACGGAGTGCTAACATGTCTAGTTTATTTGTTTTGATCTCTACGAATCACTTCTTCTATTTGATCGATTTTAAGATTTTTACCAATGATGATGCGATCTTTATTGAGTACGTACACTTCAGGAGTTACATTAACAAAATACTTTGCATAAATAGCTTTATTGGTAGGATCAAAAACAGAAGTAAATTCAATGTTATTTTTCTTTAAATAATCTTTCCATTCTTTGTCGTCTGTGTCCACCACAATGGAATACACATCTAAGTGTCCTTTGCCTTTTTCTTTATTGTATAAGTCGATTAGTTTTGGTGTTTCCACAGCACAATGTTCGCAAGTAGGATTAAACATATAAACGACTAGGTAATCAGCCGTTTTGTCGTATAGCGTTTGAGGTTTTCCATACTGATCATTGGCGGTTACATTAGGTCCTTGCTGACCTATTAAACTTTGAGCCATCTCATGAGCACGCAATTGTAGTCCATAAACTTGTGTAGAATCTGACCAAAAAGCTCTATTGTAGGTAAAATAGTTTTGGATCATATGTACAAAGACGGCTTCTGCATCCATTAAGGTAGTCTTTGTTGGCTCATATTTAAATACAATCCAATTGGCAAAAAACTGATAATATCTTGGATAGTCTAAGACTCGATTAAGTAGGTTGTCCGCTGCTTCTTTTAAGGCATCCGGGTTTTGAGGTGTTATTTCAGTAAAGTACCTATTGAGTTTATTTTTGATAACCGGAGTACGCATGATTCTGATATCACTAAAATCTACATTGTCCCAGAATTCATTGCGATAAGCAGCCACTTGTTCGTCATTCGGAAGGTCTTCTCTTAAAGTAGGATTTTGTCCAGCTTCTTTAAATTTTACAAAAAAACTATTCGGATGTTTTTTAGCTATTTCGGCCAGATGTGCTTCTCGTTCACTTACTAAAGCCTTTCTGTTTTTCATAGCTTCATTGTAGCTGTCACTATCCTTTTCAGCAGTTTTTAATACCTCAGTATAAGGTTGCATTTTAGCTCTGTGAGATCGCTCATATTTCATATTCTCATAAAACAACTCATTTTCCACCGATCCCTTAACGGTAGTTTGGCTTGGGTCAGCTAGAGATGTTTCCATGCTGAATGTTTGGTCTTCAGCGAGCATGATTTGTACAAATTTATTATCGGGAAATATAACATAATAAAGCCCTTGTGGATATCCTTCCGCTTTGTCAAAACTGGCAGTATTAGAAACTATTTGACTAGAATCCATCCGTACATTCTGATCAGCATATGTGCCTATTAAATACGTAAGTCCACTAACATTTTCTTTAAAACGAATGCTAAATTTAGCTGGAGCACCATTGTCTTTTGCTGTTTCTTCAGGAGCTTGAACACCTTTTTCTGCATTATTTTCAAAACTCTTGGGTTTAGATATGTTTTCGCTTTTGGGTGCACTGGTTGTTGCCGCTGTGGTTTCAGTCGAACTTGTGCTATTGCCACAAGCATAGAACAAAACAAAAAGAAGTGCCATGTATTTCCACATAATAGTCAATGTTTTATAAATATGATACAAAGATATATATCTAAATTATATATGTAATAGAATGAGGTGAAATACTATACAAGGATCGCACTGTTGACTTAATCCAACATTGAAAAAAAAACAAAAAGACACCAAAAATCATACCGACAAATAAACAATAATTAACATAAAATATGGGCGTAACTTATATTAACCATACAATTTAATGCGTTATACACGAAACAAATAACATTTGAGAATAGACCTATACATAACCAGAGCAGTGAGATTAAAAAGGATAAAAATGAAGGCTTATGAGGTATGCAATGTTAATAGTCGTTTTGCTTTTAAGTGCTTGTTCAAGGAATCAGCCATGGCAAACTCAACCCGATCAATACGTTCAAGAAAGCTACTTTGCTTCTGACAACATCTTTAATACTCCGACAGATCGGACTTCTTATATGAATCACTTTGAAATCATCGTCTGGAATGTGGTAGACAGCCTAAATCCTGTATATGCTCCTGATACAAAGATTAGAGAAATGCTTGATGAACTAAATAGAGTATATCAAGCGGCTAACATCCAATTCGAAATTCGAGAAGTAAACGAATTAACCGAGTATTACACTTATGAGTCTTTAGTAGCTAATGATTTTTCGAATTATTATAACTATCTAATTAATTATAATACGGCTAATGTAATCGACCTGTACCTAGTCGACCACGAACCATCATTATGTTACAATGATGGCCGGGTAAGGGGATGTGCTAAAGGAAGAGGATTTACTAATACAGGTGGCTGGTTATCTAGTATTGTAATACCTAAAGAAGATGTAGCCAATAAAAAGATACCAGTACACGAATTTGGACACTTCTTTAATTTAGAACACACCCATTTTAATTACCAAGAACAAATAGCCGGTTTAGACTGCTCAAAAACAGGTGACCAAGTTTGTGATACACCACCAGATCCTGGTGCAGGCGCTTATGGAGCCATGGTGAATTATACAGATTGCGAAATGTATGGTGCTTTTGACGAAAATGGGGTAGAGTACAAACCTATGATTAATAACTTTATGAGTTACTATGCTCCATGCTATATGATGGAGTATGCATTTACAAAAGAACAAATTAAGCGTATGAAAGATTTTGCGCTTGATGCGAAGCGTATGGAGTTTGTAAAATCATCACTTTAAAGAGTATTAGATAAATCGCACATAAATTCAGCGAATCTTCGACAACTGCAAGTTCGTCGTGATCGATGCGAAGCGTATGGAGTTTGTAAAATCATCACTTTAAAGAGAATTAGATAAATCGCACATAAATTCAGAGATTACTAGATACTAGATACTAGATACTAGATACTAGATACTAGATACTAGATACTAGATACTAAGGATTATTATCCAAGGACTGCAGCGTTCCTGACAATATTCGCGTTATAACTTTAACATATATTGATTTTTATGATCAATTTTGTAGCTTTAAAGTACATAACCGACCTTAGACATGAACATATTTCCACAACTTACCCAGGTGTTAGTCTATACCTGTCTTTTTATTTATCCATTGACTGAACTCCAGGCTGGCATTGACTGTCCTCCTGACAAAATTGTCTCATGCGAAGTTTCCTTGGATGATTTTGATGTCCTAGAAGAAGCAACATGGGATTGGGAAGGAATCAATGGTGAAATTTTCTTTGAGGATATTTACCAGGATGATTTTGTAGAGTTATGTAATTATGGTACTGTCGAGCGTCGTTGGTTTATGGAAGAAACTGGGGATGAATGTATCCAGTATATTTTATTAGAAGTAGAAACGCCTTTTGATGGGTCCACTATCCAATGGCCCGATGATGTAACACTAAATTGCTGGAGTGATGATTATGATGATCCTGTTTTTTATAAAACCAGTATTTGTGAGTTTGTTGGATTAAATACTACAGTCGACACTATTCCTGATGCTGGTTCCCATTGTGCCTTGATCCAAAGAACACATACCATCGTCAACTGGTGTACTGGAGAAGAATATTCAGATGTGCAGCAAATATACATTCTTGATGATCTAGACCCAGAGCTTGTTAGCCAGGATTCGTGTTATGAAGTAGATGCAGAGTGCCTTTATTCTGACCTTATTTTAACGGCTATAGGATATGACACTTTAGGGCCATGTGCATCTAATGAAATTACCTGGGAGGTATTTGTAGATCTATGGGGAGACTGGACGATTGATTACCAGTTTAGTAGTTATGTAAATCCTTTTGACCCTAATTTCGGAACACCTATTAATGAGCTATTTGTGCCTTCAACACTCTCTGGTGAGCCCCTAAATATCCTGATTCCAGAAATAGTAGAAGGTTCTAAATATCAGCATAGAGTAGTTTGGAAGGCGAATGATGGATGCAACAATATCACTTCGTACACCAGTTACTTTACGGTTGAAGACAAGAAAGCTCCAACACCGTATTGTTTGGAAAGTATTACTACCACGCCAAACTTTTCAAATACTCTTGAGATTTGGGCAAATGAGTTTGAATTGAATTCTTTTGATAATTGCACTGAATATGAAAGGTTGAGATTTAGTTTTTCTAAAGAAGACGAACCCATAAATAGCAATAATAACTATAATGAAGAAACTAGATCTACAGTACTCAACATGGATTGCAATATAATTTGTGATGTGTTTGATGCAGGTGGCACACTAGCTTTAGACATTTATGTTTGGGATGAATTTGATAATACTGATCGTTGTTCTGTTGAGCTCACTATTAATGGAGATGGAGGGTGTCATTGTGTAGGTGATCCAGGATTTAGTGAAGTCACATTTA
This sequence comes from Saprospiraceae bacterium, assembly GCA_020631235.1. Lineage (GTDB taxonomy): Bacteria > Bacteroidota > Bacteroidia > Chitinophagales > Saprospiraceae > JAHDDO01. The sequence continues at coordinate 66,778 of JAHDHQ010000017.1, read as the reverse complement.
AAGTGCAAGCAGCGACTGGTGAACCTATAGAAAACAGTTTTGCTAATGTTCAATGCATGCTGCCTGATTTTCCGCTTATGCTTGAATCAAACGAAGAAGGATTAATGTCATTTGCCAGTCATGACCATTTTGATTATGATATACATTTTATAAGCGATAGTTTATGGCTCAATGGTGTCTCGACATTGGATATAGTCAAAATACAACAACATATTTTAGGTCTTCAAGACTTAAACGAAACAGCTTTACTACAAGCAGATGTAAACCAAGATCAACTTATCAGCGCTAGCGATCTACTAGCTATTAGGCGTCTTATTTTGGGAATAGATAATCAGTTTGAGCATTCAGACAATTGGCTTTTTACTTGCCCAGATTCGACCTCAATGATTTTAGAAAACGCTATGAATAATTACATCTTTTATCTTGATCGAAACATTGAAGAAACCATTACAGCCTACAAAATGGGTGATGTAAATGATAGTGCTATCACTAATCCATTGAATGGAAGCAGTGACACTAGATCAATGACCACGCTTAACCTCAATGATGTATGGCTTGATAAGCATAAAGAGGTACAAATCCCAGTCTACGTCAAGGAAGATATAGACTTTATAGGACTGCAGGCAAAATTCGAAATAAATGGGAGCATCCAATCTTGGGAGATGACCGAAGGAGTCGAAGGGAGTGGTTTTATCCAAGATCGTTCATTAAGCCTTTCTTTCATAAAAGAAGAAGACGCAACATTGAACAAAAAAGAAGCCATTTTAGTCCTCAGCATAATACCCCATACATCAGGACTTTTATCTGATTTGCTTAGTTTGTCGACTGCATTTAGCAACGAGTTATACGATACAGATTTAAATGAATATAGCCTTGACTTGCATTTCAAAAAGAGTACAAATGAAAAGGATGCTTTTTTGAGTGTTAGCCCCAATCCATTTAGTCAGACTACTGATCTTACAATAGGTGAAGTTGACGAAAATGCTACTATTAAAGTATACAATTTGGCTGGTCAATTAATGGAGTCATTCTTACCGGAAAATACAGAAGAGCAAATAATCACTCTTGGACAAAATTATGAAAAAGGCGTTTACTTGATTCAATGGCAATCAGGTAAACAAACCCTCACACAAAAGATCATCAAACAGTAATGTGTCGATGTTATGAAGATATTTATATAATTTTCTGAGCTGAAAGGTAACATTCTGGTGCTTACGATGTTTAAAAGGTACTTTTGCACCTTTAAAGAGAAAATTTCTAGATGAGTCAGTTTTATTTTGTAATCACCACTGTTCTTGTTTTCCAGATATACAGCTTTTTTGCTTTAAACTCATTGGTTAAACCAGGACCCTATAAATGGGTGTTTATTGCCGCTTATATTGCAGTAAGCGCGCTAGTTTTTTATTCCCTATACAATGTATATATGGCTGCTGTAAACAGAAATATGTTTAGTAGCACGCAAGTCAATTTTAATATCGGAGTAGTTATCACAGCTTTTGTCACTCTGTTGTTTTTTGGTAGTTTAACATTACTTCATGATGTGGGTAGGTTGATTAGCGGTATTTATAATTATTTTTCCAGCATAAATCTTGAGCCTGAAGCTCGTCCTGATCAATATATCCCGAGTAGAAGAAAATTTATTACATGGACAAGCGCGGCGATTGCAGCTATACCTTTTGGCACATTAATTTACGGGATAACTAAAGGTAAATACAATTACAAAGTCAGTAATGTCAGCTTAAGCTTTAAAGATCTACCGAAGAAATTTGATGGCTTTAAAATTGTCCAAATTTCGGATATTCACGCAGGTAGTTTAGATAATCCCACAGAAGTAACTAGGGGAGTAGAAATGATAAACGAACAAAATCCTGATGTGATTATGTTTACAGGTGATCTTGTCAATTCTAAAAAAGATGAAGTCGATCCATACAAAGAAATATTTGCTAAACTAAAAGCTAAAGAAGGCAAATATGCTGTTCTGGGAAATCATGATTATTATGGTCTGTATGATTTACCTGATGAAGAACATCCAGCATATTGGCAAGATTTCGAAGCAAAGTATGTGGATATGGGATTTACATTGCTGAAAAATGACAGTACAGTTATCGCAAGAGAAGATCAACAAATTCAAATTACAGGGGTAGAAAATTGGGGTGCAGGACGTTGGTTTCCAAAAAAAGGGGACTTGGATAAAGCCCTCACCAAAGTTGAAAATCAAGACTTCACAGTACTTATGTCTCATGACCCAACTCATTGGGCAGAAAAAGTCATTCCACATCAAAAGAACATCAACCTCACCCTAAGTGGCCATACACATGGTATGCAGTTTGGAATAAATATGCCTGGTTTTAAATGGAGCCCAGCCCAAATGAGATACAAACATTGGATGGGCCTTTATGAAGACCAAGGACAGTATTTATACGTAAATAGAGGCTTTGGGTTTTTAGCCTTTCCTGGTAGAGTAGGTATGTGGCCCGAAATTACTGTAATCGAACTAAAAACCGCTTAATCAACTATAAATAAGCACAAAACATATGTAATTAATTTTTAATATGTATATTTGCCATTAGCTACTTTAATCACCTTATTATGCAATGGCTAAGTACTTTATTTATAGCAATATCACTATTGTTTTTAATTGGATGCGAAGATTATGATTCTTTGGATTATGATCTAATGCATGCTATCGAAAGCAATACTGGGCAAAATAAGGATGCCTTACTTTTACCTTACTCTCACGAGTTGGATTCCATTCCGCAAGATCCATTAAACCCATTAAATGCTTCAAAAGTTGCTTTAGGCAAATTTCTTTTTCATGAGTCTGCATTAGCTATGCATGCAAAAATGGAAGAAGGTATGTATACCTATTCTTGCGCGTCTTGCCATCATGCAAAAGCAGGTTTTTCTTCAGGGAACAAGCAAGGAATAGGAGATGGAGGTATTGGTTTTGGTTTGGCTGGTGAAGAACGAAAATCTAATTGGCTTTACTACGAAGAAGATAGTCTAGATGTACAACCCATCAGAACGCCCACTATTTTAAATGTAGCCTATCAAACCAATCTGTTATGGAATGGTCAGTTTGGAGCTACTGGGGTCAACGAAAACACTCAAGATGCTTGGGCATATGGAACGCCTAAAGCAGTAAACCATCTAGGCTTCGAAGGTACTGAAACACAAGCCATAGCCGGATTGGATGTGCACCGATTAGGTGTAGAAAAAGATATGCTTCTAAATTATCAAGATTATATCCCCATGTTCGATGTGGCTTTTCAAGATGTTCCATTCGAAGAAAGATATACTACACAAACCATAGGATTAGCTATAGCTGCGTACGAACGCACAGTTGTTGCTTCTGGAGCACCATTCCAGCATTGGTTGAGAGGTGATTTGGGGGCTCTAACTGAAGCACAGAAAAATGGTGCACTGATATTTTTCGGGAAAGGAAATTGCTACACCTGCCATAATGGCCCTGCGCTTAACTCGATGGAATTTCATGCACTCGGAATGGACGATATGAGTGGCTCTAATGTATTTATGCATGGCATGGATGAAAACACAAAAAAAGGAAGAGGTGGATTTACGCAAAACCCACAAGATGACTACAAATTTAAAGTGCCGCAACTCTATAATCTAGCCGATACGCGCTTTTATGGACACGGTGGATCTTTTGAATCTGTGCGTGATGTGATTTTCTATAAAAATCGCGGAGTCAAACAAAACGCCGAGGTTCCAGACGCACAATTATCAGAACATTTTACTCAGTTGTTACTGACTATCGAAGAAGTCGACCAATTGACTGATTTTATTTTGAATGGCTTGTATGATGATAATCTAGAGCGTTATGTACCCAATGCTTTACCAAGCGGAATGTGCTTTCCGAATAACGACCCAATATCCAAGTTAGATTTGGATTGTGAGTGATTACCTAAGTCTGTCCATTGATCGAACCAAGTTATCATCTTTGCGTATAAAACGGATAGCTAATATCGCAAAGACTATCCCTAAAATAGGCATATATAAACCAAAGCCATCGTTTATACCTGTACTTCCTTCTAGACTATTTCCTGCTTGAAGAAATAACATAGCCGCCGCTGCCGGTAAAATAACACACAACACAACCACTAAATAACTAAGCCGCATCTGTAAAGCTCGATTTTTAAATAAAAATATAGCCCCAGCCGCGACAGCACCTCCCAATATTGCAAGTACTAACAAAGCCGTATGGTCCTGGATATTATACACAGAATCAGATAGATAATTGCCTCCCGGTGATTCACTGGTGGCAAATGGTAATCCAAATTGGGAAAAGAATGTTCCACTGGATAATAAAAGAAAGATACTTTGAATTCGCTGAATCATTAGTTTTGTATTTTACCTATTTGGCAAATGTACAAATTCATCTAAATAATGCTTAGTTACTGGGAAAAAGAACGATGGTTAGAAAAAAATGATTATTGCATTATAGGTGCAGGAATTGTAGGCATCCAATGTGCTTTAGCCATCAAAAAGCAATCACCCAATGCAAAAATACTGATCATAGAAAGATCTACTTTGCCTCAAGGTGCCAGTACTAAAAATGCTGGTTTTGCTTGTTTTGGAAGCGCGGGCGAATTGCTCGCAGATATAGAACAAATTGGAGAAGAGGCGACATTGGACCTCATAAAAAAGAGATACCAAGGACTCGAATTGCTGAGAGAAAGTATCGGAGATCATACACTAGATTATAATGCCTGTGGATCATACGAATTATTTACTACCGAAGAAAATCAATCATATCAGCAAATATTAAATCGTTTATCGTACGTAAATGACCTGATACTAAAAGCCACTAATTTAGATAATTGCTTCCGCATGGTGCCTAATACCTTTGGCTTTAAGAACGGAATTAAACTCATACAAAATAAATACGAAGGGTCTATCCATACGGGTAAAATGATGGATGCCTTGATCCAAAAAGCTTACACTGCAGGCATCCGGTTTTTGTGGGGAGTATCGGTAAAAAATTGGACAGAAACAAACACAGGACTCGACATTGAACTCAAAAATTATCCCCCGTGTGAAACCGAAAACTTAATCATAACGACCAATGCTTTTAGCTCTAAACTACTACCCAATATACCTGTCGAACCCTATCGAAATCAAGTTTTAGTGACGGAGCCTATTCCCAATTTGGCTTTCCAAGCTACCTTTCATGCAATGCAAGGCTATGTATATTTTAGATCCATACAAAATCGAGTATTGATCGGCGGTGCAAGGCATTTATTCATGGAACAAGAATCGACGGACCAACTGGGAAATACCAGAGAGGTGACTGATTGGCTTCAGCAATATCTCGAAGAAAATGTGCTTTTACATAAAGTCAAGATAGATTATTCTTGGAGCGGCATATTAGCTGGAGGTACGAATAAAACTCCAATTGTACAAAAGGTAGAGCCTAAGGTCTACTGTGGAGTGCGTTTAGGTGGGATGGGTGTAGCAATCGGTTCTTTACTAGGAAAAGAATTAGCAGACCTTGTATCTTCACAACAGTAATTATAATCTAAACGTTTACTAGCTGATGCTAGCGATGAGAATAAGCCTGTATATATTATTTTGTCTAATGCCTTGTTGGCTTTTTGCCCAACAAGGTGAGCAACAGGATACCAGTTATTCGCAGATTAAAATATTGTATTCAGAAACGTTTATAAACGAAAAGCAAGACGAAGAAGATTTACAATTTTATAAAGGTGATGTAAAAATCTTTCACGACAGTACATTTATGTTTTGCGATAGCGCTGTAACGGAACTAAATATTTTAGATGCAGTCGGTAATATCGTCATGCTTCGCCAAGATACCTTGAAAGTTTTTGGGGATTCACTACACTACGATGGTTTAAAATCTTATGCCGAATTGTATGGAAATGTAGCTTTATTAAACGGTAGTCAATCACTCTATTCTGATGCCTTATATTATGATATTGCTCAAGAAAAAGTATCCTATCAAGATACAGCATTGATGCAAAGTGAGCGTGCCCAACTGAGCAGTTTATCAGGCTATTATGATTTAGAAAAAGATATTGCGCATTTTTTCGGTGAAGTTGTAGTGATTGACTCTAACTTGACTTTGCGATGCGATACTATGATTTATGATGCTAATATTTCTAGGGCCAATTTTTATGGACCTAGTTACATCACACAAGGTGAGAATAAGATCTACTGTGAATCAGGGTATTACGAAACGGAAACTGGAAACGCCTATTTCGAAAAAAACACCAAATTTTATGGAGACTCGCTTAACAGTCAGTCAAATTTTATAGAATATGATAGAGAACGATCAGTCATGATTTTAACGGGTGATGCTGTGGTGGAGAAAGAAGGAACGTTAGCAAAAGCCGAGCGAATCGAATATTTTGATCAAGATAGCACCATCGTGCTGGAAGGGAATGCTTATTATATGGATAAAGATTCGGAAGTTTATGGAGAATACATTCACTTCGATAATGCTAAGAAAACGATTGACATCATCGGTGATGGAGTCTTATATAAAGACGAAATAGTGCTTCGAGGAGACACGATTTTTTATGATGTAAATACAGAGAAAGGATCTTCTGTAGGGCAAGTTGTTTTTGAGGATACTTTAAATGCTCGCTTGCTATACAGTGATTTTTTAGAGCAAGAAAATGATGATAATTATGTGGCTTACAGTCGCACAAGTAGACCTTATATCGAGGAGCGGTCTGCAAGTGATACACTGTTTTTAGCCGGAGATACTTTACGGACAATAGAAAAATTTGATGGTTCAGATAGCTTACATTTAATGAGAGCCTATCACGATGTACGTATGTATAGTCATGGCATGCAAGGTGTCGCTGACTCACTAGAATATAACACAAAAGACTCTCTAATTAGTTTTTATGGTTCACCTGTTCTGTGGGCTGATACGACCCAGTTTGTGGCTGATACGATCATCGTTAAAAATGATGAAGAAGGTATCCAAGAGGTGTTTTTGAGGTCCAATGCCATGATAGGTAATAAGCTCGGTATTAAATTTTATGACCAAATTAAAGGCAAGCAAATTCACGCCAAATTAGATAGCAACAATATTAAATGGATGGAAGTTAAGGGAAATGCAGAAGTCATTTATATGTTGAGAGATGAACAAGGTGCTTTCATTGGTGCAAACAAAACCATATGTAGTTATATCGAGTTTTTTTTCGAAGGAGGAGAATTAAAAGACATCAAGTTTCACAGCAATCCTACTTCCCATATGGTGCCTGTAAATCAAGCCAGTAATACTGATTTATATTTAAGTGATTTTGTTTGGTATGAAGACAAACGGCCATGGTCATTGGATGATATTTTAAAAAATCAATGGGAAGAAAAACTAGAAGACAAAGAGGAAATAGATATTTTTGAGGAAGATGTTTTAGAAATATTTGATCAAATTAAAAATGCACCTAAATAAACTATTCTTAGTCATCGTTTGTATTTTTTTGGCCAATGTCGGGATAGCACAATTGGACCATAATGCATCTTTTGCTACTGCTAATGATTTGTTTGAAGAAGCAAAGTACGATGATGCTATTGCATTGTACGAAAGTATACTTCAGACAGGACTTAAAAGCCCAGAGTTGCATCTAAACTTGGGCAATGCTTACGCAAAAACAAACAAAGTGGGCAATGCAGTATTGCATTACGAAAAAGGTTTGAAGTTTAATGCAAACCATCCTAGTTTGCTCAAAAACCTCAGCTTGATCAAGAAACGAGTAGATTCAGAAATTTTTGAGGTTCAAGCTTTTTGGCCGGTGAGAGTTTGGAGAAATTTTGTAGGCTTGGCTTCATCCAATGTTTGGGCTATTATACAATTGTTAATTCTGGCTGCTTTAGTATTTATTTGGGGAGCCCGTATGTTTAATCGCTTAGCATGGAGTGATCAGCGATATCGTTTGATCACTAGAGCCTTGATTCTAGATGCTATCCTGATAGGGCTGGTATTGTATGCTTCCATAAATTATTCTAAAAGTGATGTCTTTGCGATCGTCCTAGAAGAAATACAATTGATGTCAGGACCTGATGATCGAAGCAATTCTGGAACTAACATAGTTCCGGGTGAAAAAATAAAAATCCTGGATGATTTCGGAGAATGGAAAAAAGTAGAACTCCTAAATCAAGATGAAGGATTTGTTAAATTGGATAAAATCGGCATCATCTAAAATACTCCACCCAACCATTTCAGAACGACTAGCGTCAAATAACAAACAACACACTAGTCAACATGAAACACATTTCCATTTTATCATTATTTATAATTACATTATTAGCTTCCTGTTCTATCAGCGATGAAAGCTCTTTAGGTGATGCAGACGGACTTTTTAGTAGTGATGCGTCCAGTGATGGAGGCTCTACTACAGGAGAAAGCAGTACCAATGGAGGCCAGGGAGAAGAAGGACTCATCACAGCAGGAGAGTGGAACGATCTATCCAATTGGAATTTTTGGGTAGAACTTTTAGACCAAGAACCTTTTAAAAATTTTCCGGAAGAGTGGCAGTTTTTTACCGTCGACCAACGCATTTCCGTATTGGTCGAAGATCAAAGCAATAAAGCGGTTAATAACGTTAGAGTAAAACTCTATCAAGAAGGATTTTTACTTTGGGAAGCTATGACAGATAATGCCGGAATGGCCGAATTATGGATTGATCAAGGAGCATTTTCTGCTGTAGAAGACCTTAGCACCTTAAAAATAAGCCTTGATGACGCGTTTGTGGAGCATGGTACACTGGCTTTTGGTGATGGTATAAACACTTTTATATATACTGAGGGATTAGCTACAACAACTCAAGATGCCCAAGTAGCATTTATTGTTGATGCCACTGGTTCAATGGGAGATGAATTAGATTTTCTCAAAGAAGATCTAAAAGATGTGATCGAGCGATGCGAATCCTCAAACCCGAATTTGGATTTTTATACAGCGAGTGTTTTTTACAGAGACGAATCAGATGAATATCTAGTAAAACATCAAGACTTCACGGCTGATTTGGAAACCAGCAAATCCTATATTTCGCAACAAAGTGCATCAGGTGGAGGAGACTTCCCGGAAGCGGTGCATGAAGGTCTTAATGTGGCCATGAACGAATTGTCATGGTCTGAAGATGCTTATGCTAAAATTGCTTTTTTATTACTTGATGCTCCGCCGCATAAAAACGCCATAATCATAGAAGATTTACATGATTCTATAGAAAAAGCTGCAAAACATGGAGTAAAAATCATCCCGATTTCAGCCAGTGGTATAGATAAAGAAACAGAATTCCTTATGCGATGTTTCGCGATACTCACCAATGGAACTTATGTTTTTATCACAGATGATAGCGGCATTGGAAATGATCATTTAGAACCTTCAGTGGGAGATTTTGAAGTCGAATTTTTAAACGACTTAATGGTTAGATTAATTAATAAGTATACAGAATAAATTATGAAAAAACTACTTTACATTAGTTGTGTTTTATGGCTGCTTTCCGCTTGTTCTAACGATTCAAGTGGCGATCTTTTCTTTGATAATAATGATGCTACTTTTGAAGCTGGTGAAAACGGATCAGAGAGCGAAGAAGGACAAATCATTTCAGAAAACCCGTTTGTAAAGGTAGAAGAAGAGCCTACTTCTACTTTTTCTGTAGATGCTGATGGAGCTTCTTATGCGAGCATGCGACGTGATATTATGGAAAATAATAGAATTCCAGATGTACAATCCATACGCACCGAAGAATTTCTAAATTACTTTGATCTAGATTATGAATTTGTAGATAATGGACATCCTATTTCTTTAAATGGCGAAATAGCGACTTGCCCATGGGATATTGAACATAAATTAGTAAGAATCGGCATTGAAGGAGAATCTATACCTCCAGCACAATGGCCCACGTCAAATTATGTGTTTCTCATCGATGTGTCAGGATCTATGAGTGGACCAGATAAGTTGCCAATGCTCAAAGATGGTTTTAAACAATTACTAGATGAGATGAGGAGTGATGATCAAGTAGCCATAGTTACCTATGCAGGAAATGCAGGTGTACGATTAGAAAGTACAAAGGTCGAAGACAAACAGACGATTATTGATGCTATAGACGCATTAGGTTCTGGAGGCTCCACAGCTGGGTCTGCTGGAATCATAGGAGCATACGAAATTGCTGAAGAAAATTTTATAGAAGGAGGTAATAATCGAGTTATCGTTGGGACAGATGGAAATTTTAATGTAGGTATTACAGACCAAGAATCTTTGATTAAACTAATCGAGCAAAAACGTGATAATGGTATCTTCTTGACGATTTTAGGTGTAGGACAGCATTTTAATGATACAAATCTAGAGCAAATAGCTAATCATGGAAATGGCACTTATGAATACATAGATAATCAAACACAACTAAAGAAAGTCTTTGTTTATGATTTCAACAAGTTCTTTACGGTAGCCAAAGATGTAAAAGTGCAGGTTACTTTTAATCCTAATATGGTCGAGTCTTACCGATTGATCGGATATGAAAATAGAGTGTTAGCCAACGAAGACTTTGAGGATGACACCAAGGATGCTGGCGAAATAGGATCAGACCAAAACATTACAGCTTTATATGAGATAGTACCTACGGGAGCATTTGGTGAACGAAGTTTTGAAATTGATTTTAGATATAAACGACCGAATGAAGATGTTAGTGAAGCCATGCAATTAAATGTTTTTGATACAGGAGCAAGCTTTGAAGCCAGCTCCGATGTGATGCAATTCACCACAGCCGTTGCTTCGTTTGGATTAGTTTTAAGTAATTCTACTTATAAAGGTAATGCGACTTATGACTCTATCTTAGGATGGTTAGAAGGTCATCATTTAGAAGACGAACATGGACTAAAAGATGAATTTGTTAGTCTAGTAGAGATGGCAAAGGGCTTGTAAAAAAAAAAGAAAGCTGCTTTATTGAAGACAGCCTTGTTCGCGTTTTAGACTAGATATAAAAAAAGCCTGCTGAATTTCAGCAGGCTTTTTTACTCTTATGTTTGATCGATTAGTCGACTACTTTACCGCCATCTAATCTATCCTGTAATTCATTTAATTCGTCCCATTTGCCATCAGCAGCTAATTGTGCTTGCATTGGCCATGTAGATGGATCGTGCATTCTATATCTGCTTCCAGCAGCTTCAAGAATTTCTTTAAGTCGATCTTGTTCCGCAGATGCTAAATCTTGGAAAGTCATGATACCTCCTTCATTTAACTTTTCGGCAATTTTAGGACCTATACCTTCGATCTTTTTTAAATCATCTGGTTTAGCGTCTTTAGCTTTAGGAGCTGGAGCTGCTGCTTCTGCTTTTACTTCCTCTACAGCTGGAGATTCTTTTTCTACCACTGGGGCTGCTTTTGGAGCTTCAGCTTTAGGTGCTTCTTTTTTCGCTTTGGCAGGTTTTGTACCCGCTATCTTAGCAACTGTTTCTGGTACCTCTTGGCCTAAAGGAATGATATTTACAAATACTCTATTCAATCGTTTCCTTTTGAATGATACATGTCCTTCTACTTTAGCATGTAAAGTAAAATCTCTACCCATGTATACATTTTCACCTGGATGGAATTTTGTACCTCTTTGACGAATGATAATGTTACCAGCTTTAGCGTATTGTCCACCAAAAAGCTTTACGCCTAATCGTTTACTATTACTGTCCCGTCCGTTATCCGTACTACCAACACCTTTTTTATGTGCCATGATTTTATATTTATCCTACTATTGAATCAATTTTAATCTTAGTAAAAGACTGTCTATGACCGTTTTTTACTTTATACCCTTTTCTTCTTTTCTTTTTGAAAACAACTACTTTGTCTCCTTTAGCATGCTCTAAAACAGTAGCTTTTACAGATGCTCCACTAATGCTTGGAGTACCTACAGCTGTAGCATCACCTTTTGTTGTCATTAATACCTCGTCAAAGCTTACATTATCTCCAGGCTCTGATGCTAATCTATGAACAAAAATCTCTTGTCCTTCTTGAACTTTAAATTGCTGTCCTGCTATGTTTACAATTGCTATCATTTTTCCAAATTTAAAAATGGACTGCAAAGATACAATTATTCTTCTTTTTGTAAAGGCTTAGGGCTATTATTTACAATCTTGTGTTTTTCCGCAAAAATCCTTACTCCAAATATCGCTTCAGAACAAAGCGTTTTGATATACGTTGTTGGTCTCGTTCTATTTGTAAATGGATGATATTATGTTGTTTTCTGGATAACATTTTATACAGTCCATTTAGGCTTCTTAATCGGTAATGAACACCATTGATGCTGCGGATGATGTCGCCTTTTTGTATTCCTGCTTTGTGCGCAGGCGAATTTTCTAGTACAGACTCAACGTAAAATTGATTTAGCTTGGGACCAAAAGCATTAATAATTAAGCCACTCATATTATATCTGACTTTCGATCTAAACGTGCGATTTTTTTTGAGATACAACATTCCTTTTTGGAAGTCTATAGCCATAGTAAATTGACTTAAGAATCGATTGCCTATTAAACCATCTCTCTGACTATAGTTTATGGTTTCTAGCAAAATGGAATCTTTGTTTTGATAATTGACGAGAAGACTTTCTACTTTGTGGTCACAGATGGAAACAGCATTGAGAGAGCCAATAAACCCTTCTATTTTACCACCTATGCCTACACCTAGTTGTCCATGGGTAATAGTCTCTGGGAGTTTTGATTTCTCTTCATAATACATGAGTGAAGTGATAGCAGCACCTGTATCTAACAACATTTTTTTAGGACCATCATCCGTTTCCAGATTAACGTAAGGCTTTGAAGCTTGGATTTTAATGGGTGTAGATTTGTATTTATAAGCTTCTTGCTTAAAACGACTGGATTTCATAATCGTCATCGTTTGGTTTAAATAATTTATTTTGACCACTTTTCCTCTAAACGTGGAAGCTCCTAATATCCCATCTACTTGTTTTCCCACATATTTGTCCAGCGAAAATACTTGTTCTTCCAAAGCCAATAAATCGGTTTTAAAGATTGAACTCCTAGGAAGTTTGATGGATATATTTCGGTAGATCCAAGCATCAACTTCTTGTAATAAGTCAGCTCCCATAACCTTTGCTTTTTGATCCGGTTTTAAACCCATCAGTTCGAGCAAAAGTGGGTTAAAAAGAAAAGTAACTTCTGCTCCAGTATCTACTATAAAGGTTAAATTAAGTGTTTCATTTAGCTGTACCTCTGTGGTAATAAAACCATTATTATATTCGATAGGAATAGTGATTTTATCTTGATTACCTAAAGCCTCGAGTAGATCTAATTGACTCGTTGCCTCAGCGGGGAAAAAGGAAATAATGAATACAATGATTAGTGATCTCACAGGCTAAAAATAATAAATTGCAAGGAGTCTAATATATCATAAAGCTAAGTTCTGATCAAGACAAAAAAAAAGCCGGCGTAAAAGCCGGCTTCATTACATTTGTACTTTAAGATTACTTCATTAATCTTAATTCTATTCTTCTATTTTTAGCTTGTCCTTCTTTGGTTGAATTATCAGCCACTGGATTGTTCTGACCGTATCCTTCTGATACCAATCTCGAAGCATCTACACCACCAGCCATTAAATGAGCCTTAACTGAATTAGCTCTTGCTTTTGATAATGCTAGATTAGCAGCAGCATCTCCTGTATTATCCGTGTGTCCCATTACCGCAATTTTTGTTGCAGGGTAAGCTTTCATAAAAGCCACTACGCTATTTAATTCACCTTTCATTTGACCTGTTAAATCAGCAGATCCAGAAGCAAAATTAGCATTAGCTAAGCTAAAGTTTGGCTCACCTTTAAACCCACCAGCAACGAATTTTTTAATTTGGTCACCTGCTGAACCTGTAGCTACTTTCATGCCATCCCATGCACCTTTAGCTACTTTATCTACCTTGCCAAAAACATCTCCAAGCGCTCCGGCTGTCCATTTAAAAGCATCGCCTGTCATATCTATTGCACCTTCCACAACATTTCCAGCTGCACCAGCTACTGCATCCGCAGCATTACCTACACCATCAGCTACTGCTCCAGCTCCATCTGCGACGGCACCTGCTGCTTTTTTGGTCATGTCAGCAGCTCCAGTGGCTACATTTTTCGTAGTGTCAGAAACCTTTGATGCTGCATTATCAATATTGCTACATCCCGTTCTTACTCCGAAAAACCCTAGAATTGCTAAAATAGCTAATAATGGAAGTAACCATCTTAATATTGATTTACCTGCTTTAGCTCCCGCATCTACGGCACCTCCAGCAAGATCAGCAGCGCCTCCGACAACTTTTTTGCCAGCATCTACAGTTCCACCTACCACTTTCTTTCCAGCATCTACTGCGCCTCCAGCAAGATCAGCAGCACCGCCTACCACTTTTTTACCAGCGTCTACAGTTCCGCCAACTACTTTCTTACCAGCATCAAGTGCATCACCACCTAATCCTTTGGCAAATCCCAATGTATCACCTAAACCAGATGGCATCAGCTTTTGGATCATACTTTTCTGTCCTCCAAGCATACTCATTAAACCACTCGCATTTAAACCACCAGACATTGCTTGTTTTCCGATTAAACCCATAATCATCGGTGCAGCCATTTTTAGTAACGAACCAGTATTGCCTGAAGACATACCGCTCAAACCAGCAATCTTGCTGATAAATCCAGATTGGTTGCCACCTAATAAGGTTTCTAGCATACCACCACCGCTATTCATTAATCCATTGATAGCGTCACCACCACCACTGAATAGACCCGAAATGTTATCTAACATTCCAGCATCTGTACCTTTGGCCATATCAAGGATGCTTTGTGCACCTTTCTCATCAGAAGCTATATCCGTAATCTTCCCTAATAAACCAGGAACGATACCACCCATAGCAGATGTTATATTGGATTCCGATTCACCAAGAAATCCTGCAGCAGAAGATGCCAAAGGTCCAGAAATCTGGTCTTTGACCATATCTAATAAATTCATGTTATTGATTTTTTGAATTGATAATAATTAATTAGTTATTTTTTTCTTCGAATTTCAGGACTATCTTATTTTGGCTAATTAGGCTCGGTTTGTCTTTTATTTTTTGGTGCTTTTGTTCCAGAAGTTTGGTTGTTTGTTCTACTTGCTCTAAAGTCCAGTTTTCGATTAATGTTGTCCATTCAGGATCTCTTGACCACTGTGACTTACGTCTTTGCTTTTCGCTCAGTTTGCTTAAATATGACGCAAAGGTAGCATATGTTTCCTCTATACCATCAAAAAAAGCGTTAAGAACAAAGCCATTTCCATTAATAACCGTCTGATCTTCTTCAATATCATCGATATCGTCATTAATTTCAGTGACTAAATCAAATATCGTCCAATCTGATAATTCAAAAACATTCGATAAAGATGGATTGAAATCGTATATCAAACGCCTGATCAAACGTACATCACAAGATTTGTAGTAATAATAAAAAGGCAGGCTTATCCTACTGAGCACCTCTCCTTGTCTTATCGATAACTCATGCTCTTGATACCTTTGTAAATGGTGCAAATATTCCTTATGATGATTTTGTGGCAGTCCAATGTCGCTCAAATCGGCATACAAGACGTTCCAATATTTCTCGAGCGAATCAATACTTACTTCCCAATTTGATTCTAAATGCTTGTCTAAATGATAAATGTTTTCTTGGAGCTTGTAAAGTTTGGACAAAAACGTATCTTGTTCTTTATCATTTTTGTACGACAACAGCTCAGGTAATTTACGGTATTCAAATAAGGTTTTAATTTTCGAGATC
Organism: Saprospiraceae bacterium; assembly: GCA_020631235.1. Lineage (GTDB taxonomy): Bacteria > Bacteroidota > Bacteroidia > Chitinophagales > Saprospiraceae > JAHDDO01. The sequence continues at coordinate 51,012 of JAHDHQ010000017.1, read as the reverse complement.
ATACTTCTTTAAGACTAGTTAATTATTAAGAGTCACCGTTATTTAAATTTTTTTCCACTAAATGATCGATCAAGCTTTAGCTAAAGGACTATATAAAGTCTTGCAAAAAACAATAGATGATGATACAACTTTGCCTGAGCAAAAATACGCCAGTCTATTTAGACTCTTTAACTTTATACTGAATACAAGTGCTCAAAACGAAGACTTAAACTTTAATTCGAACTTTGTAAAACTTAATTTTTTAGCTAATAAATATGGCATCAAAGCTAATAAGTTATTTCTTTCTCACGAATTAAGAAGACTTCACGAAAACGATCGTGGAAGTAAAGAAATTAACCATCTACTAATACAAAGAGCACACTACGTAATAACAATATGGATAAACGTTCTGTCTAATGTAGATATTCCAGAGACTCTTTTTATCGATCCAGCAGATCCAGCACTGCAAAGTTTTAAACAAACAGTAAGTTATAAAGGAAATATCACTGTACATCTAGTAGAATACAAATCCAAAGACCACATTTTTATTGTACTCCTTGATGATGCACAGGATAAACCCATCCAACTGATATTTGATGCAAAATATAAAAACGACCATCTGCTCCCACTTATGAAGATGTGCGTAAAATATATGAGCTTCCCGCTAAAGATGAGCTTAGTGGATGTTAAAGAAGATGCGGATAAAAATCTGATCCCAGCAAATGTGGTTTTTGATCCGGATTTTTTAGTTGACGTAACCACAATATCTGAATGTTTTAAACATGATGGTATCAGTGTGCTCGGATTATTAACGCGCAAATTTTTGCCTGTAGAAACAAGCACACACTTGGCTATTGGAAACATTGCAAATCTGATGTTGGACCAGTTAGTTTATGATATCCATCTAAGCTTTAATGATATCAGCAAACAAATATTCGCGCTTTCACCACTTTCGTTTTGTTTGTTTGATGACGACACTCTTCGCAAAGTAATGTCTTCCCTGAAGAATCATTTTATGCACATCAAAGCCTCACTTCAACACCAGTTTGTAAATCAAAATATTAGTGCAAGTCAGGCTTATGTGGAACCAAGTTTTTATTCGGCTTTATTTGGTTTGCAAGGAAGGCTTGATTTATTTCATGTAGACAAAGAAAAAAAACTCATTTCTATTGTCGAGTTAAAAAGTGGAAAACCATTTAAAGCGAATAGGTATGGACTAAATATTAATCATTATACGCAAACATTATTGTATTTTTTAATGGTGGATAATGGACATAGACATCATTACAAAATGCTCAACTATATCTTATATTCTACATTAGACCAACAAAACTTAAGATACGCACCCACCATAAAAAGCAAAATTCAAGAAGCACTGGCCGTTCGTAATAAAATCAGAATGCTTGAAGAAAGCTTACTTAATATTGATGCATCTGTTCATGATTTTGAAGACTTATTAGATGTAAGTAAAATTCCTAAATCGTGGAAGTTTTTGAAAAGAGATCTTGGGCACTTACAAAAAGCTTTTAAAACTTTGGATGATCTGGAAAAGCGATACATCTTGAAGTATATTTCTATGGTTAGTTTGGAACGTATGGTGGCTAAAAAAGGACAGGCTAACTCCGATAAAAACCATGGTTTTGCTGCTTTATGGGCGCGTAGTTTAGCGGCTAAATCTGCAGATTTTTCAAGTTTGCAGTTTTTAACGATTAAACAAAATATCGCGAATCAAGCCGAACCTTTAATATTCCTGAATTTCTCAAAAAAAACCAATAAACTCACAAAATTTAGAAAAGGGGACATCGTCGTCTTCATCCCACATCATAAACAATCAACCTTACTCGATAATCAAATTTTTAAAGCGAGTATTATAGAGATTAACGAACAATCTGTTTGTATACGTCTTAGAGCAAGACAAGAAAATCTAAGCATTTTTAATGATTATGAATATTGGCATCTAGAACCAGATGTTTTAGATTCTAGTTTTAATGCCATGTATCGTGGACTCTATTCTTTCATGGAGTCTCCCAAAGCATATCGCCAGAAAATTCTTGGACTTCATGCACCGACAAAGTCTACAGAGTACCAAACATATGATTTGGATAAAAGATTAGAAAGTAAGCAAAGAGCCATAGTGCTCGATGCCGTAAATGCAAAGGATTATTATTTAATTTGGGGTCCACCTGGTACTGGTAAAACAAATATGGTTTTGTCCAATATTGTAAATACAGTAGTGGAGCATACTCAAGAAAACATCTTACTACTGAGTTATACCAATCGAGCGGTCGATGAAATTTGTCATGCACTCAATGAGTTGGATGATTCTATTTTACAAAAAAGCTTGCGATTTGGCTCGAAGTATTCCACAGATCCTTCATTTAAGCATTTGTTATTTGATCAGCAAATAAAGGCAATTAATAACCGTAGAGGATTAATGGAATTGATTGATGCTAAACGTATCATTCTTTCTACCGTTGCTTCCCTTGCCAGTAAGTCGGATATCTTTAAACTTAAGAGCTTTGATACAATTATTATTGATGAAGCATCGCAGATATTAGAACCTTCGATTATTGGTGTTTTACAAAAAGCAAAGAAGTTTATTATGATCGGCGATCATAAACAATTGCCTGCCGTCTCTACATTGAACGAAAAAGATTTAGCGGTTAATGATGAAGCTTTAAACGATGTCTATAACTTGTACTCTTTGGGAAATTCGTTATTTGAAAGATTACTCGATAATGCAAAACGTAAAGGCTGGGATCACGCTTACGGAAGCCTTTCGTTCCAAGGAAGAATGCACACAGATATAATGGAATATGCTAATCAATATTTTTATCATGGATTATTGCAGGCTTTTCCTTCGATCACTCGCTTGCACGTTAAGCGACATTGGACCACCTCAAAACCCGTGCAAGAGCAATTAAAGGAACACAGATTACTGTTTTTTGGAGCGCTTCCAGATGAAGAGATCATCAGTAAAGGAAGTAAATCTGAAGCGCAAATTATCAAACAAGTCATTACCGAACTCCAAGATATATGTGTGCAAAATAATATTGTATTTGAAGATTGGGAAATAGGTATTATTACTCCTTTTAGATTGCAAATATCCTTTATTAAAGAGGTCTTAGAACAGGCTAAGATTTCCTTGTCAAACATACAAATCGATACCGTCGAAAGGTTTCAAGGTGGCGCTAAAGATTTTATTATTTATTCGACTGCCGTAAACAATACATATCACTTAAGCCAAATCATAAGTAAAGGGAAAGATGAGGTCGATCGCAAACTAAATGTAGCGCTCACAAGGGCCAAAGAATCTTTTATTATGGTCGGAAATCAAAAAGTATTGGAATATAACAAACGTTATCGTCATTTAATACGGTCTATATCTATAGGAACATTATCCGAATAAATAATTCCACGATCCACCATGAAAGTATTAATGGTTTGTTTAGGCAACATTTGCCGAAGCCCTTTAGCTCAAGGGATATTAGAGCACAAATGCAATGCGTACGGTTTAAACTGGCAAATAGATTCGGCTGGGACCTCGGCTTATCACGTGGGGCAAGCCCCTGATCATCGGTCCATAGACATTGCTAAACAAAATGGTATCGATATAACTCGACAGCACGCTAGGCAAGTAAAGCAAAAAGATTTAGATCAATATGATTTAATATTAGCCATGGATCAAAGTAATCTAAAAAACCTGGAGAAACTGAGTAGCAAAACCAATCACGAAAAAATTAAACTTATACTAAGCTTCGGTTCTGGAGATAAAATAGACGTGCCTGATCCATACTATGTAAATGGTTTTGATCGAGTGTATGATATGATCGAAGATGCTTGCGAAGGATTAATCGAACATTATAAGGTGCTTTCTTAAGCTTATTCTCCAGAAACATCATTCTACTTTAATGGGATGCTCGTATTACAGGCATCGGTCCATATTCTTCTAAAATCTCGGTTATATTTGCTAAAAAAATAGTGGGATGAATAAGATAGCCTTAATACTAATAGTCCTTTTTTTGCTTCCGGACACAACATTGGCCCAAAAAGAAATCAGCCTTGAAGATATATGGCAAGATGGTACTTTTAGTGCCTCATATGTTCCTGGCTTTAGATTTATGAAAGATGGTAAACATTACACCAGATTAGTTGATGATGAAGTGCAAAGCTTTAGTATTACTTCAGGTGACAAAGTGGAGACCTTGTTTGCCGCAGCTAATTTTAAGAACCAATCAAATTTTAGTGGTAAAATATCCAACTATTCCTTTGACAGTTCAGAGGAATATATACTCCTAGAAACAGAAGTAGAAAGTATCTATCGTAGGTCTACAAAAGCAAATTATTATCTCTTCCATAGAGCTTCTGGAGAGTTTAAATCCATTTTTGAAGCGGGTAAGATATCCTATGCTACAGTTTCTCCGAGTGGAAAGACCATAGCTTTTATGTTTGAAAATAACATGTATATACAAGATATTAATGGTGAAAATCGGCAACAAATAACTAAGGATGGTAAATTTAATTTCATCATAAATGGTGGGGCCGACTGGGTGTATGAAGAAGAATTTGCCTTTGCCAAAGCTTTTTTCTGGAATGAAGACGGTACAAAATTAGCGTACATGAAATTTGATGAAACGGCAGTAAAAGAATTTACAATGACCTATCACAATAATGACATGTATCCGCAATATAACACGTTTAAATACCCAAAAGTCGGAGAAACCAATGCCATTGTTTCGGTGCATGTTTATGATTTAAAAAGTAGGAAAACTACAGACATGGATTTAGAAAAGGATGCAGAGATGTATATTCCACGCATTAAATGGACCTTAGATAACAATGAATTGTTTGTGTTTCATATGAATCGTCATCAAAACCAACTTAATGTATATAACATGGATGCTACCACAGGAAGTATGCAAAAAGTGTTCTTCGAAGAGAGTGAATACTACATAGATATAGATGACGATTTGAGCTTTTTAGAAAATGGTAAAGAATTTATTTGGACTAGCGAAAAAAGTGGATACAAACATATTTACTTAAAAAGCATCAATGGGAAAAAAGAAAAAGCATTAACAAAAGGAGAGTATGATGTTTCAAATTTTTATGGTTATGATGAAAAAAGAAAGCAAATATATTTCCAGGCATCTATGCTTAATCCCATGGAAAAAGAAGTTTATAGTTTAAAGCTTTCGGATAAAAAACCTATAAAAATATCTAAAAAATCAGGCACCAGTAGATGCCAATTTAGCTCCACTTATGATTACTATGTTCTAAATAATAGCTCTTTAAACAAGGCGACAACCTACGTGGTTAACGACCAAAATGGAAATCAAGTAAGATCTCTAGAAACCAATGAAAACATCCAAAAAGTCCAACAAGAATATGGCACAAGCAATTTGGAGTTTTTCTCTTTTAATACGTCCGAAAACGTTTTACTCAACGGCTGGATGCTAAAACCTGCAGATTTTCAAGCTAATCGGAAGTATCCAGTTCTAATGTATGTGTATGGAGGTCCTGGTTCGCAAACAGTCACAGATGCTTGGAAAGGTAGCAACTATTGGTGGTTTCAGATGATGGCACAAAAAGGTTATATCGTGGTAAGTGTCGATAATCGAGGCACAGGAGCTAGGGGAGAAGCCTTTAAAAAAATGACCTATTTGCAATTAGGAAAATATGAGACCATAGATCAAATAGAAGCGGCGAAATATTTAGGTGGCTTAGACTACATCGATAAAGATCGGATCGGTATTTTTGGATGGTCCTATGGAGGCTATATGTCGAGTTTATGTATTCTAAAAGGCAATGATGTCTTTAAAGCGGCTATTGCTGTAGCTCCTGTAACTAACTGGAAATGGTATGATTCCATTTACACAGAAAGATACATGCGGACCCATTCAGAAAATGAAGAAGGTTATGAGCAAAATTCGCCCGTAAATTTTGCAGATCGCTTGAAGGGAAGTTATTTGTTAGTGCATGGGATGACTGACGATAATGTGCATTTTCAACATACTGCAGAAATGGCCAATGCATTGATCAAAGCAAACAAAGCTTTTGACACCCATTTTTATCCAAATCGCAATCATGGGATTTATGGAAATAATGCAAGAATCCACTTGTATTCAAAAATGACACGTTTTTTGATGGATAATCTATAAGCATTACCTTTTTTTGTTTGTTAAGGCAATGGTAAAATATGCACTATAGCTAGACTTGTTAATCAATTCAGTCTATATTTGTAAAAAAAAATATTGTATGAGATTATTTTCTTTTTTATTTGTTTTTTCAATGTTGGTTTTAATAAATACTTCCTGTAAAGAGTCTACAGAACAGGCAAGTACTAAAGAAGCGAACAAAACATCAGTGACAAACTCGCAAAAAACAATCACTGCCCAAAAAGAAAATAAGGCACATCCTGCAAAGATTACAGCCAAGCAAACCAAAGGCAAAGCAAATGAAAAACATTCCAAAGATAACCACCTGTCAGTAGGTGGGATGGATTGGTTAAGTATTGAGGATGCAGCTGCATTGAAAGATAAAAGTGATAAAAAGTATTTAATTGATGTGTACACTGATTGGTGTGGATGGTGCAAAGTAATGGATAAGAAAACTTTTACTGACCCAGAAGTTCAAGCATATTTAAAAGAGAATTTTCATATTGTAAAGTTTAATGCTGAACAAAAGAATCCAATAGAATGGGAAGGCAAATCTTACGAATGGGTAAAAACCGGTAGAAAAGGAGTGAACACATTAGCACAAAAATTACTCGGTGGGCGACTCGGTTATCCTACCATGGTTTACCTAGACGAAAACAAACAGCTTATAAAAAGTTCGCCTGGATATAAAGATCCTACAAAACTTTTAGCAGAATTAAAGCAGCTATAATAATAAAAAAGGAATCTTTAACTTAGAGAAGGATTCCTAACTAAGAATTATAAAATAAGAAACATGAAAAATATCGTATCAGTATTTGTTTTTTGCTTGATAGCAACAGCTTCATTTGCTCAGCAAAATTTTGTTCATATAGATAACTACACTTGGATTGACAACGATGGTGTTAAGATGGTTAACTTAATCGATCAAGCAGTCGATGGCAAAGCAGATGTTGCCATTAAGAAAGAACTGGCAAAAAGCATCAGACATTGTGCGATCAGATTCAGGAGTTTAGATAATCTTTTGCTCAGAACAGAGGAACAAAAAACAAGAAGATCTGCTAGGTATGCAAACTATCAAGAGTATGTAGACATCCATCGTGAAGACCCTAATTGGAAAGAAATTAGTGTAAACACTACCAGTTCAGATAGACTTCAATTAACTTGTGTTCGAATGGACGAAATTAGCCGAACATTTAGGCAAAATAAAAACGATATCATCGTTGGAGACACTAACTACGAAGCTAATAAAGCTCTACTAGCTGAATTTAAAGAATTATACCTTGAGTGTGCGGATATGCTTAAGGCATCAACATTGAACTAATATTAATGTCATTAGAAGTAAAAGGAAATCTATACAAGAAATTTGATATTCAAAGCAAATCGGATAAATTCCAAATCCGAGAATTTGTTTTAAAATTAGACGGTCAATACCCACAACTCATTAAGTTTCAATTGACTCAAGAAAGATGTGATATTCTCAATAATTTTAACGAAGGCGACGAAATAAACGTAGCTTTTGATTTAAGAGGAAGAGAGTGGCAAGACAAGTATTTCACCAATTTAAATGCTTGGAAGATTGAAAAGATCCAAACGAATGCTCCAGTAGATTCTGCGAACGCTGGTGATAGTGGGTTTCCGCCATTGGAAAATCACGTAGTTGAGTCTTCTAGCCAAACCGTACAAGCAGAAGATTTTGATGATGATTTGCCTTTCTAAAAGGCTTTACTTTCTTTTGTTTGTCTTTCTGACGGTCCTTTTCTTATTAATAGGACCTTCGCAGATCGTTGCCCAAGACGAGTATTTAGAATCTTTTCATGCTGAGTATGATGATGTCTTACACTCATGGGATTTGTATACAAACGATCGTGAGGGAAGTTTAGAAATGACTTGGGTAAATAGGCAAGATCTTTCTGAATGGAACTATGATTTTGGTGATAATTCAGGCATCATAAGAACCATCTGGCCTAATAGTTTCGACAAATGGGAACTTAAAAGTTATGAAGGCAATAACATACAGTTTTCGATTAAATGGCGTGGTGACAAAACAGAGTGGATGGTCACTGATGGAGATATTCGCTTAACTTACCGAACAGTAAATGGAGGCGATCTCAATGCATGGGAAGTTTTAGAAAAGAAAAAAGTAGGCTCATTTGTGGCTTACACTGAGTTTGACGATGATCCAAGAGATTGGTTAGTCGAGGATTATCTAAGCGAAGATTTGCCCATCGAATTTTCGATTGTATTTAGCTTCATCCCCATTTTTGTAATCATGTCACTGTAAATAAAACCAAAGATTAGGTTTGTTCTTCATTGATAGCAGCTAGTATTTGTTCGCCGTGGATTTTCGTTTTTACTTTATCTATAACATGTGTGATTATACCCTCTTCATTAATGATAAAAGTGCTTCTGTAAACGCCGACAATTTCTCTTCCCATAAATTTTTTAGGACCCCAAACTTCAAAGGCATTTATTAAGCTCTTTTCGGTATCAGCCAGCAAAGAATATTGAAATTCGTATTTAGCTATAAATTTTTTGTGTTTAGCCACTTTATCTGGGCTAACTCCGTACACTTTATAACCTAGTTTGGTGATGTATTTAAAATGATCTCTGATACTACATGCTTGTTTGGTACATCCTGGCGAATCATCTTTAGGATAAAAGAATAAGATGTATTTCGAACCCAACAAGTCGGCCGAACTTACCATTTCTCCATCTTCATTTTCTAATGTAAACGAAGGCACTTTATCATTGACTTTAAGCATGTTTTTTTATTTTATTAAATAACTAAAAACATGTTTTGTTTAAATATTTATGATAAATCTTAAACAAAATATTAAATGATGAAATCGGTTATTTGCCGATTTAGGAGCGGATCTACCGTACGAATCGAGATTTTGCGGGCATTCTTGGGCAGTAAATCAATGTCTTTTACAATGATTTTTTTATGCTTTTTGTCGTAGAAGTGTCTTATCCACTGTCCATCAACCGTACACCTAATATAAATATCAGGACAAATGCCTGCTGCATCGATATTATCGCTAATGGCAAAAGACCAAGTTTTACTTGATTTGCTCATACTTATTTTGCGGACAGTTGGTGGTGTTTCATCTTTGTAAATAGAAAAGTCTCCCAGTGTTCTAAGTTGAGTTTTTAAGGTGTCGTTAGAAACATAACCACCATAATTGGCTATTCTACCATTAGCTTTCTTTCTGCCAATGAAGTGCTTATTGGTCAGTTTGTCTGAAATTAATTGAAGGCTTAAATATTTATATACTGGTATGGTAGGTTTTCCGATTTGAATTTTTTGGAATCCTTGAGCATATAAATTTAATTGGATATCTTGATCAAAGGCGAATTGCGGAATGTGCAGTGAAAGATTACCATTAGCGATATGGTAGCTACTGTCATACCTTATGCTGTTAGGAGGTGGCTGATCGCTGGTGCTCTGCTCAGATTTTTTCACATATAGTTTAATATCTTGGGTATTGCCTTCAAAATCTCTGAGTATGATATCTAGGCTGTCTACTTTGTGGCTTAATGGAATGATGCCGGGATCTGGATTTCTAGTGTAGTTAGTCAGTAAATTACCTGGCAGTTTGTACAGTCTAATGACACTATTGCCGATGGTTTTTTTGTATGGATAATCGATGACAGCATTTATATATCTAGTCTCTTCAAAGGAGACTTTGTCTAGTGTAAAATCGAAGCGTTGTTTTCCATTTACCGAAACGTTCATTTGATAAGTACCATTTAAGTTGCTTACACCATCCATTTGATCAAAAGTACCTAGAGCGATACCGATATAATCAGCATCTATTTCTATTATTTCAGTATGGCTAGTTTTGTACCCTTTTTTGTCTTTAACTCCTAAATATTTTCGATCTAAGTAGTGGCCAGTGGAATCTAGTTTGTGCAGAAATAGTGATTTTAGTATGGGTTTTTTGTGGTCTTCTGGTTTTAAATTAAATGCGTAAGGATTTACTGGAATTTCAGATGCAGTTTCTCTAATTTCGAAGTGTAAATGTGGCCCACTGGATCGTCCAGTATTTCCCATGATTCCTATAAACTCTCCTTTTTTAATAAAAACACTTGTACTATCAAGATAATAGTCAATATGACTCATTTCTAATTCGTACTGCTTTTTCTTAAGATGATATTCTATTTTAGGTGCATACTCATGCAAATGGGCATACACACTGGTATATCCATTATCGTGATCCAGATATAATGATTGGCCATAGGAACTAGCTTGCACTTTGATTCTGCTTAAATATCCACTAGCAGCCGCAAACAGAGAATCCCTCTTTGGACCATGCGAAGATCTAAAATCTATGCCCGCATGGAAATGGTTAGCACGCAACTCACCAAATGATCCAGTGATTACCGTTTTGTGTTTAACCGGTGATTGGAAATAACTGCTGTCAATTATGCTTGATTGAGCTTGCAAAAAAGTACAAAAAAGGAGCTTACAAAAACAAATCTTCCAAAGCTTGATAGACATCGAGTGTCTGCTTAAGCGGCAAAATATCAGATTCAAAAGACGTATTATCAATGCTTTGTAATTTTTCTGCAAAGATGGGATGTTGTTTGATAAATCTTTCCATTTGCAAATAAATTTCTTTCTTGGTCCATCCTTTATTTTGGATTTGACGACGCAATGCTAATTGTCCTGATGCGCTTGCTTCCTTTAAATATTGTTGAATAACAAGATCAAGATTTATTTTACCTTCTTCAGTTAAAGATGAATATTGTACGACAGGTTTTGCCGGTATTTTCGATTGTTTAAGTACATTTTTCATAGTATTAAACCGCTCTTTTGCTAGTTGTTTCTGATCTCCATCTGCTTTGTGTATAACAAACAAATCACTGACTTCTATGATGCCTTTTTTTATGCTTTGAATATCGTCACCACTTCCAGGCAAGAGCAACATAATCATCAAGTCGACCACATCATATATATCAGTCTCAGATTGTCCTACACCCACAGACTCTACAAAAATGTAGTTAAAGCCAGCTGCGGCACAAAGTTGTAAACTTAACAAAGTACTAGGCCGAATGCCCCCTAAGTGTAATGATGATGGGCTTGGACGAATAAAACAAGACTCAGAAAACCCAAGATTTGCCATTCGAGTTTTATCGCCAAGAATAGAACCCTTAGAGATCGTCGAACTAGGGTCGACGGCTAAAACAGCAATATTGTGTCCTTGTTGTAAAAGAGAAAAACCGTAACTATCTATAAAAGTACTTTTACCTACACCTGGAGGTCCAGTGATGCCTATTCTCCGGCTATCCGCAATTTTATCGATTGATCGATCTAAGACTTCTTTGATCCATGGATAATGAACCTCCCAACCTTGTTCGATTAAAGTAATGGCTTTGGATAAAGCCAGTTTATCGCCTGCCAAAATGTTTTCAATTAGTTGACTGGTATTGAGTGCTTTTTTACGAAAGCTGTATTTTGGGTTAATAGATTTCAAAAAATAACTTTATATTAAGGAACTTGTTCTTTAAAATTATACCTTTTTACTAAACTAAAGCATAACTTTGTGGTTTATTAGAAGTTGATAATTAACAACTTAATAATGACTAAGAAAATTTACCTAGATAACAATTCTACCACTCCTTGTGATCCGCGCGTTGTGGAAACGATGCTACCTTTTTTTAATGAGATGTTTGGAAATGCGGCTTCAAGATCGCACCCGTTTGGATGGCAGGCTGAAGAGGCAGTAGATTATGCTCGTGAGCAAGTAGCTAATTTAATTAATGTAGACTCTAAAGAAATCATTTTTACCTCTGGAGCTACAGAAGCAGATAACCTTGCCATCAAAGGAGTATTCGAGATGTACGCAAAAAAGGGTAACCATATCATCACATTGACTACTGAGCACAAAGCAGTCTTAGACTCTTGTAAAAAAGTAGAAAAAATGGGTGGTGACGTTACTTATTTGGATGTCAAAGAAGATGGAATAGTAGATCTAGGACAATTAGAAGCAGCTATCACTGAAAAGACCATTTTAGTGTCTATAATGTTTGCCAATAACGAGACAGGTGTAATACAACCGATGAAGCAGATAGGAGATATCTGTAAAAAACACGGAGTATTATTTATGAGCGATGCCACTCAAGCCGTCGGAAAAATTCCAGTTGACCCTAAAGAATTAGGGATTCATCTTATGGCTTTTACTGCACATAAAATGTATGGGCCCAAAGGAGTAGGAGCATTGTTTGTAAACCGGAAAAATCCAAGAGTTAAAGTTACATCTCAGATGGATGGTGGCGGACACGAAAGAGGGATGAGATCGGGTACCCTTAATGTTCCTGGAATTGTAGGATTTGGGAAAGCTGCGGAATTAGCACAAAAGGAAATGAAGCAAGATGCAGAGCGATTATCAAAATTACGAGATAAGCTTGAGTCGACTTTAGTGAATAATTTAGAAGAAGTGTATGTAAATGGTAATGTGGAGCATCGAATGCCACACGTTACTAATTTGTCGTTTAAACACGTAGAAGGAGAAGGTCTTATGATGACCTTCAATCAAAATATTGCAGTTTCTTCGGGATCTGCTTGTACTTCTGCATCACTAGAACCTTCATATGTATTAATTGCATTAGGTTTAGGTGATGATTTAGCTGTTTCCTCCATTCGTTTCAGTCTAGGGCGATTTACCACGGATGAAGAAGTTGACGCCGCAATAGAATTATTGACAAACGGTGTTAATCATATGCGGGATTTAAGTCCAATTTGGGAAATGTTTAAGGAAGGAGTTGATTTAGACTCTGTCGTTTGGGCAGAACATTAAGGCTGGGGTTAGATTGATTTTACCATAAAGGCAGTTGCTGGTCTTTTAAATCTATCTAACCAAACAAAGTTATTTTTAACAAAAAGATCACCTCAAATGAAAAGTAACATTAAATCGTTCTTCGACGAAGAATGGAAGATGATTGTGCATCCTAAACACAAGCCCAAGACCATGCAATATTGGGTTTCTAATTACGGTCGATTACAGACCTATTCTACACGATTTGACAAATGGACATTAGCCACTGGATCGAAAGACAAAAGAGGGCTATACAATGTAAGTTTCCGCAGTAAAGAAGATATTAACGTCCGATTTTTTATACACAAGTATGTCGCAGAATACTTTGTGGATAAGCCTTCTGAGGATCATGAATACATTATTCATAAAGATCTTGATAAGACCAATAATCATCATACAAACCTTGTATGGTTAACAAAAAGAGATTGGATTGAAGAGTTAAAGAGAAGAGGATCATTTTCTGCTTCAAAAATGAAAAGGGTAGGTAAACATATAAAAATGACTCCTGCCAAAGTAGCGCTATTAAAAAGAAGTCTTTTAAATGGTAAAACAAGGAAGAAAATGCTTGCTAAGCGCTTTGGAATTACGCACACACAATTAAATCGAATTGAAAGTGGTGAAAATTGGGGAGACATTGAACCAGCACCAGCTGAAAGAGTAAAAGAATAATGTTAACTTTGTGAACCCTTTAAGGGCTTAGGATGTTTTATTTAAAATAAAATGGCGTATGGCTTATTCTGAAAAAGTGATTGAACATTTCAAGAATCCTAGAAATGTAGGAACGCTTGATAAAAGTAAAAAGAACGTAGGTACAGGTTTAGTGGGAGCACCAGAGTGTGGTGATGTTATGAGGCTACAAATCGAAGTAGACGAAACATCAGGCACCATAATGGATGCTAAATTTAAAACCTTTGGTTGTGGTTCCGCCATTGCTTCTAGTTCTTTAGCGACCGAATGGCTTAAGGGCAAAACGGTAGATGATGCATTAGCTATAGACAATATGGATATTGTCGAAGAACTAGCGCTACCTCCGGTAAAAATTCATTGTTCTGTGTTAGCAGAAGATGCCATAAAAAGTGCCATTGAGGATTATAAAGCAAAAAACGAAGCTTAAGCATGCTCTTTGTTGCAGATAGTGCCAAAGACAAAATTGCAGAACTAATGTCGAATGACGATGTTGGGAATGACTATTTTGTGCGTGTGTCAGTCACCAGTGGAGGATGCTCTGGATTAAGTTACAATCTTGATTTTGACAATGAATCTCAAGAAAATGATCAAGTTTTCGAAGATAACGGGGTTAAGGTTGTAACGGACTTGAAAAGCTTTTTGTATCTATGTAATACTACATTAGAGTTCTCTGGAGGATTAAATGGAAAAGGTTTCTTTTTTAATAATCCTAACGCTTCTAGAACTTGTGGTTGTGGTGAGAGTTTTGCTGTTTAAGGTTTAGTAAATGTTAGTGCTTTCTGTAAAAGGAATGTACACTTTTATCTTACTAATCTTGAAGATTCTCGTAAACTAATCCTTAGTTCACCAAATTTCATTGGCGTTTCAAACACTAAAGGAATGCGTTGAGCATCCGTCGAAATCCAACATTTCATTGTTGTAGATTTATCAATATGTTTCCCCTTAATAGATTGAGCTTCAAGTTTATACGCTTGATATTCTCCTAAGTTTTTTATTTTTTTTCTTTCTTCGCCCAGAAATTTCATATCAATGTTGTATTGATATTTATTGTAAAATAAATGCAATGGTAATTGGTCGTTGGCTTGCATAAGGCTATAATCTGGTGTGCGGATGTAATAGAAAGTGCTAACCATGTCTTGAACACAATGATCGAGTTCGATGTCATAAACTACATGTTTTGTGGGCTTAGGACCAAGAAACTCTTTGGCCTTTAAATTACTTTGATCAAACAAAATGGAATCATAGCTTGTTACTCCATTTTCGTCAGTCCATCTTAGATAATGCTCACTTAGTCCATTTCTTTTAGATAGATGCGATCTAAATTGGCCATTTATTTTGTATAATGCATTCCAAGCATCGTACGTTTTAGCGTACAAATTAGCAGCATATATGGAATCATTTTTTTCTTCAAACGTGAATCTCGTTTCCCCAATCGGTATCCAAATAAAACCGACTTTTACATAGATGTCATAGACTAGTTCCTCTTGAATAAATTCAATTGGTAATGGCGTAGAGCATGGCATTTGTTGACTATGCACTAAAAGTGCTTTAAAAAGAAGAAAATAGAAAACTAGTTGCTTCATTGAAGTGGCTTGTACTTGCTTAATACTTGGATTAATTGGACAATGTATTTGTCAGTAATAGTATTCTGGTGTTTTTTGCTGCCTATGCTTGTATTGTTTAATCCACCGACATAATATCTACCAAACCAAGGCGCTACACTTAAGACCGCATCAGTTAAAGAAAGTGTTTGTTGGATATAAATAAATAATGTAGCGAAACCAGCATTTATGATGAAAGAGTTTAAGGCATCTGCATAATCACCATAAGCAAACTGACCTAGGCCTGGCACAAACATCGAAAGTAGGGTGTATTTGTAATTCCACCTTTGGTCATTCTTTATGAGTCTTTTAAAAATGTAGTTGATTTCTTCTTTTGGTAGAAGATGGTAATAGGATAGCTGTTCGATTGCTTCTTGACTATTCTTATAGTTATTGTCTAGTGAGTAGCTCAGTGCTAAATAGTAGTGATATTTATCTCGGTCATAATCTATTTGGTCTTGTTTAAATTGGAATAGACTTGCTAATGTTTCTTTGTATCTTTTTTGCTCATAAAGCATTCTAAGTTTAAAGTATTTAGCATCCATTTGTTTGTGTAATGGAATAGACGATTGACGGATATAAGTGTTTATGTATTTACTTGCATTTTCGAAATCGTTTAACAGATAGAAAGATTCTGAAATTTGTAAGGGTAATTCTGTATGATCGTTAGTACGATCTAGAAAATAGGCTTTTAGAAACATTTTATTAGCTGCCCGGTGATGATCGATGGACATAAAATGTTCCGCTAGTTTAATCAATTCTGAAGAACGATCTTGACTAAAGCCAACGCAGATAGTATTACAAATCAGCAGACATAAGAAGCATAGCTTCTTTACGGATTTTTTCATTTATTGTACTATTATAATATTTTGCAGATTGATAACTACCATAAATATTACTCACATAAAAGCCTAAAGCTACACCACCATAAATCCATCCTCCTACAGATGAGATTCCACTCTTATTGAACCTCCGATAAGACTGAAAACCAGCACTAAACACAAAAACTGAACTGAGCACACCATCCCAATAGTCCTTGGCGTAAATTCTTCCCAATCCCGGAATTATACCTGAAAGTATCGAAGCAGTTACTGGACTTTTAAACGGTTTTTCGTCCAGTTCATTCATTAGTTTAGAGTAAGCCGAAAATTTAGAAGGTGAATAATGTTTTTTAGCTTGTTCCCAATTCATGTCTACCAAGGACATTTTGAAATTAAGTGCATTTATTTCATCTTCATTGAGAAGCTTATTTTTTTGTTCAATGCTGTTATAAAGCGCAGTTGTTTTTTCTTCTTTTAATAATAGATCATAATATTTTAAAAGCAATGTTTTATCATTAATATCTATGAAAGAGAGCCTTGTTTCAATTAAATGACTTTGATCACTTCTTTTGTAACAATCTATAAGTTTTTTAAGGTAGTCTAAGTTGTTAGGCGTTAAATAGAGTAGTTTTTCGTACTCTTCTGAAGCATAATGGTATAATTCTGCATTGTATAAAAAATTAGCAAAGGCTTCGTTGTGTGTTTCACTGGCTGTGTTTTCCTGTGCAAAGAGCCCTGTCTGGCCCAATAAAATGGTAGTTAGTATGAAGAAGAACGACCTACTTAACCTCATCTATTAATTTTCGATATTTTAAATTCTTCTCATACTTATGTGCAGAAAATCCATGACATCTAGCCAATCTATCAAAGGTCATGATAGCTCCTTTTATGGCTCCGTGTTTATGTAAAGCATGAGCACAAAAACTAGAACATGAAGGTATAAAATTACAATAGTTACCATCTTGAGTGGTAATATATTTTTTGTAAACATGAAGAGCTAAATATCCACTTCTTTGAATTTCGTTTTTATCTTTTTCAATACTTTTTACATGGATGGCTTGAACAGTTTTCTGTCCTTTTATAGACTGCTCAAAGAATTTAAAGTCTTCCGTAGATTGCGCTTGAACATCTAATGCAAATAGAAAGAAAAAGAAAAAACCGATTTTAAAAAATTTGTACATCTCTGAAGTTAATGACTTTGAATATTTCTTCTTGATCTGCAATAAAATGGAGTTTTATTTGCTGAGGAATCGATAGTTCTTGGATATTGATATAGTCTTCATAGTAGGTTTTGTTAATAGATTTATCATCCTGGTCCACAATGATCAAACCTTTTAACTTTTCATCTTGTTGCTCAGTTACAATGTAATTGATAAATTCAAATTGTCCATCTGGTGGTTTCCATTGATAGATGGTAGATTCTTCTACTTTTTCAATTTGATCAATGCTAAAGCCTGCTTCAACTAAACCAAAGTCATTCATTTTATCCATTAGGATATTTCGAAAAATTGTGAATTCATTGAATTTGGCCCCTATTGTATCAATTCTTTGAATAACCATTAAACTATCATATGTGGTAATGGTAGAATCTTGGAAAATCCATGTTGTTTTTTGAGGGAAAGTTATTTGGTATTTAGATATATCTGTAAATAAATCGTAGTCTATCTTTCCAATGACTATATAAGAACTATCTTTTAAAGTATTCTTTTCGAGGATCGAAAAATCTGCTTGTAACCTGTTATACTTTTGCCCGAAGCAAAAGGAACAGGTTACAAAACAGAAAATATGTATTAGTAATAATTTTTTCAATTATACTGGTTTAAATTATCCTCCTCCTAGAGCTCCTAGGAAAGAAAGAGTTACCCATAAAGCAGACCAGATTAAACAGCCATAAATGGAATTTCTCACTTGCTCTTTTCTTCCTTCACCTTCATCCATTACTAGGAATACAATTAAAGTACCTATAAGACCTAAACAAAATCCCCACCAAAAACCAGGAATTCCAACAGGAACATCTGGGTGACCTGAAAATATGCCAGGTGCTGCAGCAGGACTTAGATTTACCTCTTCTACCATACTTGGAAAAGCTTCATTTAAAGCTTCAAAATTTAAATCTTGCGCAATGATGGCTTCATTCATTGTGGCAAGTTCGCTTAATTCAGTATCTATTTGATCTGAACCTGCATTTAGACGATCTTTTAGTGTTGATCCACTGGTAGCTGGATTTATAGCTAGTAAGGAAACACTGCAAAAGACCATTAGTACAAATGTCAATAAAGAATTTTTCATAAATCTTTTATTAGTGAATTAATTAATTGATTACTTTTTGATACTTATCCTCCGGTTAAGGCGAATATTCCAATGAAGTAAAGTAGTGTAATACATCCGCTTAAAACTACTATACTTAGGGCACCATACAGTGCATTCATTATTTGTTCTTTTCTGGCTTCCCCTTCATCCATGGATAGGTAAATAATAAGAATACCCCAAAAGCCAATGCAAAACCCCCACCAAAAGCCAGGAATACCTAAAGGAGTATCTGGGTGGCCACTAAAGATTCCTGGCTGAGCGACAGGACTTAAATTTATAGTATTTGTAAGGTCTCCATGTGTTTCTTGTAAGCTGGTGTAACTATGATTTTGTTCTATAATAGCTTTTTCCAATAAACTTAAGGCTTCTAGTTCAGTGTCGATTTGCTGTGAGCCTAGGATTAATCGTTCACTTGGAGTGAAAGAATTCTCTGGATTGATGGCTTGCAAACCATTGGAAAAGAGGAAAAATGTAAGCAGAACCAAAATGCAGTTTTTCATAGGTTAATGATTTTTATTGTCAGCAAAGTCTAATTAAAAACTGCTCGTAAATTAATAAAACTTAAGAGAAAAGCGGCAAATTAACATGTTAATGAAAACACAAAAATGTGTTTTGTGTTTTTACGGAAAGAAAACAAGAGTCATTTATCGGATATCCCTAGCAAAGCCAATATTTATTTGTCTCTGATTAGACCAATTGCTGCTGCCATTCCATAAATAAGCATATTCTATAAAACCGGCCTTGCTTTTGCCTATCCGCAAACCCCCAACTCCTCCAATAAAACTTGTGGATTCTATAGATCCATATTTTCTATATATGTATTTAGGGTTTATATATACTGCAAAATTTTCTGTAGGGTGATACGAAAAGAAAAGGGGGATGGCCGTTTCAAAGGTATTTGCATCATTATAATCTATGGTTGGAATAAAAAAATAACCTGCTTCAAAGCCTGCAGCTGCTGCAAACAAAGAAGTTGCATCACCCAAAAATTGATATTTAAGATCCATCCCTAAAAGACCTACAACTTTCAAGTTTAAGCCTAAGTCCAATTGATCAACAAGTCCATACCGCCATGAGATTTCTGACACCACGGAAACAACTTTGGTTTCTCTTTCGTCATCCTTATAAGAGTAATTAGGCAGTCCTGTACCTATACCAACTCCAAATTTTTTAGGTTCAACCACCCTAGCAGTTTCCAATGAAGAAATGGAAATACAGCTACTGAAACCAAAAACCAAGAGTGTGGCAAGCAGTGCTAATTGTAGACGACTCAAAAAGTTTTTTTTATTACTTATATTTTGGAAATACTTCCGCCAGACCAATTCCCAGCATCTATGTCTTTTTGTACTGGCTCACCTTTATATCGGATGGCGCCACCTGAACTTGCATTAGCTGAAATACTTTCTCGGGCATGTACTTTAATAGCTGCTCCTGAAGATGCACCGGCATCAACATTCTGCGCGGTTAAATCTTGAGCATTAATAACTGCTCCTGAGCTCGCATCAACTTTTAGTTGAGTTGTTACACCTTCCAGACTGAGTGATGCACCAGATGAAGCATCCGCTTTACATTCTTTTGCATCAATACATACATTTATTATCGATCCTGAGCTCGCATCTACGATCATCGAACTGGTAGATACTTTGTCAATACCCTTAACCACACTTCCTGCCGCAGTTTTAATTGCATTCAATTGATTAAAGCCTAAGGTTATTTTTGCTTTTTCTCCAGTGTCCCAATTTCCCATCTTCCCTTTTTTGAAATATATCTTAAGTTTCGAACCCTCTAGTTCAGTTACTAACTGATTATCATCTCCTTTAATCATTGTAATCTTAGCTTCTGGAGCAGACTGTTTAACCAATTCTACACTTATGCTACCGCTAACTTTAAGTTCTGTATAATTGCCAATATTTCTCGTGCTTGTTTGCGCAAGGAGACATTGAGAACATATTATGAAGAGAGTCAAAAATGCATAATTTTTCATAGGAATAGATTTTATTTATAAAAGATCATAAAAAGGTGGATTCATGGCTAATCTAAGGAGAATTCGCGGTATTAAGTTTTAAAAGTTCGTTAATACTTGTCTCTAGATATCCAAATCATACGACTAAAGCTAACGAAAATGCTGTGAAGTTCCTCGCATTCATTAATTTTCGTCCTCTTAATACAATGATATGAACAGATTATACTTGATAATTATTAGTTTCCTATGTTTTGTCTGCACAAATGGTTGGTGTCAACAAACACTAAATCCATGCGGGACACCACCTGGAAAATCACTCTGGCTAAAAAAGTATCAAGAAAATCCATCAAATTTTGACACTCGCTCTGGAGACCCATTATATTTTCCATTGACCGTTTTTTCTGTGGCAGATGACACTGGATTGGGCGCATTTTCAGAGACAAGTACCATGGATGCTTTATGTAGACTACAAATGGATTTTGAAGGAACTGATATTTATTTTTACTTACACTCCCCAATTAAGTTTTTGTACAATACCGCTTATTTTGATCACGAAACGGTAATACAAGGTGCCAATATGATGTTTGATAATAATGTTCCAAATACTTTAAATAATTATATAGTTAAAAATCCAGCGGGCAATTGCGGTTACAACCTTCCTTATGCTGGTGTAGCTTTAGGTAAAGCTTGCGCTAATCCTGCAGATCACACTTGGGCCCATGAGGTAGGGCATGCTTTGTCGATCCAACATCCTTTTTTGGGCTGGGAAGGTGGCGTAAGCCATGATGGAAGTGTTTTTCATGATTTTAATGAACCAGCACCAGAAACAGTACTATATAATTATACTTTTTTTAAGGATACTTTGATATTGGACACTCTTATAATCGATACTGCTTTTGTAGAAAAAATGGATGGTTCTAATTGTCAATATGCTGCTGACGGATTTTGTGATACTCCTCCAGATTATCTAGCTCAAAGATGGCCGTGTGGAGAAGATGGATTAAGTGAAATTGAGCAAACAGATCCAAATGGAGAAAAATTTTATTCGCAAGGAGCCAATTTTATGACCTATGCTTTTGATAATTGTTCGAATAGCTTTACTCCTGAACAAATAGCCGCTATGCGTGCTAATATCTTGACTGAAAAAGCGGATTATTTGGACCCAGGATTGGAAGTGTTAGGTCCTGTAGAAGCAGTGACAAGTTTACAATATCCAATTAATGAAGAAACAGTGGCCTACTCAGGAGCTGAATTAGGGTGGGAGCCAGTAGAAAATGCAACTGGATACCTTATACAACTAGGTTTCGAGCCTACCGTTACAGCAGTTTTATTTGACACCATTGTAAATGAGCCCCAAGTGACCTTATTTGATTTAGATCAAAATTATAAGTATTACTGGCGAGTTAAAGCATTCAATGAATTTGACTTTTGCAATGATTTTTCGTCGATTGATGCGTTTCTTACTGGAGATTTTGTTTCCACGGAAGAAAACTTACAATCAGAAGAAATAACATTGGTCCCTAATCCATCTAACACCTCGTTTGTAGATATTAATCATCCGGAAAATCTTTCGATCGAGCAAGTAGAAATATATAATCTCCAAGGCCAAAAAATGGAAACGACATTGGACAATAAAAGACTACACATGGTGCGAAAAACTACAGGCGTTTATTATGTCTATATCAAATTTTCTGATGGAAAATCTGTAACAAAAAAATTAGTGTTGATATAGAAAAAAAGCAGGACAAAATAAGCTGCTTTGATTTTCGAATTAAAGCTATATTTGCAGCAAATTTTAAAAAATATAATTTATGCCTTATTTGTTTACTTCTGAATCAGTATCTGAAGGACATCCGGATAAAGTAGCTGATCAAATTTCTGATGCGCTGGTTGATCACTTTTTAGCCTTTGACCCAAGCTCCAAAATTGCATGTGAAACATTGGTTACCACTGGACAAGTCATTTTAGCTGGAGAGGTTAAGTCAAAAACGTATTTAGATGTTCAGCAAATAGCCAGAGATGTGATTAACCGAATCGGTTATAATAAAAGTGACTACATGTTTGATGGTAATAGTTGTGGAATCTTTTCTAGCATCCACGAACAATCTTCGGACATTAATCAAGGAGTAGAAAGAGCTAAAAAAGAAGATCAGGGAGCGGGAGACCAAGGAATGATGTTTGGTTATGCGACGAATGAGACAGAAAACTATATGCCTTTAGCATTGGACTTATCGCATAGATTATTGACGATTTTAGCAGATGTAAGAAAGAAAGGAAAGCAAATGAAGTACTTGAGGCCTGATTCGAAATCTCAAGTTACTATAGAATATGATGATAATAATAAACCTATCCGAATTGATAGCATCGTAGTTTCTACTCAGCATGACGATTTTGATTCGGAGAAGAAAATGTTGACTAAGATTAAGAAAGATGTTGTAGATATTATCATTCCGAAACTGAAAAGACAAATAAAACCGTCATTAAAAAAGCTGTTTACTGATAAAATTAAGTACCACATTAACCCAACAGGGAAATTCGTAATTGGTGGACCCCATGGGGATACTGGTTTAACGGGTAGAAAAATCATAGTGGATACTTACGGTGGTAAAGGAGCACATGGAGGGGGAGCTTTTTCTGGTAAAGACCCTAGCAAAGTGGATCGATCTGCTGCGTATGCAACTAGGCATATTGCTAAAAATATGGTTGCTGCTGGTGTATGTGATGAAATATTAGTACAGGTCTCTTATGCAATTGGTGTAGCAAAGCCTACAAATATATATGTAAACACTTTTGGTTCTTCCAATGTTAAGATGAATGATGGACAAATTGCGAAGCAAATTGTCAAGTTGTTTGATATGCGACCTTATGCTATCGAACAGCGTTTAAAATTGAGAAAACCAATTTATTCAGACTCTGCGGCTTATGGACATATGGGTCGTGTGCCAGAGAAAAAGCAATTAGAATTTGTGGATGGTTCTGGTAAAAAGAAAAAGATAAATGTAGAAACATTTACCTGGGAAAAGCTGGATATGGTTTCCAAAATTAAGAAAGCGTTTAAAATTAAATAGTCGAGTTTTAGCCTATGCATTTTTCATTTGGTAGTTTGGTTTTTGCCTTTGTTTCCTTATTTGTAACACCCATCGTCCTGCCAGATGCAGAAATTATTTTGGACCCAGATACAAATGTATTAAGTTGTTCTGTAGAGAGTATTATGGCTAGCACAAATCCACAAACTAATGTGGTGTATAGCTGGATTTTAGGATCAAATACGGGCACAGGATTATCATTTGAGGTCACAGAGCCAGGTCAATTAATTCTTGTAGCTTACGATGAGGTATTAGATTGTACAAACAGTACGACTATTACTATTTTAGAAAATACTGACGAACCAAATATATCGATTTTAGAGCCATCTCCTATAAATTGCTTCAATGGAAGTGTGGAAATAGATGGTAGTTTTTCTGCCGCTTCTCCAAACATCACTTTCCAATGGTTAGATGATGATGGGCAAATTATTCCTGGAGCTACGAATCCATTATTGGATAATGTAAGTCAAGAAGGCACCTATTATCTGACGGCCATAGATACAGAAAACGGTTGTGAAAGTATAGATAGTGTGGAGCTAATCAGTGATTTAAACCCACCGATGATTGACGCTGGGGCAGATTTTATTTTACCATGCTCTCCCCAACAAGGAAGTGTCTTAGGAAGTATGGATATTGCTGAGTCGAATGCTGAAATTTCTTGGACCAATGAGGCAGGTGACGTTATTGCGGCTAACTTCCTCAATGCCGAGATTTTAGAACCAGGAATGTACTTTTTTAATGTGAGTTCGACCATCAATGGTTGTTCGTCCATAGATAGTTTGGAGGTAGGAGTAGCTGAATTGGGAGAAGTGCTTTTTGAAAGCAATGTACCTGATTGTCCAGGAGATGAAAATGGATTTATTAGTATTGATGTTTCTGGTACCCAAAACCCACCTGTAAACGTAAATTTCCAAGGCGAAGATGTAGGTTTAATGACTGAGTTTTCCTCGCTAACTGCAGGTACTTATGCAATTACTGTGAGTGATGCATTTAACTGCAGCCTTGATACAAACTATGTGATTACCTCAGCTAATGATTTTAGTTTAAGTTTAGGCGATGATCAGATGGTTGACTTCAACGAAGAAGTGCCTTTGTTGGCTGATACTGATGCTGTCGGAGCCGGTTTTATGTGGAGCCCAGTAGATGGTTTATCATGTGTAGACTGTCCCGATCCCATTGCCACTGCAAGTACTAGCATAACATATACGGTAGTCGTGACCGATGAAAATGGTTGTACAAAAGAAGCAAGTATTTCCTTAACAGTCGATACTAGTAATTCAGTGGGGATATTCGTGCCTAATGTTTTTGCACCCAATGAAGGCAATGAAAATGGATTTTTCTATATCCAAGGGAACGCCGCTGTTTTCTTAATTGAAGAGTTTGCGATTTTTGATCGATGGGGAAATCAGGTTTTTTCTGCCAATGACATTCAGCCTAATGACCCCAATGCTGGTTGGGATGGTACATTTAATGGAGAAGAGCTGCTCGCGGGCGTTTATAGTTATTATGCTAAGCTGTCTGTACTGGATGGATTACGCACCATAAAGGGAGATATTACTTTGATTCGATAGTTTTTCAAATTGTATAATCTACGTTTGAGAATATACCATCCATAGATGGTCCATTGGTTTGTCTTTTGATAACCCATACTATTTAAAATCCCTACATATTTAATTTAATATTGGCCAAAAAGAAGATGGAATATTAGTTAGAATTAATAGTAGGAACAGTAATTATTTGATCCATTGTATTTCTTTGTAGCAATGCGTGTCACCTCCAAAAACGCCCTCTTTATCTATTAAATGCAAAAAGATGACAAAATAATATGGTCTCCAGGCAACCCTTTACTTTTCTGTACATATTATAGTTAGTAAATTAATGACTACTTGGAAAAATCATTGATACAAGGTTTAAAATTAAAAGATCGGGATGCCCAAACAGCTGCCTATAAGCTATACCGTACTCCATGGTATATGATCTGTTTAAGGTATTGTAGTCATAAAGACGATGCCTTGGATGTGCTTCAGAATGCTTTGATAAAAATCTTTTCCAAAATTGATCAATTTGATGAATTGCGTGGATCCTTTAAATCTTGGTCTTCTCAAATTGTGGTCAATGAGAATTTGCAATTTTTACGAGAAAAACGTCAATCCATACAACTGGAAGAAGAAGCCATGCAGGAAGCTTTTATCTATGAAGATGAGGATACAAATATTTTATCGTCTGAAGAACTTACAAAGTTGATCCAACAATTACCTGATGGTTATCGTACTGTATTTAACATGTACGTCATGGAAGGATACACACATAACGAAATAGCAGCCTATTTAGATATTGGCGTAGGAACATCTAAATCCCAACTTTCAAAAGCGAGAAAAATGCTTCAAAAAAGTATAGAAGTGTTAGTTTAAAGCCCAGAATAATGAAAGAAAATAAATATACCGAATTAGATAAATACATTCAATCAAAACTAACAGATGATCATGCTGATGAGAATGGATGGAATGTCCCTTCGATGAGTGTATTAGATGGTGCGCTGGACTCAATGTCTTCACCCAATATTGAACCAAATGAGACTCTAAATAACACTTCAATATTTGCAAATTTTAGAAACTGGTTTATACTGCTTATCTTACTTTTAGCTATCGCAGGTGCGGCTTGGTTTGTCACAAAAGATGAACAAAATACTCAGCAAATAAGGGCAGTCGAACAAACAAAAAACCAAGCACAAACTTCAAAATCAGCAACTAAGCTAATCACTACAACGACCTCGCAAGAAACGACAAAGGTAGCAGCAGAAACTAAGCCACTAGCAGCCATTGAAAAGGCAAAATCAGTGAAGAGGGATAAAACAAAAACAAACAAGCAACAAGAAAAAACAAATAAAACCACAAATAAAACCAAGGCTTCTACAAGTAATGCTGATACAAGTATTAGGCCTGCGACTAAGATTGATGGAGCAAATATTTTTGCGTCTCTCCCTCATGAAGCAAAAGCGACTACTGCAATAAATAAAAATCTAGTAAACAAAAACAATACAAATATCCTCGCACTTGTTGCCAATGAAATACAAGAGGAGCCGGCTGAAAATGTTTCGTTAAATGTTAAAGAAGAAACTAAACCCTTGAGTAAGGTTAGAGAGCATTTAGTCATTAGTATGCTATCGCATATGCCTCAAGAAATCGTATCAAATGTTGACAACAAACTAAATGTAAATCATCTGCAACTCGTTGAGCTGGACAAACCAGTGCAAAACACAGGACGATACTTTGTGGAAGCTGGTTATTCTTTGTCATCACTTAGCATGAAAAATATGGAAGGTCAGGCATTTGAATTGACGGAATACGATCAGTTTTATTCAGGTTATTCACTGGGTATAGGATATCAACAAATTTTGAATGATAAGCTTGAAATCATCTACGATGCGTCTTATAATCGTATAAATAACCATAGTTTATATCAGGCTGAGATGGCCTATGACGCGCAAAATTCTTATATGAATGGGGCGGGAGAACTGATGTATAAAGCAGCCTTTGCAGTAGAATCTCCCATGGGTGGATTTAATGAGGAAGTGGCATTTCGATTAGAGGATAATGCGACAGCTGATGGTGAAATGCTTGAAAATAAAACACATATCTCAGAAGTGTATCAAATTGTTCGAACTGGTGGGGCTTTAAAATATAACTTCTTGGGTAACCATCGAATTCAGTTCTATGCAAAAGCAGGATTAGGCGCTAATTATCTATTAGCTATCGATCAACAAATGGATGCTAAGGTTTATAGAGATGGTACGATGATGATGAATAAGGAAATCGAAAATAAACTAGAGGAAAATATTAATCGATTTTTTATTTCAGCGACGGTAGGAACTGGTTTTTCTTTCCAATTAAGCGACCATATAAGCTCTGGAATCGAATTAGGTTACCAAAAAGCACTGAGTAATTTAAGAGAAGCACCATCCACTGGTGATGCAAAAACTTACTTAAACACTATCAATGTTTCTGCTCAGATGAATTATATGTTTTAGAATAGTTTAGAGCAATAAGCTTATAATATCAAGCGCATTTTCACCAAACCATTCTATTAAGTGTCTCGTCTTATCTAAAAATAAGATATGAAAAGAACACTTTTATTTGCATTGATTTTGTCCATACTCTTATTCATGGCTTGTGATTTTCAACCTTGTAGAGATTGTGAAGGAGAAGAACTAGACTTGAGCCTTTACAATGATAATTTCGATCAAGAAAATTGGGTATTTAAAAACGTTTTAGGTGAAACAATCAGTTTCGAGTTTGACTCAAGTACTACAAATATCCCCTTTAGAGCATGTCAAATATCTGGATCAAATGATACCACATTTGTTGAATGTTTTTATCAATTAAGTAATCACTATTCTTCTACGGATCTTGGCATTCAGATATCAGAGAATATTTCAGCTAATGCTGATCTTCATTCAAGTTTTTCAAAGGTGCATTTTCAATATAAAGAAATGGACGGCGATACATTATTCCAAGTAGCTAATGTTTTTTTTGATGGAGTCAACTCAGTTTTTGAAATAGAGTATGAAGGAACGAAATATACCCCAATTTCAAATCTGGAAGTGGGGTCAATTATTTATGAGGATGTTTTAAAATGCGACATGGAAATGGTCCAAAACTTAGTCAGTAACGAATTTAGCAGCTCAACAATATTTCTGTCACTAATCATAAAGGAGCATTTTGGATTAATAGGCTTTGAAACGCTCGATTCGATGCTTTATCTTAAAATTTGATGGGCGGCTGCATCTTGTGGCTGATGTGAAAAATGGTAAAGCATTTTTTACTTTTCTATCAACAAGACTTCTATGATCTTTCTATCTTTTAGATATTGACCACAAGCTGAGTTTTCATTATATGGGTCTTCTATACATATGTCTGTACAATTCTCATTAATGACATAAGCGCGAGTTAGATCTGCACAATGAGCATTGAGTTCAATGTATGATTGATCATTAAATTCTGTCAAGTAGTAATGAAATTGACAATCGATTGGTTCGCCATCGTATTTTTTATAGTTTTCTGCAAGTTCGTCGCAATTTAAAAAGTCGCTTGACATTTCATTATTTTTTGAGCAAGAAAGCAATGTAAACAGCAGCAAATAAACGAATAGTATTCTCATCTTTTTCTTTTCTAATTATTAAGACGTCTATCACAGGTATATGGTTGGTTAGGAGTGACTGAGCTTACAAATTACCTATGGGTTAGTAGGTTTGTCAAGATTTCGTGCTTAAAATTGTCTGCAAATATACATTTCTTGAAAAAGAAGCGGGTGAAAATTAGGCTTAGGCAACCCTTCATTTTTGTGCTCATATTACAAGTGTAATGATTATTAATCACAAAAAAATATGAATATGAATTTGAAATTAAATGGAATAATGATGTTGTTTTTGGCGCTTGGTTTTTTTAGCTCTTGCAACGATGATGATACAGATAACCCTAGTGTCGAAATGGCGAGTTTTGATCTAAGTTTAGATGGTCTTGAGGATTTAGGATCAGCTTATGCTTATGAAGGATGGATTATTGTGGATGGTAGTCCAGTAACTACAGGTGTATTTACGATTGATGCAGATGGTAATGCTTCGGCAAGCAATTTTGAAGTTGCTAAATCTGATTTAGATGCAGCTACAGCTTTTGTCTTAACTATCGAGCCAAGTCCTGATAATGATCCGGCTCCAAGTGCGGTACACATTTTGGCAGGTGATATTTCTGGGGGTAGTGCAGATCTTACCATAGATCATGGTGCTGCATTAGCTACGGACTTTAATAGTGTGGGAGGTAATTATATTTTGGCTACTCCAACAGACAGCGATGAAACCAATGAAAACAGTGGTATTTGGTTTTTAGATAATTCCTCTGGAATTGCTCAAGAAGGTTTGGATTTACCAAGTTTACCTGAAGGTTGGATGTACGAAGGCTGGGTCGTCATTGATGGAGTACCTGTAACAACGGGCACTTTTTCGAGTGCATCTGGAGCGGATAACTTTGATGGTTTTAGTGGAGCCAATGGTGGACCTCCATATCCAGGCGAAGACTTTTTGCAGAATGCACCTAGTGGGTTGAGTTTTCCTGTAGATCTCTCTGGTAAAACTGCTGTAATCAGTGTGGAGCCATTTCCAGATAATAGTCCTGCACCTTTTGCTTTAAAACCACTTGTAGGGGCTATCCCAGAAAACGCGCCCACACATTCTATCATAGAAATTGGACAAAATTTAGTATTTCCTTCAGGCAGTATTGAAAGAATCTAGAACGCTCAGATTCATGTTTTTCTCTGGGTTAAGCTTAGTAGATCTTTACTATTAATTAATACGGTTTATCGGACATCCAGGATTATTAAGTTTAGCTTTAAGCCACTTTTACACAGGTAAAGGTGGCTTTTTGGTTTGTACATATCCGGCTTAGGAAGCAAAAAGTTGGTTCATGTCTCGAAACGATTTAAACTCCAAGGCATTACCTGATGGGTCGTAAAAAAACATAGTCGCTTGTTCGCCTACCTCACCCTCAAAGCGAATATAAGGTTCTATGACAAAGGTGACATTCTTCTCTTTCAATGTTGTGGCGAAAGAATGAAATAATTCCCAGTCTAAAACGATCCCAAAATGCGGAATAGGGACCGCATGACCATCCACTGCATTATGATTTAGCTCTCTAGTTTTTTCACCCGTTTCGTGGATAACTAATTGGTGCCCATGAAAATTAAAATCTACCCACTGATCACTGCTTCTGCCTTCTGAAAGACCTAAAACATCGCGATAGAAAATTCGACAAATATTTAAATCATGGACTGGAATTGCTAAATGAAAGGGGCTTAAAGATGATTTAGATAGATTGTTCATAGGCTTCTTTTAACCAATTAATGAGTGTATTGTCAATGTCTTCAATCTTGCTTATTTTAACTCGGTGTGTACACATGGTGCCAAAAGGTCCTGAGTTTTCTAATCGTTCATTTACGGCTTTGTCTTTTATTTTTAGTCCAAGATCGATTCTTGTTTTTGTTGCTGGTTTGACTAGTGCAAACTGTTTTTTTCTGATAAAGCTCACTGATCCTTTTTTGGGAGTGACAGTGATATCTTGTCCAAATTTTGCGATTGATTGGTGCAGCAATTCGTAGATAGGTCTAAGGGATTCTTTGCCTTTATATTGATTGTCTACTAATGTATCTTTATCTTGGGAGGCAGCGTCCGAAGATTTTGCTTTGTGAGCTACAAAATTAGCAAAACCATAAGTGAAGCCATGTGAGGTTTTTAAGAAATCAATGATGGCTTTGTGTTTTTGGATTTCGGATTGACGCACTATTTCTACCCAGTGCTCTAAAGGTTTTCCTGTTTTTTCTAAGAGTCCCTTTTCCATGTAATAATCTTTCAATCCAAGATAAAGCGACATTGGCAAATAAACCAATGTCGCTGTCTTTATTTTAGAAGGTAATCTTGTAATTTATGACCGGGTAACGACCCAGTTGGTAGGTGGTATTTATGCTTTGGGTTTCAGGGTCATAGCTTTGAGCAAAGATATTTTGATTGTTAAATGCATTTTGTAAATCTACAGACCATTCTTGCGAAGCACGTTTCATGTTATGACGGATCGTTAGTTTTATATCTATGCGTCTATAATCCGCAAATTGCTCATCAAATATTCTTTCTCGATCTAAGACAGTAGCTCCTTGTAATTTGGACATTTCTAAATCAATGGGCGTATATCTTCTTCCACCGGCTGTTGTAAGTTTTACATCAGTAGCAATCGACAATTTTTCATTAATGGTAAATTCTTTACCTGTAAGGATGTTGGCTACATAACCATTGTCAAAGGCTGTGCTTCTTTCTTTTAAGTCACTGCCTTTATATTTTGAGTCAAAAAGTGAAGTAGTCGCTAAAAGATAGAAGCCTTTAACGAACGACTTTTCTAATGTCAATTCGATTCCATAATTAGTTCCTGTACCACCATTAATCAATGAATCAACGGATGGAATTCCAAAATCAGCGCCTTCATTAATGGCAGAATACCATGACGAATCGCGTTCGATTGGGACATT
The DNA here is from genome assembly GCA_020631235.1 of Saprospiraceae bacterium. Classification (GTDB taxonomy): domain Bacteria; phylum Bacteroidota; class Bacteroidia; order Chitinophagales; family Saprospiraceae; genus JAHDDO01. The sequence goes on along the minus strand of JAHDHQ010000017.1, from coordinate 19,528 downwards.
ACTCAGGCTTTGGTAGTATGCTTCGGTTTTCAGGCTCCACCCTTTGGTAAGGTAAATATCCATCCCTAACATAGCCTGATCACTTTGCGTCATTTCTAGGTCTTGGTTTGTTTTTAAAAAAGTACCGTCCGCTTGCTCTGTTTGTAATAGATATAGCTGAAAATCTTGGAGCTTACTATGTCTTCCCAGACCGGCAGTTAAAGCTATCGAAGGATTAATTTCGTAGCGAGCATTGATTCTGGGTTCGATCGAATAACTGTTGTTTAAGGCAAAAAATTGACTAAAAATTCCAGTGTTTAACACCCATTTGTTATTGGGTTTAAATTGCCATTGCGCATATCCTTGGAATAGGTTCGATGAGCCATTAAAATCTCTTAAGCTTCTAAACGAACTATCGGCTAGTCGAGTACTGTCTTCAAAGGTAAAACTCATTTGATTAACATTGGCACCTATCATCAAACTGTGTTGGGTATTCCATTTGTGTTTTACATCATAAGCTAACCTGATTCGATCTTGGAAAGAGTCATCGCGATAAATAGGGACCTCTTCTAATGCTAAAGTTAAGGTGTCAAGTTTAGTTTGCACTCCAGCTCTAGAAAATGCAAGACTTGCTTTTCCATATGTTTTGTTAGAAAAATAGTGTTTGTTGGTCAATGCTGTGACACCCATGTTTGATCGGTATCTTAAGTTCTGGTTGCCTTGTGAAAATAGGCCAGGGTTTTCTGGGTCTAACTCTTCCGCAAGAAAATCAATACCGGAATTTCCAGCTAATCCGATGAAACTAAATACACCTATTTTCTTGGTGGGAACATTTACCTTGAAGCTCAGATCCTGATATCTTGGAATGGCATTTCCGGTGCCGGTGCCTCCACCTGCATTTCCTAACTTGCTGATTAAATCCACCACAGAGTATCGGTAATTAATTAAATAACTTGCCGAACTGTTTTTACTAAAAGGTCCTTCTGCTCCTAATTCTACACCATTGAAGCCAACTTGGGCTGTAAATTCATGTTTATCCTTGTTTCCTTTACGCAGGGACAAGTCAAAAACACCAGATAATGCATTGCCATAAATAGCAGGAAAGGCACCTGTCATAAAAAGTGAATTGTCAAGTAAGTTATTGTTAAGCATACTTACAGGCCCTCCGGTAGCTCCTAGTGCTCCAAAATGACTCGGATTAGGGATATCTATGCCATCTAATTTCCACAACAAACCGGATGGAGAATTTCCGCGTATTACGATATCATTACGCGAATCATCATTCGCTGAAACACCAGCAAATCCAGCAGCCATACGGGCAACATCGTTTCTGCTTCCTGCATATCGACTCGCTACTTCTGAGTCAAAACTTTGAATGCTTATAGTTGCTAGTTCGTCTACTTTTACATTAGTTTCTTTGGTGGCAACTATGGTTACTGCATCCAGAATAACTTGTTCGCTTAAAGAAAAATTTATAATGAGTTCCTTCCCGGAAGTTAAGAGCATATTGCTCACTTGCTGTTGTTTATATCCTAGATAGGTGCAAACTAGGCTATAACGGCCTACTGGTAACTCATTTAATGTATAATAACCATCAATATCTGTACTTGTTCCGATGGTGTTTTCTTGATTAAGGACTTGGATATTAGCACCGATTAAAGGCCATCCTGTGTCAGCATCTATTACTTGGCCTTTAATATTTTGGACAAGATTAGTCTGAGCAGATAAAGCTAAACTAAGTAGAAGAGATAAAAGGATAGTTAGTGTCGTTTTCATAAGTGATATTTTATTTCTTGTTGTTTGTTGATGATTCAAATGTATAAGCAACAAGAGACTTAAAATTTATTTAGTGGTAGTCATCAAAGAAGTGGGATTAATAACAAAGAAATGGGCTAAAAATCAAGGTTTTGGGATGAATGACAAGGTAAATTAAATTAAAATAATACCCACAATTATGATTTATTTGCGAAGTAATCTTTTACTAGTGGAACAAATTTTCTAGAAACTGGTACTTGAGCAGGGGAGGCATCAAGGGATAATTTAAAACCTTGTGCATTGCCTTTGACATCATTTACTTTATCAAGATTGACAATAAAAGATCGGTGACATTTTATGATATGTTCGAGTGGAATTTGAGTATCTAATTTAGTGAGCGTAGTACGATACATTTTCTTTTCTATATGGCTGTTATTGTGATGAAAGACGATTACGTAATTTCCATCAGCTTCCGCATACAAAAACAAGTCTGGTTTAATGGTTAATTGTTCGTTTGCTGCATCTGTTTGGATATTAATATTGCTGATCGTTTTAGGTTGAGGTGGATTTACGGGTATGTTTAACTGCTGGACTTCGTCTACATATTTTTTAAGCTTTCTGTTGTGATCTAGTAATATCATAAAAGTAGAAGGAATGATCGCAAGGGTAAACGTCGAGGCCATCATCTCGATAATGTTTTTGAAACTAAATGCTAGGGCTCCTATTAGATTTGAATAGATAATATTAAAAGCAGCTATGCAGGTAATCATTAAAATAAAACCGAATATTTCTTTACCTACTGTCCAATTTTTATCAGATATAGTTTGAGGAAAGAAAAGAGGGATGAAATGATTAAAAATGGCTACAGTGAAAAAACTAATGACTCCGAACCCTAAGATTTTAAGTGTTTTGTTTTGCATGACTACCTTATCCAGATCGAAGGGTTGGAAATAGGCTAGAAAAAACCCAATAAATAGACCTACACCAATGGAAATAAGGATACTTCTAATGCCTGGTTCAGGTGCCGGATAAGGTTTATTAAGGATTTTAAACATAATCGATACGCTATCCTAAAGGTACACTAAAGATGTAATTTGTTAGAAGGAAATTATGGCTAATAAATACATATAATGCATTTTTTTATATGAATTTAAATAATGTTACAATGAGACATAATTGTCTTTTTTATAATATAAAAATGGGTACATCTTTGCCGTAGATTATTTCTACAAATAATAATTCCCTTGAACGGTAAGTGTTTGGTAGCTTTAAATGAATGCCAAAGGCTTACTATCAAGGGATATGGTTTTTCTTCTTTCTACTTCATATTTAATTTCTGATGAGTTGAGTTTTTCAAAAGTGAATTAATTCAGCAAAACACAAGCTGATATTATCAACAAGTATGTCCTAGTTCGTGAAAAATTATTCAAATATGAAGACACTCATAAATTTTATTGTTTACTGTACAATACAGTAAAATTTTAAGATAAACTGCAAAACCAAACATTGCAAGTGACTGCATTATTTTTACTCAAAAAACCTACCCACTTATTCTTTTTTTCTTCTTTTGCGTTTTTTCCATGGAGCGTCTTTATTCCAATCACCTGCCATAATACAACCATATGGTAATACCTTATCTATGACCTCACCCAGCCCATAAGTTTGCATTTGAGCTTGAACAGCTTGAGCGTTTTTATATGCCGAAGGTAATTCAGTAATGTCTATCTGTTTAGAGAAAAACCTTACATCTAAGCCCGACGTTTCTTGAGCAAAGATTTCTTCAATAGTTCTATCAGAATTTGTCCGTTTATGATGTGATCTACTGACGTTTCTACCTGCACCATGAGGAGCAAATCCTAGGTTTTGATCTGTGGTCTCACCTTTCACAATTAGCACTGGTTCGCTCATATTCAATGGAATCAGCCTTAATCCATTGGTAGAGTCTGGTACAAAACTATCGTCTAGTGGTGTGGCACCTTTACCATGGTAGAAGTCCTTTCCATTTTTGAAAACAAAGTTATGTTCGTTCCAGAATCTTTGAGTAGGATGTTTTTTAATTATACGAGCAGTGGCATCGTGCAAAATCTCATGATTCAACTTGGTCCATGCTCTTATGATTTGCAATGCTTCCCAATAGAGTTTTCCTTTTTCAGTATCATATGGTATCCACGCATTGGTCTTCATCGTCTTTGGCGATATTTCCTTTCTGAATGATTCTGCTACCTTCATGCCTTGTCTATAGAGGTTTGCGCCAAAACCTCTGCTGCCATGGTGAGTCACTATAATGGTCTCTCCTGTCTGTTCTGATTGCCCCACATATAGAAAGTGATTACCATCACCTTGTGTGCCCAAGTGCTTTCTTGACAACATGATGCTTCTTTCTGAATTTAAGAATTCGTTTTCTTTGATTCTATCAGCCAAATCTTGAGGTATATCACTGAAATCATCTCTACCGCCTGGGCCAAAGTGCGTAATACTATGTGCTGCATCCAATACCAATTTTGGGTCTATATATCCCAGAGATGTCATCATCACAGAGCAACATATATCAGCACTGTGCATAGCTGGATGAATAGCATTCTCTGCAACAGCAATACCTCCCACAGGTATGTGACCAGATGGTCCAGTCGGGCATGCATCTGGCATGATAGCACCTTTGGTAATTGTAGGAACTTTCATCAACTCATCCATACTTTCGCACACCTTATTGACATTAGCTTCTTCTATTTCATTATCTGCATTAATATTTACAGCATAAGGCTTTGGTTCTTTATGCGGAAATATTTCTTTGGGTTGAATCCCTTCTAAATAGACTTTCAAATGCTCCCCACTCAGTTGGTGTTTATTAGCATGCTCAAGTGCTTTTTTAAACCACTTTCCTGGTCTAAAACCCATTTCTATTAAATCATTTCCATTGATGCTCATAATAATTCTATTTATACTGCAAGATATGTACGCAACTACGCAATTATTTTGCGTAGTTTAGAAAATATAAAAATTTCTTTGATGGCCACTAATAAAAATGCGCTAATCCGCTATCTCACAATAGACAAATGCCTTCAGAACACAAATAGAAGGTGGACCTTAGCTGATCTTATCGAAGCTTGTTCTGATGCTCTTTATGAATTTGAAGGAAAAGATGCTTATGTAGGTAAAAGAACAGTGCAGTTAGATATTCAAAACATGAGAAGTAATAAATTAGGTTATAATGCTCCTATTGTGGTTTACGAAAAGCGTTTTTACAAATATGATAAGCCACAATACTCTATTACAGACATTCCGATTAATGAAATAGATCTAGACATCCTGACAGAATCCATGGAAATGCTCCGGCAGTTCAAAAACTTTTCTCTGTTTTCAGAGTTAAACGGCGTAATCCAAAAATTGGAAGATAAGGTTTATCGAGAGACCAAGGATCAAACGCCCATTATACACTTGGACAACAATGAACATCTGTTGGGTATAAATCATATCGACACCATCTATCAGGCCATTTTAAAGAAAATGGTTATAGACATATCCTATCAATCCTTCAAAGCACTTAAGCCTTCGACGGTAAACTTTACACCTTATATTCTCAAAGAGTTTAATAATAGATGGTTTGTAGTGGGTAAGAGTCCAGAAAGTCAAACCATCAAGACATTTGCATTAGATAGAATTCAGTCTATTGAATACAATCTCGAAGCACCCTATATTCATTCAGACTTTGATCCCGAAACTTATTATGATAATACCTACGGAGTGACCGTGCTTTCGGACAAAGAACTTATAGATATTGAACTAAAAGTGGATCGTACTAATGCGCCTTATGTTGTAACTAAACCATTTCATTCATCTCAAGAAATGATTGGAGAATGTCCTGATGGTTCAATATTAATAACTCTTCGAGTTCATCACAATTATGAGGTAGAAAGATTGATTCTTGGATTTGGACCATCGATTACTGTATTAAAACCAAAGCGCCTAAAACAAAGGATTAAAACATTGACAAAACAATTATATCAAAACTATTTTGAAGAGTGATCTATTTATAATGAATGCTTATCGGTAATCAACTATAAGAGAAAAAGCCAATAACATAATATAAAAAGAATAAGTGGCAAAAGAATGAAAAATGCCAAATCAACTCTTGAAATATCTCCTCTGTGAATCAAAAGATAAACAGAGCAAAAAGCTGATACAATCATTAAAATTATTTTAAGCCCAAGATTTATTCCTAGATAATTTCTATTAGGACCTTTTTGATTTTCAAATTTAGAGCCATGGAATCTTTTAAAAATTGGTGAAACAATTAAAGTAATATCTTCCTCTAAATTTAACTGCTCACCTTTAATCTCAAGTTTATAACCATTATTGGTATAGACTTCAGTTCTAAAAACATTATCATTTGGTCCAAGCAAATATTCCACATTTTGAATTTCGTCTTGAATGTTGATGGGATCAAATACTAAAAAATCTAATAGATCAATTAAAGTAAAACATGCAAAAAATACAATTACAAAAGAATAATAATGAGTGAGACGAACTATGGCTTTGGGTGATAAAACTAAATGTCTATTATTGACTTGAACTTGTGTATCAACAAAGGGATGCCTCTCATGCTGCTCTTTAAGCAGTCGAAAAACATATTCAATATTTTTAACTTGATTAAATTTTAGTAAGGTGGTACTCTCATCAATTAAAAATAGGTGGGAAACTGAAAATGCATTGTTTCTACAAAAAAATAAAATTCTTGGATTGTCTTTGTCCTTAACTAAATGAATTTGATTAATGTCTGAAAAGGGCACAAATAAATTATCTTTCAGTCTCTTTCCCCAAGTAAAAAATATTCCTTGATCAGTAAAACCTTCTATTAATTTTCTTCTATTCCAAGCCTTTTCAAACAACTCTGAAATGATCCGAAATAAAATGTAAGAAATACAAAAGAGTAAAATATAACCGTACCATTTTAAAGAAGATTGTAGCGAAAAAACAGTCCCTGAAAACGCAACCAACAAAAACCGAAAATCAATTAATGAATATATAAACCTTAAGGTATTTTTGGCAGAGGTAAGCTTACTATCTGCCTTTTGTTTCCAAATTATATTTCCAGAAATAATTTTTATTTTAAAAATACAAAGAATGTCGCTTATAAAAGTGATAGCTCTGTCGTCACAAATACTGCCCAATTGCTTCACTCATTTTTTACATTATGAATGGAGGTATTGAATATTTAAACTTTCGCGTTTTGATTTTATGTTTAATAGCATTATCTTTTAAAAAAAATCAAATGAACAACCCAGTAATTCCTATCAACGGAGGTTTTATATTTAAATCATTTCTATTTAAAGGTTCCGAATTTTGGCTAAGCTCTAATGAAGTAAAATCGGCCGAAAAGTTTGAAGCAGCAAAAGATAGAACAGGCATACGAAAATCAGTTGAGGTTTTTGATTCCAGTAAAATTCAGGATATATCTTTTAATGAATCATCAGATACTATTAAGCTCAGCTATATCAATAAAAAAGAGAAACTTAAAAAGTTAGATTTAAAGTTCAATGATAACAGGCAAGCAACTCTTTATGGAAATTATTTGGGCGAACAATTGGCCATGTCTAAATCTTCAATTCAAGAGCAAAAAACCAAACCGCTACTAATTAATGCATCCTATTTATTACTAGCTGTTGGCTTAACCATCTATTTTGGATTTATTGATGATGCTTCTTCTTTTGAAGAAGTGGGCGGCACTAGAAGGTCAAGGGGCAATGCAGCCTTGATGGTTTTCTTATACAACACCATTGGACAGACAGGCATGATAATTATTGGGACAATTATCTCCTTATTTGCAGCTTACCAATTGTTTAAGCGATATAAGAATCCAACAAACAATGTGCTGTTTACAAAACAATAGGGTATTGGCAATCGCAGCCTTTTGAGACTAATTTGAATTATAAAAATCAAAACAATGAAAAATCCATTCACGATCATGCTGGTTATTACTAGCTTATTGCTGGCTTGTTCTTCCAGCATGACATTCGAAGAGCAAATTATCAATGACCTAGCCACAAAACTTCCTAGTGGGACATGTGATAATTATCCAAAAGGAACTATAATATCAAATATTAAAGTTGGAGAAATTATTGATATCGGTTTAGACGGTATGACTGATGTGTCCTATTCTCTTACTTACGAAATAAATGGTATTAAGAAAGACACTTCAAGTGCAATGCTTTACCTCAAACGAGGATCCCAATATCACTTAGCTGTTATGGGTTGTGATTCTGATCTTACTAATAAGTAATAGATGGAATGAATAGTCAATAAAATATTTACTGGTACCCAAATTGTACTCTTGTCAAATATTTCGTAAAGCTTCTATAACCATTCTCATTATAGAACATCATTTTAAAATAATGAGTTTTTGGAAGGAAATATTTGGATTAAAGAAGAGCAGTGATTTATCAAATACTGGTGATTCTCATTTCTCTTCAAGATTTAGAAAATCTTACAGAATCTCTAATCATAAACTCGACTAAATGAGCATTAAAAAATCTAATTTGCCTTGCGATGTTATTAAGGATAAATAAAATACTAATAGGTGCTACCAAAAAACTAGCACAAACAACAAAGCCACCACAACAATACTCAAAAAATTTACCCAATGATTATTCACCCAATGGATACCACGCACTAAGTACTCTCGACTACCATATTCCTTAATCTTTCCTCCCTCATTATACTTCGATTGTAGAGTACTGCCTAAAACACTATCCAATAACATACCCACAAATCCTGCGACCCAGATCATCACACATAAATGCATATCGGCATGACCTAGTAAGTAAGCTACAAAAGCAATGATTCCAGAACCTACAAAACCCGCTAAGGTGCCAGACCAACTCACTCCACCTGATAGACCAACATCCATTAGTTTAAAACCTACAACATCGTATGTCGGATGCTTAAAATATTTTCCTAATTCACTACTTAATGTATCGCTAAGAGCCACAGCATAGCAGACAATAAAGGCTCCAAACCAAGCAGATTTTGGATAAATGGCCGAAGCTAAAACGATGAATAGAGAAGGACCTCCATTCGCTAATACCTGGACAGCTGTTCTGCCTTTTCTTTCGGCATCCGCCTGCTTATTTAGCTTGCTTGCTAAACTGCCAAGTAAAAGAAAAACAATAGGGTAGATGATGTAAGCTGGATGGAAAACAAATAAAATACTAAGTCCTAACAAAATCGTGGCTAAAGCACCACTCATATTTAAAAAGTTCAGTCGTTCTAGCACAAAAACAACAACAATTAAGAACAGACTCAGCACAATGGGCGAAACAATCAGCGTGAGCATTATTCTTGGATCATTTTCGGAAATAATTGTCGAGTGATCGAAAGATGGATAGGCAATTCCAAGGTCTGATTGATGGCTCCAAAATCATTATAGGCTAGTATTTTATCGTAACGAAGAGCTACACCAAACTCAATACGATGTTTTTCATTTAACTGATAAGCTAAGGATGTTCTGCCAAGCAATCCAATACTGTATTTAAAGCCCGGTCTAAATAAAGCAATACTATGGATCATCCCAATATCATATTGCAATCCCCAACGTTCATTAAAGGTTTTATAATTATTATATAGTAAAGAAATACCTATCTGATTCCCCCAATCAATGGTCCTAAACTCCATACCTATGGCTAAGGGTCTAAAACTCGAACGAAATTGAAAGTTATATGACTGATTGTTATCGAAAACATCCGCTTTATCCTGGTAAACAATTCCTATAGCTCGTGAAGATCCCACATTAATTTGTTGAGAAGCAACATTGAACCAAGCCATAAAACAACATATCCCTATCGCAATCCTTAATCCCATAATGAAGCTTGTTTAAAGCGTTGTATAACTTGTGCCACAATGGAGTGTTGTGCATCTGCGGAAAGCACAGGCTCTTCTTCTTCACCTTTTTGTTTTCCATAATCTCCAAATTGGGCATGATTTCCACCCAGAATGTCGAAATAGACGCTCTCATTTGGAGCAACAAACGTTGGTAATTCACTTAATATTTGCGTACTTATTCCTGCAGGTAGCTGGTTTTGACGCTCTAAAAAGATATCTCTGTCGTAAATGCGATCTTCTGAAGCCGTAATAGAGAGTACTTGACCTTGAAAGTCCGATAAGTCATCAGCACTGGCTGGATAACTCGCCATTAAAATCAATCCAGCGATTAAGTCTTCATCTGCCGCTAATTGGCAAGCGGAAACACCACCTAATGAATGACCACCTACAATGATCCGATGCGATTCGTCAAGATCAAAAGTCTCTACAATATCTTCAAGATTTGGAGTTGGCAAAATGGAGAGATTAGCATCTGCTTTGATGATAATGATACGACTAAAACTCTCTAAACATTGGCTTAATGGATTAATGTAAGCGTGAGGATCGACTAAGCCTCCTGGAAAAAAGACAAAGACATTTTCTTTATTGGGCACCGTATCACTCACAGATGTGAAAGTGATATAGTCAGGATCTTCAGCATAGTCATTTAATTCGCCGACTAGTTCATTTGATGGTAAATAGGAACAAGATTGGGCAAAAAGCAATCCAGCAAGTAAGCCTAAAAGGGAAAAAGTTATTCGCATTGTTTTCATGAGAAATATCTAAACATTCGAAGCACAATATTGAACAAAATACTTAGAATAATCATACTTGTAAGCGGAAAATAGAAACTCGTATGTTCTCCTTTTGATTTAAAGTCACCAGGTAAATTGCCAAACCATTTAAAAGCATTCGGAAAAAAATATAGGATAACACCAAGTAATATGATGATAATTCCGATTAAAATTAGGGTTTTTGCATTCATAACTTGTTGATTATTTTGGTTCAATAAAGCTGCTCGAAATAAATGATTTTTATTGATTAATTAGGCTTATTTCCTAGCTAAACTGCTTGAAATTCACTCACTTAAGTGGCACTTTTAGCTTATTTACATCGGTTTTCCGTTAATATTCGAAATTATGTTGTTTCTATGCCTGCTTTTAGTGCATAAGTCCAAATAAAAGACGACATTTGCGCAACGGTTAAAGACACATTATGAAAATTCGTAATATAGCAATTATTGCCCATGTAGATCATGGTAAAACAACATTAGTTGATAACATTCTTCACTCTACAGATGTGTTCGATGCGCATGAAGAGACTGGAGAACTCATCATGGATAGCAACGATCTTGAAAAGGAAAGAGGTATTACCATCTTTTCCAAGAATGCTGCAGTCATCTACAAAGACACTAAAATTAATGTCATCGATACACCTGGTCACGCCGACTTTGGTGGAGAGGTGGAGCGTGTTTTAAAAATGGCGGATGGTGTTATCTTGCTAGTGGATGCTTTCGAAGGGCCTATGCCTCAGACTAGGTTTGTACTTAAAAAAGCATTAGAACTAGGATTGCGTCCGATCGTGGTCGTTAATAAGGTAGACAAAGAAAACTGTAGACCTGATGAAGTGCATGAAGCGGTATTCGAATTGTTTTTCCAATTAGATGCATCTGAAGAGCAATTAGATTTTCCTACTTTTTACGGGTCAGGAAAATTTGGTTGGTTTAATAAGGAGAATGTACAATGCGAAGATATCACACCACTTATGGACGGGATCTTAGAGCATGTTCCAGAGCCAAAGACGGAGGAAGGTAGCTTGCAACTGCAAATCACTTCCTTGGATTATTCTAGTTTTTCTGGAAGGATTGCTATTGGTAAAGTAGCAAGAGGGTCGATTAAAGAAAATCAACAGATTAGTTTATGTAAGCGAGATAGAAACGTGCAAAAACATAAAGTTAAAGAGCTGTATTTGTTTGAAGGAATGGGAAAAAAGAGGGTTTCTGAAGTACATGCAGGAGACATTTGCGCAGTAGTAGGTGTAGAAGGTTTTAATATTGGAGAGACTATAGCCGCTTTGGAAAATCCAGAAGCATTGCCTTTGATTTCCATAGACGAGCCAACGATGAATATGACTTTCGGGATTAATAACTCGCCATTCTTTGGAAAAGAAGGAAAGTTTGTCACGAGTAGACACATCAATGATAGGCTAGAAAAAGAATTAGAAAGAAATTTAGCTTTAAAAGTCGAACCTACGGAAAGTGGGGATACCTTTTTAGTATATGGTCGAGGCATTATGCACTTAGGTGTATTGATCGAAACGATGAGACGAGAGGGATACGAATTAACCATTGGACAACCTCAGGTAATTACTAAAATAATCGATGGCAAGAAACACGAACCTATCGAATCGATGGTTGTAGACGTTCCTTCTGAGCACAGTGGTAAGGTAATCGATTTAGTGACTCAGCGCAAGGGCGAAATGAAAATTATGGAAGCAAAAGGAGATATGCAACATCTCGAGTTTGAAATTCCATCAAGAGGTTTGATCGGTTTACGATCCATCATGCTCACTGCGACACAAGGTAGTGCTGTTTTAGCTCACAGATTTTTAGAATATGCTCCGTGGAAAGGTGAAATTGCTGGTCGTTTAAATGGAGTACTTATAGCTAAAGATACAGGTTTAGCTACGCCATATTCTGTAGATAAATTACAAGATAGAGGCCGATTTTTTATCGATCCAGGTGTAGAAGTTTACAATGGCCAAATCTTGGGCGAGCACAATCGTAATACGGATATTGTGGTTAACATAACAGAAGGTAAAAAGCTGACTAACATGCGAGCGAGTGGCTCAGATGGGAGTGTGAGAATTGCACCAGCCATTCAGTTTACATTGGAAGAATACATGGAATACATTAATGCGGATGAGTGCATCGAGGTAACACCAGAAAGCATCCGTTTAAGAAAGATCCATTTAGATCACAACCTTAGAAAGCGTATGGAAAAATCACTGGCAGCTACGGTTTAAATCCATATTATTTTACAGGACTATAGATTTATTTTTTTTAGGCGATTGGAACTTTCTAACTGCGTAATAATCAGTATGAAGCTCAGCAGTATTAAGCCTAGTTGATGGTTTAGTTTTTCTCCTGATGTGGAACTTTCATCCAATAAAAAGCTCAAACCGTAAATGGCAAAAATGGAAAGTGAAACGATTAAACTAATACGGCCTAATCGCTTATATCTAGCTATTTGCATCTTATAATTAGCTTGTCTCTCAATTTTCTTCATGATCGAATCTTCCAAATCCACCGCTTTGTAAATGGGTTGAATTTGGGTAAACTTATCTTTTAAATATTTGTCTTCAAGCATGATTTAAATATCTAGTTCATTAAAAGTAGAAATATTTTGACTTTGCTGCACTGCTTTATAAAAATGTTGTCTTCCACGATGCAATAAAACTTTAATATTAGCCGCACTAAATTGAGTGATATCTTCGATCTCTTTAATAGATTGTTCGTTTAGATAATACAATTGGAGTACTAGTGCTTCTTTGGGTGGAAGTTGCTTTAAAGTAGTTTTAATAATAAGACGGAGTTGTTCTGTTTTCAATGATTCTATTGCACTATTTTCAATACTGATATCGGAAAAAACTTCCACAGATTCACTTTCTACAGCCCACTGTCTATTTGATCTTTTGAGCTCTTGTAGAGCAGTATTATACACTATTTTATAAAACCAACTGGAGAACTTGGATGTTTGGTTGAAGGTGCTGAGGTTATGGAATACTTTTACAAAACTGTCTTGGACAACATCTTGTGCTTTAGCATCATTTTTCACGATAGAAATAGCTACAGCATAACCCATATCTTGGTGCTGACTGACTAAAAAACTAAAAGCTTTATGGTCACCTGCAAGTATCTTCTTAATGTAGAGAGATTCCAATGGATTATTTTTTATCCAATTGGTTCGCTACAAAATAGGAAAGAACCAAGGCTGCACCTCCGAACATTAGCATTAATGCAGGATAAATAGGGCCGCTGTTTGGCAGTAATCTTTCCAGAAAATAGGCTGAAAAGAGACCTAAACCTACACCTAAAGCTAACATTCCAAACTTGATTTCAAAAAACAGTTTTCGCGTTTTGACATCATTATCTGTCAGACCTCTTTCAATTCTTGCCATTCGTTCGATGTGACGCGATCTTAAGAAATAAAAAATACTTACGGCTACAGAAATAATCAAAATGGAAACTACCATATGTGGACTCATCATAATATATTGTTTATTACTTAGATAATATTGCTTGCAAAAAGGTTACAGAAGTTAGGTTTTTTTTAATTTATTTTTGCCAATGTTGTTTTTATCTCAAAGAAGTTTTTGTTCATAATGAGTTTAATATGAAGAAATTAGTCGTGCTAACAGGTGCAGGTATCAGTGCTGAGAGTGGCATTAAAACCTTTAGAGATTCGAATGGTCTATGGGAAGGTCATGATGTGATGGAGGTGGCAAGCCCTCAAGGTTTTGCAAAGAATCCAGCTTTAGTATTAGATTTTTACAATCAGCGCAGAGCACAATTATTTGAAGTGGAGCCCAACCTTGGTCATACCACACTGGTGGATTTAGAAGAACATTTTGACGTGCATATTATTACCCAGAATGTGGATGATTTACACGAAAGAGCTGGTTCTTCTAATATTTTACATCTCCATGGAGAATTAAGGAAGATAAGGAGTGTAAAAGATGAAAATTCCTCCAAGGTACACACAGGTGATATCCATCTTGGTGATTTAGCACCAGATGGTGGACAGTGGCGCCCTGATATAGTTTGGTTTGGAGAAGCAGTACCTAATATTGTGTATGCCCAGCAAATCGTAGAAGAAGCCGATATTTTGCTAATAGTAGGTACATCTATGGTGGTTTATCCAGCGGCTGGACTTATTCATTATTGTGGACCGGATGTGCCAATCATAGTCGTAGATCCAGGGAAACCAGATGTAAATGTATCTAGGGTTCATTTTATACAAAAAACAGCTTGTGAAGGTTTACCAGAAGTAGCAAAGGAATTAGTAAAATCATCCATTTGAGCTGAATCAATGAAATCATCGATTTAATGGTTGGCACCATGCTAATATTACTCCCTTATGGAAGATATAGCTTCTTCCAATTGGTTTTTTATTTCTAATTCTTCAGTGGATATATTACCATCTAATAAGTTGTTGGTTTCATAAGGATCGCTTTGCAGATCGAAAAATTCTTGTAAACCGCCATCACCATCGATGAGTTTATATTTCCCATCGCTGAGTGTCCACCGATCTGAACCCTCATTTAGTTTTTCAACATATTGAAAATGTTCAATGTCGTTTTCTGTATCTAAAAGCGATTTAAAACTTTTACTGTCGTTAATGGTATTGACTTCCGATCCGGCAAGCGCGGAAATAGTTGCAAACAAATCCGTACTACTTATGGGATTATCATCTTCTCCTGTTCTTTGCACATTTTTACCATACATGATTAAAGGTGTGTTAATGCCACCTTGGTATAAGGTGCCTTTGGATGTGGAACTGAGATATGGAGCTTGAGCGACTTCATTAGGTGTACCATTATCACCCAGTATGATAATCGTGGTGTTCTCTAATTCATCCGAAGGTATACTTTGCATTAATCTTCCTATTTGATAGTCCATGGCTTCGACTGCAGCTATATAGTATGGTAAAGGATCAAGCCCTTCAGTATAGGCTGGCAAATCACCTTGATTATGCATTTCGCTAGGAGGTACATGGAAAGGAGTGTGTGGAGCATTGTAGGCTAGCCACATAAACCATGGTTTACTTTGTTGATTGATCCAATCGATGGCCAAATCTGTAAATTTAGTTGTAGCATAGCTTGATTCAAGATTGTTTTCTGTGTTTTCGGTCAACTGCCAGTTGTAATAGCTTTGTGCTTGACCCCGTATTAAACCAGCATAATAATCAATTCCAAATACTTCAGGATTTATAGAAGTATCATTGCCGGATAGATGCCATTTACCCACAACAGCTGTAGCATATTGACCATTCGTTTGTTGATGAATGTATGTTTGCAAACTTGTTTCGGAAACATCAATGATGTCTCCAGCCCATTTAACTCCTGTTCTTAAACCGTATTTGCCTGTAAGTATGGATGCCCTTGTTGGAGAGCAAGAAGGATATGTCCAAAAACGTGTAAAAGTCAGGCCATTATTTTTTATGTTTTCAATGTTTGGTGTTTCTGCTTTGACTGATCCTTCTTCAAAACCTTTTACGACATCTTTGCCAAGGTCATCCGCTATAATCAATAAAATATTTGGGTGGTTTTCTGTATTGGATGAGTCTATGGAATCTTCATTTTCTCGACAAGAAAAGATGGTAAATATTAGGATGGAGTAAATAATATATTTCATTGGCTGTAATCTATTTAAATGGATTGCTATATTTTTCATCCGTTAGCATTTCGGTATCAGTTAATGTATGTAAAAAAGCAACTAAGGCTTCTTTTTCAGCAGCAGTAAAATTAAACTGGCCTACTTCTCCTTCATCATTGACTAAAGGCGAAATAAGATTTGGATGATTTTGAATGCCGGAGCTATAGTGTTCCACAACTTCTTCTAAAGAAGTGAATCTTCCATCATGCATGTAAGGTGCTCGTACACCAATGTTTTTTAATGAAGGCACTTTAAATTTTCCATTGTCATTTGGATTGTTGGTTGACTCTCCAACACCTAAATCATTCGTGGACAAAAGATCTAATCCATTGGAAGTGGCAAAAGTAGAAAGTTGCCCTGGAAAATTAGGTAAAGGACCCACAAAAGCCTCTGTTTGGTGGCAACCAGCACAATTTCCATTAATTCCATTTGTTAAACTTCTGGGTACAAAGAATAATCTTTTACCCTGGTTTTGAAGGCTTGTAAATGAGGGGAAATCAACAACAGGTGAATTTACTTCTTGTCTTGCTTGGTCATAAACGGACGTAGTACTCACCATGCTTCTAATAAACTGTGCAAGAGCTTTGCCTATGCGATCACTTGTAATAGTTTGATCACCAAAGGCTTCTTCAAACAAAATTGGATAATAGGGCTGTTCGCTGATTATTGTTATTAATTCTTCTAAAGTTAAACCCATTTCTATTTCATCTTGAAAAGGCAACAACACTTGTTGCTCAAGGGTCTCTGCGCGCTCATCCCAGAAAAATCTTCCAGTAGGATAATATGTTGCATTCACAATGCTCATTGAGTGTCTTCTGGTCAGTTGACCATCGAAGCCTTCACTGAGTTTGTTAGGATCAGAAAAACCATGATTTGCTTGGTGGCATGATGCACAAGCTACGGTACCATTTGCACTTAATTTTTTATCATAAAAGAGTACTCTTCCTAAGGTAGCTCCTTCATCACTGACTGGATTGTTTGCAGGAGTATTGTCATATTCTATTAGAGATTGGAACTGGAATTGAGGTGGAAACTCATTAGCCGTTAAGTAGGAGGGTAAATCTAGGTTTGCATAATTAAATAAGGTTGAAGGCAAATGTAATTCGTCAAATGGATCCATGACCTCTTGCTGTAAAGGGTCTTCGGCACAAGCTAAGACTAAAATCAATAGTAGAGACCCTATGAATAATAAGAAATGCTTCATGTAGGCTATTTTAATAGAAGTTTGACTTCGAAAAGATACAAAGGTTTATTGATCAGTTTCTTTTCTTGCAAAAAACATTATTGGGTTTAGGATTACAATAATCGATACGTGTAGAAATAAACTTTGAAAGCATAAAGATGTAAGAAAAAGTGGAGGATACAGGAATCGAACCCGTGACCTCTTGACTGCCAGTCAAACGCTCTAGCCAACTGAGCTAATCCCCCGATGTGCTAAAAATAATATTAATATTTTAGCATTGCTCTAAATTCACAAATATGGCCAGGATTTTTTTATTATTTTCTTTCTTTCTCATAGCTTGTCAGGCTACCAATGTGTCTGATATACAAGTAGTTTCTGGAACTCTAGAACGATTAAATGACATTAAATCCTCGTATATTTCTTCAAGACCAGTCGATGTCTGGTTGCCGGATGGATACTCTTCATCAAAAAAGTACAATGTATTATATATGCATGATGGTCAAATGTTGTTTGATTCCACTAAAACTTGGAACAAGCAAGAATGGGGAATCGATGAAACAATGGGGCATTTGCTGCGAGAAAAGCGCATCGAGGAAACCATCATTGTGGGCATATGGAATGTTTCGGAACAGCGACACGCTGATTATTTTCCCCAAAAACCATTTGAATCCTTAGCGAAAAATTTACAAGATTCTTTATTGAATAGAGCAAAGCGCTATGGTGATCAAGCTTTATTTACACAGCCCGTTTCTTCAGATAACTATTTGCGTTTTATTGTAGAAGAATTGAAGCCACTCATTGATACAAGGTATTCGACTAAATCATCAAAAGGACATACATTCATTGCTGGATCGAGCATGGGAGGATTAATATCCTTGTATGCTCTGTGTGAGTATCCGCAAATTTTCGGCGGTGCTGCATGTTTATCTACACATTGGATAGGCACATTCACTCAAGAAAATAACCCTATACCCGGGGTGTTCATTGATTATCTGAGCCAGTCATTACCACTCGCTAATACTTGCAGCCTTTATTTTGATTATGGCACCGAAACTTTAGATAGTTTGTATAGTATATCCCAGCAAGAAGTGGATAGTCTGATGAGGTCACGTGGCTATGATGCTCGACATTGGACTACAAAAAAATATGAGGGACATGATCACTCTGAAAATGCCTGGAGAGAAAGAATGCATATACCCTTACAATTTTTACTGCAAAAACGCTAGCGGATGGAATGGGCGTGGTTTGCAGGCTTTGTCTCAGCGTTTTTAATAGGCTTATCTAAAGCTGGATTTAAAGGTTTAAGTTTTGTCTTTGTAGGCCTTTTAGCTTATGGTTTTGGAGCTAAAGATTCGACAGGTATTATGCTTCCTTTACTTATGCTCGGTGATGTTATGGCCATAATATACTATCGAAAAAATGTGAATTGGCCAGTGTTGTGGCAGTTGTTTGTTCCGATGGCAGTAGGTGTTTTAATCGGTGTTTACATCGGTGATGATATGCCTGTAGAAACATTTAAACGACTGATGGCTTTAGTGATTTTGATTGGCGGAATCTTTATGTTTTGGTATTTGCATTGGGCAAAAGATCAAGTGCCTAAGGCGAAATGGTTTGCTATATTAATGGGTTTAGGTGCCGGTTTTTGTACCATGATCGGCAATCTAGCAGGGGCATTTTCAAACATCTTTTTTTTAGCTATGCGTTTTCCCAAAGAAGAGTTTATTGGCACTGCAGCTTGGCTATTTTTTTTTATTAATATATTTAAACTGCCCTTCCATATTTGGGTTTGGCAAACGATCACGAGTGAGAGTTTATGGATCGACATCTATTTAAGTTTGGCCATAATTATAGGATTTGGTGTGGGATTATTCTTGATTCGTTTTTTAAGTAATCGTTTATTTCAGCAGTACGTATTGTGGATGACGCTGCTTGGTTCTTTACTCTTGTTGATTTAGCCATTTATTATGGTCCAATGTCGAGTAAGGAAAATGATGATTATTCGTTATTAGGCACTATAAACAGCTAAAAAATCAAGCAATTAACTAAAAGAAATAAAATCCGATTTAATTCCTGATGGAACAGAAAAAAGTGATGTGGTATTTATAACCTTGTTGTAAGCAATTCCCCAGATATGACGGACCAAAATTGAGAAAAAAGATATTAATTTCTCCTCGGCAATTAATTTCCCTTGCTTACGAATCGGTATCTTTATGAAAATCAAAGCTAAAATCATTAAAAAATAGGCATTGATTATCAACGACTTATTGAACGTTAGTCAGAATTCCCCAGACTTGCCCTCCAAAAAATCAGTATCAAATATT
>JAHDHQ010000039.1 GCA_020631235.1 Saprospiraceae bacterium | reverse complement strand
ACAGGCTTCATTAAGCATAAATAAAAAAGAGACTATCTCGATTTGAGACAGCCTCCTTTAAAATTAATTTACTCTTATTATTTTTTGTTGCCAGACATACTTTCCGGCTTGCTTGATTTTTACAATAAATATTCCACTATCAGGGATAACTTCCACATTATTCATTGTAAGCATATTCGAACCTTCAAGGAGATTTTCTTTTTGGGTGAGTAATAATTGACCGCTGATTGAAAAAACTTCTATTGTACATCCCTCAGCAATTGGCGAATCAATGGCTAAAGTAAATTGATCTTTAAATGGGTTTGGAAAAACCGAAAAAGCAATTTCTTTTTGATTTCGCAAAGCTACCTCTTCGTCTTCAACATACATTTGGTCAGCAAATAAACTTACATCACCTCGCAAAACTGCCATAAAATTTATGTTGTTGTAAGATGAGTCAATGTTGTTAAATGTAATATGACAGGCTTCTTCTAAATTGTTCATATCACCTTCAGTATTCATGATAATATATGGATCTTCTAGTATTACTTCATCATTTGGATCCCTTACTATACTCATTAATTCATAAAAATCTTGATAGTTTATTTCACCATTAAAATCCATATCTGCAGCTAAGTGAAAATACGGATCTTCTATTTCGAACAAACCTTCAATGTAATCACGGATCATATAAGCGTCTTGTATAGTCACCTTCTCCAATGGATAATCTTCTTTAAAGGCAGAAACCACATAATCCGAATGGGAAACAAATTCGTTAATTTGATAAATGCCCATACTGTCTGTGCTTGCTTCGTAAACCATATGTTCGTAGCTAGTGTCAAAGCTTTCAGTGATGACGGTAATCGTATCAATAATGTATATAAGTACACCATTATAGTTATAAAAACTATCGACAACTCCTTCTTGATAACTGGTGTCAATACTGGTACTTACGACTTCAATGGGTTCTAATGAAGTCATTTTGACAGCTGTATTTTCTAAGAGTCCATCTGTATTTGTTTTGATTTGACCAGCAAGATATAAGTCAGTATTTATTGGTTGGCAATTGGGTATGTTTGCCCCATTATTTTGAACAACTAATTCGACAAGACAATAACTTTGGTTTCCATGTGGATCAGTAACAAACATTTTTAATTCATTATTCCCTACATGTTCACAAGTAAACATAGCAGAAGTACTATCGACATCTTCCGAAAAAGAAAACTGTAAAGGCCCATAGTTGCAAGGGTGATAGCTCCCATGATCGTAGTCTTTGGCCCAAATCTCTACCATTCCGTCTTCCGGAACTCCATCTTGATTGTTGTCAATAGGCATTAAAGCTGTAACAATACTCATCAAACAATAAGGCACAGGCTTAGAGTCATCTTTTACAATAACATCAACATAACAATGTTCTTTCAGACCACAACCATAACTAAACGAAAATTTCACTCTAGTGGTTCCTACAGGGTAGGTGCCACTGGCATCAGCACCAGCCTGATCTGCATAAGGTGAATTGTGACTGATGGAATAATTACCTCCACAGGCTGATTCAGAAACTTCAGGTATTGGTACTGTGACATATTCATCACTGCAGTTATACGTATTTACTATAAGTTCGTCTAAGCAATAAACTTGCGGTTCTTCACTATTTGAAATTTTTATAGTTTGTGTAAATTGCCAAGATCCTGGACTGCCGTAACCACCGGCAGGATTGTAGGTGCACCAATCGATTATAGTCCAAGTTCGAATAAGTTTTTTACAGCCACTGTTGAGATAAAAAACCATGTCATTGTAATTTGTCCCTATAAGGCTGCACTCTACGTAATCAGTGCTTGGAGTACCAGTTTCACTAGGGTCAGTATTTGGATTACATCCGTCCAGGTTTAATGGACTTTCAGGCCATGTAATATTACTTTCTTCGAAGACGCCACCTTCAACATAAATATGTTGATGGCAACTAATTATGTTCCAATCTGGATCTTCTACAGACCATTTTCTTTTGATGTATCCAGTATTACAACTGTTTAGGTAGTATGTCACAGTGGGTTCTCCTGCATCCACATAGTCCCAGCCGTTCCAATAAGTGGCATCTCCATAAATGGATAAATCCCAAAGCTCAGTGTCGCAATCAACCCAGACATCATCAGGGCAATAAATAGCAACAGCATAAGAAGAATAACTTAATAATGAGACAAGGCAGACCAATGCCAGTCTTAGCGTAGTTGTAGTTTTCATGTCGATCCTTTTAAATATATTAGAATAAAACTACATATATAAATCGTTGAATCAAAACTTTTTCTGAAAATTGGGGGTTTTCCCTAATGAAAAAACTTGTTTATCTAACCACAAGAATTTTGGTTACATAAGTGTCGATATCTTGAAAAGTATCCGTGGTGGCACTAAATACTAGATAAACACCAGATGAGGCACGATTGCCTAGATAGTCAAAGCCATCCCATATAGCTTGACCTCCAAGGGCCGTAGTTTCGTAGACTAGCAAACCATTGACATCGGTAATCTTGACATTAGCATCTTCAGCTAAACCTTTAATAGCAATGGGTCCTTCATAATTTGGATCCACAGGGTTAGGAAATGCATAAACATTAGAAGAATGAGTTCGGTTTGCCTTTGTGGATTCTGAACGAATAGCCATAATACCTTTGTTTGTAGCTATGTACATAACCCCCGAATCTCCATTGTAAAGAAGATCGACGATACCATTATCAAAAAGTGGGCTGTTTTCAGCGGTATAATGATATATTTGATTTTTGGTATCTGGAGACAAAACAAATATTCCATTCTGGGTGCCTACCCACATTCTATTGGCCCCATCAAAGGCCATGGTACGCACATCTTCGGTCGCTAATAAAACGGCTAAAATATCATCTTGTGTGACTAAACGTCGATCACCTAAACACTCCAAATCAAACACATTGGATCCACAATTATAAGCTACAGGCCCGACTCTTGTACCTAACCAAATAGACCCTTCTCGATCAGCTTCAATACTAAACGATTTTTCAGCTTCAATTTCACTATTGCTTTTGGTCAATAATACCGTACTATTAGCTGTGTCAAAACCATCTTCTTCATCAAAAACCAGAACTCCTCCACCTAGGCCTTCTACCAAAATCCATTTTCTATTAGAGTGATCAATGGCTATTGCGGCTAATTTATTTGTTTGAGGAACATCAAAGCTTATCCATTCTTTTTCAGCAGTGTATACTGATAAAGGTTTGCTAGCTAAATGATTACTTACCCACAAATTTCCTTGATCGTCATAAGCTAAACCGGAAACTCTAGTTCTATTGCCGTCCCCAATAGAACCCTGTAGAGAACTATTAAATTGGTCCCATAAATGGTATGTATCTGTTTCTGTATTATACTCTATCAAACCATTATAAAAACTGCCTAACATAACCACAGGTTCTGTAGGGTGCTTTGCAATAGTAAATAAATTAACCAGTTCGTTATCAGATAAAAAAGCATTATTGCCTAAATGCTGATTTTTCCATTTGCCTTCTTCGTTTAAGACATAATATCCAGATTGAACATAGGCATTTGTATAATTATCAGTTACGCCACCAGAAACTGCATAAAGGGAACCATCAACCAAAGCCATTTCACTCACTTTAAAAGAAAAGGGACCTTGTGAATAAATTATTTTGCACTCTCCTTCGTCAATATATCTTAAATTGGAGTAATCGTCAGCTAACCAAAGCACTCCATATTGATCTTGTATGGCATCATTGGTAGAGCTTGAACAGTTTTCAGACATAGTTCGAATAGAATTATTTCCTAGGGTGGATAAATCAATATCGTCTATATTATTCTCGTAGCTACCGATTAATAAAGAGTCGTTGAAGTTTGAAATAAATTTAATCTCTTGATCATTTTCGAAGGTGTACGCTATTTCAAAAGATGATTGATTAAATCGATAAACTTTATCAGCTGTGGCAAAATATAAGTCATCATTTAAGATGTGTAAAGACCGGCCTTCATATAAAACATCAAGTCCATTACCTTCATCATAATAAGTCCAAACATTAAAATCGGAAGGATTAAGATTAGAGTTTAAGTCAAAAGAAAACAACCCATCTTCTGTCGACATAAATACAATGTCGTTTATGCTTATTACATCATTAACTATAACATCAGTAAAACAAGTAAAACCAAATGATTGCTCATTTAAATTGTATTGCACTAAACCAAAATCTGTTGAAAAATAAGCAAAATCACCTTTGGTTTCTATAGCGTTTATTTCTCTACTTCCAGAAATATTGGAGTTAGTAAATAAGTCAGAAATATATTTTATTTCGGAACCTTTGATTAAGTCAATTTTACCATTTTTATAGGCAAGAATTAATATATCTAAAGAAGCATTATAGCCCAGTTTACTGATACCGACATCACTTAGTCCATTTACTTTATCTAAAAAAGTCCTGGATCCGTCTTGTTTATCTACCGAAATCAAACCGAAGTCTGAAGCATAAAAAACCTTTTCTTCGTTTTGTGTTATGGCTATTCCACGTTTATTGGGTAGATGAGATTCCCATTCACCAATAAACAACTCGCTTTGTGACGAAACAATTTGTGCCAGGAAAAATAGAATAAATAAAAGTATACAACGCATGTTTAATTATTGACCAAATTGTAACGTAGTTATTTAAATAATATTGATACTAATTAACGATAGATCATATTTTCATTCAAATAGCTAAATACCTTGTCCGGAACTAGATACTGGCAAGACTTTCCTTCCTTAATTAATGATCGGATATAGCTAGCTGAAATAGAAAGCATTGGTGCTTCTAAAATTTGGACTCTTTCATGATCTTTTAATTCACCTAGATCATAATTTGGCCTTTGGTAAACAATGATGTTATGATGCTTAAGAATTTGCTCATAATTTTTCCACTTGTGGAGACTAGCTAAATTATCCCCACCCATGATGAGATTGAATGTTTTTTGAGGATATTTTTCATTGAGATAGGTTAATGTGTCTATCGTGTAAGAAGGTTTTGGTAAAGCAAACTCTATATTGCTAGCTTTAATTTTTGGATTGTCTCCAATGGCTAATTCTACCATGACTAATCGATCATAATCCTGGGCTAAAGTCTTTTTCTCTTTGTGTGGATTATGAGGACTTATAACCATCCACACTTCGTCTAAATCAGTGTGATTTACAATAAAGTTCGCTATGATCATGTGCCCTGTATGCACGGGGTTAAATGAACCGAAAAATAAGCCTACATTTTTTTTCATTATGATTGTGAGCGTTTAATGGCTCATCATTACTGGCATAACAAGCATTAATAAGTTCTCGGCCTCTTCTTGTTCTGATGGAAATAGTATTCCAGCTCTACTTGGCGAAGAAAGCTCAAATTTTATTTCATCGGATTGCAAGACATTAAGCATTTCAATCAAAAACTTTGCATTGAACCCAATGGTAATAGGTTCGCCAGTATATTGACAAGAGAGTTGTTCTGTTGCTTCATTAGAGAAGTCCAAATCTTGGGCAGAAATGGTTAGACTTCCTTCAGAAAGACTTAATATAACTTGATTCGTTGTTTTGTTGGAATATATAACAATCCGTTTCAATGAATTTTTAAAATCATTTCTTCCTAAGGTTAAGACATTAGGATTATCCACAGGAATGACGGCATTATAGTCTGGGTATTTTGCATCGATTAATCGAGCAATGATTTTAGTGTCATTAAGATCGAAGAAAACATTTTTCTTGTTGAATGACACCTTGATATCTTCATCAATAAGTGCGTTTTTGACTAAGGCCAATGCTTTTTTAGGTACAATAAACTGATCGTTTAAATCAACATTGATACCAGCTAAAGAATGTTTAACTAATTTGTGCGCATCAGTGGCAACAAGGATAAGCTTATTGTAATCAATCTGCATGAGGACGCCAGTCATAGCTAGCCTTAATTCATCATGACTTGTTGCAAATAAGGTATTGTTTATAGCTTTTTCAAGTTGTTTTCCTGACATAGGAATCTCATTAGTAGATTCAGCTTTAGGCAACTCGGGAAAATCATTTGGATCATCACCACTAAGCTTATATTCTCCATAACTTGACTTAAGTTTAATGCCATAATTTTCTTCATCTACTGTAAAAGAAATAGGCTGCTCTGGAAGCTCTTTTAAAGTGTCTAATAATATTTTAGCAGGTACCGCAACACTTCCGTTTCCATCGGACATTACTTCTAAATCTGTAGTGATGGAGGTTTCTAAATTAGTAGAAGAAATGGTTAATACATTATCTTTTACTTGAAAAAGAAAATCTTCTAAAATGGGCAAAACAGGATTAGATCCAATTGATCCATTAGCTATTACTAACTTGGATAGTAATTCGGAAGAAGACACATCAAACTTCATGCATTAATTTTTAAAAGTAGATAACAGAAAATCACCTCATAGACAACAAATATCAATGCTTTTTTGTCATTGATTTCTATAAGTGAATTGTAAAAATATATTAATTGCCTCAAATAGAAAATTTATTTATTTCTTTGCGCCAAATTGCTAAACGCAGATAGAATGCCTAATAGGTCTAAAGCACCCAGTTTTACCACATCATTTGACATTTCTTTGGGAGAAATTTCACAAACAAAGTTGTCAACTGGTCAAACTATATGGCATATTCCAGCAGATGACAGCGAAATCACAAGAATTGATGTCATTTTTCCTTCTGGGAGAAGAAACGAAACTAGAAAAGGACAATCAAGACTGTGCATTAAAACGGTCACAGAAGGCTCTAAAAACATGTCCGGAGACAATTTCAACGAAAAAATGGATTTTCACGGAGCCGTATGCCAGTCCAGTGCAGGAATGGATTATACCAGTTTTTCGTTAATTGCCATGAAACAACATTTACCAGCCTTACTGCCTATCTGGTTAGAAATGATTTTAAACCCTGTTTTTCCTGCAAAAAACATTGGACAGAAAAAAAACTTAGCTGCAGAACAATTAAAAAGAGAACTGGCAAAAAACAGCGTAGTTGCATATAGAGAACTTACAGCCCATATTTTTGGAAAGGATCACCCATATGGATATAATACTGAACCCAAACATTACCAAGCACTCAATAGCGAACATTTACTAGATTTTTATAACGCTAATATTTCTATAGCCCAAGCCAGTTTTATCATAAGTGGAAATATCCCCAAAAAACTGGATGACTCATTGGAAAAATTTTGCAAAAAAAGTGAGAGTCAGGCGTCAATTTCCAAGCCAATACTCAAAAACAACTACAGCATCATAGACCGAGAAATAGAAGGTTTACAGGATAATCAATATACACTCAGATTTGGCAGAAGGCTGTTTGAATTTGATCACGATGATAGTCGTCATTTTCAATTGTTAAACCTTGTTTTAGGCGGATATTTTGGTTCAAGATTGATTAAAAACCTAAGAGAGGAAAAAGGATTTTGTTACCACATCGACTCTACTGTAGACACAATGAAGGACGATGGATATTTTTCTATTTCCGCAGATATAAACCCTGAAAATGTACAGGCTACCCAGTCAGAAATAATTAAAGAAATTAACATTCTAAGGAGCGAATTAATCCCAGAAGAAGAATTCAGAATAGTAAAAAATTATTTAAAAGGTCAGTTGCTCACTTTTATTGATGGTCCTTTTGCGAAAGCGTCATTGTTAAGAAACTATCTCGTCAAAGGATCTAACCCTTTATATTTCAACAGCTTATCCAAAGACATTGAAGAAACGACAAGAGAAGACATCTTAAATATGGCTATAAAATATCTTGATCCAGAACAACTAAATAAGATCGTAGTAGGGAAATAAAGCATTGAGGAATAATTTTTGCTTATTCATTATTTAAGTACGAAATACAGATGGGAATATTCAATTTTTTTAAGCAGGAATTAGCGATAGATTTAGGAACAGCCAACACCCTAATTATTAAAGATGGTAAAGTAGTCGTAGACGAACCATCCATTGTAGCTATTAACAGAAAGACCAATGAAACCATTGCCGTTGGTAAAAAGGCAATGATGATGCACGAAAAAACCCATGAAAACATAAAGACCATTAGACCACTCAAAGATGGTGTAATTGCGGATTTTCAAGCAGCCGAGAGTTTAATCCAAGGATTAATCGATATGATTGCAGAAAAAAGAAAGTTCTTTACTCATCTAAAAATGGTTGTGTGCATTCCCTCAGGTATAACCGAAGTAGAAAAAAGGGCTGTTTTTGATTCAGCAGACCACGTAGACTCAAAAGAAACATATTTAATTCATGAACCTATGGCTGCAGCTTTGGGAATTGGTTTAGATGTAGAAGCTCCAGAAGGAAATATGATAGTCGATATAGGAGGAGGAACTACAGAGATCGCAGTAATTGCCCTTTCTGGAATAGTAACTGACCAATCTATAAGAATAGCCGGCGATGAATTTACTAATGATATCATCGACTTTATGAGAAGAAAACATAACCTTCTTATCGGTGAACGAACTGCAGAAAACATAAAGATTAAAGTTGGAGCAGCCTTAGAAGATATTGATAATGCTCCAGATCCATTACCTGTAAATGGTAGAGATATGTTGACAGGTATTCCTAAACAAGTTTATACAGATCATGTAGAAATTTCGGAATCACTCGACAAATCCATCAGTAAAATAGAGGAAGCCGTTTTAAAAGCATTGGAAGACACACCGCCTGAATTAGCAT
This sequence comes from Saprospiraceae bacterium, assembly GCA_020631235.1. Classification (GTDB taxonomy): domain Bacteria; phylum Bacteroidota; class Bacteroidia; order Chitinophagales; family Saprospiraceae; genus JAHDDO01. The sequence continues at coordinate 13,070 of JAHDHQ010000039.1, read as the reverse complement.
CAGATATATTTGTTCAAGGTATTTATTTAACGGGAGGTGGAGCACTACTTAGAGGACTAGATAAACGTCTCGGCAGGAAAACCAAATTAATGGTTCATGTGGCAGATGATCCACTAAGAGCAGTTGTTCGTGGCACAGGTTTAGCCCTTAAAAACTCAGATCAATATTCCTTTTTGATCGATAGACAAAACATATAGGATGTTATTATGCGAAACCTCCTATTATTTTTAGCCAAATATGGTCATTTCATTTTATTTCTAGTTTTAGAAGTCATCTGCTTTTCGCTTATCGTTAAATTTAATGATAGCCAAAAAGAGACCTGGCTTAATTCAGTAAATCTGTATACTGGAAGAATACAAGAACAAGTTAATGGAGTTAATAACTATTTAAAACTCCAACAATTAAATGATAGCTTAAGTGTTGAAAACGCCCAACTTCTCCAACAAATAATTGACTTTAAGGTAAACACCAAACATAATGCTTTTCAAAACTTTGAAACATTAGACACGACGATTCACACCATAATTCCTTCTAGAGTTTGCGACAAAACTATACGCTTGAGAAATAATTATTTCACTTTATGTAAAGGAGAAAAACATGGAATTAGAAAAGGAATGGGTGTTTTAAGTAAGGATGGAATTGTCGGTGTAGTTAAAAGTGTTTCTGATCACTATTCAGATGTCATACTCCTAATACATTCTCAAAGTAGGACAAGTGTATCTATAAAAGGCAAACAGTATTTTGGAAACTTGGTTTGGAAAACGAATGACCATACCTTAATGAAAATGGAAGCCGTACCTAAATATGCGGATGTAAGTTTAGCAGATACTGTAGTGACCTCAGGGTATAGCACTATTTTTCCACAAGGTGTTTCGGTAGGTAAAGTTGAATCTATTAATGCCGAACAAGGAGGCAATAATTATGAAATAGATGTTCGATTGTTTAATGATTTGGAGTTGTTAGAATACGTTTATGTAGTCGGTATAGATCAAGGTTTAGAAATAAAGGAATTATACTCAACAAAGAAAAAAAGCAATTGAGAAACAATCTAAAATATGTTGTTCGTTTTCTAGTGATTGTGGCTGTTCAAGTGCTGCTTTTAAAGAGAATCGATTTAAGCTATCAAAACTTTAATTACATCCATATATTTATCTATCCCTTGTTTTTATTGTTATTGCCTTTTCAATGGTCTAAATTTTTATATTTAATCATAGCTTTTGTACTGGGTTTAAGTGTAGACTTGTTTTATAACTCCTTAGGAGTACATGCTTTTGCCAGTGTATTTATAGCCTTCTTGAGGCCGTATATTTTGCGTTTAATAGAACCGCGAGAAGGATACAATAAAGACTCGACTCCCACACTATTCAGAATGGGATTTGCTTGGTTATTTATTTATACTTCTATATTAGTTTTTATTCATCATTTGGTCTATTTCAGTATGGAAGTTTTTTCACCACAATATCCTTTCGAAATAATATTAAGGACAATATTTAGTTTTATAGTCTCATTAACTACCATCATGTTGGTTCATTTTATATTTAGACCTAAAAGCTAAACTTTTGGCAAAATCCATAGAAAGACATACCATTATTTTAGGTTTTTGCTTGATTTGTTTTTCTAGCCTAATTATTAAGGCTGCCCAATTGCAAATTTTTGATAAAACCTATGCTGAAAGAGCGGAAAGAACCACACTTGATAAAATAACGCTCTATCCTTCACGTGGACTCATTTTTGATCGGAATGAAAAACTGCTAGTTTTTAACAATCCTATTTATGAGTTAAAAGCAATATACAGTCAAATATCTGCAGATATAGACACGCAACTTTTTTGCACATTATTAGAAATTGATAAAGAGACATTTTCTAAAAACCTCGATAAAAACTGGAGATCCAATAGATATTCGAAATCAACACCCTTTGTTTTTTTAAGTAAAATTGATCCTGAAATTTTTTCTCGATTTCAAGAATACCTACATGAGTTTCAAGGTTTTTACCCTAGTATTCGAAACATTCGCTCTTATCCTCATTCTAGCGCTGGACATGTACTTGGATATATGGGAGAAGTAGATCAGAAAATTCTGACGGATTCTAGTACTTACCAATTAGGTGATTACATTGGAAAAACTGGTTTAGAAAAAACCTACGAAAATCTTTTGAGAGGTGAAAAAGGACATCGTTTTGTACTGAAGGATAATTTCGGAAGGGAAGTTGCTTCTCTGGATAAAGGGAAACTTGACTCTTTTCCTACTTCGGGCTCAGATTTAGTTTCCACATTAGATTTAGACCTGCAAGCATATGGTGAAGAACTAATGCAAGGCAAAAGAGGAAGTATCATAGCCATAGAACCCTCTACAGGTGAGATACTTTGTATGATATCTGCTCCCAATTATGATCCTAACGATTTAAAATTAGGTAGCCAGCGAGGCGAAGCTTTCAAAAAACTGTATCAAGACTCTATTAATAAGCCATTTTTAGATCGAGCTATCAATGCTAAATACCCACCAGGTTCTATTTTTAAGCCCATTTTATCGCTCATTGCTTTTCAAGAAGGAGTAAGTTACCCTAGCAAGTATGTACCATGCAAAGGTTATTATCAGTACAAAACCTTTAAGTATAAATGCCATGAACATTCACCTACCGGAAATGTAAAAATCGCTTTACAACATTCTTGCAACTCTTATTTCTTCAGTATGGTTAGAGACTTGATTGAAATAGAAGGCTTTGATTCGCCAGAAATAGGATTAACTAAACTAAATAACTACTTAGATAAATTTGGTCTTGGAAGAAGCCTAGGCTTGGATCATTTTAATGAAACCAAAGGTTTTGTTCCCACGCCCGCATTCTACAACAAACTATATGATGATCCCTATTCAAGATGGAAATCTACTTATATTATGTCCATAGGAATAGGCCAAGGAGAATTAGAGCTAACAACCTTGCAAATGGCTAACTTAGCCGCGATTTTAGCTAATCGAGGACATTATTTCACCCCGCACCTAATTAAAGGTTCTGGTGATTTGTCATTCCGAATCCATCCAAAATATAAACGTAAAAACTATGTAGGCATCGACCTTAAACATTTCGAACCCGTCTTAGAAGGTATGCGAAGAGCCGTACAATATGGGACAGGTTTTAAAGCAAATGTACCTGGCATTGAAATTCTCGGAAAAACAGGAACCAGTCAAAATCCATTTGGCGAAGACCATTCAGTATTCTTCGCTTTTGCTCCAGCTGATGATCCTAAAATTGCGATCGCCGTTTACGTAGAAAATGCTGGTTTTGGCGGAGATATTGCTGCACCCATCGCTGGCTTGATGATTGAAAAATACATAAAAGGGGAGACCACTCCTTTTATGAAAAACACAGAAGCGTTTATCTTAGCAAAAAATCTATTATGATCATATCTTGTATTGTTGCCGTCGATAAACATTTGGCCATCGGAAAAGACAACGATATTCCATGGTACCTACCTGCGGATCTTAAATATTTTAAGAAAACAACATTGAACCATCACATCATAATGGGCCGTAATTGCTTCGAATCTATAGGCAAACCTTTACCGAAACGTACCAATGTTGTTTTATCCAGAAACCCCTTTTACATCATCTCAAATTGCTTAGTTGCACACTCTATAGAAGAAGCACTATCCATTGCTCACGAAAACGGTGAAGAAGAAGCCTTTATCATAGGAGGCGGGAAAATATACGAACAAAGTCAACACCTTTGGGACAAACTATACCTCACAGAAGTAGATCTTGAAGTACAAAATGCTGATGTCTTTTTTCCTACAATCAATATGGATCAATGGAGCCTAACTTCAGAAGAAAAGCATTTAAAAGATGAAAAAAATGAATTTAATTATACCTTTAAAGTATTCCGTAAAGGATAATTAAATCATTAAAATCATGACAACTTCCATACCTGAAGCATTGCTTCATTTTGTATGGCTATACAAGTATTTTGATAGTCATAAACTACTTACAACTAACAATCAATCCATAAATATTCACAATATTGGCCAATATCATCATGATGCCGGGCCGGATTTTTTACATGCTACATTAAACATAGATGGTACTTATTGGGTGGGGCATGTGGAAATGCACATAAAGTCAGGCGACTGGTATAAACACAATCACCAGCATGATAAACAATACGAAAATGTCATTTTGCATGTAGTCTATGAAGCTAATCAAAAAGTCTATTATCCGAACGGAAAAGAAATACCTTGTCTCGTCTTAAAAAATAGAATTCCGCAACGCATTATAAATAATTACTTACAGCTTAAAACACAGCAACTTTGGATCCCTTGTGCTCAAAATATACACGCAATACCAGCAAGCAAAATCCAATTTTGGAAACACAGAATGGCGATCGAACGACTGGAGTCTAAAGTGTTTAAAATGCAAAAAGAATTAGAACAAAACCATCATCACTGGGAACAATTGTTTTACGAATACATCCTAAAATATAGTAGCGCCAAAGTAAATCGTGATGCTTTTGCACACCTAGCTAATATTGCACCATTTACACTTATTCAGAAAAATGCAAATGATGTGTCAAAAATAGAGTCCCTTTTGTTGGGTCAAGCTCATTTTTTATGCGAAAACAACATTGGGCATCAAAATAAAAAATGGATCAGCGATTATAAACATCAAAAAGCAAAGTACAATCTTCGCCCTATGTCACCGACATACTGGAAATTTTCAAGGTTAAGACCATCTAATTTTCCTACAATAAGAATAGCCCTTTTAGCTAGATTGTTTCATAAACAAAAGCATCTTTTTTCAGCATCAATGTCTGCAACCAATCTTAAAGAACTCCAAGGGCTATTTGCAATAAGTATAAAAGAAGGCTTTTGGAAAAATCACTATGTACTTAAAAAAACATCCAAACCAGTCGATAAGTCATTTGGGAGAGATGCTGTTTATAATTTATTGATCAATGTTGTGATTCCCTTCAAGTTTATTTATGCAAACTATGTCGGAAAACCCTCTTTAAAAGAAGAAGCTTTGGAGCTTTTAGAGTCATTAAACCCAGAAAAAAACAAGATCACTCGCAGCTGGGAAAAACTCGGTCTTTCTTCAAATTCTGCCTATGATACCCAAGCACTCATCTATTTAAAACAACAATATTGTGAACAATATAGATGTTTGGAGTGTAAAATAGGACACTATATCATCAGTAGATAATACCTTTAGATTGTTATGATAGATAATATAATTGCCAGGATCATATTATTTCCCTTTTCTGTACTTTATGGTTTAGCCATAGGAGTACGCAATCTATTATATGATTTAGGCGTCCTTAGATCTACAAAATTTAACATTCCTGTGATAAGTGTAGGGAACTTAGCTATCGGTGGTACAGGCAAGACACCTCATATAGAATATCTTTTAAGATTGCTAAAGGATCACATAAATGTAGCCGTCTTAAGCCGTGGTTATAAAAGAAAAACAAAGGGTTTTAGATTTGTAAACCCACAAGATAATGCCGAAATGGTAGGTGACGAACCATTGCAATTTAAGTTTAAATTTAGAGATGTGGTAGTCGCCGTTTCGGAAAGTCGCATGATCGGTGTACCAGAAATAATTAAGCACTATCCACAGACTCAAGGCGTTTTATTGGATGATGCTTTTCAGCATAGATCCGTCATCCCGGGACTGAATATATTATTAACCGCCTATCAGCGAGTATACACGGAAGATTGGCTACTTCCAGCTGGAAGATTACGCGAATATGCCAGTGCAGCAGAAAGAGCCAATGTGGTGATCGTAAGCAAGTGTCCTCCCAATATGGATGCTAAAGAAAAACAAAGGATAGCCAATAAACTTAAATTAAAAGAAGGGCAACAACTATTTTTTAGTTACTACAATTATTATGAACCTTATTATTTATACGATTTTAAGCAGAAGGCTCACTTGCATGCAGAGCAAAAAGTAGTTCTTTTATCAGCTATTGCTAACCTTGATTACCTAGAAGATTATTTGGATGCTCATTGCCATTTAGTGCAGACCATAAGGTTTGAAGACCATCATTATTTTACGGAAAGAGAAATGTTTTCTATCCAAAAAATTTTAAAAGCCATTGATGACCCTAACACCATCATCATAACGACAGAAAAAGATGCCACACGACTAGACTTATTTCGTAAATTCTTACTGGACCAAAAGATGCCTTTATACGTTTTACCCATAGAAGTACAGTTTCATTTTGAAGAAGGGCCCATATTTGAAGAAATAATAAAAGACTTTTTTCTAAATTTCACCGTCTAAAGAATATGCAAAGAGTTTTACTTGTTTCTTTAATGCTGATCCAGCTATCTTTTTTAATGGCCCAATCAGTGCATTATGATCGAGATGATCGTTTTGTAAACTGGATCATCAGAGCACAAAGTATTAACCCACAAGCTGACAATATACATCTTGCCTTAAGAAATGTTTTGCGCAAAGACGCAGTGCAAAGAGTAACAAATGACTCATTATATGATGATTATTTAGCACAAAAAATTAGCTTAGACAATCCAGAATACACTAAAAAACTAGCAGATAATATTTGGTCAGAGAAATATGCTTGGGCTAACTTTTTTTTTAAGCGGAAAGCCCAATTTTTATCGCTTGAAAAGCCAGGTTTTAAAGTGTATGTAAACCCAATAGCAAATTTAAAACTGGGAGCAGAAAAAGACAATGAGTTTTTAATTTTCCAAAATACAAGAGGTTTTGAACTGAGTGCTTTAATTGATGAAAAAGTATATTTCTATACTAGCCTCTTTGAAAACCAAACGCGTTTTCCATCCTATATAGATCGTGCCGCAAGAAAGGCTAAAACAGTTCCTGGTCAAGGGTTTTACAAATCGTATACCAGCACTTTCTCCGACAAAATAAAAGGCTTTGATTACTTAAATGCAGTGGCTTATTTTGGTGTCCCAATATCGAAAAACATCAATATAGAACTTGGCCATGGCAATCATTTTATAGGCCATGGATATCACTCATTATTACTAAGTGATTATGCACACAACTATTTTTATTTGAAACTTAACACTAACATCTGGAAGTTTCATTATCAAAATATTTTTGCCGAATTGACACCATTATCGACTAAGTTAAGCCCTGTAGGTTTGATACCTAAAAAATACATGGCTGCCCATTACCTTAGCTATAAACCAACCAAACGTTTGGAAATAGGTTTGTTTGAAACAGTGGTTTTCGGACGCGAAAATAATTTTGAGTTTCAATATCTAAACCCCATTATATTTTATCGGACAGTAGAACAGTTTATTGATAGCCCCGATAACATTATGATTGGACTCAATGGTCGCTGGGATGCAATTAAAGGATTGAGTCTTTATGCACAATGGATGATCGACGAATTTAAAGTAGGTGAATTTTTTGCTGCTGACCAATGGTGGGGAAATAAATATGGAATCCAGGCAGGATTATTATATGCCAATGTTGCGACCGTTAATAAGCTAGATTTAAGGCTGGAATTTAACCGAGTAAGACCTTATATGTATTCTCATTTTATTCCATTAAACGAATTAGATACACAGGCTACAGCTAGCTACAGCCATCATGGTCAGCCATTAGCTCATCCTTTAGGAGCAAACTTCACTGAGTACTTGCTACAGCTTAATTATATAAAAGAAAAATGGTCCTTGGAGCTACTATTAAGCACCGTTACAAGTGGAGTAAACAGTTCGAGTATTAATTATGGCTCAGATATTCTTTTATTAAATACGACCCGTATAGATGACTATGGTATCGATCATTTGCAAGGCATTGGAGAAACCATAAATCACATAGGATTAGATATCAGCTATGAGTTGTTTCATAATGTATTTTTAGATTTGCACTTATTAAATCATTCCATACGAAGAGAAAGTTCAGAAACAAATGCTCAGTATATTGGTGGTGGTTTTAGGATGAATGTGTCTAACTATAGAATAGAGTATTAAAACATGCCAGATAAAATATATCATAACGATGAAATTAGCTTGAGAGAAATCATTCTTAAGCTACAAGATTATGGCAGAACTTTATGGAGATCCAAAGCATGGATTATTATTGCCATGATCCTTGGTGGAGTATTTTTTGGTTTGTTAAATAGAATGGAGTCACCTGTTTTTCCTGCAAAATTAACCTTCATGATTAATGAAGATGATGCTGGTTCTAAGCTGGGACTGGGAAGTGTATTAGGTCAGTTTGGCCTTGGAGGAAGTAGTACAGAATTTAATTTAGACAAAATCTTAGAGTTATCTAAGTCTCGTAAAATCACACAAAATGTGCTCTTTAATGAAGAGGAAATGTTTGGCAAAAAGGATTATTTAGCTAATCATTTAATTGATTACTTAGACAGTTTAGGTGTATGGGGAAAACGCTCTTTGCAAAAAAGATGGTTTGGGCCAGCCGAAAAACTTCCCCTGAAAGGATTTACATTTAGCCATGATAGCTTAGCCGCATTTACTAAGCTAGAAAATAAAGCGCTTAAAAGCCTTCATGCACATATCATAGGTAATAAAGAAGCAGGCTTAGATCCTATGTTAGAAACAGAGTATTCTGAGACATCAGGGATTATGGAGCTAAAAACCAGAACCCATAAAGCCGAATTATCTGCACGCATTACAAACAATGTCTACGAAGAGCTGAGTGAATATTATATCGATAAAACAATCGAAAAGCAAAAATTTACGTACGATATACTAAAACAAAAAACAGACTCAATAGCTGGAGCACTATCTTATGCCCAAACTAAGTTAGCTAGCTTTAAAGACCGAAGCCAAAGTATTTTTACTCGAACAGAAGGTCTGACAGAACAAAAGCTCATGCTCGAAATTCAAAAGCTAACCATCATGTACAGCGAAGCAGAAAAAAACCTGCAAGTAGCCGATCTTTCTTTAAAAAATAAAACACCATACATCCAACTGATAGACGAACCATTACTTCCTATACCACCCAACAAACCTTCGATTATTACAGAACTAATCAAAGGGCTTTTATTGGGTTTTTTCTTGTGTGGCCTGTATATTCTGGCTAGAAAAATCATTCGCGATTCGTTAAAAAGTTGATTCTTTCAACAACATTGAGTAATTTTGTTACTCAATTATGATTGAAGCTTTAATTTCATCCAAAACACGTATAAAGCTACTATTGAAATTTTTTCTCAATAGTAAAACCACTTCCTATCTACGTGGATTAGAATCCGAATTTGGAGAATCATCTAATGCTATAAGAGTAGAGCTTAATCGTTTCGAAAAAGCGGGAATGCTAACCTCCGAATCGAAAGGTAATCGTAAATACTTTGCGGCTAACACCGAACATCCATTATACAATGAGGTGCACAACATCTTATTGAAAATGATAGGTTTCGATAAAATCATTGAAAATGTAGTCGAGCGGATGGGAGAGTTGCAACAAGTGTTTGTAGTTGGAAACTTTGCCAAAGGAATGGATAGCCGCATCATAGACCTGGTTTTTATCGGAGATATAAACAAGTCATACTTGATCCAATTAATCGAAAAAGTAGAAAAATTAATTGAGCGAAAAATCAGATATGTGTCCTATAGCATGGAAGAAAGTACAGCTTTAAACATGGCAGAAGATCACCCTGATGCCTTATTATTATGGGAAACTAATGAATAAAAGTAAACACTATATACACGAATCAGCCATCGTTGATGAAGGCGCAAAAATCGGCGAGGGAACAAAGGTTTGGCATTTTTGCCATGTTATGCCGGGAGCAGATATTGGTCCTAATTGTTCCTTAGGACAAAATGTATTTGTCGCAAACAAAGTAGTACTAGGCAACAATGTAAGAGTACAAAACAATGTATCGCTTTACGAAGGTGTCATCTGCGAAGACGATGTGTTTTTAGGGCCTTCCATGGTGTTTACCAATGTCGTCAATCCTAGAAGTGCTGTATCTCGTAAGGATGAATACAAAAAAACAGTAGTCAAGAAGGGAGCCAGTATCGGAGCTAATGCTACCATAGTTTGTGGAAATACCATAGGAAAATATGCATTTATTGGCGCAGGAGCTGTTGTGACGAAAGATGTCTTGGATTATGCCTTGGTGGTCGGAAATCCTGCCAAACATATGGGATGGATGAGTGAACATGGAAATAAACTAAATTTTGAAAACGAAAAAGCAACTTGTACTGCCACAGGTGAAGTATATAGACTAGCAAACGGAAAAGTGAGTAAACTATGAAAGTAGGGATAGTAGGATTAGGGCACATTGGAAAAAAGCATCAGGCAGCAGCAGCATTAGTGCCGTCTGTGGAAATAATCGCTGGGGTCGATAAACAAGCCAGCACAATGAGTAAGCAACAAGCTGTTTATGGGAGTATAGATGAGATGATTTCAGCACATCCAGATATAGATGTTATTGCTATTTGCACACCCAATGGATTGCACGCAAAACAAGCTTTGCATTGCCTTGAACAAGGTAAACATGTCATTTGCGAAAAACCAATGACAACCAACAAGCAAGATGCAGAAGCCTTAATCAACGCTTCATTGCACAGTGGAAAATACGTCTTTTGCGTGATGCAAAACCGAAATTCACCGATTAGCCAATGGCTCAAAGAGCTGATAATTAACGGGACCTTAGGAGAAATCTATAGCATTCAAATGTGTTGTGCGTGGAATAGAGATGAGCGATATTATACTCCTGACAGTTGGCATGGAAGCCAAGCTTTAGATGGAGGCACCTTGTTTACTCAGTTTGCACACTATATAGATACCTTGTACTGGTTGTTTAAAGATCTAAAAATAACTGGAGGCACCTTTAATAATTTCAATCATGAAGGACTTATCGAGTTTGAAGATACCGGTATGTTCTCTTTCGAATTTGGGCAGCGAGGACAAGGTCAGTTTTTTTATACCACGGCTGTTTGGGATAAAAACTTCGAAAGCACGATGAGCATCATTGGACAAAATGGAACCATAAAAGTAGGCGGACAATATATGAATGAGGTGCAATATTGCCATATCAAAGATTACGAAATGCCAAGTTTAGCTAGCTCTGATAACATACAAAACTTATCAAACATTTATAAAAACGCCTACGATGTTTTGAATGCTAAAGAACAAGTAATGACCAATGCGATGGATGGATTAAAAGTGGTAGAACTCATAGAAAACATATACAAATTCAAAGGATAAACTTTGGAAAACGCACAAGAGAAATATTGGTTTGCCATCTATACAAAGTATAAATGCGAAAAGAAAGTGGTCGAGCAATTGACAGCAAAAGGCATTGAAGCCTATACACCGATGCTGAGTAAAACCAAGAAATATCAGCGAAAAACGAAAACCCATTACTATCCATTATTAAGCAACTATGCTTTTGTTTACATCGATCAAACGGAAAGAATAAAGGTGTTAAACACTCAACATGTGCTAGGATTTGTAAGGATTGGAAAAGAAATTCCGACCGTCAAACAACATGAAATCCAGTGGCTTAGAAAAATCACTGGAGAAGTCGAACACTTAGACTTAATGCCTTCAATAGATATGATCGGTGAAGAAGTAGAGATTGTTAGTGGCGCTCTGACTGGAATAAGAGGACGCTTAGTAGATGTTAAAAACAAGAAAGAATTTATAGTGAATTTAGATTCAATTCAGTTTCATATTAGGTTGATCATTGACCCAGCTAACCTGCAATGTGTGCCTTTCAAGGTGGCTTAATGAGCAATAGTTTATAGAGCATTATTAAAATAACGGTTATATGTATACTAAAAGGAGGTGATGTTTGTATAATATTTAGATGTTTAGAGAAACTTAAAATTTATAAACAAATTTTCCTTAAGTATAAATCACAAGCAGAACAAACTTCTAAGAAGTGAACAAGTCAAGAAAGGCCCTTTTAGTTAAATGGAAGTCATTTAACGCTTATTGAAAATTATTAGCTAATAAAGTTTTCAACACATTTGTGCAAGGCTTTTTTTCATATAGAGAAATTTACAAAACTTTAAAAGTTTATATTAGTTGAAGGGCTTAATGGTCCTTCAATTTTTTACAAAGTATACTCATGAGAGTTTTAATTTTATTGTTATGCTTATCAAGCACTCTTTTTTCTCAAAACTTCTCCCTAACCTTAGATGAAGCATGGGTTGAAAATAACACGGTACAGTTTACGAAAGAAATTAACAGAGACCATATATTTAGTACTTTTGATAATGCCACTTAATTTTTTCCCTTTTGTTTGGTCCGAATGGTGCCGTGTGTTCACAAAAACAACTCATCAAGGAATGGCAGGTCAGGAAATAGAAATCGCTTTAATAAACGGTTGTTAGCATGAACAAGTTTTACATTTTATATCTATTCATTTTCGTCAATCTACCTGGATTTTCACAAAACTCAAATGAAATTAATCTTAAGTCTGGATTAGTTTTTATGGATTTAAAGAATTATCGAAATCATAAAGTTTTGATGAAGCACCCCTTATACATGATTGAAAACTCCTTAAGTTACAGGCGGGAAATCAAAGTTTTGAACGCCAATAACCGAATAGATGTTGGTATAGGTTTTGTTCACTTTTACGATTTTAATTCCAGTTTCTTTAATACTCCTCCATTTCAAGTTGTTGGCGGTCTTTCTGAGAGACATAATTTGTTTTATTTCCCAATAGAAATAATTTATAGTAAATCTCTCTCAAAAAATTTGTCAATTGAATGCATGATTGACGGAAATTTTACACCTAATTCGTTATTATATTATAAGTCACAAAAAAACTTTTTTGTTGATTTTGAAGTTAATATTAAATATTCTATCAATGACAAATATTCAATTTCATTAGGTAGTCCTTTTTCTATTCGGCCTATGTTAAAACAGGATGTCCAAGGTTTATTAATAACCAATGAATGGATATTACTTAATTATAATTGGAATAAATTTGGTTTAAATTTGTCATTAAGTTATGGTTTTTGACGTTGATTAAAAAGCAAGGTGTTGTAAAAGATAAATAGAATAAAAAAAGAGGCTGTCTCATAAGTAGGCAGTCTCTTTTTTTCTTTATTGTGCTCATATATTGTTATCTTATAATATGAGTAAACAAAGAAGAAAGCC
>JAHDHQ010000016.1 GCA_020631235.1 Saprospiraceae bacterium | reverse complement strand
TTAAGCATAAATAAAAAAGAGACTATCTCGATTTGAGACAGCCTCTTTTTTATTTACTCTTTATAATTAACCGCACATTGATCGGTTTTACCGAAAATCTTATACCGATGCTTAGCCACAAAAGCATATAATGTATTAAGCACACCACTTGGCAATAAGGCTACAAAGCTTAGCAGTTTCCAAGGAAATTTTGTGTCTTTTATTAACTCTATAATAGCTGCAGCTTGGGTAAAACTTTTTCCATTTTTTAAAACGATGACCGTATCTAGGTCCCGAAGTATTGCCTTGTCGTTTATATAATGTGCAGCTTCTTTACTGTCCAGAGGAAGATAACGAATGTCATCATTTATGCGTCGCAGATGATAAAATCTAATAAACCCATTGCATAACTTACAGACTCCATCAAATAAAACGATGGTGTGATGGTCCAATGTCGATTTTGGATTATTTATAAGCTCCATATTTATCTTCGTGCAGGCACCTTATTTCCATGTTCATCTACCCAATATGGATGCCAAACTAGTATAATTTCATCCACCTTAATATCGGTTTTTCTAGGAGTAATTTCTTTTTCTTCAACTCCTTCGACGATCAATTCCCACTTTTCCCTTACCTCACCTAGAGCTTCACTCAGGTCTCTTTCTAATTGGTCTCTATCTTCCGCTAATTCCATTAAATCAGCTCTACTTTCCTCAAGTTTTTGAGCAGCTTTTTTACGCATTCTAGATTTTGACGTAGCACTGCTGATAGAGCGAGAGCGTCCTTTTACAAATACAGAAAATATGGTTTCAGCCATACCCACCATTTCACTTGTCCTCCTACTTCTGACTTCGGCTCTTGCCTCTTCTACATCAAACTGCTCTTTCCTAATTTTATCTTCTAAACTGTCTAACTTGTCTTCGAATTTATCTTGTATTTTATCCAATTCCTCATCCCTCATTTCTCTTGCAAGTTGCTGAACTCGCATTTTGAACGCAGCCGGAGTTTCACCTTGTTCTTGAAATATCTTAAGTTTAGGATGTTCAAAAAGACTAGTCTTTTCGTTTTGATATAACCAATTTGCAAATTCTTTTGCTATGGTTTTTACCTCCTTTAAACTATCCATAGAATCTGGCACATTAGAATAAACCACATCTAAAGTATCTGGATGATCGGCCGTTTCTATTAATTTCTTTTGCCAATCTTCTACTCCAACAGAATGCTGCCAATCAATTCTACCAAAGTCATCAGGTCCCAATGATAAATATGCTATGTCTTTAATTTTATCTACACCTCGCTTAGCATTATAAAAACGCACTTTGCCCACTGAGAGCACCAAAGGATCATATCTTAAATACGGATTTCTACTACCCAACTCTTGTGCTGCCTCTGAGGCTGACTTCCATACACCGAAATAACGTTGCAATATTTTTGGGTCTAAACTGGGCGCCTGACTTTTAGGACTAATAATATCAGAGCTGCTTTGAGCTGTCTTTGCTTGTGTAGTGGTAGACTCTTTTATCACTTGTACTTTTCTTGCTTCCTTCTCCTTAGCCATCAATTGTTTCACTTGTGGTCTTGTTAAAGGTCCACGCAAATAGGACATTACCCATCTTGTATGATATACAATCGGCTCAGCTTCATGTACATTATGATAAAGAAACACTCTCGATCCTAATGCGCTTATTAAAGCATCAAAATCTAATTTCGAAGAAGAGCCGGCTTCAGCTATCGCTCCTTTAAGACCATCGACCACACGCATTTTATCTCTTTCTGTCTGCAGTTTTCCAATAAACCAAGTACCAGCATTGGACAAACCCTTATAATCAATATCTACAGGATTCTGCGTGACTAATACGGCTCCTACACCAAATGCTCTAGCTTGCTTCAAAATAGTTAATAAAGGCTTCTTGGAAGGTGGATTTTGAGTTGGTGGAAAATAACCAAAGATCTCATCAAAATATAAAAGGCTTCGCAAGCTAGAAGTACCCGATTGACTACGCATCCAAGTGATTAAACTATTGAGCAATAAAGTGACAAAAAACATGCGTTCACTTTCAGATAAATGAGCGATATAAAAAATACTATGTTTTGGTTTCCCTTCAGGAGTAAAATAAATGGTTTCTATATCCAAAGCATCTCCTTGCAACCAGTATCTAAATTGGGGTGAAGCCACCAAAGTATTAAAATCCATTGCCATTTTAAATCGATCTTTCTGAGGATAAAAAGTATCCACATCAAAAACACCTAGTTGGCCAAATGGCGGTTTTTGTATTCCATTTATCAATTTTGCCAAATCCAAATCTTCACCCAATCTCCAATAATGCTCAAATAAAGTTGCCAACAAAATACCTTCTCGGCTTCTGGCTGGATCTTCCTTGCTCCCTATCATCCCGAGTAGAGCACCCACCGTTCCTTGAATTCTTTCGCGTAACATCTCTGCATCATCATCAAAATTAATCGATGGTGCTGCAAACGACCCCATAATATTTATAGGAATACCTGCGTCAGATCCAGGTGTATAAATGGTATACTCAACGGCTTCTTTTAAGGCTTTTATGCGGGCTTTATCTTGTCCCCAGGACCCCAAACCTTTTTCCCATATTTCTGCAGTTCCTTTAGCAAACTCATCTACGGTTTTTCCTTTTCGTGCCGCATCATCTGGATTTATCCATTCTTTAAATGAGGATGGATCCAGATCTTCGAACTGCAATAACAAATTGGTCATATCACCCTTAGGATCTATGATAATGGCTGGAACTTTGTCCAATGCTGCCTCCTCTAATAAACCAATACACAATCCAGTCTTTCCACTTCCAGTCATACCTACACAAACAGCATGTGTAGTCAAATCTCTCGAATCATAATTGACTGCTTCGCCTGTAAGAGCTTTCTTTTGCATATCATATTTGCCGCCCAAATAAAATGAGCCTAACTTTTCAGGAGGACACTGTATCATCTTAAATTGTCTTTATTTTTAGTACTAACTAGAAGGAATTATGCATCTTAATACGCTAAATTAATAAATCAACATAATCCAAAGTATCTACTTTATGAAAAGTAGAACATCTATCTTTAATTGTTATTAATAAAATATGCCTACAAAAGAAAGTATAGATTCCTTTCTACATTTGATTGACCAATCGTGCAAAGAAGAGTCTCTTATATCATTAACAGCTAGTGATCCTTGGACAAAATCAAATGTCAAAAAAGTTTCGTTTAAAGCATTAAATATAAAAGGAAAGTATACCATTTCTAAAAGCTATCTCCTAAATAACCAACAGTTTACTGAAAGCTTACAAATAAGTGAATTTAAAAATAGCTTAGTAGCGATAATCGAAAATTACAAACAGCTTAACGCAAAACTTAAGCATCAAAACTTGCAATTACTTATTAATAAAAAAAGGGAAGGTAGCCTGAAAAAAAGATCCACAACTAACAAGGAAGAGTTGCATCACAATAAGCAAAAATCGTATCTAATTCCACCCGATGCTTCCTTTCTGCATAAGCTAGATTTAAGCACAAAAGATGGAAAGATTAAAGACAAAGCACAAAAAAAATTCCGTCAAATAAACAAGTTCATTGAAGTCATAAAACCCCATTTTGAATCCCTTCCAGATCAGGCCCATATCTATGATTTTGGATGTGGTAAAGGATATTTAACCTTTGCGATGGATGAATACTTTAATCAACAACTCAATAAAAATTTTACTATAAAAGGCATAGATCTTAAAAAAGATCTTATCCTAAACATTCAAAAATTAGCGACTAATAGACCTAATTTGCAATTTGTATATGGAGATATAAATAAAGAAAACCCAAAAAGAATAGATGCTTTGATAGCCCTTCATGCTTGCGATACAGCTACTGATATAGCCATTGCCAAAGCCATAAAAAAAGAAGCTCAATTAATCGTAGTGGCACCCTGCTGTCAAAAACAAATACGCAAAGAAATGGCCTCATTTGCTTCAAGTCATCCTATGCTTAAACACGGCATTCTATTAGAAAGACAAGCAAGTCTTTTAACAGATAGCATCAGAGCATTAATTATGGAATCAAAAGGCTATAAAACAAAAGTTTTTGAGTTTATCACTACAGAACACACGGCTAAAAACATAATGATTATAGGCCAAAAAACCAATGTTACGTCTTCGAAAAGCGCGGAAATTAGCCAGTTAAAAGCACAATTTGGCATACGCGAACATGCATTGGAAAAACTATTAAACTAGGTATTTATCCTCCCTCAAGAGGCGAATCTTTTCTTCTTGATGACTCACAAAAAAGCAATATAGATGATCACCTAAATCTACAGTATATAACTTGTTAATATCTAAATTACCCGATTCTACTTTAAATGATCTTGACCACTCAAGATTGGACATAAAATCAAATTTCGTCAATTGCATACGAGTTGTCGATAATACCTCATACTTAAAGTATGCACCTATACCTTCACAATCTACCCATTGTCTATCAGGATACTCTTTAAAAACTTTATCATAATACCCTGGATTACGTTTCCCATCATAAAACCTAATATGGTCTAGAAATTTTTGGGGCACTTCATGATTCTTTTCGTTTTCGTACACTTGATAACTTCTATGTCTATCGAGTAAAAAAACATTATCCACAGGAGTAGGCGTAATAAGGCCAAATCGAAAAGCAAAGTCAAGACTTCCTGGTCTACGTCCTTCTATTAAAACTGAACGTACAAACCGTGAACAGTTAGAGTTTTTCTTTCCAAAGATATTATAGTGCATAAATCCTTTTTCACAGAACTCCTTAGCTAAGGCAAACGATTTGTCAAAAGATGCGTTTCCGAGAACTTTATAGATTAAAGGACCACCAGACATATGGATGTTGAATGCATCATATACCCATTTTACTATCTCCAGAATATTCTCTATTTGACCATCTTTAATAATGGCTTTAAAAGGTACTTTTAACAAAGGATCTTCGATATACATCCTTGCTCTGCCCATTGTTGGTGCTACGCAATACCTTCCAAAATCAGCATACACAATTTCACCATCCTCGGCATTGACCATAACAATTAAAGAATGACCTAAGCCTGTCAGTCCATCCTTATTAAATCCCAAGCGCTGTAAAATAGGCTTGTACCACTGATCAGGTAAATAAATCTTCCAATTAGGAAAACCCATGGGAATTAAAAAATCATTATAAGATACATTAGACATGCATGCAAAAATTAAACAGCAACACTATGATCACGCAATGCTTGATTAAGAGATGTTTTTTTATCCGTGGATTCTTTTCTTTGACCTATGATTAGCGCACAACTCACTTGATAATTGCCCGCAGGAAATGATTTGGTATAACTCCCAGGAATGACCACCGCATTTTCAGGTACTTCTCCACGATATATCTTTTCTTCAGTCCCTGTTACATCGATGATTCTCGTAGATTTTGTAATGACAACATTGGCCCCCAAAACAGCTCCTTTTCTTACTCTAACCCCTTCTACAACTATACTTCTAGATCCTATAAAACAATCATCTTCGATAATCGTAGGTGTGGCTTGTAATGGTTCTAACACACCTCCAATTCCAACACCTCCACTTAAATGCACATTCCGGCCAATTTGAGCACAAGATCCTACCGTTGCCCATGTATCTACCATAGTTCCTGCTCCTACCCACGATCCTAGATTAACATAACTAGGCATCAAGATAGCACCGGCTTCTACATAAGCACCATGCCTAACTACAGCAGGCGGAACCACTCTTACCCCTTGTTCTTTATAATGTTTCTTGAGTGGTATCTTATCGTGATATTCATAAGGCCCTACTTCGATCGTTTCCATTTGTTGGATCGGAAAATATAGGACCACCGCTTTTTTAACCCATTCATTAACCCGCCAGTTGTTTCCATCCGGTTCTGCAACACGTAATGCTCCTTTATCTAATTGCTCTAATACTTCTCGAATGGTTTCTTGAGTATCTGCGTCTTCAAGGTAATTCCTGTTTTCCCATGCAGCCTCAATTATCTTAATCATCTTTTCCATATACTAAATCATTATTCTTAATGCAATCACTTGTCCTAAAACACCTACAACAAAACCGTGATAAATCTGGCTCAAATTGTGGGCACCTAAATACATTCTACTGCTTAAAACTAAACCTGATAAAACTAATATCAAAATAACCAAAGCAATTATATGCAGAAAAGCATTATCAAACCAAATAACATATCCATAAGACCAGTTCATAGACATAATAATAGCGCCGGTAATTAATCCACCGATACCGACTGCATGTAGACTTATCTTAAAAAAATTATTAAAAAAGAAGGCTATAAATAAAGCTAAAGTAGCACCTATAGTAACCAATGTTATCGGATCAGGCACATGTCCATTACTTCTATAAAAGTTTACACTTAGCCATGCATACAGCAAACCTGTAATTATGAGTGGACCTATCCGCTCATATCTACTCTCCATCTCATTTGTCTTAACTAACTCCAGCTTTTTAAGCAGTATGATACCGACCAAAGGAAGAACCACTGCACTCACCGCAAAATAAACAATGAGCTGGACTAAAGCCATCTCATCCATTAGTTCAAATAAATGTGTACAACTGATCCAGCAAAATAAAAATAGATAAGGCAAAATAAACAAGGGGTGAAAAACCACCGAAAAGCCTTTAGCAAGCATCTTAGTCATACTCAAAAGTAGCTCCTTCTAAAGATTTAAAAGATTTTATGTTTAATATTTTGACAACATATTATTAAGTAACAATTTTACATTACAGACGTTCTATAATCAGATGAAAAAAATAATACAGCTTTTCCTGTGCATTATCTTCACTTTACCATTGATTGGGCAAAATGACGATTTAAACATTTTCGAAACTCAAATGGATGGAATTGTCGTCACAGCTCTAGTGACCGAAGAAGGCGATACACTGATCTTGGCAGATTTAGAAGATATAAGCATTACTTCATTAAGAAGCTTTAAGTCTGATGCTGATTATCGCAAATACATGAAATTTAAACGATATGCAGCCATTGTTTATCCGCTAGCAAAAGAAGCTATAAAAATATTTCGTGAAGCAGAATATGCTACCCAAAATATGAGTAATAGAAAGCGCAAAAAATACATGAAAAAACTCCAAAAAGAGTTGAAAACGGAATTCGAAGCACCGCTTGTAAAGTTGACAAAACTGCAAGGAAAGATCCTTATGAAAATGATAGAAAAGGAACTCGACAAACCGATGTACGAACTCATAAAGGGAGTTCGTGGTGGATTTGTTGCGAGTTACTGGCACAGTTTCGGTAAGTTGTATTCTTATGATTTAAAAGAAGGATATACACCTGGAACATATACCATTCTGGATGCCGTACTTAATGATTTTGATGTTTCCTATCGCATGGAACATGACGAACTACAAGGAAACTAAAACACATGATTTTACCTGCTAATGATTCGGGAGCTGTAAAATGGCAAAGTCCATCAAATATAGCTTTAGTAAAATATTGGGGAAAAAGACCTATTCAAATCCCACAAAACCCTTCTATCAGTTTTACTTTATCTAATGCATTTACGCAAACATCTATTGATTATAGATATGACCACATGCTGAAAGATGGGCCCAAGATTGATTTCTATTTTGAAGGAAAAGAAAAGCCAGCATTTGCAAAACGTATCATCCGCTTTATCGAAAGTTTAAAAGATACGTTTACTTGGCTTTCACATTGTCACTTACACATTGACTCGACAAACTCCTTCCCTCATTCTTCGGGTATTGCTTCTTCAGCTTCGGCAATGTCTGCTTTAGCCTTAGGACTATGTGACATTGCCCAACAAATCGAAGGTAAAGTATGGGAAGAGACGGTGTTTTTACAAAAAGCGTCCAATATTGCTCGATTAGGAAGTGGCTCTGCTAGTCGGAGTGTTTATCCAGATCTTGCCATATGGGGAACTCATCATTCGTTTCAAGGCAGCTCTGATAATTACGCTATGCAGTATTCTCATGACATACATGAGCGTTTTTTAGATTTCCATGATGACATACTTATCATTTCTCCAAAAGAGAAATCTGTATCATCAACCATAGGTCATCAATTAATGGAAAATAATCCTTATGCAGCTACTAGATATGACCAAGCACATAAAAACTTAGAAGAGATTGTGCAAGCCATGAAAGCTAACGATATGGATAGTTTTGGTAGGATTGTCGAAGAAGAAGCGATGACTTTACATGCCCTAATGATGGCATCTAAACCAGGATATATGTTGATGCAACCAAACACCATCGCGGCGATAAATACGATTCGAGCATATCGAGAAAAAACAGGAACTCCTGTTTACTTTACCCTGGATGCAGGACCGAATATCCATTTACTATATCCTAATGATGTAGCTAAAAATGTACATGCCTTTAGGGAATCAAGTTTAAAACCTTTGTGTTATAATCATACAATAATAGAAGATCATGTCGGAAAAGGTCCTAAAAAATTGGTTTAAGAAAAGTATTGTAGTCCTTGTACTTCTTTGTTCATTTGGTTTGTCCAATGTTGTTCATTCCCAAGTGGCCGCTTATTGCTCTAATCCTACTTTCGAAGATAAAGTAGCTTCAAGCATTCAGTTTTCTGTACCTGTAATGAGTGTGCATGAACTAAAGCAAATGGAAAAGTCGGATATACTTTTACTAGACGCACGCGAAATAGAAGAATATGAAACCAGTCATATCCAAGGTGCCCAATACTTTGGTTATGAAAAACCAAATTTTGAATCTTTAAGCGACATTGACAAAGAAAAAACAATCGTCCTATATTGCAGTATCGGCTATAGAAGTGAGAAAATCGGGGAAAAACTACAGGAAATCGGATTTTCTAACGTGTACAATTTATACGGAAGTATTTTTGAATGGTCAAATGCTGGATACCCTATCTACGACAAAGAAAATGTCGAAACAAAGCAAATTCATACTTACAATAAAAAATGGAGTAAGTGGGTCTTTAATGAGGAGCTAGAAAAAGTTTGGTAATCAAAGAATAATACCTCATTTATTTAAGTTTTACTTGTAAACAAAGACTAATATATAGATATGTATTAGGTTTGCGACTTTAAATCAACCTATTGAAATGAATCATAAAAAAAATGCTCATTTTAGCTTAGCTAGTGTGGGCGTAACCAATCCAAATGTGCATTGGAATTTATCTCCTGCTGTGTTAGTGCAAAAAACACTTTCCAATGGACAGGGACAACTTACCAATGCTGGAGCATTATCCATAGATACTGGGAAATTTACTGGAAGATCTCCAAAAGACAGATACATAGTAGAAGACGAAAAAACAAACAACACAGTACACTGGGGCGACATCAATATACCTATGACTACTGATCAGTTTGATCGGCTACACACTAAAGTACTAAATCACTTAAACGCTAAAGAAGAATTGTATGTAAGAGATGCCTATGCATGTGCTAATCTGAAATATAAACTTGACATCAGAGTGGTTACTGAATTTCCATGGCAAAACTTGTTTGCTTACAACATGTTCTTAAGACCTTCAGACCATGAAATCGAACAATTTAATCACGAATGGCTGATTCTTGCGGCACCTGGTTGCATGGCTGATCCTTTAGAAGATGGGACTAGACAAGAAAATTTTGCAGCCATTAATTTTACGAAAAAGACGATTATCATCGGAGGTACAGCCTATACAGGAGAAATCAAAAAAGGTATTTTTTCCGTACTTAACTATACCTTACCTACCGAAAACAATGTGTTCCCTATGCATTGCTCTGCTAATGTAGGTCAGCAAGGAGATACTGCTTTGTTTTTTGGTTTATCTGGTACAGGGAAAACCACTTTATCGACTGATCCTAATCGAAAATTAATTGGAGATGACGAGCATGGATGGTCGACCAGTACTGTTTTCAACTTCGAAGGCGGTTGCTATGCTAAAACCATCAATCTTTCTGCTTCTAAAGAGCCGGAAATTTACAAAGCAATCAAGTTTGGTGCGATGGTAGAAAATATGAGCTTTAAAAACAAGAATACGCACAGTCTTGATTTTGAAGATTCAAGCAAAACGCAAAATACGAGAGTAAGTTATCCGATCGATCATATCGATAATATTGTATTTAATTCTAGAGGAAATACGCCTACCAACATTTTCTTTTTGACTTGTGATGCCTTTGGGGTATTACCTCCTATTTCTAGCTTAACTAAAGATCAGGCTATGTATTACTTTTTGCTAGGATACACCGCAAAAGTTGCTGGTACTGAAGCTGGCATAGACGAACCTCAAGCTACCTTCTCTTCATGTTTTGGGCTACCATTCTTACCGCTTAATCCTACAAAATACGCGGGTATGTTAGGTCAAAAACTAGCTGAAGCTGAGTCTGAAGGTAAACCTATTAAAGTATGGTTAGTGAATACTGGCTGGACTGGTGGTCCTTGTGGTGTAGGCTCAAGAATGGAGTTGCCGTATACAAGGAGAATGATCAAAGCTGCTTTGAATGGTGAACTAAATAAAGTGGCTTTCGAAAAAGAAGCTTTCTTTGGCTTACATATTCCTACAGAGTGTCCGGATGTGCCTACCAATATCTTAAACCCAAGAAAGACTTGGAAAGACAAAGAGGCATACGATGAAAAAGCAAACTATATGGTAAACTTGTTTAAAAAAGAGTTTCAAGTATACGCTTCTACAGTGACCGACGAAGTAAATGCCGTACTTTAACTGATCAGCTGAGCCTGAATAAACTTAATGGTTTTATTCTTAGCTAAGTGATCTTGTTCATAATAGGTTTTAATTTCTAAGTCATCCATTAAAAAAGGAGCTCGGTAAATATCAGCATCGTGATATAATATTTTATACCTATTGTGATCTGACAAAGTATCTAAAGAATAATAATAAAGGATGGGACTATCTGTTTTAATGTTTAACAGCCCATCCTTTTTTAATATGTTAGCATATCTATCTAAAAATCCTTTGGCAGATAGTCTTCGATTCTCTTTTCGTTCTTTTATAAATGGATCTGCAAAAGTGATCCATAATTGATCCACTTCATCTTTAGCAAAAAACTGATCGATAAATTCGATTCTTGTGCGCAAAAAAGCTACGTTTTTTAAACCTTGGTCTTTAGCTAAATTAGACCCTTGCCATATACGAGCTCCTTTGACATCGACACCTATAAAATTTCTATGCTTATGTTTTTTTGCTAATCCCAGCGCATACTCTCCCCTTCCACAAGCTAATTCCAAGGTGATGCCTCCATCGTTTTTAAAGTGTTTTGAATTCCATTGGCCTTGCATCACAAGTTCTTCATTTTCAGCAATGGTTAACAAGTTTGATTTTGGGTCAAAGTTTTCGTACACATTATCTGCATGTAACAGATCATTAAATTTGACTAATTTGTTTCTTTTACTCACGCTAGATCACTAATTAAGCCCTCAAATTAGTATTTATTGATTTATTCGAATAAATAAGTAGCTTGTAAAAAGAATTTTTCCAACTTTGCGTTCTATTTGTAGTCTAAACTAATCACGTGAAAAAATTATTATTTATTCTTTTGTTATTGCCGAGTATTGTGTGGTCTCAAGGATCAAAATTTGGTGTGCGAGCAGGTGTTGACTTTTCCAAGTTTTTAGGAACACTTGAAGAAGGAGAAGCCTATAATTTTAGCAATGGTTTCCATTTCGGAATAAATTACACTTACTATGTAACTGATTATTTTGGTTTTGGAGGTGAAGTCATCTACCAACAAAAAGGCACCAAACGCAGTTTTAATGGAGATGGTTTTTATCCGATCCATAAACCTGGTGAAGACAATTATACTTTTGTGGATGGAAATTTAGACATGTCTATCGATATATCTAATGCCTATGTTTCTTTGCCCTTAACGGTCTCCTTAAAACCTTTTTCTAAATTAGAATGGTTTGCTGGAGTAAGTCCTAATTTTCTGATACTTCCTATAGGAGCAGGAGCCCAAACTTTTGTAAGTAGAGATGATCCAGATCGACTATTCTTTGATCAAACCTTGACTTATCAGTATTATGAAGACGAGAATGAGGATTTTCTGCCTTCGACTTTTAACCCAGCTGTCTACTGTGGGGATGATGTAGTTAATATTCAAGGAACTGCTGGAGCTTATTATCATTTCGATGCAGCAGCGGCTCAAGAAAAAATGTTTAAATGGTTTGATTTAACTGCACTCACAGGCTTAAACTTTTACTACAATAAAAGTTTGTATTTAGGTGCAAGAGTAGAATACGGTTTGATAGATTTAACCAACCAAAAAGTAGATTATTCTTTAGCAGAAAGAAACGGCAATAGCTTCATTTTCAGAAATGATAAAGATGTTCATTTTGGCATTCAAGCTTCTATCGGTTTTAAATTCTAATCCCTAAAAACACGGAGACGGGTGGGATAACCTGAAGCGAAAACCCATCATTAAAACCTAAGAATAGGTTACTTTCTGTTCCCACAAACACAAGGTCGTGTATAAAATATTGTATACCCAGACCAGTAGAAAGGCCTATTATTCCACCATTAGTCGTATTAACGTTCGGCAAATTTAGATCTCCTCCGCCTATCCAAAAATCAAATGTGGAATAATAGCGCACTTTAGGGCTCAACATTTTATTGTTTTCATACCCTATTCTTATAATTCCTCTCGAAGGACCAAAATCTGAAGTGTTTATCTGAAATCCAAGCCCCAATCTAAAAGCATGTTGTTTGTACCCCCACGAATAGGCCAAGTCTATAGGACCAGATTTAGTGGGACTCTGTTTTAATGGAATCAGTTCGAATAGTAATGGACTCACATTAAATGAGAGTGCTGAAAAATTGTGGTTTTCATACGCTTCTAATTCATTTTCTAAGCTTAGATTTTCTGGTTCAATGTCGTTCTGTCCTATGACAACATTGGCCAAAACCAATAAAAGGCAAAGTAAAAAACATGCTCTCATAGTTATAATTTTATAATGAAATGAAGCCATTGTGGCGGATTTAATGCTGTTTCAAATCTATTCTGACTGTCTCGCATATCAGAACCTCCCACAGTTAAAAACCGCGTTTCTTCTACCCTATTAGCTACAAAAGCGTATGCTGTAGATTCTATTTCTAGGGCAATGCGTTTATTAATTAAAAAGTGCAAACCTAAGAAAACGCCTCCGCCGCCTCTTTTTTCGTTATCATATAATTCTACAACTCCATTACTTACCGTATTTTCTTCATAACCGACAAGGCCATCGATACCATAATTAAACAATAACTTGGGTGTGATTTCTTTACGCCATTCAAAACCAATTTTTAGGTCTCCTTTTCTGATTTGCTCATCCAAGCTGATGACATTATCTGATTGCTTGACCGTAAAGCCAAAACCAGTACGTAAGTAGCTTCCTTTCTTTGATAAAAGACGCTTATAGCTAAATGGAAAGTTTGAAGCTTCAAAACCTGCTTCATTGCCCAGAGATCGTACTAAAACATTGGTAACATTTAATCCTAATTCGTGTTTGTATAATGACGACTTAGATTGTCCAAAGACTATACATGAACAAAAAATACTTATGGAAAGTAATATATATGATTTCATAACTATAAATGTAGCGATAAAGATAGTTTAAAGTTTCTTCCTCCGCCATTGACTCCTGAGGCAAAAGGTCGATAAAACTGATCCAATACATTATCAACACCTGCAGAAACAGCATATAGATCGCTAGGCTGGTATTTAATTCTTGCATTGAGAATATGATATGCAAGACTACCTTCTGCAGTGGCCAAATCTGGATTGTCTACACTTCCACCAAAATCATCTATGGGCTTTGCGTCAAAAAACAAATGACTGAGTCCAAGTTGGAAATTCTTTACAGAATAGTCAATCGAAGCTTTGGTAAATATAGGTGGTATATGACCTAATGGCGCAATGGCCTCACTTGCATCATTGATGATTTTACCTTCAGTAATATTTGCGCTTAACTGCGTCTTTAAATAACGGGTCCATCGAGATTCTAGTCGGATAGAACTTCCTTGTACTCTTGCTCTTTTTGCGTTTACATTGGCCGTAACTTCAAAAGACTCGCCATTTACTTCATACGTAGAAGATCCGTCCGGTAAATTAAAGGATTCTCTAACGATAGCATCATTTAATTGCGCCCGATACATCACCCATTGGAAAGCGTGTTTTTTTGCAGTCCATTCGTAAGCAAGTTCTATGTTTTGAGTTTTTTCTGGTCGGATATCAGGATTAGGAATGGTTATTTCCTCATTATTAAACCTGACTTTAGCTAAATCATCAATGTTAGGTGATCTAAAGGCTGTGCCTAGTCCCATTCTAAACGATGATTTATTTATTGTATACCTTCCATATAGATTCCACACAAAAGCTTGTGTTTTATTTTCAATGCCTTGATAATAAAAATCTGGCCATTGGATTTGTGTTGTTTGCTCATAATTTAAGAACATCCGCTGAATGGTTTGCCGCAGTCCACCACTCAATTTAAGTGCTTCGTTTTTGCTGTACCAATCCGCTTTTGCATAAAGTCCAGCATTCCACAAAGTATTACTTCCGTCTGCATATCGAGTGAGTATATCCTTGGTTTCTACTTGGCTCATAATGTGTTCAGAAAATGCAGATGATGTCACCGAATTGTGCTGAAAATCGCCACCATATTGTAAGGAAAATGCCTGAGTCATGACTTTTCTAAAATCAAGATTTATACTGCTTACATTAACATCCTCTTGATTGTGCTCTCGATTAAAAGACTGGTATCTTCTCGTAATTCTATCTTCATCGATTCGCTGGTAGGCTAGGAGTAAAGAACTATTATCTGCCCAAGCCGTTTGCAAATTCCAATCAACATTAGCACTTAACAATAATCTATTTTGAGGACCATAATTCCATTCGGCAAATCGCAGAGTATCATTTGACCGCTCGGTCAGAGCATCATATCTGGGCACATTTGTAGAGCCAGAATATTGGATATTTGTTGTGGCTTTTGCTTGGTCCGTGAGTTTAAAGCAAAATTTTTGTTGAATATCAAATTGGCTATATCCTGAACCTACCTGGAGATTAGGGTTTTCATTTTGTACGATAGCATCTTGTCCATTCGTGGTCACTACAAAATCAGGTCTAAGTCCAAAATCGGGGTATGCGGCTGGTCGATTAAATGCACCAGATTTCAAATCCCCAAAGGCATTATAACTAAGGCTAGAATAACTACTAAATTCTGGACGCTGGACCGTATAATCAATGTGAGAAGTTAATCCATTATTTACTGTATTATATCCTGCAATTACATTGAGTGAACTCTGAGATCCATTAGTAATAAATGGAGGTGTATTCGTTCTAAAATGAATGACTCCACCTAAGGCGTCCGATCCATAAACTAAAGAACCTGGTCCAAATAATAACTCCAATTGCTCCAAACTTTGATGATCCACCGTGATCGCATTTTGTAAGTGACCATTACGATAAATGGCGTTATTCATCCGCACTCCATCGATAACGAGTAAAAGTTTGTTTGCTTCAAAACCTCTCATCACAGGGCTACCTCCACCGTATTGACTTTTTTGGACAAAAACTTCTCCGCTTTGGGCTAATACATCTGCGGCGTTTTGAACTTGCAATGCTTTTATTTCTTGGCTGCTGATGGTTTCCACTTTACCAATAATACTGGACTTTTTTACATTATTACGTCCTACAATCATCACCTCTTCCAGCATTATGTCCGAAGACTCCAATGTGATTTTTATGGGAAAAACACTGTGCTCATCCAAGGTGATTTGTTGTTTCTTAAAACCGAGATAGTTGGTTTGTAAGCTTAATGGCTTCTCTAAATTCAAATTTAATTGGACTTCTCCATTGAGATCTGTTTCCCAAATGATTGCTTCATCTTCTTGGATTAATTGTACCCCAATGAGTGCCACACCTTCTTCATCCGCAATCTGTATTGTTTGTTGCCCAAAGGCACAAATGAAATGAAAGCAAAAAACAAAACTAATCAAGCACCTTTTCCAATCTAATCGTAAACGTTGTTCCTTCATTTGGTTTTGAAGTTTTGACAAATATTTGTCCTTTATGGTAATTTTCAATAATTCGCTTGGCTAATGACAAGCCTAATCCCCAGCCTCGCTTTTTCGTAGAATATCCAGGTTGGAAAACCGTTTTATGCTTGGAAGCAATAATGCCTTTTCCTGTATCTGAAAGATCAACATTAATATATCCTCCATCATGATAGATATTAGCCGAAATTGTTCCTGTACTTTCCATAGAATCCAAGGAGTTTCGAAGCAAGTTTTCGATTACCCATGCAAATAAATGTTGATTTAACAATCCATTATAATAGGCAGAATTATCATCACTAATTTCGAACTTGACATTCTTAGGTGCTCTTCGCTTCATGTACACAAAAGCAGTTTCTATTTCTTGTTTTACATCAAAAGAATCCAGTTTTGGTTTCGAACCAATTTTCGAAAATCGATCCGCTATTAACTCCAAACGTTCCACATCGTTCCTAAGTTCTCCTACAATCTCATCTTGCTCAGCATTGATGCCGCTCACTTTTAAATGCTCTATCCAAGCGATGATAGCACTAATGGGTGTACCTAATTGATGCGCTGTCTCTTTCGCCATCCCTACCCAAACTCTATTTTGTTCGGCTTTTCTAGAGGAAGAAAAACCTAAATACCCAAAACCTACAAAAGCTCCTAGCAAGATCATCTGGACGAAAGGGAATAAGGTAATGAGTTTGTATAATCTTGAATTTTCAAAGTAAATATATCTAGCATAGCCTGTTGTCTCAACAGGCTTTTTACCTGCTTTTAGAAATTTTTCTTTTCGTTTTTGATAGTAAGCTTGAGAGTGTTCATGATCCGCATTCCCAGAGCTAAACTCTCCAGATTCGTTCTCCATAATAACGGGAATGTTATTATACTTTTCTAGGATATCTGCTTCAAACTGGACATCAGCATCTAAGGATTTTTCATAGATAGATTCCATGGCCTTGGCATACAAAATGACCTTATTCTTTTCGTTTTCAGCTAATTTATTAGCCAGGTAACCAGAATATATGATGGTAATCAGGACGATAACCGACCCTGCAATTAAAAAGTAAAGCTTCCACCTTGATTTCCTAGAATAAATATCCATGTAGTGTAAAGATAATTTCTATATCTAAAACGAAGCTACACTAACGATTCATATAATTAACTATACTTTTGTGGTGTGGAGGAGACAAATCACAAATTAGATATCAGGCGACTAAATCTTAATGATATTAAAAAGGTCGTCCTAGATTTAGGGCAACCTGCTTTTAGAGCAAAGCAGATTTACGAATGGCTGTGGCAGAAAGGAGCTAAAACCTTCGGCGAGATGACCAATCTATCTGTAGCCTTACGTGATCAACTATCCGCTGATTATCGAATAAATGCTATCTCATTAGATCAAGCCCAATTTAGTAGTGACGGGACTATAAAAAGCCGATTTTTACTACATGATGGAGCACTCATAGAATCAGTTCTCATTCCAGTGCCTAAGGATAAACGATTTACTGTTTGTGTGTCAAGCCAAGTAGGATGTAGTCTAAATTGTAGTTTTTGCGCCACAGGTAAAATGAAGAGAGTCAGAAATCTTGATGCTTCCGAAATTTATGATCAAGTTGTGGAGGTTAACAAACAATCCTTCGAGCATTTTGGCCATGGATTAACTAACATTGTTTATATGGGCATGGGCGAACCATTACTTAGTTACCAAAATGTAATGGAAAGTATCCGCCATATCAGTTCGCCTCAGGGATTAGGCATGTCTGCACGAAGGATAACCATTAGTACAGCCGGAATTGCCAAGATGATCAAAAGACTAGCAGATGATGAATCTAAAGTAAATCTTGCGCTATCACTCCATGCGGCTGATGATAAAAAGCGGAATGAAATTATGCCTATCAATGAGCAAAATGATCTCCAGCGCCTAATGGAAGCACTTCGATATTATTATCAAAAAACTAAAAACAAAATCAGTTATGAGTACATCACTTTTGCTGGTTTTAACGATACATTGGAAGATGCTGATAGACTAGCTAAATTATGTAAAGCATTTCCAGTAAAAGTAAATATCATAGAATATAACCCGATCGATGGTTTTGATATGATTAAGTCCAATGTCGATACCATAGATCTGTTTGCCCAACGTTTAAGGAAACATAATGTAATGGTAACTGTACGCAGGTCGAGAGGAAAAGACATCGATGCTGCATGTGGACAGCTAGCCAACAAAGGCTAATCGGTAGGCAAGAAATCAGCTATCTCATGGTATTGATAGCCCTTTCTCATCATGTAATCCTGAGTTTTTTTGCGTTTAACAAAGGTGTTTTTTTCTGACTTCAAGCTAGCTAGCTTTTTCTCAATAAGATTTTTGATATTATCCGTATAACTTGTCTCTTCTATTTGCAATAAGCCCTTTTTGATATTGTAGGCTGAAATTTGACGTCTTTTCAACTCTTGAATTATTTTTGACCGACCCCATTTTTTAATAGAATATTTTCCTCTCACAAAGCCTTCTGCAAATCTGGTTTCATTTAAAAAGTTATCAGTAATCAATTCACTTATAATTTCATCTTGAGTATCTCCATATACACCTAAATCATATAGTTTCTGTTTAACCTCCTGATGACATCTTTCTTGATAAGCACAATACTTTCTCAATTTTTCCAAGGCTTGATCAGGCGTGTATGTTTTCTTATATGGTTTTTGATTCATTCTCTTACGAAAAAAATATTCAAATTTTTTACTGGAAATAAAGTTACCTCCAAATTTTTATACGTCTTTAAGTAGACCCTTTAATAAACTAAAAATTTTAAATTATATGGAAATAGATCTTTCAAAAATAGCTGATCAAGGAATAGCATTGGTAATGAATTATTTGCCAATGGTGCTTTTAGCCATTCTGACACTCATTATTGGAAACAGAGTGATCAAATGGTTAGTTTCAAGAATCGGTAGAATAATGGATAAAACAGAAACCGATGAATCGCTAACAAAGTTTCTTTTGTCGCTGCTGGGTATAGGCCTAAAAATTATGCTTATCCTTTCAGTGGCTGCCATGTTTGGTATAAATACTACTGCCTTTATCGCCATATTTAGTGCATTAATGGTAGGTGTGGGAATGGCACTTAATGGCACCATTGGTCATTTTGCAAGTGGTGTGATGTTATTAATTTTTAAGCCATTTAAAGTGGGCGATTTGGTAACCATTGGTGGTGGAAGAACAGGTACTGTAGAAGCCATTAATGCGTTTAATACTACGCTTAAAACATTGGACAATCAAAGGATCATCATAGGCAATAGCAATGTAACTGGAAATGATGTAGTCAATATCTCTGGTCAAGAAATAGTGGGTGTGGAACTAGATTATGGCATTGGGTATGATGACGATATAGATCGAGCTCGAAAGATTATTCTTGAAGTGGGAAAGTCTTGCCCGCATATTATTGATGAGCCAGCACAAGGTGTTGTAGTTTCTTCGCTGGGCGATAGTGCTGTCATTTTATCTACGCGTCCATTTTGCAAAAGCGAACATTTTTGGGATACAAAGTTCTATATGCAAGAACATGTAAAAAAAGCATTTGACGAGCAAGATATTGGAATTCCTTACAATACTTTAGATATAAAAATGGTCAATAACTAGGTGCAACATTGGACCAAAAAAAAAATTACAATCCAGAGAAATTAACTGTGAAAACCATGAATTTAAAGGACTGTCTGTAACTATAGATGGTCCTTTTTAATGTAGAAAGGTTACCGAGCAATGATAAAACTCGCCTGTTTTTCTAATTGTCCTTGCTTAAGTCGATAATAATAAACGCCGTTAGGAATCGAATCATCTAAGTGGATCCATTTTGACTTTTCTTCTTCACCATATACCCACTTCGACCGATGAATCATTTTTCCTTGCACATTATAAACGATAAATTCGACGAGCTCTTGGCTAGATTGATTCGTAGCCACACTAAAATCACCCGCATTGGGGTTAGGAAAAACGCCGATTTCCGGGACAACAGAAAAATCCACATAGGCTATATTACTGTAACTAAAATCTTGGCCGCGACAAACTTTAATACGATAATAATTATCCCCAATTAATGGGTTCAAATCCGTAAACTCATAGTCTATCCCAAAAGTACTAATACCTTGAGCGTTTACTACTCCTATAGGTTCAAACTTAAAATCATCTGTACGTTGTATTACCATGGAATCTATGGCTTGCTCAAAGTTAGAAGCCCATTGCAAACCAACGGTGTTTTCAGGGTTTTTGCTAGCTTCTAGTTGATTCAATTCTACAAAAGGTTCTCCACAATAAGGAAAAATTTCATGTTCGTCAAAATTACTCAGTCCTTCCTGATCCTCCACAGTAAGTCTAATTTTGTACCAATACACTTCTTGAATACATCCTAGTGGGTCTATAAAAGCATAAGCATTAGCGGTGGGAATTCCCTCTTGAGGATGATAATGATTATTGTGATATAGAGTTACGTCCCATCTATAATCTAAAGATGATAACTCGTGTTCTTCATCAAACACTTTAGCTTCAAGCGGTAACCAGGTATGTCCTTCTACGGAATAAGTCGACCCATCCTCAAAGCTTGTAATTTCTACTTGGGGAGGTGTATTGTTAAGGCTTATAATCACAGTTTTTTGATCCGTCTGATCGATGGTATCAAAAACAGTTAACACCACTTCGAAGGATTTAATTTCACTTCCATTGCTCAAAAATGTATGTGTCGGAGCGATTAAACTACTCGTTTGTCCATCGCCAAAATCCCAAAAATAACTGAGTGGCCCTCCATCTGGATCATACGATAATCCAGCATCAAATTGCACCGTTAAAGGTCCTGTACCAAACTGTTTGTCCTGAACTATTTTAGCTACCGGTCGAGGATCTTGTCCAAAAGTTATCTTATGCACTTCACTATCATAAACGTGGCACCAATAAATAGCGTCTTCCTTTTCATTATATGTAAGACTGACGATGCCCTTATCTGCCCAGGATGCGAAGCTATCAATGCGGCTACAAGTATAATTTTCGTCCAAGTGAAAAATCTTGATCCAACCACTTAGATCCGCATGAAAATATTTGCCATGATAGGCTTCTGGAAAACCGTCTCCCGTATAATAAAAGCCAGGAATGCTGGTGAAACCTGCAAAGGCATTGCCCGCAAATTCAGCCTCTTCCTCCATACTTATATCTAAGGCAGCGAATGCTCCATTTGTGGGAGAATAAGCAGGAATTCTAGTTTTAGGTGGTGGGTTCCACATCAAACCACTCCAAGTTACTGCCGGAGGGGTATGGATTAATGTTGGTGCATCTTGAATCAAGACATTTTCATCACAAGCATTTAAAAATAGTGGCTGACTGAGTCGATTTTCGTCTTTGAGCAACTCCCTAAATGTATAATGTTCATTTCCACAATTTAAAGGGTTTTTATGGTAAGGGTTTTCATAATTGTCACCTGGACCAAATTGCCAATTTGGATTTATACCTTCATGTAAAGGCCAACCAAAACATTGTCCTCCTTGAGTAGCTATATTTAGCTCTTCCCATCCTGCACTACCTACATCCCCAATAAATAATACACCTGGGTCCGCATCTTCTAGGAAATGACTTCCTGTATTAGCTAGTCGGATAAATTTATATGGATTTCTTAATCCTGTGGCCCAAATTTTTGATTGAGGAGATGAAGGGTTGTCTTCTTCAAAGTATGGGTTACTGGCTATTCCATCTCCAGTTTCTGGGTCTATCCTGAGGATGGATCCGTTTAGGTTTTCTATTTGTAATGCCTTTAGAGCACCTACATTATCTTCCGGTCTGAGTATGCCTTCTTCGATGGCTTGCTCCCAAGCACTTTCTTCAGTGGGTGCATTTCCTACATCGATAGACTCGTAGCTACCCGCATCTCCCAAAGAAACCAGCAAACTTCCATCTAATCCAAATACTAATGATCCCACGGCATGCGAACCCATTAAAATGGGTGCTCCATCGGTTCTATCCTTTCCGAGCACTATGTGTCGACTACCCTCGATACTTGACTGAAAGTCATTTGACGCATCTAAAGTATAACGACATATTCTTCCTATGGTAGCTTGATGATCAATGGTAATACTAGGGTCGTAATCATCTGTTCCAAAAAAATCTAAATAATGTCTATCCACGGAATAATATAAATAGACAAAACCATTGTTTGAAAAGGCAGGATCCAATACAAATCCTACTAATCCATGATCACTCCAATTCATAACCTCTTCGGAAATGTCAATGATGGGGTTTTCTAGTTTTTGTCCTAAAGTATCTAGGACAAACACTTTTCCGTTTTTTTCCCACACATAACCTTGACCATTCGAGTCAAATGTGATACCTAAAGGTCTATCCCATCCCGAACCTACTAATTCATCGTAAAACCCTTCTGGCAAGTTGGGACTAGTTTGAGCATAGCTACAAAGGTGTAGTATGACCAGTGAAAAACTAATAATATATGTACTTAATCGGTGATTCAACGTAAAAATATATGCTTCAAAGTTAGTAATAATGAATAGTTGCTATGGTCCGTTGTAAATAAAAATGCAATAAAAAAGGAGAATACAAATGTATTCTCCTTAGGTTTTTACGCTGCTGTATAGCGTTTAGTTTTATACTTCTCTAATTGGGATCGAAGCTTTTGTAGGGCTGAATCAAAAGCATCATGATGTTGTGCTCCTGGTGCTTCGGTAAAAATTTCTTTGCCCTTAACTCTTACTTGTAGTTTTACTTTTTTGTAAGGGTGTTTTTGTCCTCTGAGATAAATTTGGACGGTGTTTAAAAATGGGTAATTGTCAAAATACTTTCGTAAACGCTCTTTCGCATAAGCCTCAAATGGATTATTGCTTTCTTCTTTAAAATCTTTGTCTATTCTGATATCCATACATTTATGTTTAGAAAAATTAAGATTAATTCTCGGCCAAAAATTAAGCTTTTTAATTGGCATTGTCAAACATTTTAAGCCAATTAGCATTTTTAATTTTGCCTTCCTCTATATAAACGGAATCTTGTAAGGAAAGTTGCTAAAAAATGCAATTATTAAACTAAAACCTTTGGAGTGATATACATAGAAAAGTGTATACTTTGATACTTAAAAATGAGTCCATTATTTTAAGTGAAAACATAGAAATATTTTATATATAAATGAACCAAATGTATTTTTTATTGATTTAGAGTAGTATAGTTTGGTTCATATATAAAAAAAACATATATTTGCTGTAAGAACCTAAAAACCGAAAGACGTAGTTTTCTTATTTTGAGACCTTAGTCGAAAGAGCCTGAGTTTGAAGAGACTCAGGCTTATTTATTGTTGGGCACTTTCTTTGAGTCTTTGTAAAAAAGGTGAGGCAAAAATAAAGTTATGCAAGGTCTCATTATCACTACCCATCACCTCATCTTTGTTGCCTTGCCAAGCTAGTTTACCTTTGTCTAATAAGCAGATATTTTCTCCAATTTCCATGACTGAGTTCATGTCATGTGTATTAATGACGGTTGTAATTTTAAACTCTTTGGTCAAATCAGAAATCAACTCATCAATAGTTATGGATGTTTTAGGATCTAAACCAGAATTGGGTTCGTCACAAAATAGATATTTCGGATTAAGGACTATGGCTCGAGCTATACCTACACGTTTTTGCATTCCACCACTAATTTCGGAAGGATACTTTACATTGGAGCCTTCGAGACTGACTTTTTCTAAGCAACTATCGACCCTCATTTGCTTTTCCTTAAAAGTCATTTTAGTAAACATATCTAATGGAAAACGAATATTTTCTTCTACCGTCATTGAATCAAATAATGCATTTCCCTGAAAAAGCATGCCCACTTTCATTCGGATTTCTTGTAACTGCTTTTTATCGAGTGTACAAAAATCAACATCATCGTACCAAATATGTCCATCGGTGGGTTCGAATAAACCAACCAATATTTTTAGTAATACTGTCTTTCCTGCCCCACTTTTACCGATTATCAAGTTGGTTTTTGATTCTTCAAATAAAAAATCAATGCCTTTTAACACTTCTGTCTCGCCAAATGACTTAAATATATTTTCTGCTCTAATCATTTTTTAGTCAGTTTAAACAGTTAACACCACAGCTATGACATAATCGGCAATCAATATTAGGATATCACTATATACTACAGCTCTTGTACTCGCCTGACCCAACTCTATACTTCCTCCCTTGACAAAATAACCTTGATACGCAGAAACAGTGGTCAAGATGTAAGAGAAAACTACTGCTTTAACAAATAATAAAACAATATTGAAAGGCATAAAAAAAGCACGTAAGCCCTTAACATACTCATTAGCAGAAAAGCTACCTGCTAACAAGGTCGCTACATATCCACCTACAATGCCAATAAACGCTGAAATAAATACTAAAATAGGAATGCAAAAAACAGCGGCAATGATCTTCGGTAAAACTAAATATGAGGAAGTATTTACACCCATGATTTCCATCGCATCAATATGCTCTTTCTGCCGCATTCCTCCTATCTCAGCGGCAATTTTAGATCCTGCTTTTCCAGCAAGCACCAAGCAAGTAAAGGTTACCGCAAGTTCGATGAGCACCATGTCTCTAACCAAGTAACCGATATAATAATCAGGAATAAATGAGCCGCTCAATTGATACGAAATTTGAACAGCCGTTACAGCACCTATGAATACTGATATAATCATCACAATGGGCAAAGACCCAATGCCAATATCATACATTTGCCGAATCGTCTCTTTATAATACATGGAAAAATTTCCTTGTTTTTTATAAATCTGACGATGCCACATCACATACTTCCCGAAATGGTATAAAAACCTTGATATCATATTGGAATTATTCTGTAATTCTGATGCCAAAAATAGAGTATTTTCGTTAGCCAAAGGTGTTTTAACGCTTATTCACTAATTAGATGTTTACAATGAAGGTTTTAATTACAGGTTCTACAAAAGGTATCGGCTGGGCAATCGCAGAAAAGCTGGCTGAAAATGGTTGTCATATTTTCTTACATGGCAGAAACGCAGATGATCTAGCAAAAAATAAAGCAACACTAGAAAAAAACCATCCAAACTGTGCTGTATACACAGCTGCATCGGATGTTAGTACTAAAGCAGGCGTCGAACAACTAGTTAAAGAAGTACAAAAACACTGGTCTGTACTTGATGTTCTGGTCAATAACGCAGGCGTTTTCTTACCTGGAAACATAACAGAAGAAGCTGAAGGTACCTTGGAAAGTCAGATCAATACTAATCTGTACAGTGCTTACCATTTAACGAGAATGATGATGCCATCTATCCATAAATCAGCGCAAGCACACATCTTCAATATGTGTTCTATAGCCAGTAAAATTGCTTATCCCAATGGTGGTTCCTACAGCATCTCTAAATTTGCTCTGCTCGGTTTTAGTAAAGTGCTGCGCGAAGAGTTAAAACCTAAAGGCATCAAAGTAACTGCTATTTTACCCGGAGCTACGTGGTCTAATTCTTGGGCTGGAGTCGATTTACCTCAGGATCGTCTGATGGAAGCTAATGATATCGCTATTGCAGTATGGAGTGCAATCCAGATGAGTCCTTCAGCAGTAGTTGAAGAAATTGTGCTTAGGCCTCAGTTGGGAGATTTGTAAAACTAACCTCTTACTATTTAGCAATTAATAATTTTGTTGTTTTGCTCATTTGCGATTTTAAATCAATAATCTTCACCGAATATACATTTGATTCAAGCTCGGAAACATTGAGAGTTGATACATTATTTGACTCCAAAACTAGCTTACCATCCATAGAATAAATTAAAATTTGAAATAAGTTTATTCCAGAAATCTCAAAGTATAATTTCTCGCTTGCAGGATTCGGATACATTAAAATTTTTGAGCTTCCCAATTGGAAGGTGGTTACAACTAAATCATTTCCATCGCAATCTTCATCAATACCATTATTTGGAATTTCCTCAGCACCAGGATAAACAGATGGGTTCAGATCATTACAATCTTCGTCACTATTAAAACCATCATCATCCTCATCAATTATAAGAATTATTCCATCACAATTTTCATCCGTCAAATTATTTGGAATTTCTTCCACTCCAGGGTTAATGCCTGAGAATGTATCTACACAATCACCCCCTAATAAAACATAGTTATCTGGTTGAAAACAAAATGAATCAACCAAGGAACCACCATAACCATCTCCATCATTATCAAAATAGTAAGGTATTAATTCAAACCCCTCATCTACAATTCCGTTGCAATTATTGTCAATTGCATCACAAACTTCCTCAAGGCTAGAATTGACTTCAGGGTTCTCATCATCACAATCTTCATCCAAGCCGAAACCATCCCCATCATAATCCCAATCAATAGTATGGGGATTACAATCTTCATCAATTCCATTGTAGTATATTTCTAATTGACCAGGATTGATGGCTTCATTATTGTCATCACAATCTGTTAATTGACTATAGCCATCATTATCAAGATCAACTTCAATAATACCATCACAATTTTCATCTATGTCATTATTAAATATTTCTCTAGAAATCTCATTTACTAGGGGGTTTTGGTCATCACAGTCACATAATGAAAAATAACCATCACCATCCTGATCTATATCGCCACAACTTAAAGACCAGGCACCAATATAGGGTTCAGTCTCTTGCGCTTGATACCAAGTAAAACAACCAATATTTGCATCGGTAAAAGCTTGAACACCGAAAAGAATAGTTTGATTAATGTATAGGTTATCTTTAGGATAATCAACCACTAAATCAATACAAAACTCTATATGACTTTCGGAAGAGCCTATACCAGCACAAGATTGAGGAATTGCACCTTGACAACTGCATGCATGGCCAAAAGCTGATAAATACCAAAACCATGCTCCAGGCATAAGCGAACCTGTTATCATTCCAGTATCACAAGGACAAGCATCACATAAACTGTTACAGAGTTGATGTTTTCCATAGTAATCCTTAAAAACACATAAGCTAGGACTAAACTGAAGCAGTTCTGTGCTATTGTCTCCAAACCACTCTCCCTCTTTTCCATCAGCAAAAACCTGTTGATTTACGAAATAGTTAGGTGGCACAATAACACCTCTAAAAAAAGGAAGTAATGACATGAACCAATCAGGAGTTCCATTTAAATTAAAGTGAATATCACCACAAACTTGAATAACCTCTCCTGGGAAAAAAGGCCCATCTAGCGACAATCCGAGAGTTCCATCTTCGTCAGCACTGCGTTTTGACACTCCCAATTTTGACAAATTGCAATTACCAGTGCCACCATTCAAAGAAGAAGATGTTTTGGTACTTACACAAAGCTCAAACTCAAAATTCTGTTCTTCGTGCGACTCTTGTAAGCCAACAACGAGCCAATACTCAGTGCTTGACAAGATAGGTTTTATCATTTGAGCAGGATTGTTCCATTCTGTATTACAAGCAGGTGAGTTATCAAACTCAAGTGGGGTTAAACTACTACAAGAACCTTGAAGAACTGAAAATAAAGGCCTCCAATTTCCAATAGCATTAACATTTACCATTAATTCTTCAGCATTAACATCGGTTTTAATTTTAAACCACTTCAATGGTACATCTGGCTGTGAACAAAAGTCTTGTTTAAACTCAAAAGATGGCTGATCTAAACAAGAAGAAATACAAGTGAAATTAATTTGACCAGATTCTTCAGTTTCTAAATTTACAATTGGTGTATTGGAATCTAAACATTGAAAATGACCTTCACATTGACTCCAAATGTTTATGGGTATGCATAGCAGAAGAAAATAAAATCTAAATACATTTTTATACATTCATTTGATTTAGTTATTGATTATATAGATTCTAAAAAAGAGTATTAAGCTGCCCCAAAATTGAAACAAAAGCACTATTTCTTAGTATAAAACTCAACCAAATAAGGCCTTAGAGGATCACCGTTCTCATTTCTAAAATTTTCTCCGACCATAAACTGATAATGTTTGTTAGGTTCTAGTGTGATCGGTATAGTCCATGCCTTAAAATCTTCAGACCATTTTCTATCAAAACTCATTTTTGGAAATGCTTCAACACCCAATGGACCATAATCGATGGAGGTATTTCTTCCATTGAGTGGTTCAGAAAATTGTATTGTTATTGTTTTTGTTTCTGGATCTACTTTTTGATTTTTACTTATAGATGGTTCAATTTTGCTTACATATGGCCTTGAAGATTCAAAATCACTTTGTAAAAGTGCCATCGATTTAGTAAATCTTTCCGTTTGATCTAAAAATCCATAAACTGCACTGCTGTCCTCATAATCCAACTCAATCAAATCCTTAATGGCTTTATCTTTATCTAAAGCTTGTTCATAATATCGCATAGCTAAATGATGTCCTACATAGTAAGCCATATCATTAGTCCCAAACTCATTATTTGTATTGTTCCAAAGCCAGCTAAATCGAGCATATGATCTGAACATATCACGTTCGAACAAATCAAAAACTTTTTCTTCATGCTCAGGCCCATATGTAAACGCTTGATGTGGTGTAGGTTTGCCTGTTGCTTTTTGTGCTAGGAATTCTGCTATGCCTTCATAGATGGTTTGACCTAAAAAATCATTTGGTATAGGTTTTTGCAAAGTATGGAGATACTCATGCACCATTAAAATTTGTAAATGTTCAATGGGATTCATTTTAAAATAATTTTGCTGATGCTCATTTAATTCATGTATAATGGTATTGCTATCCCCTAATGCATATTCGCTTCCAATAAGTGCAAAACTATCTACTCCTGTTCCTGGGGATCTAAAAACTCCCATGGTAAAATATATTTTTGCTGGATCCTCAATAGGATAAAGTTGGTGGAGTTTTTCAATGCCGCTAATTATTTCTTGACTGTGCGTTTCTATTTGATTTGTGTTGTCCCTTAAAGAATTCCAAAAATTTGGGTAATTCGTTATGGCTTCTACATATTCATCAGCAGTATAATTCCTGGCAGCTATCATTCTTTTTTGTCCATCTGATGCCTTATCTAAAAACAATGTCTGTAATAATTCAATATGAAGTGTGGTGTCATTTGTAGAATGGATCGCGTCATAAGCGTTCCAAAAATGAGCAATGTCTTCTTTGATGATTATAGGATTAAGGGATGATGGTTTGCTAGGTGAGCATGCAAATAAGAGCAATAATGAAAATCCCAGTATGGTTCTTAATGACATATTGTTTCAATAAATGTTTGGTAAAATAGGTAATAAGCTTGTTTTTGATTTAAGCAATGGTTTTTTCAAGTTTGATGGTAATCGATTCTCCATGGAGGGTTTAACCTGTTCGCTCCTCCATAATACAAGATCAGTTGATTATCATCAGGGTCTTTCAATTTGGCTTCTCTCCATAACCAAGTTTGGTCAGTAGGTTTTAAATCAAATTGAATTCCCTGTGATATTAATGTTGCTACTTTCTCATCTAAGTTTTTGCATTCGAAATAAATGGCTACTCCTTCTCCTTTTGGTAGGTGATCAACTTGATGAATCGAAAAACTGGATGATCCATCGGGACATTCAAAACGTGCATATCTTGGTACAGAGTCCACAATAAGACGCAATCCTAATTTCTGATAGAAAGGCACTGATTTATGTAAATCCAAGGAAGGAATGGTTATTTGATTTAAATTCATTTTGATAATATTGTAGCCGTTTTTTACCCAATAAGAATAAAATTATCTTCGATTATGGTTTATCATTTTTATCCATTTATTGATACATCAATTATGGTTTATTGTATTTAAATACGTTGAATTTTGCTGTATTCTTTCCAGAAAAGAACGCAATAACTCCATCTCTTGAGGAAAAAAACCATCTAAAAACAACTTCCTAGTTTTAGCGATCATTTTAGCATGATTATGCAGATAATATTTCCCGACATTAGATAAAGCTATTTCTTGCTTTCTTAGATCATTG
The DNA here is from genome assembly GCA_020631235.1 of Saprospiraceae bacterium. Classification (GTDB taxonomy): domain Bacteria; phylum Bacteroidota; class Bacteroidia; order Chitinophagales; family Saprospiraceae; genus JAHDDO01. Next base: position 72,609 of record JAHDHQ010000016.1, on the reverse strand, counting down.
CGAACTGGTTCTTTGGTCACAAACCCTTGCTTTACTAGGATTTTTATAGATCGATTTATAGAAGCTGTGTCACGGTTACTTAATTTGGCCAACTGTTTTTGTGATATGTTTTCGTGCTCATTTAAAATATTTAGCAAGGTCCACTGGTCGATGGTAAGCTCCACACCCATTCGGTCTAAATATAATTGTGAGGCTCGTTTTACCAGTTTGTTGGTCTTTTCAATATGACGGAGAATCACTTGTTCGATTTCATTCATACATTGATGTATCAATTTATAAAATATAAATATACCAAACACATTTGGCAAGTATAAATAATTGCCATCTTTTATATTGTGCTTCGTGGATTAGTCAATACTTTAAGCGGATTAATTTAATAAATACCAACCAAAACTATCGGCATAAATAATGCATTCAAATGGATGGTTTGGGTCCAATGTCAAGACATAATATTGACCCTTAAAATCAACTTTATAAAAAGGAGTAGAATAGTCTTGTGCTCCTTGACCTTTTCGCCACCACCAATTGCCCCATTGGTTAAATTTGAGTTTTATTTCTAGTTCTGTCATTTGTTCGACTTCCAGGCGATCTGTAGCAGCCGCTATATTTGATTGTGCTACAAGAGTAGAGTGTAGTAAATCTTTACCATACATCGCAAAATGATCAATTAAGGGATTTTCAAAATTATAATCCCTTAACATGAAAGTACCTTTATAATTTTCTGGTGCATTTAAAATCAAGGTTTGTTGACCTTCACAAGGATAATCATGTACTAGTTGCTCTAACAATTCTTGATTAAATGACCAATAAGCGATTAATCGTCTTTGAAAAAAAATAGCGAGTATTAAATATAATGAGCAAAGGATCACTCCTAATTTTTTACCCCAGCTAAAAAACAACATAGTCAGAAAAACGGTCAAAAAAGGAAGCATCAAACTCGCGTATCTATCATTCTCGGATATCGAGCTAACAAAATGAAGGTGGCTGACTAATACTAATCCCAACATTGAACCCATAAAAAAAATAAAAAGTGCCTTTTTGTGTAATGAAGGTGAACGATAAATAAACCATCCAGCCACCATAACTATAAAACTAAAAGCTATACTTATCCATGTTGGTGATAAAAAAGCATAAAAGCTTTGCTTTACTTCTGAAGGATAAAATGGCACAAAGAATACATTCTTTACCCAGTGTTTTATTCCTGTGATTACTTGTTTCAAAGGCTTAAAATCCGAACCATCTACACCATAATGGCCTACCCACGAACCTATCCACCACTTGGTCAAAACAAAGTAAAGCAAGACTATAATCACACTGGCGATTAAAGTCCATTTATATTGTATAAAGTTTCTTTCAAAAAGAGCAAAAGTCAGTACCACAAAAGGAAACACAATGGCCCATTCAAAACACAATAGAGAAAAGGCTAGACATACCATCGTAGCCATCAGGGAATGAGCACTTTTTAATCTAACAAACACTAAGGCCCACATAAAAAAACAAATGGATAATGTATGCCCTAAGGCCACCTTCCACACCATCGCCTCGACGGAGGATGGATGGACAATCACCATTAAAACAGCTCCATAGATAATCCAAGGTGCGTGAGCAATTTTATAATCACCCATTATGCGTTGGACAAAAATGGAAAAAGCCAATAATCCCAGGCTAAAGAAAAAACTACTAAATAACAACCAAGCTGCACCCGATAAACCAAAAGTTTTAAACAAAAAAAACAAAGCTAGATTAAGGATCGGCATAAGTGCTGGAAACCCAAAAGACTTCAGTGCATCAAGCATGTTCCCATCCAACAATCTTGGGTAAAGACCAGTGAAGTCAGTTACAAAGCCTGCATCTTTTGTAGGGTAAAAAAGCACAAAGACAATCAAAAAGATGACAACAAACCTAGCCATAATATGTGTCCACTTAATAGCCATTTAAGCCTCTGGCATATCCTCTAATATGACTTCTCCATTCTTTATTAAAGCAGGCTTTTCCTTATTTTTTTCTATTAGAATACCTCCCCATCGGTCGCCACAAGCATTGTGTATCCTACCTCCATTAAGAATAAGTTGTCCCCCTTTTTTAACCACTATCTTGCGACCTCTAGCTAAACTTAGCCTACAAGATACTGTAAGACTTGCATCAGGTAGAATGACAATGTCTTTCCTGAGATCTTTAGCACCACTCCATTCTACATGTCGATCTATAATGATGGTTTTATCCACCACTGGATCACACCAATTAGGAATCACAAGGCCTCTTTTTTTAGACGATTCTTTAGCTATTTTTCGATGTACTCTACCTAATTGACATGGGGTGATAGCCATTTGATTAGCATTATAATCCATGACATTATTTGACACTACTTCACCATCACAAGGTGCCTTCCCATTAGGTCCCCAACAGTTAGGGTGAGAAGGAGTATCATTACACCCATCGGATTTAGTCCAGGCATGATTTAAACCAAATACATGGCCTATCTCATGATTTAACAAAGTAGCATAGTCCCAAAATTTTAACTTTCCATCATACAGTCCGGCTACTTTGACAGAGGTACCCAAGGCTATGCCTGTGCCGAAAGCTCCATAAGTTTTAGAAGCAATACTATCTGGGTGATGTGGCAGTACAAAAACATTTAAAATAGAATCTACGTGCTTCCCGTATTTTCTTATGACATCTTTGCTATAGTTATTTCGATTTTTTCCTTTGTTAACGAAATAATATAAATCATTGTCATAATGAAAATAGATCCCTTTATCATCCTTAGCTTGCGTATTAGGTGTTAAAACGTAAGAATATTTTGGTTTTAAATTGGGTGTATCGTTCCCTACAGGCAAATTCATTTTTCGATTATTCGAAAGGCGCTCGTTTGCATTCTCCAATAATTTTTTAAAATAGATATAGGTTTCCTCTGTGTCTGGAAAGTTTTTATCACCTATGGTGTCATTCATTATGTGGAAATTGACTCTAATCTTACGGTGATCGGTCCACGCTTTTTCGCTCGCATAAGGTGCATATGCCAAGGCATCATCACAATACATTTTATCTCTTTTCTCCAGAGAACCATGACTAGCTATAGCAAACACATCTGCTGCATTTTGCAAACTTTGCACAGCTACTTTTCTATGACAAGAAAAAGTTAGCCAACAAATAAGTAAAAAGAGTGCAAGACGATTCCACATATTACATGTTTAATCCTCCACAGACGCTTAGCACTTGACCTGTAACATAAGTGGAAAGGTCAGAACCAAGGTATACGCACGCATTGGAAATATCTTCGGTGGCTCCTAGTCGTTTTAGTGGTATCGCCGTTTCAAACCCTTCCCTAGCTTTATCCTCCATAGCTGCAGTCATTTCTGTTTCGATAAATCCTGGAGCTATCACATTGCATCGAATGCCTCTGGAGCCCACTTCCTTTGCAATGGATTTGCTAAACCCTATAATCCCTGCTTTAGAAGCCGCATAATTAGCTTGTCCTGCATTACCAAACACTCCCACTACACTACTCATATTAATAATGGACCCTGATCTGGCTCTTAGCATAGCTCTTAATGCATGTTTAGTCAAATTAAATACCGACTTTAAATTGACATTAATGACCGCATCCCACTGATCTTCAGTCATGCGTAACATTAACGTATCTTTCGTTATACCGGCGTTATTAATTAACACATCTATCTTACCAAATTGCTCTATTACTGCCTTAATTAATGCTTCTGCTGCATCAAAGTCACTGGCATCAGATTGGAACATTGCAGCTTTGACTCCTTTTTGTTCAATGTTGTTTAGTACTTCTTTTGCTTGCTCTTCTGAAGAACGATATGTAAAAGCTACATCCGCACCGTGATCAGCCATAACTTCAGCTATAGACTTTCCTATGCCTCTAGATCCTCCAGTAATAAGTACAACTTTACCTTCTAAAAGTTTCATATGTGTTTTTTTCAATTGAAATTTAGCCAAATATACTGAATCAGTCTATCAAGGTATATTTTTGAGATTTAATTGCCTAATACTTTATATTGCAAAAAAATTAGAAACATGAGCCAGCGAGAATCTAATGAGTACATTTTAGGGACTGATGATATGGAATTATTTCGCTTAGGTTTGCAACACCAAGTCTGGGCTTCTGAGGCTCAAACTGGTTGGAGCAAAGCTGGTTTTAGTGCAGGTCAGACCTTACTGGACCTGGGATCAGGACCCGGTTTTTGCAGCAAAGAATTAGCTTTTATTACTGGACCCACAGGGCAAGTTGTGGCCGTAGATCGATCCGCACACTACATTGATTATGTCCAAGAAATAGCAAAAAAGCATGGATTAAATATTAAGGGAATTGTTTCAGATTTTGATGACATGGAACTAGCTAATGAAAGTCTTGATGGTATGTATTGTCGCTGGGCAATGGCTTGGATTAAAAACCCAAAAGAAATTCTAAGCAAAGTTCTACAAGCATTAAAACCAGGAGCCAAAATGGTCTTGCACGAATATTATGACTGGTCTACACATCAATTAGAACCCAATAAACCTAATCTTCAAAAAGCGATCGCTGCCTGTTTAAGAAGTTTTAAAGAACAAGAAGGAGACATCGATGTGGGCAGATATTTGCCTAATATGCTTAACTCATTAGGTATGAAAGTTACCAGTGTCCGCCCCATGGTTAAATTAGCCAGACCAAGTGATTTCGCATGGCATTGGCCAAAATCATTCTATCATACATACTTTCCGAGATTAGTGGAAGCCGGTTATCTGACTGAAGCAGAAAAAACAGCCGCACTGGAAGAAATGGATGAGTTAGAGCAGTTTCCACATACGACACTTTTTTGTCCATCTCTTGTCGAAGTAATAGCTGAGAAAGTTTAAATTGGACTGGTGGTTAGTTTCTAATCAATGCTCAGTTTTGGTAATACCGAGAGGCCTTACTGAACCTTATTGTTAAAAGTGATACTTTTCGCTAATAAGTCCATTTGCATCATATAATCCCGTTTTTCCTCTCCGGGAGCATAGACAAATGCATCTACATATAGTAGTTCGTTTTTAGCTTCATTTAAGATGAGATAAGTTATAAATGGTCCTCCAAAAAAATCTTTTTCTGTTTCCCAAATACCGCGTAACTCTATAGTATACTGATCATCAATGTTGGTAAAATACTCGAAGACAGGTAGGTCTTCGTCATTGATCACCATATAAGCACCTTTAACATCTGTTGTGACATATTCTTTTCCAAACTCATTTCTGAGTTTCATTAAGTATTCTTTACTTAATTGGTTTTTATCATGATAGGCCAATTTCTGGAAAACCAGGTTTACGGTTGCTTTTTCATTATCCATTCTTAGCCAAGTGAGATTATCTTCTTGTTTAGCCAAGCGAAAATCTACAGGAATGTCTACATTGATACCAAAAGAGGCCTTTAAGTCAGAAGCATGACCTAAGTTTAAACCTTTGCTATATAAGGTGGATTTTAGTTGTTTGTAATCATGGTTATTTATACGTCTAGCTGCTGTGGAGAAATGCTCACTCACAGAAGCTGCGATGGAAGCTTCATCTGTACCAAAAAAGTAGAATAATTGCTGTCCTCGTGCCCATTTGTTTTTACCAATGATGGTATTAATTTTTTTATACACAGCTGCTTCTTTAAAACGCAACTCTCCTAAATCACGCTTCACCATTTTTGTTGTTGAAGAAGTTTCGTCTGATAAATCAGCTATAAACGCATAGGTCCTTAATTCTTTTCTCAACGGACTTTCTAATAGTTCTTCAGTAGTAAAGTGCCTTAAATCAAACAAAGGTTCTGGGGCAGGCAGAATAGGATACGCAGAAGCAAAGTAATATCTAAATGTATCACCGATGGCTCCTTCCCAATCATCTTGGTCAGCAATAACCACTATTTCATTCATCTTGCCTAATGCGCTGCTCTTAGGTTCGAAGCTTTTAGCTACATCCGATGTGCATGCAGAAAACAAACAGGCTAAGCAAAAAGTATATAAACTTATTTTAAACATTTACTTCTTCTATTAAACTAAGGTAATGATATTACAATTACTTGTTGTTATTTAGAAGATGCTATTCCGTGATGTGTTGGTGTATGCCCTTATTACAATAAATTTGCGATAATGTCCGCCTCAGTCAGACCTTCCGCTTCCGCTCGATAATTTCTCACCATTCTGTGTCTCAAAACATAGTTAGCAATAGCTTGTACATCTTCAATGTCTGGACTATATTTTCCATGAATTGCTGCATGAGCTTTAGCGCCTAAAACTAAGTACTGAGAAGCTCTAGGCCCTGCTCCCCAAGAGACGTATTGTTTTACTTGTTCTGGGGATTTATCGCCCTTTGGTCTCGTTTTAGCGGTTAAGTTTACGGCGTATTCTAACACATTATCAGCAATCGGGATTTTTCTAACTAATTGTTGAAAACCCAGTATTTCTTGTCCAGAAACTATCTGGTTTAAGTCGACTTTCTTATTAGCGGTTGTGGCTTTAACCACCGCAATTTCTTCTTCATAAGAAGGATAATCTAAAGGAATGTTAAACATAAATCTATCCAGTTGTGCTTCGGGTAATGGATAGGTTCCTTCTTGTTCTATTGGGTTTTGTGTCGCTAATACAAAAAATGGAGCCGGCAAAATATGTCTTTCTCCAGCGACAGTCACAGATCTTTCTTGCATCGCCTCTAATAAGGCTGCTTGCGTCTTTGGAGGTGTCCGGTTTATCTCATCTGCTAAAACTATATTAGCAAATAAAGGTCCTTTATTAAACTTAAACTTCCGATTATCATCCATTACTTCAGATCCTGTGATATCTGATGGCATTAAATCGGGCGTAAATTGTATACGTTTAAAATCTAAATCCAGCACATCCGCAATGGTACTGATCAATAATGTTTTTGCCAATCCTGGAACTCCAACTAATAAACTGTGTCCATTTGCAAAAAGGGAAATTAAAACCGTCTGGACAACTTCTTCTTGTCCTATGATGACCTTAGAAATTTCCTTTCTTAATGCTTGATATTTTGACGCCAACTGATCTACTGCTGCTACATCGTTTGCTTGTGCTTGACTCATATTGAAAATTGCTTATTTAAAATTCAGCTCAAAAATATAAATACTTGTAGGAAACGTGCCATATGTGTCTAATGTTTTGGTCGTTCCACTATAAAGACGTAATAATTAGTATTAAGTTTCCTTTTTTAATACAACCATCTAGCATTAAATGCATCAAAAAGATTAAAACCTATCTTCCAACTATAATCTAATTGGTCCACATTATTTAATGCACTCATTCCATAGACCGCTATTTGGAACTGCTCACCCCATAATTTAAATCGTTTGCCTAGGCCAGCATAAGCTTCGGCATGAGAAAATTTTTGTTCTGGGATGCTTAATGCTGCTGCCCCAACGATCATTTCTAGTTGTAAACGATTAAGCAAAGGTATTTTATCCATAATAAATCCATCAAAATGATGGATTATGCCTCCCTGGAAATATGGCATTCTAGTGGTCAATGTCGGTCCAAGTAATTGTAAATTGACCAATGGATTAGAAAATATATATCGGTCAGAACCACGTATATATTTTTGTTCGACAAAACGCAATGATGCTTGTCTTAAAAATGAGCCCGCTTGGATCTTCCAATTGGTAGAACCAAGTTTAGTGGGTAAAGGACGATCATAGATGGATAATTCTATTTGGTCATAATCCACTTCTGAATTAAATATTCCTTTTATACCTCTATTATAGGTCATTTTTATGGTCGGATATTTTGATCCCAAAACCACTTTTTTACGACCACGCATAATATATTTTTGGTCAAAATTGTAAATGATATCTACATTAAATATCAATCCATTATATTGCTCGAATGCTACAGGATCATTCAGACTGCCAAATAAAAACTCAGACCAACTAGGCAACATTAAATCGTCGATCGAATTCTTGACAGAGTATTTCATAGAAGCATCTAAATAAAACCCATTAAACACTTCGATGGAATGGCCTACCTGCAAATATCGATTGCGAATCATATTTCGAGGACTGAGAATAGCCTCTATGGATTGGTTCAATGTTATTAAATCATAAGCATCTCCTCCTCCTACATATAATCGTGCAAATTTCTGCGGCAAGTAGGTGTAAGACAAACTTAATCTTCCTTTTAAATCATCATTGGCTAAACCAAAATTTATATCATATCCGACGGATAGTCGATTAGCTGATAAAAACTCTTTAGTTATATCTCCTCCAAAATTAAATCTAAGACCTCCTACAGATACTGGTCTTACAACAGCTATGGCCGGATTCCAATTCATTGTGAGTCCCTTAGCTCTGTTTTTGTAGCCTACACCTTTAAATAGATAATTCCAAATGTTGTTATCATTAAATATCGAGTCTTGAATTCTGTAGTATTCCGGGCTTTGCTGATACCTCCAAATACTATCTTGCTCATCGATATAGCGCTGTTGTTTTAAATCTAATTCTATGGGTCTAACTTTATCAAATAGCGCTTGATTGCGTTCTAGAGCTTCGGCTTCGTAAACCACTAAAGCATTGTCAAAAAATTTATCTCCATAATCAGGGTTAAGGTCATGCTGAGATTGCAAAATGACTGTTTCGACGGCATAATCAGACCCTTCTAGTCTTGAGCCATACTTATACCTTCGTTCGACCGGAAGCCAAGCAAAACCACTTGTGTCTACTTGATCATACACGACAGATAACTCGAATGTATTAAAGTTAGGAAGAACATTTCCGTCTAGCGATAAGTTTGCTTCTTGCAATAAATAATTACTACCATCAATAATTAAAGTACCTTTAAATAAGGGCTCTTGTTTAAATATAGGGACAACATTGATATAAAAAATAGAATCACCGTTTTCCTTTAACTTAATTTGTTTTAAGGTGTATCTATAATTAATAAAAGCTCCATTTCCTATCGGTGAGTTTATGGGTCTGTCAGCTAATATCGGATTGTTAATACTTCCATCATACAAATCTATGGCGGCATCCTTGGGATCCCTGAAAAAAGCTAGCTTATTATAGCGTATAAACATATTACTTCCTCTAAAGGAAGCATCTACATCCATTCTTGCAATGCCTCCCAACTGATCTTCATAATCCTCAATTTCAGCCTTTATTTGTCTTTTATATTTCTTCCCATTGTGATGTTGGCGCGCATATACTTCACTCCATGCGGCTTGAACGTACCCTTCTTCTTTTATGGTGGTGTCTCTTTTATTGATCGTTTGCCAGCGATCCATAGAGGTTCTTTGATAAATATCACAGCTGTATTGTGATCTGGATTGGATAACTGCTTTTCGCTGATCGATTACCTTTCTAATAATCTTATTTCCTAACTTCTCTTTTTTACCTACTATTTGTACTTCTGTCAATAAAATATCATCTGGTTCTAAATAAATGATAGCATTAGAATCTTGCAACATTTCTATTGGGATAACTTTGTCTTTGTATCCTAAAAAAGAAAAATGGATTTCCGTTTCGTTTTGAGGTAAGGTGATATTAAATTTTCCTTCTTCATCCGTAGATGTTCCTTTCTTACTGTCTGGAATAAATACATCCACAAAAGGTAAAAGCTCTTTTGAATCTTGACTTTTAACTTGGCCAGAAAACACCTGGCTTATGGCAGGCTTTGAACAAATGCAAAAGGATATTAATAATATAAAAAGCCTTAAAAGAGGTTTCATAACTACAAATTCAGCATTATAACGGAATCTTCACTCATTAATTCGATAAAGCAAGTTAAAAAAGGCATAAAGAGCAGAACTTTAGTGTTTTACGAGTTTACTTTTAGTTTCTTACAATGGCTAAAAAATCTTCTTCCGACAGTATCTCAACGGTACCTATTGCTGTAGCTTTTTTCAGTTTAGATCCTGCTTTTTCACCGGCAACTAGAATGTTTAAATTAGAGCTGACTGAACTTATATTTTTTGCTCCTGCTGCTTCTGCTAATTGTTGTGCCTCTTTTCTTCCCATTTGCTGTAGTGTGCCGGTAAATAATATAGTTTTCCCTACCAATGGAGCATTTGCATCAACTACTTTAGGTCTATCCTCTTCTGTTTGGGCGAAGTTTACTCCATATTGCTGGAGCCGATTAAGTAATTCAATGTTTTTTGGTTCTTTAAAAAACTGCATAACATTATTAGCAAGCACAGGACCAATTTCTTTAACCTCTGTAAATCGATCTTCATCCCAAGTTTGTAAATCCATCACATGACTTACTTCTGCAGCTAACAGTTTTCCAGCTTTCTTGCCTAAATGGTGGATGGATAGACTGTGCAAAAGTTTAGATATAGGATTTTGCTTGGCGAGTTCGATGGCCTTTTTTAGTTTTTCTACTGACTTCTCACCAAAGCCTTCTAAGGCTAATATTTTTTGATAATCTAGATGATAAACATCGCTGATATCTTGTAAATAACCCAATTCAAAAAATTTCTCCACATTGCTCTTACCAAAACCGTCGATATCCATAGCGTCTTTGGAAACATGGAATATTATTTTTTGTAATCGTTGGGCTGGACAATCCACATCAGGACATCTCCATGCCGACTCTCCTTCTTCTCGAACTAATACACTGGCATCTTCTGGGTGTGCTGGACAAATCCTTGGAAATGTAATGGGTTCTTCTGACCCATCTCTAAGATCTTCCATGGCTTTTACAATATATGGAATAACATCTCCTGCTCGTTCTACTAAAACAGTGTCACCTATTTTCAAGTCTCGCTCTTTAATAAAATCTTCATTGTGCAAACTGACAGACGATATGGTTACACCAGCCAATGCTACAGGCTCTAGTTTAGCCACAGGAGTGATGGAACCTACTTTGCCTACTTGATATTCTACTCCTATTAGCTTTGTCGTTGCTTGTTTTGCTGCAAATTTGTAGGCTATAGCCCATTTAGGATGATGGGCAGTAGATCCAATTTTATCCTGCAAACTAAAGTCATTTACTTTAACGACCATGCCATCGATCTCATATGGATAATCTTCCCGTTTTGCCTCCCAAGCCTGACAAAAATCAATGGTCTCCTGGATGTTTTTACATTTTTTTTGAGCCTCTCCAGCTGTTTTAAAACCTAAGTTTAGTAATATTTCTACGGCTTTATCATGCTGTCCAATGTCGCTCATCTTATCATTTCCATCCTTGTCTACAGCATAGCCTATTTGAAAAACAAACGTTTGTATTCCTCTTGCAGCTGTTTCATTAGCGTCTTTTGTACGAAGTCCTCCGGTAGCTGCATTTCGTGGATTAGCAAATAATGTTTCTCCATTTTTAGCTCTCTTTTCATTTACTTTCTCGAAAATATCTTTGCGAATAATAGACTCACCTCTCAATTCTACTTTGTGGATACCATAGGAAGAGAAAGCTGCTTTCAATGGCAAAGAAGCCATTGCCTTGGCGTTTGCCGTCATTTCTTCTCCTTGTGTTCCATTGCCTCTAGTTGCGGCACGTGTTAATAAATCATTTTCGTAAATAATAGCTATACTACCACCGTCAAATTTGGGTTCGACCACATACTCTACAATGGTCCCTGCATCTAGAAAAGCATTTTTGATGACTGAATCATTGAAATCGTTTAAATCATCTGCGTTATAAGAGTTGCCTAAAGACAACATAGGAATGAGATGAGGCACAGTGTGAAAATCAGATTTTAAGTCACTCGCCACTCGTTGAGAAGGTGAGTCAGGTCTAATTATGTCCGGATGCTCATTTTCTAAGCGTTTTAATTGGTCAAACAATTGATCATACTCAAAATCAGAAAGCACTGGCTTATTATCTACATAATATTTCCACTCATGAAAACTCAGCAATTTAATTAATGCATCATAATCTTGAGTTGTTAAGGATTGTTTTAGGTAGTTTTTAGACTGTGTGGTCAAAGCCTTTTGTTCGCTTGCAGAATATTTCATAGCTTATATTATAAAGCAGATTTTGCTTTCTTTTTTAGTTCAAAAAGTTCATCTCTGTATTGCGCCGCTGATATAAAATCGAGATCTTTAGCTGCTTTTCTCATTTTTTGTTCAGTGACTTCTATCATTTTGTCTATCTGATCTTTACTCATATAACTTATGATTGGATCGGCGGCTAGACTTCCTGTTTCTGGCTCTATATATGCTTTACTTTGCTTTCCACGAATATCTAATATAGATTGCTGGTTCATAATGTCTTCTTTCGATTTTTTAACCGTTTGCGGTGTTATTCCATGCTTTTCGTTGTAGGCCATTTGTACAGCTCTACGCCGATTCGTTTCATCGATGGTTATTTGCATACTCTGAGTAATACGATCTGCATAAAAGATGACTAAACCGTTTGAGTTTCTGGCCGCCCTTCCTGCCGTTTGCGTAAGGGATCTATTGTTTCTTAAAAACCCTTCTTTGTCAGCATCAATGACAGCAACTAAGGAGGCTTCTGGAATATCTAAACCTTCTCTGAGTAAGTTTACACCAACTAAAACATCAAATTTTCCAAGTCTTAAATCTCGTATGATTTCTACTCTGTCTAAGGTATCCACTTCAGAGTGTATATATCTGACGCGGATGTTTAATTTGACTAAGTATTTTGAGAGCTCTTCCGCCATTCTTTTGGTCAATGTTGTGACCAGTATTCGTTCATCTTTTTCTACACGATTATGTATTTCTTCCAGCAAATCGTCTATTTGATTAAGGCTTGGTCTTACATCAATAGGAGGGTCCAACAAACCTGTAGGCCTAATGATTTGTTCTATCACCACTCCTTCTGTATCTTCTAACTCATAATCACCGGGAGTGGCTGATACATAGATGATCTGGTTATACATTTGTTCGAACTCGTCAAAATTTAAGGGTCTATTATCCATGGCGGAAGGCAACCTAAATCCATAGTTGACTAAATTGGTTTTTCTTGCTCTATCTCCACCCCACATACCTCTTACTTGAGGGATGGTAACATGGCTTTCGTCCACCACCATAAGATAGTCCGCAGGAAAATAATCTAACAGACAAAAAGGACGTGTACCTGGTTTGCGACCATCAAAATATCTAGAGTAGTTTTCTACACCATTACAATATCCAAGTTCCCGCATCATCTCTACATCAAAGCTTATCCTTTCTTTAATTCGTTTAGCTTCCAAAAACCTCATTTCACTTTCGAAGTACTTCTCCTGAGCAGTCATTTCATCTTCGATGTCTTTCAGAATTTCTTTCATCCGGTCCTTAGGGGCTACATATAAATTGGCGGGAAAAATAGCTGCATGTTCTAAGTTTTCTATCCTTTTCGAAGAAGGTAGTTCTATGCGCTCAATGGTCTCAATCTCGTCACCAAAAAATGTAATGCGATATCCAAAGTCTACGTAAGGAAGATTTATGTCCACTGTGTCGCCTCGCACTCGAAATGTTGCTCTTTTAAAATCTGTTTCTGTCCTAGAATACAAACTATCCACTAATGAATACAAAAAGCTATTGCGATTTAAGGTCATCCCCTCTGCTATCCTAATGATTCCTTTTTCATAATCTTCAGGATTACCCATTCCATAAATACAAGAAACGGAAGCCACGATAATAACATCTCTACGACCTGAAAGCAAGGATGAAGTTGCGCGAAGTCTTAATTTGTCAATTTCTTCATTTATGGAAAGATCTTTCTCGATGTATGTATCAGATGCACTGATATAGGCTTCAGGCTGGTAATAATCATAATAAGACACAAAATATTCTACTGCATTGTTTGGAAAAAATTCTTTGAACTCTGCGTAAAGTTGCGCTGTTAAGGTTTTATTATGAGTCAAAATTAAAGTAGGTCGGTTAACCTCTTTAATGACATTTGCTATAGTGAAGGTTTTTCCAGAGCCAGTAACTCCTAGCAAAACTTGTGCGCTATCATGATTCTCGACACCATCGACTAATTGTTTTATGGCTTGAGGTTGGTCACCAGTAGGTTCGAAATGCGATACAAGTTCAAATGGCATAGGCTTATATTAGTTGCAATAAACAACAAAAATAATGAGAATTCAAGCTAACTTGTTTTAAGATGGATAAACTAAATTTTAAAACATTTGGAGAAGGAGATCCAGTGGTTATTGTTCATGGTCTTTTTGGAATGCTGGATAATTGGAAAACATTTGCTCGGCATTTAGCAAAAGACTATATGGTATACATCGTCGACCTTCGAAATCATGGAAAGTCTCCTCACTTAGAAGGCATGAATTATAAACTCATGGCTCAAGATCTTGCACATTTCTTAGAAGCAGAATGGATTTATGAGGCTCGATTTATCGGTCACTCCATGGGAGGAAAAGTGGTCATGCAATTGTCTGTGGACTATCCTGAGATTATCGAGCAACAAATGATTGTCGACATTGGACCAAAAAAATATGAAGGAGGCCATCAAACTATTTTCGAAGCTTTATTGTCTGCACCAATTCAAACAGCTCAGCAGCGCTCAGAAATACAGGACCATTTAAAACAGTATATACAAGAATTAGATGTTATCCAGTTTTTAATGAAAAATGTAAGTAGAGTACCCGCTGGCGGTTTTAGATGGAAAATGAATTTGCATGAAATTCATGCTCACTATCAAGATATTTTAAATAATATCGACATTGGACAAACGATAGAAGTGCCTACTCTATTTGTGCGGGGGGCTAAATCCAATTATATAAATGATGAATTATCCGCGATTATTAAACAACAATTTTTAAATGCTCAGATAGAAACCATTGATGCTGGACATTGGATCCATGCTGAAAAGCCTGAAGAATTATTAACACTTTGTAAGGAATTCTTCCAGCAATCATAATTGTTATTAATGGGTAAAGACAAAAGAAATTATGCGAACTTTACGTTAGCTTTAAAAGATGAAAATGAAAAGAAGATTAGCTTTAGCGGTAGTGGTTGTTTTAATGATGGGTACCGCATTTACAAGTGTAAATAATGATCGATTATTTGAGATTTCTAAGAATATTGAAATTTTTGTAAATGTTTACAAAGAAATCAACGCGAATTATGTAGACGATGTGGATCCCGGTAGTTTAATGCGAGTAGGGATAGATGCCATGCTTAAATCCTTGGACCCGTATACCAATTTTATTTCAGAGTCTCAAGTAGAAAATTATCGTATAAATGTGGATGGTAAATATAATGGTATAGGTGCTATATTAGGCAATGTCGATGACTACATAACCATTATGGAAATAAATGAGAATAGTCCCATTGTAAGTTCTGGCTTACAAGTAGGTGATCATATTGTGGAGGTAAATGGTTTATCCACTAAAGGCAAAACAGTGGAAGAAGCGAACACTATTTTAAGAGGTGTCAGTGGAACAAATCTAAGCATTAAAGTAAATAGACCATACCCTTCAAACACTTTTGACCTAGAAATACCTCGAAGTGACGCCTCACCAGGAAATGTTCCGTATTCTGGTTTTGTAGAAGAGAATATCGGATATATTAATTTAACCACCTTTACAGCCAATGCAGGAAAAAATGTAGAGAAAGCATATGTGCAGTTAAAGAAAGAAAATCCTTCTATGGAAGGAGTCATCTTAGATTTGCGTTATAATGGAGGTGGTTTGTTGAGAGAAGCCGTAAATCTCTGTAATATTTTTGTACCCAAGGACGAACTCATTGTAAGTACTCGAGGAAAGGTAAAAGAAAGAGATCAACAATACACTACAAGAAATAGTCCTACTGACTTAGAGATACCTTTAGTAGTTTTAGTAAACAAAAAGTCTGCTTCAGCCAGTGAAATCGTTTCAGGAGTCATCCAAGACTTGGATAGAGGCGTCATTATGGGACAAAGATCGTATGGCAAGGGCTTAGTTCAAAACCAAAAAGAAGTAGGATATAACTCCCGAGTTAAAGTCACCACTTCTAAATATTATATTCCTTCAGGTCGGTGCATACAATCTGTAGATTACGAAAATGGCGAACCATTAGATATTGCAGATGAAGATAGATCTGTATTTAAAACCAAAGGAGGTAGGAAAGTTTTAGATGGAGGTGGAGTCACTCCTGATATTAAGCTGGAAGCAAAAACACCAGATGCAATAGTTACCGCCTTAAAAAAACAACACATCATATTTAAATTTGTAAATAAACATGTGGCTGCTATAAAAGACACTGCAAAATTGGAAGACATCGCCTATACTGATTTTGCTGCATTCAAATCTTTTGCTGATCAAGAAGGATTTGTATTTGACTTAGCTTTAAATGAAGCGATTAAGCAAATGAAAAATGTAGAAACCGAACAGTCTTATGTAAAAGGTGTAACATCTGAAATATCGAGTCTAGAAAATAAGTTAGATCAGTTAAAAAAGGATGCATTTGAAAAAAACAAAGAAGATATTTTAGCTGAAATAGAACAAGAAATCTCAAGCAGGTTTTATTATGCCAAAGGAAAGGTTTATAGCACTTTAGATAGAGATAATGAAATAAAAGAGGCTATCAACCTATTAAACGATGAATCTAAATACGCTTCTTTACTCAAATAAAATCCCTGGCACTTATTTTAAACATAGAAACCGCTACTGAGTTATGTTCAGTTGCACTATCAAAAGATGGACAATTACTTGCTTCTGTCTTTTCGGATAGTCCACAGTCTCACGCCGGCCAAATAACACTCTTAATAGAAGCTTTGTTTGCTCAATGTGATTATAATTTAAATGATATCGATGCTGTAGCGGTCAGTAAGGGCCCAGGATCTTACACAGGACTTAGAGTGGGTTTGTCCACAGCTAAAGGTATATGCTACTCACTCGAGATTCCACTGATATCTATAAATAGTTTATCTATCCTTGCAGCAGGTCTAGACGTAACAGCATACGAAGCCATTATCCCTATGATAGATGCGCGCCGGATGGAAGTCTATATGTCTATATATAATAGCGGATTAGAAACATTAGAAGAAACAAAAGCCTTTATCATAGATCAAGAATCCTTAGAAATTCTTTATAAACAATACTCATCCATCGTTTTTTGTGGTAATGGGGCTTTTAAATGTGAACCATTTGCAAGAAAAAATGATTTAATCAGTAATCAAGGCTTGTCCGCGAAGTTTATGATAGACTTATCATACACAGCATTTTTAGCTAAAAATTTTGAAGATTTAGCATACTTCGAACCATTCTATTTGAAGTCTCCTAATATCACAAAGTCTAAACAAAACAAACTGTTTAGAAAAAGTTAAAAAAACTTTATAGTTAAAAAAGACAAAACTGATTGGTTTTCAATAGCATTATAGATAGAAATAATCTTAAATAAGCCTTGATCAGAAAAGTTGGAACAGTTTTAGCAATAGTGTATTCGTATTCCGAAAACTATTAATACTTACCTATGAGAAATAAGAAAAACGAAACCGTAATTCTGAAGAAAGGTGGAAAAGCAGTTCAGCTTGATTATGCAGACTTAAGAAAAGCAGTATTAGTGCTTAGAGCGGTCAACCATAAATTAAGACAGCGAATAATCGATCTTTTGGAGGAGAGTGAAACAATGACAGTCACTGATATTTATATCAAGTTAAGGCTGGAACAATCTGTTGCATCCCAACATCTTGCCATTTTAAGAAGAGCTGGTGTAGTTCTTACTGAAAGACAAGGAAAGTTTATTTATTACTCTTTAGATCACGATCGTTTAGCACAAATTTCCAAATTAGTCGAGGATTTAGCAGGATAGGTAATAGTTCTATAAATACGGTTTTAAAAGACTTAAAAGACTCACTCTTTGTGGGTCTTTTTTTTATATATATAAATTTTTCTTAATATAATTTTGTCATATTAAATATTTTCTTCATATTTGTTCTCAAGGTCGCAAAATTAAGAAAACATGAAGAAAACTAAGGTTGTAATTGACAACGAGAAACTGCGTGTTTCCGCTGACATTACAAGAGCGCTGGCCCATCCCCTAAGACTCCAAATATTGAAATTCATCGATGAAAAAGGTGAAACCAATGTAAACAAGATCTACAATACATTACGTATTGAACAATCTATTACATCTCAACATTTGAAAGTCCTTAGGTTAGCTGGTATCGTTTCTGCTTCGAAAGAAGGAAAATTTGTACGATATCACATTAATTATGAGTTAGTCGCTAGAGCAGAAAGAGCAGTAAGCAACTTTTGTAGAGCCATAATGTGATTCTCTTTTGAGAGTCAACCTATTCTAGCTAAATTCGATTTTTTTAACCTACCTGAGAAAAACTGGAGATCATTTTTTGATCAATGCAAGACTTACATTTTATGTGGTGTAGATGCTGAGTAATACCCTACTTAGACTTATCTATATATGCAATCAACTAAGACTTAAACAGTCTGCGGTAAAATGCAATTATAATAACTACTCCCACACTAATGGAAGAATCAGCAATATTAAAAATTGGTTTAAAAAACTGAAAGGTATTGCCACCAATAAATGGCATCCATTCTGGCCATCTTGTGTTTACCATAGGGAAATGCAACATGTCCACTACTACTCCCATCATAAATGGAGCATAGCCCGTTTCTGCACCCATTTTTGCTACACCGTGATAACTCATCCAACGATTTAACTCCTCATTGTATACTAAGCCCTTATCGAAAATAAGTCCATAAAAAGCACTATCTAGAATGTTGCCTATAGCCCCAGCTATAATTAATGCAAAACTGATCAGCAAGCCCATTTTTTCTCCAGCTTTGATTAAGCTTCTCAGAATATAAATTAAGAATCCAACCATAAAAACTCTAAATACACTCAACACAATCTTACCCGTCAAACCTCCAAACGACAGACCAAAAGCCATACCTTCATTTTCTACAAAATGCAGCTTTGCCCAAGAAAGACCTAATAAACTGATTTCTTGGTTATAGGCAAAATTGGTTTTTATGTAAATCTTTAAGCTTTGATCTAAAATCAAGACGGCTAAAATAATAAGTGTAAGTACAATTGATTTCTTCAAGTAAGGTGGTTTATTTTCTAACATTCTTTTGTTGCTCTTTGGCAGCAATACTTAATGTTGCATGGGGAACTGCCTTTAATCTTTCTTTAGAAATAAGTTTCTTACTCACTCTACATACACCATACACTTTATTTTGAATTCTGAGTCTTGCATTTTCTAAATGTTGAATGAGCTTTCGCTGACGCGCAGCCATAGTATACAGCCTTTCATTTTCTACAGTACTTGTACCATCGTCCAGTCCCTTCAGCTTTGCATCTGGAGATTCTCCTATTTCTGATATTTGTTTTAAGTAAAAAGCCAATTGTTCTTTAGCTTGTTCTAACTTGGCTATAATAATTTGATCGAACTCTTGAAGTTCTTCATCGCTATACCTTATGATTTCTTCAGGATGACTCATAGTATCATTTTAAATGGTTCAAGCTTTTACTCATCAAATACTCACACAAAAGTACATTATAAAGTGATTACCCTTAAATTATTTACTTTAAAGTCTGTGAAGAAGCTTTAATTTAATAAAAAATGCAAATGTTCTGACTCAAATTAAACCTTTACGCTTAAATGAAATCAAACAAATGCCTCAAGAAAAGCGTTTTACTTAGTGATACTTAATAAAAACAAATATCTAGACATTAAAACCATTTACATTATCTATCAAGCCATCACTAATTTTATCAACCAAAAAGTTTCGACCCTTTTTGTAATTGTCATCTTAATTACTTGTTCCTTCTCACTGAAAAGTCAAATCTATTCTGATAGTATTTCTGTAAATTTTTTCCTGCTCGATGATTGCCTAATCTGTCAAAAATCTAGTCCATACATCGAAGCTATATATCAGGAATTTAAAAATGATACTTTCCATATGGTAGCTTACTTTCCCAACTTTGTTTCTAAACCAAAAAAAATAGAACAATTTGTAAGTAAATACATGTTGAACTTACCCTATAAAACAGATTATTTTAAATCACGTGCAACCTTATTAAATGCTTCTGTTTTACCAGAAGTAATCGTTAAGGACGAAAAGTTCGATAAGATCTTGTATCAAGGGAGAATTAATGATTTATTTGCTGGAATTGGTCAACAAAGAAGAGTAGTATTGCATCATGATTTGCAACAAGCATTAAAAGCTATCCAAAATCAAGAAATAATTCGTGTCAAAAAGACCGAACCAGTTGGCTGTTTGATAAATTTTGGAGAATTTTAAACTATGAAAAAATTAAACATATTTTTAGGCTTACTTCTTTCCCTAAGCATTGGCCAAGTAAAAGGTCAAGAAATAACCTTTGCGGAAGATATAGCTGATATGATCTACACGCATTGTTCAGGATGTCATCGTCCTGGAGAAATAGGCCCTTTCTCATTGACCAACTATGAGGAAGTACGTAGCTGGGCAGCCTCTATAAAATATGTAACACAAGAAAAAATAATGCCTCCCTGGCAACCCGACCCTAATTATTCTAATTTTCTGGGAGAAAACTATTTATCGCCCGAACAAATCGATCAAATAGCACAATGGGTGGATAACGAAATGCTGAGAGGGGACGAAAATCTTGAGCCACCATTCCCTTCGTTTCCAGAAGGTTCTGTGCTTGGCATGCCTGATTTAGTTTTAGAGATGTCTGAAGCCTATTTGCATACAGGAAATAATCAGGATGATTATCGATATTTCGTATTACCCTCAGGATTATTGGAAGATAAAGTCATAAAAGCCATAGAGTTTCGACCTGGGAATCCTAAGATCGTCCACCATGCATTGGTGTTCGAAGATTTAACGGGAGAAGCAGCAGCCAAAGATGCAGAAACTCCAGAATATGGCTTTAACGGTTTTGGTAGTTTTACAGATGACATGCAGAATGTCCTCGAACAAAAACAATTTCCAAGCTATGTCCCTGGTCAAAAACCCATTTTTTATCCGGATGGAACTGGCCAAATAATGCAAGCAGGAGCGGATGTAGTTGTTCAAATTCACTATGCTCCCTGGCCTGTTGACGAATATGATCAATCTAAATTAAACATCTTTTTTGCGGATGAAACAGAAACCATAACTCGAGAAGTGGAAGCTCATATCATGGTTCCATTCCAGCAAGTAATTAATGAAAGTTTTATCATACCTCCCAATCAAACCAAAGAGTTCCATGGGATTTTTGAAGTGCCTATCGATGTAAGTATTTTGGGCTTATTTCCTCATATGCATCTATTAGGCACCCACTGGGAAGTGTACTTAGAAGATGTAGATGGAAGTATTGTTCCTTTGATCAAAGTGCCAGAATGGGATTTTAACTGGCAAGGAACTTATTATACTGATCGATATATTGTAGCCAAAGCAGGATCTAAAATCCACGCCATTGCAGGCTATGATAATACAACAAGTAACCCAAACAACCCTAGTAATCCCCCTAAATTTGTTTCATGGGGAGAAGGCACAGAAGACGAAATGTATTACCTCCCTATTAATTATGTTTTATATGAAGAAGGCGACGAAGAACTTGTTTTTACCAATGTCGTTGATCCAATATTGGATAATCAATTATCAGATATACGTTTGTTTCCAAACCCAACAAAAGAATATGCAAATTTGCAATTTAAACTCTCCATAGGAGAAGCTATATGGATAGACGTGATCAATATCAAAGGGCAAAAAGTAAGATCCATCCGAAAAGGCGAATTTTTTAATAAAGGGTATAATGAAATTCAAATAAACACAATATCAATGCAATCTGGACAATATTATATCCAAATCAAAGGAGAAAAAAACCAGTTTAGCCTTCCATTCATTAAATTATAACTCATTGGCAAAGCTTCATAATCATATAAATAAAGAAGAGTTAAAAGAAAAAATGCTGAATGATCCGCGAAAGCGTATCACCCTTTCTTTTTACCAATATGCGCATATTTTAAATCCTAGCTTCTTCCGTAACCATTTGTACTTAAAATTAAGCGAACAAGAGGTTTTTGGCAGAATATATATTGCAAGTGAAGGAATCAATGGTCAAATCTCTGTGCCCGAATCAAAATTTGATGCTTTAAAATCTTTATTTGGTGATATTGACTTTTTATCTAAAATACGCCTTAATATAGCTATTGACGATGATGGAAAATCCTTCTATGTTCTTAAAATAAAAGTTAAAGATAAAATTGTAGCCGATGGATTATCTGATAACGACTTCGATGTTACGGATAAGGGTGTCCATCTGAATGCAAAAGAGTTTAACGAACTAACTAATCAAGAAAATACCATTTTACTTGATATGAGAAACCATTACGAAAGTGAAGTAGGGCATTTTAAAGGGGCCATAACACCCGATGTAGAAACATTTAGAGAATCTTTACCCATCATTGAAAAATTGCTCGAAAATGACAAAGACAAAAATCTTGTCATGTATTGTACTGGAGGTATTCGTTGTGAAAAAGCTAGTGCCTACTATAAGCACAAAGGTTTCAAGAATGTATATCAATTGGAGGGTGGAATCATCGAATACGCAAGACAAGTAAAAACACAAAATCTTCAAAACAAATTCATCGGTAAAAATTTTGTTTTCGATGATCGTTTAGGCGAACGCATTTCTGAGGACATAATCGCTAAGTGCCACCAGTGCGGAAATCCATCAGATCATCACCTCAATTGCACCAATGATGCTTGCCACATCCTTTTTATTCAATGTGAATCTTGTGCCCAAAAATTTGACCATTGTTGTTCTAACAAATGCAAAGAATTTAAACAACTACCAGAAGAAGAAAGGCAACTTTTAAAACCTACGAGCCAATTTAACGGTACCAAATTTGGTAAAGGTCGTTACAAAGCAGCCAAAAGAGATCAAATGGATCTCTAAACACACTAGAGCTGGATCAAATCTTAAACAACACATTTTTCCAAGTAAACTAGTTTACCTTTTTCAAGTGTAAGACAATATCTAATACATATATTATTTCCATCCGGAGGGAAGCAGTATATGACAATCATTATTAATCATTTAAAACAACTTACACATGAAAAAGTTAATACTATTTCATTTGAGTATGCTTATTGGATTTTGTTCAATGCCATGCATCGCTCAAACAACATGTACCGATTTTAGCTATACCATAAAGTACGATGAGTATCGCACGGTTAACGATAACACGAGTATCCAAGATATTGGAGATCTAAATTTGTACAAGTTTAAAAACAAGACAAAAAAGAAACATGTCAGAAAATTTGTAAACGAAAATGGAGATCCTGTGAAAGTCACTGCCATCATTGATGCTGTCAATTATTATCCACAAACAGTCCAATTGCCGTTAATTTCTGTATATGGAGAAACCAATTTTTTAACCGTAGTCCAATCATTTGATCAAGTTAATGGGCTTTCAGAAGGCACTTTAGGCAAAGGAAACTCTTGGTCACAAAACTTTAGCAGTACTATTTCTAGTAATACTCAAATACCAAATACTGGGACCTTAACCAATTTTGGTACACTGATTAATCATTATCCAAAATATAGTACAGGCACAGTCGGTGCAGAAGATTATATTTCCAATTTTGAAACTAATGTGCTATTCAATATACCATCTTCTGATGATCTAATGGCATTGACCAATGCTGGGTATCAAGTTTTAAATGACAATCACATCATTTCCATTATAGGTACAGATCACTCAATAATTATAGACGTCAATAATCTGACTATAAGATATAACTATCCAGATGGTTCGTATCAATTTAACACATATAGCAGCACAAATTATGGACCTATCTATTTAGAAACAAGTACCGATGTAAGTTTTGAAACTTTGGTAAACGGCCTATGTACCGAAAAAATCATTGTTTCCACATATGGTGATTATATGTGCATGGATCAAGCCATTAATTTTTATGAAAATACGGCTACAAATCCATCAAGTGTATTAAACCTTTACCCTAACCCTACTAATGATTATTTGCATGTAAATCTGTCTGAAGATCTACAAGGTGAAATGCTTGACTTTACAGTTAGAGACCTTTCGGGCAAAGCGCTAGGAGGTTTCCGTTATGAAGCTGCAGAGCAAATAGCTTTACCAATGCAAGAAATCATTACCCAAGATGGTATGTATGTTCTTTCGATAAGAAGTAAAAAGATTTCTCTTACCCAAAAGTTTTTCTTCACAACTAAATAATAATTATCATGAAAAATATATTTATTTTAATGACACTATTGTTTTGTGTCAGCGCTGTTTACAGTCAAAATCCTTGTGGTGACGATATTGATTTTGTAGTTAAAGTTAAAGGAGATCCTGATGTTGTAGTCGAAGTACCTGTGATTGCTCCACCACTACCCCCACCTCCACCAGGGGATGAGTTAGGACCAGACGATGGTGACGAATATTATGATTTATATGATGAAGGGTACTTAAGAGACGTATTCTTAGTGCATGGACTTGAAGGGAATGGAAGTAGTTGGGATAACATGCTGGCTTATTTAGAACATGGGCATGGCATTCCAGGTGGTGGCAATTTTAGCGGTTGGAAAGTAGATTGTTGGACACCTGATTACAACTTAAATCAATCTAGTTTGTGGACGATCGCAGCTGAATTAGAAGAAGAAATAATGAGTTACGGGATAGATGAAATATTAAGTGACAATATAATTATTGCTCATAGTATGGGTGGTTTAGCCAGTAGAGTTATGGATATGAATCTTGAATCGGCTGGTCAAGACAAACCCTTTGGTGCTATACTTACTTTCGGTACACCTCATTTAGGAGCAAAAGCTGCAGAAAATTTAGTTGAAGGTCATATGGATGATTTTATAGTGAATGCATGTAATTCACTGACTGACGGACCTATTGTACAGTTTGAAGAAACATCAACATTCTTCAATATCATTGGAGATATCGGATTATTGACTTTACAAGAATTAAAAGATACCATTTGTAATAAAGTCGGAGATTTGGCATTTGAACAAATAAAACAGAGATACACAGCTCCTGTTGTGGACGATTTAGTGCCAGGTTCAGTCAATCTAGAAACCTTAAATAGCTTTACTCCAGACAATTCAATTAGAAGAGGCGCTTTTTACGGAACAGAAGATGATGATGGTACTATGGCATGGAGATTTTTCTACAGTGCTTTAGCCGGTGTAAATTTCCCTGGTCTCGGAGTAGGACAAGCTGGATTTAACAATGATGCTCCAGCCAGAGAACAAATGGAAAAAGTACAAACGAAATATATCTCCCAAGCAGAACATTGGCAAGAGGTTTATGAAAATTGGGGTTTGTTTTCAAATTGGCCGTGTTTTAATCCATTCAAAAAGAGAGTAGATTTTGATACAAATGGTGATGGTACTTTTGAAACTACCTTATGTAAATCCAAAGAAGAGGTAAAAGCTTTAAGTAATGCTTGGGCAAAGGGAGAGGATTGGACCTTGAATTTTAATGAAATTTGGAAAAATGCTATTGGAATGACAGGTACACAGTATTCTTGTCAATGCACATATTTTGATTTGGAAGGTGAAAACGAAGGTGAGTCTGGTACAACCTACCAAACATGGGTGTTAGAAGAAGGTGAAATTTGCAGTGATCCTGACGCTAATTATTGTTCGACTTTTGTAAGTGGCACTATAAATAAACCAAGCGATGCGGTAGTTTTGCAAGAGTCTGCTACAAGTTTTAAAGGACTAAATCTTCCTTTATATCATATGCCTGGCTCCAATCATTTACAAATGAGAAATGACGGCAATACACTCAATGCAATGCACCATATTTTTGATGGAGAATTATCAAGCTGGTTCATGACACCAAGACACGATTAATTATTAATATTTGCAAAGGAAGTGTAACTGCTTCCTTTGCTTTGATCTAAAATTATAAATATGCACAATAATATCTTTTACTTCATTTGCATTTGTGTTTTCTTTATTGGATGTAAAGAAAAAGAACTTCTCGATATTCAAGAGTTGTATAATCCCAATCCTGATTTTGATGTTATATGGCATTTTGATTATAATAAAGACAACATAGGCCTAGATTCGCTGTTTCGCCAAGGTGAACCTTTACTATTAAAAAACAAAGTATTTGTTCCGATTGGCTTTGCTGGATATACTGAAAATGAAGTCATATACAAATTCGATGCTTTAACTGGTGAAATTCTGTGGCAAACTAGAATGCCTAAGTTTGGAATAATAAGGAAATTACATCACTACAATGGGCAAATTATTTGTCTAATCGCTAATACTATATATTCAGTACATTTTGATACAGGTGAAATAGTATGGTCATATAACTTTTATACAAATGATCAAGAATGCGTTAACCCTTCGCTAGTTTTAAATGAAAATTTCTTATACCTAAATGTTGGAGATTGTTTTAATCCTGGACAACAGTATAACACAATGAAAAGAATTAATCTTGACAACTATGAGATTGAAGAACTAATAAGCTATTATAGAGATCAACAAAGTGGAATGTCCCCTTTTTTAAATAATCCAGCTTTCTATAGAAACGAAAATAACGAATTGAATATGTTAGTCACAGTTTCTTATTTTGAATCAGTGGGAATCGCAAGCACAGTTCATCTATTGAGTTATAACATAAGTACTAAAACCTACAATTGGATAGAAGAAAATATTGATGAAAAAGATATTAATTATGTACCTCCAAGCATCCATAATGGAAAAGTATATTTAATTGGTTCTTACTCTGTATTTTGCTTAGATTTAGAGACTGGCAGTATGATTTGGGAAAACCAAGTTCCAAATGAAAGTATACAAGCTTTTACTACTGGAGATCCAATTATTGCAAACTACAATTTTATTGTAAAACCCAGTAGTTCAAATAAGATGTTAGCATTTAATTTAGAGTCAGGAGTAATGTCTTGGTATCATGAAGATTCACATGTTGACAGACATAATTACTTTGTTAACCATAATGAACTCATTTACACCGTGGGACAAAAAAGTCTAATAGTCTTTGAGCCAAACGCAGGAAAAATATTTTATGAAACTCATCAATCTCCTGTAAACAAACACAATAATTTCAATATAGGAGGTTTATTGATAGATAAAGAGTCTGGTGATATCTTTATTAACGACGGACAAAGCTTTATGCGCGTTCATCTAAAAACCATTTAATAAAAAAAGCCCGATTGTAAAAAATCGGGCTTTCTATTTTCTTTATAATTATTAATTAGGCTTCCAATGCTGCTGCACCACCTACTATTTCCAAAATTTCTTTCGTAATAGATTCTTGACGCGCCTTATTATAACTGATCTTGAGATCTCTCAATAATTCTCCACCATTTTCTGTAGCCTTATCCATAGCCGTCATTCTTGCACCATGTTCTGATGCGTGATTGTCTAACACATACTTATGGAAAGTAGTTTGGAGAATTGTAGGTACTAATCGCTCTAATAATTCTTCCTTACTTGGTTCGAACACGTAATCCGCATTTATCTTTTTGGCTTTTTCATCACTTTCTTCTACCTCCATTTTTGGAACAGGAAGAAACTGAACGCAATTAGGTAACTGAACAGCCGCATTTTTGAACCTGCTGTAGCATACATGAACTTCATCAACCAAATTTCCTTCAAATTCACGCATCAATTGCTTAGATACTTCAGAAACATTGTCAAAACTCAAATCAGTGAAAAGATTTACATATTTATCTACAATATTCGCTGTAGGAAACCTACGTTTCATCGCATCAAATGCCTTTTTACCAATGCAATAAATAGTTAAATTACCAGCATCATAATGCCTTTTGTAATCACCTTCAATTTTATTAGCAGCAGCCTTAATAATGTTGGAATTAAAAGCACCGCATAAACCTCTTGTCGATGTAATAACCACAATTGCTGCCTTTTCTACAGGTCTAGCTGTTCCTAAACTTGTATTAGCCTCTCCTTCCAAATTTGAAAGTATATTGCTTAACATTTTGGCTAATCTATCTGAGTATGGACGCATTTCTGTAATCGCCTGTTGTGCTCTTCTCAATTTTGCAGCCGATACCATTTTCATGGCACTAGTAATCTGCATAGTCGATTTTACTGAGGAAATCCGCTCTCTTACTTCTTTTAATTTTCCAGACATGCTTTATAAGGCTTGTTGATATTATTAAGCTGAATATGACTTAGCAATGTTTAATGCTAAAGTTTTTACTAACTCTAAGTTTTCCTTTTCTAATTTACCTGCTTTGAAAGAAGATAAAACCTCAGGATGCTTTTGACCTAGTGCCGTTAAAAACTCTTCTTCAAAAGCTTTCACTTTATTTACTGGAACATCTTTCAAATATCCATTGGTACCCAAATAAATAATAGCCACTTGATTTTCTACTGATAAAGGAGAATATTGTGGTTGTTTTAATATTTCCACATTACGCTTACCTTTTTCTAATGTCGATAAAGTAGCCGCATCTAAATCCGAACCGAATTTAGAGAATGCTTCCAACTCTCTATATTGAGCTTGATCAAGCTTTAATGTACCAGATACTTTTTTCATTGATTTTATCTGTGCAGAACCTCCTACTCTTGATACTGAAATACCTACATTAATCGCAGGTCTAATTCCAGAGTTAAATAGATTCGATTCTAAGAATATCTGACCATCTGTAATAGAAATTACATTGGTAGGAATATAAGCAGATACATCCGCAGCTTGTGTTTCAATAATTGGTAAGGCGGTTAATGATCCACCTCCTCTAACTTTTCCAGAGTTTTTTAAAGAGTCAGGTAAATCATTCATAGTTTGTGCAATCGCATCATTGTCGATAACCTTAGCAGCTCTTTCTAATAATCTTGAGTGAAGGTAAAATACATCACCAGGATAAGCCTCTCTACCCGGAGGTCTTTTTAATAAAAGAGAAACCTCTCTATAAGCCACCGCTTGCTTTGATAAATCATCATAAACAATAAGTGCAGGCCTTCCAGTATCTCTAAAGTACTCACCAATGGCAGCTCCAGCGAAAGGAGCATAGAACTGTAAAGGTGCCGGATCTGAAGCCGATGCAGAAACAATAACTGTGTAATCCATCGCTCCATTATCTTCTAAAACTTTTGCCACTTGTGCAACCGTTGAAGATTTTTGCCCTGAAGCTACATATATACAGAATACAGGCTCTCCGCGGTCATAAAACTCTTTTTGGTTAATGATTGTATCTATAGCAATAGCCGTTTTACCAGTTTGTCTATCACCAATGATTAACTCTCTTTGTCCACGACCAATCGGTATCATTGCATCAATCGCTTTAATACCTGTCTGTAAAGGCTCTGTTACCGGCTGTCTGTAAATTACACCAGGTGCTTTACGCTCTAATGGCATATCGTACAAATCACCACCGATGGCTCCTTTACCATCAATAGGCTGTCCTAGGGTATTAACCACCCTACCTACAATCTCTTCGCCTACCTGAATAGAGGCAATTTTACCAGTTCTTCTAACTGTCGAACCTTCTTTAATACCATCAGATGGACCCATGAGTACAACTCCTACATTGTCTTCTTCAAGGTTCAAAACAATTGCATTTACGCCATTCTCAAATTCAACAAGTTCACCTGCTCTAGCCTTAGACAGACCATAAACACGTGCAATTCCATCACCAACCTGAAGGACCGAACCTACTTCTTCTAGTTCTGCTTCAGTTTTAAATCCGGATAATTGTTCTTTGATTATCGCTGATATTTCTTCTGGGCTAACACCAACCATAGTATATAATTTTAAAAGGTTATAATCTTATTAGTTTGAAAATTCTTTTCTTAATTGTTCTAATTTATGAGCTACGCTTGCATCGTATAACTTATCCCCCATCTTAATTTTGAATCCTCCAATTAACGATTCATCAATTTCAAATTCAAGATCAATATTTGAATATGTTTCATTGCTTTCAAGCAGTCTTGCTTTTACTTTTGCTTCTGCTTCAGCACTCATTTTCGACGCTGACACTATTGTTATCGCACTTATTCCTTTGTGCTCCTTATACTGATGCAAAAATTCATCACAAATTTCTGGCAATACATCTTCTCTTCCTTTTTTAATAACAAGCTGAAAAAATTTGTCTGCTATAGACTTAAATTTCCCTCCAAAAGCAGCATTATAAACTGCTAATTTTTTATCCGATTTAATCACAGGACTTTTAAAGAAATTTATCAGTTCTTTACTTGCCATAGTAGCTTTCATCCCTTGAATATCTGCTACTGCATCTTCCAATTGATTTTGATCGATACTTAAATCAAGCAATGACTTGGCATATCTTGTTGCTATTCTTCCTACAGACATAGGCCTAGTTCATTTTTATATCGTTAACCAAACTCTCCACAAACGATTGCTGATTTGAATCTGATTTTAAATCTTTCTTAATTACCTTTTCCGCAATATCCAAAGCCATAATTCCTACTTGGTTTTTAATATCACTCAAGGCTTGTTTTTTCTGATTTTCTATTTCAGCTTTTGCCGAATTTAAAATCTTATTAGCTTCTGATTTAGCACTTTCTTTGGCTTCGCTAATCATTTGATTTTTAGCTTCTTTGGCCTCCTTTAAAATACTAGCTCTTTCTTCTCTTGCCGCAACAAGTATCTTTTCGTTTTCCGCTTTAAGGTTAGCCATTTCTTCTCTCGCTGCCTTTGCCTCATCTAAAGCTCCCTGAATATCATTTTCTCTTTTTCTAAGTGCCTGAGCAATAGGCTTAAATGCAAACTTTCCAATTAAAAGCCAAAAAAGAATAAAGATTAAAGACGTCCAAAAAAGAAGTCCGAAATCAGGTCTTATTACATTAAAATCTGCTAAAAAAAACATTACAATTAATTTTACAATTTTTTAAAAAATGGAGATACAACCAACCGTTGCATCTTCCATTATCTTTTCACAATGATTACGCAACTAAGAAAGCAACTACGATTGCAATAAGTGCAGCACCCTCTACAAGGGCAGCCATCAAGATCATACTTGATCTGATATCACCTACAGCCTCTGGCTGTCTTGCAATAGCTTCCATAGCTTTTGAACCAATGTTTCCAATTCCGATTCCAGCACCGATAACGGCTATTCCCATTCCGATTGCAGCAATTGAACCTGTCATAATAATATTTTTAAAAAATTAAATAATTGTGCAAATGCACATATAGTTAAAAGCCCATTAATGAGGCTCATGACTTTCTTCCACAGCAGCACTTATATAAGATGCTGTCAAAATACAAAAAGCAAAAGCTTGGATAAACGCTACAAGTAACTCTATCGCCATCATAAACAATGTTAATAATGTCGAAGCCACTGCTGTACCATATCCTGCTCCCATGTTATTTCCTAAATCACCAAAAATAAATATCAAACTCACAAAAATGATGATCACCATGTGTCCCGCCGTAATGTTTGCAAACAAACGCAACATTAAGGTTAATGGCTTGATAAATATCCCTAATATTTCTACCGGTGTTAATATAGTTTTAACCCATGCCGGAACACCAGGCATCCACAGAATATGTTCCCAATAATGCTTATTACCACTAAAATTTGTAACCAAGAAGGCTAAAATACCTAACACCATAGTAACACCAAGATTACCCGTTACATTTGACCCACCAAAAAATGGGATCTGCCCAAACAAGTTCAAACCAAGAATAAAGAAGAAAATAGCCATTAGAAATGGCAAAAACTTCATGTATTGTGCACCCAAAAATGGCTTTGCCACCTCATCTTGAATAAAAACAAACATCGTTTCCATAAAAGACTGAGCTCCTTTAGGCGCCATTCCATCTCTTTCTTTATATCTTCTGGCAATTGATAAGAACAACCAACTTAACAAAAATGTTACAATCAACATGGATGTAACATTCTTAGTCAACGAGAAATCATAAAACGAAGTAATTCCTCCTCCAAACAAGCCACCATCTGCTGTGCTCTTTGCCTCAGTTTCATACAACTTGTTATTGTGACAAACAAAATATCCGTCATCTTGATGTACAAAACCTGATATTGACACATCACCCATAGGGAATGAAGCATCTTTTACCCTTCTTATCGATCCTCCGTCTAATACATACCGATTATATGCTTTGCCTCCGTCGCCATGACCAATCTTGTCAAATTTTAATTTACTGGACATAAAGACATCCCATCCTGTACCTGGTGCATATAAGAAGCATGGCAAAGGTATTTGCAATGGTCCTATACTATAAACATTAGCGTCTGATATGTGATGAAATGCAGTTTTTCCTGCATCAAACGTATCGTCATGGGCTACTCCGCAAACAGGTCCATGATGCCCATGACTTCCATGATCATGAGCAGCATGGTCGTGACCGCTATGATCGTGACCGCTATGATCGTGACCGCTATGATCGTGACCACTATGATCGTGGCCTGAGTGATCATGGTGATGACCACTGTGGTCATGAGATGAATGATCATGATGGTGACCGCTATGGTCATGGTTATGCTGCTGAGCTGTAAGTGAAGAGCCAAAAAACAGAGCAACAATAACAAGCTTGATTAAAATAAATTTCTTCCCCAATGCCTGACGAT
Source organism: Saprospiraceae bacterium (assembly GCA_020631235.1). GTDB lineage: Bacteria > Bacteroidota > Bacteroidia > Chitinophagales > Saprospiraceae > JAHDDO01. The sequence goes on along the minus strand of JAHDHQ010000016.1, from coordinate 40,239 downwards.
TTAAAATTCGCCACAAAAATAGCTTAATGAACTATCAATTTATAATCTGAATTGCTTTTTTTCTATACAATATCAAGCAGTAACATAATGTTAAAAAAAATATTTTTGGCTCCTTGGAATGTATGGGCATTTGTGTGCTAAAGAGCTGATTTAGCAAAATTAAATTTAAGCTTTGGTGGTTTTTCAGAAATTAACTTCGCTTTACAGAAAAGTTACATATAAAACATAAAAAGGCATTTTAGGACCTAATTTCCTAAAATGCCTCCACAATTATGTCGTTTTAAGTCTATTTTGCTACTGCAGTAGCTCGTTTTTCTCTAATGACCGTAACCTTCACTTGTCCTGGATATTGCATTTCATCCTGGATTTTCTGTGATATCATGAAAGCTAAATCATCTGCATAACCATCAGTCACTTTTTCACTTTCTACAATCACTCTTAATTCTCTACCAGCTTGAATAGCATAAGATTTTTGAACACCCTCATAAGACATCGCTAAATCTTCTAGTTCACCTATTCGCTTCAAATAACTCTCTAAAATTTCTCTTCTAGCTCCCGGTCTGGCTCCAGAAATAGCATCACAAGCTTGTACAATAGGTGAGATAATATTGTTCATTTCTATCTCGTCATGATGGGCTCCCACTGCATTTAAAATTACTTTATGCTCATTATGTTTCTCACACATTTGCATACCTAATAGTGCATGTGGCAATTCTGATTCTTCATCAGCTACTTTTCCAATATCGTGCAACAATCCAGCTCGTTTAGCTAATTTAATTTGTTTAGGACTTAAACCTAGTTCTGCACTCATTACAGCACACAGATTAGCGGTTTCCATAGAATGCTTTAACAGGTTTTGACCATAAGAAGATCTAAAACGCATACGACCAACCATTCGAACTAGTTTCGGATGTAAGCCGTGAATATCTAGATCAATAACCGTTCGCTCTCCTATTTCCTTAATCTGGTCTTCTAGTTGTTTTTTCACCTTAGCCACTGTTTCTTCGATCTTAGCTGGATGTATTCTCCCATCAGCTACCAGACGCTTTAGTGACAATCGACATACTTCTCTTCTAATCGGATCGAAACTAGAAATGATGATCGCTTCTGGAGTGTCATCTACAACGATTTCTGCACCTGTAGCTGCTTCTAAAGCCCGAATGTTCCTTCCTTCCCTTCCGATAATTTGTCCTTTTATATCATCTGAGTCTAGGTTAAAAACTGAAACCGTATTCTCTATCGTATACTCAGCACACATTCGCTGAATGGATTCTATAACGATTTTCTTAGCATCCTTATTAGCATTTGATCGAGCATTCGCAATAATTTCTTTTTCTATACTTAAGGCATCAGTTTCTGCTTTGGCTTTTACTGCTTCTAATAGTTGCTCTTTAGCTTCTGATTCAGAAAGTTTAGATATGGTTTCTAACTCTTTAATGCGCACTTCGTTTGCTCTATCTAATTCTTCTTTCTTCTTAGCAATGATACTTAATTGCTTGTCCAAATTTTTGCGTATTGCCTTGGCCTCTGATTCTCTACTTTCTATGGATTCTAATTGTTCTTTAAACTTATCCGTTTTTAGCTTCAATTCTTTTTCTGTACTCACAACTTGCATCTCTCTTTCTTTCATCTCCACTTTATGCTCCGACTTGTATGCGTTGTAATCCTCTTTAAGTTTTGCAAATTTTGCTTTTGCTTCACCTATTTTCTTTTGCTTTATACTTTCGTTTTTTGATTCTGCCTTGGAAATGATACTTTCTGCTTTATTCTCAGCTGATTCGATTTTTCCCTTTGCTGTTAATTCCGCCTCCTTTAATGTGAGGTCTGCTTGTCGATTAGCTTCTTCAATTTTTTTCCCCGAAAGACGACCCATAAACAGGTAGGATATAATTCCACCTACAATCAATCCTCCAACTAATCCAACAATTGCTGAAATGGTTAAACTCATTTAATATATATTTTGGCAATGGTGTGAGAGGGCCTAGATTTTGGCCTTTCGCCTGTATATAGTTCAATACTTCAATGCTACTTTATGCAAAAAATAATGATAGTAGTCTTTATGTATATATTGTATTGATCGATTCTATCCTATAAATCCTCAACTCGCTCCTCTCCCATTTCCTTGTTAAGAAATATTTTTTTCTATAATATCTAACTCAAAGTTAATCAATATTATTTTCCCACTTTAGTTATTAGAAAACAATTCTTTATTTGCTAGATTGTTTTCAATATTTCGTCCCCTTATGATCGAATTACAGCGCCTAATTCACTGCTTAATTTCGTTATAAGTTGCTTCATTATTTTTTCTATTTCCTTATCTTTTAAAGTCTTTTGGACATCTGAGAAAACAAACTTTATAGCGTACGATTTTTTACCCTTTCCTACATGTTCATCATGTCGATAAACATCAAAAAGATCTATCTCCGACAATAATGATTTTGCAGTTTTCTTAGCTATTACTGCTATAGATTGGTACTTTACAGCTTCGTCCACTACAATGGCTAAATCACGACGAATACTTGGAAATTTACTTATTTCACGAACAGTAAGCTTTTGCTTTTTACTTGCATCAAATAAATGGCTAATCGGAAATTCCGCATAAAAAACTTGCTGCTCTATACCAGCTTTTTTCAACACACCCTCACTCAACAAACCAAATTTTGCTAAACTCCTAGGTCCTTGATGATAATTTAAGCCATACACCCATTGATCATCCTCTATTTCTGAAGTTTGATGTTTTTGTATCCCAATAAGATTTAATATTTGCTTAACCATACCCTTGAGCTCATAAAAGTCGGATACACCTTTTCCTTCGTTTTTCCAAGACTCTTTCTGGGAGTTTCCACTTAAGAAAACACTCAAATACTCTGTTTCTACAAACGCTTCTTCTTTTCGATATGATTTTCCAAATTCAAATAACGCCAAATCATTTTGCTGGTAATTTATGTTGTGTCTTACCGATTGTAATCCTGACAACATCATATCTGGTCGCATGATATCAAGATGCACATTACTTGTATTATTAATAAAAACCATCTCCTGCTCTTTTACCGAGTCTAGTGTCGCATATTTGTTAGACTCAATAAGCGACAAGCCCATCATTTCGTTATATCCTTGATGTGCACAATAAGCTGATATTCGTTCTTTAAATAGTCGCTTATTTGGATAGTCGGCAAATTGTAATGTAGAAGATAATTTTTGAGGAAGTTCAATTTTGTTAAATCCATATATACGCAGAATCTCTTCTATAACATCCACTTCCCTTAAAACATCTGCTTTATTCGTTGGAATATGGCAAATTATTTTTTCCCCATCAACATTTTCAGTTTCAATTTCTAAAGCTGACAAAATTTTAAGAATTTCATCAGAACCAAGATCAGCTCCCATTAATCGATTTACATGGGAAACTTTTATTTCTATCTTGGCCGGGGCTATTACTTTAGGGTAAATATCGATTAATTTCGACGCCACTTTGGCATCCGCAAACTCTTCTAATAAATGGACTGCCATATTTATAGCTGTCGTAGTAATATTTGGGTCGCTACCTTTCTCAAAAACCTTTGCTGCATCTGTTCTCAAATTATGCTTGGTGCTGGAAACACGTACAGATTTAGCATTGAAATGTGCTGCCTCTAAAAACATGCTCGTCGTCCCTTCTGTTACACCGCTTTCTAAACCACCAAACACTCCTGCAATACACATGGGTTTGCTATTTCCATCACAAACCATTAAATCATCAGCTAATAATTTTCTTTCTTTTTCGTCAAGACTTAAAAAAGGTGTGTCTTTTGGAAGTTTTTTTACTAAAATCGTTTTAGCTGCTATCTTTTCAGCATCATAAGCATGCAGAGGTTGTCCAATGTCGTGTAGAATAAAATTGGTAATGTCCACTACATTGTTAATGGGCCGTACACCTATAGCATTTAAATAGTTTTTTATAAAACTTGGTGATTCTTTAATTACAATATTTTTAAGTAAAACCCCAGAAAATCTAGGACAATCATTATAATCCTCAACGATCACCTTAATAGGTTCTTCTTCTGTGTAATTTACACTGTGACTTGTGTGATCCTTACATTGGATTTCAGGGTTGATGTTTACTTTAATATAGGCCGCTAAATCCTTTGCACTACCTAAGTGATTAGTACCATCTGAACGATTTGGCGTTAGACCAATATCATAAACTACATCCGTACTCACCTCAAAATAATCCTTGGCCAAGGTACCAACGCTAACTTCAGGAGGCAGAACCATAATCCCATCATGACTACTACCTAATCCTAACTCATCTTCCGCACATATCATACCTAGCGAAGCTTCTCCTCTTATTTTACCTTCTTTAATGGTAAAGGACCCTCCTTCATTATCATATAATTTAGTACCAGGCGTAGCTATTAATACTTTTTGTCCAGCTGCAACATTCGGTGCTCCACAAACAATTTGTACATCTTTACCTATACCATAATCGACGGTGGTAATAGACAAACGATCGGCATTGGGGTGCTGTCCACAAGTTTTTACTTCACCCACAACTATACCTTCAAGACCACCTTTGATGGACTCGATTTCCTCCATACCCTCTACCTCTAATCCGATATCTGTAAGGATTTCCGAAATTTGCTGCTGATCTAAATCTAAATCAACATGTCTTTTTAACCACTGTAAAGAAAGCTTCATAGCTCAAAATAATTTGGACACAAAGATATTTCTATTCATGTAATTGTCGAATATTTATCGATTAAGTATCCAACTTTAGTCACACAACATTGGACAACACTACACCCCTATTTTTTCCAATTATACTTGTCTTAGATGTCTTCCTTAAGTAATTATCGTGAAGTCTTTTGGCGATTTTATAGTGACTCAAGCAATAGCGCTCATCTATAAATCGAAATCTCTAAAATTTTAAATTATACGAAAAAACTTCAAACATGTTTACTAAATCTGCATGGATTAGTGCCATAATCATCTTCGGATTAACCACACCAGGATGGGCACACATAGATCCAAACAAACAAAAAAAAACCACAAAAACAGATCAAGTAAACTTCAGAGAAGATTGCGTTATTTCTACAGCTCAGATTGATCAAAGCATCAATAACGTTCGAGCAAGACTGCTTACCGGAGGTGATGTCTGGTGGGATGGACAGAGTGAAGGTAGATACATTGTACCCAAGCAAACTCCAGGCTCTGGCATCCCAGAAGTGTCTTCCATCTTTACTGCTTCCATTTGGTTAGGTGGTTACGATCCTTCTGGCAACTTGAAAGTAGCTGCTGGCGGCTATAGAAATGGTACTGACTTTTTCCCAGGACCTCTAGATCCCGTAACTGGACTGACCGATCTGGAACAATGCAATGAATGGGATCGTTTTTTTACCGTTTACGGTCAAGAAATACAAGAAGCCATTAATCTTTTTGACCAATGTAGCAATGATCCCAATTGTCAATTGTCCATTGAAAATTTTGCCGACAATGTAAGGTATTGGCCCGCCGTTGGAAATGAGGAGTTTGCGGATTTCTATGGTTTTGAACTGCCAAATAATGACCAAGGCCTAGCCTCTTTTCACGATGAAGACCGGGATGGCTTGTACAACCCCCTTATGGGTGATTTTCCTACCATTGACATTAAGAATTGTGGTGCGGCCAATAGAAATGATGCGGCAAAGTTAGTCCCAGATGAAATGATTTTTTGGATTTTTAATGATGCCGGTGGACCACATACTCTTTCTAATGGTGCCGCCATTAATATGGAAGTTCAAGTTCAGTCTTTTGGATATACGACTAATGATGAACTAAATGACATGACTTTTCAACGCTACAAACTAATTAATCGAGCAAGTGTCGATATACGAGATACTTACTTTGCTATGTGGGTCGATCCAGACCTAGGTTGTGCCGAAGATGATTACATTGGCTGCAATATTGAGCGAAGCCTCATGTATGTCTATAACGAAGATGTGCTTGATGGAGATAATGGATGTGAATGTACTTCTAATCCCAACACTTACTGTGATAAAGTACCAATTTTGGGCATCGACTATTTTAGAGGTCCTTTGGGACCAAAAAGGATAACAATCAATGCAAATGGAGACACTGTATTAACCAACCCACCCATTGGAGGTTCTTTCGACACGCTCGTTGAGTTAGGCATGTCTTCTTTTATGTATAACAACAATGCGTCCATCGGCAACCCACCACCACAAACTACAGACCCAGATATAGCCATGGAATATTATAATATCTTACAAGGTTTGTGGAGAGATGGAACTCCTGTAACATATGGAGGAAGCGGTTTTAATCTTGGAAGTAACGATACTACACAATACGTGTTTCCTGATGCTCCTAATGAAAATGGATGGTCGATGTGTACTGCTGACTTACCTTTTGGCGACCGACGTACTATCCAAGCCTCAGGGCCGTTTTTATTAACTCCTGGTGCAGTGAACGAATTGATTATTGGAGTTCCATGGGTGCCAGATATTACCTATCCTTGTCCCGATTTATCAAGACTATTCAAGGCAGATGATTTGGCTCAAGCAGTATTTGATAATTGTTTTATGATACCTCGTGGCCCCGATGCACCAGACATTTGCACTGTAGAATTAGATAAAGAAATCATCTTAATTTTAAGTAACGAAGAAGTTAGTAACAACTTTAAAGAAAACTATTCGGAAATAGATATTCTAACTCCTGATTCTATACAAAATAACCAATACACTTTTGAAGGATATAAAATTTACCAATTAGCGCATGCGGATGTGGCTTCTCAAGAATACAATGATGTAAGTCGCGCAAAACTTATCCGACAAGTAGATGTAAAAAACGGGGTGAAAGAAATTTACAATTGGACCGCAGAGGTTAATCCTAATGAGACTGGAGAGTTTATTTTTACTTACGAAGAAAAAGTAAATGGTCAAGATCAAGGCATATCTCATACATTCCAAATAACAGAAGATGTGTTTGCTGAAGGTGACCGCTCACTCATTAACCACAAAGAATATTATTTTTCTGTGGTTGCCTACGGACACAATGAATATGAAGCATTCGATCCTTTTACAGAAGAAGGCCAACAAACTCCTTATCGAGAAGGTAGACTCAATATTAAGCGTTATAAAGCGACTCCACGGCCTATAGTTTACGAAAACTTAAATAGTTTTTATGGAGACGGTCCTTCAATAAGAAGACTGGATGGTGTAGGAAATAGCGGAAATTTTATGGAGATAACCGATGAAACAAAAGAAAAAATCGTGGCTGGAGAATCCATGGATTATGTAGAGTATAAAGAGGGGAAAGGGCCTATTGATGTTAAAATATTTAATCCATTAAAGGTACAAGATGGTACCTATGAAGTAGAAATTGTTGCTGATTTTTTAGACAATGAATTATGTGCTTTAGAGGAAAATGCTACTTGGATATTGAGACATAAAGAATCTGGCCAATCTTTCGAATCTAATCAGCCCATTGAAGAAATTAACGAACAAATATTTGGAGATTTTGGCTTTAGTGTAAGTATTAAGCAACAGGATGAACCAGGAACAAACCTTAGTGAAAATAATGGCCTGATTGGTGGAAAATTAATCTATGAGGACCCAAGTAAAGAAATATGGTTTTCTGCATTGAGAGATGATGGCAGAGGACTTCTTGCAGGAGAATCATTGGGCCCTTTTTCTGCAGTTTTCGATTTTCTAAAAACTGATGAAGGACAAAAAAATCATCCAAATGACCTTCATCAAGCTTACAGTAATGTGGCTGATGGTTATTGGTATCCTTTCCTTTTGTGTGATTATACGGCTTCTGACAACCCCCAATTTAATTTTTATACCAGTCCAGCTTGGAAAGACGGTGTTTTAATGGATAAAGTTTTTGAACAAAATAGTCTAGCAAATCTAAATAATGTAGATATAGTCTTTACTGAAGATAAAAGTAAGTGGTCAAGATGTGTCGTTGTGGAAACAGCCAATGACGAATATCTGAAACCTTATTTACAAACAGTGGAAACAACCATTGGTGAAGTCGATAATTTTGAACTAAGACAATCACCTTCCGTAGATAAAAATGGCAAAGAAGATGGAACTGGCATAGGAATGAGTTGGTTTCCTGGTTATGCTGTAGATGTAGAAACAGGAGAACGTTTAAATATTTTCTTTGGTGAAAACTCAATTTGGAGAGAGGATAAAATTAATCTTTTAAGCGGCAATATTCCTTTAGGAGCAGACATGCTTTTTAATCCTTCTAACCAGCTATTTACCAGTGAATTTAATATTTCAGATCCTTATATTCAGCATATGGTCATGGGTGGTGGCCATCACGTTTATGTCACTCGACAAAAATATGATGCTTGCGAACAATTAGCTGAAGCCATTGGAGGATCTATAATAAACCGAAGAGATGCACTTCGCACTATAACATGGACCTCCATGGTTTTAATGCCTAACTCAGAAATATCCTTGGGGTCGTATGCTGATGGAGTGATTCCTAATGACTTAACTATTCAGCTAAGAGTGAATAATAAGTACAATGTGGAAACAGAGTACATCTTTGATGAAGTCCCAAGTTGTTATCCTCAGGGAGGTAATCCTAGATACGAATTTGTGATTGAAGACAAAGGAGCTAGTGCGCTGGAAGAAGAAGAATACGATGAAGCCTTAAGCGAAGTCAAGGCTGTTCCTAATCCATATTATGGACTATCTTCTTACGAGGCTAACAAATTCCAGCAACTTATAAAAATCACCAATTTACCAGATCGTTGCCAGGTGTCAATTTATAGCTTGGATGGTAAATTTATCCGTTCGTTCAGCCGTGATGAACAAGCTCGCGGAAAAGCTACGGTGCACGGAGGCACAAATACTTTGCAAACCAGTGCTTCACTTGACTGGGATTTAAAAAATTATGCTGGTATCCCCATTGCTAGTGGTGTCTATCTAATACATATAGAAGCCCCAGATTTAGGTGTTTCTAAAACAATTAAATGGTTTGGAGTAAATAGAGATTTCGATCCTTCAGGCTTGTAAATGAGAAAGGTGGAGTCATATGATTATGAGCTCCACCTTTTATTTTTCTTTGTAATTACCTGCCTATTCTATCAAATAAGCTTTAGAGGCCTGAATAACTCTTGGGTCTTCTATATCTACATTCGTGATAAATGCTATGATTTCCATATCCTCTGGTATCCAAAGTCCATCTTGTGGATTATCTGGTAAGGTGTAAGTATATTCTCTACTTAATATATCACCATTGTTAATGGTACCTGTAAAAAATGAATCACCTAAAGGGTTAGTCATTGCATCCATTAACACATGGTTAAATTCAAAATCCAGTATTATGTCAGAAACATCCTCTTGTGCATCAATGATATGGCTTTGTGTCAAGTATACCGTCAAAGAATAATCGCCAGTGATACTTTCAACTCCATTGACCACTACTTCCAAATTAATTTGGCGACTCTCTTGATCATAACTAACATTTGGAAAAACATTCAACTCATTTGGTCGTTGCAATTCACTTTCGACAAAAGTCGACCATGTATCCGTTCCAGTGATGGCTAAAAAATCTTGATTCTCAAATTTTATTCGATTGATAACAGCTGATGGTTTGCCCAAAAAAGGAGAAAAAGAAGCTTCCACAGCAGCCGCTGCAGGGTTTCTAAAATCATATATACTTAAGTTAGGCACTGGTTCAGCTTGCTGTTCCCCATGGATTCCCACACCCACAACTGTGCCTTCAAACTGTTCTAAAATCGAAGCTAAAGCCGCTGCACCTTTAGGACAATTAGGGCAAGTTGCTCCAGTTAATTCCTCTATTAAAACAACCTTGTCTGTTGGCGGAGGTCCTGGATTATCTGGTACAAAGACCATTTTTTCTTCACAGGCTACTAAGCTTATAGACAACAGGGTTAAATATATGAGTGCTCTAACATTCATTTTATACAATTTTAATGATTAAAAACTTGTTGTTATTGAAAATTTGTAACCGCTAAATGCAGGTTCCAATCGGCAAATACCACCGGTACAAACAATACCTTCTACCTGCTTAACGTAACTCGCAGAAAACCGATTAGCGCGATGTGTATAAAAAACATCAAACCTTGGATAATGCAGTGAAAGTTTATCCCCATTTTCGTCTGTAGGACTTTGTTTTCCAGGGGTAACATTGTACATATCTGAAATTGTAAATGCCCAATGTGGTGCTAAGGCCACCTCTATCTGACCAAAAATCCAATCACCAAAGTCTTGTTTAAATCCTGCTTTTTCATCATCACCAATGAGCATATATTGAAACTCTGTTCGTATCGATTTCTTTCGAGTCATTTTATAGAGAAAATCCACAAATGGAGTGAATGTTTCTACAATGGGAACATTTGGTTTAACCTCATAAACTTCTTGGTTATATCGTTGGATTTGTAACCCAGTGGTCAGTTGCCACTTTCGCTGATATTTATAAGTAAGTTCAGTATATAGCTCTCGGTACAATAGATCATTTTCATTAGTGGTAATGCTTGACATATTCACCGTCGTAGATAACTGCTTATTTATTCTATACAAAGCATCTACTTGAAAGGCCAATTCGCTTAAATCTTGCGTTGCAGGAGAATACCTAGTAGTCATACGATAAGTGTTTAAACGGTTCATTGGAGGTAAAAAGCCTATAAACCCTCTATTTAATCCTAATGTAGGCTCCGTCCGGACATTAAAATTTTCAGTACGCTTTCCTTCCAGTGTTAAACCCAAACCATGGCCTGCATAACTCAAACTTGAATATACAACAGAACCAGGCCTTTTAACAAATCGACCTATACTCACATCTCCAGTATATTCTGTCCTCGTTTCAGTAGGGTCAAAAAAGGTGTCTTCTGATTTGTAAGCAGCCTCGAGGTACCAGACAAAAGGACCTACTCCCATAGTGTTGTACAAACTCATCATATGGACGTTATACTCTGGTTTAAATCGCTCTTCATCACCGATGTAGTTTTTAACTATATTGATGAGATTTGTCATTGATTCTTCGTCTAATGTTCTTCCCGTATAGCCAAAACCTGGCGCCAAGGTGATTTTATTATTTTCACCAAGCGTCAAAAACCCATCAATACTTGCTCCTTTGATGATGGATGGATATCTAGAGAAAAGATTTCTTTGCTGACCCGTAAATGCTTTTATCTGCCAATTGTCCGTTAAATTGTACTTTGCTCGAGCGCCAATCAGTGCGTTATCTATAAGTTGCGGTCTTTCTTCAAAAGATCTGAAAATAATACCACTACCAATTTGATCATAAATGTATCCTGCCGTTAAATCTAGTCGATCTATCTTTTTAGAAATAAACCACTTGCCGATCCCTTGATCGGTATAAGAGCCATTTGGATTTAAAAGGTTTGAATTATTAAATAAATCAAATCTAACACCAAGCTTGAATCCATTTTTAGCAAAACCTAAATCTAACCAAGCATCTGCTCCATATAATTGATGGTCATATTGTGGGATGTCACTCGCACCTATTAAAGAATCTCTTAAAAATATGTTTCCATTGGACTGGAACCCTCCAGAAAAGGAACCCTTCTCTTGCGCTTGTATCATACTAAACTGTGACATTGCTAAACAACATATTAATGCTATTTTCCAATGATCAACAAACCTCGTATATATATCCTTCATGCCTAGTTTTATAAAATTTAACATTTAAAGGGTTTTGGTTAAACATCAGTTAACTAGAAACCCTTTCGTGATTTCCATCGTATAAATATATAGATTGCAATATGTAATCTTACAATTAAATGCTTGAAAGTTCTACAATAGACAAACAAATCAACTGTTTTACTTTTTAGTGGAAATTTAAAAGAAGATTATTAAGTTTGAACTCAAAATAAAATGACAATTATGCGATTACTAGTTTTTATCTGTTTTTTAGTAGGTTTTTCCTCTTTGAATGCACAAAAAGTGATGCCTGATATTGACCTTAAAGATCTTACTGGTGAAACAGTAAATATCAAAGAAGCTGTAAGTAAAGGAAATCTTACCGTTATATCATTCTGGGCAACATGGTGCAGTCCATGTAAAAGAGAATTGGATGCGATCGTAGATATTTATCCAGATTGGAAAGCAGATCACGGCGTGGAGTTTATTGCCATTACTATTGATAATGTAAGAGGCTTAGCAAAAGTACCGGGTATGGTGGAAGCAAAAGGCTGGGAATACACTATATTATCCGATGCAAACCAAGAATTACAAAGTGCTTTAAATTTTGAAACTGTACCTCAAACATTCTTAATAGATGGTTCAGGTAACATTATCTATGAGCACAATGGATATAATCCTGGCGACGAATTCGAATTAGAAGATGAAATTGTGGCTGCAAGCAGCAAATAATAACACATAAAATAAAAGTAAAAGAGTCAAGTAGATGCTTGGCTCTTTTTTTATGCCCCAAATGCTTCTGTCAATTCCATCCATTCTTCTTCAAATGAAGCTATTTGTACTTTAACTTCTTCGAGTTCTTTACTGAACTTTTGAATATCTTCTAAAGATAACTCTTCGTTAAATTTTTGGGTTAATGCAGATTTTCGATCTTCTAAAGTATCAATCTCACGTTCTATTTTGTTAATTCTGTTCTTTAACTTCTTTTGTTTTTCTCGATCTACTTTTGCTGCTTTTTTATCTTCTGATAAGTGAGCCTCCTTATTTCCATTAGCAGCATATTGATTGGCTTTTTTCTGAGCTCGATATTCTGTGTAGGTATGATTATAATCTTTTATTTTGCCTTCACCTTCCAGAATAAATAAATGATCGACCATCTTATCTAAGAAATATCGGTCGTGACTGACCACCAATAAACAGCCTTGAAATTGCATCAAATAATCTTCTAGAACATTTAATGTCAAAATATCAAGATCATTGGTCGGTTCGTCTAATATGAGAAAATTAGGATTGCTCATGAGTATGGTCAATAAATATAATCTTCTCTTTTCTCCTCCACTTAGCTGGCTTACATATACTTGTTGTTGAGACCTTGGAAATAAAAATGTTTCTAACAATGATTCAGCAGTGAGCTTTTTTCCTTTGTCCAATGGTATGAAATCAGCTATATCTCGAATAACTTCAATAACTCGCTTATCCTTATTAAGCTGAATACCATCTTGGGTGTAATAGCCAAAGTTAATGGTTTCACCCACTACAATCTTTCCTCCATCAGGCCGCAATTGCTTAGTCAAAATGTTCAAAAAAGTAGATTTCCCAACCCCATTCTTACCCACTACTCCAATGCGTTCACCACGTTTAAATTTATACGAAAAAGACTCGATGATGGTTTGTTCTCCAAAAGACTTTGTTATTGCATGGGCTTCTAATATTTTAGAGCCTAGTCTTGAGGATTTAAGATTGATACTCAAGCTTGAGTCATCTCTGTGATTAAACGCTTTTTTCTTGATATCATCAAACTTATCTACTCGAGATTTTGCTTTCGTGCCACGAGCTTTAGGCATTTTACGTATCCACTCTAATTCTTTTTTATATAGTTTTTTAGCTTTCTCTTGATTGACTAATTCGTTACTAACCCTTGCTTCTTTTTTCTCTAAATAATCAGAATAATTTCCTCTATAAACAAATAGCTCTCCTTGATCCAATTCAAAGATTTCAGTACAAATTCGCTCCAAGAAATATCGATCGTGCGTCACCATAAAAATGGTCAAATGGCTCGATTGAAGATATTGTTCTAACCACTCGATCATATCTAAATCCAAATGGTTTGTAGGCTCATCTAAAATGATAAAATCGGGTTCGTCGATAATCATTTTAGCTATAGATAATCTTTTAAGTTGGCCTCCCGATAACTCATCTACTGATTTATCAAGATCAGAAATATTAAATTTTGACAATATCTCTTTAATTTTTACCTCGGTGTTCCAAGCTTTTAAATCATCTACCCTAAGACTGGCTTTTTCGATGGCTGGCTGATCATTAGCCAACATAGCCTCAGCATGCGCCTTAATGGCTAAAATTTTTGGGTTGTCAGAATGGTAAACAGTTTCTAAAACTGTCGATCCTTTTTCGAAAACGGGATCTTGTAGCAAATAATATCGGGCTATATTGGGCGTAAAGGAAATACTTGCATTTTCACCCTCTGGAGATTCGTCACCAGCAATAAGCCTTAGTAATGTTGTTTTACCTGATCCATTTTTTGCCACTAAGGCAATTTTTTGACCTTGACTTATCGTAAAATTAAGCCCTTCAAAAAGCTTTTTTTCACCATAACTTTTATTACAATTTTCGATGTTAAGTAACTGCATTATCTAGCCCAAATGTTGTATTTTAAAATGGCATATATGGCTCTAAATCCATCCTTCCATCCAATCTTTTTACCATCTTCAAAGGTACGCCCATAATAAGAAATCCCAACCTCATAGATACGCACCCCTTTTAGTCTTGAAACCTTTGCGGTAACTTCTGGCTCAAAACCAAATCTTTTTTCTTTTAGTTGTATAGATTGGATAATTTCCCTTTTCCAAAGTTTATAACAAGTTTCCATATCTGTCAAATTTAAATTTGTAAAGACATTAGATATTCTTGTTAAAATTTTATTTCCAATCGAATGTGAAAAAAATAAAATTCTATGTGGTTTACCTCCAATAAATCTAGATCCATACACTACATCTGCAAAGTTTTCCAAAATCGGTGATAATAGTATGTTATATTCGCGAGGATCATACTCTAAGTCCGCATCTTGAATAATGACAAAATCACCTGTGGCACGCTTAATTCCTGTGTGCAGCGCCGCACCTTTCCCTTGATTTTTTCCATGTTGCAAGTACTCAAATCTGAGTTCTTTATGTTGAGAAATATAGTCTTGGATGATTTGATGAGTAGCATCTGTTGAAGCGTCATTGACTATAATGAGTTCTTTAGTAATACCATTAATTAACTCCACTTCTTTCACTTTATTTAATAAAGCGACTATGGTTTTTGCTTCATTATATGCTGGAATGATTATGGATAAAGTTTGTGGCATTTTTTTAAACTATTTTACCTTTGACGCTATTACAATGTACTATGGCAAACACATTTCACACAATAAGACTGCAAAATAAGAAAATAGAAACTTCGGATACGTTTAGTTTTTATCTAGACATCCCAGAAGACCTAAAGAATGTTTTCCAATTTAAAGCTGGACAATACATTACGGTAGAAGTTGATTACCAAGGAGAAACTTTAAGAAGATCGTACTCTCTGTCTAGTTCTCCTTTTGAAGAAAGCATGGCTTTTACTGTTAAAAGAGTCCAGAATGGTAAAGTTTCAAATTATCTTATAGATCATATTAACGAAGGTGATACACTGAACATCGGTACTCCAGAGGGAAAGTTTATCGTTCGTCCAAATCCCACAGAAAAAAGAGATCATTATTTTATTGCGGCAGGTAGTGGAATAACACCAGTTATGAGTATGATTAAAGCGCTTTTAGAGGAAGAACCAAAAAGTTCTTTGTATTTGTTTTATGGTAATCGAACGAAAGACAGCATCATTTTTAAATCAACATTGGACCAAATAGCCCAAAAACATCAAGGACAATTACATATTAGTTATTGCCTGTCTGGTGTAAAACCTGCTGGAAAGTTAAAGGGTCTTTTTTCAAGAAATAAAATAGATTGGGACGGAAAATATGGACGAATCAATGCTACCTTACTGCAAGAGTTTTTAGAAGAGTATCCAGCACGCAGCCCTAAACCTATATTTTATATTTGTGGGCCAGGTGGACTTATAGAATCAAGCGAAGACTTTTTGCAAACCAAAGGTATCGATAAGTCTCACATTCTCCGCGAATATTTCAGTTCGCCTGACCAGCAAAAAGAGGCTTCACAGGCTGGCTCAAATGCATCAGGCAGTGTAACTGTAAAACTTAATGGCGACGAATTCGAGATCAATGTTCCTGCTGAAAAATCCATCCTTGATGTCTTGATTGATGAAGGAAAAAACCCACCATACTCTTGTACAAGTGGTGCTTGCTCAAGCTGCGTGGCCAAAGTGCTCGATGGTGAGGTGAGCATGGATTCTTGTTATGCTCTCGATGATGATGAAGTTAAAGACGGCTACATTCTAACCTGTCAAGCGCATCCAACTAGTGAAAAAGTTACCATAGAATACGAATAATTTTAGCTTAAGATTTTTATTTGGTCTTCGGTAATATGTATCGTCTTGAGCTCGGCTGTTTTAGCACTTAAATCCGCTGATCCTCCTTCTAAACGCAAGACACCTCTTGGACAAACGGCCGAACAAACACCGCAGCCCACACAAGATGCACGTACAATATTCTGTCCTTTTTGTGCATATGCACGTACATCTATACCCATCTCGCAATAAGTAGAACAATTTCCACAAGAAATACATTGTCCTCCATTAGTGGTAATTCTAAACCTTGAAAAGAATTTTTGCTGCAAGCCTAAAATAGCCGCCATAGGACAACCAAATCGACACCAAACTCTCGATCCCATCAAAGGATAAAACCCGACGCCTACCACTCCTGAAAAAGCAGAACCAATAAAGAAACCATACCATTTTCTTAATGCGCCCGCATTGAGTAAGAAATAGCCTGAAAAATGAGCAATAAGCACTAAAGAAAACACCCCTAAACTAGCTCCAATGATGTACCAAGGAACATTTTTTCCACTTTGACTAATCTCTTCTTTTTTCCATAAAGTAAATAATATAATAACTCCGACAATAGCTGTCATAATCAGCAAAAACCCATTTTTCGAAATCCAAGCATTCGGTTCGCTCGAAAAATAAGTCGACAATACTCCTGCAGTCATGACAAAAGAAAAAAGCAACACTCCATGAATCATCCACCGTTCGATATTCCACGCTTTTATGGATTTATCCGAAAGTTGTCTAAATGGATCGCCAGCCGTTTCAGCTAATCCGCCACAACCACATACCCAACTGCAATACCAACGCTTACCATAGAAATAGGTGAGTATAGGAGAGATGATAAAAACCATCGCTAAACCCCAAAGAATCATCAGCAAACCAAAATTAGTACCACCAGTATAGCTATCCATATTGTACCCATCGAAAAAGTAATAATTTAATGGCCACATATTTGCAAAATTGTAATAAGGCTTGTGTAAGGCCTGCAAAAATTCAGGAATTAAAAAGGCAAATCCTAATTGGAAAAACATAACAGAAATAGTCCTGACTACCTGATATTTATTGTGTCTATATTTCAAAATAAACTTAATACCAAAGGCTAGAATGGCTACTGTATACAAGACACCATATACAAACCATTGACTAGCGGCAGAGCCTTTTATGGCAAAAGATAATGGGTCAAACAGACCTACTAAGCCTCGATTAGCTCCTTCAACTTGACCTAAAACTTGGGGAAACCAATACAATAAAATATAAAAGCCTGTAATAACAATGCCAGCTATCCAAGCAGCTAAACCGCGATAAGATATGGCGCTAAAATACACTCCATCATTTTTAATTCCTGCTGACTTGGTCAAATATGCTCGAATCGAAAACCAAACCGTTCCTACACATATCAACCCAAGAGAAGCCATCAAACCATACATTGGATTTGCAAAACGATATCCTCCCAGTGCAATCAATAATATTAATAAACCTATGGCCCCTAAAGCAGAAGCTAACTTTTGTTGCATGTCCAAAAAAGGAGGTGCAGGATTCGCTAATGACATACTTTCATTTATCTTACTCATAACTTATCCTTTTAAAAATTGGTGAACTAAATTCCAGCTTCTGGTAGATTTGCTTTGGATGTTTTTTCCTGTTTGCTTGTTATACTGTTGAATGAGCTCCGACTCATACATTTTATAAAATTCTGGATCAAAATTGGCTAATGACAATGACTGCAATACAGATTCAATGTTTGTTTTTTCTCTTAACCATTGCTCACATACTTCATGTCGATATCTTATACCCATTAAATTAAATCCTAAAATCTCCTTACTATTCACATCATAGACTAGACGTATACTTTTCTCTCCCTGTTTATCTTCCCAATAGATCGAAGCGTGGTTTGTTGGTGGTTTTGCGAGGACCGTACCATATACCTGATATTCTATGTCCAAAAATTTAGCAGAATTAAACCAAATACCTGGATCATAAGCTATTTTTTGGTCACATATGTTGTAAGCTACTGTTTCGCCCATCATTCTTCCAGTATACCAAATAGCCTCAACCGCTCGTCTACCTGGCATCGGGGTTTGCTGTTCTGCACAATCACCGATAGCATACACATCGGGTATGCTTGTTTCTAAATATTGGTTGACTTTAATACCTCTTCCTATATCGATTCCAGTATTCGCAAGAAAGCCGACATTGGGGCTCACTCCGGCTGTCAAGCCCACATATCCGCAATCAATTTTTTCTCCTGTTTCTTTTACCAATACTGCTACAGCTTTTCCTGTTCCATCATCTATAATTTGATCCAGATTACTGGCTAATTTTAAGTCAATCCCATGATGTTTTATATGCTTAGAGATCATGGATGACTCTTCGCTAGGCAAAACATTATTCCAGTAACTCTCTTCTCGTACAAGCATCGTCACAGGAATATTTCTGGAAACAAACATTTCAGCCATTTCTATACCGATTAAACCCCCACCAACAATTACAGCTCGAGATAAATTTTTACTATAACGCTCCATGTTTTCGAGATCTTGGAGATGGTATAGTCCTCCCACACCTTCTAAATCTTGTCCTGGCCAACCAAATTTATTGGACTTAGATCCTAGGGCTAGAATGAGTTTATCATAGCTCATCACAGCTTCCTTAAAGTGTAATTCTTTTTGGTCAAAATCAATCTTGTTTACATGGTCATGTACTAAATCAATCCTGTTTTTTGCCCAAAACTCTTGTTCATAAGGCTGAGTATCTTTCTGCCTCATATGCCCCATATAAATATACATTAGTGCAGTTCTTGAGTAAAAGTATTTTGATTCAGAAGATATCAGTGTGATCTTGTGATCGGATAGTTTTCGAAGCCATCTGGCGGCTGTAACCCCACTGATTCCATTTCCAATTATGGCAATGTGCATGTACTAGATTTTGAATTGAAATTAAAGAAAAATAAATGCTTTTTAAATCTTTGTCCATCATCGGACTTTCTTGATTTTACCCGTGTTTTTTACAAAGTTTTCTTAATAAGTCGTTAAGAAGTCAAAAAACTGAGTCTTAGTTGAGCAAATTTTGCTGGCTAATCACTATATTTACAGCAAAGAGATTGGTTATGATGAGAAATTTACTTTCACTTTTTATTTTAATGTTGGCTTTTGGCCTACAAGCGCAGCTGGTTTATTCGCCAGATGAGCCGATTGGTGTTGGTACTTCAGACATGAATGAAGTACAAGTTGACATCGAAGTAACAAATACTGGAAATGTTGAAGAAACTTTCTTTTGGCAAGTAGATATGTTAGAAGGAAATGATGCTTGGCAAATAGTGGTATGTGATAATAACTTATGTTATTCTCCTGGTATCGTTTCTTGTCCATGTTCTGATCCCAATGTTTTAGCTGCTGGAGCAACGATGACTTTTATGGTCAAAATAAAGCCTAAGCAACTAGCTGGAGAAGGAGTTTTACAATTAACGGTAACAACTGATTGTGCGGGAACAGACGAGTTGTTTTCCACACCTATTGATTATGAGATTGCTATGCCATCATCTGTTGAAGATGACTTATTCATAGCTAATATGAATTTATTTCCAAACCCAACACAGGATTACTTCCAATTATCAAATGATGATAATGTAGCTAAAGTATCTATTCACAGCATAGTTGGTGAAGAAATAAGCGTATTTGCTCATTCTCCTAGTCAGGCTTATTCTACGGGGAACTTAAATAATGGTATTTATTTAGTAAGAGCCTATGATGTAGATGGTAATGTATTAAAAGCAATGAGACTAAGTAAACGTTAAACAACGTATACAGATATATATATCGAAAGAGGAATCAGCATTGGTTCCTCTTTTTTTATTCCACCTACGACTATTACCTTTAGTGCTTTGCTGGATCAATCAATATTAAAGAAGGAATCAAGCATACATGCAAAAATTAAATCTCCAAGTACTCGAAAATGATTTGGTCAAATTAACTCCTCTGGAAGAAAAAGATTTTGCCGCACTGTATTCCATAGCTTCAGATCCAAATATATGGAAACATCATCCTGCAAGCAATCGATACAAAAAAGATGCTTTTACTTTGTTCTTTAATAATGCATTATCTTCTTTAGGGGCTTATATTATATGGGATAAAATCGAACAAAAAATAATCGGGAGTTCCAGGTTTAATAGCATCCCTAATCGCGATGATATAGTTGAGATTGGCTGGTCATTTTTAGCTGTTTCTTATTGGGGAAGAAAATATAATCTTGCATTTAAAAAATTAATGATTGATTATGCTTTGACAAAATTTTCAGATGTTCTTTTTTATGTGGATATAGAAAACATTATATCTCAAAAAGCAATGGTAAATCTAGGAGCCACTCAAGTTTCGCCCTGCGGAACTCAGCATATTCCTGGAAAAAGAAGCAACACATATATTTATTACATCAATAAACAAAACTGGAAATACTAAAAAAGGAGGTGCCATGCACCTCCATAAAACATATTACTAAAAATATAGTGAGCCGTATTTTATCTAAATTGTCTTCTTAAATCGGATTTCCAATAATCTTTAACTTCATCTGCAGCTAGTAAAGCCATATCAAAGTCACTAGGGAATGGTTCAGGAAATCGCTTTAAATTGTTTATACATCTATCCGAAAGCGCTCTCCTATCACCATCAAAACTTATGGCATAATCTTCAAATATAGTCTCAACTTGTACAGGCATTTTAGCAATTAACTCATTCGTTCTAGCATCTTCGTATCTAATTTTTCCTCGAACATTGGCTCGTTTTTCTCGCACTATTTCATGCACGTGGGCCTTAGCAATGATATACTTATCCACTTTTAATTTGTTGCCCAAAGAATCAGTACGAATATTTCCACGCTTATCTAACAAATACTCCCAACCATCCTTAATTCGTTTCTCTTCGTGAAAATGATTGATGGTTTCTCTTTCTGGGCTCACATCCATATTGGTTATGGTCAATGTGGCATAAATGTCAATATTATCGCGATCTTCCATATAAAACTCCTTAAATTTTGAATTTAAATCTCGTATGGATATATCTAGAATCTCTCGTTCAAATTCGTATGGAATCATTACTGGAGCCTGATTATCAAGCATAACCAAGATTCTAGTCTTAGCTAGATATTGAGCTTTCAGCTTTAAATCTGCAACATCTTTATAATTTGTAAAATATCTTTGCACTCTTTCTAAAGAAGCAAAAGCATTTTTAGCCGCGTCCTTATTCCCTTGCTCCGCACGTTCTAAAGATTGTTCTGCAGAAGCGTAATGATAACCAGCAGCTTCTTTGGCTGCATTGGACAATAATGGCCCCACTTTTATAAAATTAAAACTTGCACGATAGCCTTCCTTACTTCTTAAAGGCAACATTGGACTTACGAGTGCTTGTCTTTCTTCTATTTTTTTATAGATACTATACACTCTATCCCAGCTTCTACCATCCGTTGAAGTTTCTAAATATTTAGCTTCGCGCAAATCTTCATCTTGCACTTTATTAAAAGCTTCTTCTAGTGCAAGGACATGCTTTGTCTTTTTGTACTTGTCACCTTGCATTTTCTTGGTAGCCACTCGGATAGCTTCATTGTATCTTCCTTGGTCTACTAATTTGTCTAAGTTGGCACATGAGCTGGCAAATATTGCCAAGATCATTACTAGCATTTGCTTTTTCATATTCGTCAGTTTTAAATGATTAATTAATCTAAATGTCTACCTTTTCAACTATTTTAGTACCTATCAAGGTCCAAATTAAATTTGATTTAACCTGACTGCTATTAAAGTGTTAATAAAAATGAACTTCAAGGTTCTCGAAATGTTAACACAATGCAAATTTTAACACTTATTATGATGCCTTTTCTCCGACACCTTTGCCTCACATCTTTCTTATTTATGACTTTTCAGCTATTAAACGCACAAAGCAGCTCAGCTGAACAAGACTTGAATACGCTTATTCAAGCGATGTTAGCCGAGAGTCCCATGGAATCTGATTTAAAAGAACTTTGTGATCAAATTGGTGGAAGAGTAACGGGGTCTGAAGCCAATCAATTAGCCATTAACTGGGCTTACGAAAAGTTTAGCGAAGCCGAAGTGGATGCCCATATGGATCCTTTCGAAATGCCCTCCTTGTGGTTAGCTGAATCTACTTCTATGCTTATTAATGGGGCTCAAATACCTTCTTTTAAGGTCAATGCTGTTTCCAAATACCAAACACCTCCTGGCACATACAAAGGTCCTTTAGTATATGTGGGTGCCGGTACAGATCTTGACTTCGAAGCTAACAATGATGACTTATCGGAGGCCTTTGTCTTTGTGGATGCAGATATATGTCTGGACATCAATGGTCTTTTTAAAGAATATACAGATGCAGCCATTGCCGAAATCAATGCTCGGAAAAGAAATGCAAAAGGTATAATCTTCATGTCTTCTCGTCCAAACAAACTACTGTATAGATTTATTACTACCAAAACCTCCGATAACAAACTACCTCAATTTGTCATGGCCAGAGAAGATGCTAAGCGTTGTATACGTCTCATCGAAGAAGGATTGTCTTTAGATGTGAGTATAGAATGTAAAGCACAGAAGGGCGAAACCTTTATTAGTGAAAATGTTATAGCCGAAATAAAAGGAACCACTTATCCAGAAGAAGTCATCATCATCGGTGCACACATAGACTCCTGGGCTTTAGGAACTGGAGCTAATGACAATGCTTGTAATGTATCAATGCTAATAGATATAGCTCGACAAATGAAAAAGCTAAATATTCAAGCTAAAAGAACCATTCGGTTTGCCCTTTGGAATGGAGAGGAACAAGGCTATTTTGGCTCTTGGCACTACACTAAAACTCACCAGGACCAGCTAAATAATCACAAAATGGCCTTGTCTGTAGACATTGGAAGCGGTGATATCATCGGTTTTTTTACGAATGGTAGAGATGATCTCATTCCTTTTGTAGACCAATGTCTCGCATCTGTAGACAACATAGGCAATTATCTAAACATAAATAATCCTATAGTCGGTACGGACAATTTTGATTTCATGTTAGAAGGTATTCCTAACCTCGTGGCTATCCATAAACCAGCTACTTATGGATTAAATTATCACGCTAGCAGTGACACCTATGATAAAGTGGATCTAGTGGCACTCAATAAAAACTCTGCCATCGTTGCAGCTTTAACACTTAACTGGGCCAATGCAGATCCAGCAAGTTTAGAATCTTTTAAGAGACAAAACAGAAGTGAAATCCAATCGATGTTTGAAAAACACCAACTGGAATTCACTATGCGTATGTTTAATGTCTGGGAACCTTGGATAAATGGTTCGAGAGGCATTAAGTAATTTCTTTAATGTTGGATGATCAGCGTTTTAGTTAAACTTGCTTGCTGATTCATTAAATAAATATAATATTGACCCGATGGATATTGGCTAACATCTAGTTTGATATCTTTTGTTTTCGAATTTTTAAGGTCGTTTATAGTATGGATGCGCTTCCCTTGATGATCTAGGATATGCAATCGATATTTACCAACTACTAAATCTTCTAATCGTATGGTCGTATAATCATTAGATGGGTTGCCAATAATCAAAAACGAATTAGGGTCCAATACATCAAGGGTAGACGAAATGCCTCGATCATAACAACCCTTGTCTGGTCCTTCAATAATGCCATTTCCATTGATATCTGTCTCATGACTCCCTGCCATAACTCCCGTGTTTATTGCTGGGCTTCCAGTTTGTAGTTGGAAATCTCTCAACACTAGTGATTCGAATAAAGGATCACTTCCTGCATCATCATTCTCTTCCACAAAAATATCATCAAAATCTGTTTGTAAAATTAAGTTGCCACCCATCGAGAAAAGTCCAGGTTCGCCTGCTTCTACAGCATAATCGTTTCCACCTGGATTGTAAATGATGTTGTTTAATAAGTTTACTCTGGCCTTACCTGTTTCATCTTCAAATTGGGCGATTCCTGCTGCCAACTCTCCTTCATTATGAGCAAAAGTACAATGGCTAATATCTACCACAGAGTTATGTCCCTCAAAGGCGTTGTTAGATATCGCTCCGCCTGTCCCAATATTTGAGGCAAGATTAAGGGCAAATAAAGAAGAACTAATACTGGTCGTACCATTCGCGATGTTTAAAGCACCTCCTTGTGTCATAGCACTATTAAACTTAAACTCGCACTTATCCACATTTAAATATCCTGCGGTAGTCATAGTGTCTAAATTAAATCCAATCGCTCCGCCTACATCAGCCATATTGGTTTCGAAAGTACTGCTTATGACATCTAATTCTATAGAGCCATTTACGTTGATCGCTCCACCTGTGTTTTCTGAAGTATTGCCTTTAAATACACAATCAGTAAATGATGCTTTAGTGGTATCATTTTGCATATATATGGCGCCTCCAAATCGAGCTACATTATTTTCAAACAAACAATTTTCATAGTGAGCTTGTCCCGTAAAACCTACCATACAAGCACCCCCACTGGTAAAAGCTTCGTTAAATAAAAAATCACAATTTCTAAATGTGCCATTAGTACCGATGCTATAACTGGCTCCACAAGGTCCAAAATCTGCCGTATTAGTAATAAACGAGCAGTCCTCCATTAAAAAAGTCGTTCTACCACTATAAAAACAAGTAGCATTCGGACCAAAATTTCCTGAAAATTGAGAGTTTCTAATGATGTAATTCGTTGTCCATGCATATAATACGCCACCATAACTCGTATTCGAATTACTATCGAATGTACAATTATCTAAAGTGGCTTGCAATACGCCTTCTAATTCTCTTCCATCTAAATAAATACCCGAAGCATTACCTCCTGTATTATCAGAAAACTCACAATTGGTAATCATTGTATTGGCTGAGTTCCAATTAAAGTAAGCTGCACCACCCCAACCATCAAGCACAATACTATTAAATTCAAAATCACAATCTTCCACTATCGCATTGGTGCAATACAGTGTATATAAAGCCCCTCGCACCACTTGATTTGAAGTAAAACTATTGCCTCGACAAACAGGATTTGAGCTTTCGTTAAACATAAGGCCTGCTCCTTGAGCAATGGACATGTTCAAGTTGAAGACTGAATTTTCTACGACTGACCCATCCGTTTGATTAACGTAAATAGCACCTCCACTAAAGGCTGTGTTCTGTGTGAAGTTACAGTTATTCACTTCGATTTTGCTCTCACTAAATATGGCGCCACCTCTCAATAAAAAATCACCTTGCTCATTGTTTTCAAAATCAGTCGTACCATTCGTCATGCTTAGACCATCGAAAACCACATTGCCTGCCGAAGCAGTGACATGAAATAAATGATTTGCATTATCCTCACGATTTAACATAAGATCAGCAATGCTATCATCATCGTTAATGTCTCCATTTATGGTGGTAGGATTATTATCAATATCTCGTTCGTCAATGGATGCTTCTGTCCCTGCGAAACCTCCATATATATTTTTAGGACTATTTACTTCATAATAAACAAAGCCATTTAAAGCTTCGGGTTTATACACTCCAGACTTTATCCAGACATCTGTTTCACTAGAATTGAGCGCTGCTTGAATACTTGTATATGCATCGGCCCAAGAAGAACCATCATTGTTGCCTGAAGCATTTAAATCTACAAAAGCTTGGCTATTTGCTGTCACATAGAAACAAGCACAGAAAATAAAAAGTATACTTTTTTTCATTTGATTGATTTTTATGAACAAGTAAAATAAGAAAAAAGCTGCTTTTTTTACTAAGCTTTATAAGAGCTATGCTTCGTTTCTTAAGCAGTAATATTACTTTTAGTCCATGAATCCAAGTGTCCAACGAATCGCGATTAAATTAAGTAAGGCTGCAGAAAAGCACGTGCGCAAAGGTCATCCTTGGGTCTTTGAAGAAAGTATAATAAAGCAAAGTAAAGCTGGAGATTCAGGTGATTTAGCCATCATTTTCGATCAAAGTAAAAACCAATTTCTAGCCTGTGGCTTATTCGATCCTGCTTCTTTTATACGGATTAAAATACTTGAAAGAAGGAAAAACACACCCATAAATATCGGCTGGTTCGAAGAAACATTTGCCATTGCATTAGGTAAAAGAGAATCACTGAGAACTTCAACAAATAACAGCTTTAGATGGATCTATGGCGAAGCGGATAAATTGCCCCATTTAATTTTAGATGTATATAATGACGTTTTGGTTTTAAAATTATACTCCTCTATATGGATTCCGTATTTAGCTCTTATTAAACAAGTGCTGAGTAAATATACTTGGATAAGTGCTGTCGTTTTGCGACTATCTAGACAGCTCTCTAATCAGGTGAGCCATATCCAAGAAGGCAATTTATTGTTTGGAAGGCTGGATCAAGAAAGTGTAGTTTTTTTAGAAAATGGGGTCCGTTTTTTGGCCAATGTTGTGCACGGTCACAAAACCGGTTATTTTATGGATCATCGCCAGAATAGAATAGATCTTGCTTTAATGGCGAAGGACAAAACCGTGCTTGATGTGTTTTCTTATAATGGCGGCTTTTCCATCCATGCTCTAGCCCAAGGAGCTAAACATGCCACCATGATAGACATATCCAAAAAAGCGTTGGAAGACGGAAAAATCAATGCCCAATTGAATGGTTTAGAACAGAGATTATCCGGCATCGCGGGAGATGCCTTTAAAATACTAGCCCAACTAAAAAAGGAAAAGAAAAAATATGATATCGTAGTTATTGATCCTCCTTCATTGGCCAAACAAACCTCAGAAGTGGATATAGCGGTTAAAAAATATGCAAGCTTAGCTAAATTAGGTAGTCAACTAGTAAAACCTAATGGCCTATTAGTGCTCGCATCTTGCTCGTCACGTATTGATGCTGATTTATTCTTTGATACTATTGCCACAGCATTGAACAAAACCCCTAAAAAACTGCTTAAAAAAACTTATCACGACGTCGATCATCCCATTACTTTTCAGGAAGGTGCCTATTTAAAGTGTGTATATTACCAATTAGACTCATGAGCTTAACGATTCTATATGAAGATCAGGATCTAATCGCCATAAACAAGCCAGCAGGCATTATGGTGCACAAAACTAGCATTACAGAAGACAAGGTGTTTTTGCTGCAATTGCTAAGGGATCAAATAAAACAACGAGTATATCCAATCCATCGGCTTGATAGAGGCACGAGTGGCGTCTTGTTATTTGGAAAAAATTCCACGGAAGCCGCTAGAGTACAAAAACTAATGGAAGAAGCTAAGTTCGAAAAAAAATATTTAGCCATTATCCGGGGTTTTGTCGATGTTTCTGGCACCATAGACTACCCACTTAAAAGTGGAAGAAAGGATAAAATGCAAGAAGCTATAAGCCACTACAAACGCCTAGACCAACAAAGCCTAGATTTTGCAGTAAATCGATATCCTACTTCTCGATACAGTTTAGTAGAAATATCTCCAGAAACGGGTAGATTCCATCAAATCAGAAGGCATTTTGCTCATATAAGACATCCTATTATAGGTGACAAAAAGCATGGAGATTGTAAACACAATAAATATTTTGAAACAAAAATGGGTTTTAAAAATATGTGCTTACATGCTGTACAAACTAGATTCCCTTCAAGCGAAGGCAAGCCTCTAGACATTAAAGCCAGTGTACCTCTACATTTTCAGCGCATGATGGATCATTTATCCTTGTCTATGCCTAACGCACCAAGGTAATATCGCCCACAATGGCCTCCTCAAAACCTTGAATATTTAGGCTAAAGACATATACCCCTGCCGGAACTTCCTTGCCATTAAACGTACCGTCCCAAAACACCGTAGAATCGTTTATGCTGAAATCTTCAGCCATATATAATTGATTTCCCCAACGATCGTAAACAAACCAGTTTTCCACAGACAAATCATATGCTGACTGTACACTAAAGCGATCGTTTCCACCTATAGATGGCGCAAAAACATTAGGAATAAAAATCGGGCAATCATCTTGTTCGATGCTTACATTAAAACTGGAAGAACAATTGTTTTGGTCAACTATCTCAAGCAGATAATCACCTTGTACTACATTTTGTATAAAACCTGATTCGTCTTGCAAGCTATTATCTAACCAGTAGCTTATGTTATTCCCATTGTCGTTTAATAGCACTTCTATAGATCCTTCTCCTTGATTACAAAAATCTGGACTTAGCAAAATGGTATCTAGTTCGTAAGTCAAAATCTCGTCTATCACTAAATCATATTCTATGCTACAAGCATCAGCACCAATTAATGTTATCTGATAGATCCCTCCGTCAAGCCCTTGGATGGTGCTTGTATTGCCAACGTTTTCTCCATCTATAAAAAGATCATAATTAGCCAAAGAACTCTGTACTATTAAAGTAGCAGAACCATTGCTTGATTCGCAAGTTTCAGGACTGGTCACTACATTGGCCAATGATAAAATACCTGCTTCCATGATTACTTCAAAGGTATCTTCACATCCCAGTGCGTCGACTATGTAAACCGTATAAACTCCCATTTCTAGGTTACCAAAATAAGCTTCGGATTGGAAGTTTATGCCATCGAGGCTATACATTAATCCTCCATTGGGGCTAGTGGCTTCGATATCAATGAAAGCAAAGCCTTCATCACAGCTGGGACCATAGGCATTAGTGTTAATTAATTGTATAGAACTAGAAATGGCGACCTCAAAGGTCGAACTAATTTCACACGATTGATTAGAAATCACATATACATCATACATACCTGGAGCTAAATCTGAAAAGACAGGCGAACTTTGATAATTAATGCCATCTATGCTGTACATTAAATCCTGAGTGGAAGCATCGACTCGAATGGTAGCCACACCGTTGTTTTGCCCACAAATAGCGTTTTGCACCTGAGTGTTTTCGAAAACCAGGTATCCTACATCTATACTAATATCTTCATTGCCTATACATCCAGATTCGTCTTGAATATAAAGGGTATAATCACCATAAGTCAAGTCAAAGAATTCGTTATCATCTTGGTAGTTAATACCGTCGATACTATAGCTTAATGCACCAATCTCACTCGATGCGTATACAATAACTTGGCTGGTGCCTTCATCACATGGAGCGGCATTAATCACAATACTATCTATTTGTATCAAATCGTCTGATGCCGCAAATTCGAATTCACTAGAACCTCCATACACCTCTTTATCGATGTTGCATACAAAATCAAAAGACTTATTGATCCAGTCTATTTGATACACTTTGGCGTTATTGTCATTTGAAAACGCATAAGTGCTGACATTACAACCATCCACAGTACTCACAATACCATATATGGATGAATTCGAAGAAGCAAAATCAATAAAAACCTCATTATTGCTAGGATCCAATGGATCTATGTAAACCAACTTGTTTTCGTCTGTAGCCATATACATATCTCCTTGGTAATAGGTTAAGTCGCCAGCCGCTTTAAAGCCCATATTATCGTAATAGGTCGTTTGATTATTGGATGGGTTGTAAGAGACCAGATCCCCTAGTCCTGATGCGGCAAATAACAGGCCTTCAGCATTTGCGGTTAAAGCATAATAGGCTGTAGATGTAAAATCTTCCACCTGGTTTGTTTCCCCTGTTTGTACGTTGATCCTGGTTAATTTACCTACTGTATTAACTCCATAAAAAAAACCATTTGGATGTGCAGCAATGTCCGTATAAAATCCAATATCAGCTACCACCGTTGTATTACAACCTTCAATATCGATGCTTACTAAATCTCCATTAGAATCATTAACCAATAAGTTTTGGCTCCATAAAGGAAGTACCCATAAAGAAAACATGACTGTATAAAACGGACTCCATTTCATTAATACAAAAGTAGATAATTGTAGGCTTAGTATTCGTCGGCTAAAGGTTAAGATCATCAAAATTATAGTGTAAAAACACACTAAATCCTTTAAGGTTCAAATCATATTTATACCAAGTTTTTTTAATATCTTAATTAAAAATAATTTCCAGCATGAGATACATTTTCCTATTTTGTTTTTTTTGTTTGTTTTCATTTTTTGTACAGGCTCAAACCGTGGACGAACAGTTTGAAACTTGGATGGTGGAGCGACAAATACCAGGTTTGGCGGTAGGTTTTGTAAGTGATGGAGAACTGTTATATGAAGGATATTTTGGGATGGCTAATTTCGAACTAGACATTCCCGTTTCTGAATCTACCTCATTTATGCTAGCCAGTGTAAGCAAACATGTGACTCATTTTGCCACTTTAATGGCGCTGGACCAAGGCATCATTGCTTCACTTGATGATCCTATAAATGACTATTTACCGTTTGCAGTAGAACATCCAACAGACGAAACAAACATTACCATCCGGCACCTCATAGATCACACTTCGGGAATCAAAGACAACTGGGACGAAATGCCGTATCTATCCAGTGATGAAGAAACGCGTCCTTTAGGAGAATATTTAGAAAACTATCTAGTCGCTAATGGTGATATTTACGACGCAAATTTAAATTTTGTAGCTGCAGGAATAGGCGATCAAGTGTACTCTAACATTGGTTTTGCTTTGTTGGGATTCATTGTAGAAGCAGCATCAGATACTGATTTTGCGGTATTTGTCCGAGAACAAATATTCGAACCACTATGTATGGAACATAGTTCTTTTTTAATGGAAGATTTAGACCTGGATTTGCTAGCTGTACCCTACAACCCATCAGGCAGTGGTTTTTCCCCCATTGGTCATTATAGTTACAGCGATTATCCTGCCGGACGACTCAGAGCCTCTTTAGGTGATATGGCTAATTATGCCATTACTTGCTTAAATTTAGGAACAATGGATGGTCGCACCTTGCTTTCTCCACCGATCAGTTACCAAATTTTTAATGGACACGGAGGCGGTGATCAAGGGGTCTCCACAGGATTAAGCTTAGATAAAAACAATGGAAAAGCCACCATACTCATGATGAATCGAAATGGGGATCTTAGTGGTATGGCGGATTGGATGCGTACTAATGAAGATGCGTATATTTCCGAAGGTCCAGACTCTTTACTATGTGATCTCATCAGTTTTGCCAATGACGTTTTTAATCAAGAAGAAACCTTCTTAATAAACAATCCTGTAAGCACTACTCTTTCCCTCCAAAAAAATGATATTACAGATGTATGGATTAGAGATTTTGACGGTAAATTAGTATCCAGCGGACACAATAAATCTGGACTGACACAAATCGATGTTTCAGCTTTAGCTGAAGGTCTGTACTTAATTACCGCCAAATTTGAACATGGAACCAAATCAACTCAAAAATTTTATAAACGGTAGGTTCAGAATGAGCGTATATTATTAGGCCTTTATCCATCGATTAAAAAAATGAAAAATGAAATTCTTGAATAAATTATTTGGTAATAAATCGGAAAACCAACAAAAAGGAACTCCTACAAACTCCAATCAACTAAACATTGAAAAGGAATTTAAAAAAACTATTCAAATTTTAAACGAATTTAAAAGAACAGCTTATTTACCAGTGGTAAAAAGGAATGCAAATACACATAGTACAAAGAGTAAAATTGGAGGATTCCCATATTTGAGAAATGCTGAAGACTGGCCAATTTGTCCAAACTGTAAAAAAAATATGCAGTTATTTCTACAATTAAACCTTGAAGAATTACCCATTAAAAAAGACAGTGGATTGATTCAACTATTTTACTGTACTTCAACTCAACCTCATTGTGAATCTGATTTAGAAGCGTTTTTTCCATTTTCAAAAGGCGTAAACTGTCGAATGATTAAAATTGAACATGGTTCAAGTACAGTTGTACCTAATATTGACGAACAGTTTGGTGAGAAAGTCATCATCGATTGGAAACCTGTTGACGATTTTCCTCATTTCGAAGAATATGCTCAATTGGGAATTGATCTGGAACTAGACGATGATGTTTACGAATTGATGGAACAAAGAAACATGGGTTTACCTGTTGAAAATGACAAACTATTTGGTTGGCCATATTGGGTTCAATCGGTTGAATACCCATATGATAGAAATTCTGAAAAACAAATGGAGTTAGTTTTTCAATTTATTTCAGAAGACAACCTTCCATACATGTTTGGTGATGTAGGAATTGGGCATTTAACTCAGAGCCCTGACAACAAAAATGAATTAGGATTTGGTTGGGCTTGTTCTTAATTTGTTAACAAAAAGTAGGGTGACAAGAGTGATCATGCGAAATTGCTTATCAACAATTCTAGTTATCACCGATCCGGCTTTTTTAATCACAAAAACCTAAACCAAGTATAATCTATTTTGTTTGTCTATTATCCCTGAGTTTTTATTACTCACACGTTCCTATTTAAAATAGAATCTTATGCGTTTATTCTCATACATATTTTTCTCTTTAATCAGCCTACATTCTTTTGCTCAAATTAGCGAGCACATCCATGTTGACCAATTCGGTTACCTGCCAACATCTAATAAAGTAGCGGTGCTTTCTGACCCTCAAAGTGGATACAACAGCACTTTATCCTATACCCCTGGAAGCAGCATAGAATTAAGAAATTACTTGACAGATGCTGTTGTGTTTTCGGCAGAAGCCACCATGTGGAATAATGGAGAAACGCACGGACAATCAGGAGATAAAGGCTGGTGGTTTGATTTTTCTAGTGTATCAGAAGAAGGCAGCTTTTATGTGTACGATGTAGATAATGATGCTTCTTCAGCTCCTTTTACAATAAATGCTAATCCCTATAAGCAAGTGCTTGACCTCGCCACCAAAATGTTTTACTATAACCGGTGTAATGATGAAAAGAAAACTGAGTATGTACCTACTGGATTTGCCGATGGGATGAATTTTATGAATCCTTTGCAAGACAGCGAATGTAGATACGTGTATGATCAGGATAATGCAGACCTTGAAAAAGATTTATCCGGTGGATGGTTTGATGCAGGTGATAACAACAAATACGTGAGTTTTGCCCATGATGTCATCCACAATCTAATAGGCGCTTATGAGGACAACCCTTCCGCCTTTGATGATCAAAGTAACATTCCAGAATCAGGAGATGGATTAGCGGATATTTTAAACGAATTGCAATGGGAACTTGATTGGCTCATGAAAATGAGCAGTACTGATGGCACAGCCCATATAAAAATGGGAAACATCACCTACGATGATAATGCATCTTCTCCACCGAGTGCTAATTCGGATCTCCGATATTATGGACCTGAATGTACTACGGCCAGTATAGCTATAGCGAGCATGATGGCAAGAGCCGCTATTGTTTTTGAGGATGAGACTGATCAGCAAGACTATGCTATGGATTTAGAAACTAGGGCTGTTCAATGTTGGGATTATTTCGAAACAAAATTTAATAATGACGATCTAGACTATGAATGTGATGATGGCACAATAAAAGCAGGAGATGCAGACTGGGATTATGATAAACAATACGATGCTGCTGTAATAGCCTCTGTTTATTTATATGAGCTCACAGGCGATCAGAAATACGATGATTTCTTTATACAATATTACCAAGGGAGCGAGCAAATTTCGGCTGGATATTGGGGACCTTACTTAATGCCATTAAACGAAGCATTATTAAGATATACTACTTTGCCTGGCGCCGATAGTGAGGCAATAAGTATAATCACCGATTCTGCTTTCGATGCTTTAGACAATAATTATGAAGATTTTTATTTGTTTTCAGATGCGGATTTATATCGGTCCAATGTTCCTGATTATATGTATTCTTGGGGATCTACTCAAGTAAAATCCAATTTGGCTAATGTTATCATGTTGTTTCATGAACACGATGTGCATCCAGCATTAAACGAAGATCTCCTAGAAAAAGCGCGAGAACATGTCCACTTTATGCATGGCCTTAATCCATTAGGATTAGTCTTACTCTCTAATATGTATGCCTATGGCGGCGACCGATGTGTAGACGAAATTTATCATTTTTGGTTTGACAATGGTACTGAATGGGATAATGTTAAAGAAGATGATTATGGCCCTGCTCCTGGCTTTGTAACCGGAGGTCCTAATTTTTATTATTCTGGAGATGTGACGCCACCAGCAGGTCAGCCTGCACAGAAAGCTTATGCTCAGTTTAACGATGGTTTTCCTGAAAGTTCCTGGGAAATAACGGAGCCTGCCATATATTATCAAGCTGCCTACATCCGATTACTTTCTTATTTTACCAATGATGCAACCATAAGCGAGACCACTAATATTTCGGTCAATAATAACTGTGTAGAAGTATATCCTAATCCTGCTGATCAGTATTTTGTAGTACGTGGTTTAATGGAAAGGTACACGCTCACAATCTATGATGCTATAGGTAATGTGCATAGTACACTAGAAGGTTTAGGTAGTGAAGCTGTGATAGATTTAGAAGATTTACCAGCTGGAGCTTTCTTTTTACATGTAGAAAACGAAGATCACACCGAGGTGTGTGTCCAAAAAATGATCAAAGAGGAGTAATATTTAATCCAACATTGGCCAAAAAAATACATCATGCTTTAGTATAAGATACTAGCTCATAGAGGATACCTATGGTTTTTATCATAGAATTACCCTTTAAAACTTCTATGGTTTATAGCCTTAAAAAGAATACTGAGCTCAAATAAATTCTATATCGACTGTCCTTAATCTAAGGAGGAAGTCCTTTCTCATTTTTAGTTTAGTCATAAGCCAAGGTCACTTTTTTAGCCTATCTTATACTTATGGACAAACTTCTTTTAATCGTAAATAAAAACAAACAAAAGCGATAGTTATGGATCGAACATTAATACAGGATACAGAGTATCAGCAAGAACAAGCCGAGATGGTTATTTCCTACATGAGTTTACGGAAAGCTGTAGGAGTAATAGGTATTTTATTGCCCATTATCTTGATAGTGGGCAACTCCTTTTATTATGGCGCAATTGATGTGCAACATGCTATTAGTGCTTATTACCACACCTTTATGGGTGATGTGTTTGTAGGCGTTATTTGTTTAATATCGGCTATTTTGCTTACCTATCGAGGGAAAGATCTGGACTATATATGGTTGCGCTTAGCAGCCATACTAGCGCTCATTGTGGCTTTTTTTCCGACTAGACCAGAGAACACGGTACAAGACATCATAGATCACGCTACCACTCAATGTGCTGAACAACGTACTTGTGAGCATATTTATCAAGGGCTTAACTGGGGCATACATACTGCTGAATGTCAGCTGCCGGCGCACTTTAGCCATACAATGATCGAAAAAATTCATTTCATTGCAGCGGTGTTGTTTTTTATCATATTAGCCTATGTGATACTATGTTTATTTACTAAAAGCGAACATTCAAAAGAAGCTATTAGGACGATACATCTTCAAAAGAAAAAGCGTAATAGGATTTACTATATATGTGGCACTGTCATTATAGTTGCCTTGTTAGCAGGCTTAGTCTATTTCCTAATGGCAGGTAAAGAAACCACTCAAGATGAATGGGTTAACCAATGGAATCCTATCTTTTGGATAGAAAGTATTTGTTTGTGGGCTTTTGGGGTAGCCTGGTTAGTTAAAGGGCAAGCTGTCTTAGCAGATAAGTCAAACTAGCTTTAGTGTAATTGGGTTTATACTTGGTTAATTAGCTTTACCATATTGCTTATTTAGAGTTGTTTATTAGGTCAATTGACCAAATCATTGAAAAGGGCTTTAGATTAATCGAACATTAAAACTATCTTGACAAAAAATAACAAAATGGACCATTCTAAGGTTTACCGATTTTCTGGCATTTATTTTCTACCAATCCTCATTTGTTTAGTTTTTAACTGTTCGCTCATGTATGGACAGGTTCCTGCTGTTTTAAATAAAATGTCGATGGGTCTAGGTGGTGGTGTAGATTATGGAGGTTTAGGGGTGAAAATCAATTATGAATTATCAGAAAACATTGATGCCTTTACCTCATTAGGCCTAAATGTTTTTGAAGGAAAGTCTATTGTTGTAGGTGCTGAATACGTAAAGAGTAAAAATGACATTAAAAGATATAAACCATTTGTAAGCATTAGCATTGGTAGAACCTATCATGAAAGTCGAAGAGTTAATGTTGAGAACGTTAATTATTTTAATGCAAATATTGAAAGTAGAAATTTCATCGCCGCTAACTTAAGCACTGGTGTTTTAGTCAATTTGAAAAAAAATAGAAATAAAGCTTATTTAAAGTTTGGGGTAACTAGCAGTTTTTATAATAACAGAAAAGTATTGGCTTTTGTGGAGGAATTGAATGAGACTTACGGTGAAAACTTCTCAAAGAACAAGTACTTTATCGAGAATTCGCCTCTTGTAGCTTTAAGAATCAAGCTGAGCGAATTTTTATAGAAATGAAAAGTTCTAAATTTCTAGACAATTTAAGATTATAATCATTTAATCAACTTTTTTGATTCTCGCTAATTTGGAGCTTAACATATATTCCTATTCGATAACCTTAAAATAATAAGAAGAGCTTAAATTATAAGCACCAGATTTTCCTTCCCATAATGTATCATACTGGACCATTTTACTGAATTCATCAAGAATATCTTCGTTAATAATCTTTTCTTCAGGCAGTAAAAAAGTAACTTCTATTTTACTTCTATCATCACATTTGCCTTCAAAATCTACAATTTCGGAATTAAACCTCAAGAAAGGCACAAAATGAATAGCGTAAGTTCCTGGCTTAATATTCGAGACAATCGACAATTCAAATTGAGAGCTTAATTCGTCACTTTTTATTCCTCTCATTAAGAGAACTCTTGGAATATTAGCTACTGATTCCAATTCATAAGAAAATGCTTCATCAATAATTATGTCAGATTCCATAAATACTTCTTGTAATGGGAGAGTATCCAATCTGAAAAATTGTATCGTCAATAAAGGGTCAAAATTAGGTATATGTATTGTTCGATCTCCAATAGCATCATATAGTTCAGTATTATCTGTGGACATTTTAATATTTATCGTATCTCCAACATGGACAATGCTATCAAAAGAATTTAATTCTAATGGTACTTGTATGTCATAATTTACAACACAATCATTTCTCCATCCACAGCTTGTAATTGTCAAGAAAAAAATAGTAATAGATGCATAAAATATAGTGTTTTTCATGTTTCAAAATTATTTCATATTCTTGGAAAGTATTCCGCTATCATCACATTTTAAAAATATTTGATTGGCCATATATTCTTGTGGCCAACAATTACTTTGTGAATAGCAACAAAAGGTTAATAAAAGGCATAGCGTTGCTAAGCCGCATTTAGTGTAGTTTCTCATAATTAAATCTGTTTTTGGATATTATTTTCGATTAATATTTTATGTCTAAGTAAGTTGTATCTCCTTTGTCCGCAAATACTTTAATTTCAAACATTGGAGGGTCTGGTATTATAGTAGATAGTACTTGATATCTTACTAAATAATCCATATTCCCAATAATTTTGTATTTTTCATTATAATTTGGTAGACTAATTGTGTGGTTACCTATTGTGGCTGCACTTAATGTGATTATTTCTCCTTCAATCGAGTCAACATTCTCAGCAGTTATCCTAACCCAAGCCTCTGCTCGCAACTCGTGCTCCATATCCATTGCTTCACTTTCAAAAAATTCATATCCATGATGTTCCCAATAACCTTCTTTTTCTAGTTCTGCTCTATACAATGAAAGAGAACCTATATCATCAACACAGGCTGTATATAGTCCATTTTCGTCAGTCCTAACGGTGTCTAATAGCTGTCCTCCTTTTTCATAGATGGATATAAAGACATTTTCTATGGGCATGCCGTTTCCGAAGTCAGTCACAACACCTTCAACACATACGCCACTACATCTTTCTTTTCCGCAAGAAAAGAGACAAAGTATTATAAGAAGGCTAAATAATTTTGACATATTTTTCATAATTCTAATTGTTATGTAATGCACCACACGTTGTGTTGTTTCTCATAATTAAATCTGTTTTTGGTATATATTTTTGGTTAATATTTTATGTCTAAATAAGTTGTGTCCCCTTTGTCTGCAAATACTTTGATTTCATATGTTTGAGGGTCTGGTAATGATGGGGATTGCTCTCTATACATTATAATGTAATTAAGATTCCCATCGATCTTATATTTCTTATTAAAATTTGGGAGACTGATTGAATGACCTTCTATTGTGCTTGCCCATAAACTTATAACATTACCTGGAATACTGTCAACATTCTCAGCGGTAATTCTTACCCAAGCCTCAGCTCGCAACTCGTGCTCCATATCCATTGCTTCACTTTCAAAAAATTCATATCCATGATGTTCCCAATAACCTTCTTTTTCTAGTTCTGCTCTATACAATGAAAGAGAACCTATATCATCAACACAGGCTGTATATAGTCCATTTTCGTCAGTCCTAACGGTGTCTAATAGCTGTCCTCCTTTTTCATAGATGGATATAAAGACATTTTCTATCGGCATGCCGTTTCCGTAGTCAGTCACAATGCCTTCTACACATACTCCACTGCATCTTTGTTTTCCGCAGGAAAAGAGGCTGATCGTAAATAGTAGGATTGTTATTTTTATTATGTTTTTCATAACAAGCGTGATTTCTTTGAGTAGGTTTTGGGTTAATATTTTATGTCTAAATAAGTTGTATCTCCTTTGTCCGCAAATACTTTGATTTCATATGTTTGAGGGTCTGGTAATGATGGGGATTGCTCTCTATACATTATAATGTAATTAAGATTCCCATCGATCTTATATTTCTTATTAAAATTTGGGAGACTGATTGAATGACCTTCTATTGTGCTTGCCCATAAACTTATAACATTACCTGGAATACTGTCAACATTCTCAGCGGTAATTCTTACCCAAGCCTCAGCTCGCAACTCGTGCTCCATATCCATTGCTTCACTTTCAAAAAATTCTGCTCCATGATGTTCCCAATAACCTTCTTTTTCTATTTCTGCTCTATATAATGATAAAGAACCAATATTATCAACACAGGCTGTATATAAGCCATTTTCGTTAGTCCTAAGGGTGTCTAATAGCTGTCCTCCTTTTTCATAGATGGATATAAAGACATTTTCTATCGGCATGCCGTTTCCGTAGTCAGTCACAATGCCTTCTACACATACTCCATTGCATCTTTGTTTTCCGCAGGAAAAGAGACACAGTAATATAAGTAGACTAAATAATGTTGAAATGTTTTTCATAATTCTAATTGTTATGTAATGCACCACACGTTGTGTAGTTTCTCATAAAAAAATCTGTTTTTGGTATATTTTTTTGGTTAATAAAGTATTTCGACTATTGTAGTATCATGTGAAGGGGTGAAAATATTTCTGAAGATAAATTCACCATCTATTATGTTAGGTTTGTATCTGATTTCATTTTCAATATCTCCTGTAATTAAAAATAAATCGTCAAAATCTCCAAATCCTCCAAATATTGTGATTGAGTTACCATTTGCGACTGAAAGTAATATCTGATTACCTTCTATTGTGTCCACATTCATTGCTTTAACTCTTACCCAAGCCTCAGCTCGCAACTCGTGCTCCATATCCATTGCTTCACTTTCAAAAAATTCATATCCATGATGTTCCCAATAACCTTCTTTTTCTAGTTCTGCTCTATACAATGAAAGAGAACCTATATCATCAACACAGGCTGTATATAGTCCATTTTCGTCAGTCCTAACGGTGTCTAATAGCTGTCCTCCTTTTTCATAGATGGATATAAAGACATTTTCTATCGGCATGCCGTTTCCGTAGTCAGTCACAATGCCTTCTACACATACTCCACTGCATCTTTCTTTTCCACATGAAAATAGGCTGATCGTAAATAGGAGGATTGTTATTTTTATTACGTTTTTCACAATAAGCATGGTTTCTTTGAGTACGTTTTTGGTTAATATTTTATGTCTAAATAAGTCGTATCTCCTTTGTCTGCAAATACTTTGATTTCATATGTTTGAGGGTCTGGTAATGATGGGGATTGCTCTCTATACATTATAATGTAATTAAGATTCCCATCGATCTTATATTTCTTATTAAAATTTGGGAGACTGATTGAATGACCTTCTATTGTGCTTGCCCATAAACTTATAACATTACCTGGAATACTGTCAACATTCTCAGCGGTAATTCTTACCCAAGCCTCAGCTCGCAACTCGTGCTCCATATCCATTGCTTCACTTTCA
>JAHDHQ010000015.1 GCA_020631235.1 Saprospiraceae bacterium | reverse complement strand
TATATGAGCACAATAAAAAAAAAAAGAGACTGCCTACTTATGAGACAGCCTCTTTTTATTATTTAACTATGTCCGTTCTATAAAGTCCGACCTCGAGCATGGGTTATTTATGAGGCATGAATATTAGTAATGGCTTCAAGCAAAACTAGTAACCATTGGAAATGCAACTTTAATCAATTGTATTTTATTTATGATTTATTTTTAAGCTGTCTTTTGTTTTTATAAAATGCTTTGTCAGCTACATAGAGTGTTTTTCTAACTTCACAATAAACCTTGTATTTTTGTTTATCAGTGAGTAAGGTCGTTTTAATTATTTCAATCTCTTTCTCTTTTTCGATAGCCTTTTTGATGTCTTTAAGTTCTTCTTCACTAAATGAGAATTCAGCATAAACATCCGATCTTGCAGGCTTCTTAAAATAGATTTGTGCTGATTTATCCCATACTACATAATCCTCTCCGATCAAATTGATAAGTTGAACCATGGGAATAGGATCTACAGCAGCAAACATGCTTCCGCCAAAAATAGAATTGACATAATTCCTGTTTTTATAGTTTATTGGGAGCTTTACATACACCTTCAATAAATCTTTTGAAACCTCAGTTATCTTTGCTGTACTTCGCCGATACATAGGAGACCAATTAAATCCATATTTAAATAAGATGTGCTTAGCAACAAATTTTTGTCCTACTTCTGCTATTTTTTGATACAACGACATTTTAATATTGTTAGGATTGTCTTTTGATAAATGAATGGTTTAAATGTAAACGATTATTATTTGTTTTTTTGAGTGGCGTTTAATTATCATTGATTTTTAAATAAGTGACTTTAAAAACTATCAAGTTTAATTATTTTTAAACATGCACAAATCTTTTGTACTTGTAAGCTTAGCTTTACTATTTCTGTATTTATGTTCGTGTGAAGAAAAACAACTTGACCTACCTTCAAATGCAGAAACACTTATACCTGCGACCATTGACTTTAATTTCCATGTAAAACCTATTTTGTCTGATAAGTGTTTTAAATGTCACGGTCCCGATGCAAATAAAAGAGAAGGAAATCTAGCCTTACATACAGCAGATTTTGCCTATGCAGCCTTAGACTCATCAGCTAAAAGATTTGCGATCGTTAAGGGTGACACCGCAAAAAGTATCATGCATCACGTGATCCATTCGTCAAATCAAGATGAACAAATGCCTCCACCCAGTTCGCAGTTAAAACTCAGTGAACGAGAAAAAAGAATATTGAGCCAATGGATCGATCAAGGAGCTCAATACAAAGAACATTGGTCGCTTACTCCTCCATTAAAACATACTCCTCCTGACATTGCTTCGGAATGGGCAGCAAACGATGTGGATCTTTTTATTGAAGAAAAATTAAACCAAAAAGGATTAAAACCTTCACCGCTAGCCACTGCAGAAAAGTTAATAAGGAGATTGCATTTTAGCTTAACTGGACTTCCACCCACCGTAAATGACATTGAACAATACCTATCAAATCCTACTGTCAAGAATTATGAACTGATAGTTGATAGCTTATTAAATAGTGATGCCTATACAGAATACATGACACAAATCTGGATGGATGTATCAAGATATGCAGATAGCCATGGATATCAAGATGATCCAGAACGATTTATGTGGCCGTGGAGAGACTGGGTAATACATAGCTATGGAGAAAATATGCCATTTGATCAGTTCGTAACTTGGCAACTGGCAGGAGACATGCTTCCAGAAGCTACTCTTGAGCAAATCATCGCATCTGGGTTTAATCGAAATCATAAAATCACCTATGAAGGAGGAAGCATTCCAGAAGAATTTCGTACAGAATATGTGGCTGATAGAATACACACTTTTGGCACGGCATTTTTAGGACTAACAGCGGAGTGTGCGAGATGCCATGACCACAAATATGATCCTTTTAGTCAGCAAAACTATTTTGAATTATTTGCATTCTTTAATAATGTACCAGAACAAGGTTTGGTCGAACCCGTAGGAAAGACACCAGAACCTTTTGTGACTTTAAGCAAAGAAGAAATCCACAACACCTTAGGTTTTATTAAGTCATTAGACACCATAGAAGCAGTGGAACTGATGGTTATGGAGGAAATGTCAGCACCTAGAAATACCTATATTTTAGAACGAGGTCAATATGATAAACCAAGCCGGCAAGTATTTCCAAACACTCCTAAATCTATTCTGAATTTTGGCAATAGACAAACAAATCGTCTTGGTCTTGCTGAATGGTTATTTGATAAAAATCATCCATTAACAGCAAGAGTTGCGGTCAATCGACTATGGCAACAAATTTTTGGACAAGGAATAGTTGCAACTCCATATGATTTTGGCAATCAAGGAGCTTTGCCTTCACATCCGGAATTATTAGATTACTTGGCATTGAAATACCAAGAAGAAGGGTGGGACACAAAAGCATTACTCAAATTTTTAGTTATGTCTAGTACCTTCCAGCAAACTAGCAAGATACTCCCCAGTTTATTAGAAAAGGACCCTGAAAATCAATACTTGGCCAGGTTTCCTAGACTACGACTTAGTTCGGAAATGATCAGAGATCAAGTGCTTAAATCAGCCGGAATTCTTACGAATAAAATAGGTGGCCCAAGTGTCAAACCATATCAACCTGCAGGTCTATGGGAGGAGACTATTGGCGGTGGCGGTGATTTACGTAATTATGTTGAAGACAAAGGAGAGAATTTATATCGAAGAAGTTTATATACTTTCTGGAAACGAACATCTCCACCACCAAATATGACCACTTTTGATGCGAGCACTAAAGATCTCTGTACGGTAGTTCGTCAAGAAACAAATACTCCACTGCAAGCATTGGTTTTGCTCAATGACCCTCAAATGATAGAAGCCGCACGACTGTTAGCTCATAATGCCATAGCCCTTGTCGGTGCTAACCCTAAGAAAAGCATAAACTATATGTTTGCGCAGATGACTAGTCGACAAGCAACGCAAGATGAATTGGATTTATTAGAGAAATATTTCCATGAGAATTATGACTATTTTGAACAAAATACTGAAGAAGCAAGAGCCTATTTATCTGTCGGAAATTATGATTTAGGAAGTGAGGTTTCAGATGAGTCCTTAGCAGCTTATAGCTTAGTAGCTAATATGATTTTTAATTTAGATGAAGTGATTCACAGAGGATAAAAAGAAAAGAACATGAACCCATTCGAAGAAAGATCACTTCAGCTTAATCGACGCGCATTTCTAGGAAAAAGTGCTATAGGGATAGGGACTGCGGCTTTATCAGGTTTACTAGGTATGTCTTTCTTTTCTAAGGGTAAGGATGGAATCATCACAGAAAATAAAGGGATTAAAGGGGTTTTAAATAAATTGCATCATCCGGCACAAGCTAAGCGTGTAATTTATCTTTTTCAAAGCGGTGGACCCTCACAATTAGAAT
The DNA here is from genome assembly GCA_020631235.1 of Saprospiraceae bacterium. GTDB lineage: Bacteria > Bacteroidota > Bacteroidia > Chitinophagales > Saprospiraceae > JAHDDO01. Next base: position 106,035 of record JAHDHQ010000015.1, on the reverse strand, counting down.
TATTTGATTATAAACCACTTTTAGATAAAAGACGTGGAACTAATTTGCCTTCATCCATACGAAATGGCCAACGATTAACTGGAATGTCTTCAGGGCAGGAGTCTTTCCCACTTGTAGGATCAGGTAAAATGTTTCCCTTTAAACAGTATGGTCAAAGCGGTGCTTGGTTTAGTGATTTACTGCCATATACCTCGAAAATTGCTGACGATTTGTGTGTTGTCAGATCGATGTATACAGAAGCCATCAACCATGATCCTGCAATCACTTTTTTCCAAACAGGATCTCAGCAGCCAGGACGACCGAGTATGGGAGCTTGGATGAGTTATGGGATGGGTAGTGAAAATGAAGATCTCCCAGCTTTTACCGTATTATTATCAAGAGGGACTGGACGCCCTCAAGGCCAACCGCTTTATTCGAGACTTTGGGGAAATGGTTTTTTACATTCACTCCATCAAGGTGTTCAGTTCAGATCTGCTAAAGATCCGGTCTTATATTTAAATGACCCTGCAGGCATAAATAGAGTAAACCGCCGTAAAATGCTAGACTATCTGGATGCTCTAAATAATAAGCAGTACCAAGAGTATGGTGATCCAGAAATAGCTAGCAGAATGGCTCAATATGAGATGGCCTATCGAATGCAAAATTCGGTGCCAGATGTTATGAGTATTGATGATGAACCAGATTATATTTATCAGATGTATGGCCCTGATTCTACTCGACCAGGAAGCTACGCGGCTAATTGTATACTTGCCCGACGCTTAGCCGAAAAAGGTGTTCGTTTTATACAATTATATCATATGGGCTGGGATGCTCATTTTGATTTGCCTAGTCAAATTAAAGGACAGGCTAAAGATGTCGATCAGGCTTCGGCAGCTTTAGTGATGGATTTAAAGCAACGTGGATTGTTGGATGATACACTCGTGATTTGGGGCGGGGAATTTGGACGAACAAACTACTCACAAGGTACATTAAGCCAAACGAACTATGGCAGAGATCACCATCCAAGGTGTTTTACTATTTGGATGGCAGGTGGTGGTATTAAACCAGGTATGGTATATGGAGAAACCGATGAGTTTGGTTATAATATCACAAAAAATCCAGTCCATGTGCATGATTTTCAAGCCACGATTTTACACCAGATGGGCATCGATCACGAAAAACTTGTGTATAAACATCAAGGAAGGAGATTTAGATTAACCGATGTAGAAGGTCATGTTGTAAATGATATCATTAGCTAATGGATAGAAGAAGTTTTGTCATAAACTGTAGCCTTGGATTCGCTGCCCTCCAAATGCCTCTTTTTCAAGAGTATAGTCAAAAGGATCTTATAATAGGTCACGGCGACTTTAAGTATAAAGTTGACGCTGAATGGGGCAAACTTAATGCTGTCAAATATCCTGTAAATGATTGTCATGAAATGGTTATTGACAAGAAAGGACGGATTTATCTGCTGACAAATCACACAAAAAACAATGTGCTTGTATACAGTCAGAAAGGCAAGCTGCTAGATGCTTGGGGTACTCAGTATCCAGGGGCACATGGACTAAGTATCAAAGATGAGGGTGGAGAAGAGTTTTTATACATTACGGATATTAGCCGCCATGCAGTATTCAAAACAACGTTGAAAGGAAAAGAAATCATGGAATTGCCTTTCCCAAATTGTATTAATTATGAATCGGTCGAACAATATTTGCCAACAGAAACTTGTATAGACGACGAAGGCAATGTATATGTAAGTGATGGATATGGTTTGCAACATATTTTAGTTTATGACTCAAGCAATAGACTAAAAGGTGTATTTGGTGGGAAAGGTCCATTTGATAGAAATTTAGATAATGCACATGGTATATGTTTGGATTATAGATCCGCAAAACAACCCAGCTTGCTCATAGCTGACCGAATGAAGAATCAACTAAAACGATTTAGTCTATCAGGCCGTCTTCTTGATGTAATATTTTTGCCTGGGGCTTACATTTGTCGACCAGTTATCAAAGGAGATCAAGTTTATTTGGCAACGATTTGGTCTGGTAATGGAAAGGCAGCCTCAGGTTTCATTTCAATATTGGATAAAAACAATCAACTGATTTCAGCACCTGGAGGTCATGAGCCAGTTTACAAAGATGGAATATTAAACCAAATGAGACAATCTGTGAAAGTCTTTAGTCATCCACATGATGTTTGTATAGATAATGATGAGAATATTTATGTGGCTCAGTGGAATGCTGGAAGGTCTTATCCGATAAAGTTAGTTAGGGTATGAGAAGTATATTTTATTTGATATTGTGTTTCTCGATCTCCTCTTGTATAGTGCTGGATGAACCTAGATATTTACAGAGTGAAGAAGTAATGCTAGCTTCTCCGAAAATGCACATTGACTCTGTTTTTTTTAAAGATTGTGCTATCATAAAAGGAATAAAACCCATATCAGAGGCTGATATTTTTTGGTCCAATGTTGCTCAAGGTTCAGAAAACGAATCCATATTTGAAGACAGTCTAAAAGTAGATGAAGATGCCAGATTGTTGTTTAGAGCTGATCATCTTGCATATAAAGAAAGCGAAATCACCAGGCTAAATTGTAGACAAGCCCTTGTTCCTTATCATTTAGACACTTTGAGTTCATTGCCTAAAGCACCTTATAACGAGCAAGGATTAAAAATATTAAATGATTTAAAAAAAGCATCGGAGAGCTATTCTGATCCAGCATGGATTGCTTTCCGATCTGGGACTATTTATCTGGGATTAGACTTTGGAGCACCAGTTTTTGTCGAACGAATAAGTTTGAGTACTTTAATAGATATAAATGGATGGATCTTTCCACCTTCGAGCATTATGATTCAAGCTAATTCGTCTACCATAATTGATAGTTCTAAGAGTACTATGTTTGATTATGCATCACCACAAAATCAATTTTTTGATTTGACCATAGCTGATACTTTGTCAAAAGCTAATATAGAAATACACATGGATTCCATTCCTCAGGGTCATCCAGGTCAAGGAACGAAACCTTGGTTTTTTATTGATGAAATTGCGGTTCGCTAATGTGGTTTATCTACTTTCATAAGTTGCATCCATTGTTTGTACACCTACCAATTGGTATCTTATTTTTTGTGGGTATTTTAATGTTTGTTAACCGTAAAAACAAGCGTATTCAATACCGACAATCCATTTACTTAGGTTTGATGATGTGTTTTGCAACGGCTGTTTTTTCTGTAGCATCTGGCTGGTTTTTGGCCCAAGAAGGATCCTATGATGTGGATACATTATGGTGGCACAAAGTGTTAGGTTTCTCGACCACTTCTACATTGTTGTTGCTAGTAATTACATACAAGAGTAAGAAGCTTCATGCCATGATTACGCCTATTTTATTTTTGGCTGCCATTGGCTTAATGGTGGGTACAGGTCACCATGGAGGAGTGCTGACACATGGAGCTGATTTTCTTTTTAAAAGCAACATTGGCAAAAAAAAGGAAATAAAGCAAGTCCAATCTATAAATGAATTAGTTGCATACACAGATGTGGTAAAGCCGATTCTGAACAAGCATTGCACATCTTGTCACAGAACAAGCAAGAAGAAAGGTGAATTGGATTTAAGTACTTGGGATGGAATAATTAAAGGTGGTAACTCAGGCTCTTTATTTGATCGAGTAAATAATGAATTAAGTCTTTTGAGTTATCGGATACACTTACCCTTGGATGATGAGTTGCATATGCCTCCAAAAGGTAAAAGTGTTTTAACTGAGGAAATCATTGCTATTTTAGATTGGTGGACAAGATTGGATCCTTGTAAAGATTGTTTTGTTGTTAGTAAAGAAACTCCAGATAGTATACAATCTGTGCTGAAGAAATACACGAAGAATCAAACGAATCTCGACACAGCAAACTTAAAAATACTTACTAATAAAGCAGTGAATAAACTTCTTGATCTGGATATCCGCGTCACAGGTATCAATAATGTATCTCCGTTGGTTTCTATTTCCTTAAAAAATCAACCAAGTATAAGCAAAAAACAGCTCAAAGCTTTAAGACAAATAAATCGAAATATCAAAGAATTAGATCTTTCTGATAGTCAACTTTCAAATGCTTTCTTTCGCCAACTAAAGGAATATAAAAACCTGAATAAAATACGGCTTACAGGCACTAATATTACAGATGAAGATTTAAAAAGCTTTAATGGTTTGATGGCATTGAAAACATTAAATCTGTATAAAACGGGCATCACCAATGATGCAATAAAATTTCTAAAACAGCTAAGCGGTTTAGAAAACCTATATGTGTGGCAAACAAAGATTGACCAAAAAGGCATCCAACAATTGCAAAACGACAAACCCAAGCTAAATATAATCACAGGTATCGATAAAAAAGTTTTCAAATCGTCTGCTTTGAATCCTCCTGTGATTGTGAACAAACAAAGGCTTTTCGAGGATTCTATAAGCATAGAAATACAGCAGAATATACAAGGCACTAAGGTATACTATACCCTTGATGGAAGCATTCCTGATTCCACCGATTTAGTATTTGGGGAATCGCTTGTATTGCATGACACTTCTCCATTAAGCTTGATTGCATATAAACAGGGCTGGCAAAAGAGCGAGCCGATTAAAAAGCAGTTCATTAAAAAAACGCAAAAGGTAAATAGTGTTACCCTTTCTTCAAAACCTGCTGCTCAATATGGAGGTAATGAAGAAAAACTGATCGATCAAAAAGAGAGTATTTTGGATTTTAAAAGTGGTGATTGGTTAGCTTATCAAGGCGAACATATGACTAGTTTCCTCCATCTCAGCAAGCCTGAGGAAATAAATCGTGTTTTCGTTAGCTGTCTCAGCGATACAAGATCTTGGATTTTTTATCCTGCTTCGATTATGGTCTCTTTGTCTTCAGATGGTAATCAATATAAAAAAGTAAATAAACTAGATATAGACATTATCGAACATAAAGGAGTCCAGCAAAACTATTTTGAAATCACCTTTCCAAAACAAAAGGCTCAGTATTTAAAAATAGACATTGAGAATATTCTTAAAAATCCATCATGGCATGAAAGTCCAGGTGGTGATTCATGGGTTTTTGTGGATGAGATCTTAGTGAATTAAGCCAAAGATTTATTGGAAGACATCATAACTTATTTTGCCACTCACATCTCAGATTACTAAACTTCGACATCCAAGGTGTCAGTAACTACATAGTATCTTGGGTCATCTATATTGTTAATAATGTAATTTTGCCACTTTGGATTAGCTTTTATAAGTAAGGTTTTGCACTCAGGACTTAAATGTACCAGATTAATTTGTTTTCCTGCATCCAAGTATTTGTTGGCTATTCCCCGTAATGCTTCTATTCCGGAATGATCACTCACTTTAGATTCTATAAAATCTATTTCGACTTTATCAGGATCATTTTTAACATCAAATTTTGAGTTGAAATTTTGTATCGAACCAAAAAATAATGGTCCCCAAATTTCATAAACCTTTGTTCCATCATCTTTCATTCTTTTTCGTGCTCTAATCATGGTCGCATTCTTCCAAGCAAAAACCAAGGCAGACATGATGACTCCAGCAATTACTGCAATGGCTAAATCTTGCCAAACGGTAATTACAGAAACGGCGATAAGGACGATAGCATCTGCAAGCGGTATTTTATTTAATATCCTAAAACTACTCCATGCAAAGGTGCCTATAACTACCATAAACATAACACCCACTAAGGCCGCAATAGGTATCTGTTCTATTAAGGTCGCTCCAAATAATACAAAACTTAATAAAGTTAAAGCAGCTACAATTCCAGATAATCTTCCTCTACCTCCTGAGTTGACATTGATAATAGATTGGCCGATCATAGCACATCCACCCATACCTCCAAATAAACCACTTAACATATTACCCACACCTTGTGCAACACATTCTCGATTTCCACTACCTCTGGTCTCTGTTAGCTCGTCTACAAGGTTTAAAGTCATTAAGGACTCTATCAATCCTACAGCAGCTAAAATGAAAGCTGTGGAAACGATGAGCTTCCAATGTGGTCCCACTGTTGCAAACATTGAAAATAATTGAGTTTGAAATGTAGGTAAACCTCCGCTTAAACCTGAACCACCATTGTCTCTAATAAATGAACCCACAGTAGGAACATCTATATTGCCAAGAATTGTGATGGCAGCAACAATGACGATTGCCGCTAAAGCTGAAGGTATTTTTTTTGTCAATTTTGGTAGAAAGTGCATTATAAGCATGGTCAATCCCACTAAAGCAAGCATAATGTATAAAGCTGAACCCTCTAGCCATGTGCTTATTCCGTTTTTTGTTGTTTTAAACATACCTAATTGTGAAAGAAAAATCACAATTGCCAAACCATTTACAAATCCCATCATCACCGGGTGAGGGATTAACCTAACAAATTTTCCTAATCGAAATATGCCACCAGCAATCTGTATAACTCCTACAATTAATAGCGTGATTAGCAACCATTGGAGCCCTAAGTTAGGGATAGCATTATCTAAGGCTAAGCCGACAGCATTGCCTTCTTGAATCATATGGACCATGACTACCGCCATAGCACCTGTTGCACCCGAAATCATGCCAGGTCTACCTCCAAAAACGGAAGTTATGATACCCATGATAAATGCTCCATAAAGACCTACCATCGGATCTAGTCCTGCTACAAAAGCAAAAGCTACAGCTTCAGGTACCAAAGCTAAAGCTACAGTAAGTCCAGATAAAATGTCATCTTTTGGTTTGGCAGTAATATTTTTAATCCACGCAGTCATAAGTTCCCAGTTAGGTGCAAAAGCGCGCAAAGATATACTTATTGGCTAAAGTGTGTATATAAATTGATTGAATATATAATTCATTTTGCTCATATGTTTGTACAAAGTCACACCATTAATCCCAATTGTTGATAGGATGAAATGATTAATAATAAACACAACATTGGACAAAAAAATAGCTGAACAGTATCGCACTGTCCAGCTATCATTAAGCATTTCTATTAAACTTATATCTTAAATAACTTAAAATTAGACTCAAAGTGTTTGTTATAACACTTTACATAATAGTGACCAGCAGCCTGATTATTAAGGCTAAGCGTTGTTTTTGTGTTTCCATTTTCTAGCTTTAGGGCATCCTGTATAATAAGTTTGCCGAGGCTATTAAACACTTTTATTTGGATATCATCTGTTATATGGTCCAATGCAGTTGCACTTACTACAAACTCTCCATTTGTAGGATTAGGAGCTAAGGTAATTTTGCTTGTAATATCTATGTTGTCATTACTAGTGATAAATCCTAGTTCGATCGTTTGTTCATAGGTGCAATTTTCGCTGGCATCTCTAACCACCACTTCATATTCACCCACAATCAAATTGTCAAATGTATTGGTACTTACAAAACTTTGACCACCATTTATGCTGTACTCGTAAGGGGCTTCTCCATTACTTGCATTAATGATAATACTACCATCTGTGGCAAATTCCGAAGATGCTTCTATAGTTTCGATATCAGCATTTAGTAAACAATCACCACCTGGACAGAACGGCTCTACCGCTTCTGCACCAAAATCTCCGTCGTTAAATAGTAATTCTTCTCCGGCCGCATTAAGTAAAGAGAAGTTCCCTTCTCCGAAGAAACAGCAGATACCATCAGAATAGGCATCATAAACATAAAGAACATAGCATGATCCATAGTTTACACATATATCTTCACTATAGAAAGTATCTCCACTACTCAATCCTCCTGATGCTACAAATTCTCCATTGCTCTCATTTATAATTGCCCAAGAAGTTTCTTCTGGATAGTTATCTGGGTTAATGACTAGAGTGACAATGTCAAACTCAGTTTCAAGGCTAACAGCTGCTGAGTCAGTGTTATTGTCAGGAATTGCATCGGTGACATCGTTCAGGCTTATTAAATTTAGTTCGATTACATTATTATCCGCCATTAGGTTTTCTGTGACTGTAATATCGATTTCTACCTCAGTAAAGGAAGGAATATTAAAAGTGTATTCCACTATATCGACCGCAACACCATTAGAAACGACCTCTATTTTTGTATTGTAAAAACTTTCTTCCCCGTAATTGTTAACCAATGCCGTTACCTCTACTTCTTCACCACATTTAGCTTGAGAATCAATAATGGTTAAACCTCCTTCAAGTAAGTGAACTTTACTAACAATGGTTTGTAATGTGTCATTTCGGTCAAACCCATCTTCAGGATGGTAAACTGCTGCTCCTATATTATAGTCACCTATCTCAGAAAGATCTTGTGGTGTGGCAAATTGATACTCTTTTGATTCTTGTGTGGCAATCTCATCAGCAATTTCTATGGTTTCTACGACCTCACCATCTACGAGTAAAGACAGTTCAAAGTTGCTCATATTGCGCAAACCTTCATTGGCAACTGTTGCACTAATGTATTCTTCTTCTCCCAGTGAAGCAGAAGAGACAGGTTGTGAAATTTCTTGCACCGCCAAATCAAAATTAGCATTGATTTCTGCCCAGAAGGAAACCCATGGCCTTGCTTGTTTAATAATTAACTGATCTTCAGCCGTAACTTTATATTCGATATCCATACCAAATCCTTCGGCACCTACCACGTTATACAAAATGGCAAATTCATCATGGATAACGCGTAAATACTCTCGTAATTGATCTAAATAAATGTCTTCCATAACTAATTCTCCATCTTCCACAAGGTTTGAATATCTTAGTACAAAGTATCCTTGATCTGCATTTTCACTTAATAGAATTTCTTCTGGAATGGAGTTTTCATCAGGATTGGTAATTAAAAATTCACCTACTTGAGTATTTAAATAAAAGGTTTCTGCCGTTTGGTAGATTGGGTCTATACTTACACCTACACCATTTGATTTTTCTTCATTATAATTTGGATGGCATAATAAGCCCATAGCCGCAATAAAGTGATCTACTCGATAAAAATCACGCTCATCATATGCCCTGAAATTCCACATACTCGCGTATACTTGCTTCACAGATTTAGACATGTGTCCTTCATCTGGATGCTGGGTTTTGGAGGTGTACAAACCGGCACCACTGAAACCTGGAAGATCTTCGTTATTAGTACTGGACCTTACTCGCACTGAGGTTCCTTCAGGAAAGGCATCATGCATAATTTGAAGATTATCCAACATCCATTGTGGCATATCTCCATCTCTGATATCTTTCCGGAAATCGTCAAGCATGTCTATCCTTGTTTCAAGATCAGTTTTAAAATCAGGATCATTTAGCATTTCTTGGGCATCTTCATAAAACCCATTAAATTTCATGAATTCGTCATAGTAGTAAAAGGGTATACCAAAACCATTAGGTATGGTGCCTTCAGGAAATCCGAAGTCCCGCATGGTCGCAACATTGGCACACTTAGCCCCAAAAGCATTCGACATTTCAAATTCAATTTCATCTAAAGGCAAGATATCCGTTTGTGACAGATCTCTTTCGGGAATTTGATCTTCCGTTGGTCTAAGCTTTTCGTACCATTCATTGACTTCTTCTAGGCTTGCTTCACGAATAAAATACTGCTCTTGTTCGACTTTATAGTATATGTATTTCCCTAATAAATTAGCTATAGAATCGATTTCTAATGGTTCGTTTATATAGGCATTAGGTACATTATCCTGAATGGCTCTTAAGTTTACGTGAGAGAGGGGAGTCTGTATTACTGAAGTTATTATTCCGCCCACTCTAGGTAAAGAATTTGGAAGGGCATCATAAAGCACTATGTCTCTTGAGTTCGGGTTTTCGTCCAATGTCATTTGTCTAAAGAATCCATATCCTTCCGCTTGATTAAAGGGCAAATAATCTACATCTTCAAAAAACTCCGACTCAAATACTACATTGATTCTAGAACCCACAAAGTCATCCGCATAAAAATTGTTATGCTGATTTTCGCTATTCGAACTAATAAAGTGTTGGAAATTGTTGTCGAGAAATGGCATGTTTCGAGCTAATAATTCGAAGGTTGTTCTTGTGGTTTCAAAATTAAAAGCATCTCCAAAAGAATAATTAAAAGAATAGCTCCCAAAAGCACCATTTGGGTGTACGACATTAGGATTGTAAACGATTTCTCCTGTCGTCACATCGTCACCAAACTGATCAACATTTATTGTGTTTAAAAAATCTGCATGAATGTAATGGGTATTACTGTTAATGAAGTAAATTTCAGGTTCGTCCGAGGACTGGTTTACAATGGCAAATTTGACAAATTCTTGATTGTTTAAAAATGGAGCCCATGGAATGTTCGTACTTACAACACCTAATTCGCTGAAGACTTCTGGTGTCGGGATTGAGGCTGTACCATCTATAATAGGAATTTCTCTTGCATAGTTTAAAGGAGCTTTGGTAGGCATGTCGTTAAACTCTGAAATATCATCTATATTATCAAAATCAGTATCTGCAGGGGCATTAACATCAAATTCTGTGACTCTATAGCGCTCTAAATCATAAGCTTCTAAAGGTTCTGAGATAATCATCGATCCATCAACTCCAAGTGTCATTGAAGTGATGGTTTCGTAGTCAAAGTTAGGTGCATGCTGAGCAGTCAGCATGTAGTACTTATCAGACGATCCATTAATTTCTAATTGGACTTGTCCTAAATTGTTTACATCATAACTTAGAATTGGTACGTTTGCTTGACCCCATAATACTTGTGTTAAGCACGTAATGATAATGGTGAGTGTAAGGTGTCTTTTTATCATTGAGTAAGTTTGTAATTGTTTTGAAGTATTCTAAATTCAAAAATTTGATTGCTTGACGAAACTAAACTATCTACTATTAAATTACAGATAAATGATAAAACGCTGCACAATGCGAGCATAATATTTAGATTTATTCGTAAAGCCGACGATTCCGTTTGAGCTAAGCCAGTTTAGTAAACTTCCAACTAATAAGGTTTGCCCAAAATCAGTTTCCATTTATTAACTAAAACAATCTATCTACATTAGTTGATTGATATAAGAATCATTACTTTCTATACGTCTTTCGCCTCAATTCATATATCAAAAGCCCGCAAAAAGACAAAAGTACTATTTAGATTATTCCTGTCTCCATCCCATTTATCACTCAATGACTCAACATTAAATTACGGCAATATAATAGGCCCAATTCCCTCAAACCACAATAAGAATCCTAGACTTGACCCAACGATTCCAGACAAAATAAAATGTAACCGATCATTTTTAGGAATAAAGTAGAAAACAACATAGGTACAAATTAATAGTCCAATTGCGGCTGCCAGTATACCAAAAAATCCTGGAGGTAAATCGTAATAATTAGACAGCTTTGCTTCATCTCCACCAAATGGAGACTTCTTTGGATTTAATATTTTTTGGACCAAGCCAGACCCGAGATTAAAAATGGGCCTTGCCCAAAAGAAAGCTAAAAAGATGGCTATCCAATCTATCCATTTTGGGTTTTTATTTTTTCGGACCCACAAGATAATTAGGCCTATCATTCCCGTAAGCATCGACTGGATGGGGCCTGCAAGAGTGATCCAAAATCCATCCTGTTTGTGATTAGATTTTAGTTTATTTAGTAGATTTAGTTCTGCTTCTGGCACATAGCTTAGCTCACGATATTTTTTGTAGAGTTGATTCGAATAAGCTAAATATTTTGATTGGTATTCCATGCTACCATAGTGAAGCGTGGTTTTATAGCCTAACATTTTAGCGACAGCAATATGCCCTAATTCATGACTGAGTGTTCCTGTTATGGTACATGCCATAAATGCACAGCTGAGAAAGAATATTTTTAGAATGTCAGAAATCAAAATTAAGTGAAGTTATACTGGGGATTTAATGAAAGCTTAGCAATTTTAAATCTAAAATTGTACATAACTTGCTTAAGCTAAATGACTAACAAGATACGCATTTATGAATGTAGAAAATATACTTTTTGTACTCTTAAGTTTACTTTTAATAGGAGTGGGCTTCGACAAATTTCACCCATTTTTGGAGCCTCCTTGTTCATTAGAAGCTAAAATGCCTGTACTTGCTTGGAAAAGCATAGGGATTATGCAGTTAATTATTGCCATTTTAGTCTGGCAGAAAAAGATTAGGCAGTATTTACTGGGTTTTTTCTTAGTTTTTATGCTGTTTATCATTGGTGTTCATTTACTCACAAACACATATGATATTGGAGGTGCCTTATGTATGGCTGGACTTTCTGGTTTGCTGGTTTGGAAGCCGAAGTTTATAAAAGTTAAATAACAAGCATCACAAATCAGATTTTTTGTTCAGCCAAGTCTTTAGCCAAACTGGCTTTTTTTAGTTGTTTATTATTTAGAATGTACAAGACATCATGTATATTATCGACCATGAGTTGAGTGTGATAATAATTGATATGTTCTAAGATGGCAAAAACATTGGCCAATATGCCCCATAAAAATAAATGGTTATTAGAATGATCCCATTTTTGTAAATACAACTGAAAGAAAACCATGAAAGGCATAAGCAAGAACATCTTGGGATTTCTTCTTTTCCATCGCTTAAAAAAGGCTAAGTTAGTTTTTTGATTTACCTGTTTACCCAGTAAGCGGTCTAATTTTAATTTCCAATACCATTGACCTTGATACAAAATGATCGAACAAACTAATAAACCGTAAACCAAGAGGATAATATCTTTTGTGGAGTAGGTATAAAGACAATAAGCTATAAGTGCTGGGACCGTTACATAAGCATGTATTTTCTCTAGAGGGTAATACCATTGCAATCTTTTAATCAATCTGGACTTACTCATGCAAAAAGGTTTTGCTGCTTTTTTATAGTGTTAATCAAACTAGGACTGCTTGCCACTTAGCGATTTTTCTTGCCTTGTTTTCTCTTTTGTCTACGTTCTTTATTGCTTTCCAATTTAAATTTAATCGGAAGATGGAACTGTACTTTCGCTGGTGTACCGTTTATTGATCCTGGAACCCAACGAATGTGTTCTTCATTCATTAGATTAATAACAGCTAATCCAGCTTCACCCAGACCTCCACCTGGATCTTTTACTATTTCTACATCCGTGAGTGATCCATCTAAATCTACCACATATTTAATGATGACCATACCTTCGACTCCATTCTCTCGGGCCTCTGGAGGGTATTTGATATTTTTATAAACATATTGAAGCATGAGGTTTAAGGCACATTTTTGTTTCTCCTCTTCACTTCCGATTTGATCTTCACAGCCTGGAAATCTCGGCATTATTTCGATTCTTGTCAATGAATCTTCTTCCATTGAATCTATGGCTAGGTTTAAGCTATCTACCTTTTGAATATTTGGTGATTTTTGAGCGTTTATATTGAGAGCAAAACAGATCAGTATTGGAAAAAATAGATATTTCATTCTGGAAGATTTAATACATTTTTTATATTTTTTTATCGATATCTCTTGGTGAGAACGCTTGTTAAACACAATTTGGGCTCAATTATTTTTGGACACTCCAGAAGGTGGCAACATTCCATGTTTTAACTTCTTTCATTGTTTGTAATTTTTTTTCCAAAGCTTCTATTTGTTGCTTTTGTTCTTCTTCGGATATATCTAAAGTTTCGTCAAATACTAATTTTGGTCTAGCTTCGTTATCCATCAAGTAGCGATTCAGTAATTTTCCATTAGTCCCAATTAGCCCAGTCCATTGAGTATTACTAGGATAAATATCTACTTGGGGCCCATCTAAATTTGGACCTTGCATAAAAATTGGTTCAATTTGAGTAAAAACTTCATTCTCTAAAATAGTTATAAAACTAGCGTCTACCCAATGATCAAAATCTGATTTTTTATCTTCATTAAAATCTAATTGCCATCCAACTCTTACAGGCTTTCCTTGTCTGATGAGTTGGATAAGAATTTCTTTGCTCCCGCTTATGACGTTTCCATCAAAGTCGGTAGCCAGCACGATATTATATGATTGGGCTGTGCTGCAGAAGGAAAATAAAGTCATTAAAACGATGACTAAGTAAATATGTTTCATGATAATCTTCTACTTTTTAGATTAATCAAATTTAGTTTGTCCAAAATTAAAGCAAAACGGTTTGTTCTCAGTTATTTTTGCCAAAGCAATATGTCCTAAATTCAAGACTTATTTTACCGATTACTGTGGGATTAATGAATACTAATCTTTAGAGTAATAGTTTTTTCCATTTAAAATTTACTAATAAAGGATTAAATGGTAAACAATTAGCGCCAAGTTTATTGATCAGTTTTGACCTGGTTTAATTCTTTATAAAACTTGATGTTGATGTTTTTCCCTCAAAATTTATACTCAAAAAATAAATTCCTATTTCAAGATCGTCCGTTCTTATCGAACGGTCCGTGCCAAGCATGCCCGACTTGATAGGTCTTCCTTGAATATCATGGATTGAATAATCTGAATTAATTAACGAGTTTACTATTACTAAAAAGTAAACATTAAATTGGATAATGCATTAAGGCAACAGCTTTTTATTAAAGCTTCGGATTTAATTTTTAAGCAGTTTTTGAGTGTTGATTTTTTCACCCTTAATAAAAGTGATTTGATAAATACCGGGGATAATATCGCTGATGTCAAGCTTGTTACTGAATGTCCCACTCTGTACGTTTCTACCTGCCAAGTCTGTAATAATATACTTCTCTATATCAATTTCTGATGTTATCGTTAAATAATCATAGGCTGGGTTCGGCGAAATGGATATTTCACCCTCGTCTAACCATTGATTCGTTTCAGAAATACATTCAAAATCTGCATTATATCTGGGGAATAATTGATATCCGGAATCGTATGGGGCATCTTGATCAAACTGACCCCCTATTCCTGAAATAATGTACGCAACTCCTTCACAAGGAGGAGAAGAAAGATTTGCCATTTCCGTGTCATTATCCACTCGGATCGTCAATATATTTCCATTCTCAACTTCTAAGTCTATGTTAAAACTATTACCATCACCAATCCAGTCAGCTGGGTCAAGTACACCAGTAATAGAAACCATTTGAGATTCAGTCGATTCATTTAATTCCTCAGTATCTATGGCTTCCCATGTGTTGTCTGAACCTATTACTGTTACGCTTACAGGCTCAATTTGTGTTAATCCATTAAATTGCGCAATACTACCTTCGATGGAAACTACATCACCTTCATTGACAACATATCCGAAATCTTCATCATTTTTAAAAACGCCTAAGCCATCTTTATCAGCATCGATTAAGGTAAAAGTTAATCCTCCAGGTCTAAAATTAATTCCATGAACAATACCTTCTACAGTGCAATTAACGCCTAAACTATCAGCCTCTCCATCATTATTGGTTGTATTAACAGTACCTATTGGATAAAGTGGATATTCTATCGTAGGTTCTCCGGCTTGATGAACATACAGTTCGCGACCAAACTCGGATGTAAAACAAATGAAAAATAGATTTTCACCTGCAGAGGTAAGTTTACGAATCTGTGCATTTCCATCTCCTTCAGCGACATCTGAAACACGAATTATTGAGTTTAACGGGCCTTCTGAAGAGTAGAGTTCGGAGCCATTTTCATCTGTTTCAGATACAAAGTAAAGCTTGTCATTGTGACTACACATCTGCCATCCTGTATAAGGTAGGTTGTCGGGATGATCAAAAGAATTATACGGAACAATGGTATTTTCTTTAGTTCCATCAGATACAATCATTCCTGATCGATCAGACCAACTACCTTCTCTATTAAAGCCATAAAAATATAGCTTATCGTCATAGTTGCTAAAAAATCTTGGTTCCACAGGTTTATCTTCATTGATTATTCTCAGTGTACAAGTTCCTTCAACTGTCCCGTCAGAAATCCAAAGATCTTCATCATTTGATGATTCTTCGAGTACACCTCGAAAATAAATCGAATTCCCTATAGTGCCAATGGCTTTATTTTCATCATAATCAAAAAAGGAAATACGTTGCATACCTTCTTGAAGAACCTGAGTCCCTTCATTGGTTCCATCTGAGACATACAATGCATATGATGAATTAGCTGAATAGTAAAAGAAATATAAATTTTCACCAGCTGAGGTCATATTAATGGATGCTGTTTGACTAAATTCACTTCCATTGTGTAAAAATTTAAATTCGTCCACATTTCCTGGAGTACCATCAGATTTCGAAAGATACGCTCCGTCAGAAGAAGTACTCCAGTGGATACTGTAAATCATCCCATTATGGACAATGACATCTCTCATAGTGCCGAACCAGTCAAGACCGAAAATCACTTCAGTAATTCCATTTGTGGGGTCGACCGAAATAAAATCATCATCGAAGGTTTCACTTTCGGCGTGGCAGTATAGTTTATCATTTAAAGAGACTAAATTACTCAGAGTCCCAAAATCTGATAGAATAGTGGAAAGAGTTTGAGAAACTGGATCTAACTCCATCAAGGAATAGTCATTTTCATCATTGTTGAGTATGAAATATATTTTATCATTGAGCACCGTGCGATGATGACCGATCCAAGCATTTGTACCTACTTCAAAAGTTTTTGTCCCTTCCTCTGTACCATCTGAAAGAACAACTTGATCTCTGTCAAAAATAGCCACCGAGTTTAAGGCCGTAGCCATGATTACTGCATCTTCAGAGAAGGCACTTTCACTACCAGGAGCTAAATCTGTAACCAAACTTGTACTTTGACTAAACAACTGTAAGTAAGAACAAAACAAAAATAAAAAAGAGAAAGCTGAAAATTTCATGATTGATTTTTTTGATTTATAGTAACTAAAAGTAATTAATCAATTTTAATTTGAAGCACCTACAAACCAATATTTTATGATAAACTCTTGTTATTGTTTGCGGACCTTCAAATTAATTCGATTAGCATTATATTGCCCTAAGTGAGCTTCATAGGTTATAATTCTTGCAAACGGGAAGCACAGTAAAGTAATGGTATGAAGGAGCTATTTCTTTATTTTTCAATACTAATATTCAAAGCAAAAAGTCATTATTCCTTGTTGCTCTTTGCCCATGCGGACATCCTTTCAATAAAATTATGATTTTAATTAGATATTGCTTAAAGCCTGGTAAGCATCACGTGCAGGTATATTCGTGATATTATTGGCCTCCTCCTACATGGATCAAATTGCTATTAGCATTATTCGTATTAAAGAACTGGGTATAACGTTTCCATGGGGTACGCTTATAGTGATCTTCATTGAAATAATGAACAATTTGATTGAAGGTATTCGGGTTTTGATAACCCCTAATAGGTTGTATTACTTTTGTTTTTTCATCCAAGAATACGGTTGTTGGAAAGCTCAATCTCCCGTTGAGTAGCTCGATAGCTAATTCGTGGTATCCACCTTTACTACTTTTCTTAAATTTGAATACCTCACCACCAGAGTGCACCACTTCCGTCATTTGTGCATCAAGCATAACTGGGTAAAAATTTGCGTTTACATAGGCAATGACCGCGCTATCGACAAATGTAGTGCGATCCATTTTCTTACACCAGCCACATTTTTCGATGTACACTTCTACAAGAATCTTGCGAGGCTCTTCATCATTTAACTTCATGGCTTCTTCCCAAGTCAACCAATTAATGGATTGTGCCTGAGTTTGAAACCCGCTGAAAAGCATTATAAAAATATATATGAGATTGAATCTGTTCAAAGTCTATTTTATATTGGGTGTTAAGACAAGCAAAATAACAGTATTAGAACTACAAATGCAAAGGATAAATTGACCTATCGTCTTGTTTAAAAAAAATTTAACGCTATTTAACAGTATTCCGCTCAATGTAAAGAATTTCATTATTTAAAATCACATCTTTCTTTGACAAATTGCCTACCACAGTTGGTGCTTTTATTCCAGCACCTAAAATTTTATCGGTCTGAATGACTCTACATTCATCCCATAGCCCAAGTTTTAAAAATTGATTTAAGGTATAAGCTCCACCTTCGACCATCAGTATAAATATACTTTTGTCATATAGCCGTTTCATCAATTCCGGTAAGATTGGGTAGTTAAAATCGATCTTAAGATAATGTACATGACCTTCTTTTGTTTCTTTAATCTGATTAACAACTATAATAGGAGATGTGGAATCATAAACAGGGTTTATGTTGTTGACTTCCAGTTCTTTATCGATTAGAATTTTTGTAGGGTGATCACCTGGGAAATGTCGAGTAGTTAAAGAAGGTTGATCGATTATGGCGGTTTGCTTACCTATTAATATGCCATCGATCTTGGCTCGCCACTCATGACTTACATTTTTGACATGCTTGTTGCTCAACCAGACTTGCTTATTCTTTTGCCCTAAATAGTAGTCTCTGGATTGGGCAAATTTTAAAATAATGTATGGTCGTTTTTCCAATTGATGCACCAAAAATGGTTTGAGTAAATATTGCGCTTCATCTACGCAAAATCCTAGTTTGACTTTTATTCCTGCTTCTTTCAAGGCATCTACTCCTTGTCCTGCAACATTTGGGTTTGGATCCTTACAAGCTATAACTACTTTAGGAATGTTTTCTTTTATGATACGCTCTGTACAAGCAGGTGTTTTTCCTGTGTGATTACAAGGCTCTAAAGATACATATAGGGTAGAGGATGGGATGAGATGCAAATCAGAGGGTTTGACACTATTAATAGCATTAACTTCTGCATGATGAGTGCCGTACTTTTGGTGATAACCTTCTCCAATGATGCGATCATTATAAACTAGAATAGCACCCACCATTGGATTCGTTTGTACAAATTTTCCTCCTTTTTTAGCAAGTTCTAAACACCGCCGGATATATAATTCGTGATTCATTAAGCTTTAGCAAATATCTTAGCTAGGCTATTACAAGTAAAATCAATTTCTTCCGGTGTATTGATGTGCGAAAATGAAAAACGGATGGTTTTATAATCTGCATCACACCCAATAGCTTCTAACACGTGAGATGCTTTGACTGAGCCACTGCTGCAAGCACTCCCTCCAGAAACCATAATGTTTTCCATATCTAATAGAAAATCAAGCATTTCATTTTTAGGTGATGGAGGAAAAGAAACACTCAATATATGTGAAGATTGCTGTTCTATTGTGCCATTAAACAACACACCTGGAATCAATGTTTGCAATTGATTTTTCATGTTTGATTTTAATTCAGCCAGTTTTCTATTTCTTTCTTCAACTTCGGCGTAAGCTAAGTCAAATGCCTTATGTAAGCCTATTATACCATGTAAATTTTCAGTGCCTGAACGAACATTACGTTCCTGAGCTCCTCCTGTTAGCATTGGTTTTAGTATGGTGTTAGCATTCATATATAAAAAACCAATTCCTTTGGGAGCATGAAATTTGTGTCCTGATGCAGTAAGGAAATGTATTAAATTCTGGGATAAATCGAAAGCATACTTTCCCATGCTTTGTGCTGCATCAGTATGAAACAAAGCATTGTGGGATTGGCAAATATTGCCCACTTTCTCCAAGTCTAACACATTACCTAATTCGTTATTTACATGCATTAAACACACCAAAGTTTTTTCCTCTGAAGCAGCTAATAATTCTTCCAATTGCTCTAGATTAATGGCTCCCTTAGGATTGACATCAAGTAAATCGACCTTAGTATTATGCTCAGTTTCTACTCTCTCCAAGGTATGCAAGATGCAATGGTGTTCTATGGGGCTAGAGATAATTCTTTGCACTCCTAGATCCTTTATACATCGAGTAAGTACCATATTATTAGCTTCAGTAGCACAGGATGTAAAAAAGATTTCACCCGCAGAGGCTACAAGTTGAGAGGCTACCGATTTTCTAGCTTGTTCAATTTTAGTTTTTGCTATTCTACCTAATTTATGAGTAGAAGATGGATTGCCATTGATGTTTCTCATGGCATCATATATGGTCTCAACAACTTCTGGCAACAAGGGGGTAGTTGCCGCATGATCAAGGTACACTTCCATAAATTAATTATTCTAAATCGAATTAAACCATTCAGCTACCATATATGATTCGTCTTTGTATTTGTTTTTAAATGTAAACTCATTAATACTTGGATCATAAATGTAGTCTTGGCTCCATTCTTCATGATGTTCTGCCAGTTGTTTGATGCTTTCAAGAATGTAATCTACTTCACTGTTCGGTGAAGTGGGATGTAAAGACATTCTTATCCAACCTGGTTTAGAACTTAAAATGCCACAATTGATTTCTTCGGTAATATTTTTAGAGTATTCTTTGGATACTGATAACAAATAGTGGCCGTATGTCCCAGCACAAGAACAACCTCCTCGTACTTGAATACCAAAACGGTCATTCAAAATCTTAACACCTAGATTATAATGTAGCTTATCGATGTAAAAACTAAAAACACAAAGACGTTCTTTGTGCTTGCCAGCCAAGATGTGCAAATTGTCTATTTGTTCTAGACTTGTCATCACTTGTTCGCACATCTCTTTTTCTCTTGCATGTATTTTATCGGTTCCCATTTTCTCTTTGAGTTGTACCGATAAACCCACCCGGATAGTCTGTAAAAAGGCAGGAGTACCTCCATCTTCTCGAGCTTCTATTGCTTCGTAATACTTATGTTCACCCCACGGGTTAGTCCAGTCTACGGTTCCGCCTCCAGGATTATCAGGCACTTTATTGTTATATAATTTTTGATTAAAAATTAATATACCCGTTCCTGAAGGCCCACCTAAAAACTTGTGCGGAGAAAAATAAATAGCATCTAGATAGGCGTCTTTATCATTTGGATGCATGTCAATGTCGATATAGGGCGCTGAACATGCAAAATCCACAAAACAATAGCCACCAGCTTGATGTACTTTCTTGGCAATGTCATGATACGCTGTTTGTAAGCCAGTCACATTGGAACAAGAAGTTACTGCAGCTATTTTAAGCTTGCGGTCTTTATACTCTTCTAATAACTGTTCAAAATGTTCAAGATCTACTTTTCCCTGATTACATGCATTAATAATACGCACATCTCCGATAGTCTCTAACCAAGAAGTTTGATTGGAGTGATGCTCCATATGTGTTACAAAAATGATGGGCTTGTCATTGCCTTTTGGCATGATTTGCTCTTTATATTTTTCATGCACACGCATGCCTAAAATACGCTGAAACTTATTGATCACGCCCGTCATACCTGAGTTTGAAGATATCAGGATGTCTTCTTCAGAAGCATTAACATGGTTTTTAATGATCTGTTTGGCTTTGTGATAAGCTAAAGTCATGCTACAGCCAGTTACCGTTGTTTCTGTGTGGGTATTTCCTACAAATGGGTAAATTTCATTGAGTAATAGGTCCTCAATCGGTTGATACATCCGGCCGCTAGCAGTCCAGTCAGCATATACTATTTGTTTGGGGCCATATGGAGTGATAAACTCTTGATTTATCCCTACAATATGCTTTCTAAATGATTCGAAATACACTTCAAGATCTGAAGCATTTTTTTTATTTTTCTTAGCAAATAGATTTAACATCGTCCATTATTTTTTGCGCAAGTTTTATTGACAACGATTCTGATTTTGCTTCAGAGTAAACTCTTAATATAGGTTCTGTATTAGAAGCTCTAAGGTGCACCCAACCATCCTCAAAATCAATTTTCAAACCATCTACTGTGTTCAGCTTTTCGTTTGAATATTTTTCTTGAAGATAGGCGATTATTTTAGGAAGTTCAACATTTGGAGTCAGTTGAATTTTGTTTTTTGAAATATGGTAAACTGGATAGCTTTTTTTCAGTTGACTCAATGTCGTTTTTCTTTCAGCAAGCATGCTTAAAACCATAGCAATACCCACTAATGCATCTCTACCATAATGCAAATCAGGTAATATTACACCTCCATTTCCTTCTCCACCAATAACGGCATTGGATGCTTTCATAGCATTAACAACATTTACTTCACCTACTGCTGAAGGGGTATATTTGCCTCCTAAACCATGGGTGACATCTGCTAAAGCCCTTGTAGAAGATAAGTTGGATACCGTGTTGCCAGGTTTTTTGGTTAATACGTGATCGGCTACAGCAACTAAGGTATATTCTTCGCCAAAAAATGTCCCTTCTTCATCTACCAAGGCTAAACGATCTACATCAGGGTCCACGATAATTCCCATCATCGCATTTGAAGCCTTTACTACATTCAATATTTGAGTAATGTGTTGGGGTAGAGGTTCTGGATTGTGCGCAAATTTACCCTTCATCTCGGCATTGATCAACTCATAAGTACATCCTAAAGCATCTAATAGTTTGGGAATGGCTAATGATCCTGTACTATTTATGCAATCAACGGCGACATGAAAATTTTCAGCGCTTATTTTTGCCTGATTGACATAGGGTAGATCTAGAATATGCTGAATGTGTACGTCTATGCTGTCTGCCTTTGTTGTGACCTTTCCAAGATTTTGAACAGAGGAAAATTGAATATCATCAGAACCTATGAGTGACAAAATGTTTTGACCATCCTCCTTTGAGATAAATTCACCTTTGTGATTAATAAACTTTAAAGCATTCCATTCCATCGGATTGTGTGAAGCCGTAAATATAATACCCGCTTGGGCATTGTATTCTGTCACCATCATTTCCAATGTCGGGGTGGTTGTGTAATCAAGGTTAATTACATTAATACCTAGTGAAACTAAGGTTTGGATAGACAATTGACTCAGCATCTCTCCAGAAATCCGTCCATCTCTGCCGACAACGATGCTGGGTTTTTCAAAACTGGATTTTACCCACGTACCAAATGCTGAAACACATTCTACTATATCAATAGGTGTTAGGTTATCACCTGGGGAACCTCCGATAGTACCTCGTATACCGGAGATGGATTTAATTAAACTCAAGTTGTGTGTATTTTAAGATATACGATGAGGCTATCCGCCCATAGATTTTCTCATTTGATCAATTTGACTCTCCCAAAGGTCAGCTGTTGTTTTCTCATCGCCTTCGTCGCAGAAGTCAGTAATTTCTATGATGGTTTCGTGGGTTACATCATTTTTGTACATTCTAAACTCTAGGTATTCTTCATCATCTTCATCCACCCATTGGAATCGGAGTCTTTCTTCTTCGATGTCATCAATTAATATGGCTTCTTCTTCTTCTCCATCCCAGGAGTACACAAAAGAATCGCCAGTTATATCAACATCATCACAGAACCACCTAACAATACACTCAGTATTAGTTAAGAATTTGTATACAATGGCTGGAGAGGCCTTTACAATTAACTCCATGTCTACTTTTACTCTTCGCATTAAAATTTTTCCTTTATGTAAAATTCTGATATATAGATATCTGAACAGCGTTATATCACTCAAAGTCGCAAATAAAACATTTTTTTTGAATATTTAAATAAATGAACTTTATTTTTTTTAGAACTATTCTAATGTTTATGCTAATTTTGCAGACTTGCTTGAACAAAAGAGGAACGAGATTTGTATTATAGCAAGTTTACATACTATAACTAAAACACCACCTAATATTTTGTCGCTATGGGAATGAGACAATTGAAAATTACCAAGTCAATTACAAATAGAGAAAGTCAGTCTCTAGAAAAGTACTTGCAAGAAATTGGTAAAGTAGATTTATTGACGCCTGATGAAGAAGTAACACTCGCACAAAAAATAAAACAAGGAGATCAAGAAAGTTTAGAAAGATTAACTAAAGCCAATTTAAGGTTTGTTGTATCTGTAGCTAAACAATATCAAAATCAAGGTCTTTCCTTATCTGATCTAATAAATGAAGGTAATTTAGGACTCATCAAAGCCGCTCAGCGTTTTGATGAAACTAGAGGATTCAAATTCATTTCATATGCAGTATGGTGGATTAGACAATCTATTCTTCAAGCTTTGGCAGAACAATCAAGAATAGTAAGGTTACCTCTAAATAAGGTTGGATCTTTAAACAAGATTAACCGTGCTTTTTCTGAACTTGAGCAAGAATTTGAGCGAGAGCCTTCACCCGAAGAATTAGCAGAATTATTAGAGATTACAACGGAAGAAGTGGAAACTACATTAGGCGTGGCTTCTAGACATGTTTCTATGGATGCTCCTTTTGTTGACGGTGAAGATAATTCACTATTGGATATTTTAGAAAATGGAAACGTTCGTAAAACGGATTCGGCTTTAGAATACATGGAGTCACTCCGCAGAGAAATCGAACGCTCACTAAATACTCTTTCTGAAAGACAAATGGATGTGATTAAATTGTATTTTGGGATAGGTGTAGAGCACCCAATGTCATTAGAAGATATAGGTGAAAAGTTTGGCCTAACAAGAGAGAGAGTACGCCAAATTAAAGATAAAGCCATTAATAAATTGAGGTCAGCCTCAAGAAGTAAACTCTTGAAACATTATCTTGGAGAGAGTTAAAACTCACTCAAGCTACGGAACGAAATAACCACAATAGCAATAGACAGATTTCACCTTATTTTTGGGTGCCTTTTGTAGTATGCCTAAGTTTAGCTCTAGGCCTAGCTGTTGGGTTTCAGTTTGCATCTATTGACAAATGGCAATGGATGTATGAAGAGAATGATGAAATCACTTTAGGTCTAGGCGAAGTAGAGGAAGCAATAAACCTTATCGAAAGGAAATACTATAAAGAAGTAGATCGTGACGATTTAGTGCAGCAAGCTCTCCAAACCATCACAGATAATCTAGACCCATTTACTAATTATATTCCAGAAAAGAAAGTTAGTTTGACTAAAGAGTCTCTGACCGATTCTATAAAAGGCATCGGAGTCGAGTTGTATAAAATAAAGGATACCTTTAGAATCATACATTTAGTAGCCGATGCTGGAGCAGAAAAAGCTGGTTTAAGCATAGGTTCTGCTATCATGGCCATCAATGGAAAAAATTTAGCTGGACCAAGTATAACCTTTGACAGTCTCAGAGATCAGCTTTTGGAAAGAGATAAAGCCACCATTCTTGCAAGGCATCCAAAGACCAAGGATACAGCTCAGTTCGAAGTGATTTTACACCCCATCGCAAATGATGAGGCAGCTACTTCTTTTGCAATTAACGATAGTATAGCTTTTATTAAGCTTGACAAGTTTAATGATAAAAGTTACGAACATTTTATGCGTGAGTTAGAAAACTTGGTAGGTGATAAGGAGAAAATTGATTTGATTATAGACGTCAGAGATAATTTAGGAGGATATTTAACTGAAGTCATTCAAATGCTGCAGCAGCTTTTTGATGAAAAAAACTTAGAGTTATTGAAAACAGCAGGCCAGCACAATAATGAAAAGGTCTATAAATCTCGAGGCAACAATTTCTTCAATGTAGACCAATTACTCATACTCATTAATGATAGATCGGCTAGTGCAAGTGAAATTTTGTCTGGAGTGGTGCAAGATTGGGATCGAGGTATCGTTGTTGGAGACACAACTTATGGGAAAGGTTTGGTGCAAGAGCAATACGATTTAAAATCTGAAGCTGCATTGCGATTGACCACAGCCTATTATTATCTTCCATCTGGTCGTAAAATTCAACAAAGATTTTCGGGTGAGACCCAAGATTCAATGGAAGCCACCTCTAAAAGGATTGGAAGAAAACTAGCCACGCAAGATGGTATTGTACCCGATGTACTCATTGAAAACAAAGTGCCAGAGTCTTGGTATGACAACTATCCAGATATTATTGAATATACTTTCAACTTAGAAATTGATCCGAATTTGTCCATGGATGAAATTGAAAAAGAATATACCTTGCCTTCCTCATTTTATGGTGTCGATCAGCGAGCAAACGCATTTAGAAACATGCTTTTTCAAACTTTACTAGTGCAAAGAAATAAAGGTAAAAAACAAGCTTTGCAATTTGAACTCCTACATGATCCTATGGTTCAGAAATCCATACAAATGATCAAGGATCATCCTGATTTCTATATGTATTTGTTAACTCACCAACACAGCCATTAGATGATTCAGCATCATTTACTTTTTAAAAGTAATGATGTAGCTGAGTTTTGATTAACCAACATTGGTTCTCAATTCTTTTGCGATTGATTTTTTATCTTCTTGGAGTTTATTCAGCGCTTTTAGACTAAATATGAAGGTTTCCTTATCATCACTACCTTCTAAATCTTTAATTCTTTGTTGGAGTTGTTTGATAATCTTCTTTACCTTTCTAAACTTGTACCTTAGTATAGCTTGATAACTATCTTCATAAAAGTTTTTTTCTGGTTCTTTTTGAAAAAGTCCGATATCGTGTTTGGCACCCCATTTTGCAAATTCATATTTAGGTGAGAGAAAATCAATGGTCAAGTTTCTTATGGTTTCATCTTGATGATTAACAAAGTATTGGTTGCTAAAATTACCTCGCTCAACAAGCTCAAAAGCTTCAGTAATTATTTGCTTATAAACTGGTTTTTCAAAATATTCGATTACATCAAAAATACTTGAGTAAATGAAGGAAGCAACAGGGATTTTTTCCTCCTCATATTCCATAATTTTATCACCAAGGGTCACCACAATTCTGGCTAAATCTTTTTCTTGGAATTCATCTGAAGCAATGGGGATTTTTTGTTGCGAATGGACATAAGCAATGTCTTCTTGTATCCAAGATTCTTCGTCCGTAGGCATAGGTGCATGCTCAGGCAATGGTGGCATATTCCCATCAGCTAGATTGGGTAAAGGAGCTTCATTATTTAAGGGGCCAGAAGATGATCGATGTGGAGCATCTTGTGTTCTTGTTCCATTTGTTTTTGTGAGAGAAGCGCGCCTGGCAGCTCGTTGTTTTTCTAACTTTTCTTGGCGTATGTTTTCTCTTATCTGTTTATTAGTTTCCTTAATGATGATGGCTTCATCCACCCCCAGTCTTTGCGAACAGTTTTTTATGTAAAAAGCCCTAGTGATGGAATCTCTAATTTGAGATAGAGAAACCACTATGTCTTTTAAATATTTACCTCTTTGTATGGGGTCGTTTGCGGTTTCATTGAGAATTAGCTCCGTTTTGTAAATAATGAAATCTTTTTCATTGTCTTTGATATAGTTTTTAAAACCTTCTTTGCCCACTTGAGACATAAAGGAATCCGGATCTTCTCCTTCTGGGAGTATCACTAATTTTACATTCATTCCTTGCGAGAGGACAATGTCCAAACCTCGCATTGCTGCTTTTATCCCAGCACTATCACCATCGTATAATATGGTCATATTATTAGTGTACCTTTTGACCAGTCTGACCTGATCTTTTGTCAGGGCTGTTCCTGAAGATGCAACGACATTTTCAATGCCTCCTTGGTGTAAACTAATTACATCAGTATATCCCTCAGTTAGATAACATACATCTTCCTTTCTTATGGCATTTTTGGCTAAATGTATGCCGTACAAGACCTTACGTTTGTTGTAGATTACAGACTCTGGAGAGTTTATGTATTTAGGGATTTTTTTATCCGTCTTGAGTGTTCTTCCAGCAAATGCAATAGGTTTACCCGTTATGTTCCAAATGGTAAACATGACACGATCTTTGAAGAAGTCCAGGTCTCGTGAACTGGTCAGTCCTAATGCTCTGAGATGTTCAATGTTGTATTTCTTTTCGACTGCTTTTTTAGTGAAAGCATCATAGGTTTTAGTGGCAAAACCAAGTTGAAATTTTTTGATTATATTTTCTCTGAATCCTCGCTCTTTAAAATAGCTTAAACCAATAGATTTGCCTTCGGGATGATTCCAAAGCGTATCTTCAAAGTAAGATTGAGCAAATTCATTAACGATAATTAGACTTTGGTTGAGTTGTTTTTCTTTTTGTTCTTCTGGCGAGATACTACCTGTCTCTTCAATCGTGATGTTGTATTTTTTTGCTAGTTGCTTAATGGCTTCCGGCCAACTTAGACCATCGTGATCCATTATAAACTGTACAGGTCCTCCACCTTTGCCGCAGCCAAAACATTTGTAAATATTTTTAGTAGGGCTTACAGAAAAAGAGGGTGTTTTCTCATCATGAAATGGGCATAGGCCTACCATGTTAACTCCAGCTCTACGTAAATTAACATAATCTTGGATCACATCATCGACTCTTGCGATATCAAGAACTTGTTGTATGGATTTTTGTGCAATCAAAACACTGATAGCAAAAATACACTTAATGCATCAATGGACAAGCGGTTTGGTGTTTATTGGTATGACTATTTAGTCTATTTATGTGCATTTAGATAATTTACTAAATAGAGCATTTCTGCGCCTATTTCTACAAAACTTGCCTGGTAGGTTGCTGCTTCATGTTGTTTACCGTCTGATGACTTTGGATCTTGAAAGGGGAGTGGTAATCTATAGTTGGCACTTGAGATAATAGGACAATTTTTATCAGCATCATTACAAACCATGATGGCGACAGTACTTTTCTTTGGATTGATTTTATGATCTACTACCTTGGAAAAGTATTGCATAGAATCCTGATAGGGCTGGTTTTGAAGTTCATATATTGGATTTAATGATTCTTTATCTGTAGTTAAGTCAAATCCAAAATAACTAGCTGCATGGATCATAGATTGATTAAAACAAGTTGCTTCAGTTCCAGCAGAGAAGGCTTTAATCTCCAAATGACAAGATTGAATAAAATGATTAAAAAGTAGTTGTGAAGCTTGACTACGTCTGGAGTTGTGAGTGCAAACGAAAAGAACATTACATTGGCCATCACCATAAAAGGTGGTTATTATTTTACGTGCAATATTGTGTAAAATGCTCTTCCTTTCAGGAGCTATGTTCTCTATTTTTTTCTGTATCTGTGTATTAAATTTCGATATTTTCATGGGTATGCTCAGTATTAAACTTGAAAGTATATTTAAAGAAAGTAATAAACCTTAATTTAGTTTCCAAGATAAGATATCAAACCATTAATTTATTTATCAATATGAATAAAAGAAGTGTAGTTGCAGGAAATTGGAAGATGAATTTAAATTCATTAGAAGCCAATGATTTAGTACAAGATTTATTAAGTTTAAAACACCATTCGGCGCGTGTAATTTTAGGGGTTCCCTATGTATATATTTCGAGTCTGGCTAGGTTAACTAATGGAACCAACATCGAAATTGCAGCACAAAATTGTCACCATAAAGAAAAAGGAGCTTATACTGGAGAAATATCAGTGAACATGCTTAAGTCTATTGGTACGGATTATGTGATTTTAGGTCATTCTGAACGTAGGGAATATTTTGGTGAAGATGAAGCTTTAATTCTTGAGAAAATGCAAATGGCCCATCAAGCAGGATTGAAAGTAATATACTGCTGTGGTGAGCCTCTTTCTGTTCGAGAAGCTGGAGAACAAAACGACTATGTAGAGCAACAATTACGAAACAGCTTACTTAAGTTAGATAAAGAACAAATGCAAAATACTATCATTGCTTATGAGCCCATTTGGGCAATAGGTACTGGCAAAACGGCTAGTGCTGATCAAGCACAAGATATGCACAAACATATCAGACAACTTGTAAATAATCAGTTTAGTGCAGAAATGGCCGAAGAAACATCTATTTTATATGGAGGTAGTGTAAAACCTGCTAATGCCAATGAGCTATTTGCTAAAGCCGATGTCGATGGAGGATTAGTTGGAGGAGCCAGTTTAAAAGCAGAATTGTTTGGTCCCATCATTGAAGCAATAATCGAATAAAAATGAATCTATGGCAAATAGTACGATAAGTGGATGTGCTTGCTTATCATACTATTTGTCTTAATTTTTCTTAGTTGATAATTTTTACGTTAACCGCATTCGGACCTTTTGGACCCATTTCGATCTCAAATTCAACTTTATCATTTTCTCGAATGTCATCTCCTTGGATATTGTTGATATGGACGAAAATGCTATTTTGATTTGCTGCGTCAATTAAGAAACCATAGCCTTTCTCATCATTAAAGAATTTGCACTTTCCTTTTCTGATTTTCTCTTCAGGAATATCTACTCTTTGAGCGGCTCCAAGAACGATGTCTTCGACCTTAATTTCTTTTTTCTTTTTTAATGGATCTGGCTTTTCTTTCGTTAAGTTTCCATCTTCATCAACGTACATCAACAAATCTTCAAAAGACTTTTTACCTTCAAGAGCTCTTTGCTCTTTTCTCTGTTGTCTTTTTTCTAGTTTATCCTGTTTTTTCTTTCTTCTTTTCTTTTCCTTTTCTTTTTTGTTGAATGTTTGTTGTGATTTCGCCATAGAAATTTTTATGTTATAAATACTAATTATTGATACCAACGCAAACAATTAAATAAAAGTTTACTCATGATATCTTAAATGAAAAACAAAGGTAATAATATATTATTTCAATTCGGTCTTCAATAATCAGTCTTAATTGAAGAATTGAATGGTAGTCCAAACTGATACGCTAAATTTTCGTCCTTAGAGGCATCGACAGTGTCGAGTCCATAAACTACTTTTTTAGGATCATCGTATACAAAGGTTCCAAAAAGTCTGTCCCATAAAGAGAAGATATTGCCAAAATTGCTATCGGTCCAAGGTCGTTCGAAATGATGATGGAATTTATGCATGTTTGGTGTTATAAATACCGTTACCAATGCTTTATCCAACCATTTAGGCAATTGTATGTTTGCATGACTGGTATAGGTAAAGAAAATGGTACATATCTTATAGAACAGGTAAATGCCTAAGGGAATACCAAATAAACAAATAGTAGCTAAAGCGAATAACTCACGCACAAAATAATCTCCAGGGTGATGTCTTGTACCAGTTGTGGCATCTACTTTTGTATCAGAATGATGGACTAAGTGTAATTTCCACATCCATTTTACTTTATGCAATAAATAGTGGACTAAGTATTGGGCACACAAGTCTAACATCATAACTGCAAGTAATAACTCTAGCCACACATTTAAGGAAAACCAATTAAATACACCAAAGGAATGTTCAGAAAGCCATATAAAAACACTTACAGTTAATAAACCCATAACTAAGTTGATAATAAGAGATGTACCTAAAAAGGCCAGATTTCGAATGGCATGTTTCCATTTCTTATAATCCAAAATACTGAGTGGAGTAGCAAATTCTAAAAACCAACTTAAGGATAAACAAATAAAAATCCAGGCTAGTTTGTGAACAGAAGAAAGATTTTCGAAAAAGTGAATGAATGTTTCCATACGTATTCGTTTGCAACTAAAGTAAGGAAAGAAGTAAAAATTATCGCAAAGAAGGTTCAGTTTTAAAAATTTCCGAAGTTACCTTTTTTCGATATTCGAAAATGGTTTCTAGCTGTTTTCGTACAAAGATGGCATTGGCCATCCTTCCAAGAAAACCCAAAGGCAAAGCATAGCTTACATGATCTTTCATAAGCACACCTTCTTTAGTTTCTTCAAACCAATGCTGGTGATGCCAAAGCGCATATGGCCCAAATCTTTGTTCGTCTACAAAGTATTCTCGATCCTTTACATGTGTGATTTCTGTCGTCCATTTTAAAGGAATGCCCAAAACAGGTTTTACAATGTATGAAATGATTTGTCCTGCATACATTTTTGAAGCTAAATCCTTCGTGGTAATACTAAATCCCATATAAGAAGGAGTAATCTTCTTTAAATTTCTCGGAGAAGAAAAAAAATCCCATGCTTCTTCCATCTTAATCGGTAAAAGTTGTTCTTTCTTTAATTCAAATATTTTCATAATGCTTTCTTGATGTCATCTAAACATAATAATAACTGTATAGTTTAAGCTTCTTAGCACTGATCTACAAAAAAGTGTAAGCTACTTTTTGTGTTATCCCAACCAATCATTTGTTGAATGCGTCTTATTAAAAAAAAGAACAAACCATGAAATTATTTAAATCGTCAATTTTATTTTTAGTACTCTGTATAAGTATGGGGTCTTGCTCTAAAAATCCTGTAAACAATGATTATGTAGGACATTGGGAAATTACTAGTTATGAATCCAATTCAGAAATATATGAAAGGGTAGATGCTCTTCCTTCAGATAATTATGGCTTTAGTATAATTAAGGATGGGACATTTGTCGAAAATAAAAATGCTGGTTGGTGTGGCACACCTCCAATTTGTTATGATAGATTTGGGGGTTCATGGGAATCAGTCAGTGAAAATATGCTTGAGTTAAATACCTCAAATTGGTCTGAGACTAATATTATTTTCAATTTTGAGATTCTTTCGGTTAGTGGAGATCAAATGGAAATTGTGCGAACCATTCCGTAATTTACATGCTTTATGCTATTTATAACAAATCAGAAGGTACCCATGAAAGATTTTTTTAAACAGATATTTTTACTTTTTCCGCTGCTCTTTGTTTTAGGATTTTTATCCTGCGATAACGAAGACGAACCAGAAGAAGGAGCTGGTAATTGTGATCGAGTGATCAACATAGATTCCAATGGTTATATCAATGGATTGAGTGATGATTACACCTTGGTAGACGTAGAATTAATGGATAAATGCTTACACATAACTTTTTCAGCCTCTGGTTGTGATGGTGAGTTATGGGATATTGCCTTGGTGGATGCAGATCAAATTGCAGAATCATTACCTGTACAACGTTTTGCTAAATTGACCTTGCAAAATGAGGAAGATTGTCAAACAGTAATCACCAAAGAACTAAGCTTCAACATGGAAATATTAGAAGCAGAAGGAGAAAGTAGTTTTATCTTAAATCTTGATGATTGGCCTATGCCAATTATATATGAATACTAATACTTTCAAAATAAATGAATTAAAAGGTCCAAGAATTTTTTCTTGGACCTTTTTGATTGAACTCAATAACATAATCCAAATGAAATTTAACTTTCTCATTATCCTAGCTTTTCTATGTTTTGCTTGTCAATCAAATGAAATTTCAAAAACAAGTGCAGATCATTCATCAGAAAAGAGCTCCAATCTGAGTGATGAGTTAAATCAATACTTTCAAGCGTTAACAGATTTAGGAAAATTCAATGGAGTAGTATGCTTGGCTCAGGATAATAAGATAGTGCTGCACGAGGCTTATAATTTGAAAGAAGCCAATGAAACATCACTCATGGTTCATAAAAAGAATCAATTTGATGTACATTCTGTCTCTAAGCTAATGGCGAACTATTTATTAATGAGGATGGAATCTCAAGGGATAATCAAATACAATGATCCCATTATAAAATACATACAAGATTTCCCTAATGGAGAACAAATAAGCATCAATCATTTAATCAATCATACGTCTGGTTTACCTCGAGATTTTTCTCATTTTGATGGAGTGCTTATCCATAAAAGTCCCGAAGAAATAGTTGAACTCATAAAGCAAGAGCCATTATTGGCTAATCCTGGAGAAAAACAGCAATACTCAAATTTAGGCTATCAATTGTTATATTTTATCATTGGCAAAATACATGACAAAAGTTTTGAAGACTATCTAATTACTGAGTTTTTCGAACCTTTACAAATGAATGATTCAGGGGCAAGATATCATACAAAAAGCCAAAAAATGCATTCGATGGCTATGAATCACGAAATGGAAGATAACGGCATAAAACAGATTGAAAATGTACAAAATGATGAATTTAGTCAATCTAGGATATTTTCTACTGCTGAGGATCTACAAATAATGCTTTCTTATTTTAGGGCAAATGAAGATGCAAGTACGCTTGCCAAAGATGACATTATCCAACAAAGTGGTGGGTCGGACGGTGTCAGAGTCCATGTATATACAGATGTGTTGAAAGATATAGATTGGGTTATGCTCTGCAATTTTGATGGTATTCCTTTTGAACAAACACTGCAAGATGTATCGAATTTATTAAATGGCGAGCCATACAAAATGCCAAGAGTTATCAAGCGAGTTCATACGACATTGGACAAAACAATACTCAAAAGATATGAAGGCAAGTACTCTTTTCCAGATATGAATAAACTCAGTTTAGAAATTAAGGAAGTGAATGGTCAATTAATGGTAAACCAAGAAGGTGAAGAGCCGACCAAACTATTTGCTGAAAATGAACACACTTTTTTTGTGGATCCAGATGCTGCAGAATCGTTTGAATTTATTCTCAACAAGGATGGAAAATATGATTTGCAAATGGGCTGGAGAGGAATAAAACTTAAAGGCTTTAGACAATAAATCCACAGGGATCCCCAATCCATATGATTGAGGACCATGATTGTCGCTGTGTTTATATGTTGGGTAGCCTTAAACTTTGTCCTGGATAAATTTTATTTGGATCTTTCAGTAGTGGTTGATTTGCTTCGAAGATGGCATGGTATTTCATTGGGTCACCATAAAATTTCTTAGCAATCTTGGAAAGACTATCACCCGGTTGCACTTCATAAAATCTAGCTTCAGGCACTTCTTCTTCCGCTTCTACAATGCTTATCCGATCATCTACGGCACTTATGCCACTTACATTGCCTAAGGCTAAAATAACTTTTTCTTTTTCCGAATTTGTTTCACACTGACCATATACAGTCACGGTAGAATCTTCAAGGTCAATATGCATATCAGCAATATCTAAA
The DNA here is from genome assembly GCA_020631235.1 of Saprospiraceae bacterium. GTDB lineage: Bacteria > Bacteroidota > Bacteroidia > Chitinophagales > Saprospiraceae > JAHDDO01. The sequence continues at coordinate 71,747 of JAHDHQ010000015.1, read as the reverse complement.
TTTGCGGAATGAACCACTGATTTTAAAGCATTTAGTTTTGCTGCATGCATATTAGCTTCCATTTCCATGTCTGCATCATTCTTTTTTGCTTCATCTTTTAGAATACTTGATCCTGCATTTTTTAAAAAAGAGAATAATCCCATTTTGTAATATTTTATTAAATAAATTGATATTGCTCAATACTAATAATTTTAGTGCTTTTAGTTGAGAAATTAGCAAGAAAATATCCAATTTATAATCAAATTATCATTTGCTGCCATAAGTATAGGAAAGTGATTATATTTGCGGAGTTTTTTACGAATCTAAATAATTATAATATAATGCAGGGTAAAGGATTAATTCGTGTTTTATTTTTCTTGCTTTTGGCAGTAACCCTACTGCAAGTACTTTATATACTACCTACAAGAAAGGTCGAGAAAAATGCACAAGCGTACGCGCAAGAAATGGTGGTGAATATGCCCGACTCAAAGGAAAAAAGTCAAGCATTTAAAAGAGCCAATATAAAGTACCTAGATTCCATGTCTACGGAAAATATATTTAGTTTGCCGCTTTTAGGTAAGTTTACTTATGATGATCTAAAAAAGCGCCAATTAGCATTGGGATTAGATCTAAAAGGTGGTATGAGTGCAGTACTACAAATAGATGTCAGAGACATTTTAGAAAATCTATCAAGAAGTTCTCGTGATACTGATTTTATTGCGGCATTAGATGCAGCAGATGCGGCCTTAGAAAACTCTCAGTCAAACTATCTGACTTTGTTTCAACGGGAGTTTGCTAAAAATCAAAACGGAAAGAAATTAGCCAAGATTTTTATGCGAGATTCTGAGTTGAAGAATCAAATCAATGCAGAAACATCTGACGGAGAAGTTGTTCGAATATTAAGTACGAAAGTGGATGAAACGGTTAATAATACGTTTAAGCGCTTAAAGCAAAGAATCGATAAACTAGGGGTAACTCAACCCAACGTTTCTTTAGATGACGCTCGAGATTTAATATTGGTAGAAATGCCCGGTATCGATAATCCTGAGAGAGCCAGAAAGTTTCTTCAAGCAGGTGCTGCTTTAGAGTTTTGGGAAACCTATAGAGTTAATGACCCTGGAGTATTAAATACATTTACTCAGATCAATGATGCATTATCTAAGAAAGGTGGAGCAACTACTGAAGTAGAAGATAAGGGAATCGAATATGATACTATTTATAGCAATGTATTGGATTCATTAGGAAACGAAACAGGTGAAACTACCTTTGAATTGGTTGAAAAAACAGGATCAGAATTTGACAATTTAGGTGGTGGTCCTCTTTTTGATTTATTGACATTAAACAATGGAGCGACTGCTTATCCTGCAACCGTGATCGGTGTTGCAGCTAAGAATAAAAGAAATGCAATTTCTGAGTTGTTAAAATCTCCTGAAGCTACAAATGCTTTGCCCCAGAATATGAAATTATTGTGGTCCAGAAAACCGCATAAAGATTTTGAAACTGGCGAGATCACTGAAGATTATATGCTTTATATGATCAAGAAGCGTGGAACTGACAAGCCTCCATTAGAAGGTGATGTAGTTACTGGTGCTTCTCAGTCTCCAAATCCATTGAGTGGTGAAGTAGAAGTAAATTTAAGAATGAATCCGATAGGTGCGAAGAAATGGGCAGAGATGACCACTCAAGCGGCTAACAATGGCAATAGAGAAATAGCGATTGCGCTTGATGATGAAGTAATATCTGCACCAAGAGTAAACGGACCTATTACCGGTGGTTCTTCTGCGATTTCAGGTGGATTCTCAGTTCAAGAAGCGGTGGACTTTGCTAGTATTTTAGAGGTGGGTAAATTGCCTGCGAAAATTAAAATCATTCAAGAATCTACAGTAGGACCTTCACTAGGTAAGAAAAACATATCATCAAGTATCCGTTCTCTTTTAATTGGGTTTGGATTGCTTCTTTTGTTTATGTTGTTCTACTATGGTGGTTCTGGTTTTGTATCCATTATTGCTTTGTTACTAAACTTAGTATTCATTTTTGGAGCATTAGCGTCCTATGGTACAGTTTTAACATTGCCGGGAATTGCAGGTATCATCCTAACGATAGGTATGGCAGTCGATGCCAACGTTATCATATTTGAACGGATTAGGGAAGAACTGCGACTAGGTAAGTCTTTAAAAGCTTCGATTGCAGACGGGTTTAAACACTCTTACTCTGCTATCGTAGATGCGAATGTTACAACCATTTTGGTTGCGATCGTATTAGCTTATTTTGGATTAGGTCCAATTAAAGGATTTGCGGTTGTACTAATTATCGGTGTACTTTCTTCTTTGTTTACGGCTGTATTAATTGGTCGTATGCTCATCGAGTGGTTTACTAGAGGCGAAAGAAACTTAAGTTTCTGGACGGGAACTTCTAAAAATATGTTTGCTAATCTAAAAATAGATTGGTTATCTAAGAGAAGATTAGCTTATGTTGTTTCGACTACCATTATAGTGTTAGGTATTGGATCTATTTTTATGAGAGGATTTGACCTAGGTGTGGATTTCAAAGGTGGATATTCTTACAATGTTGAGTTTGCTGAAGGTAGCACAGTCGATGCACAAGCTTTAAGAGCTGGATTAGGTAAGTTTTTTGATGCAGATACTGAGGTTAAAGCAGTTGATACGGATAACACGTTTAACATAGTCACTTCTTATTTAGTAGGAGATAATAGTGAAGGTGTAGCAGATAAAGTAGTTACAAAATTACATGAAGGGATTGCACAAATCACTGGGGATAAGACCTCGTTAGATGATTTTAAATCGCCAGACTTGACTTCGGGTACGCATGTGGTAACTTCAAGTAAGGTAGGACCTACGATTGCGGACGACATTAGAAATAGTTCGATCTATGCTGGTTTACTTGCCTTGTTATTAATCTTTGTTTACATCTTTATTCGATTTAATAAATGGCAGTATAGTTTGGGTGCGGTTGCCGCACTCTTCCATGATTCAATGATAGTATTATCCTTGTTCTCCATATTCCACGGTATAGTACCATTCTCTTTGGAAATTGACCAAGCCTTCATTGCAGCCTTATTGACTGTAATAGGTTACTCCATTAATGATACGGTTGTACTATTTGATAGAATTAGAGAGTATTTAGGGATATACACAAACAAGTCTACGGATGAAATACTTAATATGTCTATTAATAGCACTTTCAGTAGAACAATAATTACTTCATTTACAACATTCTTGATGGTACTCATCCTTTTCTTATTTGGAGGAGGAAGTATGAAAGGTTTTGCTTTTGCCATATTAGTGGGTGTGATTGTCGGAACATATTCTTCTATCTTTATTGCAACTCCGATTGTAAGAGATTTAACTAAAGAATTATCGGCAAAAGATGGAACAACTACGAAGAAAAGATTTTCAAAAGCTATTTAATGCTTGTAGAAGATAAATTTAAAAGCCTTGCTATTTCGCAGGGCTTTTTTTATACCATATATTTACCTAGAATCGTTATCATTTAATATGAGGAGCTTTGTATTTATTTTGTTTTTGCTTTCTATAGTTTCTTGCAGCTTGGCTATAAAAATTAAAACTGGAGATCAAGCTTATGAACTAAAAAGATACCCATTAGCAGTAGATTTACTGAAGCAAGAATATAATAGTGCAAAAAGTGCAGAGGAAAAATTACAATTAACAGACAAATTAGTTAAATCTTATATCAAGCTTAATCAGTATTCAGCTGCTTACGACTGGGCTAAAGAACGGTCTAAGTTTGCAGCTGATCCAACTACATTATACGATTTTGCTTACCAAGCTAAAGCTGTGGATAGTTTCGATATTGCCATAAGAGCTTTTAATACTTTGTATCAAGATTCTAAAGATCGAAAGTATATTTTAGAAATAAATTTGTGTAAAGACTTAAAAGACTATAAGCCATCAGATAAAGAAGTGGGTATTGAAAACCTGAGCATCAATTCAGCCTCATCAGATTATGCGCCCATATTGTTTGAAAACGAATATTTAGTGTATGTTTCGGATAAGGAATCGATAGTAGGATCATCCATTGACCCTGGTACAGGTAGACCACATTCTGATTTATACATATCCAATGAGGAGGGAAATTATGCTTATCCTTTTTCGACTACACTGAATTCAGAACAAAGCGAAGGACCGGTTTGCTTTAATGAAACCAATGATATAGTTTATTTTACTCGTTGTGAATCTCTTGCTGAGCGCAATGCTTATTGTCGTATTTATCAGTCATCCCGATTTAATGGAGAATGGTCAGAAGCCGTTCCTATTATGTTTTTTGAGGAGTGGACCAATGTCGGTCATCCTGCATACTTGGTGTCCGATAGCACGCTGATTTTTGCGGTATATACACCTGATAACGGTCATGATTTATACTATTCACAAAAAGGAGAAAGAAACTGGGATGAAGCTACTAAATTACCAGATTTTATCAATTCTGAAGCTAGTGAGATGTTCCCAGTTATTCAGGAAGACACACTCTATTTTTCTTCTAATAAACGCCCTGGTTATGGTGGCTTAGATATCTATAAAACTTATATCAATGCAAGTGGATCTTGGGAGGAGCCCATTGCCCTGAAACCACCCATAAACTCTGGTGCTGATGACTTTTCTTTCTCAAAATACATCAACGAATATGATACTAGTAAATCGATAGCATATTTTAGTTCGAATAGAGTGGGAGGCAAAGGATTAGATGATATTTATGCTTATAGTGAAAAGACAATCATTACAGAAGATAAAGATCTAGATGAGAATATAGAAGACTTTAGAGTAAATCTGGCCGTTAGGATCACGGATATGCAAGGAGAAACATTGCCTGGCGTAGACGTTAATGTAAAGGGAACACGCACCACAGAAAACTATAATACCAATGATCGTGGATTTTTTGTAACAGAAATATCGGAAAGAGAATCTATTACCATCAGCGCCACAAAAAAAGATTACTTTGTTGAATCCAAAACAGCTATCATTGAGTCTCCTTCATATTATGGTAAGGATACTACGATTCAAATTAATATGCGACTAGAGGCGCTTGAAATAGGGAAAGAGATCGTTTTGGAAGATATTTACTACGATTTAGATAAATGGGATATTCGCGATGACGCTAAACCATCTTTAAACGAATTAATAAATCTCCTTAATGAGAATCCCAATTTAAGTATTCAGATAAATGCTCACACTGATTGTAGATCAAACGATGACTATAATTTGGAACTTTCTAATAAGCGAGCCACTTCAGCTCGAGATTATTTAATTAATAATAATATAGCATCAGATCGTTTAACTGCTCAAGGTTTTGGAGAAACTAACCCAAGAAATCCTTGTATATGCAATGAATGTTCAGAAGATGAACATCAAGAAAATAGAAGAACTTCATTCACCATAACCGCACAGTAAGCTTTTTTTTACTCGCTACGTCTTCCTTATATCTTAGCAAATGTTGGCTCAAAACCACATTTTGTTTAATTATTTCAATAAATAGTTAAACAAAATGCAACCCTTTGTGCTTTCTATGCATATAGTACATGTGTAAAGATTAATTCATTTTAAAAATTAAACCATGTTTAGGAAGATTTACTTTTTGTTTTTCGTTTTGTTTTCGACTTCAATGTCTGCCCAGTCTGTGTTCGACATAATTGCTAATAGCAATGATCATACAATCTTAGAAGCTGCAGTGATGGCGGCTGATTTAGATGCTACACTTAATGCTAATGGTCCTTTTACAGTATTTGCACCTACCGATGCTGCATTTGAGGCTTTACCAGAAGGAACCATTGATGCACTGCTCGCTGATCCTAGTGGAGCATTGACTGACATTTTACTTTACCATGCCTTGAGTGGAGATGTTCGTAGTGTACAATTATCGGATGGACAATCGGCCGGTACAATTAACGGAAAGGACATAAATGTAAGCATAAACGCTGATGGTGTTTTTATCAATGGTGCTCAAGTAGTTATTGCTGATTTAGTAGCTGACAATGGAGTAGTACATGTAATTGATGCCGTTCTATTACCGCCAAGTGTTAGTGTTGTGGATGTTATTGTCGGAAGTGAAGATCATAATATTTTAGAAGCTGCAGTTTTGGCTGCTGGTTTAGAAACTACCCTAAGTGGAGATGGACCGTTTACGATATTTGCACCTACCGATGCTGCATTTGAGGCATTGCCTGAAGGTACGATCGATGCCTTATTAGCAGATCCAAGTGGAGACTTAACGGATATTTTATTATATCATGCTATCAGCGGAGATATTAGAAGTACTGATTTGTCGGATGGACAGACAGCAGCTACCATCAATGGAAAAGATATCACTGTTAGTATTACGAATGAAGGTGTGTTTATCAATGATGCGCAAGTAACAGTTGTTGATTTAGTTACCGATAATGGTGTAATCCATGTTATAGACGCGGTATTACTACCACCAAGAGTTACAGTTGTAGATATTATCGTAGGAAGTGAAGATCACAATATTTTAGAAGCGGCCGTTCTAGCTGCCGGATTAGAAACTACTCTAAGTACAGATGGTCCATTTACAATATTTGCCCCTACCGATGCTGCATTTGAAGCATTGCCAGAAGGTACAATCGATGCTTTATTAGCAGATCCAAGTGGAGACTTAACGGATATTTTATTATATCATGCTATCAGCGGAGATATTAGAAGTACAGATTTGTCGGATGGACAAACAGCTGCTACCATCAATGGAAAAGACATTACTGTTAGTATTACAAATGAAGGTGTGTTTATCAATGATGCTCAAGTAACAGTGGTTGATTTAGTTACAGATAACGGTGTTATCCATGTTATAGATGCAGTTTTATTACCACCAAGAGTCACAGTTGTAGATGTTATCGTAGGAAGTGAAGATCATAACATTTTAGAAGCTGCCGTTTTAGCTGCTGGTTTAGAGACTACCTTAAGTGGAGATGGACCGTTTACGATATTTGCACCTACCGACGCTGCCTTTGAAGCATTGCCAGAAGGTACAATCGATGCTTTATTAGCAGATCCAAGTGGAGACTTAACGGATATCTTATTATATCACGCTATTAGCGGAGATATTAGAAGTACTGATTTGTCCGACGGACAAACCACTGCTACCATCAATGGAAAAGACATCACTGTGAGTATTACGAATGAAGGTGTGTTTATCAATGACGCGCAAGTAACAGTGGTTGATTTAGTTACAGATAACGGTGTCATCCATGTCATAGATGCAGTTTTATTGCCACCAAGAGTCACAGTTGTAGATGTTATCGTAGGAAGTGAAGATCATAACATTTTAGAAGCTGCCGTTTTAGCTGCTGGTTTAGAGACTACCTTAAGTGGAGATGGACCGTTTACGATATTTGCACCTACCGACGCTGCCTTTGAAGCATTGCCAGAAGGTACAATCGATGCTTTATTAGCAGATCCAAGTGGAGACTTAACGGATATTTTATTATATCATGCTATCAGCGGAGATATTAGAAGTACAGATTTGTCGGATGGACAAACAGCTGCTACCATCAATGGAGCAGAAGTTACCGTATCGATAACCAATGAAGGGATTTTTATTAATGATGCTCAAGTTATCGTTGCAGATTTAGCTACAGATAATGGAGTTGTCCATGTAATAGATGCAGTTTTACTTCCAGTTAGCTCTTCTACAGACAATGATTTCGGCACCATTTCTTTAGATCTTTATCCAAACCCAAGTGCTTCTATTATTCAAATTTCTACTGATCAGAATCTTTCTAGTTTCCGTATTATGAATATCAGTGGACAGACGGTTTTAATGAATAAGATTACAGCAAATAAAATTGATATTTCATCATTGGATAAAGGACAATATATTTTAGAATTATCAGGCGACGATAAGAGATACCTAAGAAAAATTATTAAGCTATAATCCTTTTTGCGAATAGGAGCTCACGCAGACAGTGAGCTCCACTTTTTATATTTTAATGATTAATAAAAATTTACAAGATTATAAATTAGTTAAGTCCATCCTTCGGGGAAATACTGGCGATTTTGATGAGTTGTATAAAAAGTATAGGAGAGATTATTATCTAATTTGCAAGCGATATGCTAGACTGGAAAAAGATGCGGATGATTTCCTTCAGGAAAGTCTTATCCAAATCTATACCCAATTAGATAGGTTTAATCCTTCAAAAGGCAACTTTATTGTCTGGTCTAAGCGACTGGTCATTAATGTTTGCCTTATGCAACTACGAAAAAAACAAGCCTGCAAATTTTTGGGAAGAAATTGACGATACTAATCATTCGATAGGTATCATGCCTAAGGCCTTCGAAAGTCTAAATTTGGAAGAATTAACTTCTGTTATCCAACAACTTCCGAAAGGTTTTAGAACAGTCTTTAATATGTATGTCATTGATGGATTTACCCATAAAGAAATAGCAGAAATGTTAGGAATTAGCATAGGAACTTCCAAGTCGCAATTGCAAAGAGCAAGGAAATTATTGCAGAGAAAAATTCTTCCTTTTGATAACAAAATGATGGTTAAGTATGGATAGGGATACACAAAAGTGGAGGGAGAAGTTTCATCATGAAAGCCTTGACAATGAGCAATGGCTGACTCCTAAAGAAGAAACATATTTAGCTTTTAAACAAAGCATTGAACAAAAAAGAAAAAAGAGAAAACCTAAGTTTATCTATTGGGTTTTAGGATTGATTCTCTTTGGCGTATTCTATAACTTGCTTCCCGTAAATCAAGATGCAGCTATACAAGAATCAGTGAGTGATCTTGATGACGAGATATACCATAAAATGGACTTAAAACAAGAAACCAATCAATGGGTAGACCAACAAAAAGATGAACTTTCTGAAATTTTAACCACTTCAGACAAAGCTGTGGTTAAAAGTGCTTCTCAACAATCAATTGCGAAGTCTAGCAAGACGATTAGAGACAAGGCAAGAATGACTTATGGAACAAATACATTTACGATAGAAACGAAGAATCAAGCTTTAACTACAAATAGTAGTGAAGCAAGCTTCATAACACAACAGAATATTGGTGATCAAATGAAAAGGAGAAATGCAGTGCGAAATTCTTCATTTTTATCTTTTTCTGAAGATGGCAAACTTGATATCATTACCCTTGCCAAGGTTAATAGATTATTACCACTCATTTGGGATAAATCTTATCAAGTTGAAATAAACGGCCAAGCGAATGCAACAAGGTCTTCGTTAAAAAAATCCTTAAGTATCGGTGCTTTTGCAGGATTTATACATTATCGATTTAATTTAAACAACCATTTTAATGATGCTTTGGATCCTGCTGACTTTTATTTCAATCAAGGTAATGGTTTCAACACTGGCATAAACACGTACTTCAATGGTGGTAAAAAGCAGTCGTTTGAATTTTCTATTGCTTATGCATCAGTTGACTTTTTATCAGGCCACAATTCATCAGTTAATTATGATTATGCGAATGAAGCAGACATGTCCAATAGTGTGAATTTGGTAATGGCATCGCCGATTGGCTTTATGGAATCATCAATGAGTGTAAACAGATCCGTTTCTTCTAATGCAGAATCTCTGACCATAAATCTAGAAACATTGCACAATATAGAAAGTTTAAACATGAGCATAGGACTGCATCAGGAATGGCTTAAAATGGGAGGTTTTCGCTTTAATGTGCTGGGGCAAATAGGTGCTAACTACATCCTGAATATTTCTAATGATTTTGTCAAGGCAAATGTGGAGCAACAAGGATTCTCTACAAATAATAGAATGATCAGCTTAAAACAAACTAATGTTCGCCGATTTATTCCCATGGCGGGCCTAGGGTTAGATATTAATTATGCCTTAAGTCCGAGGCTTAATCTTGGATTGACCGGTAGTTATTCTAGTTCGCTGGCAGCTATATACAAGGAAGCCGATTTTGCAACGACGCTTGAACAATTAAATGTTTCATTGAATTTAAAGAAGAGATTAGGGCAATAAAAAAGGGGAAACTTTATCGCTTCCCCTTTAAAAGGCTTATTGCATTATATTTATTTGATGACTAGCTTTTTAGTGATTATTCTATCTCGCACACTTATCTGTGCTAAATAAAAACCAGCATTCCATCCATCTCTTTGTATAGTAGTTTGACTTGCGTTTACGTTGTTATGTACGCTAACAGTTCTTCCTGCTAAATCTGTGATGATTACAGAATTTATAACTAAATCGTCAGCTTTAATAATAAACTGGTCAGTAGCCGGATTAGGGCTGATAGTTATTTCATTACTAAGAAATTCATCTTCCGCAGAAGTGTACAACCAAGCACAATCTTCAAGACCTAAGGCTAAACAAGCTCTAGGACCGAAATATCCCATAATGCTATCTTGGTAAGCACTTGCTTTTTCAAAAGACATATCAGGGTTACTACCTAAGGAGATCACATGCCAGTTGCATAAATCAACAGGAATACCTTCACAAGGACCACCTTCTCCATTCAATCCTATTTGACCGAAAGGATCCGTTGACCAAGTTTCTACATCCCAAAACTCCCATGGAGATGCTTCTAACGCAGTTAAAACAGTTGGGTCGTTAGGATCAGTAGGCCATGAAGGTCTGTTGAATGGCATCAAACCTTCCATACCATTATTGTTAGCATTTGCAGCATTGGTATAATCATCTCCGAAAATGCCTGAAGCAAAAACATCGTTTACACCTAGTTCAGCAGCTTTCATTTGCACATCATAGCTACCTGAAACTTCTACTACTAAATCACCTGTAGTTGGTACAATAAGTACATCAGTCTGATATGGAGCAAATGGATCAGTAGGGACGTGGTAACTAATGATCGGTGGATCACTCTCATCTAACCAAGATATATCTCCTAATGCACCTCCCATGTTTACACACAACTGGTAATCTGAACTGAATCCTTCATGTAAAGGAACATTTAATAAAGCAGAAGTCAAACCATCTGGATCACCACTCAATGATTCTACAACCATCGGAATAGGATTGCCATCAGCATCTTGAGTAGTAAATTTTGGTAATAGTACATCTTCGTAAGCATCTAAAGTTGTAGTTGCTAAAGCAATGTAAGAGCCGGTACCAGTTCCCCAAGCAATAAATTTGTCACCATCAATGCCAAATGGATTACCTTGCTCATCTATAGATCTTCTAAAGAATCTAGCTACTGTTCTAGAATCTTGAACACCACGATAAGCAGCATTAATAAGTGTGTTTGTTCTTTCATCCTGGATGTCAGAGATAGGGTTCCATCCTAAACGATATTCAGGGCAAGCAACCACATATCCTCTTCTAGCTAATTGCTGAGCTACATTTACCAAGTAAGGATCATTTTTATTACCATTGATACTTCCGTTGGTAAATTGAGGCAAAAAGTTACCCGTGTGGAATAGCATCACCAAAGGACGGTTTGTTTCTGTATCTCCACTTGGAGAATATACATCGACGTTCAAAGTGTCTAATGAAGGCATTCCCGTAACAGGTACGCTAATAATAGTAATATTAGCACCATACATGACATCTGAAGTTACATCCACATCGGTGAATACTTCATCTACATACCTGGTATTCTGTGCAAAAGAGCACAAACTGAAACCTAGCATGAAGATCATTAAAGTGTAAATTCTTTTCATAGTCTAATTTTTAGTGTTTAGTTATTTTATTTTTTTTGAAATTCGTAAAGCATTTTTATGTAGGCAAGTCGGCCTATTCTAGGGCCACCGTACGTTTGGTAGACTTGATTGTTTAATATATTAGAAGCACCGACTTTTAATGTGGTGTTTAGTTTATCGAAAACGTAATTAACTTGAGCATCAACTAAAGCATAACTATCTATAGGCCCAGTAAATTGAGGAGATCCTTCAAATATGAAACCTTCGACCCATTTATAATTTACATTAAAACCAATGTTGTTTAAACTTAAGGATCCTAATCGGATGGGTATATTTCGTCCTGAGAGCGTTAAATTGTACTTGTGTTCAGGTGTATTAAATGCAGGAATTATAGGATCATCTAATTGGGTGTTTAATACATTCCAAGAATAATTCCCGCCAATTTTATAGTAATCTGCAAAGTAATAATTTAGCCCTACAGAAAACCCTTGGGTGGTAACAGTATTTTTTGAGTTTGCCGAATATCTAAATGCTTTGATGCCCACAGGGAAACCCGTATTAGGGTCAAAACTTCCATTTAGCCCAATTTGATATCCAATGAAATTGTTATAGAGTGAAAAATAATAACTGGCATCCACAAACAATTTTTCGAAGAGGGTAGTTCTATATCCAGCTTCGAAAGATCTTACTTGCTCGGGTTGGATTGGATCGATTCCGAAATATTCCAGCGTATCTATATTTAAGTCTTTTCTAAAGATATTGAAGGACTCTAAAGTAATTAAGCTATCAACACCATCTAGATTGCCACGCAATGTAGCAGGACCCACATTAAAATCTAAATATTGGTCAGAAAGCGTTGGATTTCTTACCGCTGAGGAAAAAGATAATCTCAGATAGTGATTTTCTGCAGGATTATATACAATGCTAGCAGCAGGACTGAATAGATAATCAAAGTTTTGGTTTTTATCCATTCTTAAGGTAGCACTCAAAATAAATTTATTATCGCTAAAAGATTTTTCTGCACCAGTATAAACACCATACTCATAATTTCTAATTTTTACATCAGCTGTATCTATGAAAATGGTCCCTTCTGATACTGGCGTATACAATCTACCATTAGCACCTACTTTCAAGTAGTTTAGTCCAGAAACATCTAAATTGTACTCACCATGCACATGGTATAATGAGGATCGGTCGATTAGTTTTGTTCCACCAGCTATATCACCACTTTTTGTGCTAATGATTCGATTAAAAAGGGAGTCGTATCTTTCTGTTCCAGGAATATAGGCCGATTCAGTAAAATCTTCAAATTCAGGATGTGGTTCATCTGCATAATTAGATGCTTCGTTGTGCCATGCAAATAAAGAATCTTGATAATTTTCATTCCATGTATCTAAAGCTTCATTATCAAAAACAAACATGTTTAAGCTATCCACCCATTCTAACTGAGGATAACCGTTTTCATCCATCCTGTCTGTAATCGTGCCGGACCAATAATTAATATAAGCGGTTCGCCATTCAAGATTTGTTTTAGAAGCTTCTTGCATTAATTGTGCAGTGAAATATGGATCATATGAATTACCCGCATCATCGCGAGTAGTATAGGCTCGCAGAAAATATTTGTCACGTTTTCTTAACTCGATTCGGTTTTGAAAAAACAATATATCTTTTAAACTAAACCTATTTTCTCCTTGATAAACTGTCGTGCCATTACTAAAACTTGACGACAGAATTAATTCAGGCGAATCAAATTCTTTGTCTGGATTTGTTCGGATGTGCACCGCTGCGTTACTTTTTAAATTCCGTGTATCATAATCCACTAAATCTATTTCTCTGTAACCTGATCGATGATATATATTTAATCCTTTTTGCTGACTCCAGGGCGAAACTGTTGACTGATCAAACAATCTTGTATATTCATCACCATAAATGTTGACGGCATCAAAACCTCCTGGGTTTAACGCATTGGTCACTGATCCCACCACAGGATCATAGTTTTCTGCTTCCCAGTCATCGGCTCTCAAGTATTCTAAATTTAATTTATAGGCCAGCCAAGGTTTTCCGCTATTGTTTACAAAAGCATCAGCCCATCGTATGGCTCCATTAAACATATTCCGCTCTCCAAATTTAACCATTGCGGAAAGGCCTCTTTGTAAAAATGGGTTTTTTGTGTCCATCTTAATGACACCGTTAAAAGCATTAGGGCCATAAAAAGCCGAACTAGCTCCTACAATCAAATCTACTTTTAAAACGTCCAATTCTGAACTACCCAAAAAGTTACCCAAAGAAAAATTAAGTCCAGGTGCTTGATTATCCACTCCATCTATTATTTGAAGGGATCGTACAGGAGAGGTACTATTAAAACCACGTGTATTAATTATCTTAAACCCCAAACTTGCAGAAGTTAAATCTACTCCTTTTAGCGTTCCAAGACCATCATAAAAATTATTACTTGCGGTTTCTTTTATAGCTAACAAGTCTAAAGACTCTATGGTTAATGGTGCTTTCTTTTGTGTTTCAGATACTCTTTGGCCTCTAACAACCACTGTTTCTGCAACAATTGAGGCTTCACTCATTTGTATTTTTACTTCCTTTTCAGATTCTGTGACAGCTATCTTTTGGTCGGCATAACCCGTGTAGGAAATGATTAGATTGTAAGGGACTGCTTCTGCATGTTGAATGGAAAAAGCGCCGTCAAAATCAGTGGTAGTTCCGGTGCTCGAATTTTCTATTAAAACAGTGGCTCCTATAAGCCCATCTCCAGTCTCTGCATCGGTAATAACTCCTTGAACTATATTTTGACTACTTAACAATGTACTAAAACTCAGTACAAGTAGGAGCAAATAAAATCTCATATTGGTTTAATCTTTTGTCTAGCAAGTATTATAAGAAACATGCTATTATAGCGTAGCCAAGATACTTTATTTTATTCTAAAAAATGGATAATAAGTAGAGTTTAATATTTTATGATGAGGATGTTCAATGTCATGTTAAATTCACAATAAGCATTGAGATTAATATCAAGATGCATCTTAAACCTATCGTTCCGTCGAGAAGGAATGTATAATAAGCATCTTCTTTTTGAGTAGATAAAAGAATGATCAGGTATCCTGTGATTAAATAAGAGATAGTCAAAGCAATCATGAATGATGTCTTAAGGGAAAACAACATTGGACCAAAAAACAAAATAGTAAGTCCCAATGAGAGTAAAAATATACTCACTGATTTAACTTGTTGTGCATTTAAAACACTCGCAAATGTGAGTGTCCCTGCACTTTGATCGATCTCCTTGTCTCGAAGGTCAAATGGTAAAGTGATGGCTAGAAAAAAACAAAATCTTTCTAAAAATAATAACCAAGCACCACTAGGCATAGCTAATCCAAGCGGTACTATGAGGGTCAAATAACTCCAGCTGAATGCTATGGCAATAATTTTAATAAATGGATAATCACGTAAGCGTTTCTTGTTAAATAAAGGCACTACGTACAATAGTGAAATGAAGCAGGGCCATATCAAATCAAACATTGTCTCTAAAGGCAAAGACAAAAATGTTACTCCTGCAATAATTGACATCAGAGCAAGAAGCCAAGGAAAGAAGGATTTTATCTGATTAATGACTAGATATCGCTCATTTAAATCTTCGGGCTTAATCTTTAGCAAGCCATACATGCGATGCACAGTGTAGATGACCATGGTCGAACTAAACATAAACCATAGAAACTTTGGGCTTAGATGTCGGTCAAATATAAGATAAGACTCAATGCACATTAAAACAGCCATCAAGGCAATATGGAAATTACCATAGAGATAGACCGCGCGTACTTTAGTCAAAAAACTCAAGAAAAGAACTTAAAAATATTTAAATGGCATGTCCGCCTTAATATTTTTTAATGTTTCGAAAATCAAATTTGTTACATTTTCAATATCGTCTTTATGTGCCATTTCTACTGTAGTATGCATATATCGTAATGGCAAAGATATTAGTGCAGAGGCAACACCTCCATTGCTGTAAGCGAAAGCATCAGTATCTGTGCCTGTAGATCTTGAAGCAGCTGCTCTTTGGAAATTGATTTTCTTATTTTCAGCTGTTTCTTCGATTAAATCGAGTAGCCCATTATGGACAGAAGGTGCATAAGCTAAACAAGGACCTAATCCGCATTTCACATCTCCTTGCACTTTCTTATCAATCATAGGTGTCGATGTATCATGGGTTACATCTGTCACGATAGCTACATCCGGTTTTATCGTCTGGGTAATCATTTCTGCTCCTCGTAATCCTATTTCTTCTTGCACTGCATTGACAACGTATAAACTGTAAGGCAATTTCACTTTATTGGCTGTCAACTTACGCGCTACCTCAGCAATACAAAAGCCTCCCATTTTATTGTCCAATGCCCTTCCAGCGTAATATGTATCATTAAGGGTAATCAGCTTGTCTTCAAAAGTAATCACACAACCCACATGGATTCCCATAGCTTCAATTTCATCTTTATCTTTAGCTCCAACATCAATGAAGATGTTTTCTAACTTTGGAGAAAGCTTGGCTTTGTCACCTCTTCTAGTATGTATCGCAGGCCAACCAAAAGCGCCTTTAACAATGCCTTTTTTTGTATGGATATTTACTCGTTTACTCGGGGCAATAATATGGTCACTTCCTCCATTTCTGATAACATAAATAAAGCCATCGTCAGTGATGTAATTAACAAACCAGGCAATTTCGTCTGCATGAGCTTCGATAACCACTTTCATTTTTTGGCCTGGATTTATAACACCATAGGCAGAGCCGTACCGATCAGAATGTACTTCATCCACAAAGGGCTTTAAATAATCAAGCCAAATTTTTTGACCTGAAGTTTCATATCCAGTAGGAGATGAGTTAGTGAAATACTGCTCAAGAAAGGTCTCTGATTCTTTTGTAAAAATGCTCATTGTATTAGACTATTGTTAGCTTGAAGTTTTCCAATTTTGTAAAATGTGTAATTCTTCTGAAGAAATATAGTTCAGTTTTACAGCTTCTGCAATTAAAGTTTCGTAATTGCTCAAAGTAGCATAATTGCAATTTTCAGATTCGAACAATTCAGCTGCTTGCTTAAAACCATACTCGAATATAGCTAAAACTGCTAAAACTTCATGATCAGCATCCCTTAAAGCATGAACTGCTTTCATACTGCTGCCTCCTGTTGAAATCAAATCCTCAATTAATAAGACTTTTGAATTTGTTTTTAGTTCTCCTTCGATTAAGTTTTGTCGCCCATGGGCTTTTGCTTTTGATCGGACATAAGCAAATGGTAATTCCAGGGCATCAGCAATCAATGCACCATGCGGAATTCCAGCGGTGGCCACACCGACTATGGCTTCTACATGACTAAATCGCTCTTTTATCAGCTTTACAAAGGCATTAATAATGTATGATCTTATCTTTGGATGAGAAAGAGAGACTCTATTATCACAATAGATAGGAGACTCTTTCCCAGATGCCCAAATAAAAGGTTTTTGTGGGCTTAATTTTATTGCTTTAATTTGTAAAAGCTTTTCTGCAATTTCAGAAGCTACAACTGACATCAGGTAATATTACTTTTTTCTTTCAAGTGTCGCAAATGTACAAAATCTATATAAATAGCACTTTGTTGGTTTTAGAAGATTCCACCAAACTTGAACAAACATTGAGTATATATCCGACGCACAAAATATACAGATACCCAGGTAAGCAAAAGTATTTGCTTAATTATATAGACATGATAGAAAAGAATGATGAGAAAATTACCGTCATCATTCACTATCCACTTTTTGACGAATTAAAACAGGCTTTTAAAGCACTCTATAAAACGGTGACTGCCGCTGGAGGTTTGGTCATAAATGAATTGAATGAAATTTTATTCATTTATAAACGAGGGTATTGGGATTTGCCAAAAGGCAAGCTAGAGTCTAAGGAAAGAAAAAAACAAGCGGCTATTCGTGAGGTAGAAGAGGAGACTGGTGTCACTGACTTAAATTTAGAGTATAAATTATGTGTTACCAAACACACGTATAAAACTAAATCAGGTATTCGAGCCATCAAAAAATCTCATTGGTACCTGATGAAAACACATAACCAATCAGTAACACCTCAAGCTGCCGAAGGAATCGAAAGGGTAGAGTGGATGCAACTCAATGACATGCTCAAAAAACATAGCAGTATACTCTATTCTAACCTAAAAAATGTTTTACAAGCTTACGAACAAAAATTAATCGAGAATATTTCTCGAAATGACTAATTTTTGAATCTCAGAGGTACCTTCTCCGATAGTGCAAAGTTTAGAATCTCTATAAAACTTTTCTACCGGAAAATCTTTCGTATATCCGTATCCTCCAAATATTTGGACAGCATCTGTAGATACCTCTACAGCCGTTTCTGAAGCAAAATACTTAGCCATAGCTGATTCTTTTGTCATCTTTTGACCATTCATTTTTAGACTTGCTGCTTGCCTAGTCAACAATTCGGAAGCTTCTATTTTTGTGGCCATATCAGCGAGTTTGAAGGCTATCGCTTGGAACCGAGCTATTGGTTTTCCAAATTGTTCTCTTTCTTGAGCATAACGTAAGGCTGCTTTGTAAGCTCCACGTGCTATACCTATGGAAAGGGCCGCAATACTTATGCGGCCTCCATCTAATATTTTCATGGCTTGGATAAATCCTTCGCCTACATTCCCTAATACATTTTCTTTAGGAACTTTAACCTGATCAAAAATCATTTCTGCTGTTTCCGAAGCGCGCATTCCTAGCTTATTCTCTTTTTTTCCTCCAGAAAAACCAGGTGTTCCCCTTTCGACAACAAAGGCAGTAATTCCTCGGCTATCTAATAAATCACCCGTACGAGCAAGTACCACAGCAACATCACCAGAAATACCATGTGTGATCCAATTTTTGGCACCATTTAATTCGTAGTAATCTCCCTTATCTTCCGCAACGCAGGTCATACGTAAAGCATCACTACCAGTATTTGCTTCTGTCAATCCCCAAGCCCCGATATATTCACCAGAAGCCAATTTTGGCAAATATTTTTGTTTGATGGCTTCACTACCAAAACTTAAAATATGATTGGTGCACAAAGAATTGTGTGCGGCGACTGAAAGACCGATTGATCCACAAACTTGAGCAATTTCGTCTATGATGCTTATGTAAGCCTGATATCCTAAATTGGCTCCACCATATTCCTCAGGTACCAAGACACCCAAAAAACCCTGCTCACCTAAAGCGCGCATAAGTTCGACGGGAAATTCTTGTGATTCGTCCCATTTCATTACATTAGGACGAATATGTTTTTCTGCAAATTCTTTTGCTGACTGTTTGATTAGATCAAGATCGTTCATATATTTTAGTTGTTACACTCTTTCGTATAATTCATTAATTCTTCAGCAAAATTTGACCATTTGTAAGTTTTGGCTGAGCCACTTACTCCACAATCCGCAAAAATGGTATTTATGTAATCGCTGTAATCCTTTTTTCTGACTTTAAAAGCAGCGGCATTTCCTACTTTTACAAAGTATGATTTATCATTTCCACCTGCTACTTTAATACCACCTACATTTGCAGATGCTGACTCACTGGCAAACGGATCGTGAAAGACCATAACTTTCGATGCGAAAGCAGGGTTTAATAACTGCATCAATACATCTCCTTTTTTCTTTTTACTTAATTGTGTAGGTGATTGAATGAAGTAAGAATATCCATCTTTTATATGGTCCATATTAATATCTTCAGAGTCCCATTGAGTGGCATCATTTATAAAATCCACAGCTTTATTTAATTTGTCCAAACCACTTTGTGGTAAGTACATTTCTTTGATGTCAGTAGCAGCAAATGTTGTTTTTTTCTCATTGACCCAAACAGTAATTTCTTTGATTAAACCTTTACTGCGTTTCATTGATTTGAATTTGCATTCAACTTCTTTTCCATCTTGCATAGTGATATATGCTGGTTTCTTTTTACTAAAAGATTCAACAGGACTTGAGAAGTATTGTTGAGCAAAACTAGAGAAGGAGCAAGTAAATAAGATTAATAAACTAAATAGAATTTGTTTCATTGTTGTAATTTTTTGCTGCAAATATATTGAATTATGGCTTAGTTTTTTTGTCCTTCATGCTTCTTATGTACTGATTTAATTTTTCTTCAGCTGCATTTTTTTGGGCTACATAAAATGTTTGATCTACCAAAGAATCAGGTAGGTAGTCTTGTTCTACGTAGTTTTGGTCATAATCATGAGCATATTTGTAATTAGCACCATAATTTAAATCTTTCATTAATTGAGTGGGTGCATTCCTTAGGTGTAGTGGAATCGAAACATTTCCTGTTTCCTTGACTTTCGCCATAGCCGCATTTATAGCCTGGTAGGCTGAATTACTTTTTGCTGATAAAGCTAAATATATAGCTGTTTGACTCATAGGAATTCTTCCTTCATGGGCACCTATTTTATGGACCGCTTGGAAACAATTATTGGCCAGTAGTAACGCATTTGGGTTTGCTAAGCCAATATCTTCAGAAGCAGCGATGATCATTCTTCTACAAATAAATAAAGGGTCTTCTCCTCCAGCAAGCATGCGCGCTAAATAGTAGACCGTTGCATCAGGATCAGAACCGCGGATAGATTTAATAAAAGCGGATATAAGGTCATAATGCATTTCGCCTGATTTGTCAAAACGGACAATGTTTTGCTGGATGCTTGCCTCTACCATGGCATTATCAATGATTAAATCTGAGCTTCCATCATGACTTTGAATGACAATTTCTAGGCAGTTGAGCAATTTTCTAGCATCGCCTCCACTGAATCTAAGTAACAAATCATATTCTTTGATACTGATGTTTTTTTTCTTCAGAAACTCATCTTGAGAAACGGCTGTGTCGGCTAATATTTTTAGTTCTTCCGCACTGTGATGCTCTAACACATACACTTGACATCTTGATAACAATGCGGGGATTACTTCGAATGAGGGGTTTTCAGTGGTTGCACCAATGAGAGTCAACGTGCCTGTTTCGACAGCGCCCAGCAGTGCATCCTGTTGGGATTTGCTAAATCGGTGTATTTCGTCTATAAATAATATGGGTGTTGCTCGATCAAAGAATTGCTGATTTTTTGCTTTAGAAATAGCTTCCCTGATATCTTTTACACCTGCATTTATGGCACTTAATTGAGAAAATGGTCTTTTTAAACTTTTGGCTATGATGAGGGCCAATGTTGTTTTTCCTACACCAGGAGGACCCCAAAATATGCAAGAATGCATATCACCCTTTTCTATTATTTTTCTCAGCGGTTTATCTTTACCTACAATTTGTGTTTGACCTAAATACTGATCTAAGTCTTTAGGCCTCAATCTTTCCGCTAGTGGTTTCAATTAATGTATATTTAGATGTAAAAATAATGATTTTATGAAGGAATGGTTAGCCCAGTTGGATCGCATGATGATAGACAAAAAAAAACCAGACAAGTCTATCCAAATGGAAGCATATATGAAGCATCTTTTCCAATATTATGGGATTACTGCACCTGAACGGAAGGAGATTGTTAAATATCTGTATCAAGAAGGGAAGCCCATAGTGATTAATCACCTTCGCGAATTGGTCGATATACTTTGGCTAAAGAAACAACGAGAGTATCAGTATGTAGCTAATGATTTACTAAAAAAGCAGTTAAAACAATTATCTGACAAAGATTTGCCTTGGATTGAGTCATTGATAGTCAGCAAATCTTGGTGGGATACTGTTGATTTTTTAGCGCCCACTTGTCTAGGAACTATTTTTAAAAAACACCCAACATTGGTCTACCCAAATGTAGAAAGATGGATGGCTAGCGGAAATAAGTGGTTGATTAGATCGAGTATGATCTTCCAACTTAAATATAAAAATGAGGTGGATACCGAACTTTTGTTTGAGTTAATTAGAAGTCAAATCGGGTCTAAAGAATTCTTTATTAATAAAGCGGCAGGGTGGTCCTTACGACAATTGGCTAGATTCCAGCCAGAGCTAGTGGTGGACTTTGTAAACGAAAACACAGATTTAGCCAATTTAACAAAGCGCGAAGCTTTAAAGCATTTTACGTAAGCACAAGTTTATA
Organism: Saprospiraceae bacterium; assembly: GCA_020631235.1. Classification (GTDB taxonomy): domain Bacteria; phylum Bacteroidota; class Bacteroidia; order Chitinophagales; family Saprospiraceae; genus JAHDDO01. The sequence continues at coordinate 50,072 of JAHDHQ010000015.1, read as the reverse complement.
TCCTATTCCTCTCACTGACACAAAATACTGTGGATTCTTAGGGTCTATTTCGAAGTACTTTCTAAATGACATAATGAAATTGTCGATGGTTCTAGTAGCTGGGAATACTTCGAATCCATAAACACTGTTTAGAATTTCTTTTCTTGAAACCACTTGGTTTTTTCGTTGATGAAGTAGTTTTAAAATGGCAACTTCAGTTTTCGTAAGTGCAATTTTGCCGGCTGTTGTCATGGCTTCGTAAGATTCGAAATCTATGCTGTTTGCTCCAAAATTTAAAACTGAAGAATACGTTTCCTGACTTGTGGTTTTTCGATTGATTAATTTTTCGATTCTTAGGAGCAATTCTTCCAGATTAAAAGGTTTGGTAACATAATCATCGGCTCCTTTCCTTAAACCTTCAACTCGATCGCTTGCGTTGTCTTTGGCGGACAAAATAATGATAGGAAGATGTAGGTTTTCTGTGTTAATGTAATCTAAAACCTCTAGTCCTGAGAATTTAGGCATCATTAGATCCAGCAATAATAAATCAAAATGTTCACTACTCAATTTTTCTTTGGCGATAGCACCATCAGCCGCTTCAACGGTTTCGAAGCCTTCTTCTTCAAGATTGTACTTTAGCATACTCCGTATGTTAATTTCGTCTTCTGCAAGTAAAATTCTACGTTTCATGCTTTTTTATTTGAAGAATAAATTGACTGCCGCTAGGGTGATTGTCTTTGATTTTTATGTTGGCTTTGTGATGATCTACAAATTGTTTTACAATATAAAGGCCAAGACCTGTTCCTTTAGAGTTTCGAGTTTCTTCATCGCCAATTCGATAAAATTTCTGAAAAACTTGCCTTTTTTCTGAATCAGGAATGCCGACACCTAGGTCATTAAAACTGATAAATGTGTAGGATTGTTCTGACCATCTTTTAATATTGAGCTGTTTTCTATCGCTTGAGTACTTGTAAGCATTTTCTATTAGATTATCCACAATAGATGTGAAAGCCGACTGATCAAAGAATATGATTGCGTCATCTGTAGATTCGTAGCTAATCTGCATATCTTTTTTTCTCCATAAAAATTGATCGATTCGTTGACTAATTATATGGTTAGGATCTAATGCTTCTTTAACATAATCAAAAGCAGTTTCTAATTTATTGGCCGTAAGTAATTTGTTGATGATATTTTCTAATCGGTCTGTTTCTGCTAAAGCTTGATCGTTAATATTGCTCAGCGAAGGGTCTCCTTTCATTCTCTTATTTACGGTTTGTAAAAATAATTTAATTGCAGTGATTGGAGTTTTCAATTCATGAGTTATGGATAGGAGGAAATTGGATTTATTAGTCTGGATTAAGAGTTCTTTCTTATAAGATCGATAGAGTAAATACATACCCGTCAACAATGCTAAGCCAAAAACGATACTTTCGCTATAGATCATTCTATATTGTCTTTCCGATTTAGCTTCATCAAATCCCACCAAAATGCCTGCCTTTTGCCTTAATTCCGTAGATAAATCAAGGATCATGTCATTTTGCTGCAATAATAATACGGTCCACCATACGATGGCCAGCAACATATAAGCAGAAACTATGATCACAATAATTTTATATGAAGATCTAAATTTCAATATTTACCTTATTTAATTGTGTTCGTAATAATTCGTATTTTAAAAGTCTAGAACAAAAGCATAATGTATTATACTTTTTTGTAATATATTAAATATCTATCTTTGCGAAAGTAATTCGAATTCATTCATATGCAGATAAATATTTCAGAAATTATTGTTGAAGCTTTATTCAAACACGATAAAGTGAATTTACCAGGTGTAGGTAGCTTTGAAATTAAATATGATGGAGCAGCTTTTAATCCTGGAAAGAAAAGCATAAAACCACCTTCTTCTACGATCGTTTTTTCTGAAAAGCATCATGAATCAAGTGAAATGCTTGGGCTGTTAATGGATCGCTATTCTTTATCAGAGAAAAAAGCATTGAAAGTGCTTAATAATTTTTCAAACCAAGTACTGAATGGTTTTTTAAATTATGATAAGGTCCTCATCAAAAATTTTGGTGTGCTGCAAAGAGGGACAGATGGGAAAGTTCATTTTGAAGCTTCTAGTTTTTTAAATGCTTGGCTGAAAGAATCGCTTCCTGAATTAGAAGTCCAGCATATTATAAAAGACCCAACAACTAAGCAGCCCAAGGATGATCCTCAAATTAAGCATACAAGTATTGCTGATGCAAATGATCAAAGAAGTACAATTAGGGATAGCAATATTGAACAAAAAACACCTAAAGCTGAACTCGTAAATGCAGATTCAAAGCCAATAGTAAAAGAACAGAAAGTAGAAAAGGATTTTGTACAAAAAAAGAATACACCTATTCAAAAGGAAATCGAACCAGTAGACTATTCTGATTATGATGAAGGCAGAAATCTTGCGTGGCTTATTCCATTAGTTTTTACTTTATTATTAATTGGTGGAATAGTCTATGGTGTTTCTTGGTATAACAATAATAACTATCAATCTTCAAAAAAGAAATCTCAAGATAGCATGGCTACTTCAATGGACACTAGCATCCATCCAGAGGAAAAGATGTTAGATGCAGAAGTTCAAAATGCCGAAGATGGAGCAGCTGCTGTGGCTTCGAATAAGGTACAAGAAACCGCTAATCCTGAAGAGTGTATCATCATTGTTGGATCCTACCGTAATGAGTCAAATATCACAGATATTATTTATAAAATAAAGGAAAAAGGACTGACCACCTATACAGAAAAGTATGGTCCTTACATCCGGGTAGGCTTCAAGTTTGCTTGCGCAAAAGTAGATTTAAAAGAATACATTAGTGAAGTAAGAAGTCAATTAGGTGATCAATCTTGGTATTTGGTGCCTAATGTTGAATATTAATCTCTAGATTGGATATAGTACTATGAAGTACTTTGATGAAGTAATTTTTGATGCTGAAAATTTTACCAAAGAACTTATTGGAGAATCGATATTCGATGATTGCTCTTTTACGCAATGTGACTTTAGTAATTTAGATTTATCGAATGATAAGTTTATTAATTGTAGCTTTTCGGAATGTAACTTTAGCAACGCATGCTTACAAAATACTTCCTTTCAAAAGGTAACATTCAAAGAGTGTAAAATGCTTGGTTTGCGATTTGAAGATTGCAACACAATAGGATTATCTTTTGAGTTTAAAGCATGTTATTTAGAGCATGCTTCTTTTTATAAACTCAAGATCAAAAACACAGCATTTAATGATTGCCTTCTTAAAGGAACGGATTTCACAGAAACGGACTTAACTAAGGCTTCATTTACTGGCAGTGATTTGGAAGGAGTTACATTTGATAAAACAAATCTTAGCCATGCTGATTTTAGTGAAGCAAAAAACTTCAGCATAAATCCCATGAATAATCGATTAAAGGGAGCTGTTTTTTCTCAAGATTCTTTGCTTAACTTATTAGGTGATTTTGGCATCAAAATTAGAACATAAAAAAAGCCCTCATAAACTGAAGGCTCTTTTTGATATATTTTTTCTACTATTTATTTACACCCTAAGTCCGCTTGCGAATCAGGATCACTGTTTGGAAAACAAGAGCCAGAAGGTAATTCTACAGGCTGAAACCGTTCTACGTCAGGATCTCTAAGTGCATTCTTTACAAATGCTGTCAAATAGGTAATTTCATCTTCTGTTAAGTTTAATGGAAGAAATTTATTTGATAGTTCCGTAACATTTTCATTTTCGGATTGAGCAATGTTTTTATATTCTATCACCTCCCTTAAACTTCTTTTACTCGCTCCATGAAAGTAAAATGGAGTTCCTTCCATATTGTAAATTCCAGGAACTTTGAATTTATAGTTGTCTGCGGGGTCTTTAGTAAACGCACCCCTCCCGAAATTTCTTCGATCATCAGCAAAGGCATTGTAAGAAATAGTTTGGTACATATCCTTAACACCTAAAGCGTGGAATTCAGGAGAACCTAAGTTTTCATTGTAGTGGCATAAATAACAATTAGCTTTGCCAAAAAACAGGATACCACCTTGTTTTTCATCGTAATTCAGCGCATTATTATTTCCCTTTAACCAATCTTGAAATGGAGCCTTGTGTGTTATTATAGAACGTATGTAAGCAGAATATGCAAATGAAGCAGTTCTTGTTGTATATCGCTCTTCTTCAGGAAAATCTGCGAACACTTTATCATATAGAGTTAATAAGTTTAATGAATCGAGCAACTCTTTGTTGATGCTTATCCTATGGACGATTAGTCCTTCCATATTTTGTGTTTCAATACCTTCGAATCCTTCAATATTGAGTTCTGTGGCTTCATGTACATCTGGATCACAATCCCATAGTTCGTTAGTACCCTCATTCACACCAGTAGCTCCAAATTGGCCGTTCCAAAAAGTATTCTTTACATAAGCGACATTAGCTAATGTAAGCGGTCTTGCACTTTGTACATCCAATTCGCTTTCAAGATAATCTGGGTTTTTAACACGTCCTTCTCCATTAACTCCGTAACCTAAACCACCGTCCGCAATCCCTTGGAAGTTTCCTGGTCTAAATCCCGCAGAAGGAATGTGACATGTTGCACAAGAGTAAGTACCTCTGCTTGATTCATAAATAGCATCCTGACCTAATCCTGTCTCATAAAACATCATTTTACCTAAATCAATTTTATCTTGAGTAAGCGGATTTTTCGGGTCCGCAGGTATTAAATGAACATCTTTCTCATCTGGTAATATATAGAAATCTAATGTGCCATCTGGGGATGTTTGCTGGATTAAATTTCTTAATTCTGTATCGAATTCAATGAGTAATGGCATTTTGTCTTTAGCACAAGAGCCTGCTAAAATTACTCCTAAAAAAAGTAATGAGATGTGTCTTAAATTCTTCATGTTACTACTACATTATAACTTATTACATATTAAAGATAAATATAATATGTTATATTACCAATAACTAAAATTATTCTTAGCAATATATTAACGTCACAGGTTCCACAAATGTATTATTTTCACCATTATTTTCATAAACAAGAACCCTAAAAGAAGACACATTAACAATATTTTATAGTATGAAACCAACATTAATCATTTTAGCAGCAGGAATGGGAAGTAGATATGGAGGACTAAAGCAATTAGATGGCTTTGGGCCCAATAAAGAAGCCATCATTGATTATTCTATTCATGATGCTATCAAAGCTGGTTTTAAAAAGATCGTGTTTATAGTCAGATCTTCATTTATAGAAGAATTCAGATCCATCTTTACACCCAAACTTAAAGGCAAGGTCGAAGTAGTCTATGTTACTCAAGAATTGGACGCCCTTCCTGTTGGTATTCAGTTGAATCCTAAAAGAGAAAAACCATGGGGTACAGCTCATGCCGTACTAGTAGCCAAAGAAGCAGTACAAGACCCTTTTGCAGTCATTAATGCCGATGATTATTATGGCCCTGAGGCCTATACCACATTGATTAATTACTTTAATAAGGCAACTGATAATGCTGATTATGCAGTGGTTTCTTATTATTTAAAAAATACTTTATCGGATTATGGTACTGTAAACCGCGGGGTTTGTCAACGAGATGATGAGCATTATTTGGTGGACATTGTAGAAGCAATAGCCATTGAAAAGATTGAAGGTGCTAAAGGCAGGTACACAAATGCAGAGCAAAAAGAAATTATACTTGATGCAGATACTTTAGTTTCGATGAATATGTTTGGCTTCTTTCCTGATTTTTTTGAGAAGACTGAAGAATATTTTATAGATTTTCTCAAAGAGTCTGGTGACGAATTAAAATCGGAGTTTTTTATCCCTAAAGTCCTTGATCAAATGATCGAAAGTGGTTTTAAAAAAGTGAAGGTCCTTGAGTCGCCGTCGAGCTGGTTTGGTGTGACTTATCAAGAAGACAAACCATTTGTCGTGAAAAAGATTAAACAATTAATTGCAGATGGAGTTTACAATGAGAACCTGTGGGGATAAAAAAAAGAAGCTACGTATCATAGGATGTCGTAGCTTCCAAAATCAAAACAATATGAAAAAACTTCTTTTATATATTTAGAACGAAATAAATCGTAAAAGTCACTTAAAGCAAGTGAATTAAAAACGCAAATTCTCAAAATAAGTTTTGTAAATTCTACTAATTGTTGATTTTTATCTCCTAATGGACATTTAATTTCTTTTAGAGATCTGAAAATACTGTTTAATCGTTTTACTTTTGAAAAAACCATAATCTACAGAATGAAAAAAATAATTGTTATTCTATCCGTCATTTTTCCAAGCTTTGTATTTGCTCAAGCAGAAATTGCAAAAGGAACCTTATTAGGCTTATCAAAGCCATTAAGTGAAGTTGCCCATAAAGCAACGCCTAATATGAACGACTACAAGAAGAAGTTTAAAAACGATTGGAAAAATATTCCCAACTTTTCTCAGCAAATTCCGATGCCGACACCCAATGCTAAGGAAGCATTGCCAAAAAATGGTGACCCATTGGCCAGTTTAAGTAAAAACCCACCGATTAATAGAGGTCCTGTCATCTTAGATCAGATTTTAGAGGGCACAAATCAAGCATTGTCTGGAGTTTTGCCTCCTGATCCAGATGGTGACAATGGCGCGAATCATTATATTCAAGCCGTAAATGGAAATGGAACGACCATAATTATATGGGATAAAGAAGGCAATGTTGTTGAAGGTCCAATGTCGCTAAACGTGCTATGGAATCAATTTGGAGTGAATGGTTTAGGAGATCCTATTATTTGTTACGATCAAGAGTACGATCGATGGATATTGACTGAATTTCAAGCTAATGGTAATGCTTTATTAGTCGCAGTTTCTGAAACACCAGATCCAACAGGATCATATTATTCTTACCGATTTCCGACACAACTATTTCCAGATTATCCAAAGTTTGGCTTATGGCATGATGCATTATATGTAACGACCAATGAGGGAGCTTCTCCATTCATCCCTGTATATATTATAGATCGAGAAGATTTAATCAATGGGGTAGAAACGGATATGATAAGAGTTCCAGGATTGAATAAGCCAAATACCAATGCATTTGTATTTAACATCGCTACACCTGCCGAATGGGATGGTACTACACCACCACCAGATGGCGCGCCGCATTATAATGTAAGAATGGTCGATGATGCTTGGGGAACAGGTAGTGCAGATGGGATTGAAATTTGGGAAGCTTACTATGATAAGGAAGAACCTTCAAACTCGAGAATGGAAGGTCCTATAAAAATTGATTTAGCTCCATTTGATAGTGATTTATGTGGTAACTCTATTTTTAACTGTATCGATCAGCCAGGTCCAGGAACTATCTCAGCTCTTCAGCATGTGATTTTTAATCAAGCGCAATACAGAAATTTTACAGAGTATGAAATGATGCTAATGACTTTTTCTATAGATGTAGGTGATAATATTGCTGGTACACGATGGGTTGAGGTAAGAAAATACCCAGGAGGACAGTGGGAGTTGTATCAAGAAGGTACACATTCTCCAACGGAAGGTCAAAGTAATTTGCAGCCAGCGGTTGCCATGGATGGATCAGGAAACATTGGTTTAGCCTATTCTGTTGTTGATCCAGATTCAACCTATTTAGGACTTAGAGTGACGGGTAGACTGGCTTCAGATTCGCTTGGGACGATGACTTACGAAGAAACCCTGATCGTGGAAGGTGGATCTGATAATCCATTTCAGCGTTGGGGAGATTATACATCACTATCCGTAGACCCAATCGATGAAAAAACGTTTTGGTATACTGGCGAATACATGCTAGGTAATGGTAACTGGGCAACTAAAGTGGCAAAATTTGTATTGAAAGTAGATACTTTCGATATGGGAGTAGTTAGTTTAAACACGCCATCATCAAGCCAAGATTTGACAGCCGCTGAAACGGTAACAGCTACATTTAGAAACTTTGGATTAGAAGACCAAGATAACTTTACTGTAGGGCTTATGGTTGATGGTGAGCTCATTGTAGAAGATGAAGTAAATCTATTGGTAGAAGAAGCTGCTGCTTACGAACATACATTTAGTTCTACCATTGATATGGATGAAATTAGGCCTTATGAAATAAGTATTTATGTTTCAGCTCCGAACGATCAGAATGGATTAAATGACATGGGTAATTACACACGAACTAAATTGCCTCGTTTTGATGCAGCGATTATAGATGTGCAAGGTGTCGATCCTTTGATATGTGGTTCTTTTGTAAATGTTGACGTAACCATAGAAAATCAAGGTGAAGAAAATTTAACTAGTTTCTTGCTTGATGCAACTATAAATGGAGAGACGCAAACATTTGAGTATATGGGTGATTTAGCGAAAGGAGATATATACACACATACTTTTGCTATCACTAATTTTGTAATGGGAGATAACACTATAGAATACGTGGTCTATAACCCGAACGGAATGACGGACGAATATAATGTGAACGACAATGCTTCGAGTATGTTTTCTTATGATCCAGGAACTGAACGGTTAAGTCTTCGATTAGAACCTGATTTTTATTCCTCAGAGACCAGTTGGCAATTGATAGATGATGAAGGGAATGTGGTATTATCAGAAAATTATCCAACAAATGATATTGGCGAACAAGCGATAAACTTATGTACGAATCCGGCTTGTTACACTTTTGTATTAAAAGATTCTTACGGAGATGGATGGTCTTGGGGAGGAAATCCAGGTTTTGAGTGGACGGACGAAAATGGAAATATTTTGGCACAATTGATAACGCCTAATTTTGGTTCTGAAGCACAATTTGAGTTTTGTTTTCCATTCGAGTGTATGATAGATTTAGATCTGCAAACAGTAAACGCTTCTGATGGATCAGCTGCCGATGGAAGGATTATCGCTGAAGTTATTAATGGGATCCCACCGTTTGAGTTCAGTATTGATGGCGTAGACCAAGGATCAGATAATACGTTCAATGATTTGCCTGCTGGAGATTATTCTATTTCAGTGATAGACGCTAATGGTTGCGAGACTTCAGGGGTTGTATCTATAGGTTTTGATTCCAATGTCGAGGATCTTGCTAATGATATAAAGGTGACGATTGCACCTAATCCGAACGATGGATTTTTCCAAGTTCAAGTTGAAGGTTTATCTGATGTGCACAATTTGCGCGCTTCATTAATGGATCAAACTGGAGCCATAGTTTACGATAGAGATTTAGTGAATTTTAACGGTGTACAGCATGGACAGTTTACGACGAAAAACTTACCTGCTGGCCAATATTATTTATGGTTTAGAGATGCCGCATTTAATAAATTGTATAAGGTAGTCAAAAACTAAAAGTGTAAAATTACTTTTTAAAAGAGTGTCTAATTTGGACACTCTTTTTTTTTTGGAAACAAAATAGATATGAAAATAGCTGTGGTCCAAGGTAGTGCAAGAAGTAAAGGAGACACCTTTACTATCCTTCAAGCCTTTAAGGCATATATTGACTTTGATGTGTTTGATCTTAAGAAATACAACATTGGATATTATGATTATAACCATCAGCAAAACGATGATTTTTTGTCATTAATGAAAGCATTAGTCAAATACGATCTTATCATCTTAGCAACTCCTGTTTATTGGTATTCCATGAGCGGCAGAATGAAGGTCTTTTTGGATAGGATTACGGATTGTTTAAAAATAGAAAAAGAAACTGGCCGACAATTGAGAGGTAAAGGAATGGCAGTAATTTCATGCAGCAATAGCAATGATTTACAACCAGACTTTGATAAACCACTTTCATTAAGTGCAGAATATTTAGGTATGAACTACCAAGGACATATACACTGCTGGATTGAAAGCAAAATAAGTGATGAAGTCCTAAATCTAATCCGTAATTTTAGCACGAATTTAATCTCAGTTAATAAAAATCAAGGATAATGAACTACACAGTTAAAGATCGATTTCTTAAGTACGTACAAATAGATACTCAAGCGGACCCTAATTCTACAGCTGTACCTTCGACGGCTAAGCAACTAGATATGATTAAAGTCATCGAAGAAGAATTATCACAAATGGGCATCCAGCATGAACGAGGGGAAGATGGTGGAGTGTATGCTCATATTCCATCAAATTCGTCTAAATCGAATGTGCCTTCCATCTTTTTCTGTAGCCACGTAGATACTGCCTATGATTGCAGCGGTACGAATGTAAAACCGATTGTACATGCTAATTATCAAGGAGGTAGCATTGTTCTTCCTGATGATAACAGCCAGGTTATAGATGAACAAAAATTTCCTGAATTAAAAGATAAATTAGGGCAAGACATTATAACAGCAAGCGGGCTTACGCTCCTTGGAGCTGATGATAAATCAGGTGTGGCATGCATTATGGATGCTGCATACCAATTAGTCAATAATCCTTCTATACAACACGGTAAAGTATCATTGTACATTACCACTGATGAAGAAATAGGTAGGGGAGTAAGTCATGTCGAGTTAGACAAGATAGGTGCAGATTTTGGTTATACTCTCGATAGTGGAAATCTTGGTTCATTTGAGTACGAAAATTTTTCGGCTAATGGCTTAGTCTTGACGGTAAAAGGCGTCAGTGCACATCCAGGTTATGCTAAAGGGAAAATGGAGAATGCCATAAAAATATTATCCGAAATCTTAGCAAAATTGCCTAAGGAGCATTTGTCTCCAGAATCTACTACCGACAAGCAAGGCTTCGTCCATCCTGGTAAAATTGAAGGAGTATTAGAAGAGGCCTCTTGCCATTTTATTATTAGAGATTTTGATACGAGTAAATTAGCAGAGCACGAAGCAATGATTCAAGGACTCGCAGATGAGGTTTTAGTCAATTATCCTGGATCGTCTGCTGAGATGAAATCTAAAAAACAATATAGGAATATGCGAGATGTGGTGGATAAATTTCCACACATTATAGAATATGCCAAGGAAGCCATGAATCGATTAAATATACCGATCAATATTGGACCTATTCGAGGAGGAACTGATGGTGCAGTTCTTTCACACATGGGTTTACCTTGCCCAAATCTGTTCTCCGGTCAGCACGGTATCCACAGTAAGTTAGAATGGACCACGGTACAAGAAATGCAGTCGGCAGTAGATACCGTTATTGAAATTTGTAAAATCACTGAAGAAAAAGCTTAACTGTGTTAAATTCGAATATAGCTTTGTGTATGATAGGTCTTTTACTTGTTCTGTCATGTAATACCAAGCAACAGACATTGGATACATTTACCCAAGTCATCCAAGAAGCGGATTTTGTCAATCAGTCAATAGCTAATTTTATTCCAAGCCATTACTATAAATCCAATGGATTACCCATAGAACCATTGCGATTTAGTGATGAATCGGGTAATGTTATCCTTGGCAAATTTGATATCATGTCCTTGCCTACAAAAGTGAAAAAAGGGCATGGTCTTTCTGTAAATTTCCAAATCGATTTTGCAGAAATAGATAAAACGTTTAGATATTCTGTTTATCACAATAGTCATGAAAAACCGTTTAACAAACAAGAAGCGGAAGTACACTGTCATTTGTCTGGCATTGGCAAAATATCGATTGCTCCATATCTTAGCTTTAAAGCTAATAATCTTAGTCTAAGCCCAGATACACAATTTTTTGAAGAGCGTTCATTTGGGCAGCGCAATTTAAAGAACGTCTACTGTGGTATCTCGAGCTTTACTGAAAAAGGAACATCTGAAACTGAGGATTGTGAAATATGTATCGCCAAAGGTGTAGGTTTAGTTGCTTTTACTGACGATAATGCCTTTTATGTCCTCCAACAATAATAGCTAGGAGTTTATAATGGTAATAGCCCAAGGGTCGTCTTTTTTTAGCAGATTTCTCAGCGAATGTTTGATGATCCATTGTGTATCTTTAGAAGATTCCTTATTCCATGATTCGACCAAGGGTTTAGCCACTTCTGGGTGATCTTTTAAGATGTCATTAATACAATTAGCCACCGATTTTTGTACATATCTGATGGGATCCGATTTAAGGTTTTCTAAAATTGGCAAGAGTGGGCTAGGGTCATCAATAAATTGCTGGAGCTTAGGAGCCCAAGGCAACCTAGGTCGCGCTCCTTCACACGATAGTCTTCGAAGGTGAAAATGATTGTCCCTTGACCACTCCATCATCTGCTTAATGGTCTTATCTGGATAGCTGACTAAAAATGGCCGGACGGCGTACTCGCTCGTATTTCTTTTAGTAATCATGGCCAAGGCTTTCATCGATGCTTCAAAGTGCTTAAGACCATACTTTTCCACCATTTTTGCAAAAGGCATCAACCAATAAAACTCAGTGAACATGCCAGTTTCATTCTTGTTTTCTGGTCCGACGATTAATGGAATTATTGATACGGCTTCTTCGAAGCTGGGGCCAATAAAAACTAACAAAGTATCCGCGATTTGCTCCACTCGGTCTTTTAGCTCTAAACCCTGAACTGACTGATCAATTTCAGTAATAAAGGCTTTTCTATCAAAAGAAGGTATAGCTTGGCTCGCTTCAATCTTATCTGCTAATCGTTCAGCTAAAGCCTTATCAAACCAATACTTAAGTTTCTTATAAGCCATGGCTTATTTATCCTAGAAATGAAATCAATACACCCGCAGCTACTGCAGAACCAATCACCCCTGAAATATTGCTCGACATAGCATATTGTAAAATATGATTTGTCTTATCGTGCTTTAGGGCTATCTCATTGGCGACGCGAGAAGCCATAGGTACCGCAGATAGGCCTGTAGCACCAATAAGTGGGTTGATTTTCTTTTTGGAAAATACGTTGTAGATCTTAACTGCGAAAATTCCACCGATCATAGAAATAATAAAGGCTAAAAACCCGCCAAAGATGATAAGTAAAGTTTCACTTTGTAAAAAGGTTGCCGCTGACATGGTGGCGCCGACAGTAAGCCCCAAAAAGATCGTTGCGGTATTCATGATGGTTTCTGATGCAGCTTTAAACAGACGATTGGTATCTGAACCAATCTCCTTAACTAAATTACCAAAAAGTAACATTCCTACAAGAGGCGTAGCACTTGGAACTAGCAATGCAATAAGAGTCGCTAACAAAACAGGAAAAACAATTTTTACTATTCTAAGGTTCTTGATTTTAACCGATGAAGGATACATTTTATCCTGTGCTTTCATATTAATCTTAAGCTCTTTCTCCGATGTTGTAAATCGTACAGCAAGCGGTAAAATAACCGGAATAAGTGCCATGTAAGAATAAGCCGCAATAGCAATAGGTCCTAATAAATGAGGAGCTAACTTTATGGCTGTATAAATAGCTGTAGGACCATCAGCACCTCCAATAATACCTAAGGCTCCAGCTTCTTGTGGGGTAAAATCCAAGGCTAAAGCAGATAGCAAAACAGCAAAAATTCCAATCTGCGCAGCAGCACCAAAAAAGGCCAATCTAAGATTACGCAACATTGGACCAAAATCAGTCATAGCACCTACACCCATAAAGATTAGGGGAGGCAATAGGCCCGTTTTTATTAAGACATAATACAGCATATTCATAATGCCATAATCATCCGCTATTTCCAAGAGGTTAAGTCCTTTTATATTTACATCATCCGTAGCTTGTACTACACCCATGCCTCCGCCAGGAAAATTAGCAAGCAAGACACCGAAACCAATCGGGACTAGAAGCAAAGGCTCGAAATGTTTAAATATACCAAGGTAAAGTAACACCAAAGCTAATATGATCATTACCAAACTCAATGGCTGATTCGATAAGGCTTCAAAAGCCGTCATTTCATATAAGGTAGTAAGGATTTCCATGCTTATTTTATAGCGATGATTTGATCGTCCTCTTCTACTTCATCACCATGTTTAATCAGGATATCCACCACGGTGCCGCTTATCTCAGAAACTACAGCGTTGATCACTTTCATGGACTCAATATAAGCGACAGTATCTCCTTTTTTAACCTTGTCACCTATTTGTATACCTTTTTCTGTGGCTTCTTTTGTTAGGTAAAATTTACCTTCTAAAGGAGCTAAAACAAATGAAGCGTCAGCTAAATCTTTTTTAACGGATGGCGCTGCTGGAATACTATCTGAAACACTAGCTCCAGCCTTATCAGCATTCGTGCCAGGGTATTCTATTTGAATGCTGTACTTTTCTCCATCGACCACTACATTCATTTCTGTAGGCATGGCTTGATTATTAGCCATTGGAACAGGTGCAGCGGCTACTGATGGGGCAGTACTCGCTTCTTTTCGTTTTGCTAAATCCGCTAAGAAATCTTGTTTTGCCTTACCTGATTTAAAGTTTTCATATTGTTGTGGATGCATGGCATATTCCATGAGTTCTTCTTCATCTTCACCTACATCCCACGATTTTTCAGCCATTTTCTTTCGGTACATCTCCAGTTCGTCTGCATACAAACTTTGTGGATTACCTTCAAAGAAGGTTCGATTATCTTTTTTCGCCATGTCCAATATCGCATCATCAAGTTTACCTGGCAACTTTCCAGATTTACCCATGATCATTCCCCAAGTGTTTTCGTCAATTAAGGACCATCTAGGTTTTCCTTTAAGCCCTTGTAATACGTTCATCAATGAAACATTTTTGACGTACTGACTAAATGGAGTAACCAATGGAGGATAGCCTAATCTTGGCCATACATATTTTACTTCATCAAAAAGTAAGATTAATAAATCATCTTGTGTCACGGTAGATTTATCATTTTTCTTCAACCATTTGTTGACACTGGATAAATTTTTCTCTAAATCAGCCATCAAACTACCCATCATTCCACCTGGCAATCCTGGACCAATCAATAACGAATTCATAAATCTGTTACGAGGATTGATGTATTGTCCTAGCCATTCGTCTACGAAGGATTGAGTTAGGCTTCTTACTTCCATGTATTTTTTGATGTCAATATCTGGAAGACTAAAGCCATCATCCTTGAGCATCTCATGGACGGCTAATAAATCAGCATGACCTGTACCCCAAGATAGAGGTTCCATTCCTACATCGATAATGTCGGCACCATTTCGAGCCGCTTCTAATGAGCTGGTTAATGAAAAACCAGGTGTGGAATGCCCATGATATTGGATGATAATATCCGGATGTCTTTTTCTGATCCCTTTGACGATTCTTCCCACACTGGCTGGCCGTCCTATCCCTGCCATATCTTTTATGCAGATCTCTTGAGCTCCTATGTCAATGTATTTATCGGCTAAGTCGATGTAGTATTCTACTGTATGCACAGGAGAGTAGGTGAGACTTAATGCTCCCTGAGCGATCATGCCCGCTTCTTTAGCATATTGAAAAGATAAAGCTAAATTTTGAGGGTTATTTAGGCCATCAAACGAACGAGAAATATCAGTCCCTTGCTTTTTCTTTACCTTAAACATCAGCTGCCTTACATCTTTTGGCACAGGGCTCATTCTGATTCCGTTGAGTCCCCGCTCTAACATTTGAGTTTGGATACCGGCATCATTAAAAGGCTGTGTCCATTTTCTTACAGAAGTATTTGGGTTTTCTCCATAAAGTAGATTGATCTGTTCGAAGCCTCCACCATTGGTTTCCACTCTCCTGAAGCATCCCATATCGATGATGGGTTGAGCTACTTGTATTAATTGATCTACTCTAGGAACATATTTACCTGAAGACTGCCACATGTCTCTATAGACTAAGGCTAACTCGATTGATTTGGGCATAACTATATACTTAATGGTCTTTTCAGACGGTTATAACTTTCTTATTTCTTTAATTTTACCTTTGCCAGCAGTAACATGGCTGACAACAGACGTTAAAATAGCCAATTTTTTATTGCTTATCGAACCATTTTTAGTCTTTTTCTGTGCTACAGGTGTTGTGCTAATATCTAATTTGTTGGTGAAGTAAATGAGCAACTTTGCAGCTAAAACTACAATAGATAGAATGACAAACACGGTAATCATCCCGACGGCCAAAAGTCTTAATCCAATTTCTATGTTGCTTAAATTCTCCACTCAGCTACAATATTAATTACCTTGCGAATTTTATTTTTGCAAGGATAAACAAAGAAATGCAAGTATTCAAATTTGGTGGTGCATCAATTGCTAACATAGACAGAATCAAAAATGTAGCCAAAATCATCACGGAAAAGGCGACAAGTCCAACAATTATCGTGGTTTCGGCTATGGGCAAGATGACAAATGCCCTCGAAAAATTAAACGCGGCCTATGTTTCTAAAAGTGAAAAAATTAATGAAGACTTTCAATACATCAAGGATTTTCACTATCAATTAGTGGATGCCTTGTTTGAGTCTAGTCATCAAATCAGAGAGGTCCTTAATGATCATTTTGTAGAAATGGAATGGCTTTTAGAAGAAGAACCTAATCCCAATATTGATTATTGTTACGACCAAATTGTTTCTATGGGTGAAATCCTCTCGACCAAAATTGTTTTCCATTACTTACAATCGGAGGGTTTATCCATTAAGTGGTTAGATGTAAGAGATATGATTAGAACCGATAATCAATATCGCAGTGCTGGTGTTGATTGGGATGCAACGACCAAGGCCATTAAGCACAACATTGGCAAAAACATAGAAAATTTGCCTCTAATCATCACCCAAGGATTTATTGCAGGTAGTAGTGAAAATTTCACGACAACATTAGGTAGGGAAGGCTCTGATTTTACAGCCAGTATTTTTGCTTATGCGCTCGATGCAAGCTCAGTAACGGTCTGGAAAGATGTACCTGGTATAATGACTGCAGATCCGAGTTTGTTTGATGACGCTAGATTTATTCCGTCCTTGAGTTATACTGAAATATTAGAGATGGCTGATGCTGGTGCTAAGGTTCTGCATCCTAAAACTATGCGTCCAATACAAGATAAAAGCATTCCATTACATGTAAAAAGCTTTTTGGATCCAGATACCAAAGGAACGCTTATTTCCGATCAGGGCCCTGCTGACTATCCACCGCTGATCATGTGCAAGACTCAGCAGGTATATATGAATTTAAGTCCTTCTTCTTTTGATAAGCCCTTGCATTTTGATATGCTTTTTGAGATTTTTAAGAGGTATAATACTTCGATTAATCACATCCAACGATCAGCCATAAATATTTATGTGTGTTTTGATGAAAACCGCCAATTTGATGCCTTGCTTGGAGAACTAAGCCAGTGGTTTAATTGTCAACATCAAAAAGGATTGACTCTAGTCAATATACGACATCCAAATGAGGCGACCATTTTAAAAATGATAGACGGAAAAGAGACCCTGTTAGAGCAAAAAAGTAAGCAGGTTTATAAAGCTATATTTAAATCCTTATAAACTAAATAGTCGGTCAAAAAACAACATTTGGTTCTTTTCTAATTTAGAATAATCACCATCTGAGCCAAAGACCTGGTTTAACATGGAAATGAGCTTTTGTTTGTGAGCTGAATTTTTTATGTAGTGCTCTTTATGGTCCATAATGAGTTTAAGCTGTTGGAAATCGCCTTTAGATAAAAATACTCTATGCCATTTATCAAAGGTAGACTGACCAAACTGTTGTGCAATGAGTGTTTTTTCCTCAGAAGAAAAATCAAAATCTACATAAGCAGCATAAATCATTAAATAGCAAAGAAAATCTTCCTGTGTTTCGAATGAATCAATAGAATCCATAATTATAGACTTGGAAATTCATCGAGAAATTTAAAGCTGTTTGTTTTTCGATCGATGTATAAAAAGTGATGAATGATTCCATTGCTTAAACCAATATATTTTGATTCTAGTTCCAAGTTATAGTTGCCTATTTGTTGGTAAACTTTGGTGTTAATGGGCTCATTGAAGGATTTACATTCGAGTAAAAAATCAATTTGGCCTTGTGCGTCTGCAATAGCGAGATCATATCTTTTGGTTTGCTGGTTTACTTGGATCATAACCTCTACACTGATTCTTTTAATGCTTATATTTCTTTTGTGCAGAAGATATTGAATAAATAACTGGCGCACTAATTCTTCGGGTTGCAACACGATCCATTTTTTCCTAATGGGGCAAAACAACTGTTTGCCTGATGGAGAGGTCCTGGTTTGTAAATGCCTGGCATATTCTTTTAAGTCTATATGCACAGCTTTACTTTCAAACATGGATTTCAGGTTTATGGGCCAATGTTGTTGCTTCCTCAATAAGCTTGTTAATGCTCTTTACGGGTGCTTCTATAAATTGTTTAGTATTCATATTAACCAAGCGGATATCATTACCTGTGATCACTTTATTGATGTTTCTCTGATATCCAAAATGAGCATAATGTTTAAGCGATAAAAGATAGTCCGTTTCTATGAATGTAGTTTGTGCTTGGGTATTTAGCAATATTTCAGTCAATAAATTTTCTCCTTGGTCAGAAAAATGCAAAACTTTGTATCCTTTTTCTGCAAGTGCCTCTCTAAAATATATTTGTTGGCTTTTAGACAGGAAGCTGATGATGTTGTGGTTCCCTCTACTATGCACTTCAAAATTTCCATCACAAAGCAGGCTGATTGACTCCGCCATTTGAGTAGCATAAGGCAATTGATCCCGCAAACCTAATTGGCTTATTTTTTTAGCACTGATGGCAAACTGATTGATGCTATTTTTATCTGTTTGGGTATCAATTTTGATCGTGATGGCATGTTCTTCCGGCACTTCTTGGATTGGATTGATGTAGATTAACTTCTCAGGCGTCAAAGTGTCGAGGATCTCTCGTTGTTCGGTGCTTACTATTTGGAAAGGGAAGAGCGTCTCTATCTGAGAAGCAAATTGCCGAGCAAATGGTACATCTTCTATATGCGTAGAACGTTTTTTTCTAAATAAAGCCGTATAAATGGCAGCTTGGTGGGTTTTTATATTTTGAATGTGATTGGCTTGAGTTTTTATCTGTTTTAACCAGCTTAGTTGTTCTGTTGCTAAAAGGTATTCTTGTTTGTTTTTTATAAGTTGTTCAATGTCGCTTGTTGTATCATAGATGGCTGGATGCTTGGCTTGTTCAAGCCATTTTTCTTGGGTTATATGGTCAAAGATTTGCTGGATAGTGTCCGTAGATAGCTCTACAAGTTCCATGAGTATATTTTTTGTCTCTATGGATCTTTTGGGGTCAAGTTGCCAGTGGATTAAATATGCTTGTGCGTCAAGCTGAGCATGTATGTCATCGGCAAAGGCTTTGATTTGCCAAAGTTGTTTCTCTTTTTGTAATAAATTAATGGGATAGAATTCGATGTTTTGCTTTACAATTTCGAGAGTGTTTATGTGGCTTATTATCTCAGAAATTTGTCCTTCTAATTTATTTATATGCGGATCTTGCAAATTTACTGGGTTAAAAGCGCTTAATGCCTTTTCTAAAGTGCTTTTTAGGTGTAATGTCCAGTTATCTAAGTCGACTAATGATTCCTTTTCTGCATTACCTTGAGCTACTAAAAGGTATTGTTCTGCAATGGTTTGATGTTTTGAGTAGGCAAACTTTGGCACTTCCAGTTGTTCAAAGGGAATGTGTTTTTTTTCGAAAAATTTGCTGAGTAATTTTGTTTTTGGTGATCGATATTTGCTTTGTAAATGTCGAACGTTTATGTGTCTTTTTAGCGGATTAATAAATGCTTGGAGTTTTAAGTAGTCCTCTTTTATGATTGCTTTTATCTTTTCTTTTTCATCCGCTATTGTTTTGAGGTAATCTTGGATTAGCTCCTCTAGTTGGGTGAGCTTTGTTTTTAAGCTGGCGATCCCTTGATGTACAGAAGAGGTAGGCTTTAATGAAAAGTTGTTAGATAAGATTTGTTTTTTTATGCCTTTAGGGAATTGCTTTTTTAATGCAAGTGCTTCTTCTTTGATGGATTTTAGGTCTATGTTTTCCTTTATTAAGTCGCTAAATTTTAACGCAAGCAAAGTGATATCTTGTTGTTTTTCGGAGTGGTTAACTGGCCTTAATAGGGCTTTGTGCAGTGCGTCGGATGGCGTGATCAAGCTCTTATAATGATCAGCTCTGCGATTAGTTAAGGCTTCGTAATTAATGATGGCTTCTATGTTCGGAATAAGAGAGGGTATATCGGCATTGATTTTAAGTTTAAACTGTTCTTTTTTACTGCGCGTATCATCAGACCAGTCGAAGGTGAAGTTGCTTTGTGGCCCATTTAACAGGGTGTTTTTTACCCAATTAATGTCCTTTGGTTCGATGACAAAAGTTAAGCCATATTGATGCTTCCAGTGATAATGAACCACCGATCTGATCAAAGCTTGAAGTGTTTCTTTAGATTTAGTCTTGTATAGGCTTTTAAACAAGCCACTTGCTTCGAAGAGTTGCGGTGAAAGATCTGCGCTAAACATAGTCAAATGAATTATATTACAAATATAAAAAATTTATATATGTTTTGCTTTAGTACTTATTGCAGTTAATTATTCGATAATTCCACCACTGATTTTATTGCCTTCTTTGTAAATGTATTCCATAGTTATTTCGCCGTCATCTTTATAGTACCTGTATTTACCATCCATTTTACCATTGAGGTATTGTATTTCTTTCTGAATTTTACCATTTGAAAAGTACTCTTTGTATGTACCTTCTATAACTCCATTTAGGTAAGGTGTAGATTTAGTTGTTCTGCCATGTCTATATTCTTCTTTTATACCATTGAGTACATCATTTGTATAATTGGCTAATTTGGTGATCTGCCCTTTTTGGTCATACTCGCAAACTAGGCCATTTAATTTCCCATTACTGAAAGCTTGGGTTTTTAAAATACGACCATTTTTTTCGTGATAGTTAATCCAGATCCCGTTTTTTTGCCCATGAGTTATGTAACCTTCTTCTAATAATACTTGTTCGTTTTTGTACTTTTTAGCTAAGCTAACACCGTTCCCTATGTCACTAATTTCATATCCTTCCAGATCTATGGCTTCTGCCTTCGTTTCAGCTGTAGGAGTATTGCATCCAGTAAAAATCAGCCAGAAGGTGGTCAGGATTAAACTAACAAATGCCGTTTTTTTAAACAATAACATGTGATAAAAATTTATAATTAGAAAGAATTAAGATTACTTTGGATTATAAAAATAAACGAGAATATTCAATATGACGAATAAGGCCTTAGCAAATGCATTTTCTTTATATGCACAATTAATGGAATTACATGGCGAAAGTGATTTTAGAGTAAAATCATATCAGTCAACGTACAGGCTCATCAGAAATATCGAAGGCACTATTATCGAAAAAACAGATGAGGAGTTAGCTTCAATCCCCAGGGTAGGTAAATCAACTATTGAAAAGATTAACCAAATCAAGATGACAGGTAGCTTTCAAGAGTTGGACGAAATAGTTGCCAAGACGCCTGCAGGAATTGTGGAATTGTTAGGTATAAAAGGATTAGGTGCAAAAAAAATAAAGGCAGTATGGGAAACATTGGGCATCACCAGTCCAGGTGAATTACTCTATGCTTGTAAAGAAAATCGTTTGGTGGATCTCAAGGGCTTTGGTGAAAAGACACAAGCTAAAATTAAAGAGCAACTGAGCTATTTTTTAGAGTCGAAAGGGAAAGTCTTATATGGCCATTTTGAATCGAAAGCAGAGTTATTAAAAGATCACATAAGTCAATTTGCCTCAGTTGAGCGGATAGAGTTTACTGGTGAATTTAGACGTAAGATGCCAATAGTTAACCATCTAGAATTTATTTTGATAGGAGAGGATACCCCTGATTTTTATCGTGCTTTAGAAGCTTTGGACAACATTGAAAAAAACAATGAAGATTATTACTATGAGTCTTTACGACTGGATTTTTTATTTGTCGATTCAAACGCATTTGCCCTGGAGTGGTTAATCAGTTCGAGTGACGAAAGCTTCCTACAAGAATATGGCATCGAGGATCAAATGTTGGAAACTGAGGAAGAAATTTTTGAAGATGTGGGTGCGGCATATGTCATTCCGGAAATGCGAGACGGGCGCTATACGATAGATGAGTTAGACGCCTTTAACTTAAATGATATTATCGACCGAAAATCCTTGAAGGGAGTAGTTCATAATCACTCGACGTACAGTGATGGAACGCATAGCTTAGAAGAAATGACATTGGCCGCTAAAAACCTTGGCTATGAATATATGGTGATCAGTGATCATTCCAAAGCTGCATTTTATGCTAATGGTCTCAATGAAGACCGTCTGCAGCTCCAAGCAAATGAAGTAGCTCAACTTAATGAGAAGTATCCAGATTTTAGCTTGTTTCATGGGATAGAGGCTGACATACTCTATGATGGGAGTTTAGATTATAATGATGCCATTCTGGGTTCATTGGATGTTGTCATTGCGAGCATACATTCTACCTTGACTATGGATATAGAGAAGGCGACTAGCCGACTGATCAAAGCAGTCGAAAATCCTAATACGGATATATTAGGGCATCCAACAGGACGCTTATTGCTCAGTAGAAAAGGATATCCTATCGATCACGAAAAGGTGATTGATGCATGTGCTGCAAATGGAGTGGCCATTGAGTTGAATGCTAATCCATACCGATTAGATTTGGATTGGGAATGGATTATCTATGCATTACAAGCGGGTGTGTATATATCCATAAATCCAGACGCTCACAGTATAGAAGGACTGGAAGATGTACAATATGGCATCCATGTTGCGCGCAAAGCTGGATTAACTGTTCAAGAATGCCTTAATGCGATGAATGTAGATGATTTTAAAGCATGGTTAAAAGCACGCCATTAAATCGATGTAGGCTGTAAGGCCTATTTAGCTTGAAGCCCTTTAAATACAAGTAAAATTCTTTGTTAACCGCTTGTTAACGAAGTGAATAAAATGCTTAACAAGTCGATTAAGTATATATCTTTGACTTATTGTTAATTAAATCGTTACGTATTATGAAATTTTTAAAGTTATTGTCTTTCTTTTTAGTAGTAGGTATGCTAGCGGTATCTTGTAAAGGTGATGGAGCAGATAGCTCTTCAGCTACAGATACAAGTGCAGTTCCTGCAGCAGCGACTACTACATCTACTACCACTCCTCCGGCTAAAGCAGAACCTGAAGTACCTGCTGGTCCATTGACTACATTAGCATTCGATGATACAACCTATGATTTTGGGGAAGTTATGGAAGGAGAAAAAGTTGTTTATGAGTATGCATTTAAAAACACAGGAACTGAGCCGTTAATCATTTCTAACGCTAAAGGATCTTGTGGATGTACTGTACCTCAATGGCCAAAAGAGCCAATTCCTCCAGGAGAGTCTTCTTCTATCAAAGTACAATTTGATTCTAAAGGAAAAGGAAAAGTGGGTGGAAACGTACAGTCTAAGCGTGTAACTATTACAGCTAATACAGATCCAGTTAATACTTATTTAACGATTAAAGGAACTGTAAACAAGGAAGAAGGTGCTGAACCAGCAGCTGCTCCAGGAACGATTACTGTTCCAGGTCAATAATTTGACTCAGTAAAGTAAAGTTTACTAAAGAAATAAGAGGCCCATTTATAAACATAGATGGGTCTTTTTCTATTTATTTGTAGGAGTATACGATTATGAAGTCCTATTTAAGTCTAGTAAAATTTAGTCATACCATTTTTGCCTTGCCATTTGCTTTGGTAGGTTTAGTCTTGGGATTTAATATGCGTCCTTCATTTGAAGATTATGGATTACTACTTTTTTTAGTTATGGTTTGTATGGTCACCTTGAGAAGTGCGGCCATGGCATTTAATAGATATTTAGATAGTGATATTGATGCTCTAAATGAGCGTACAAAAACTCGGGAAATCCCGAGTGGAGTTATTGGTAGAAAGCAGGCCTTGCTGTTTGTGTTGTTCAATGTCGTTCTCTTTTTAACAGCTTGTTACTTTATTAATACTTTATGTTTCCTATTGGCTCCTATAGCCATTTTGATAACCTTAGGATACTCTTACACCAAGCGATTTACTTTTTTGTGCCATTTTGTACTGGGGCTTGGTTTAGCTCTTGCCCCGGTGGGTGCTTATTTAGCAGTGACTTCGAGTTTTTCCTTGATTCCTGTCCTTTATGGCTTTGTAGTTTTGTTTTGGGTTGCAGGTTTTGATATCATTTATGCTTTGCAGGATGCATCTTTTGATAGTAAACATGGTCTGCATAGTATTCCTCAGCGGCTTGGAGTCAACAAGGCATTATGGCTATCTAGAACATTGCATCTGCTGGTTATTTGTTTGTTGTTTTTTGCGACTTACTTATGTTTTCTGCAATTTGGATCTACTCTGGGTATTTTGTATTTGATAGGAACGGCTTTATTTGTAGTCCTACTGATGTTTCAGCACACTTTGGTGAGTGCAGAAGATTTGAGCAAGGTAAACCTAGCTTTTTTTACTACTAATGGAGTAGCCAGTGTTTGTTTCGGTATGTTGTTTATTATTGATTTTTACTTCTAAGATACTTTGCCAATTCAGTAAAGGATTTATATCGATGACTGATGCTGGATTTTAGTTTATCCTCCATTTCTGCAAAAGTTACCTCATAGTTTAATGGCTTAAATACTGGGTCATAGCCAAATCCTTTTCTTCCAGATGCATCTGTTGTTATTTCACCATTTATGTAACCTTCAAAATAGCTGATTATTCCATTTTCCAGATAGCAAATAATAGAAGCAAAACGAGCTTTGCGATTTTCTACTCCCTCCAAATTAGCCAATAGCTTACGAATGTTACGGTCGTGATCCACAGGTTCACCTGAGTACCTAGCAGAATAAATACCTGGTTCTCCTCCTAGAGCTTCCACTTCTAAACCCGAATCTTCACCAATAATGTTAGTATAGCCTTTTTTAGCGAGGGCTTTGACTTTGAGCAATGCATTTTCTCGAAAGCTCAAACCATCTTCTACTATTTCATCTGTGAACTGAATATCTTTTAAGCTCAATATTTTAATGTTGGGCATTTGAAATATGAGATCCACTTCAGCTACTTTATGGGCATTTCCGGTGGCAAAAACTATTTCTTTCTCTTTTAGCATAATCGAAATTAGTAAATTAGTTTAATGAAGAGTATAAACACGTTTGTCTTATGGTTTGTTTGTTTTTTGTTTTTTTCGTGCACAAATAAACCCTTAGAAACCATTCCTGATGGTTCATCAGCCATCGACCGAATCATGGCTGCACAAGAAAATGCTTGGAATACAGGTAATATAGAAGGCTTTATGAATGGTTATTGGGAAAATGATTCTTTAACCTTTGTGGGTAGTAAAGGTCTAACCAATGGCTATCATCAAGTACTCGCTAATTATAAGAGGTCTTATCCAGATGTCGATGCTATGGGAAGTTTATCCTTTAATGTGCTGAGAAAAGAAAAGATAAGTTCAAAAGCTTATCATGTTTTAGGGAAATGGACTTTGTTTAGGACTAAAGATACTTTAAGTGGACATTACACACTTTTATGGAAATATATTGATGATGAGTGGAGGATTGTAACGGATCATTCTTCTTAATATTTTTACAAAGCTTTGAGTGCTGCCCAAAGTTCTTTTTTGTATTCTACACTATTTTCTAAGGATTTTAAATCGTAAGTAAACAAGTATTTGATTTTACTTAAAGTAAAAGCTTGGTTTATTTTATACTCTATTTGCATAGACATTTGGCTTTTGTCCACACCCATTACAAGACAGAGTAGTGATTCTTTTTTGTGCGTAAACTGACTAGTTTGTAAACGATCATCAGCACCTAACAATACCAAGGCTGCTTCATTAGCTAGATCTATACCAATAGATTGTAGAATCTTAGACAACAAAATCTTTGCATTTGATGTTAGATCACTATCCTTTATGATGATGAGGGCTTTTGTTTTTTCGGTGATTTGGGTGTCAATAAATTTAACCTCAGGTACATTTATCCATTCAAAATCTAAGAAATTTTCGTCCAAGAACTCTGGCTTCATACAAAATATAATTTTGCAAATTAAAGATTATTGTAATATATGATTGTATATGCTTTGAAAACTTGTTGATGAGCAAATATTTAACTATTTTTGCAACCAAACCTGTATCTATGACAAACCATCCTATCAAAGTTACTAAAACTAGTCAATCTTCTTTATCAACTGTAGATTTTAGTAACATTCCTTTTGGTAAGGTCTTCTCGGACCATATGTTTACTGTGGATTTTGATGGAAAAGAATGGAAGAATGCGGAAATAAAACCCTTGGAGCATCTAAGCATCCATCCTGGCAATTTAGCCTGGCATTATGGTCAGTCTATTTTTGAAGGTATGAAAGCTACGAAGCTCGAAGATGGCACACCAGCGCTTTTTAGACCTGAAATGCATGCAAAAAGAATTAATGCCTCGGCGGCTAGAATGTGTATGGAGGAGGTACCTGAGGACCTGTTTTTAAAGGCAGTAGAGATGATGGTAAGTTTGGAGTCCGCATGGATACCACCTGCTGAAGGAAGTGCATTGTACATTAGACCCTTGCTTTTTGCAACAGACGAATTTATAGGTGTACGCCCATCGACTAACTACAAATTTATCATTTTCACCATGCCTGTTGGTCCGTATTATCCTAAACCAGTCAGTCTATTAGCTGAAGAGCATTTTATCAGAGCAGCCTATGGTGGTGTAGGAGAGGCGAAAGCAGCTGGAAATTATGCAGCTTCTTTATATCCTGCCAAATTAGCGAAAGAAAAAGGTTACGATCAAGTATTGTGGTTAGATGCAAGGGAATCAAAATACATTCAAGAAGTGGGGACGATGAATATTTTCTTTGTCATCGGCGATAGGTTAATTACACCGATTACAGATGGAACCATCTTGAAGGGGATTACAAGAGATTCTATTATACAAATTGCTAAAGAGAAAGGATTGTTAGTCGAAGAAAGATTGATTTCTATTGATGAGGTTGTAAATGCACATGAAAATGGGTCATTAAAAGAAGTGTTTGGCGCTGGAACTGCAGCGGTAATTTCTACGGTTAGCAAGATTGGTTATAGAGGAAAAGATTATCATTTAGATTATGAAAACTATTCAGTAGGGCCCATGCTAAAGGCTGAAATTAATGGTATTCGAAGTGGAAGAATAGAAGATCGTTTTAATTGGGTACAAAAGATCGCTCCAAGTTTAGTGACTGTTTAAATATGATCAAAAAAATAAAGAACATAAAAGCTCATCTTGTTGGTGGGCTTTTTTGTTTTACTCCTTTCTTATTTCGATAAAAACCCAATAGGAGATGTTTTTAAATGCTTTGTCTTTTTAATGTAATCATGTCTTTATAAACTTCAACAAGATACCATTAAGTATTATTTCCTCATCCACTAAATTAAAACCTGCTTGCTGGATTTCATTTAGTATTTCTTCCTTTGTCATTAGCAATTCACAATCTCCATTCATTATTTCGAGTAGAATGAGTTCACCATTAGAAGCAAGTGCCTTATGAATATTTTTGAGCATTTTCTTTTTCTGAGAAAAATGGTGAAATGAATTTCGAATAATGACTTTATCCACTATTTCTGGAATATTGGGATTGGACTTTGATCCTTTAATTTGGACGATCTCATTTAAATGAACATATTCTTTTATTTCATTATAATTTAGCTCGGCATATTCGAGTAAAAATTGCTTAATCTCATTTGAGTAAATAGTTAGATCCGCGTCATACATGGATAAAATACATGTTAAAAAGCCATCCCCTGCTCCAATTTCAAATAGTTTATCTCCGTGTCGTAAATCATAAAAACCCATTTCTTTCTCAAGGCGGTCTAGGTTTATGATGAAAGGATAAACAGGCTCTATAATTTGATTATACATTAAAAAAGTAAGCAAGCCATTTTCCTTAATTAAATTATACTGCTGTTTGTCAAATTGCTTTACCAGTAATGAGCTTGTGTCAAGAGAATATTTTATATGAGTTTTTAATAATTTGTAATCGTATTCATAATAACGTATAGCGTGAGATATCTCCGTTAGAGATTGGTCTGTCTTCTCTATGTCAGGATCTAGATCCATCCAATATGAAAATATCGCCTTTAATAAGGATAATGTGTTTTCGTCTTTTTCTAACAGGTTTGAGCGAAGAACCGATAATTTTTCCACTACCTGACTGATAGGAATAGGTTCTGCATCTTGTGCATCAAGTCGCAGAGTCATTAGACTAAAAAATCCGATTAAACCATATCCAAATACCGAGAAGTATTTTGAAATCATTTTATGACTAATGGTCATTCTTTAAGGGCTTAGTTATATTAAATTCATAGAAGTGGTTAAATTAGAAAAATAATTAGGATGATGAAGCATACAATTATTGGTTTTGCTATTCTTGCTTTGATTTTAACTATGAGTCAGGCCGTTCAGTCTTCAAACAACATTGGACAAAATAAAGCTCGAAATAAAGAAGAAGTGGAAGTAATTATTAGTGATAAACCATTTGATAAAATGATGGCTGTTTTATTACATAAACGTTGTGTAAACTGTCACCCAGATGGAGATATTCCCCTACAAGGAGAAGATAGTCATCTGCATCATTTTGACATAGAACGTGGACCTAATGATCATGGTTTAGCAGGATATACTTGCGAAACGTGTCACAGTACAGAGAACAATATATTTTCAGGTGTGCCTGGAGCTCCCCATTGGGCATTGGCCCCAAGGTCCATGGCTTGGGAAGGTAAATCTAGGGTCGAGATTGCTCAACAAATGATGGATCCGGCCAGAAATGGTGGCCGTTCGCCCAAAGAAATAGAAAAACACTTGACGGAACACGAATTAGTATTATGGGCATGGGATCCTGGTGTGGATGCAGAGGGGATAGAGCGAGAAAAACCGCCTGTTTCCAAAGAGGATTTTATAGAAGCGGTAAAGCAGTGGATAGCAGATGGTGCTATTATTCCAGATAAATAAAAGCATAAGGTGTTATGAAAATATCTTTTAAGATTAATAAAGAAGAAAGGCTAGTCGATGTCGATGGGAATACACCTTTACTTTGGGTAATTAGAGATATACTCCATCTAAAGGGAACCAAGTTTGGATGCGGTAAAGCGGCATGTGGAGCATGTACGATCCATGTGGATGGCAAGGCTGTTCGA
The DNA here is from genome assembly GCA_020631235.1 of Saprospiraceae bacterium. Taxonomy (GTDB): domain Bacteria; phylum Bacteroidota; class Bacteroidia; order Chitinophagales; family Saprospiraceae; genus JAHDDO01. The sequence continues at coordinate 21,140 of JAHDHQ010000015.1, read as the reverse complement.
TCATGTTCTATGCCCATAAAAATGGTAGCAGAAAAGAAAATTACTACCATAGAAGGATTAAGTGATGGGAAACTATTGCATCCTGTACAAGAAGCTTGGAAAAAAGAAGTGGTTCCTCAATGTGGATATTGTCAACCTGGATTTATCATGGCGACGGCGGCAATGTTGGATAAAATTCCAAATCCGACGGATGAAGACATTGACCAAAATATCATCAATGTTTGTCGGTGTGGGACCTATTACCGTATGCGGAAAGCCATACATTTAGCCGCGAGTTTAATGGATAAAGATGAGCAATAATATGAATGGAACAAATAAGGGCAAACGCCTATCTAGAAGAAAGTTTATTGTTCGTGGCGGTTTAGGTTCGATAGGTCTATTAGCTTTAGGGTCATGTGTTTTTATCAATCCATTGCGTCGATCGGCTTATGGTATTTCAGAATCCTTGGTCTTGCCTTATTCCGGCAAGGGCACTGAAGCGAACTTATGGTTTGAATTTACTACGGAAAACACCCTTATTTTTCATTCGCCTAAGGTCGAAATGGGGCAAGGTATATTTACAGGTTACGCCCAAATTATTGCTGATGAGTTAGATATCCATATAGATCAGATCATTGTACAAGCCGCGGCTACCAATACTGGCATTCTGGATCGATTTACTACTGGAGGTAGTCTTTCTATTGCCCAGTTATACAAACCATTAAGAGAGATGGCTGCTATGATGAGGCAGATGATTTTAAATGAAGCAGCTAATAAATTGAATATTGGAAAAAACGCATTGATTTTAAGGAATGGAATGATCGAATATACAGGTGGGGCACTGAGTTATGCTAAGGCCTTGGAAGGAGTCAAAGACTGGAAGTTGCCCAAAAAATTCGACTTAAAGTCTAATAGTGAATTCAAGCATATAGGAAAGCCCATTGCTCGCGTAGATTTGGAAGATAAAATTGTAGGAGCGCCCATATTTGGGACAGATGCAGAAATGGAAAATATGCTGCATGCTACTATTCTGAGGCCTGAACATATAGGATCAAAAATGCGAGAAGTTAACTATTCGGAGGCCGAAAAAATGCCTGGGGTAGTAAGGGTAGTGGAAGGAGATGGATGGCTTGGTATAGTGGCAGAAACATTCAGTGAAGCCTTAGCTGCACGACGAAAAGTCAACGTTAGTTGGGATATCCCTAAGATATGGACCGAAAAAGATTTGCGCGCCTATTTAAAGGTTGGAGAAGGTAAACGCATGGTCACCCAAAAAGAAGGCTCAGCGCTCGAAAAAGAAGATGAAGCATGCATTAGCATGGAATTTAGCAGTCCTATCGGAGCTCATGCACAAATGGAACCTAATGGTGCTGTGGCTAAAGTTGAAAATGGTAAAGCAATCATTATTATGTCGACTCAAAGTATAGGTGCTACTCAGAAGTCTGTAGCAAAAGCACTTGGTTTTAAAACCAAAGATGTGAATGTAGTCGCGAAATATTTGGGAGGTGGTTTTGGACGGAGGTTGGATACTTCTCACGCCGTAGAAGTAGCTTTAATGGCTAGAGAAGTCGGAAGGCCTATAAAATATAGCTTTACTCGGAAGGAAGAGTTTCAAAATGATATGTTTAGGCCGCCGACTCACCATATTGTTAAGGGGAAAATGGCCCCGAATGGTCGGCTCAGCCATTTAGAGCATCATTATGCCAGTGGAGATGTTGCCATTAATTCTTTATTAATGCCACCGGCGATGTCTAAGATGTTGGGTACAGATGTAGGTGCTATGCGAGGGGCTAATGTGATGTATGGAAATATTAAAAATCGTAGAGCAGTTCAGTGGCATAAAACCTTGCCATTTGCGACTAGTTTTTGGCGAAGTTTGGGGCTATTAGCCAATACTTTTGCCATCGAAAGTTTTATAGATGAGATGGCATTGAACCATCAAATAGATCCTATACAATTAAGACTAGATAGTCTAGCTGAAGATGAGACTCAGACACGTATAAAAAAGGTTATCCAACTGGCTGCTGAAAAATCTCAATACCAAAATGAGCTTCAAGGGAATAGGGCTATGGGTTTTGCCGCTTCTATTGATGTAGGCGCACCATGTGCTCATGTGGCAGAAGTAAGTCTGATAAACAACGTATTAAAAGTGGAGAAAGTGACTTGTGTCTTTGATTGTGGTTTAGCTGTAAACCCAGATCAGGTCAAAGCTCAGTGTGAAGGTTCTATTATTATGGGGATTAGTGCAGCAATGCACGAAAAAATGGGCATTAAAGATGGTCGTTTATATCCGATCAATTATGGAACTTATGACATGGCTTTGATGAAGCATTCGCCGAAAGAAATAGATGTACATCTAATCCAAGGTGTAGATGATCCTTTGCCAGTAGGAGAGCCACCATTAGGGCCAATTGCCGCAGCCATTGGAAATGCCATCAGGCGATTAACTGGTAAACGTTTAACTGACTTACCTATGAAACTAGCTTGATCTTAGTGTATATTCACCTCTTGTAGAAAGAATACAGGGCTTGAAAGAAATTAGAAATATCATAGCTAAATATAGACAGGCTGATCGGCAGAAAGAGCGTTTAGCTTTAGCGACTGTCGTGAAAATCGAACAGTCCTCTTATCGAAGAATAGGTGCTAGAATGTTGGTCAGTAGTAATGGTACTTGGATTGGAGGCATAAGTGGTGGTTGTTTGGAGGGTGATGCGCTAAGAAGGTCACAAAAAGCGATATTTAATGAGCTTGCTTCCGTTGTAGTTTATGATACATTAGATGATGAAGACCGAAATATTGGCATTGGTTTAGGTTGCAATGGCAGAATTGAAGTTTTGTTTGTACCGATTACATACGATGATTTAAATAATCCAGTGGAATTGCTCATCAATCATGCAAATCAAAGCGAAGCTTCCATTATGGTAAATCTTATTAGTTGCTCGAGATTACCTCTAAAAATAGGAGAGTGTGCGCTCATAAACCAATCAGTAGCATCAGAAGTAGATTTGTCAATACCCCAGCCATTCCTTGAAGCTAAGATTGCAGAAGTCCGCATAAAAAGACGTCCTCAGATCATCGATTATGAGCATGAGGAATTTGGTAGCATGCAATACTTAGTCGAGTATTTAAGGCCAGAATACAAACTGATTATTATAGGCGATAATTATGATGTTTTAGCCATGACGGGGTTAGCCAAAGAGATGGGTTGGGAAATTTCTATTGTAGGTAGAAAATCCAAAATGTCAAAATCTTTGGTGAAGCAAGCAACGGCTGTTTATGAGTATGAGCAAATCAGTCAGATAAGCATTGATGAATTTACAGCTGTGTTGTTAATGACTCATGATTTTGAATGGGATCAAAAATTGATTCCACATCTTCTCGAAACCGATGCACATTACATAGGTATGTTAGGTCCTCGAAAGAGAATGCTAAAAATGAGCCATGTCTTAGGGATCTCACTGGATAAAATAGATCATTTTTATAGCCCTATGGGCTTAGATATTGGAGCTGAAACACCAGAGGAAATAGCCTTATCTGCCATGGCAGAAATTATATGCCTTTTCAGATCTAGAAATGGTAGCCATTTAAAATTTAGACAAGGCACTATACATAATGCTTAATTCAGGCTTTATTCTTCCATATAAATGTTATCAATAATTATTTCAAATGGAACAAAATCTCCATTGTTGTCCATAGGATTCCAAGCCGCAAATGGAATCTTTAAATCGGTCAGGTCTAAATCTATAAAATCAGCTAATGGTATTGCATATTCTACAAAACTATTTACTAATTCTGTAGGCGTATAATCTTCAATGAACACAGAATAGGCAGTAGCAACAGATTCTAGTTTAATTTCCAAGCTTGCTAAGTTTGGAGGAGCTATCATGGAAAATTTCAAATGACCATTTGCATACTGGCTTGCATCTATAGTTGGTTCTAATTCGAAAAAAGCACCTCCCCAGCTACTTCCAGGATACATAAAAACTAAACTGGAGTCGCCATCAATAGCTATATCCGATGTGAAAACCTCCGGTTCACCTCCATCTCCAAAAGATTTTATTAATATATTTTCAAATTGCGATAGGTCATCATTAAAAGCATGGGGGGGTAGACTCGTAGATATGGTGCCTAGTGATTCTTCCGCTATATCAAGTTCAGGAGCCATGGCTGGATTTAAACCATCATTGCTATACACTCTTATCCAATCTACTTGTAAAGTTTTAGGAAATTCAGTGGAAGTATCTGGATCACCTGGCCAATTGCCTCCGACTGCAAGATTGAAAATCAGGTAAAACGACCGCAAAAATTCTTTCATATCTGGCTCAATTGGAACCGTATTGATGATGTTTCCATCTAGTGTGAAGTGGATGTTTGTGTCTGTCCAATCCATGCCATAAATATGATAATCAGCACTCAAATCAAGGCCTGATTCGTGAGCCACAGTATTGCTTTCTAATTTGTTAAGATTGTTTGTGTAATGTACACTGCTATGTAGGACATTTGTTTCATGGCCGATTACTTCCATGATGTCGATTTCACCACAGCCTGGCCAGTCAAGCATATCTATATTGTCTCCCAATAACCAAAAGGCTGGCCACAGACCTCTTCCTTTAGGGACTTTTATTCTTGCTTCTACTTTGCCAAATCGTACACTATGTAGTTTTTGAGTGGTAAGCTTAGCCGAACTAAATTTAAGTTCGCCCGGCTCTTCCCTTGCTGTGATTACCAAGACAGAGTTGCCTTCTGCATCAGGCTGAATACCTGCGTTATTTACAGATGAGGTATAGAGTTGTCTTTCTGAATTGCCCCAACCAGGTGGAAGACCGTAATCGGTACCATCACCGATTTCGAAATTCCAATGTAGAGGGTTAATCTCTGTATCAAATTCATCACTCCAAATTAATGTGTATCCTTCATTTTCGTTATCTGGATTTTCTTTATTGCAAGCAATAAAACATAAAACAAAACCCATGAGGCACCATAGTTTTTTCATAGCTATACGATTTAGACTAAGATATTACTTGATAAGCAATAAATAGGAGTTCAAACAACTTTGTAGTAATCATGATGTAGTGAAAATATGATAAATTGCTTGTTTTCAAATTCCATTTAAATGCTACAATGAATAGATTCAGTTAATTATACTGTTCCTTTGATGTTTATGAGTAGTTACCACATAGGATGTACAGGCTTATTGTCCAATATTGTTTCAATCTTTTCTAATACCTCTTCTGATAAATTGGGTAGAACCTCTAGGGTTTCTATGTTTTCTTTTAACTGACTAACTTTCGATGCACCTAAAATGACCGTACTTACATTCGGATTGATGGTACACCATTTAAGTGCTAACTGGGGTAGTGTTACACCCAATTCTTTGGCTAGATTGTTTAGTTTTTTAACCTTTTCGAGTTTGCTTTCCGTTAAACTTCTTTCTTTTAGCCAGTTGAGTTCCTCGAGTCCTAATCGAGTATTATCAGGAAATTTACCAATGTATTTATCGGTAAGAATGCCAGAGGCTAGTGGTGACCATATTGTGGTGCCTAAACCTACTGAGGAATATATTTTTTTGTATTCTACTTCTACCTTTTCTCTATGAAACATGTTGTATTGTGGTTGTTCCATGACTGGCCCAATTAGGTTGTTTGCCTTCGCCACCATGTGGGCCTCCATTAATTCGACACCTGACCATTCAGAGGTTCCCCAATATAGGATTTTTCCTTGTTGAATCAGATGGTTCATTGCCCACACCGTCTCTTCCATAGGTGTAGATTTGTCGGGTCTGTGGCAGAAATATAGATCTAAATAATCAACTTGAAGTCTTCTTAAAGCAGCGTGACATGCTTCGAATAGATGTTTCCTAGATAATCCTTTTTGATTGGGTAGTTGTCCACCATCACCAAAATAGGCTTTCGAAGAAACGACGTAACTTGATCTATTCCAGTTCATCTTTCGAAGAATTTTACCCATTACCTTCTCCGAGGCTCCGTTAGCATAGATTTCTGCATTATCAAAAAAGTTGATTCCTTGCTCATAGGCATAAACCATAAGTTCTTCTGCCGTACTATTGCCAATTTGATTCCCGAAAGTTATCCATGAGCCAAATGATAGTAAACTGACTTGTAAACCTGAATTTCCTAATCTTCTATATTCCATATTAGTTTGTTCTTATTACTCTGTATAATTTATTAGATTCTTCAACATTTAATTTAATAAAGTATGGTCCAGCTGCTTGATTTTTAAGACTAAAGCTTCCTTTGTGCTTGCCTGAAAAATTAAATAGACTTCGATCATAAAGTTTGATACCTTGGCTATTGTAAAGTGAGGCTTTAATTTGTTTATATTGATCCAGACCTTGAACCGTAATGCTGAACCAACCTTGATTTGGGTTTGGTGCGATATTTACGAGAATCTGGCTTGCAGCATCTGCTGTAGAAGATAAGGTACCTACTTCGGCAAGAACTGAAGATTCGCAAGCATTAGCATCCTGAATTATAATAGTGTATTCTCCGGCGCTCAGGTTTTCGAACAATGGTTCTTCTTGAAAGTTTTGTCCTCCATCGATGCTATAAAGGATAGGAGCTATGCCGTTAAATGCTTCGATCAGTAATTCTCCATCAGCTGCACCTTCTTCACTTACATCAAGAACTTCTGCATCAACTGACAACATACATTCGAAGGGAATACAAAACTCATGAATACTTTCTGCACCAAAATTTTTGCTTATGAGTTTAGCAAGAATATTGCCTTGCTCATCAGTCCATTCAAAATCTGGCTCCCCAGCAGTGGTCCATCCATCACCATACGAATCTCTCAATTCGAATCTATAGCAATCTTCAGGTAGGCAAACGTTTCGTTGGTCAAAAGCATAACCTGATTCTGTGTAATTCTCACTCAGTACTTCTTCATTCACGCTATTTAAGAGTGTCCATGAAGCTTCATTTCCGTAGAAGTCAGTTTCCAGATCGAGTGATAATCGCAGAGCTACTGGATCGTAATTAAAAGTGTCCACCCAAGTATTATTTTCTGGGTGTTGGTCTGGATTATTGTTAGGGTTAGCTAATGTTACCTCAATAGTATTTTCTCCTTCTTCAAACCCTGTGAGGATAAAAGAATGTTCGTAAAACCCATTGGGCTCAATAGAGCCTGAAAACTGATCAAAGTATATTGTACCATTTAAAACAATTCCAAATTCAAGGAAACTTAAATTTTGGACTCCTTGGTTTTGAATATTTAAGATCATTTCTAAGGAGTCTCCACAAATGGTAGGATCAATGTTTTTTATGCTGATCAAAGCAGCATCATGACTTGCGAGATGAGTTATGTTAGTGTTTAATGTATCATTAAGTACATTTTCATCATTAGCTAATTTAGTATATATGGTAAATTTATAGTCTTTGTATGCTGATAGATCTGCTGTCGAACTAAAGTTGTGGACTATCTCTTGATTTACTTGTATGGAGTCCGGAATTAAATCTTCCACAATTACCTCATCATCAATCATCAGTCCTAGAACTACATTAGCTTGTGGACTAAGACCTACATTCCTGTAATTTGCGCTTACCGTTTCTGCATTGCTTAAATCTGGAGCAGTTTGTGGACTGTTGAGGCTGATAGGTTTTACATCAATTTGCTGTTTATGGATAGAGAATTTAGAGACTTTTGTAGACCAAGTTCCATTACCCATCATATACTCTCCTGTAAACCAAAAGGTGGTGCCATCTACTGGGTCTACTGATAGTGAAGAATAATCGCCCCATCGATTTATCGGACTAGGCGATCCACCTTCTACGATTGATGTTTCTTTAAAGGTCATAATACCCAAACTATCTGAGGCTAGTCTTCCTGTGGCCCGTAATCCTAAGAAAGTAGAATCTTTATCTACAATAGTATACGCTAAAGCAATATTCCCAAAATCATCCATAGCAATGCTCGCCATAAACCTACTGGTAATTTCGTCAGTAGCTAATGTGCCTTCTTGATATTCTTCCCATTGTCCACCGGTATATTTTCTGAGTTCTACCCATCGGATACCTGCAACGTTATTTTCGTTAATATCTACGGGAAAATTGAGCAACATCATTTCGTAATCTCCAAAATTCCGATATTGTACCCTGTTTTGAATTACATGCGGAATAACAGGCATAAGCAATTCGCTTTCAGGCTGACAAACACAATCTCTGGTTGTCTCCATACACAAGTTACTATCGAAGGGATCAATATAGATATTTATAGGACCATTTAAACTTGATTCGCTCGGATTTTCTGGGTTATAGCTCGCTTCCCAAATCTCCAATCGATCTTCTCCTCCATTCCATCCATCGTCATATATGCGTAAGGTAGGATGTGGTGCCCCTGGCGGAGGAGCCATGTCACCATCCCATTCAGCGGGAGTGGCTCTTTGCGATACCACGGCATTATTAATGATAGTTTTATCCATACCAGGAAATCTTACGATGGTAGGATCTTCACCATTGAGTGCCATATTTCGATCTATGGCATAAACAGGAATAAAGTCGGATCCGTTTTCATTTGTGCTTACATAATATGCATCATGCCATATTCCATATTTAGGATAATCTGGGAAAAATGGTGTTGGAAATCGGTAAGCATAATATTCCCCCATTGGATCATCAGTGACCGAAACAGCCATTAATAAAGCATTTTCATTGTTGGCTTGAAACTCCGTTAAAACCCAGCGATCTGCATCATGGTCATACATGATTATTGGATCCCCTAATCCGGAAACACCTAATTCTTGCCATAATACATTCATAGAAAAAGGACCTTCTACTACGTTGCCTTGTTTGTCATAAATACGCAGCAAAGTGCCACCACCATTCGTTGCATGGATATAATAGTTTTTTCCATTATCACCTTCGGGATCTGGTGGAAATACACCTGCTTCTCCTTGTCTATTGCCTTCTACAGTAAATTCTATATCGATACTTCCATGTATGTCCACAAATCTACCAGTTCGCACGAGAGGATCTCTTCCGTCTGAAGGTAAAGCTGTTTTTGCAAAAGGAAAAGTGATGGGATTATCCTGAGTAAAGTTGGGTATTTCTTTCCATTCTTCTTTGCGTTTTGCTTTGGTGCTTAACACATCGATCGTATGATTTTTTATAAGACTTGATAAGCTTGCACTTTTTCCAAGAAATTGTCCGGAGCTTACTTCACTTTGAGCAGCAACATTGGCAGAAAAAACAATACATACAAAAAGAAAACTGAGTACACAGGTATATCTCATCATTGTTCGGTTAATTTCCGTGTAAGGTAAGGTTTTGTATAGTTTTCCAATGTCTCAAAGAATAAGAATTAAGGAATAAATATCAACAAAGTGGCTGGATTGGATATAGAAAAGATGGCTAAGCTGGCTAATTAGCTGAAACAACATTGAACAATATCAAAAGCCAATCGTTTTTATGGGGTTAAAACATTATATGAAAAATCTAATTAGTCTTTGTTTTTTATTGCTTTCGATGCAAGCAATGTCACAATCGGGTATCATAAAGGGAAAAGCCAGCATTGCGATTAATAATGATCCGGTTTTATTTGCCAATGTTGTGTTACTTAATACTGACATGGGGACAACTACGGATATCGATGGTAATTATATTTTCGAAGGTGTGCCTCCAGGACTTTACGATATACAAATTAGTTATCTAGGTTTTAAGACCGAAACAAAGTATGAAATCCAAGTTTTAAATAACCGGCCAAGTGTGGTGGATTTCGAAATGGTGGAAGATTCTGAGACATTAGATGAGATCACCATTAAAGCGGCGGCCTTTAAAAAGACACAAGAGAGTCCAGTTTCTTTGCGTAACATTGGGGTTAATGAAATCAAGCGAAGACCAGGTGGAAATCGTGATATATCCTTAGTAATCCAGTCTTTGCCAGGTGTAACAAGCACTGCAAATTTTCGGAATGATTTAATCATCAGAGGTGGTTCGCCCAATGAAAATAGATTTTACTTGGATGGGGTAGAAGTACCGAACATTAACCACTTTGCGACCCAAGGAGCGTCTGGCGGTCCTGCAGGTATTATTAATGTAGATTTTATTAGAGAAGTTGATTTTTACAGTGGTGCTTTTCCAAGTAGTCGTGGAAATACATTGAGCTCGGTTTTTGATTTTAAGCAAAAAGATGGCCGTGATGACCGCCTTGGATATACTGCAACTGTGGGTGCTCAGGATTTAGGCATCACTGTGGAAGGACCTATCGGAGAAAAAGTTACCTTTCTTGCTTCCGCCAGAAGATCGTATTTACAGTTTTTATTTAAACAGATCGGTCTTCCATTTTTGCCCATTTATAACGATTTTCAAGCTAAAGTAAAATACAAGCCTAACAATAAAGAAGAGTGGACCTTTGTGGGTTTAGGAGCTGTGGATAATTTCGAATTAAATTTAGATGGTGCAACTGATGAAACAGGATTATACACGCTCGAGTTTTTACCCGTCAATAATCAATGGTCGTACACAAATGGTTTAGTATATAAGCGATATCAGGACAATGGATATACCAGCTATGTGATCAGCAGAAATATGCTTAATAATGAATCCTTTAAGTACAAGGACAATGACGAATCATCCGAAGACAATTTGTTACTACGGTATAACTCCCAAGAAATCGAAAATAAGTTGCGAATAGAGCAAGTAAAGCAGAAGGGTGATTATCGATTTTTGTATGGTTTAGGTACAGAATATGTAAAATACAATACGAGTACTTTCAATCGTATTTTTACGGCCAATGGTCCTTTGGATATTGATTTTGATTCGGCTTTAAACTTTGCTAAATATTATGCTTTTGGACAGGTGAGTAAGAAGTGGTTTGGGGAACGCTTATCGACTTCTTTCGGGTTTAGAATGGATGGTAATAGTTACTCAGAAGAAATGTTTAATCCCCTTAAATTTTTCTCACCGCGGTTTTCGGCATCTTATGGTGTTAACGAACAAATATCTGTAAATTTTAACACCGGATTGTATTATCAATTGCCTGCTTACACTGTCTTAGGATATGAGGAAGATGGTGCATTAATCAATAAACAAAATGGCGCCACATTTATAGAAGCTGGGCATATCGTTGCAGGACTCGAATTTAATACACTTACAGATTCAAGAATTACGGTAGAAGGATTTTACAAAGATTATAGCAATTATCCTTTTCTGCTGAGAGATAGTTTGACTTTAGCCAACTTGGGTGGAGATTTTGGAGTTGTAGGCAATGAGCCAAGTGTGCCGACGAGTGACGGCAGATCTTACGGTTTAGAGTTTTTGTTTCAGCAACGGCTATATAAAGGGTTTTATGGGATATTAGCTTATACTTTAGGTTGGTCAGAATTTGAAGATAAAAACGGAGCGTTGGTCCCCTCTTCATGGGATAGTCGACACATTGTAAATGCTACTATTGGTAAGTCATTTAAGAAGGACTGGGAAGCAGGAATAAATTGGCGTTTCCAATCCGGTCTTCCATTTACACCCGATTTAGAAGATTCTAATTTGGTTATCAATTGGGATCGAAACTTGAGGGCGATACCTGATTATGATCGATTAAATACCTTGCGTGGAGCTCCGGTAAATAGTATGGATATACGTGTGGACAAGAAATTTTACTTTGATAAGTGGTCTTTAAACCTGTATTTAGATCTTAGAAACATATCTTTTTCTAGTGGAGCATTGAAGACTCAAATTCTGGATCGCCCTTTAGGAGAAGATGGACTACCTATTGGAGAAGGAGTCATTATAGATGATAGTTTGCCTTTAGAGCAACAGCGCTATTTGTTAAAATCCATTGAACAAACACAAACGGTGACTACACCATCAGTGGGTGTGGTTATCAGTATTTAGGGTGTATTGTCCAATGTTGGTTGGATTAGTTAATTCATTATTCTTATAAAAACATACCATACAATAGCAACGATTGTGAATATTATGGCCATGGGAAACTGTGCGACTCCAAAGGTGACATCTACTACTTTTTCAAGGCCTTTGGAAGCACCAGATATAATTTTAGAATAGGTATCGAAAGGATTATCCATTTCTTCACTTGCTCTAAGCTGATGCTCAAAATCATTTTCACTAAAAATGACTTTATCCGCTACTAAAGTGAGTACTTTTTTTGTGAAGGCTTTTATGGGGCTCGCTACTAGAGGAACATTCTCTGAGATAGCCTGAGACATCATTGGAATAGTTACAATGTGTATGATCCCTTTAAACAATAATCCTAACACTTGCTTGCGATTTTCAGGTGTTAATTGGTGACCTACTTCATTAAGATCTATTACCGCATCATTCATTATATTCAGTGAGTAATTAATGATGCCCCACATATCTTTTTTCATTTTCCAAGTGAGGAATAACAATCCGAAAGTAATGCCTAACAAAAGAAACAAACCGAGTCCAACTAAAGCATATATAATGTACTCTACGTGCACAAGATCAATAAGCAAAAAGCCAAGCAGGTAAGCGACGAAAGCAAAGAATACCGGTCTTAAAACCCATTTAAATACGTAATTTGGAAAGACTAGCAGTTGGACGAAGTTTTCTGCCACTTCTTCATTTCTATACTTACTTACATCGATACCCAGTTCGATTTTTATGGTTTCTTCTAGAAGTTGTACGTCTTTGTCGTTCCTGATTTTCATAGCTGGAATTAATGATTTTCGCCTTGCTCTTGCTTATTGTGTATGTAATGTTGCTGGAACTTGGATGATGTTGGGAAAGTAATCCGTTGTATTTGCTTCGATTAATGTTTTCAAGTTTTTTAGATTTTCAGTTTCTTGGTCTATCATAGAACCACCCATGAATGAAATCATTGATTTAGCAAACAGTCCATTTCCTGTGGTTTTTGATGTTGTATTTATTTGTGTTTTTCCATCTTTTTCTTCGAAGATAATGTCATAGTCCATATTCATAAAGTCCATGGTAAATCGCATGCCCATATGTTTATTTGGTTTTATGGTGGTGATGGTTTCTTGCATCATCATTTCTTGACCTTGGTCTTCGACATAAACATTAGAAATAGCGCCTACAGTATTAAATGTACCACTTACTAATTCACTTCTTTTGTAGCCTTTGATCCACTGACTGGATTTTGTGGTATCTGACATGACCGCCCAGCATTCTTTTGCTGGTTTGTTTACTAGAATCGAACAATCGTAATCAATACTGGGAGTCAATAATCCTTTTCCAAAAAAGAACAAGATGATGAGTAGAAGTAATAGTAAGATGTATTTTAGGATTTTCATAATGTTGGATTTGTAGATCAACTGTTATAGTTCATTTGTTTTGTGTCTTTTAAAATTAGTAATAATTTAAAAAATGACTCATTTAGGGAGTGTGTTCGTTATTAGACTGCTGTGCAAAATCTTTAAGAAAGCAGAGAGACGGTTTGCTGATTAGGAAGAAACTTATTGGGTTGTTAAAACAAATTCTATCTTTGAAAGGATATGGTTATCCTTTAATTTTTGTTTATAGAGGATTGTTCATCATTTATTTTCTATGAAGTTTTTAAAGAAAAGTGTTTTAATATTTTTGTTTCTATTTACGTTGCTTCTATCAATGAGGCTTGTGTTTAAGCTAGAATTTGGCTTTAATGAAGTGTTGTTAATAACTATTTGTTCGCTGATAGCAGCATATGTAAATATTGTCTTGGATGATCCAAATGATGATTAGAATCTTAATAAACGAATTTTGATTAAAACAATAAGTATACACTTTGATAGTAGATATAAACCCTTCCGTATCGATTCCTTTCTTGTAATGTTTTTCCGGCAGACTTAAATATGATGTCAATAAGAATATTTAGGCAAAAGACTTTATCTATTTTGTTTATTAAATACCACTGGGGTAGTATCCAAGTTTAAGAGGAGCTTATATGCAGTTTCATTTTGATCCTTTTCAAATTTAAAATCCAAAAAACTCCAATATGTGTGTGGCAGTCGCTCTGTGAAGTGATCTATGAATATATCATCCCCTATATATTCTAATCTAAATTTAGCATAAGGCATAGAAGCATACATAGTTTTTCCTTTTAGTGTAATATCAATCTCTCCAAAGCCAGGATGATGATAGGTTCCGATCAAATCTTCCAATTCATAGCTTGGAGCTTGTATGGAGTCAGAAATGGTAGGTGTATTGATGGGATCAATGATTGTGGTCTGACTGAACCGAATTTCTGTTTCATTTTCTGCCAGTTCGGGATAGAGTTTTTCGATTATTAAATTGCTGACCTTTGAAGGAAGCGAGCTAGCTGTCTGATTACACAGCACCACAATACCTAGCTTTTCATTTGGGTATAAAACAACATTGGACACATAGCCGGAAACACCTCCTGCATGTTCTGTGCGCTTATATCCCTTGTGATACCAATTTCCCCATCCATACCCATAATATCTGGGTACATAAACACTTTGATTTGGATTTGATGGAAGTAAAGCTATGGTATCAGTTGCAGCTTCTATATATTTTTTAGGCAGTATCTGTTGGTCATGATATTGACCTTTATCCAACCATAATTGCATCCATTTTGACATGTCTGCTACTGTACTAAATATACTTCCTCCTGCTCCTCTGACAGACATATCTTCTTCAATAACCCTGCTTGGAGATCCGTTTTCTACGGCATATCCCAAGGAGAAATTAGAATTTTGGATAGCATCTTTATGATCGGCATAGGTGTTTGTCATTTCCAGAGGGTTAAATATCATTTTTCTCCAGTTATACGCTAGAGACTTACCAGTAGATTGTTCTGATATCATACCTGCCACACTGTACATCAAGTTATTATATATCCAATCTTGACCAACCCCAGAGCTAGAGTTTATATACTTTATTCGCGGTATTAGCTCGTACTTGTCAGAAGGAATGAAGAGCACAGCCGTCGATTCTGATGGTGTACTCGATAAGCCCGTAGTATGTGTCAATAAATGATGTATTCGGATTGAATCATTTTTTCCTGGAGTCGAGAATTCTAGATTTTTTAGATGTTGATTTGGTCTGTCATAGAAATCCAATTTGCCTTCCTCTTGAAGAATTCCTAAGACTGAAGCCGTGAATGCTTTTGTACAAGAACCAATTCCAAATACAGTATTTTCATCCACAGGCATCTTTTTTTCATAGTCTCTATATCCAAATCCCTTGCTATAAATAGTTCTCCCGTGCTGAATTACTGCTACAGCCAGCCCAGCTGCATGATGCTGGTCAATGAGCAATTTTATTTCAGGTTCTATGCCCTGTAGTCTGGTGTCTTTGTTATCTTTTTTTTGTGCAGATACCGTAAGAGCCATCTGTATAATAAGAGCCAACAATAATGTATTTTTCATAATGCGTTATTTTTAGTCAAAAAAATCCATTTATAGTGATCTAAGTTTTAGTTTAGGGTATGATAATACGCGGCCATTAACATCCATTCCATTCAGAAAGTCCTTCATGGTTTTCATGGTGTCCCATTCATACATTAATTGCTCATGACCTGCATTTTTAATAATTAGGTGCGTTCCATTAGCTAAATTTTGCATAAGTGAATCTGCTTGGTGGCTAGGTGTATTTACATCTAAATCACCAGATATTAGAAGCATAGGCAAATCGGTTTTTAGAGGGCTTCGAAATTGATTTCCTAAATCTTTAGATGGCCATTTGTTATGAAGGTCTAACAAGGGGAAATTTATGATATTGCCGAAAATACTTTCCTGTTCTTCTTTTTTTATCTGTTCAATTCGTGCTACTGATGCTCCTGATGAAAGATCCATGGATAATGTCATCGCAGGGATAATGAGAAATTCTCTAAATCGCTTCTCTGCAAATTTTTTAAGTAAGCCATAATCTCCATTATCTGCTTTATAAAGCATCTCCACTATATCTGCTATGTCAGACCTGTCGCCAATGTCCCTTTTTATAAAATAGTATAAACCAAATTTGCCAATTTTTACTTTGCGTTTGGTTTTCAGGGGTGTTTTTATGGCTAATTCGACAGGTTCATTTTCTAATTTTTCAGCCACTTTCAAGTACAGTTTCTTGAGATTTGGAATCTTGATTTGGTGGTTACTATCTTGTTGGACAAGCCCATCAATTTTATCAAAGTGTATATCTAAACTTAAAGGAAGTTTAAAAGTTTCATCTAGTCCTTCAACACCGAGTAGAATAGCTCGTTCTACGTGGTTTTGATAAGCTTTAATATAGGCTTGACCTAGATGTGTACCATAGCTAAATCCCATAGGAATGATCTGTTGGTAAGCTAATGATTTCCTTATCTGGTCGATATCATGAGCACTGGCAAGTGTATTATAGGCTTTAAGATTAATTCCTCTTTTCTCAAAGGTTTTAATGGCTTTTTGAGTCATTGCATCTAAATGTTGCTTGGCTGTTATATTTGACACAAAAATGTTTGGTTCTGGCCATTTCCATTGAAAGTAAAGCATCTTTAAACCGCTCACACCTCTTTGATCAATAAGTACAACATCTCTATCTTCCAAAAAAATAGACCAATAGGATAGCATACCTGAGCTTTCAGCATGCTTAGTAGCTTGTTGTCCTGGACCTCCGGCTAAAAAGAAAATAGGTGATTTGGGATTGGAGGAAAAACTTTTCAAAACTACATATTCGATCTCAATGGTTTCTGATTTGGGATCGTCATAAACTTCTGGGACATTTAAATAGTATCTTTTACATGAGATAGTTTTACCATCCTTATTCTTTCTCTCAAAATCCTTAGGCTTATGTGTGTAGAACAGAAAACCAATCGCAGCAATACATAAAATAAATAAGGGGATGCTATATCTCTTTTTAATTTTCATAGATTTAGTTTTCGATTTTATTGAAATTATTTCCTCCTTTCCAGGTCATAGCTTTGACCTTTTCGTTTTCGTCTATTGTAAATTTGACTTCAAGACCTGTTCTCAAATCTATGAAGTTACTGGGACTTAGAGGAGTCAGAATGTCCGCAGGATAATTAGGAGGAGTAAAGATTAACTTGCCATCTTTTTGAGTCATATCTACTTGCCATGCTTCATTTTCTGTCCAGGCATATCTTCCGGTATATCGGTATAATTTGCTTTCATTATAGGTCTGAATTTGTAATTTTCTTTGATGAGACCAATCCCAATTGTAATAATCAGATACGGCAATGAGAAATTCTTTTACTAAGCTTCCGGAACTACCATTGGTTAGTATAACAACGGCATCACCTTTCTCTGCAAATCCCATCATTTCTCCAAAATAACCGGGATTACTGCCCTCATGACCAAACTTTATATCATCGCCCGTTCCTCTAATTTCTACACCTAAGCCCCAATTATTGAGTCCAGGTTTAAGCATCTCTTCGATCGTTGATTTTTTTAGGATTCCATCTTCATTGCCTGAAATTATACTTTGGATCTCAATATAGTATTGTATGAGGTCCTCTGCAGTAGTCCACAATCCTCCAGCAGCAGCTTCGGCAAAATTTTGCCAACCATTTTCCCAGACATCTCCATTGACATGATGTGCGACGGATATGTTATCATAGATCAGGGTATCTAAAGGCTGCTGAAACGTGCTGTTTGTCATTCCCAATGGTTCTATAATTTCTGCTTTCATGAAGTTTGAAAAAGTTAAGCCAGTCACATCTTCTATCACTTTTTGGAGGATGACATACCCACCTCCAGAATAGTCCCATTTTTCGTAGGGCTTTTGGAAGACGACCACTGGATCTGATGTGCCTTCTCCAGCTAGCACAGCAGTTGTTGTAGGAAGCACAAGTCCCTGAGCAAAACCATCAAAGCCATGCACATTAGTCCCTCCAGTATGATTAAGTAACGATCTGATTGTGACTGCTCGATCTTTCGTAAAATCATTGTCTGCTAGCTTCCAGCCTTTCAAATGTAGATTAACTGGATCATCTAAACTAATTTTGCCTTGGTCCACTAGTTTTAATATAGCCAATGCTGAGAATGATTTAGTAATAGAAGCTGCTTGAAAAAGAGTATTGCGATCAACTGGATCTGAATTATTGGCTGTTTTAACTCCATATGCTTTCGAAATGAGTAGCTCTCCATCCTTCATAATGGCTATACTTGCTCCAGGGATATTGTAATGTTTCATTCTTTCTATAAATGAGGCTATTATTCGCTTTTCCCCCTCAATATGTGTAATCGAAGAAAGGGAGGACATTATATTATTGAGGTCTTCTTCTCCTTGTTGGGCTTGACACACACAAGAAAAGCCAAATAGAATCGCAAGTACTAAAGATACTAACATGGATAGCTTGGTTTTTTGAGTGGTGCCTATCATTTTTTTGTATAAATTTTGTGAATAATTGTCCATTTATTTTCAAGCTTTAAAAGCATAAAATAGTCGATATAAGCCGTTTGGGGGTTTTGAGGGTAGTAGATTTCTATTTTTGCAATAGCTGCATTCTTTTCATAATCGATTTGAAGGATTTTGCCTAAACGATTGCTTGGTTTACTCCCGACATAACCATCAATGTATTCAGAGCCTTTCCAGACGGAAAGTTGCCCTTCATTATTAACAGAATACAGATTTAATTCTTCATGAAAGGCTCGTCTTATTTGTTCAGGCTTAGCAAGAGATGTGCCTTCAAGATAGTCATTGAGTGTAGCTTCAATAAGTGCCTTTTCGGACTGGGCATCAGAAGTGGAAAGAGAAAATAATACGGCAAAAAAGATTACATATCTCAACATGAATATTGAATTTAGTTTGCCACTCACTGCAATAGTTTACAGATGTGTGAATTGAAACAATATCGCTAAGGTGGGGTAGGAATTGGATAACCAAGTCCTTTTAGATGCAAAAGGACAAATTAAGAAGACAATTTTTTTAAATATTCTGAAGGAGACATGCCCATCTCCTTTTTAAAACATCGATAAAAGCTACTTTTTGATTTAAAACCACATATGTATGCTAAACCCGTAATAGAGAATTCTTTGCTATTTGGTTCCTGAGCTTTCTTTTGGAATTCCTGAATTCTCCATTGATTGATATAATCATAGAATGAAGTATTAAGATTGTAATTTAATAATGCTGATAGTTTTTTGTCTGTGATAGCTATTGCACTTGCTAGATCATTTAGCTTCAAGTCTGTATTTATATATGGTTTTTGTTTTATCATTAAATCGTGAAGTGTTTTCTTCAACTTTTCTGCTTCATTTGCAGGAATAACATCGGTTTTATGTGTTGAATTGGCAGGCATTTTTTTGGATTTGATAGCAATATTATTTTGCTTTCTAACATAAAATAGCCAAAAGCCTACAGGTATTAATAAAAGCATTCCTCCAAACATCCATTTTGGAAATGATGCAGACTCATCAGAAGTTTTATGTTTCTTATGATCTAAAACTTTTTGTGCTACAATTTGTCTTGATATTTCAAACAGTTTTTCTGGGTCTTCTAGCTCTTTTTTTGCGACATCCAACTCTTGTTGCAAGATGAACACTTGTTCATAGTTTTGAATTTGTTTATAAGCATCAATTAGATGTTCCAGTGCGAGCGCATATGTGGCATCAAATTCATTAGTATTCGCAATTTGTCTTGAACTATCAGCGAATGTAATGCTTTTTTCAAGCTCATTTGTTTGCAGATATAATTGAGACAAATGACATAGAGTTAGAGCTATTCTTCGTTTGTTTTTGACTCGTTCAAAGCTATCAAGAGCCATTGAGAGGTAGTCATTCGCTTCGCTATACTTGTTTTGTTTTAGCTTCACTAAGCCTAAATGTTCTAAAGCGGTACCAGTCCTTCCTAAGCCCTGTTCTTGCCTCATGTCTAGTCCTTTCAATAGATAGGTTTCGGCCTGATCTAGTTCATTCATTTCTAGCTTAATTTCACCTATTGACTCATTAATGATGGAACAATGCAAGAAATTTTGATGATCTAAAAAGTATGCATACACTTGATGATAATATTCTAATGCTTGTTTGTGCAACTTGTTACTTTTTAGTATAAAAGCAATATTGTGATTTATGTCGGCAAACAACAAATGATTTTTAATAGGATCAGAGGTCTTTTTTATATTATAATAGATGTCTAAAGCCTCACTATAGTTGCCCATATTTGCGTGAAGCTGTGCCTTATTTCTTAATATTGCTATAGAATCCAAGTTATGAATTCTACTTAAACCAAGAATTTCATTGTACAAGGACATTGATTCATCATATTTTCCTTCTCGTCTAAGCATTATAGCCTTATAACACAGAATAATTTGCTGTGTTTTGTACTCTTTAAGCAGTTTAGCCATTGGCAATGCTTGGTTGTAAAGAATTTTTGCTTGGTCTATTTCTCCAATTCCATCGTAGTAAAACCCAAGTGCTGTAGAAGTTTTAATAATATTAAATGAATCACCAATGGCAGTTGCAATTTGTAATGATTTATCAAAGCTAGTAAAGGCATCATTCATTTGGCTACTACTAGTATAACCATAACCCAAGAATCTCCAGAGTCTTGATTGTTCTGTTTGGATATTCAATTTCTCAGCTAATGCTATACCTTGTTGTGCAAAATAAATAACGTTTTCGACATCTGATTCTGTGCGTTTTTCGCAAAATTCAGCTATCTTTTTTAGCCGCACTTCATCACTTAGACTTCGAATCGAAAGGCTGAAACTATCCCGTACTTCATTGTAGCTTACCAATTGAGCGACTATCATTGATGAGCAGACTAGGTAAAGAATCAAGAATGTTAATATTTTTCTCCTTAGCGAAAAGATCAATTTTGAATTTTTATTAAGATTATAAATTACGTAAGCGTTTGCACATTATTATACTTATTCTGTCTTTATGTTTTTAGAGATCAATGCGAATATTAGTTTTAATATTTTTTCTGTTCTCCAAATTCATTGATACAGTTAAATGTATAATGATTTACAAAATAGAATTTTAATAGCGGAAATATTATTCGCCGATTAAGTTTTGTTTTTATTCATTTTTGAAGCTTTCTTTGATTTTAATATTTTCTTTAAAACACTTTTGCTCATTTGTTTTTTAATTAAGCCTGATTGGACGGATATTGTTGAATCTGGATAAATTATTTTATTTATTGGATCAATTATCAATCCTTCACTTGATTGGCTTATCATGTATTCAGAATTTTCAGTTTGGAAATTGATCCTTTAAGTATCTTGGATATTTTCTATGCTCTTTATTCCTCTTGCTTGTATGCTTTCCTGGCTGAGTA
>JAHDHQ010000014.1 GCA_020631235.1 Saprospiraceae bacterium | reverse complement strand
TGTAGTAGGAAAGCACAGGCTTCATTAAGCATAAATAAAAAAGAGACTATCTCGACTTGAGACAGCCTCTTTATTTAAATACCGACCGTAAATTTTACTGAATAGAGATCATTTTCTTCGTTTGTGTAAAATCACCAGCTTCAAGTTGGTAATAATATACATTAGAAGCTCCTAAATCACTCTTTTCTAATACTATTTCGTTTAAGCCTTTTTGATAGTTTCCAGTAATTGTTTTCAATATTTTACCAGACATGTCAAAAATACTTATGCTTGCTTCTTGTGCTTCAGGTAATTCGAAAGCTATTTTTGTTGCTACCATAAATGGATTCGGTTCATTTTGGTGTAGCACATAACTTAAACCTTCTCTTTCCAGTATGATATCTGCTATCTGCAATGAAGATGTGTAAGCCTCAGCTTTTGTATAGCTAGAGTTTATGCTTATTGCTTCATTGACATTCCCTGAAGTCGTCGCTCTCAACCTTAATGGAATATTAAAATCACTTAATGCCATTGGTTGTACATCATTCCAACTGAATGTTACCGTGTTTTCATCGATTACTGCTAAGTTATCTTCAGTAATCCAGTCATTATTTTCTATCAAACTTTCGAAAGACAAACCATCTAACGATAACGTAAATTGGAATCCAAACCAGCTGTCATCAGATTGTATGCTCAAGTTTGTTTCAACTATCTCATCTGCTTCAAATGTTTTATCTTCTACCTGCACATACAGCTTTTCTTGGCTACGTGTATCAGCATCATCTTGTGCACTCAACTGGACACTGTTATTAACATCACCCATTTTTACCGCGATAAAATCTTCATCCTCCATGTGAGAGGTCAAATTAAACACCTGTAATAATTCATTGTATTCAAATGGATTAGCGAATGTTAATGACTGATGTGCATCTACGAATTGCCAGCTTTCTGTATTAGGAAACTCTGCGTAAATATTCAAAATCAACTTTCTTATCTCCAATAAATCAAAACCTGTGATTTTTTGATCTTCATTTACATCAGCTGCAATCATTTTATAAGGAGTAGATAGATCACCTAATCCTAATATATGACGCTGGATGATCACAATATCGATGGTTGACACACCATTTAGGTGCTCAATATCTTTATGAGCTGTCAAATTATAGTTGTGTCCGTGTGGATGCATGCTTGTATCAAAATCACCTTCATCGTCTGTCATATGAGTACGAGGATAATCAGGTAACAGTGACTCAATCGTTACAGCAACATCTTCTACAGATTCACCCATTTCTGTCTTTACTGAACCCATAATTCGTCCGTTTTCTCCTTCATCACAAAGGTTAGTTTCAGAATTATCAATCAAAGTTAAATCCACTGCACAGAAATCTCTGTTTCCACACTCATCCCAAACATAAACATTGATCAATATTGGGTTACCTTCTTCTAAACCTGTAGGTATATCTTGACATGTAAACGTTCGCTCAGAACACATTAAATCTTGATTATAATCAGGATCTTCATCTGGATGTACGTCTGTAAATGTAAATCGCAATTCTTCTAAAGGTGTACAATCATCAAAACTTCCTAAGTCAAAATCACATGCCCAAAGATCAAGTTCTCCATTTTCCATTAGAGCTGTCGACACATCTAAACAATATGGTGTAGGTGCTTTTTTATCCTCTACCGTAAAATGAGTTGTTTGCGTAGCAATATTACCACAACCATCGCTTGCTCTCCACACAACTCTGTGCTGATATTTACTCACTGGTATTGCTTCAGGTAATTTCACCATTACTTCTTCACAACTCATTGTCGCTGGAATGTAAAACTCATTAATCGGTGTTCCAAAGTTTGGATCATTTCTAGGTGCTAATGTGCTAAATTCGTAGTCAAACGTCCAATCTCCCCAGATGTCCACTTTCACTTCCCACTTGATCCATTCACTCATACACTCACCCAGAGTATCACATGCTTTATTGACCAATGTCGGCATTCCCTCACAAACTAATTCTCCTGCATAACAAGTATCTATTCCTTCCATGATTGGATCTTCATCATCGAAGAATTTCACCACTTGCGTATGAGACCATGTACCATAACCAGGATATCTTTCTTCAACACATTCGTTTAATACGGTCCAATGATTAAGCAATTTAAAACATGCTCCTTCTTCGAACCAGAATGTATCTTGCTGTACATTCCAAGCAATTCTATCACATGCTGTTCCATCCCAAGTAGGCACTTCTAGCTCATAGTTAGCGCATACCAAGGTTTCGTCGTCGGGCCAGTTAATACTGCCACCACAATATGGTAAAGTTTCATCAGCACACTCGCCAAACTCGTATGTTCCATCATCTAATGGTCCGCCTGGCCATGTTGGATCCCAACATGATGACCATTCTACATATATTAACTGAGTACATCCATGACCTCCCCATTCAGTGACTTCACCTGTTAAGCTGTCTCTCTCTACCGCAATGTCATAGGTTCTTTGTAATGTACCTTCATTGCAGAACTCATCATAATCACCTAAAGGTAAATCGTACTTTATTTCTACATCATAATCATGGCACACTGAATTGTTTACAGGTACTCCCGTATGTGTCTGATCTTGTGGATCCCATCCACAACAAATAGTTACATCTGGAGGACAAACAACATTGGCAAATAACTTATCCTCAACTCTCACATTAATCCATGACTCATTAAAGTTGTCATCTTCCGTATTAAAAATCATGTCCGTTCCAGAATCAAAAACTCTAAACCAAACTTTGTGAATTCCATAGGCAATACCATTTTCATCCATTTGATCTAAATCTTCACAACAGAAAGTTACAAATGCGCCATTATCTGTATCATTTTCGTGATCAAATATTCTTCCTTCGTTTGTATAAGTTAAATTGTTGTTGTAACCATCAACACCCTCGTTTTGGCATGCAGAACCAGATACTCTTCTAACCTCGAACCTTACTGGTCCACAATTTCCATCATGAGAACCATTATCAAATTCTTCTGCATGAATCTTGGCTATGCCATTGTCATAATTACTTGTCGTCATTCCTATCACCAAATCCTGTAAAGTAATAGGCGTCGGTGGCACATCATCGATTACGTTTATTATTACTGTGTCCACTGCTACATTACCACAACAATCGAATGCTTCGTAATAAAAGGTGTTTTCTCCTTTTGGAACGCCTGTTACTGCGTATGGAGCTCCTCCCCCTTCATTTACACTATAAATAGTACCAGGACCAGAAATAGTATAATCAGCATAGTGAGTACAATCATCGTATAAATGCTCAGGAGTCTTAAATGTAAAGTTTCCTAAACAATTCCAAGGATCAATACCAGCAGTATAATCAGCTACTTCAATCACCGGTGGCACATCATCCACCGCTTTGATTAGTTGCTCATAATCAACTACTTCACCAGAACACCAATCCAAGAAGGTCCACGTACGCGTTATTTTCTTGTGATCGTTTTCAGGACAGTCATCACAAGCAGCAAAATCCAGGTCTGTATAGCTTGTAAATATGTTACATACATTATTATTTATAGCTTGAGCATGGAGTTCTCCATCGCATCCAATAGCGTAAATATGTGGATATGCGTGTTGGATTCCCTCGTTGTTCTCTACTCTATCTAAACGGCATTCATCAAAATCATAATCTACACTTAATGGATCATCATAATAGCTCATGATCGAATCAGGATGTGCCTCTTGTCCACAAGAAAGAGATACTGTCTTAGATGGTAACTCGATACCACTCAAATCGAATGGCACTAAGGTATAAGTAGCCTTACATGTATCTGTCAATGTATGGGTTGCTCCAGATCCGCCAGCCGTTTCATAAGTGACCCAAGTTCGAGTGATCACAATATCACCACACTTTGGATCATCTTCGTTTAAATACTCGAATTCGTCAGTATAAGTCAAAGTATAATCATCACCACAATCGTTGATTACTGGATAAGGTAATAAACCGTCTGTAGGATTTGTATACATAGGACTATGTAGTACACCATCAAATTCGTAGCAATAAAGGAAAGCATCCAAATCATCACAATTCTCGATAAGAGGTGCTACTTTATCTTCTACGCACATCACACCCCAACAGTAATTTTCTGTACAAAGATCTGTAACCTTGAAATCAAGACATTGGCCAATATAATTAGGAATATCAGCATCAGCAATAGGGTTACCATCTGGATCCATCACTTCAGAGGCATAAAAAGTAGAAAGATAGTCCTCTACATATTCTCCACACACTTCTTGTGCTTCACTTTCCAAAAACATAGCAATAGCTGTCTCTGCTGTACAGTCTGCATTAATACTAAATGTGATAGTATCATTACAAGCTATAAAATCTTCATTATGAACTATAATCTGCACAGGATCTGTATACACACCGCACACTTCTCCAAGATCATGATCAGCTAATACTTCGATTCGTATTTCTGAACAATTTAATTCGCCAAAGGCAGGAACTAAAATATCTTCATCTATAATGGCTCCATCGACACCTCCCAAGTCAGTAGACTGAGTATAAATATGCGTCCAAACGCCGGCTAAAAAAGCTTCGACTCTAAAATAAATAGCTGATGTATTTGGTGTCAAATGATCCGCAGAAGCCACAGTGGCTTGTACATTAAACACTGCATCAGTACCATCACAAACCATTAAGGCTTCTGGCGATGAAATTATCACTGGCTCAGGGTTAATGTACACTGTTTCTCTATAAGATGTTTCACAACCAGGATATGCAGGATCTGCAATGGTTCCGTTTACATTATCTACAAAGTCCCCGACAAATACCCAATCTATGGTATGAGCACCTATACCTAACACCGCCGGATCAAAATCCGAAGCTGCTAGTGCTGGTCCTCCATTAATAGATACTGTCATAGTACCTGGCAATCCTGAAACTTCAGCCGAAAGCATTTCGATAGAAGCTACTAAATCAGCTGACGCACAAACGTCTGCTAAATCTGGCTCGCTGATTACTGGATATTCACATACATTACCTATGGCATATTGCTCCCCTGTAGCACTGTCATTTATAGGTAGGCCAAGGTCGTTTTCTAATGTGATATAATATCCCACCTTATCTTGATGGTCAAAAGTAATCGTGTAATCACAATCTGTTCCATTGCTATTTAACATCGAACTAAAAGGCAAACCTACTAAGCTTGCAGGTGTAGATCCTGCACCCACCACAATGGTTAATCCACAAGTTCCTGTGAAAGTTACTGTCTCAGAGAAAGTTCCGTCACCTGCTCCATTGGCTGATTGATCACCATTGCAAGCACACGGATCAGATAACTCATTGTCTGCATATTCTAAACTTATATTACAATCACAATCAGGCTTAGCAACGCTGAAAGTCTCTATACATCCATCTTCTGTTTCCACTTCTATATCAATCATTGCACCATCAAAACCAGAAGCTTCCATTTGGCTTGCAGATGCTGGAGCAGTTATAATATCATTTCCACATGCAGCAACTACTTCGTACGAACAAGTTCCAAAATTTCCAGGAATACAGGCTTCTGTTCTATTAATTACAGGTGCTTGAGCTATGATTGGTCTTGATATTATTTCTGTTTCAAATATTTCACTGTAACAAGACATATCTCCACCCAATAAGGCAGCAAGGTTAGAAACACTTTGGCCGTATTCTATCTCTATATTTTCTACATCGCAAGTGTTATTTGGCAATACTGGAATAAGCCCACCAGCACAAACTGTTACTCCGTCAGCAGCTACAATTTGGAAGGTCAACATACCATCTGAGCCATCACAGCCAGAAGGTGTAGCTGCGGTTAAAAGTAAACTTGGCTGAGCAGGTGCAACATCCACTTGTTCAGTTCCTATCACCGCTTCAAAACAATCAGCATCTCCTGAATCTCCTGTAATGGCTATCACTTCTGCCAATGTCCATTCATAATCAATATCAACTGTAATTACATCACAAGTGTTATTTGCTGGTGCGTCATATGTTTTTGTTGCGCAAACTGTACCGTCTGCTGCTTTTAAATCCACAGAAACTACATCTTCAGCAGCACTACAAGATGCTCCTGCATTTGAAGTCACCTCTGCAACAGGTTGTTCTGGGTATACTGCAATAGTTTCATCATCAGCTACGGTTGTATAACAGGCTAAAGCTGCAGGTGCTCCAAACAATGTTTCTAGCTCCGCGACCGTCCATTCAAAATCAATAGTTTCGTTGACAAAACCACAAGTCGAATTTGACATTGCATCAAATGTTTTAGTATCACATATACTTCCATCTACTGCTCTTAATTCCACTGTCAACACTTCACCTTCTTCACTACACGCTTGTGACACAACTTCTGCAACAAACTCAGAAGGATTTGCTGGGTAAACTGTGAAATTCTCAGCACCATTCACTGCAGCATAACAAGCTAATGCAGCTGGTGCTCCTGTCAATGTTTCTATTTCGGCTACCGTCCATTCATACGCGATGGATTCTATGGCTGATGAACAAGTATTATTTAAAGGAGCGTCAAGGGTCTTTGTATCACATACAGTTCCATCAGCTGATCTTAATTCAACAGTAATTACTTCTGTTTGTTCGCTGCAAGCATCAGCCACATTTTCTACTACAACGGCTTCCGGCTGAACAGGGAATACTGTAACATTATCTGATCCACTCACTTCGGTGTAACAAAGATTTGCGGCTGGTGCGCCGGTCAAAGCCTCAATTTCAGCAATAGTCCATTCATAAGCAATATTTACTGACATAGTTCCACAACCTTCATTTAAAGGCGCTGGATAAGACTTGGTAGAACAAACTGTTCCATCTCCTGCTTTTAACTGCACAGTGATGGCATTTCCCATTCCACTGCATACCATGCCTAAATTATTAGCTACCTCTGCGGTTAATTGCTGAGGGTAAACAGTAAGCTGTTCTGTTCCTTCTACATCAGTATAACAATCCAAGGCCGCTGGTGTACCATAAAGGGTTTGAATTTCTGTTGATGTCCATCCATAAACAATATCTTCTAAAACACCTGTACAAGTCAGATTAGCAGGTGCATCATAATTTTTAGTGGCACAAATAGTTCCATCTACTGATTTTAAAACTACGGTAACTACAGCTGCTTCTTCACTACATGATGTACCTGCATTTACAGTCACTTCAGTAGTTGGTTGAGCTGGATATACATTAACTGTTGCTGTTCCAGATACAGCTGCATAACAATCTGCAGGTGCATTTGTTAACGCTTGTATTTCAGCAGCTGTCCATTCATAAGCGATATCTTCTGCAACAACTGCACAAGTATTATTATCCGGAGCTGGGTATGTTTTAGTGTCGCAAACTGTGCCATCCACTGATTTTAAAACTACTGTGATAACGTCTGTATCTTCGCTACATGCGTCTCCAACATTATTCATCACTTCTGCAACATGCTGGGCTGGGTAAATGTTTACTGATGCATCACCAGTCACATCTGAATAACAATTTATAGCAGAACCAGTTAAGGTTTGAATTTCGGCTGCTGTCCAAGAATAGGCTATATCTTCAGCTGCTGCTGCACATGTATTATTAGCAGGTGCCGGATACATTTTTTCATTACATACTGTACCATCTCCCGATAATAATTGTACGGTGATGACGTCTGCTTCTTCACTACATGCATCTAATACATTCGAAGAAACATTAGCTGTAAATTGCTGAGGCGCTACATTAACTGCCTCCGAACCTGTAACCACTGCATAACAAGCTAGAGCTGCAGGAGCCCCGGTAATAGCTTCTATTTCCGCAATAGTCCATTCATAAGCCACTTCTTCTTCGATAACTTCACAGGTCATATTTGCAGATGCGTCATACATTTTCGTAGCGCAAACTGTCCCATCTAAAGATCTTAATTCGACTGTTATGACATCTGTCGCCTCGCTACAAACATCACCTTCATTATTGGTAACTACAGCAATCGGTTGTGCAGGATAAATTGTCATATTCTCTGCACCCATTAAATCCGTATAGCAATCAGCGCTTCCACCTGTAATTCCAGCTATAGTTGATGCATCCCACAAATAACCAACACTCTGTACACTTGCACCACAAGTCATATTTATAGAGGCAGGCACTTCTAATACGTCACAAACACTACCATTTACTGCTCGCATTTCTACCGTCATGACATTGGCTTGACCGCTACATGCTTCTGTTTCTACATTCGTAATTACTGCAGTTGGTTGAGCGGGCGCTATGGCTGTTGTTCCTATTTCGCCAGAAAAGATTAATTCACCATCTTCAGCTGGAAAAGCATAACATCTTATTTCATAAGTGAAGTTAATATCCAATATATCACAGGTTTCATTGGCATAAGCAAAAGCCAACATTTCCCCTGGTTCTTGATTAAAATCCCAATCATTAAATGGTCCAAATGTACCACCCAAGTTATCCATTACAAAGATGTTTACATCTACTCCATCTGAATTTTCTACACCGATGCTAAGATTAAATGGCACTCCTGAACAAGCTTCCGCATCTACTTCATTTATATCAATTGTCGCACAAGCAGCACTGCAAGCTCCTGTAGGATCACAACTTGCTGAAAAATCTTCTTCGAAAGTAACTTCACACGCTGTACCAGCAAAGTAAGTCATTGGACCAAATGATAAAGTAGCTGCAACTGCTCCTCCAGAACAATCTTCGTCTAATACACCTGCTGTCCCTACCACCATGTCACAAACTGTACCGTCTGGTGCTAATACTTCGTACACTCCATTGGTCGCATTATCACAAAGAGGAGCCTTAAAATTGTTTGTCAATGTCGGATATACTGTTAAAGTATGTGTATTTAAAGCAGGAGTGATATCTGAATTGTCCACTAAACAAATAATGGTTGCCGTATACATCACAGTTTCAGCGTCACAAGTCATAGGTTCTATTGCAACAGTTGGGTCTGGAGACCATGTCACTTCTACTCCATAATCTAAACTTGGATCATCTAACAAATCAGCTGCTGAAGGTAAGGTTGGTGTTGCACTACCACAAGCTTCTTCCATTGGATCCACATAATCTGCTGATCCTGGACACGTACATAATTCACAATCTATGGTTGTTGTGCTAGCAAATGGTCCTTGAGGACAAGAACTAGCTGTAAAGAAACTACCAAAATCATAGCTTGCATCAGCGTCAGTATCTGTTCCACATCCCACTGAACCTCCTTCTAATACTTCAGAAGCACAAACAGTACCATCAGCAGATAAAAGCTCTGCTATTCCATCTACACCTCCACAAGTTGGCTCTACCACATTTACTGTAAATGGTTCTGGATAAACCGTTAATGAACCAGCTGAGCCTGATAAAATTATATTTCCAGGGTCGTTCGCATCTGGCCAACAAGTTATTTCATAGGTTAAATTGGCAGTATATTCTTCACAGGTAGGATTATCAAAAAACAAATTGATAGACCCACCACCCGGGCCGGTTAGTGACCAATCATTAAACACGCCAAGTGTTCCCGGTGTTCCTGCACCATCTACATTATCACTGACTATCCAAATATTGACTCCATCGCCACCTTTATCTTCTAAATCATCGACTAAAATTTCTGTGGCAGTCCCAGGACAATGGTCTGTAGCACCTTGCAAATCAGTAGCAATATCAACACAGTTATCTTCACAATCGATGGCAAGACCCGGAGTAATGGTACCCATACAGCTACAATCCGCTTGAATCATATCGTTTGTTGTACAATCAATACCATCATCACATAAATCTCCTTCATTTACGCAACTACCATCATCAATGGTAGCACAAGGATCGAAATTACATGCTGTCGCTGTGGTACAACCCATTACGTCAGTTAATGGACATCCATTCGCATCATTCATCGAACTTCCTCCTGCTAGAATGGTTGCAACTACCTCAGGTCCACTCCCAATTCCATCCCCAACATCTTCCGACTCGAAGAGCGTACAACCCGCTTGTGCACCTTCACATCCATTAGCAGATCCATCTTCAGAAATCGTGATTTCGATATCAGCTCCATTCCATCCATCACCAAATGAATCTTCTCCTACCACATCGTAGGAAACCCCGTTTGCTGCGCAAAAGGTAACGCCACTGGTATTTCCGGATACTGGACCTGCAGGCGGGTCTGGATCTATAAAGAAACTTATCTCTCCTGGCCAATCTCCTAGGTCTGGAAAGCTAATAGTAATTTCGGTTTCACCTGCTCCACATTGGGCAAATGAGTAATTACACATTAATAATGTGCAAAAAGTGAATATGACCGTAATAATCGATTTTTTCATAATGGTCGGTTTTAAAAATTCTTATTAAGGGATTCTTGATTGGGTATTTAAATTTGAGTTTTTAGTACAGCCATTTTTAGATATTGGTCGATATCAGCTATACTTAATTTTTTATCTATATGATTTTGGATAATCTGTGATTTTTGTTCTTCACTTAAACCTGTCGATACACTTAACCATCGGTTATAGTTTTCTTGGCTTTGACTTAGATAACTCAGCAAAGTAGCTTGATTTACATTAGTGGAATATCTAAGTGAATGAGCTTGGTTCAAGACAGCTAAGAATAATTCTCGATCCAGTTGGTCACTATTTTCGCTGCTCACAGATACTAGGTATAAATCACCTTGAGCATTGGTTTGACCAATAGCATTAAAACTAAAGAATAAGCATGTAATAAGAACTATTACGCTTTTTAGAATGGTAGTTTGTAAAGAATACGTCGATGTAATCATGAACCGTGGTATTTAAATTGATTAAAATGTTCGGATGGGTAATCCGGGTTCAGACTAGAGTTTACATCTAAACCAAATACCGTAGTTCTACTTAAGGTAGGCACCACATACTTTATGCAGTGTTATGCAAGTATAGTAAATACTTACAAACGGTTTTGGTTATTTAAATATTCAGCATAGAATTAAAGGAATATGAGTTAATCCTAACTGAATGAAATCAAATGTATAAAAGAATTAAGGCTAGTTTATATTTTGCCTATGGTAATTATCACATATTTTTTTTTTGTTCAATGCTGGATTAAGTCGCTAACTAGATTCTTCAAATGGATAGCTCATTCCAACTAAAGGTAATTTGTGAGTATTGTTTCTTACATTAGTTATAAGTATTGACTTTCATTATGAGAAATATTTTCATTCAGTTTTGTATTCTATTCTCTTTTTTCTTTTGGTCTTGTGAAAGCTTAAAAGAGTTTGCTTTTACAGATCCAGCATTATCAAAAAGCACCAATTCTAACCCAGAAAAGGAGTTACAAGCATTTTATAAAAGTGAGTTTAATAAATTTTTCGATGCATATATAAAAGAAAGTGAAGGGGCGATTATCTATCCCGAAAAATCAAACTTAAATTCAGGTGTCCATCTCAGAGAAGATAATTGTTTTGCCAAATGTGTTATCCAAACATATTATGAGACCATCATTGAAAATATAGCTATATATACTGGCGATAGTTTGACTGCTCCATTTATAGACAGACAATCTATTAGTCTTGTAGAAGCTGGACACATTTGGGAAAGAAAACCCACAGAATCTTATTGTGTCCCTACCCACAAAAAAGATTGCATGGTCTGGAATTTAAATCAAATAGAAGAAAAGGTTGAAATTTTTATGGTTGTACCTGATACTACTTTAACCAAGGACTTCGAGATCAAAACTATTGAACGAAAAGTAGTGATTAAAGAAGGCGGCTATTCAGAATGGAGGACTGTAATTTGTGAAGAATATGCGAGTAATAAGTTATTTAATTATGTAAAAAAGAACCTAAAATCAAAAGGCTACTTCAAAATAAAATATGAAAACGAATGGGATGTATTTATGTCAGCAAACTTAAAGTCCTCATTGATTAATTACCAAATGGACCATGAATTACCTATGGGATATTTAGATTACGAAACATTATATCACTTGGGGAAATAAGCAAAATCAGTATGAAAAAAATAATCATAGTAATACCACTATTCATTTTGTTTATATTCGTTTAGTGTGCAGTTATCAAGCAATATGCTTTCGATGAAAAACCGGTTGTGGATATTGAAATGTCTAATTACGTAAATCACTTTTATGATACTTTAATAATGCCATCAGATGTTATACCAGTTGATGATAACTATTTTTACGGAGTGTGTTTTATACAAGATGCTTACAAAAGTGTAATCAAAGAAATTCAAATGGGCAAAAGTGAAAAGCAAACTATTTACGTCCGTGAATTAAAAAAAGGTGGTTACACAGAGTGGAAGAAAATCGTTTGCGAAAAAGATATTAATCCAAAGTTTGTCAAGCGACTTAGCTATGCATTACATTCAAAAAGATCTGTTAGAAGAACCAGAATTTCATGAAGAATTAAAAGATGAGATATTATAAGGAGTGATTAAATTTCAACAAGCCAATCACCTTCCCGTAGGAAATCTAGATTCTTTAACGTTGAAGGCTTTGAACATCCATCACAATTACTAAAACTTAGATCACAAAGAAAAATCGAATAAACTGCTTTCATGAAAATCATTGCTGCCACAATACTGATCGGAACATTCTTAACATCTTGTGCCAACATCATGCAATATGCCTTTGTTGATGAAGCACCTGAGGCTGAATTTCCAAATGCTGGAATGCCTCAGGACCCTAATTATTGTTATGCAAAATGTTTAATGCCTAATCAATATGAAACAGAAGAAATTGAATATTTTGAATATACTGGGAACCAATTTGATGCGGATTATATAAAAAAGAGGAAAGTTATTACTAAACCTAGCTCGACAAGATGGGAGAAGAAAAAAGCTGACAAAAATTGTCTATCAGCGAATCCAGAGGACTGCTTGACCTGGTGTTTAGAAGAAATACCAGAGGAATTTGAGTCATTTTATGAGGTAACAGATCTAAGTAAAACTGATGAGTTCAATTTAAGGATAGTTGAAGTTCAATACTTAAAAATGGAAGGAGGTTTTACAGAATGGAGACAGGTGGTTTGTGAGAAGGATTTATCTTCCAACTTGATTAAACATGTAAAAGAGGCTCTAGTTTCTTTTGATTATAATATTGGGATTGATGCTACCATTCTTGAATTTGGTTCTGCCTCAAAAGCCGCCTTAGTAAAATATCAAAAAGCGAATGGACTACCCATAGGTAATCTTGATTTCAATACATTGGAACATCTAGGAATCGATATAAGCAGTTATAAGTAAACAACATATATGTTTAATATACAAGCCATACTAAAATGCCTCACTATTTTGTCTTTGCTGACTGTAACGACTCAGCAGGCAAAATCTCAGCAAAAACCAGGCATCCCTTCAGAGCCAGTAAATTGCTATGCCAAATCCCTAATATAAGATATCTATGAGACTAACACTTACGAGTACAAAGTATATAATGGAGACAGTCTTGAGGCGGATTATGTACAATATGTCGAATTAATACTTTTCTAAGAAGGGATTCGATGGGAAAAGAAAAAAGCAGACAAAAACTGTCATTCAGATGATCCCCGGGATTGTCTAATTTGGGGTTTAACTGAACTGCCACAAGAAACAGTCTTTTTTTATGAAGTGATTGATAGTAGCCCAACAAGTGAATATGTCATAGAATCTTTTGATATTTCGACTATAGTTAAAGCTGGAGGGTTTACTGAGTGGAAAGAGGTTATTTGTGATAGTAAGGTAACATATAAACTCATAAAAAAAATAAAGGAACAATTAATATTGGAAGGTTTTGATTTGGAAAACTATAAACGAAGAGATTTTGGTCCAGCTGCGAAGTCAGCATTAGTTCAGTATCAAAAAGCAAATGATTTACCAATAGGTAATCTAGATATAGAAACCTTAAATCATTTAGGAGTGAAATATTAACCAAGCACTATTCTTATTATCATAATGGGTATCTTCATGATGGTGCACAGGATCGTCATAAATTGGATAAACAAAAAAATGTATAATTAATAAATTCTAAGCTCAAAAACACTAGCCATTTAGCCAAAGTATTCGTATATTTGCGCTCTGTTCGGAAGAACGGATTTATTCAATCACATATATTGTATAAATAATATATATGTATGGCTCCGTAGCTCAACTGGATAGAGTACCTGACTACGGATCAGGAGGTTGAAGGTTCGAACCCTTCCGGAGTCACTTAAAGTTAGAATTATGTCAAGAATTTGCGAATTAACAGGTAAAAGACCGATTACAGGGAATCATGTTTCTCACTCAAACCATAAAACAAGGAGAAGATTTTTACCAAATCTTCATAAAAAGAAGTTTTATATTCCTGAGGTAGACAAATGGGTTACCATCAAAGTTTCATCAACTGCTTTGCGGTCAATTAATAAGTTAGGCATCTATGCTTACCTTAAGAAATTAGAGAAAAAAGGATATAATCACGGCATCGAGCTATAAACATTTAGACAATGGCAAAGAAATCAAAAGGTAACAGACAACAAATCATACTAGAGTGCACTGAGCACAAGACTTCTGGTCTGCCAGGTACGTCTAGATATGTAACTCAAAAGAACAGAAAAAACACTCCAGATAGATTAGAACTTAAAAAGTTTAACCCTATCATGAAGAAATATACTATTCACAAAGAAATTAAATAGTCATGGCTAAAGTATCGAAAAATGCAAGGGTAGCACAAAGAGCAGCAAACGCTGGTTCTGGTAGAGACTTCGTAAAAGTAGTACAAAGCGTAAAAGACCCACAATCAGGTAAGTATACTTACAAAGAATTAATGATTCACAAAGACAAAGTGAAAGAATTTTTCGCAGCAAATAAATAACTGTAATAGTTTAAACTTTAATTAAAGTCCATTACTCTCGTTTTGGACTTTTTTTATATCTATAAACATAAACTTTTCTTGAGATTTCTGCATTGACAAAGTATAACAAACACAATAAATGAGCTTTTTTAAAAAATTTTTCACACGAGAGAAAAAAGAAGACCTCGATCAAGGACTGGAAAAAACCAAATCCAACATTTTCGGGCAAATTGCCAAAGCAGTCGCTGGAAAAACCACCGTCGATGAAAGTTTTTTAGACGAATTAGAAGCCATTTTTATTTCAGCTGATGTAGGGCTCGATACAACGATCAAAATCATCGATCGATTAGAAGCTCGTGTAGCTAAGGATAAATACATAAATACCGATGATCTCAATCGAATTCTTAAGGACGAAATAGCTAATATTTTCCTAGAAAATAAAACAGAGGATGTAGATGGCTATGAATTACCTACATCATCTAAACCGGCTATCTTCCTCGTAGTAGGTGTAAATGGCGTAGGAAAAACGACCACCATAGGTAAAATCACCCATCAATTAAAAAAGCAAGGAAAATCAGTTGTTTTAGGCGCCGGTGATACTTTCAGAGCTGCTGCAGTGGACCAATTAAAAATTTGGGCTGATAGAAACGATTGTCACTTTTTTTCAAAAGGAATGAATACTGATCCAGCAGCCGTAGCCTACGAAACAGTTCAATATGCCATTAATAATGATTTAGATGTAGCCATCATCGATACCGCCGGTCGTTTGCATACAAAAAAACATCTAATGGGTGAACTCTCCAAAATAAAACGATCTGTGGAAAAGTGCTTACCAGGAGCACCTCATGAAGTGTTGTTAGTACTCGATGCCACCACAGGCCAAAATGCAATAGAACAAGCTAAACACTTTACCGCGGCAACGGATGTATCGGCCATCGCTTTAACTAAATTAGATGGAACAGCGAAAGGAGGTGTCGTTCTGGGTATATCTGACATCTTTAAAATACCCATCAAATATATTGGTGTGGGTGAAGGAATCGAGCATTTGCAACCTTTTAACCGAGCTGCTTTTATTGAAGCTTTGTTTAATTAACTTTCACTTTCTTTAACAAGCTATTAAGAAAATCTATAATAGATAAATTTCATCTTTGTACTATGAAAAATAGTCTAATTATCCTTTATGCGTGTATCATTTGTACGTTTAGTGCTGTGGCGCAAGAGCAAAAAACAGTGGATCTATTATTTGATGAAACATTGATAGAGCTTGGTGAAATCAAGCGAGGCGATGTAAGAAAAACAGCTTTCACATTTACGAATACAGGAACAGAAGCACTACAAATTGATTTGGTTTCAGGTTGTGAATGCACTACTTTAGACTGGCCCAGGTTACCGATCCAGTCAGGCGAAAAAGCGACTATTGACGTGATTTTTGATAGTACAGAAAAAGAAGAATCTGGTGAAGTGGAAATAGATATAATCTTTAAAAATCAGGATCCTGATCATGATCGCCCACTCTTTAAAATCGTTAGCTATACTTTCGAATTGATTCCTTAATCGTTTAATTTCAATACTTCTAAAAAGGCTTTTTGAGGTACTTGCACACTGCCGACTTGCCTCATTTTCTTCTTACCCTTCTTTTGCTTTTCTAATAATTTACGCTTTCGAGTAATATCTCCGCCGTAACATTTAGCAGTTACATCCTTCCTTAATGCAGATATAGTTTCTCTAGCAATGATTTTCATACCTATGGCTGCTTGTATGGCTATCATAAATTGCTGACGGGGCAGTAACTCTTTTAATCGCTTACAAATCTGACGCCCAAATGCAGCAGCTTTATCTCTATGAACTAAAGAAGAAAGGGCATCGACACTTTCGCCATTAAGCTTTATTTCTAGCTTCACTAAATCAGAGGCTCGATAGTCGATCATATAGTAATCAAAGGAAGCGTATCCTTTGGATATTGATTTTAATTTGTCATAAAAGTCAAATACAATTTCTGCCAATGGCATTTCAAAGGTCAACTCTACCCTACTTGTAGTCAAATAAGTTTGATTAGTAAGGATACCTCGTTTATCCATACATAAACTCATAATCGATCCGATATAGTCCGGTTTTGTGATCATCTGCGCCCTAATAAAAGGTTCTTCTATACGATCGATATGACTTGGATCAGGTAAGTCATTTGGAGTATTTATGACAATCTCTTCTTTCTTCTTATCATAAGCTCGGTAAGAAACATTGGGAACAGTGGTTATCACCTCTTGATTAAATTCCCGAGATAATCGTTCTTGGATAATTTCTAGATGCAACATTCCCAAAAATCCACACCTAAAACCAAATCCTAATGCTATGGATGACTCCGGTTCGAATACTAACGAAGCATCGTTTAATTGGAGTTTTTCCAAGCTATCTCTCAAGTCTTCAAAATCATCATTATCTATAGGATATACTCCAGCAAAAACCATGGGCTTTACATCCTCAAAACCATCAATAGCTGCCGGACATGGATTGTTTTTTAAGGTAATCGTGTCCCCTACTTTAACTTCACTCGATTTCTTTATACCAGTTATAATATAGCCCACATCACCCGTCTCTAAACGCTTTTTAGGTTCGAGATCCATGCGCAAAATACCAATCTCATCTGCTTCATAACTGTTTCCTGTATTTACAAACTGAACGAGGTCTTTTTTCTGAATCGAACCATTAAATATTCTGAAGTAAGCCACGACTCCTCTAAATGGATTAAACACAGAATCAAAAACCAAGGCTTGCAATGGGCCATCAGGATCACCCGTAGGTGCTGGAACTCTAGCCACTATAGCTTCTAAAATATCTTCTACGCCTATCCCTGTTTTTCCACTAGCAAGGACTACATCATCCGCATTTACACCTATTAAATCCACAATTTGATCAGTAACTTCCTCGATCATGGCATTAGGCATGTCCACTTTATTAATCACTGGAATTATTTCCAGATCATTTTCCATGGCCAAATACAAATTAGAAATAGTTTGTGCTTGAATACCTTGCGTAGCATCTACGAGCAATAAAGCTCCTTCACAGGCGGCAATAGATCTCGAAACTTCATAAGAAAAGTCAACGTGCCCAGGAGTGTCGATGAGGTTAAAGGTATATTGGTTTCCATCTAGAGCCGCGTAAGAAAGTTGGATCGCATGACTTTTTATGGTTATACCACGCTCTCGTTCGATATCCATATCATCCAATGTTTGATTTTGGAGGTTACGTTCTGAAACAGTTTGAGTAAACTCTAAAAGTCTATCAGACAGGGTACTTTTCCCGTGATCAATATGGGCAATAACACAAAAATTTCTTATAAATTCCATTGCCGCAAAGATAGTCTTTTTCAATCATCATTTTAAGCAGCTTTAATGACTAATCTACTTTTATAGCATCTAAGAACAAATCTATAGAACCAACATTGGCAAATATTAGAAAACCATGATTTTTTTAGAAAATACAGCTTTACCTTGCTTTATGCTTATAATATATGGTCCTTTTTGTCCAATGTCGCTTTTATAAATAAGTGTATTTTGATTGTTTATTGTTTGATGCATCACTCGATGTCCCAAAATATTAAAA
Source organism: Saprospiraceae bacterium (assembly GCA_020631235.1). GTDB lineage: Bacteria > Bacteroidota > Bacteroidia > Chitinophagales > Saprospiraceae > JAHDDO01. The sequence goes on along the minus strand of JAHDHQ010000014.1, from coordinate 91,678 downwards.
ATCATCAGGGATGTGTTTTCGTAATTATCCATTTGGATGTTAAATCGGTCACCTAAGTCATCTATCACGGTGCCTGATAAATCGATTGTATTTGTTATACAAGCACCGAGTTGGTCAAAAGTACTCAGTGTCCCAAAACATTGATTGCCGGAGTTCGTATCCAATACTCTAAATATAAAATCACCTAAGTGATCACAATTAACCATTAAGGTATCTGCAAAAGGAATTACCTCGGTTTCATTGTCTAATGCATAAAGTGCTACTTGTAGATTGCACGCACTTATATCTCCTTCAGTTAGTATTTCTGGGGTCAGTAAGCCTTGCATATTTGCATCCAGAGATACATTCATTGAGGAATTGCATGCTAAAATGCATTGAGCGTTTGATAAACTAGTTATGCTAAGTAGAAAAATGATCGTGTAAATGGCTTTCATATGGTCTGATTTAAGGTCTCAACATTAGAATGCATGTAACCACAAATGTGCTGCGAAGAATTTGAAATTAATTTTTTATCCATTGATTCCTTACATTCGTATTTAATCAAAAAGAAGCACAATGGTAAATATGATGAGTGACACCGTAACTAAGCCCAGTGCTGCCATGCTAGAGGCCATGATGGCTGCTGAAGTGGGTGATGATGTTTTAGGCACTGATCCTACGGTAATCAGTTTAGAACAAAGAGTGGCTCAAATGTTTGCTAAAGAAGCCGCTGTTTTTTGCCCTTCAGGTACTATGACCAATCAAATAGCCATCAAATGCCACACTGAAGCTTTAGATGAAATGATTTGTGACATTGACTCACATGTATATCGATACGAAACAGCTGGTTTTGCCTATAATTCTGGAATTTCTGTGGCCCTTATTCATGGTAAATATGGTAAAATTACTGCCCAGCAAATTGAAGCAAAAATACAGGCCGACCAAGATTGGTTACCACACTCTAGCTTAGTGGTGTTAGAAAATACGTGTAACAAAGGAGGAGGAGGTTACTACACTATTAGCGACATTGAACCCATAAAAAAATTATGTCAAGCGCAAGACCTTGCTTTACATTTAGATGGTGCAAGATTATTTAATGCCTTAGAAGAAACCAAAGAAACCACACAGGATATAGGTCCATTATTTGATTCCATATCCATTTGCATGTCTAAAGGTTTAGGGGCTCCTGTAGGATCGCTTTTGCTAGGAACCCATAAGTTTATTAAAAAGGCGCGGCGATTTAGAAAAGTGCTTGGTGGAGGTATGAGACAAGCAGGCTATTTAGCGGCAGCATGTCATTATGCGTTGGATCACAATATCCAACGATTAAGTGTAGATCACCAAAGAGCGAAAATGATGGCCGAAGCTTTAGCTAAACTATCTTTTATCAACTCCATAAATCCAGTGTACACAAACATCATCATTTTTCACCTTAATAAAGACATTACAGCCAGTCGCTTTATAGATGTACTTAAAGAAAAAGGAATTTTAGCTAGTCCTTTTGGACCTCATGCTGTTAGATTTGTCACACATTTGGATATAACAGAAGAACAGTTTAATCATGTGCTTAAAGTACTAAACGGAAGTTTCCCTTTTTAATGAATCAACTCATAAAAGACATAAAAGCATGTACCGTATGTAGCGCTAAAATGAGCGTAGAATGCAGACCAGTAGTAAGTTTTAAGGCTGAAAGCAAAATCCTGATCATCGGTCAAGCTCCCGGTATTAAAGTGTATAACAGCGGAAAACCATGGGATGACAAAAGTGGTGAGAACCTACGAAGGTGGATGGGTATAGACGAACAAACGTTTTATGACCCATCAAATATTGGCATTGTACCTATGGGTTTTTGCTATCCAGGCAAAGGCAAGAGCGGTGATCTTCCGCCTAGAAAAGAGTGTGCACCCTTGTGGCATGAAGCCATTCTTTCTTCATTGAAAAACGTCCAATTAACTCTTTTAATAGGCAGTTATGCCCAACAATATTATCTACCAGATAGCAAGAAAAAATCTTTGACAGAAACGGTTAGAACATTCGAAGATTACTTGCCTAAGTTCATAACCTTACCACATCCTTCACCCAGAAATAACATATGGATGGCTAAAAACCCATGGTTTCAAGCTGAAGTCCTACCAAGATTACAATCCTTAGTGCATATGGCGCTATCCAAATAATGTATTGCTCATTTTTAAAAGCTTTATGTTTATATTGGAGTAAGCATTATGGCTAATCGTCTAATTAAAAAACTAAGCAAAAGGAAGTAATAATGAAAAAGAGCAGAAGCGCATTAATGAAACAATATGCCCTGACCATAGGTTTAATTGGCTTTCTTTGCTTTCAATATTTTAGCCCAACAGCTACATTACATTGGTTAATGAATAATCTCATCGAACAAAATCTAGGATTGATGTTTGATCGTTCAAAAGCAATCACTCAAGATCAAAAAAGTCAAATTAAATTAGGTAGTAATTATTTTTACTTAAACACGATAAAAAACACTACACCTGAGGATGCCATTATCCTTTTCCCTGATTCAGAGACATTTAAATTTGAGCATGATCAAATCTCCTTTAGCAACGAAATAAACATCAAAGGCTGGGCAAGCTACTTTGTTTACCCTCGAAAAATCGTCTACGAAAGAGAAAAAAATGTAAATGAACTATATAGTCAAATCAGTCATGTAGCCATTGTTAATGGATGGGGTTATCATAAGTTAAACTATCAAGTCGATCAACAAATTCCTTTTTCTGTATTAGCTAAAAACAGGTAAAATGTTGATTATACTCTTAATATTCATTTTTCTCATTGGTTATTTACTGATTGTACCATTTAACCTGTTCAATGTACTTGAAACGCTTGGGCTTTCTTTTCCAATCGGTTTAGGCTTATGGAGTTTTAGCCTATTTATCATAAATCTAGTCGGCATACCTATAAATAGCAGATTACTCTGTGTGGGTTTGTCTATTTTTTTAGGGTTTCTGGTCATAGGCGCCAGCCATATTTTCAAATCAAATGCAGGTTTTAATCTGTGGGCAAATGCATTAGATATTTTCCGTAGAATTAGACTTAGCTTATCAACTTTTGTGTGGAACCCATTTTATGCGACGTCACTGCTGGCTGCATGCATTATTATTTTTGCGATTTGTTTAAAAGCACAATATTGGCCCATCATTAATTATGATTCCATTTATGGATATGATTTTTTAGCTAAAGTTATAGCTCATGAAGGCAGTTACATTAATTCGATTTTTGATAAAAGCAATCAATTATATTCTGTACGATCTTTGTATCCACCCTTGCCTGTGCATGGATTTTTTATAGGCCATCTATTTAATGCTGGACATGCGAAGTTTATCCCGATACTTTTTTTACTATCTACTATGTGTTTGTTGTATGGTTTAAGCTTAAGAAAAGGTCATCATATCACGGCTGTTTGGGCTGTTTTATTGCTGTGCTTAACACCAGAATTTATGGGACAAAGCGCGCTTATTGCGAGCAATCCCATCAGTGCTTTTTATATACTCATGGCATATGGTTTATTTTTTCATTTTATGCAAGATAATCGCAATGGCTTATTATATGTGTCTTTGTTAGGTTTATCAATGGCTATTTGGACGCGAACAGAAGCTATTATTTTTTGTGTTCCAATGGGTCTTATCCTTTTAAGATCTTCAGAAAAAATAAAGCGGATCACACTATTAGTATTCGCTGCTTTAATTCCTTTTATTAGTTGGCAATTGTATTTAAAATTTGGTATTCAAGCGCCTAAAGAACAACCCATCTTGATGCATTTACAAACGGACTTCGAAAAGCTATCAAGGATGTTAAGTCAAATATGGACAATGGTTTGTAGTACTAAGTTTTATGCATATACTTTTATCCTTCTTTTTCTGAGTGTTTTTACGAACCTAATATTCTTTAAAAAAGCGACTCAACTTCATGCATTGAGTTTTATGTTGATACTCAGTTTTATTCTTTACGTATTTGTGTATTACCAGATAGATACCGACTATATAGTCTTTAACAAAAGTGGCTGGATTGGTTCGGGATTTAAGAGAGGAGTATTTTATTTTATACCTATTGGTTGTATGTATATTAGTTATAGTGTACTTACAAGGATGATACTGCTTCCAGCAAGCGGTTTTTTGCAAAAAGAACCAATAGGTAATATAGATAAGCAAAAATAATTAAGACCCTTCTCTGCTATTTAGTTCGTCTCTTATTTTAGCCGCTTTTTCGTAGTTCTCTTCTTGAAGGACTTTTTCAAGCATTTCTTCTAGTTCAGCAGATGTATAGTCACTGTAGGATTTTTTCTTTTGTGGCTTTTTTCTAGCTCTTGGGCTTACTTCTTTTTCTTCGCCTTCAAATACCACTCCTGCCTGCTCCATGATAAAGTCATAAGTGAAAATTTGACTATCAAAACGTACTGCTAGAGCAATAGCATCCGATGTTCTTGAATCCACGGTCAGCTCCTCTCCTTCCCTTTCACATATCAGTTGAGCATAAAAGATACCATCCATTAAATTATTGATCACTACTTCTTTTAATTCAATGTTGAAAGTAGAAAGTGTGTTTTTAAATAGGTCGTGTGTCAATGGTCTATTTGGCGCCATATTTTCCATAGCAACAGCTATAGCTTGGGCTTCGAATCCACCAATCACAATGGGCAATCTTCGATCTCCTCCAACTTCACCAAGAACGACTGCATAATTGTGTGATTTAGTCACACTGTGAGATAAGGCAACAATTTCTAATTCAATTTTTTTCATAGACACCTAGGTAAAATAGATCGATCATTTTGCTTTTTGCAAAGCTGCTGTTAATTTAGGTACTACGTCAAATAAATCGGCGCAAATTCCATAATCGGCAGCTTTAAAAAATGGAGCTTCAGGATCTTTATTGATAACAACAATAACTTTTGAGTTATTCACTCCCGCTAAATGTTGAATCGCTCCACTAATTCCGATTGCAATATACAAATTTGGTCGTATCGCTACACCAGTTTGGCCTACATGTTCGTGATGGGGTCTCCATCCTATATCAGCTACTGGCCTTGAACATGCTGTAGTAGCTTGCAATTCGTTAGCTAGTTCTTCTATGATTCCCCAGTTTTCCGGTCCTTTCATGCCTCTTCCAGCTGATACCACCAGTTCAGCTTCAGGCAAAGGAACCGTACCTGATTGTGTTTTTACACCTAAAACTTCTGTATTAAAAGTAGGTAAATCAAGGGTGAGTGAGTTAGGCGTTTTTTCTTCCCCAATAAGCTCTGGTTTTAAAGAATTCCCCATTACAGAGATCACCTTAACATCACCTGTCAGTTCATAATTGGCTATAGCTTTTCCAGAAAAAACAGTTTTGGACACAATCATCGATGAACCATCTATTTGTGGTAGAGCGGTTGCACCACTTAATAATCCTGCATCCATAGCAATCGCTAACCGTCCAGCTAAAGACTTACCTGTAGAACTATGCATCAATACAATGACTGAAGCAGATTCTTGTTGAGCTACTTGCTTAATAATCTGAGTGTAGGCTTGACTATCAAAGCCTTTCCCACCGGTATCTACTTGCAGCACTTTATCAGCACCATATTTACCTAAAGATGCCGCTCCACTTGCTTCTCCTATCACTAAAGCGGCGCAAGTGGTGCCTAATGATTCGGCTACTTTTTTACCATAAAATACGGCTTCATTGGAAGCACTTCTGATGGTATTATTTTGAGATTCTGCTATGATTAATACAGACATAATGTTTATTTATTAAAGGACTTTTGCCTCTTCTTTTAACAATCTTACTAACTCATCCATGTTATCTGGATCTATCATTTTCACGCCATCTTTTTCAGCTGGCAATGTAAATGACTTTACTCCTGTATGCGAACTGGTTTCAATCCCTGGAATAACATTAAGTGGTTTTCTTTTGGCCATCATAATCCCGCGCATATTTGGAATTCTTTGTTCGGCCATACCTTTAGCTGCAGAAACTACAAAAGGAGCATTTAATTTTATCTCCTCTACACCACCTTCGATATCTCTAGTTAATACAAAATGTTCTGCTGAGCTATCCATATTGGATGCAAAAGAAACATAAGGTAATTCTAGTAATTCTGCTACCATAGCCCCTACTTCTGCTCCATTATAATCAATTGTTTCTTTTCCTAAAAAGATAACATCGAAGGATTGACTTTTTGCATATTCCGCAATTTGTTTTGCGGTATCTATAGACGACTTAGCAGGTTGATCCACTCGTACAGCTTCATCTGCTCCGATAGCCAGTGCTTTTCTGATGATGATATCGTTTGAGCTATCACCAACGTTTATAACAGTTACAGTCCCACCTTTTTGTTCTTTTAATTCGATAGCTCTAACTAGAGCATACCATTCATCATATGGATTGAGAATAAAGTTGACTCCATCTCCATTAAATTGAGTATTGTCATCTTTAAAACTAATCTTTGCAGTTGTATCTGGAGTCTTACTAATACAAACTAATAATTTCATATTATCTTCTTAAAATTGTAGTGCAAATATACTTTTTTAAACAGGAATATATGACTATTGTTTAATATTCGTAAGTCCATTTTAAATATGGATTTTATTAACTATCTTTTCAATTTATGAGTCGCATCGAAATACTATTTTCTTATCATGACGAAGATCCTACAGATGATTTTGTCATTTTTGCAATAGCCAAAGAATATGAAAAATTGGGTGATTTCGAAAAGTCTGAAAAATGGTATTTGCAGTTAAGAGAAAAAAGCTCCGACTACATCGGTTTATATTACAATTTAGGCAAGTTGTATGAAAAAATGGGAAAAAACACACAGGCCATTTCCATTTATTCAGAAGGTTTAGTGGTAGCAAAAAACATAAGTGACTTTCACGCTGCTTCTGAATTAAATACGGCTAAAATGAATTTAGAAATTGAAATGGAAGAATAAAAAAGCCCAATTCGTTATGAATTGAGCTTTTTAATATTGATCGCAAAATCTTAATTATTTTGTATCATCCACTTCTTCAAATTCCACATCGGTCACATCTTCTGTGTTTTCTGAGCTTCCTCCTGCATCATTAGCCCCTGGGTCTGCCGCATTCGCCGCGTCTCCTTGAGTAGCTTGATAGATATCTTGACTAGCTGCCTGCCATGCGTCATTTAACACTTGTGTGGCTGCGTCCAAAGCTGCAATATCTTGAAGTTTGTGAGCGTCTTTAACCGCAGTTACAGCGTTTTCGATAGCTTCTTTTTTATCTGCTGGAATTTTGTCCCCATAGTCTTTAATCTGCTTTTCAGTCTGGAAGACTAAAGTATCTGCTGCATTAAGCTTATCCACTTTTTCTCTTTCTTCTTTATCCTTGGCAGCATTTGCTTCTGCCTCTTGTCTCATTTTTTCTATTTCTTCTTTAGACAAGCCAGTAGAAGCTTCTATTCTGATATTTTGTTCTTTACCAGTCCCTTTATCCTTAGCTGACACACTTAAAATACCATTTGCATCTATATCGAAGGTCACTTCTACTTGAGGCACACCTCTTGGTGCTGGTGGTATTCCGTCTAAAATAAATCTACCTACCGAACGATTATCTCTTGCCATAGGTCGTTCTCCTTGTAAGATGTGGATTTCCACTGAAGGCTGATTATCTGCTGCCGTCGAATACGTTTTTTGCTTTTTGGTAGGTATGGTGGAGTTTGCTTCTATTACTACGTCGTATACACCTCCCATTGTTTCGATTCCTAAGGATAATGGTGTAACATCAAGTAATAATACATCTTGAACATCTCCGCTTAATACTCCTCCTTGAATGGCTGCACCTACAGCGACTACTTCATCAGGATTTACACCTTTATTTGGTTTTTTGCCAAAGAACGCTTCTACCGCTTCTTGGATTTTAGGTATTCTTGTTGACCCTCCAACTAAGATTACTTCATCAATTTCGCTTTTACTAAGTCCAGCATCTTTTAGAGCTTCAGCACAAGGCTTTAAAGTTCTTTGAACCAAATCATCCGTTAATTGCTCAAATTTTGCTCGAGTAAGTTTTGTCACTAAGTGCTTTGGCACTCCATCTACTGCAGTCACATAAGGCAAATTAATTTCTGCTTGTGCACTCGACGACAACTCTATTTTAGCCTTCTCCGCAGCTTCTTTCAAACGCTGTAGTGCCATAGGGTCTTTTCTTAGGTCAATGTTGTCTGAATCCAAGAAGGTCTGTGCTAACCAATCAATGATCATGTGATCAAAATCATCACCTCCCAAGTGCGTATCTCCATTCGTAGACTTAACTTCAAAAACACCATCACCCAATTCTAATATGGAAATATCAAACGTTCCTCCTCCTAAATCATATACTGCAATCGTGGAGTCCGATTTTGTTTTATCAAGTCCATAGGCTAATGCTGCGGCCGTAGGCTCGTTAATAATTCTACTGATTTTTAAGCCTGCTATTTCTCCAGCTTCTTTAGTGGCTTGTCTTTGTGAGTCATTAAAATATGCAGGAACAGTTACTACAGCTTCAGTAACATCCTGACCTAAAAAGTCTTCAGCTGTTTTCTTCATTTTTTGAAGAATCATAGCAGAAATCTCCTGAGGAGTATATTTTCTGTCGTCAATTTCTACTTTGATAGTATCATTATCTCCTTTGGTTACTTTGTATGGAGATCTACCTATTTCACTAGATACTTCGCTAAACCGCTGTCCCATAAATCGCTTTATAGACGCAATGGTTCTTGTAGGGTTTGTGATGGCCTGTCGTTTTGCAGGATCACCTATTTTACGCTCCCCGTTATCTAGAAAAGCTACAATCGAAGGGGTTGTTCTTCTTCCTTCTTCGTTTGGTATTACTACCGGTTCATTACCTTCCATTACAGAAACTACTGAGTTCGTAGTTCCTAAATCTATTCCAATAATTTTACCCATTTAATATATATGTTTTGATGGTCGAAAATTCAATTACAGCATTGTATAGTCAATTGTAATGCCAAGCCAAAATGAAGTAAAAAAGACTGACAAATAAGCTCATTTTAAGTTTTGAGCATGACAAGAAATGCAAAAGAAAGAATAAAACTGTCAAATAGACAGTTATTCGAAATTTAAGCTTTTAGTTATGGATCCTTCAAAAAGTGAATCTAATGTAATCGGGCTGATACGCACATCTCGACTTGTTGCCACATTTCTAGAGCTGAATATCCCTAATCCATCACTCATATTTGTATAGGTAGGTATCTCTTGACTAGAGGTGATACCTAAATTTGCTTGCAAGACATTTACATAGTTTTCGAGTTCTTCACCAGCACCAAATAGTTCGACATCTAGACTTGTAAATCTTCTTCGAATATTTTCATCTTCAACTAATTCTGACTTTAGAAAAGTGAAAAAATTCTGGTAAGGTATCACCACCTCTTTGTCTCTTACATTATTTGCTAAATCCCAAACTAAAGTCGTGTCTACAAAACCACCTCCTGTATCAAAATTCTGCTGTTTAATATGTACGTAAACTTTTACATCATAAATGTTTAAGGATTCTTTTTCCAGCCATCTTATTTTGGTGTCTGAAATGGCCGTAAAAGCAAGCGAACTTGCATCTTTAGGTTTTGTCAAATGAGGCTGCTCCACGATGATAGTTTGAGCTGTAATGGTTGTATCTGACTCACTTCTTTTAATCCTCAACTCAAATATTTCCTCCCCATCTGCTACAAAATCTAGGCTGTCCGTTAAAATTTTATATACAGTATTAGGTGCAGTTGCAAATGCTCCATCTTCTTTTATGTAACCCTCTGTATTACCATCTACTTCTTCTAACTGAAACACTCTATTATCAGCTAATCTCACCAACTTAACATCAAGATTTTCATAATAAATAGAATCGGGAATTTGGGCTATCTCAAGGGCAGATATTGATTCATCCACAAAAGCTCTTTCTACACGAATATATTGAGCAGTATCTGCTGGGTTTAAAAATCCAAAGACAATAGAGGTCTCTTTTTTATTTTCGGTCAGATGCAATTCATTATCGCAAGAAATAAAAATCAAACTCAATAATATTGTTAATAATAAATACCTCATGTCTGGCTTCAGTTTAAACTTAGTTTTTTATTAAACGAACACAAAAATAAACTTATTGACTTCTAAATGCTGTTTTTCACTTTTAAATTCACATTTGATAACAGTAATACGACATTTTTTTAACTTGCACTACCTAAAACAAACGATATGTCAGCGGTTAGTAAAACGGCAAAGAGGATTACTACAAATACTCTAGCCAAGATGAAAAAAGACGGAGAAAAAATATCTATGGTCACGGCCTATGATTATAGTATGGCAAAAATAATCGATGACGCAGGGATCGATGTAATATTAGTTGGAGATTCAGCCTCAAACGTAATGGCAGGACATGAAACGACACTGCCCATTACCTTGGATCAAATGATTTATCATGCTCAGTCTGTCATTCGGGCGGTAAAGAAAGCTTTAGTTGTTGTGGATCTTCCCTTTGGAACTTATCAAGGCAACTCCAAGAAGGCCTTAGCTTCTGCGATCCGAATCATGAAAGAGTCTGGAGCTCACGCTGTAAAAATAGAAGGAGGTTCGATCGTACAAGAGTCCATCAAACGGGTAATTTCTGCTGGAATCCCAGTTATGGGGCATCTAGGTTTAACCCCTCAGTCAATCTATAAATTTGGTACATACACTGTGAGGGCCAAAGAAGAAGCCGAAGCAGCCGAGTTGTTAGAAGACATGAAGTTGCTAGAGGAACTAGGATGTTTTGGTGTGGTTTTGGAAAAAATCCCTGCAAAATTAGCAGCTAAAGCTACAGCAAGTGTGGTTATGCCTACTATTGGAATTGGCGCAGGCGCTGATGTAGATGGTCAAGTGCTGGTTATCCATGACTTATTGGGTATTACGCACGAATTTAATCCTAGGTTTCTGAGGAGATATTTAAATCTTTATGATGAAATGAAAGGCGCTGTCCAGCGTTATATAAGTGATGTGAAATCACTCGATTTCCCAAATGAAAAGGAGCAATACTAAATTATAAATGCTTTGAAAAAGAAACTAATCATTTCATTTTTTATCGTTTGTTTGTTAGCCATCGTAGCTATATCTGGTTTATACTATGTGGTCTGGGGTAACAACATTGATCCATCAAAATCAGAAACTATTTTCATTCCACCTGATCAAGACTATTTTAGTTTAGTTGATGTTCTAGTGGACAAAGGCATCATCAAAAATGCAAATACGTTTCACTGGACTTCGAAATTGATGACTTTTAATGATACAAGTATTAAAGCTGGAAAATATTCTCTTAAAAATATTAAAGACAATCGTAGCCTCATCCAACTCATTCGTTCTGGGAGGCAAACGGCCATCAATGTAACCATAGGTTCAGCCAGAAAATTAGATCAATTGGTGAATCGTGTTAGCAGAGAAATGGCATTTGATTCAGTGGCCTTGTCAGAAGCCATTACTGAAAAAGTCGAAGCATCAAATGGTTATTTTAATAGCCAAACCATCATCAATTTATTTATACCCAACACCTACGAAGTTTATTGGTCCGATTCTCCTGCAAAGTTCCTTAAACGAATGCAAAAAGAATATGATAGTTTCTGGAGTAAAAATGATCGAGAACAAAAAGCAAAAGCACTATCTCTGAGCAAAAATGAAGTCATGACTTTGGCTTCCATTGTAGAAAAAGAAACCAACTACAACCCTGAAAAACCAAGAATTGCTGGTGTCTATCTAAATAGAATAAAACGTGACATCCCTCTACAAGCGGATCCAACCGTTGTTTATTCCATAGGCGATTTCACTATAAAAAGAGTACTCAATAAACATCTAGAGTTTGATTCTCCTTATAATACTTACATGTATCCCGGTCTACCTCCAGGGCCTATTTGCCTAGCTGGAGTGGCCTCTATTGATGCTGTCTTAAATCCGGAAGAACACCAATATTTATACTTCTGCGCCAAGCCAGGCTATGAAGGTCAGCATAATTTTGCCAGGTATCTGAGTGAGCATAATAAAAATGCAAGGACATACCAAAACTGGCTCAACAAAGAAGGAATTCGTTAATCAAACCCGTCATGGTATATAAAGTAATAAGCCTGATATTTTGTATTTGTTACATGTATAATCTCCAAGGGCAAAACGCTCTAATCGATGTGATAATGGGTGTTGATTATTCCTATAGAAGACTGGTCTTTTCTGAAGATGAATTTGTTCCTAATCTTATTGGAACACAAAGAAATGAAGAAGAAGCTCCTTCTATAAATGCTCGCATCGGATTAAACTATCATCGCAAAATAGGACATCAAAGTTGGATGAAAACTGGCCTGAGAATGGCCGATTTAGGCTATAAACTAGAGGCAAGAACGGGATTGATTTGGCCATCTGAGATTGAAACTGGTGTGTTTATTCTTGACCCATCTTTACCACATGAAGTCCAGATCGTGAATAATTATTTATTCCTAGAAATACCATTAGTTTATAGATATGAATCATCGTCTTCAAAGTGGAAACCTTTTGTAGAAATAGGCTTAGCTCCCAATGTTTATTTAGCTAACTATCAGCAAGAAATAACTGACATATATACTCGGTTTGATTTGATTCAAGAAACAAATGCCCAACAAAGTACTCTACAAATCGCCGCCATCTTTTCTTTCGGTCTGATATATGATTTTTCTGAGCATTATCAAATATTTACGCAGCCCAGCTTTAGATACCACCTAAATCCGTGGCAAAAATCTGAAATCACTGAGTATTTAATAAATGGAGGTATTGAAATAGGAATAAGGAAAAAACTTAAATCAATCACACAAAACTAAAGACGGTTTAAGGATCTACGTAATTAGGATCCATCACCTGCTCTATGTTTTCTCGCTGCACCAATTTCATTTGATAATTGTTATTCCCATAAATTTCGTTGCCCACTAGAATCATAACATGGGCTTTACGCATGCATTTCCATTCTTGTGGATTAGCGTTTTTGTCATTATCCACCATTAACATTAAACCTTTATTAAAGTCATAATGGTATCTTCCTCCACCTTGGGTCTCTTTGTTTTTTCCGAACACATAGGTATGATCATCTTTAAAATCAATCCAATTTCCCTCATAAGCCCCAAACTTAGACATAGAAGTGCCATCATGGACCATCTCATATTCAAAAATACCTTGTTCAACGATCGGATAATTTTCGGGATCATTAGCTATTCTGTGTTCTAAAATAGATAGGGCCTCTGGTCTTTTGGCTGTATAATCTCTGTTAGCACTTGTACGCATGATTAGATCTAATTTATCTTCATTGACTTTTTCTCCTTTAGTATTTTCTTTCTCAGGAACATTTTGCAATGGATTGTTCAATGTCGTTTCCGTTGTCTTGTTACTAGATTTAGTAGTAGAGCCATCTCCACCGCAAGACAGGAGGATCAACATTGAAAAAACAATTAGACATCTTAAAGTATTCATATAGTGTTCTTGTTTTTTTTTACGCTGCGAAGATACTAAGCTCCATTAAATTAATCCTAATACATTTATCTTTATCGACAAAAGCAACTAAGTCTTTTAACAAATCAACCATGCGAGAATCTATACTTCAGTTCATGACTCCATACCAAGAGAACAAATTATTGTTTGCTTGCAGCGGTGGCGTAGATTCTATGGTCTTATTTCAGATTTTGCACAAGGCAAATTTTGACATAGCAGTTGTGCATTTTAATCACAAAACCAGAGGTGAAGAAAACAAAAAGGACGCCGCCCTTGTCAATGAAGTAGTTATAAATGCAGGCAGAGTCATTCACAATATTGACATTGAACTCCATAAAAAAGAAGGAAACTTCCAAGAACAGGCTCGCAAACAAAGATATATGGCTATGGAAGAACTATGTCGTAAAAACGCTTATGAATATATCATCACCGCCCATCACCAAGATGATCAGGTTGAGACCGTCATTATGAATTTTTCCAGAGGTACTGACCTATGGGGTTTGCAAGGCATATCCAGCAAGCGAGATAATATTTTGAGGCCTATGATGCATTGTACTAAAGATCAAATAAGGTACTTTGCAAAGCAAGAAAATGTTCCTTTTCGAGAAGATTTGAGTAATCAGAGCCTTAATTATCGCAGAAACATTTTACGCAATCAGATTTTACCACAATTAGACCAAGCTTTCCCACATATTGGCTCAAGAATCCTAGCTAGTCAAAAAAATGTGTCAGACGCCATTGCTTTTTTAGAAGCTCAAAATGAAGTATTTAAAGAGACTTACACATCGCAAGAAGGTCCTTTTTATAAAATAAGTAAACAAGGTTTTACACATCCATCCCTCATTTTTTATCAGTTATTTCTATTGCTGAGAGTTTTTGATTTTAATAAGGTCCAATGTCGTGACTTGTCTGACAACTTGTACAACATTGGCAAACACTATTATTCTAAAAACTATGAGCTATATATCGCTAGAAAATACTTAGTTATAAACCCGAAAGGAATCAAAAATTTTATGCCCTTAGATCTTGATTCCCTACCAATGAATATGCGTATTTCTCCGTATTTTCAACTCAGCACTAAAGAAGTCCACAAAATAGGCCCCTTGACCTTAGATCCTCATAAAATTGGGTTTCCCCTAAAATGTAGAATATGGGAGGCCGGTGATAAAATATTACTCCCAGGAATGGAAGGAAAGCGCAAAAAATTGAAATCGATTTTCAACGAAATGGGACTTAGTCAAAATGAAAAGAAACACTTGCCTTTACTTTTAGACAATAAGTACAATATAATTTGGATACCAGGTTTTAGAGTTTCTTCCACAGTTTTAGCTGATAAATCCAGCAAAAAAATGGTGGAAATAGATTGTGTAGGAATTAGCGCTTAGTTTTTCGTTTTTTACCACCCACAATATTCAAATCTGATTTCGATTTCTTCATATTTTCATTAGAAACTGGCGCCGTCTCATATACATGGTCAAACAACTTTTCCTTGTATACAATTTCATCATTTTCAATAACAAAGCCCTCGTAACTACCATCAGGAACCATAGTAGGACCTTGTCCTTCTAACTGTCCCATTCTAGCAATCAGATGATCATAAACTATAGTTTTTAAACCCGGGTTATAGTTGATGGAAACTTGAGAATCACTGGAATATTTGAGCTTTATTCTTGCCATGATATCTTTGCGATCACCTGTCGGATTTTTGATAAACATTTCCTTTCCCAGCATTAAATCATTTTCTTCAAAATGAAGTACATCTAAAACTTTAAAGGAGTCAAATTTATTAAACCCATTGTAGCCAAAAATAAAATATGATTTATTCCCTTTGCTATCTACATAATCTTTGATGTTATAATACAAAGCTCCATACCAATTATCCTTGTCAAGAATATCAAATTGGTCGTCGTGATCTATACTCAATGATTCTTGGAGTTTTGTAGCAACACCTTCTTTGATGATGTAGGCACCATAACTATGCTTTTCTTCATTTTCTCTAATTTGCCAGCTAACAATAGTGACCAAATCATCTTCGGATGTTACTACTCTCGTGCATCCTTCTAAACAGGCAAAATTATCCTGAAGATATGCCTCGCTTGTAATGTATTCGTCCATTAATGGTTCGAAGCTAGCTTTTGCTCGCACGCGATGTTTATCTTGATAAGCATTGACCATGACATCCCCAAAATAGGATATATCTTCAAATAGAGAACTTTCTTGACTTTGAATATTAGCACAGCTACATACTGCAACAAGAATGATAAGCAATAACCTCATAGTACAATATTTAAGAGAAAACGTAGCGCAGATAAATTTAATTGTGTGCTTTTAAATACTCATCCATGATCTTCTCGTAATCAGGCTTATCGGCAGCCGTTTGGTGGATGTAACTAGATTTGATTTCTTTATTGTGTAAGAGAAAAACGCCTGGCATTTGGAAGCCATCTCCGATTTGTTTTAGGCTCACCATGGTGCCACTCATCGAGGCTTCAAATCCCCTAATTAAGCTTTTTAAGCCAAAAAGTTGATTAAAATTTCCTTTTCCGAGACCAAATGTTTGGTACAAAGTAGTCTCTGGGTCAGAAATACTTTCGTAACCTTTTAGGTTAAATTTCTCGAAAAACTCTTGAGCGATTTCATCCATCGACATGTGGACGAAAATTAATTTTACATTTCGGTCAGAAAACATGGACGTGTTTTCAGAAATCTCATGCATCGCCTGCCGACAAAAAACGCAACCAAAATGCCTAAGAAAAACCAGCATAACTAGACTTTTCTCAGACAAATCTAGAAGTTTATTACCTCTATTGGTTACAATATTTTCTATATATTTTTGATCTATCAAGGCTAATTTTTATACAAGCCCCATTGAATCAAATTTATCTATCACTGACTGAACATGGCTCGCAGAAGTATTAAGCAATTCTGACTCCTCTTTGTTCAATTTAAGTTCTAAAACTTTTTCTACACCGTTTTTCCCCAACTGTACAGGCACACCTAAATACAAGCCATTAAGACCATATTGACCTGTTAATTGAGCACAAACAGGGAAAATTCGGTTTTCGTCTCTTACGATAGACTCAACCATTTGAGCTGCAGCGGCACCTGGAGCATACCAAGCAGAAGTACCCATTAATTTTACAAGTTCTCCCCCACCAGTTTTAGTTCGGCTAATGATCGCATCTAAAGAATCATTATCAATCATTTCTGTCACTGGAATTCCTGCTACCGTAGTATATCTTGGTAAAGGAACCATAGTATCTCCATGACCACCCATTAATACCGCTTGAATATCTTTCGGAGAAACATCAAGTGCTGTAGCCAAGAATGCTCGATATCGTGCAGTATCTAAAATTCCTGCCATACCAAAAACTTTGTCTGCACCAAGGCCAGAAGCCTTACTTGCTGCATAGGTCATAACATCTAATGGATTAGACACAACAATAATAATCGGATTATCTGAATGTTCTAAAATGGATTTAGTTACAGATACAACAATCTTAGCATTAGTTGTAATCAAATCATCACGACTCATACCTGGTCTTCTTGGTACACCAGCCGTAATAACTACAATGTCAGAATTTGCCGTATCAGCATAATCCTCAGTTCCAGTCAAACGAGTCGAATAATAATCAATCGGAGCTTGCTGCCATGAATCCAAAGCTTTACCTCTGGCCACATCACCTTTGATGTCTAATAAAACAACTTCTTTAACAACATCTTTATGCGCAAGTACATTGGCGACAGTTGCACCAACATTTCCTGCTCCAATAACGGATACTTTACTCATATTTTTAATTTTGTTTTTAGAGGTGCAAAAGTACTAAAAAGACAATATCATTTAAAGAGCTATCAAAATAATTAACTTTGTGGCTTTTTAGTGCGGACATATTCACACGCATTCACCTTATAATGATTAAGAATTGATAAAAATAAATACCATGATAACTAGAATTCTAACTATTGTTTTTGTAAGCCTATTTTGTGTTAGCTTGTCTGGCCAGCACCACCATTGGTGTGGCACGGATCATGAAGCTAACGTCTTGCGTTTAAAAAAACATAACGAGACTTTACAAAATCATGAAAATTGGCCAGAAAGAATGACCAGATACATCCCCATTAAATTTCACATGATTGCTGATGACAATGGAGCGAGTAGAGTGAGTTACCAAGGTGTTTTCAAACAACTTTGCAAACTAAGAAAAGACTTCGAACCTTTGGGATTTATCCCATATATGAGTGGTGATTTGAATTTAGTAGATCACACAGGTATCAATAATACCCCGATGACGAATAGTTCTTCTTGGATTATGAACGGTTTAAAAGACCCAGAAGCTGTAAATATCTTTATTGTAAAGTCTGCTGATGATGGCAGTGGTTTAGGAACTATTTTAGGATATTATGATCCTTCTTTTGATTTTATCGTAATACGTACTGCAGAGGTTATCGATAGCACAGCAAGTTTAACACATGAATTAGGTCACTTCTTAAGCTTAGATCATCCTTTTTTCGGCTGGGAAAACATGCCTTACGACGCAAACGAACATGGTAACCCAATCACACAAAACACCATCAACGGCTATCCTATAGAATTAGTGGATGGTTCCAACTGCTTAAATTCAGGAGATCAAATTTGTGACACTCCTCCCGATTATTTATTCTCATTTTCTAACTCTGTATCCGTTAACAACTGTAACATGACTACTCAAGTATTTGATCGGAATGTGGACTTAATCGAGCCGATGGAAGATAACATTATGAGTTACTTCGAATGCGATGACTATAGATTTACAGACGATCAAGTACAAATGATGGAACTCGACTTTGATTCTGGGGCAAGAGCCTATATTCGTACAGGATATGTACCCAATGACAATCCTATTACAGAAGACATTGAAATACTAAATCCACCGGTCGGAGAAGATGTAGAGGTATTTAATAGTATATTATTTGACTGGAATGATGTAGAGCATGCAGATATGTACTATGTAAACATTAAAGATGTTTTTGGTGGTACTGAACAAGAGTTTTTTATTGAAGAATCTGAGTTATTAGTAACCAACTTAACGGCTGATTCCAAGATTCTTTGGTTTGTACAAGCATTTAATGAAGCTTGGGGATGTACTAAGTCTGACAATATTTCTTTTGACACTGGTATAACTAGTAGTGTTGCAGAAACACTTACAAGTACTGAAGCATTCGAAGTATTTCCAAATCCTTCAGGGACAAATCAAACAGTGAACGTATTTATTGAATCTTCTAAACAGCAATTAGTGAGCTTAGAAGTATTAGATATCACTGGAAAGCTTGTACAACATATGCCTGCTTTTCCACTGGAAGAAGGCACGAAGCAAATTAAAATAGAAGATTTAAATAACGCTGGTGTTTATTTCTTCAGATTGTCATCAAAAGAAGGAAGTATAACTCGAAAGCTTATAAAGAATTAATAAGTATTTAATTTTTTATAATATCACATTCAACAACTTTTTTAATTTTGCGGAAAATATACACGGATGAACTTACATGAATTTCAAGGTAAAGAGCTTTTAGCATCATATGGTGTGACTATTCAACGAGGAGTTGTCGCGGAAACTGTAGACCAAGCCATGAGTGGTTTTGAAAAACTACAATCCGAAACTGGGACTGAATTTGCAGTGGTTAAAGCACAAATTCATGCAGGTGGACGTGGAAAAGGTGGTGGTGTAAAATTGGCCAAAAATAAAGAAGAACTAAAGGAGCATGCAGGTAATATCCTCGGCATGATGCTTAAAACTCCGCAAACACCAGGCGGAATAAATGGACCTGGTAAATTGGTAAGTAAAATACTCATCGCTGAAGATGTTTATGCGCCAGATTTTGATGCATGTGATGAAATTTATATTTCTATCCTCATGGACAGAGAAATGAAACGAAATGTAATCATTTACTCTACTGAAGGAGGTATGGACATTGAAGAAGTAGCCGAACATACGCCACATTTAGTGCATAAAGAATATGTGGATCCTACCTTAGGATTAATGCCTTTCCAAACAAGGAAAATAGCCTTCAATTTAGGATTATCAGGTACGGCCTTTAAAGGTATGACTAAATTTGTAAGTAATTTATATAAGGCTTTTGTAGGAAGTGATGCCTCTTTATTTGAAATCAATCCTTGTTTGAAAACAGGTGATGACCGAATCATTGCCGTAGATTGTAAGGTAAGTCTTGATGATAATGCCTTGTTTAGACATGCTGATTTAGCTGCACAACGTGATGAAAGCGAAGAAGACGCAACAGAGGTAGAAGCTAAAAGTTATGGATTAAATTATGTTAACCTTGATGGTAATGTCGGATGCATGGTAAATGGTGCTGGGCTAGCCATGGCCACGATGGATATCATTAAATTATCGGGTGGTTCGCCTGCTAATTTTTTAGATGTCGGAGGTACAGCTGATGCAGCCAGAGTCGAGCAAGCTTTCCGAATTATCCTTCGAGATGAAAATGTTAAAGCTATTCTTATTAATATTTTCGGAGGAATTGTACGTTGTGATCGTGTAGCACAAGGTGTGGTTGATGCTTACAAGAACATTGGCAACATTTCTGTTCCGATCATTGTAAGATTACAAGGTACCAATGCGGACATTGCTAAAACAATCATCGACGAAAGCGGCTTGGAAGTTCATTCTGCTATCCAGTTGCAAGAAGCAGCTGATTTAGTAGAAAAATTAGTCGGCTAAGTAATACTTACTAGTTTTTTATGGGTTGTGCTAAGAGAAATATTTTCTCCCTTTAGCACTATATCTAAAGCTGCGCCTTTGAGTAGTCTTACGGTTGCACTTTCTGCATTAATACTTAGTTCTATAAGCCTTTTACGATGTAAAATCTTAAAACTTAATTCTTTCCATTGGCTGGGAAGTTTGGGATTAAAATGCAATTGGTCGTCGATTATACGCATACCGCCAAAACCTTCTACGATGCTCAGCCAAGTACCAGCCATACTCGTGATGTGACAGCCTTCTTCGATCTCCTTATTGTAGTCATCTAGGTCAAGTCTAGATGTTCTTAAGTAAAACTCATAAGCTTGATCCATTTTATCCAATTTAGCGGCCAGAATAGAATGTATGCATGGCGATAAAGAAGACTCATGAACAGTAATTGGTTCATAGTATTCAAAATGCTTTGCTAATTGTTCTTGCGAAAAATGATCTTCAAAGAAGTAAAACCCTTGGAGGACATCTCCTTGTTTGATGTAGCAAGATCTTAAAATCCTGTCCCAGGACCAATGCTGATTTATAGGTCTTTGTGCGGATGGCAAAGCATCAGCAGGTGCAATTATTTTATCTAAAAATCCATCTTGCTGAAGGAATATATCCATTGACTGATCATATGGAAAATACATATTTTCAGAGATGTCTTTCCATTGATCTAGCTCCGCCAAATTAAAATTTGTTTCTTCAATGAATCTCGCATAATTGGTGGGTAATTCCTGTTGTATTCGCTTAATTTGTTGATTAGCAAAATCTAAGCACCATGTGGCGATATAATTTGTATACCAATTATTGTTTACGTTATTTTCATATTCATTAGGTCCTGTCACCCCAAGCATAACATACTGCTGCTTAGAGTGGCTAAAATTGACTCTTTGTGCCCAGAATCTAGCTACAGCAAGCAAAACAAATATTCCTTTTTCATTGATGTAGGATGGATCACCGGTATATCTAAGGTGGTTAAAAATAGCAAATACGATGGCACCATTCCTATGGATCTCTTCAAAGGTAATTTCCCATTCATTATGACATTCTGTGCCATCCATGGTGACCATTGGATATAAAGCAGCTCCATTATCAAATCCAAGTTTTGAAGCATTTTCGATAGCTTTATCCAATTGCTCGTATCGATAAATTAATAGATTGCGCGCTACTTCTTCACCCTTTGTGGCTAGGTAAAAAGGAAAACAATAAGCTTCAGTGTCCCAATATGTGCTACCCCCATATTTTTCACCAGTAAACCCTTTGGGTCCGATATTTAATCTTGGATCTTTTCCAGAATAGGTTTGATTCAATTGGAATATATTGTAACGGATGCCTTGTTGGGCTGCTAAATCCCCTTCTATAATGATATCTGCGTTTTCCCAAATCTCTGCCCAAGCTAAACGTTGCTTTTCCAATTCAGTATTAAAATCTTCTGGAGTGAATAATTTTATGCTGTTTTTACAAACCTGTAAGAGTGAGTCTGAAGAATGGTTGAGCGAAGTACAATTGAGACAAAACTTATACAGTTTAAAATGATCTCCTGTTTCAAACTCAAGATTAGCGCCTAAACTTACTTTTTGGGCTTCTTCTTCAGCTATCCAGTCGACTTGATTAGGCGTTCCATTTTTCAATAAGGAAACTTTCATTCCAGTAACCACTTCAAACCCTGTTTTTTTAGTTTGATTTTTCAAAAAAGCCGATTCTTTTTCTAAGGATTTTGATGTTGTGTTCCAAAATCGCTCATCCCAATTGGCATCCGTATTTAAAATACCACCATCCAAATAAGGCTTGATATTGATATGACCCGTCCCTGTATGTATTTCGATACTATACTCTATTGCCCCTAACTCGACATTGGCCATAGAAATAAAGCGTTTAGAGCGAATGCTTAATTCTACTCCATTATGCAATTTTAATCTGCAAGACCGGGTATACACACCTTCTTGCATATTTAATTGTCGATTAAACGACACGATTTCAGCAGCTTTAGCTAGATCAACTACTTCATCATTAATGTTCACATGAATCCCAATCCAATTGGTAGCATTAAGGACTTTAGCAAAATATTTTGGATAGCCGTTTTTCCACCAACCCACTTTCGTTTTATCCGGATAATAAATTCCACCCAAATAGCTTCCTTGAAAACTATCCCCTGAGTAGTCTTCTTCAAAATTAGCGCGTTGTCCAAAAGAACCATTACCAATTGAAAATAGACTTTCTGAAGATTTAACACGGTCAGCTTCAAAATGCTCTTCGATGATTGACCATGGAGCTAATTTTAAATATTCATTTACTGGCTTATTCATTGACAAGGATTAGATTGTCTAAAAAAGTTTGGTCCATTTCTGCAAAAGATTCAAAACAATGAATGGCTTCATGAAGATATTTTTGTTTGCCTATGCCTATGCTTAACATCCCCGCAGCATTTGCAGCTTGTACACCGGCAATAGCGTCTTCAAAAACCACACAGTTTTCGGGCGGAATACGCATTAATTCCGCAGCCAATAAGAATCCTTCTGGATTTGGTTTAGTATGTTGAACTGATTTTCCATCTACAATCACATCAAACGAAGAGGTCAATCTCAATATATCAAGAATCAACTTGGCATTTTTACTGGCTGAACCTAGCGCCATTCGGTGTCCAGTATCTCTGATTTTTTCCATAACTGCTAATACTCCTGGTAAGAGTTCTTTTCTGGTCATATCTTTAATCAAGGAGACATAATGCTGGTTTTTTTCTTCTAACCAAATGTCTTTTTGCTTTTGAGAAAACTTTTTGCTGGTTTTTTTGAGTATCCATTCTAAAGATTGTACCCTTCCTACACCTTTCAGTTCTTCATTTTCTTCTAAAGAAAACTTTACACCCGCATGTTCAGCAATTTTTTGCCAACATTGGTAATGATACTTAGCCGTATCAACAATAACTCCATCTAAATCAAAAATAAATCCTTTCTGCATCTAACTAATTTCTTACTCTTAAGGTTAATAATCCGCCTACAATCATAGCAACACCTCCTATTAACAAGGCATATATGGGTTCATCTGGATTAATGCTTCTCACTAAAAATCCTAAAATGGTGGCAGCTACAATTTGTGGAATGACAATAAAAAAATTGAAAACACCCATGTAGTATCCCATCTTCTTAGCAGGCAAAGAATTTGCTAACAGGGCGTAGGGCAAAGATACAATACTTGACCAAGCTATACCTATACCTATCATGGAAACTATCAACATAAATTGGTCTTTAATAAAAAACATAGAAATCAAGCCTAAACCACCCAAAAGTAAAGCAAGCATATGGGTTGCTTTGACTCCTATTTTTTTGGCAATCTGAGGCAGCAAAAAAGCCACTAAAGCGGCTACCCCATTATAAATGGTAAATAAAACAGTCACCCAATCCGCGCCTGTATTATAGGCAACGCTTTGCGTATCACTACTACCAAATACACTTCGAGTAATCGATGAAGTAGTATATATCCACATCGCAAAAAGTGCAAACCATGAAAAAAACTGGACCCAAGCTAAATCCAACATAGTTTTGGGCATTGCTATCAAATCATTCATCATGGTTACAAAACCATTGTTTGAAGACTTATTATTTAAAATGGAAGCCAGACTAAACAAAAGTCCAGTTCCAAAAATTCCAAAAGCCAAAATGTATAGTTCTTTTTCTAACTGAAAACTATTCAATAGAATCAAAAAAAGAGTACCTATAATCATTAAGGGTACACCTATTCTTATCTGTTTTTCTGATATTTTACTTATCTCAGATGAACTTCTTTCTTGAGATACTTCTTCTTCCTCGAAAGCAGCTAATTCCTCAGGGCTGTACTCGAATGATTTAAATACTGTCCACAATACAGTAACCAAAAACATCAGACCTCCACAATAAAATGACCACTTAACAGAAGGTGGAATAATGCCTTCAGGAGCAGTATTTTCAAGGCCTAACCAGTTAGCAAAAACATAAGGCAGTAGTGATCCCGCAACCGCCCCTACGCCAATAAAAAAACTTTGCATGGCGAACCCTTCGGTCTTTTGTTCGTCCGATAAATTATCACCCACAAAGGCCCTAAATGGTTCCATGGTGATATTTATTGATGCATCCATAATCCATAAAGTACCTGCAGCAATCCATAAAACTGGACTATTAGGCATAATAAATAAAGCAATCGTTGATAAAATGGCCCCAATTAAAAAATAAGGTCGCCTCCTACCCAAACGATTCCATGTTCGATCACTAAAATACCCAACAATTGGTTGGACAATTAAACCTGTTACAGGCGCAGCAATCCATAAAATAGGAATATCATCTACGGATGCACCTAGCGTTTCAAAAATTCTAGAAGTGTTCGCATTTTGCAAAGCAAAGCCAAATTGGATGCCTAAAAAGCCGAAGCTCATGTTCCAAATTTCCCAAAAACTAAGTTTCCTTTTTTTCATGTTGAATTGATTCCTGCAGGCTAAATATACAGTATTTAAATTATAGTGTCAAATCGACACAAAGAACTTGGAATTTTCTATATTTAAGCAGAATTTAGCCGTACAATGTCGCAACAAAATCAAATACCAAACATAAATACTTGGATTGATCATTTGCAAGATGAATCAAGAACTGCTTTGTCTATTGACTGTGTAATATTTGGATATGACCTGGATTCTCTCAAGATTTTACTCATTAATTGTGATATGCCTCCGCATATCGGAAAGAAATCATTAATTGGTGATTTAGTGCGCAATAATGAATCGCTCGATGATTCAGCCAACCGAATCTTGAAAGATATTACAGGTTTAGAAAACTTGCATATCCAACAAGTAAAGGCATTTGGCGACCCTAATAGACATCCACTAGGCAGAGTGATCACAGTTGCCTATTATTCCTTGATTAAGATCGATGACCATGCACTAATTGATGCAGAAAATAGAAACCTTCAATGGATCGATGTCAACAAAATATCTACATTGGCCTTTGATCATTTGGACATTCTTCATGCTAGCCACAATTTACTCAAGCAAAATGTAAGGAAACATCCGATTGGATTCCAATTACTTCCTAAAAAATTTACCCTTCAAGAATTGCAATCTCTATACGAAACCATTTTAGGTGTATCCTTTGATAAGAGGAACTTTAGAAGGAAGCTTAATGCCATCGACATTTTACTGGATCTAAATGAGATGAGGGAAGGCCTTGCTCATAGGCCAGCTAAATTGTACAGTTTTAATCAAGAGGCCTTTAGTCAAAAACTCAATAAATCGTCCTTTAAATTTGAAATATGATTCGATGGATAGCTTTGCTATGTTTACTATTTAGTTTTGGGTCCAATGTTGCTCAAAAAATAGACCATATAGAACCTCCATTTTGGTGGTCAGGAATGCAACAAGACAGTTTGCAGATTCTTCTCCATGGAAATAATGTCGGCCTTTCTGCAGTCAAGATAAATCACGAATACATTACTTTTTTAAACCTGGAAACAACCGACAATCCCAATTATTTATTTATAAACTTAATCGTAAAAGCTCATGAGCAAGCATTTAGCTTTGACATAGAACTTACTCACCAGAAAAAAACAAGCAAAATACCTTACGATATTTATGTTCGCTCTAAGCACAAAAATGCCATTCAAGGATTTAATCCATCGGATGTCATTTATCTTATAACTCCAGACCGATTTGCTAATGGTGACACTCAAAATGACAATATCTCATCTTGTTTGGAAGGGGTCAATCGCAAAGATAAAGATGGGCGACACGGTGGTGACATAAAGGGTATTAGTCAACATTTAGACTACATCAAAGACCTTGGTTTCACGGCTGTCTGGCTAAATCCGCTCTTGGAAAACAATATGGAAAAATATTCCTACCATGGGTACTCAACTACTGATTATTATCGAGTGGATCCCAGATTCGGGACCAATGAAGATTATCGGGCTTTGGTAAATCAATGCCATGATAAGGACTTAAAAATGATCATGGATATGATCATCAATCATTGCGGATCCAATCATTGGTGGATGACCGATTTACCGAGTGATGACTGGATCAATCAATGGCCACAATATACCCAAACAAACCATCGAAAAACACTCTTGCAAGATCCTTATGCTTCTAAGATCGATTATAAAGAATTTACAGATGGATGGTTTGTGCCTACTATGCCTGATTTAAATCAACGAAATCCTCTTTTGGGCAAATATTTAATCCAAAACTCAATCTTTTGGGTGGAATATTTAGGCCTGGATGGTATACGAATGGACACATATCCTTATCCTGATATGGAATACATGAATACTTGGTTGAAAGCATTAAAATTAGAATATCCTATGCTGAGTATAGTCGGAGAAGAATGGTTTCAAGAACCTACTATCATTTCGTATTGGCAAAAAGGCAAAACCAATCCGAATGGATATCAATCGGAATTAGAAAGTCTCATGGACTTTCCTTTGCAAATGGCTCTCATAAAAGCGCTCACAGAAGAAGAAGCATGGTTTGATGGATGGATTAAACTGTATGAAACCATTGCACAAGATTATTTATATCCTGACCCATCTGCTTTGGTCATTTTTCCGGACAACCATGATATGAGTCGCCTGTTTACTGAATTAAAGGGTGATTTGGGCTTATATAAATTGGCTATGACTTTTTTCTTAACGATGCGTGGAGTGCCTCAAATATATTATGGAACAGAAATTTTGATGCATAATGACGGAGACAATAGTCATGGAAACATTAGAAGTGATTTTCCCGGAGGCTGGGCAAATGATAGTATACAGGCTATTTCTGGTGAAGGCTTGACAAAGCAACAAAAAGAAGCTCAAGCCTTCGTAAAGCAATTACTCCAATGGAGAAAAGGATGTCAAACAATTCATGACGGAGCTCTTAAACACTTTATTCCTAGAGAAGGAGTCTATGTTTATTTTAGATATACTGATGATGAGACTCTAATGGTCATTTTAAACAAAAACGACGAGGAATTCCTGCTTGATTTTAAACGTTATAATGAAATGATCGGGGATGAAAAAACAGGGATTAATGTACTGACGAATGAACAAATATCTTTAGATGCACCTCTATTACTGCAAAAAAAATCACCTTATTTGATTTCAATAAAATAAGAGCCTCTGACTTCATTTTATTTGGTCAGAGTCCTTGTTGCACTAATTTTTTGATGTCAGTGCTCAGTGCTCAAACATTTTATTTAGTTAATGTGCCATTTATTTAAATAAAATTGCGAAATTAAGCTTTGTGTCAAAAAAACAATAAGTATATTAGCAACATTGAAAACATTCTTAAGAAAAAAGTGTGATCTATGCTTGTCATATTTCCAACCATTCTCTAGATTAAGGATGTCTTTTAATAGAACAATATTGAAATAATTAATTAATAAAATTTACCTGAAATGAAATTCACTTTTCAAAATTTAATTGGCCTATTTATCATAGGTATGATGTTTACTTTTTCCTCTTGTAAGGAAGACGAACCGGATATCGACCCGGGAGAAGGAACGTATCAGCTAGCAAATGGAAGCTACTTAAAAGCTGATGGAGCTGATCCATCTTCAAGTGCTGGTCTAAGTGCAGAGTCAGTTGAAGATTCGGATTTCCAATCTCAAAGTAGAGATGGATTTTCTGCAGGATACATGTATTTAAGTGCTGGAAACTACACCATTTTACAAGTAGAAGATAAAGAAGAAGTTGGTTCTATTGGTGGTAGTGCAACAACTATTACAGACATGTCATCTGATTGTGGATATAATGATTACACATTGGTTGCAGCCAGTGATGGAGGACCTGCATTTAATGTTGCTAATGATGGGCTTTATAAAGTTACTCACGATGCTATGACTAATGAAATTGTTCTATACCAAATTGAATCAATGGGTGTAATTGGTTCTGCTACTGATAATGGATGGAGTGCTGATACTCCTTTAGCAGGAACGATAAATGCTGATGGAGCTAGTTGGACTCTTGAAGGAGCTGTTTTACGTCAAGGAGAATATAAGTTGAGATTAAATTGCCGATGGAACCTTGATAGAAGAATAGATCCTACTGCTGGATTTGATGCTTCCAATGGATATCAATTATTTACCAATTTTGGTGGAACGCCCGACAATTTAACACCTGGAAACGATGATGGAAATTTCCCTGTAAGTGTTGATGATGAAGGAACATATACACTGACTGTAAACTGGTCTCCACAAGATGGATTTAGTATGATTGCTGATAAAACAGGACCAGCTCCTGATTTAGAATTTGATCCAGCTGAGCACAGATGGGGAGTTATAGGTGATGCAACAGCTAATAGCTGGGATGCAGATAGAAACATGTACTACAAAGGTTTAATCGATGGTGCTCATACTTGGTTAGGTGTAGTTACTTTAGGTGACGGAAACTTCAAGTTTAGAATTAATGATGATTGGGGTTTAAACATTGGAGGTATACTTGAACCTGGAGCTGGACTTACTACACTAGAAAGAGATGGTGCAGATATTGCTTCTCCAGGAGCAGGAGCTTATTTCATTACTATAAGCACAGCTGATGAAGGTGTGAGTTGGAATGCATCAATGGAAGCGCTTGGTTGGGGAATCATTGGTGATGGTTCGCCTCAAGGAAACTGGGATGCAGACATAGATATGACTGCAGATGGTTTCACAGATGGTATTACAACGTATTCTGTAAGCGGAACATTTACAAGTGGTGGTCAGTTTAAGTTTAGAGCTGCAGATGACTGGGCTTACAACTTAGGTGGTGATACAGCAGGATTATCTGCTGATGGTGATAACCTTAGCGTAGATGCTGATGGTGATTACAATGTTGTTTTATCCTATGATGGTGAAACATACACAGCAACTATCGATCCTCAATAAGAATAATATTTCATGGGCTAATCACAAAGTTGGTTAGCCCATTTTTTTTTCAGAATTAAGACTATTTAATAAGGAATAGAGATTTCTCTATATGCGCGTTTATACCTTAAATCTACACAAGTGAAACAAAATACATCCATTCCCACCAAGCTAAATAAGGCCATTAAGCTTTTTGCTTTATTTACATGCTTCTTTAGTTGTTCTAATCTACTAAATGGCCAAATCAATGGAGTGATTACTGATGCTCTCTCAGGCGATCCATTAATTGGTGTAAATGTAACTGTTCTGGGAGCTGATAACATTGGTACGATCAGTGACATCGATGGATCATTTTCGATTCAAGCTAATGCAGGAGATCAACTCAGTTTTACCTATGTTGGATATCAAGAACAAACCATCACATTAGAAAATAATACACCACTAACTGTAATCATGAGTGAGTCCTCAGAATTGCTGAGCGAAGTAGTCGTTGTCGGATATGGTTCGGTGGGTAAAAAAGATTTAACCGGTGTTGTATCTAAAATCAAGGCTAGAGACTTTAATAAAGGATCGATCAGTTCTCCTGAAAATTTGCTAAACGGAAAAGTAGCCGGATTGCAAATTAGTAATAATGGAGAGCCCGGAGGCGAAAATAGAATAAGGCTAAGAGGAGGTACTTCACTAGATGCATCCAGTGATCCACTTATTGTGATCGATGGAGTGCCAATGGATACAAGATACAACGCTAGTGGTAGAAACCCTCTAAACTTTGTAAATGCACAAGACATCGAAAGCATGACCGTGTTAAAAGATGCTTCAGCCGCTGCGATTTATGGTTCAAGAGGTGCAAATGGTGTGATCATCATTACTACCAAAACTGGAGCCAATGGAAAATTGAGAGTTAATTATAACGGCAACGTAAATGTTTCTCAATTTAATGGAAGAAGCGATATGCTAAGTCCTTCTAATTTCAGAGCTGCCATAAGTGCTAAGGCACCTCAGGAACTAGAATTCTTAGGTGACGAAGAAACAGACTGGGTTAAAGAAGTCACACAAAATGCCTTGAGCACAGAACACAATGTAAACTTCTCAGGTGGAAGCGAATCATTTAATTATTATGTAAGCGGAGGTTACCTTAAATCAAATGGAGTCTTAAGAACCTCTTCTCATGAAAATAAATCAATAGGACTTAATATAAACACCAAACTCTTTGATAATTTAATAAATCTCAATATCAAATCAAAAACTGGCTTTGCCAATGACCGATTCACACCGGATGTTTTGGGGGCAGCCTTAGACTTTGACCCTACACGTCCAGTATTTGATGAAGAATCTCCTTATGATGGCTACTTCCAATGGAATGATGCACTCGCGGTAAATAACCCAGTCGCAACATTGAACCAAACTAATGAAAGAGGGCAAACTACACGGAGTCTCAACAATGCTACACTAAAAATAAATTTACCCTTTGTTAAAGGTTTGTCCTATACTACAAACGCCAGTTACGATTATACAACTGGGACGAAAAGAAATGAAAAAGACCCACTCTTGAAGGAAGGTGACCTTTTCCAAAAAGGAGGCTATCTTTTTAATGAGGAACTAAGAAATTATACTTCATTATTAGAGAATTTTGGAACTTACAAAAGAGAAGTGGGTGCAAATTCTAGCTTCGAGTTGGTCGCAGGTCACACTTGGCAAGAAACAGATCGAGAAAATCGATGGGAAGAAGGTAATGGCTTAGAGTTAGTGGATGGAGAATATAACTACACCACTGATATCAGACAAGATTCTTTTTTAGTAACCAATAGACTGATTTCCTTTTTTGGTCGTACGAATATCAATATTAACAACAAATATTTATTAACAGGCTCATTAAGAAGAGATGGATCTTCGCGTTTTGGAGATGAAAACAAATGGGGATTATTTCCAGCCGCTGCGGTAGCTTGGAGAGTGCTAGAAGAGGACTTTGCCAGCCCATTAAACAACACCTTTACGGATCTAAAACTAAGATTATCTTGGGGTGTTACCGGTAATGAAGATATTGAGGACTTTTTATTTACTACTTTTTATAGTTATGGTACAAATGATGCTAGCTATCAATTCGGTAATGAATTTATCCAAACACTTAGAGGAACAGGGGTCGATCCAAGTATAAAATGGGAAGAAACAAGTTCACTAAATGCAGGATTGGATTTCGGTTTTTGGAATAACCGTTTTACGGGAAGTGTCGATGTGTACCGAAAATTAACAAGTGATCTTTTATTCTTGGTGGCCACAAGTGCTTTTACCAATCTAAGTGACCGTCTAGTTACCAATATTGGTCAGATGGAAAATAAAGGAGTCGAATTAAGCCTTAACACGGTATTGAAAGATAACAAAACATGGAACTGGAATGTGGGTTTTAATGCATCGTACAATAAAAACACCATTTTAAAACTGGATAACTCATCAGAAGAAGATGGGATAAATTACGAGACCGGCGGAATCTCGGGAGATGTCGGTCAAACCATACAGATTCTTAAAGTGGGCGAAAGTGTAGGAACCTTCAGAACATATAAACACATCCTGAACGACGAAGGTCTACCAAGAACAGATACAGAAGACTGGAATGGAGATGGGCTGAAAACATTATTAGATATTTATGAAGATATCGACGGAGATGGTATCATCAACGAAAATGATTTGGTCACTGGCAAAAAGGCCGACCCTGATTTAATACTGGGACTCACAACGGGTGTTAGATTTAAACAATTTGACTTAGCAGCTACTTTGCGATCGCACATTGGCAATTATGTGTATAATAACGTAGCATCAAGTAAAGGATACTTCGAAAGACTTACGGATCGCGAAACTAACAATGTTCATGAATCTGCTTTCGTCGTTAATTTTAATACTCGACAACTTAAATCCGATTACTATATAGAAAATGCAAGTTTCTTAAAACTAGACAATTTTACTTTAGGTTATAATTTTGCTCCTACCAATATCGTGAGAAATATGCGTTGTTTTGTGACAGTGAGTAACATTCTGACGCTCACTAATTATTCTGGTTTGGATCCAGAATTACCACAGTTTAATGGAGGTATAGATAATAATATCTACCCTGTCAGCCGAAACTTCTTAGTTGGATTAAATCTTAACTTTTAAAATCTAAATCATGAAAAAATTACTTTTTTTTAGCGCTTTAATGATTTTTAGTTTTTCTCAATGTACAGATTTAGATATAAGACCAGAAGATGCTTTTACCGAGTTTGAAGTATTTACTGATGGTGAAGCATACAAATCATACCTTGCAAAATTATATGCCTCTTATTCTCTAACGGGTCAAGATGGCCCGAATGGAGATGCTGATATTTCTATAGTTAATGACGAAGGTTTTACTTCTTACATAAGAGCTTATTGGAAAGCCCAAGAGCTAACTACCGACGAAGCAGTCATCACATGGACCGATGCGGGTATTAGAGATTTACATGAACATTCTTGGTCCTCGGAAAACCAATTTGTCCGTGTCTTATATTATAGGATTGCGCTCATTGTCTCGATTGCGAATGACTTTTTAAAACAATCATCAGACGAAAAGTTACAAGAAAATGGCATCTCCGCTGAAGACCAAGCCTTGATCCAAGAATACATTCTTGAAGCAAGATTTTTAAGAGCTATGGCACTCTGGCATGCTTTAGATCTTTTCCGTAACATACCTTTAGCTACCGATATTTCGGCTGGTTTTCCAGCTCAAGCACCACCTGAAGAAGTATTTAACTTTATTTCAAGCGAACTGTCGGATATTGAAGAAGGCATGAAAGCACCACGGACAAACGAATATGGACGTGCAGATCAAGCCGCTTGTTGGATGCTCCAAGCAAAACTATATCTAAATGCAGAAAGTATGATAGGCGAAGATTATTATTCAGAGTGTGTAGAAGCTTGTTCAAAAATCATCAATGCTGGATATGAAATTCAAGATGATTATGCTGCTCTTTTCATGACTGAAAATCATACCTCACCTGAGATTATTTTTGCACTTAACTCTGATGGCAAGAACACTCAAAGCTGGGGTTGTACTACCTTTTTAGTGCAAGCTGCGATTGGTGGGACCATGGCCCCAGAAGAATACGGCGTACCAGGTGGAGGATGGGCAGGACTACGGACCACAACGGCTATGTTAGAAAAATTTGCTGATGTAGCAGACATTGATAATAGAGCTCTATTTTATTACGACGGTCAGAGTGAAGAGATTGATAATGTCGGTACCTTTGAGGAAGGTATTGCAGTTCCAAAATATAAAAATATAAGTCCCGATGGCACCCCAGGTTCTGATCCTACACATGTAGATACTGACTTGCCTTTATTTAGACTTGCAGATGCGTACCTGATGTATGCCGAGGCTATATTGAGGGGAGGATCTGGAGGCTCTCTACAAGAAGCTACCGACTTGATAAATCAGCTACGCACCAGAGCTTATGGAGAAGGTTCTGGACAAATTGAAATGGTCGATCTAGATTTGGATTTTGTACTTGATGAACGAGTGAGAGAATTATATTGGGAAGGAACCCGGAGAATCGATTTGGTTAGGTACAATCAATTTACGGAAAATGGCGTCTGGCCATGGAAAGGAAATGTAAAAGAAGGTCGTACCACTGAGAAATTTAGAGATATTTTTCCAATACCTGCATCTGATCTTTTAGCTAATCCTAATTTAGTGCAAAACCCAGGTTATTAAAATCAAAAGCAATTAAGCATGTATCTAGCAAGTTCCAACTTTATTTTTAGGTTTATTCAGCTTGCAGGATACATAGTTCTGCCAGTATACTTGATGGCAAATCCGCCAGGTGAGTTAGTCTGGACTGAGCCTGCTTTCCCTACACAATTTGATGATATAACTGTCTATTTTGATGCTAGCGAAGGTAATGCCGCACTCGCTGACTTTAGCGGAGATGTTTATGCACACACCGGCTTGATTACATCCAGCAGTACAGCTCCTAATGATTGGAAATTTGTGCAAGGGACTTGGGGCACTTTAGATGAGAAGGTCCTAATGACTGATGAAGGCGATAACATCTATTCTATCAGTTACAATGTAGAAGAATTTTATGGCTTGCCTAATGGAGAAGTTGCTGAAAAATTGGCTTTTGTCTTTCGTAATGGAGATGGGTCCATTGTAGGCCGAGACACCGATGGATCCGATATATTCCACGATCTATATCCACCCGAGGATGGTTTATTGGTCAATGTTGTTGCACCAGCAAACGACCCTTCAATAATATATCAAGGTGAAATATTAGCTGTCAACATTCTAATCAATGTAGAAGCAAATGTTCGTATACTGGATAACAACATTGAAATTTACAATACAAGCTCAGTCAGCGAGGTAAATTTCGATATCGAAAATGCAGCTTTAGGTAATCATCAACTAGAAATCATAGTGCAAAATGAAGAGGATGAAGTTATCATTAATACTGCTTATTTAGTTTTGGACAACAATGAAGAAACGGCTGACGCTAGTGAAACGATGATCAATGGAATCAATTACTTATCTAATGG
Source organism: Saprospiraceae bacterium (assembly GCA_020631235.1). GTDB lineage: Bacteria > Bacteroidota > Bacteroidia > Chitinophagales > Saprospiraceae > JAHDDO01. The sequence goes on along the minus strand of JAHDHQ010000014.1, from coordinate 57,110 downwards.
CAATTACCTTTTTAAACTTACTGCACCCAATAAAAATCATTGTTTTTTCTTGTGCTCTGACAATGAATACAAGGTAGATTTAAACTATCAAATGACCAAGTCTACTAATGGCGACTATTTTTGGATAGAACTAGAAGCCGATAAGTTTTCAGACAAACAACACACTTACCAATATTACATTGATGGTTCAATCAAAATAGCAGATCCTTTCGCCCAAGTCATTTTAGACCCTTGGAATGATGATGACATAAACGAGGAAGTATTAAATGAATTAGCAGACTACCCTACTGAGTTTACAACGGGCCTCGTAACTGCTTTTGACAAAGAGAAACCAAACTATAATTGGCAAAGTAACGACTACATTAAACCTTCCAATGAATCACTCATCATTTATGAAATTCTGCTAAGAGATTTTTTAGAAGACCATAGCTATAATTCACTGATTGACACGCTTGATTATTTGGACAAATTAGGTGTTAATGCCATAGAGTTAATGCCTATACAAGAGTTTGAAGGCAATCAAAGTTGGGGCTATAATCCCAGTTTCCATCAAGCTGTCGACAAATACTATGGTTCTAGAGACCAATTAAAACAGTTCATAGACGCTTGTCATCAAAGAGGAATCATGGTTATTCTTGACGTAGTCTTTAACCATGCATTTTCGCAAAGTCCACTTTGTCAGATGTATTGGAATCCTACTGCATTTAGGCCGTCTGCCGATAGTCCATATCTAAATGAAGTAGCCAAGCACCCTTACAATGTAGGATATGATTTTAATCACGAAAGTGTCTACACCAAAGAATGGGTGAAGCAGGTTTTGGCGTATTGGATCGAAGATTTTCGCTTTGATGGTTTTCGCTTTGATTTGTCTAAGGGATTGACCCAAAAAGACTCGGGCAATAACGGAGAATTGATGTCTCAATATGATAGTGGACGAGTAGCTATACTGAAAGATTACGCCGATCATATTTGGTCATTAGATGAAGAGGCTTATGTCATTCTAGAGCACTTTGCGGTTAATCCAGAAGAAAGAGAATTAGCCGAATATGGTATGATGTTGTGGGGTAATATTAGCTGGGATTTTGCCGAAGCAGCTATGGGTTACGACAGTGATTTAAATTGGGCTGATTATTCAGAAAGAAATTGGGACGAGCCTCATTTAATATCCTATGCTGAAAGCCATGATGAAGAACGCATGGGATATAAACTCAAAACTTGGGGCAATGCAGAAGGTAGCTATAGTACAAAAAGCGTAGAAGTAGGCACTAATCGTATGGCTGCAGCTGCTGCTGTTTATATGTCTATACCTGGACCAAAAATGTATTGGCAATTTTACGAATTAGGCTATGATTACTCGATAAACACCTGTGTGGATGGCACTGTAAACAATAATTGCCGATTAGATCCTAAACCGATAAGATGGGATTATTTTGACCATGAAGATCGAAGGAATTTGTATGATAAAATTGCTGCCATTAATCACTTAAAAAGAACCCAAGCGTGTTTTAACACCACAGATTATTTCTTTGATGACTCCGACAGTTATATAAAGAAAGTCTATTTAAATGATCCTTCCTTAGATTTAGTTTGCTTGGCTAATTTTAATGTTACGGCGGCAGATCTTAATCCCAACTTTCCATATGAGGGTAGTTGGTATGAGTATTTTAGCGGGAATGAACTTGTGGTACAGAACACTCAAGAATCATTAAACTTTCATGCAGGTGAGTATCGGATATATACTTCGGAACCACTCAGCCCGCCTGATGGATATTTTACTGAAACTAAACAAGTCAATGCATTAAACATCCACGTCAGCCCGAATCCTGTTTTAAGCGGAAAACAGATTTATATTCATGCGGAAACGAATGCTGATTATTCTATTTATTTGCAATCATTGATGGGTGATTATATATCCATCTCTGCAGAACCATCAGACCATGGATACATTTTAGAATGCCCTGATGTTCCAGCAGGAATATATATCCTAAGCCTAAAAAACAATGATCGTACCTTTGCTCAAAAAATTAATATTGCGCATTAATTCTGTACAAATATTCATATTACTTATTCTTTTTTCCAATGTCGGATTAAGTCAGTTGTTGCATCCTGCTGATGGGATATTATATGACGATACAGAAGTAGCTTCATTGAGCATTTCCCTTGCTGAAGAAGACTGGCAAGCAATAAAAGCTAACCCAGAAAGCAATGTGGAATACCCAGCAAGGCTTATTTTTTCCCATTCTGAAAGTGTCGATACCATCGAAAATATAGGCTTTAGAGTTCGAGGAAACAGCTCTAGAAACGCAGCTAAAAAATCGTACAAAGTTTCTTTTAACACCTTCGTACCTGGCAGAAAATACCAAGGTGTCGAAAAACTCAATCTTAATGGAGAGCACAATGACCCTTCCATCATTCGCTCAAAAGTGGCTTGGGACTTTTGTGAGACATTAGCGGTACCTGCCGCAAGAAGTAATCATGTACAGTTATTTGTAAATGAGCTCTATCTTGGTCTATATCTAAACACAGAACATATCGATGAAGAGTTTATAGATCATCGATTTTCAAATGATAGAGGAAATCTTTTTAAGTGTTTATGGCCTGCAGATCTGCATTATAAAGGTCCTGGTTCGGATATATATAAGGAATCATTTTGGGGGCGTAAAGCTTATGATTTAAAAACCAATACTGAAAAAGATGACTATACCGGTTTAGCCAAGTTTATCGATATTCTCAACAACACGCCTCCGGACCAATTCATATGTGAGATTGAATCCATTTTTGATGTAGATAATTTCTTAAAAGCGCTTGTTATGGATGTTTTGACAGCCAATTGGGATGGGCCCATCAATAAAAACAACTTTTATCTATACGAAGATTTTTTAACTGGTAAGTTTAGCTATATTCCCTATGATTTAGATAACACATTCGGCATCGATTTTTTTAACCATGATTGGGCCAAAGAAAACATCTATCAATGGCCATCTTTTTTTAATGAATATCGACCACTTATTACAGAAATATTAAGTGTACCCGAGTATAGAAATAGATACAGTTTTTATCTGCAAAAAAGCATTGATTCTTTTTTCAATATATCAAACCTAGGCCCTTATCTAGATGAAAAACTAGCACTCATAGATGATTATCGAGCGATAGATACCTTTGCTAATTTAGATTATGGGTGGTCATACGACCAATTTATAGAAAGTTACACCTCTCCATTAGGCGGTCATGTTCCTTATGCGCTCAAAAACTACATAACCGTTCGTAAAAACGAAGCTCTTAGCCAGTTGAACAGCCAAAACATACTACCCATTCTAACACATACTGATATTGATTGGTCACCTGAACAAATAAATTTCACCTTTCATTTTTTAGATGATGGTCAAGTAAACGAATGCGAATTTCATTATCAAGTAAACGAACAAGCTTGGCAGAGCGAATCATTAGTCATCAATGACCAAACAAGTAGTTTTGCTTTTATGGCTACCGAATCAGGGAGTCTAAAGTACTTTGTTAAATTAACCGATAATTCTGACGAATCGCGATCATTCCCATATTGTGATTTTGAACAAGTTTATCTAAATTATCAAGCAAGGCCCAATCTTGTGATCAATGAATATATGGCCGATAATACAGCTACAATTGCCGATGAATTTGGAGAGTATGACGATTGGGTCGAAATATACAATGCAGGTAATCAACCTTATTCTTTACGATTTCTCTATTTGTCTGACGACCCAGACAAACCAAGCAAATGGCAACTACCAAACGAGTCACTAAACCCGGGAGAATATAAAATAATATGGACTGATGGTCAAGGCTACCAAGGAGATCATCATGCTAATTTTAAACTCAGTAAATCAGGCGAGTACTTAGGTTTATTTGATAGTAAAAAGAACCATTTTGCTATTATTGATGAAGTGAACTTCGGACCACAAACCACAGATGTTAGTCAAGCAAGAATGCCCAATGGCATTGGCAGCTTTGCTGCCGATGAAACAGCTACACCTGAAGAAAATAATGATATAGAAACAAAAACTAAGCTTCCTTCGATAAACGACATTGGGCTATATCCTAATCCTGCTAATGATTATGTTTATCTAACTCTAAACAATGAAGTCATTTCCGATTTTAGGGTCTATAATACTCAAGGAGAAAACATGCGGGCTGAACTTAAAAATGGAGTGATCAACATTCAACAATGGCCAAGCGGGCTTTATTATGTACAAGTTATCACAGGAAACGAAAATATTTGCTTATCATTTATCAAACATTAAAATCATTCGTCTCTACTCTACCTTCAAAAGACTTCACGGCTGGACCAATTAAACGTATGTTTTCGTATTGATCACCGGTCTTTTCAAAAGTGACTTGTAATGAACCACCGAGTGTTCTAATCTTAACTGCTTGATGCTTTGAGCGTGACTTATGGGCAAAGGCTAAAGATGCAGCCACTACTCCTGTCCCACAAGAGTACGTTTCATCCTCTACTCCTCGTTCGTAAGTGCGAACCAATAATCCCCCATTTTCTTCATGCACAAAATTTACATTGATTCCCTTTTCTGCAAATGGTGAAGAATGTCTAATTTGAAAACCTGCTCTTTTTACATTTAGATGTTCGACATTTTCTTTAAATGATACATAATGGGGAGAACCAGTATCTAAGATATAATCATGCTCGAAGTTCGTTATTTCAGCAACATTGGACATTTTTAAAGAAACTATATTATCAGAAATACTTGCTTCATGCATGCCATCAATGGCTTCAAAGGTGCAATGATCCTTGATGACACCAAGGCTCTTAGCAAAATGTACAATACATCGACCACCATTTCCGCACATGCTGCTTTTTTTCCCATCCGAATTATAATAAACCATCGTAAAATCAGCGGTATCGTGAGGACAAAGGAAGATCAAACCATCTGCTCCAATACCAAATCGTCTATGACAAATACCCTCAAATGTATGTTCGATTGAAGATATGTCTATGTCCCCATCCATGTTATTTATGATGATAAAATCATTACCTGTACCATGGTATTTAGTAAAATTAAGTTGCATGGATAAGTGCTTTAATTTAGTTATATTACAAAAATAAATAATATGTATATTTGTAAGTATTTAGCTGATTAAATGTTGTCAAAATTGGGCTTAAAGATATTAAATCGAATAGAAGTCTCGTTGGTAATGTAAGGAATTAAGAGGTATGAAAAACACAGTTTATATATTACTAGTAAGTTGCTTGGTTTCCATAGTGACAATCGTTATATACGATCATGTGTCAAAACCTTATCATGCTCCACAACATTTAGATGAGTTTTCTACGCTCGTCAGTAATAATCAACTCAACTTAGAAGGGTCTCTTCGATCTCTTTTTACCTCTTCTTCACCTACAGATTTTACATCTGCAGCAAGCAAAGGTCGTAAAGCCACTGTAGCCATAAGTACCTTTGACCCTGAAAATTATAATAAGTCGCAAAGAAAAATGAATGCTTCGCATGGATCCGGAGTGATTATCAGTTCGGATGGTTATGTAGTTACCAATTACCACGTCATCAAGGAATCAAGCAATATAAAAATCACAACAGACGAGCAAAAGCAATTTGCAGGAAAAGTGGTAGGTTATGATGAGTTTACTGATATTGCTCTATTAAAAGTAGAAGGCACACAACTACCCTATATGGCTATTGGAAACTCAGATTCCATACAGGTAGGCGAATGGGTTTTAGCTGTAGGTAATCCCTATAATTTACAATCTTCAGTCACGGCAGGTATTGTAAGTGCAAAAGCTAGAGATATTAATGTATTACAAACTCAAGGCATAGAATCCTTTATACAGACAGATGCTGCTGTAAACCCAGGCAATAGTGGCGGAGCCTTAATAAACACTAATGGAGAATTAGTAGGGATTAACACAGCCATTATGTCAGAATCAGGAAATAGTGAAGGTTTCTCTTTTGCTATCCCTTCTAATTTAGTGCAAAAGGTCATGTTTGACATCATTGAGTTTGGAAGTGTTCAGCGTGCTTGGATGGGTATCAGGGTATTTAATGTTTCTGATTTAGAAAGAAGTAGGCAACTTAGCAATGGTACCAAAGGAGTATTTATAGATGTAGTAGAAAAAGAAGGTGCCGCCGCCTCTGCTGGATTAAAGAAAGACGACATTATCCAGTATATAAATGGTAGCGCCATCATTAATAAGTCACAATTTACCGAACAATTAGCCTTATACAGACCTGGTGATAAACTTTCTGTTAAGCTATTACGAGATGGTAAAGAAATCACCAAAACGGTGATACTTCGCAACCAATTAAATACTACTGATTATATTTCTATCCGAAAAGATCCCATTCTTAAAAAATTAGGTGTAGAACTTCGCAATCTAGACACGAAAGAATCTCGTCGTATGAGACGTCAAGGCGTTTATGTGGTCTCGGTCAAGAAGGGAAGTATTTTAGCAAAAACGAATATCGATCCTGGATATATCATCACGCGATGTAATGAAAAACCCATCGAGACTGTGGATGATCTTGTAGAGATATTAAACAAGCAGGGTAAAATCTACCTCGAAGGTTTTTACGAAAATTATCCTGGAGATTACCCATACATCTTCGACATCAATATTTAGTATTAGAAGCTACGATAATTAATATTCTAGGCTTACTTTTAGGTAGCTAACTAAGTCTATGTATCGTATATTTTTTTTCTTTTTTATTCTGTCCAATGTTGCGACTATTTACGGACAAACACCTACGTGGAGAACAGCTGTATTTGCAGAACAAGCCTGGAAATATACGATCACTCAAGATACCATAAGCAGTGATTGGAGAAGTGGAGATTATAATGATAACGACTGGTTAGAGGGCCCTGGTGGAGTAGGTTATGCTGATGGAGATGACAATACGATCATTCCGAATGTATCTTCGGTTTTTATGCGAGCAAACTTTGAAATAAGTGATTTATCGAATCTTGCAGATGCCATTTTTAATGCAGATTATGATGACGCATTCGTTGCCTATATAAATGGTGTAGAAATAGCAAGAGCGAATATAGATGGACTATTTCCCAATTATGATGTCTCTGCAAACGAATTTAGAGAGGCGCAAATATATCAAGGCGGTTTACCAAACTCTTACTTTTTAACTAATGATATCTTGGCAGATATATTAGTAGAAGGTGAAAATACACTTGCTATCCAAACGCACAATTTTGGAGAAAATAGCAGCGATCTTAGTGCGCTTTATTGGTTATCATTTTTGAGCACTGATACTAGCTTATGGAGCGATCCACCAGAATGGTTAATACCCAACACTCTATCCTCCAATTTACCTATCGTAAAAATAAACACAAACAATGTCGGTATTCCGGATGATCCAGCTGTTCCCGCCACCATGGGAATTGTATGGAATGAAGATGGCAGCTTAAATTTTTCCGATGCAACACCCAATGAATACTTCGGTCCTATAGATATCGAGACAAGAGGCAATAGTTCGCAATTCTTTTTCCCAAAGAAAAATTATGGTATTGAAATGAAAAATGAACTAGGCGAAGATATGGATACTAGTTTTCTCAATTTTCCTGCCGAAGAAGACTTTATTTTGCATGGACCTTATTCTGACAAATCACTCTTGAGAAATGATCTCGTAATGCATTTAGCCAGAAGTGTGGGCCAATATGCAAGTAAAACAAGATTTGTAGAATTGCTATTAAATGATCAATATGAAGGCATCTATTTATTAATGGAACGAATAAAAAGGGATGAAAACCGAGTGGATATCGCGAAGTTAGGAATTGATGAAAATGAGGGTGATGATCTGACTGGAGGATATATCATAAGACTAGATCATGGTGAATCAGACTGGTTGTCATCTTTTGATGTTTTTAGTCTGCCTGGACAAAAATTAGCTTTCCAATATGTTAGTCCTTCGAGGAATAAAATTACTCCTCAGCAAGAAGATTATATCCAGAGCTATGTCGATAGTTTTGAAAGAGCGCTAAACAATCCTTTAGAACCTTATGGTGGAAAATACTACTATGAGTATATGGATTTAGCCTCATTTGCAGAACATTTTATCATAAGCGAACTAGGTAAAAATGTAGATGCTTATCGATTGAGTAGCTATTTACATAAGGATAAAGATAGTAATGGTGGCTTGTTAAAAGCTGGCCCAATCTGGGATTTTAATCTAGCCTTCGGGAATGCAGAATATTGTTTTGGATGGTCGACCAGTGGATGGATTTATGATGTTCATTGTGGGGCTAATCCATTTTGGTATGATCGACTGTTACAAGAACCAGCATTTACTCAGATCCTGGCTTGTAAATGGGCGGAATATCGTGAAGGACCATTCCACAGAGACAGTATTTTCGCCTACATTGATCAGCAAGCAGATCTACTGGAAGAAGCTCAAGTGAGAAACTTCGAACGTTTTGATATCCTCAATGAATACATCTGGCCAAATTTCACAGTGGAAGGAAGCTACATTGGCGAAAAAGCTTACTTAAAAACATTTATTGCGAACAGGCTTAATTGGATGGATGATAATATGTATGGATCCTGTGTCTCTGAAACCCAATCCATTAATCAAGAAGAGCATAAGGTCTACCCTAACCCAGCTAGCCATCAAATATTTCTCGATTTCGCGAATCTACAAAATGTGCAAAGCTGTCAAATACTTAATATTTTGGGTGTTCCACAACAGGATATTTATACCGATCAAATCGAAGGAATTAAACCCATTGATATTGCTCACTTGCCTAAAGGGACGTACTTCTTACAAATAAGATTTGCAGATAAGCAAGCTAGTCAACTCATAAAATTTGTGAAAATTTAAAAGGTACTGATAACTATTTATTTTTTCATACACTCAGTCATAAATCTAGTGTTATGAAAAATCTAATAATTAAGTGTTTCTTCGTCCTTTGTGTTGTTTCATTATTTGGCGCGTGTACTACATGCAAATATGGCTGCCCAGCTAAAATCACAGATAATGAAATAAAAGTTCCAACACATTTACCAGCCATAAAAACGATTACTGAAGAAGTAGCTGATTAAATAAAATATAAAAGCGTCTGTCTATTGTAATTTAAGTCATTAAAGAAGGTGTAAATCTTTTAAATTATGATCAAACACCATTTGATATGAGGTGAAAAATAAAATGCTCAATTTATCCAAAACTAGCCAATCATGAAACTAAGTTTGCTATTATTCCTATTTTCTATTGTTATGAATACTAATGAGATAAAAACAACGCACTGTTTTGAGCTCATAGAATATAATAATGTTTATACTTTCCTCATGGACAAAGATGCCTTCCAAAGTAAAAAAGCAAAAATGATATTGAGGAATCAAAAAGGAGACAAAATATTCTCGAAAACATTGAAAAAGAAAAATCAAGTGATGCAATTCAATTTCAATGAATTAGCGCATGGACAATATTGGTTTTACATTCAGTATGATAAAACGGTCGAGTGGAAGTCCATCACTCTTCATCAATAGTTATCCATTTACATCTACAATTTGTGACCCATTACTAAAAAATGGGACATAGACATGATACATATATCCGCATTAAATTTTGCAGAGATTTGTAAGTATTACAATCTCCACTTTTGAAAACTATAAATAAGCCTATTAGGCACAATCGTTTTAGCAGTCTTCAAACCAAAAGGAGGAATTTTTGTTAGCTCTATATCTAGAACGTTTATACATGAAAAAGGCGGTAGTCATTGGTGCAGGTATAGGTGGAATAGCTGCAGGTCTTCGTCTGCGTGCTAAAGGGTATGATGTAGAAGTTATTGAAGCCAACGATTATCCTGGTGGTAAAATGCATGTATATCATCAAGGTGGTTTTCAATGGGATGCTGGCCCATCATTATTTACTATGCCGAATCTTGTTGATGATCTTTTTCGCCTCTTCGATCTTGATCCCAATAAATACTTCTCTTACAATAAAAAGGAGACACTTTGCCATTATTTCTGGGAAGATGGCACACGCTTTTCTGCTGTAGCAGATCGTGAAGAATTTATTTCTCAGACTTCGAAAACCTTCAATATTTCTACCCAAATAATCGCCGACTATCTTAAAAGGAATAAAGAAAAATATGAATTAACAGCATCCACTTTTTTAGAAAAATCCCTTCATAAATGGAAGACATGGCTGTCTAAAGATGTATTAGCTTCTTTATTACAAATACACAAACTCCATATGAGTTCTACACTCAGTGAGGTGAACGAAAAATACTTTTCTGACAACTCAAAGTTGGTGCAGCTTTTTAATCGTTATGCTACCTATAACGGTTCTTCACCCTATCAGACCCCAGGAATTATGTCCCTAATTCCACATCTGGAAATGCATTATGGCACTTTTTATCCAAAAGGTGGGATGCATGCCATTGTTGACAGTTTAGTTAACTTAAGTATAGAAAAAGGAATACGATTTAAATTAGGCACTTTGGTTAATAGGATCTTGCACTCAAATAATAAAGTTACTGGCGTGATGACGAGCAAAGGACAAATAGATGCAGATCTAATCATATCCAATGCGGATGTATTTGGAACTTACCATCATCTTTTAAAAGACGTGCCTCGTCCAGAGAGAGTGTTAAAGCAAGAAAGATCTAGCTCAGCGATGATTTTTTATTGGGGTATGAATCGAAAATTTCCGACCCTAGATTTACACAACATATTTTTCAGCAGTGAATACAAAGAAGAATTTGCTGCTATTTTTAAGCATGGCACTTTGTATAATGATCCCACAGTGTATATAAACATCACGAGTAAGGAGGAAGAAAATCATGCTCCAAAAGGATGTGAAAATTGGTTTGTCATGATCAATACACCTGGTAATATGGGTCAAGATTGGGGAAAGCTGAGACTTAAGGCTCGAGATTCCATAATAGCTAAACTCTCGAGAATACTAAATGTAGATGTAGCGGCAAGTATTAAGGAAGAAATCGTACTAGACCCGGCAGGTATCGAAGCCAGAACACGTTCTCATCAAGGAGCTCTATATGGAGCGTCCAGCAACTCTAAATTTGCTGCTTTTATACGTCATCCTAATTTTTCCAGCCAGATAAAGAACTTATACTTTTGTGGTGGGTCTGTGCATCCGGGAGGAGGCATTCCGCTCTGTCTTTTATCAGCTAAAATTGCCACTGACTTCGTAGAATCAACCTAAAAGATATGTTTGCCTTAAAAAACAAAATATATGACCACATAGATAAGACCCACTTTGGCGTTTTTATCATTTGGCTTTTTCATATATCGGCTATCATTGGCGTCACTTTAGGTTACTTCGATTGGTTTATTAGTAAGACGCCTTTAAATCTGTTGGTTACAGCCACCGTACTTTTCTTGTTTTTTCCTATTACTTCTAAAAAGTTTTTCTTGTCTTTTATCTTTTTTGCTGCAGTAGGTATTTTTGCCGAATGGCTTGGGGTCAAATACGGTTTTATTTTTGGAGATTATGTTTATGGTGAAAATCTTGGATATAAAATCGATGATGTCCCTTGGTTAATTGGTGTGAACTGGGCTATTTTAATTTTTATAACGGCTAAACTCGCAGAGGAATGGGTAGAGGCTCAATGGCTTCGACCCGTAATTGGAAGTTTGCTCATGCTTGTGCTCGACTTTTTTATGGAAGGTGTGGCTCCAATCTTTGATTTTTGGACCTTTAAAGAAGGATTTGCTCCATTGCAAAATTATATAGGTTGGTTTTGTGTAGCTATGGTACTACAGATTGTATACTTATTATTAAAGTTAAATGGAAGTTTTAAAATTTCTGTTCATCTCTATTTTTGCCAACTGGTATTCTTTATGTATTTCTACTTGTATTTCCATATGGGATAACAGAAAGTGATTAAGTGATTAAAGTTTGTCTCGATGTTTTGGTCGTGCGATTTGTATTAACTTAGGAGAAGGGAATGGATTATTCTCATAGTTTCAATTAATATTCTGTTTTGTATGATACACCTTCAAACTTGTCCTATCTGTCAGTCTAGGCATTTTGAAGCTTTCATCAAGACAAAAGCCCAGATGCACCCTACCGAGCAGCTTTTTAATTTTGATCAATGTCGTGATTGCCAATTAGTCTTCCTAAATCCACGTGTACCCATGGATGAATTGATGGATTATTATACAGACTATTATCTTCCTTATCGTGGTGCTTCAGCGTGGGGCAAGTACAAACATCTGGTTGAAAAAAGTCAAGCTAAATTAGATAAGCGAAGAGTGGCCTTAGTGTCAAAATACCTACCCAATTTAACCGAACAATCTAAAGTTTTAGATGTGGGTTGTGGTAAACCAAGTTTTCTTAAACAGCTACATGACAAATATGAATGCAGAGCGCACGGAATTGATTTTAGCGATGCAGGTTGGAAGCAATCTCCAAATACTTTTGCATCACTCCACTTAGAAGTCAAGGAAATCCAAGAGTTAAGTAAGGAAATTCAGCCAGATCTTATTAGTATGTGGCATTATCTAGAACATGATTACAAGCCTTATGAAAATTTAAGGTATTTAAGAAATTTATCACATCCTGGCACCTATCTCATTATCGAAGTACCGAATGTAGCATCTGATAGTCGTCAGAAGTACGGCGAATTTTGGGCTGGGTGGCATACATCTAGACATACTTCCCTTTTTTCACCTTCCAATCTTAGAGGGTTGTTAAACGATACTGGCTGGAAAGTTTTGGAAGTCTTAAATTATGGAACCTTAGATCCCTATTTACTTTATTGGATGAGTGAAATGGAAAAGCGGAAAATATCTTGGAGTACATCCATGGAGCCAAGGTTTTTAGCCTTTGTGGTCAATATGATGCTTTTTGCTCCTAAAAGATGGAGTAAAAAGAGCAAATCTCTAGGAGTGATGACTGCTATTGCAACAGCGAACTAAGTTTTTTTTCTATCCCTCCCCATGTTCCTACTTGATGATAAGGTTTAAATCGAGCGAATAATTCTTCCTTGTACCATCCAAGATTTCTTGTCATTTGAATGGCTTTCTGATGTTCTTTACTTTGATAAGCAAATTGTTTAATAGCATCCATATGTGTCCAAATACTAAGTGTAGCCATTTGTTTAATGGGCATCTCTCCTATCCCTTTGGTAAATATTAGATGTTGATTATCAATGAGCGGTTTTTCTGAAATAGGCACATATTTCCAAAAAGTCCTTAGATATTTAGTTTTTATGCTGGCTCTCGTAATGACAGCAATAGGGCCCTTTTGGTCATCTAAGCTTGTATCACTCATAAATGGATTAGTACCTGCCCATTTCCCATGTGCTTTTATATTTTTTAGAAAAATGGTCCATTGTTCAGAGCTGTGATCTCTGTACTTTTTCATTAATAAGCTAGTTTCTAAAAACTGTTGTGCCACTTCTTCAGATTCCCACACTTGCAATAGACTGTATACAGACCAATCTGGATACGGACTAAACCCCATCCCTTTGCCACTACCTAAAAGTTTATAGAACTGCAGTCCTATCGTTTTCCCTAAATAACTGTGACCAAACTGCATCATTCCGAAAGCCCATACTTTACTCATAAAGTTTGGGTACCTAAAAAAAGTAATCGTAGTAACTTGTTGATTCATATTCGTATAAGGGATTATGGTATCCAGCGTCCTGAAATGCGGTGCTTATCTATGAGGGACGATCAGATATGCTGTGATTACCTATTCTTATCAATAGTTCTTTCAATTATTGACTTTTTTATAAATCGAACAATATTTGAGACTGAATCTATTCGGTAAATATCACGCCATTAAGCGATACGATACTATCTTCAATATTTTGGTCCCCTATGTACAAATTGGCCGGCTCATAATAACCTACCGATCCAATTTGCGTAAACTTAGTCGTCATAAAATTAACGCCATTGGTGATATTGAAAAAGCGACTTCCATTACTTAATCTCCCATCAATATAATAATTGCCTACCAGTTTATTATTAGTGCTGAAAAAGAGACATAATTGGGATGAAGAAGCAATTTCAACAAAATCGTCATACGTTTCATACATACAACCTTCGACTTCTAAAAAAACCAAATCATTATGTACAGAAACATTAGTTATGAAATTATCACCAAAATCTTGAAGGGAAAGAGTTTCACCTGTATTGCGGTCGATAAATTCTAACTGATGCGAATGAGCTAAAACTAAATAATCTTTATGGAATAATATTTCTTTTAAAACAAAAGTAGTTTCTTTTGTCCATTCAACCTCACCATCAATATTTATTTTAGAAATTAATCTCAACGAGTCAGTAGAGAAATAACTGAGATAAATAGATACTATATCGTTTTGCTTTTCTAAGAAGACATCAAATAGCACTGACAAGTTTACGTTTTCGGAAGGCACAACTTTAGATAAAGTGTCTTTTGATTCTAAATTATACTCTACTATTCTGAATGGATTATCTGCACTATAGTAAGCTAGTCCATTATTAATTATTCCCAGAAATCTAAATATCTGATAATTTTCTAACTCATAAACAACTTCTAAGTTATCTGGAGAAATCAATAAGTTGTTAAAATGAATCCAATCATCTATAAAGAACATGTTATTTCTAGCAGATATTATTCTGTCAATTGTTATAGAAGCCAATTCATTTCCATCCTCAGCATTTATCTTGGTAAATCTGTATAGACTATCTTGATCCAAGGCATAGTAGTAGTAATATTCTTCTCTTATTCCCCCGTAAATGATTTCTTTCAGATTCGATAATGTATCAGTCCAAATAATCTCCTCTGTGATACTTGTCTCTTCGATGTCAGGAACATAACAACTAGATATGATTAATGTTAGAAGAATTGTACCAATGAATGTATGGAAGTTTTTCATAATTAAATTTGCGCATATCTTGACAACACTTATTTGACGTTTCGAATATAAAGTTCGTTGGTTTTGTATATTATTATTTATCCCTCATTATTTCTCTGATATGGCTAATCGGATAATGTGGTAATTTTTCTTTTTGAATTATTGTTAACACATCATAATTATTATGTGCTAGATTGCTCAGTTTAAAAATAGTGTAACTAGGCCGATAAATATAACTCCATAGATTTAAAGCAAAAAACCTCCGACTCAAATCAGGTTTTCTAACGAAGTAAGGTAATTAAACCATAGATAAACCGACGATCGATACCAGCTTGTGACTCCGCACAATTTGCATTAGGGCTATATAAGTCCAAAGTGAAATAATAACTACCTTCTGGCAGTGGATTTCCAGTATTCATATAAGTTCCGCACCAATCATCAAGATATGGTTGGGCTTCATAAACAGGCTGCCCCCAACGATTGAAAATAACGATTTCATTACACGGAAAATCAATAAACAAATTAGGCACATATTCGGAAATCAAAACATTATCGTTTATGCCGTCATCATTGCATGTAATGACAAATTCTACATACCCATCTATGGATTTGCTGATGCGCCAGATACTGGTTGCACACATCGAGCAATCTTCATAACACATCTCAAATTGTATCTCGACATCCGATTCTACATTTTGATTAAATTCGATTTCGAATATTCCAGGAATGGACTGCTCGTCTACTGAAATAATTTTGTCTTGGTCGTAGTCGATTACTTCCAGATTTATACCCTGAGAATAATCATATGCAAACCCTTCTAACACGTCAATGGCTATTAGGCTGGATTGAGTGACTGTGTCCATCATCAAACCATCGATAGAATCTATATGCGTGAATTGTACATTTACAATACTATCACAATAGTCTACTCCCTCGAAGACTAGTTGGCTAGATAAAAAGTCCTTATTAAATAATTGATCCCCTATCATTTTTTCTTCATCACCACAAATAAAATCCTCATACATGATGACTACATCTTCTTTCACACTTACATTTATAGTCAGAAGACTATCACAACTCGGAAATTCATCACTTTGTAAGTTTTGAGTCAGTGTATACGGGCCTTCATCAGCAATGACAATGCTTTCTCCATTTAATTCAATCAGATCGCCAGGACAACCTTCTAGCATGATAAATCCCTCAGTTGCTTCTTTAATATTGAGATTAACGTATATAATGCTATCACAACCTTGGGCATTCATGTTGTCCAATGTCACCTCACCTGTTAAGTTTGAGGCATCAAAAATTATTCCTCCGATCTCCACTACTTCGCCTGTGCAGATGTCATCTTCGTATTCGAAGCTAGTGGTTTCTATCGGGTAAATAGTAATACTTAATAAACTATCACATTGAGGGTGTGACAAGCTATTAAGCAAAATAGTTTCACTGAAAGGCGAAGTTTGATTGACTACAATGATTTGTCCTCCGATTTCTAGTTCTTCGCCAAAACAAGCTTCTACATCTAATGTTTCGCTAATTGGATCTAAGACTTCTAAATCTAATAAAATGATGCTATCACATTGATTCAGTGCCTGTAGTTTAATTTCATACATACCTGTTGCATCAAAGACTTCATTGCCTATTTCTATACTTTCACCGAAGCAAAGTGTTTCTTGTCTTTGGCTGCTATAACTGCTGGAGATATTAATATTCACCACATTCGTATCCATAGGACAACCTATCTCACCTAGGATATAATAAAAATAGTATTCGCCTGCATCCAAAGCACCTACATCGACTTGCGTAGGGTCAGATAGATCAATACCTGTATTTAAAGGATCTTCCCAGTTTCCATTTACATCGGCATTGGACAATAAAGCTAATAGACTAATCATCTCTTGCTCGGTGCAATACATTCCTACCATCGACTCGCCTGCATTTACGGAAGGACAGCCACAGCTCGGATCTTGTGAATCACCCACAATTTGCCAACCAAAAGTATTGATCAAGGCATTTCTTCCTGTATCATCACAGTAAACTAAATCTAAAGCACCTAAGCCTAAATCATTGGAAGTATTTACGTTAGAAGACCATCCAAGTAAGGTCGCCTCATAATTCGGTGTAGACATTCCACAAGCATCTAGCATATGTTCTGCCTCTATCAAATTTGTCAAGTTCCATGTTCCTAATGCATGATTAAAGCTTATGGCATTTGCAAACATTCCAGTAGAGTTTTGCAGATTAGTTGTGCTCCACACACTAATGTCTTGTTTAAAATTGATGGCGTCGGAAAACATATATTGGGCCGTAGATACATTGCTAATATCCCAATTCGTAATAGCTCCATCAAAATTAGAAGCTCCGTCAAACATGTGATCCATCGTTTGAGCCTTTGAAACATCCCAATCATTGAGCGAACGATTAAAATTTGACGCCCCTTCGAAAAGCCTTGCAAAATTGACCACATTGGAAACATCCCAATCATTAATGGTAGTACTAAAGTTTATACAATTAACAAACATGGCTTCCATATTGGTGAGTTTGCCTGTATTCCATGCGCTAATGTCGCGGTTAAACATAGTCGCGTTGCTAAACATACCGCTCATATCTTCAACGTTGGCCGTGTTCCAGCTATCTATTATTTGATTAAACGAGCTGGCACCTGCAAACATCCTAGACAAATTGGTCATGCTTTGTATGGACCAATCATTAATACGTCCATCAAATTGAGTCGCTGCTTCGAAAGTAGATATTGCCTGATTTACACCCGAAAGCATAGGTGTATCGGTGGCACTAAAATCGACAATATTACGGCATGCATGAAACATAAAATCAATGCTTAACCATTCGATTTCTCCCCATTGTATGATATCTATTAGTTTATCATTATCTTCTATGTTCTCATGGTTTAGATGCGGAAAATCACCTCGGATAGCAACTTCATAAGACCCAGCAGATGGATACATATGAAAGGCATCTGTTGTTAAGCCAAATTCATCATAAATACCGTCATTTTCCCAGTCTATATCATAATTATAGGTATAGGCATTATTAGTCGGTATAGCAATACATGCATTGCATGAGTTACCATTATTGTCTGTTTTCCATCGACTGATCCAAGGTTTTTGGGCACAAGCTTTTTGGTCGCCATTTATTAGCCAATTTTTGTCTCCTATTAATATATTTCTTCCGCTATCATCACAATAGGTCAAGGCATCAGCTCCCAGTTCTAGATCAGCAGGAGTACTATTTGCGTTCGCCCATGCATTTAGTGTTGTTTCATAATTGATTTGATCCATTCCACAATTGGACAACATAAATGCTAAACCATCAGCTAGGTTAGGGTTATTTATGATATTGGCCAAATCCCAACTCGCTAAATGCTGGTTAAAAGACGATGCACCTTCAAACATATAGGCCATATTCGTAACCTTTCCGACGTCCCAATTATTCAGATCTTGATTAAAAGCTGTAGCTAACAAAAACATGTTTGACATGTCAGTTACGTTGGAAACATTCCAGTTGCTTATATCTTGGTTAAATTCGGTAGCAACGGCGAACATCACCTCCAAATTTTCGGCATTACTCAGTTGCCATCCATTAAGTGCTTGATTAAATACAGTAGCATCTTCAAACATGTTATTAAAGAGAACTCCATTACTCACATCCCAATTGCCAATGTCTTGATTAAAGCTCCTTGCACTGCTGAACATAAAACTAAAATCAGTAATCTGACTTACATCCCAAGAGCCAATATCTTGATTAAAATCAGTGGCCCCAAAAAATAAATTAGCCATGGTAGTTCCACTGCTAACATCCCAATTGCCAATGTCCTGATTAAAGCTATTGGCTCTTGTAAACATGCTTGTAAAATCTGTGACCATAGACGTATTCCACGAGCTAATATTTCCATTAAAAGTGCTTGCATCAGCAAACATAAATCGCATATTTTCTACTTGACTTAGATCCCAGTCGTTCAAGTCTTGATTAAAGTTTGTAGCTCCAGCAAACATCCTTTCGGTAGTACTAACCTTACTAAGATTGGGTATATCCTCAGCTAAACCCGTGAGATTAATGCATCCAGCAAATGCTGATTCCATGCTTGTCCATTCTTGACTTCCCCATTGGTCTATGCTCTGTATTTTAGCCGCATCCCCCAGACCATTAAAATAGATTCGCGGAAAGTTTCCTCTAATGGCCACTTGGTAATTTCCTGCTATGCCATAATCATGGATAGCATCTCCGGTGAGGTTAAAATCGTCATAAACTCCATCATTTTCCCAATCTATATCATAATTATAGAGCTCTCCCGGAAAGCTCGGAACTTGGATGCAGGTGTTGCAACTTGTCCCTAAATTATCCGTTTTCCAAGTAGTGACAAAAGCTAGGCCTACTGTCCCTGCACATGAACAATCTGGTAAAATGACGTCATTTAAAGAATTAGGGTTCCCATCATCACAGGCTGCCCCAACCACTTGTTCGCCATCACAAAACCTCTGAAAATCGCCATTCCACGGCAGCATTGGATTGTTGGTGAAATTTATTAAAGGATCATTACAATTGTTAATGAGTTCGTTGGGAAAGCATCCAGACAATTGATTATTCGAACAATCTAGTTCCAGGTAATTTTGATTAGCCAAAAACGAAGGGATGGAACCGACTAATTGATTATCATTTAAAGCTAGGGTCTGTATGTTTGTCAAATCACCTATCCAAGCAGGAATAGTTCCGACTAATAAATTATCACTCAAATCTAACCAACTTAGATTATTTGTGCTTTGCCAATTTGTAGGTATTTCACCCGATAATTGGTTGGCTGAAACGCTTAGACTGTTTAGTTGACCTAATTGCCCAATTTCGTCTGGGATTTCTCCAATGAGTGCATTACCACTAAGATTTAAGTGTTCTAAATGGCTTAATTCTCCTATAATATTGGGAATGGAACCGACGAGGTTGTTTCCCGAACCGTTGGATTCAAGGCAAGGATCAGAAGGTCCACTCAGGTTCAAGCAGGTAACACAACCATCCGCATTAGTTTCCACCCCAAACCAATTGTTCAAAATATCTGAATCTCCCCAAGCTTGATTATTAAACCAATCATCTCCATTGGTGGCTTGGTACACGGCCATTAAAATGGTACTATCTCTAGTAATGCATGGGACCTCCTCTACGATGAGTGTAATGGTATAGCTCGTGAGTGTTAATCGATCCGCTTGTGGATTGGTAACCACTACATGGTAGTCGCCTGCATCACTTAATTTTAAGTAAGGTATGGTAAGATTATTATTGCCAATGACGGTATCATATAACACTCCATTTTTATACCATGTGTATACATTATCTTGTATTAATTCGTCAAAGCCTAAATCAACATCAAGTAATGATAATTGTGGAAGAGTGATAGTCGTGTCCTTAAAAACCATGGGTTGGTCCTCATAAAAAACAGAATCCCATACCGTTTCACTATTGATAGCAACTGTAGCCACATTATTCGGTAATCCGGGCAGTAGGTCTTCAAAGGTCAGACGATTATTGTTGACCCTTAAACTTTTTAAATTTGGACAGTTTTCGGATAAGTCCGGAATCTCTCCATCTAGCAGATTATCGTACGCTATAATAAATGCTAGATTTGGTAATTGTCCAAAATCAGGAATGGCCCCTTCCAGTGCATTATTGTTGACATTTATTGACGTCAAGGTGGGCATTTTATCAAAATCAGGGATTTCTCCACTCAATTGGTTGTTATAAACATTGATGCCCCATACATTAGGTAAATTGCTAAAGTTTGGTATCTCTCCTTCTAATTCATTATTGAAAAGAGAAATCGATCCTAAAACCGGCATAAAGGAAAAATCGGGGATTTGACCATCTATTTCATTATTTGATAGCTCTAGACTTTCAATCACCGGAAATCCAGAAAAATCAGGTAGAGGTCCTTTTAGCTGATTATAACCGGCCCCAAAGATTCTAAGTTTTGGTAGATTAGAAAAATTCGGAACAACTCCGGTTAGTTGATTTCGATCGACGGTATAGGTTTCTAGTTCGGGACAGTTAGAAATATTAGGTATAGTTCCTGACAAATTATTAAAATGGGCTTGAAATCTAAATAAATGCTCCATATTTGATATATCTGGGAGTGGTCCAGTTAATTCATTGGAGGAACATCCGTAATAGACTAATTCACTCAAGGAGTTCACCGCAGGAATGCTTCCTGTGTGCTCATTATTATACACAGAAATTTCCTGAATCAGTGGACAATTTTGGAAGCTCGGTATGGGTCCATCTATATCTGTACTAAAACATGAGAAGGTAAGCAAATCAGGGACATACTGAAATTCTGGCAAGGGTTCTGTCAATGGGTTTCTACCAAAACATATATGTCTGACTTTAGGTATGCCAGTAAAATTAGGCACACCCCCAACTATTTCATTAGCGCATAATGAAAGAAGCAAAAGGTTAGGGAGTTGCAAATCAGGCATAAATCCAGACAATCTATTCCCTGATGAGCCAGAATCTACTAGGTAATTAACATTACCATCTAGATCTATGGCTTCTACGCAGCCTTTGGGGCTTACCTTAATTCCATACCAAGTATCCATGGGTTGGTTTAAGTCCCAAGTGTTAGTCCATTGGGCTCCATTAGTATTATTGTATAGTGAGACGAGTTCTAAAGAATCTTGCATTCTATTGCAATCTGCGGAAACCACTGCAAAACAATCCGAAAATTCTGACGTGTTTTTATCAGTAGTTGAGGTTGCACTTAATAAATCTCCTGAATAATAGCCTATTGTGTTTAGTGTATAGGTACCATCGCCATTATCAAGACAAAAACCTAAGGTGGTTTTACCTTGGCAAGTGTCACAGGCACTGGCGTTTGAAAAAACTTCAATGAGGTCCCCCACCTGTCCTGTGGAAACATTTATTTCTTCGATAGTAGCTGAAATAATCACTGGTTTTACCTGCTGATTATTCCCGGCTGGACCTAGATCAATTCCTTTCCCTCCATTACATTCTATCCTGTTTTGTAAGATTTCGGTTTCTGTGACTTCTCCAATTAAACGGACTCCTTCTTCGTCGTGCCTACTGACATTGTTTTCTATGATTTGATTGTTGTGAGTTGGTCCATTTTCTATGATTTGTATACCTATATCTGTTGGACCTTCCACTTCTAATCCGCTTATGTTATTATCAAATATTGAGTTGTATGTTCCACCATTAAGTACAATGCTTGTTTGGTTGTAAAAAATAGCATTGTATTTTATTTCACAACTATCCACCCGGCTGGCTTCTACGCCCATATCATTGTACACAATTCGATTGCTCATGATATTGATGTGTTTAGACCCGGCACCTATTCGGAATGCTGGTCCTTGAAAATTTCTAACATCTAAGTATCCAATGACAATATGTTCTACACCTGGACCAATTTCAAAGCCAGCAGATGCTGTTTCAATAAATGAACCGTCCACCCAAATGCTACCATGATCATCTGTACTGATCAATAAATGGTCATCAGAGATAATAGGTAAAGGAGATTCTAACAAAATAACATGAGGTCCTTCATCCGGAATTTCGAATACTATAGTATCTGGTCCAATATTGTTATTAGCACAATTGATGGCTTCTCTTAATGATCCAACACCTGCATCATTTTTAGTTGTAACAATGCAATTTCCTACAAACTGTGCTTGAGCATTTACTGGCCCATTCATTTCATGACTAGTAGATGTTATGTCTGAACTGACTGATAGCCAAACGTATTGGGATAAGAAAATAAGTATAAGAAAAATTCTCAGCATGTAGGTTTAAACAATAGTCAAAAATAGGACGCAAATGATTGTTAAAAATAAAAAGTCTGCATTAGAAAAAGTGAATAACAATGGATAAAAATCTGCACCTTATTTTTTTGTTGCATCCTCACTATGACTCCCTTGATTCTATCTCAGCAATGTGATCACTCCGTAAATGAACTCTCTTTGGATGGCTTGGTCAGAACCCGTACAATTTGACTCAGGGCTTAGTAGATCAAGCGTGAAATAATAGCTCCCTTCTGGAATAGGATTTCCAGTGTTCATGTAGGTGCCACACCAATCATTAGCATAGGGTGCCGCTTCATAAACTGGCTGTCCCCATCGATTAAAAATGATGATTTTATTGCAAGGAAATTCCGTTTCCAGGTTTTCAATAAACTCAGACATAATTAAGCGATCATTTACGCCATCACCATTACAAGTAATGACCAGTTCGGTATATCCTGCAATGGTTTTATTTATATTCCAAATGGCCGTATCACAAATGTTACATGATTCATGGCACATTTCAAACTCTATGGATACAATAGACTCCACATTGGGAAAAAACTCAATGTCAAACACGCCAAATTCAGCTGATGATTCTATGTTTAATATTTTATCTTCATTGATATTAATGGCTTCTATTGTATAATTGAGCTGGTTATCGTAGGTGGCATCGGATAAAACATCTATACTTAATGTATTCCCATCTAAAGCTATATTGCTTCCCACCAATTCTATAGAATCTACATGGATTAAGTCAACATGTACGATGCTATCACAAAAATTAGAACCCAATAGAAAAACATCGCCATTCGGAAATTCTTTATCAAAGTTCATCCCACCAATATCAATCGTTTCATCACCACATATAAAGCCAGTAAAATCAACTTCAATATCTTCCTTTACATTCATCGTTATGGTCAAGATACTATCACACTCTGGGAACTCTATACTCTGTAAAATTTGAGTTTCTTCATAAGGTCCTACATCTGCAAAGGTGAAGTTTTCTCCATTAATAATGTATATGTCACCAGGGCAACCAGATGCTGACCACTCGCCTTCAATTTGTGGCAAAACAACCAGATCTAATTCGATTAAACTATCACAGTTTTCCGCGGTGCTCAGTGCAACATTATGTATTCCAGTAGTATTAAATGTTTCTGTCCCGATAGTCACTGATTCGCCAAAACAAATTGTTTCTGAAATAGATATATCATACATAGGATGTACCGTGAAGTTCACAATATTTGTGTCCATTGGACACCCCTCCTCTCCAACAATATAATAGAAGTAATAATCACCATCGCTTAAAGTGCCGACATCCACTAAAAGTATATTGGATAAATCAAGACCGGTATTTAATGGATCCTCCCAGACGCCGTTTGGATCAAAATTAAACATCTGAATAGCTAAATCTACAGCGCTTTGTCCTTGGCAATAATTAGCGTCAAAACTATCTCCTGCATTGACTGGAGGACAAGCGCAAGCTGGATCCTGATTGTCTCCAATAAAAGTCCATCCATAATCATTAATTAGACCATCGCGTCCTTCTTCATCACAGTAAACTAAGTTTTCTACTCCAAGGTTAATGCCTGAAACAGTAGAAATATTCTGTGACCATGCCAGTAGAGCATTCTCATAATTAGCCGTAGACAAGCCACAGTTATCAAACATATTATTGGCTATGTTTAATGTATTTAATCTCCATAATGAGAGGTCTTGATCAAAGCCCGCTGCTTCGAAAAACATAAAACTTGCGTCCACGACATTCTCCATATTCCAACTACTCAGATCAGCATTGAAATTCACGGCTCTACTAAACATGAAACTTGTATTTTCTACAGCCGAGACATTCCAAGAGGATATATTGCCATTAAAACCAACAGCATCAGCAAACATACTTTGCATAGAAATGGCACTAGAAGTGTTCCAACCTTCTAATGTTTGATTAAAATTGGTGGCACTAGTAAACATGCTTCCAAAATCCACTGTATTTGAAACATCCCAATCATTTATTGGGCGATTAAACGAAGTTGCACCAAGAAACATTCCATTCATAACTGTAACAGAAATCGTATTCCAGCCATTCAATGTTTGGTTAAAACTGGATGCTTGATTAAACATAGCTGTCATATCCTGAACTGAACTCACATCCCAGTTTTCTAGGGGGCTATTGAATGCGCTTGCCCCAGAAAACATAAAGGAAGTATTCGTGATATTACTCATATCCCAGCTTTCAATATTCCCATTAAAATTAGAAGCGTTTTGGAAACAAGCAGAGGAACGGTTCACTCCACTTAAGTTTGGTACGTCAGTGGCAGAAAAGTTTGCCAAGTTTTCACAATCTGCAAACATAAAACTTAAGTCGTTCCAGACAATGTCTCCCCATTGATTGACGTCTACTAGTTTAGGGTTGTCACTACTTATTTGATGGTTTAAGTGCGGGAATTCACCTCTTATGGCAATTTCGTAAGTACCGGCTAATCCATAGTCGTGTAATGCATCACCCGTAAGTCCAAACTCATCAAACACACCATCATTTTCCCAATCAATATCATAATTATAAGTGTAAGCTGACGTGTTTGTAGGAATACTTACACACGAATTACAACTTGTTCCTATATTATCTGTTTTCCAAGTCGTGATAAAACTATTTTGATTTAATGAGGAGCAATCCAGGGTATAGTTAATGAATTGGGATTCATCTATAAGGCACTCGCCTACTGGATCATCCCAACATCCTACTACCCCATCTGAGAAGGTCTGAAAACCGAATTTTAAATTGGTGTTTGCTTCACAATCTTGTAGATCAATGTAATTAGGTGTTTGTAAGTCCAAGCAGAAATCCACCATAACTTGATCCATTCCAATACCCCAACTATTATTGGGGTGGCCATCATTAGTACAGTCAGAAGAACCATTCGTCCAGTACCAACCTCCTGGCAGCAAATCTCCTTGATTTGATGGAGGTGTACACGGACAAACATCACATAATGTATTACATAATTGCAATCTTCCTGATTCATCCGTATATGTACATACATTATTTAGTGTTTCTTGTAAGTACACTTCCTCATACCAAGTTGCTTGTATTCCGTTACCTGTAATCGTTACATTTTGCGGATCAAAATCACTTAAATCCCATCCTTCAAAGAATGGCACAATTCCCATTAACCACTCTGAACCTGATTCTGAAGAATCATAAAAAAATGATTCACATATGGTATATGTTTCTCCTGGGCTTAAGGCATCATTTGCAGGATCAATCTGCTGCCCTAGACTGTTGCTTGTTTGGTTAGTAGATAAAGGACTACAAGTACCATCTCCAAAACAAGGTACCTCAATTAATGATGTTGCCACACAAAGTTCAAAATCATCGCACATTCCATCTTCAAAAAAAGAAGTGCCTACCCCAATCCAATAGATTGTATTAGCTTCTAAACCTTGACTAAATCCAGATGGGTCCGCCCAATTAAGGCTACAACCTGGAAAGCCAGCACTAAATACAAGGTCTAATTCTTGAGTACAATCACCTGAAGAAGATTTAAAAATAGCATAAACCGGATCCCAACCACAAGCCGTATTTACTCTGACAAAAGTTTGGACGGCGGATGCGTCTGTTTGCAATTGGAACCATACTGTGGGTCTAAAATCAAAACCGCAATCAGTAATCCCAATTACCGGACTCGCATTTTCAATACAACCCACTGCACACTCAAAATCAAGCATGTTAGTGTTGGTTGTTGGACTTAAGGTGACAATAGATGGATCATTGCAATTATCAGCAAAATTAGGGCAGTTATCGCATGATTTTAGATCTCCATTTATTACCCACCCTTTATCGTTAATTAACATATTTCTTCCAGAATCATCACAATATTCTAAGTTTAGAGAGCCTAGATTTAGATTGTTTGGAGTATTGGGATTTGAGGCCCAGCCATTTAATGTAACTTCATAGTTTGCTGAGCTCATAGGTCCATTATCTAACATGTTTTCTGCATTTGTCAGACTAGACAAATTCCAATCTGTCAGATTTTGATTAAACCCATTAGCGCTCATAAACATTCTGCTCATATTCTGTACATTACTAACATCCCAAATATTTAAGTCAGTATTAAAAATTAATGTGCCGGCAAACATTCCCTCCATATCTGAAACAGTTCCAACATCCCAACTGCTGATATCCCGGTTAAAACCTAATGAACTAGCAAACATGCTACTCATGTTTATTACATTACTAACATCCCAATTTTCTATTGATCCATTAAATAATACAGTATTCGCAAACATACCTTCCATTGTCAATACATTGGATACGTCCCAATTATTGAGTATTTGATTAAATGTTGCAGCATTGTAAAATAAAAAGGACATATCTTCAACTCCTGAAACATCCCAGGTATTTAAGTCAACATTCATTGATGTCGCATTATGGAACATGCTACTCATATTTGTGACTAGGTCTAGAACTGGTGCATCATCAGCTAAAATATTTACATTATTACAATCGAAAAATGATTTGGACATGTTTGACCATTGCATATCTCCCCATTGATTTATTTCTATTAATTTATCATTATCCTCTGCATCAGTTTCAAAAAAGAAATGAGGGAAATCACCCCGAATGGCAATAGTATATGTACCCAATGCACCGTAATCATGTGTGGCATTGCCGGTTAAGCCAAATTCGTCATATACTCCATCGTTTTCCCAGTCAATATCATAACTGTAAACATACGCTGGATTAGTAGGTATTAACACACATGAATTGCAAGAAGTCCCTGAGTTATCCGTCGTCCAAGTAGTTATAAACGGTCTTTGGTCGCAACTTTGGACATCTCCTGTAATGGTCCAAGTATTGTCTATTAACAAAATATTCCGACCGGTTTCATCACAATATTGTAAGCTTAAAGCTCCTAATTCAAGATTGTTTGGTGTATTGGGGTTAGTGGCCCAGGCATTAAGTGTTGCTTCATAATTATTGCGCGAAAGCCCTGAATTATCAAGCATAGCTTCTATGCCATCGAAGACCAAATCATTATTATTGACACTCGTTAAGTTCCAATTTTCTAGGGAATGATCAAAAGCAGAAGCTGATCTAAACATGGCTGACATTCGATTAGCATTAGCAACATTCCAATTAGATAAATCCTGATTAAATGAAGAAGCACCTTCAAACATATTTTGGAATTCAATGCCAGCTCCAACATTCCATGATCCTAAGGATTGATCAAAACTGCTAGCATTAAAAAACATTGCACTAAAATCAGTACAATTAGAGACATCCCAAGCATTTAAAGACTGATTAAAACTAATGGCATCTTCAAACAAGTTATTCAAGGATTGCACATTAGAAACATCCCATCCACTTAGGTCTCCATTAAATACAGAAGCTCGAACAAACATACCAAACATGCTATTGACGTTTGATATATCCCAGTCAGCAATATTGCCATTAAAACTGCTGGCTTCATAAAACATGTTGATCATGTTGATTACATTCGAAACATCCCAGTCATTTAATGATTGATTAAAGTTGCTTGCTTGAAAAAACATGCCATTCATATTAGTAATGTTAGACACATCCCAAGCATTTATATCTTGGTTAAATGAAGAAGCCCCCAAAAACATGCTTTGTAATTCGGTGACGTTTGACAAGTTAGGTGTATCTGCTGCATTACCCATAAGGTTTGTACATCCTGCGAACGCAGATTCCATGCTAGACCACTGAATATTTCCCCATTGTTCAATACTGATTATTTTTTCTCTATCTCCTCCTAAATTGAAATAAATTCTAGGAAAATCGCCTCTGATGGCGATGGAATATTCTCCTGGCACCAAATAATCGTGGGTGATGCTTCCTGTTACACCAAAGTCATCAAAAACCCCATCATTTTCCCAATCTACGTCGTATGCATACGTCTCTCCAGAAAAAGTAGGAATCGTCACACAAGAATTGCAACTGACCCCGGGGTTATCTGTTTGCCATGTGGTAATAAAAGATTCACTGCATTGGCCAAAAAACTCTAAAACCCAATGATCTTCTAACAGATAATGATTAGACACATCATTGCCAGAACTTACAACATTCCCCAATAACAGCATATTATCTTCACCAATAATTTCAATTTTGTTACCAAGATCTAAGCTAGGTCCCCCATAGTTGCGTGACCAATTTAAGTTACCATCAAAACCTAAAAACGCGAGCCAAACATCTCTACTTCCATAATTGCTATTTAAATCAAAATCGATAGATTCGGTATTTCCAACGAAACATATACCATTGGAGGCTTCAGCTCCATTCCAAAAATAATCACATTGAGATCCACCAATATTTCTTGACCATAGTTGATCGCCTGCGTTATTAATCATCCCAACCCAGCCATCAACACATCCATAATTAGATGGTAAATCAATATCTGTTGAGTTTGAAATTCCAGCAAAAACTAGATTGCCATTGGATAGGGAGATAATTTCATTTATTTGTTCAGAACCAGTTCCTCCATAGGATTGTTCCCAAAGAATATTGCCACTTTGATCAATATTTAAAATCCATCCGTCACCAGAACCTATTGAATTATTTATGTCACCATCTTGAGAAGATGAGGACCCTCCAATAAAAAAAGTTTGGTTAGAATGTAAAACTGCGGCATAAAATCTATCTCCTCCCGAACCTCCATAGTTTCTCTCCCAAATAATATTGCCCAATCCATCTATCTTAACCATCCATCCATCTACTCCACCATAATTATTGGAAACATCGACATCATTTGATTGCGTGCTTCCAACTATTACATATTCATTATTGCCAACTGCAATAAAATCATTAAATATCTCCTCTTGACTGCCACCAAAATTTTGTTCCCAAATAATATTCCCTGTTTCATCGATTTTAAAAAGCCAAACATCTTGATCGCCGTAATTTGCACTGACATCCCCATCAGATGAGAAAGAATTGCAAGCAATTAAAAATTCGTTATTTGGCAGAGCCAATATTTTCGAAAAAGATTCTTCGAGAGAACCTCCATAGTTTCTTTCCCAAATGATCCCATCCACTTCATTCCATCTATATACCCAAACATCTGTTGATCCAAAGTTATCGGACACATCTTGATCTGATGACTCAGAAGTACCTACAAATAAATAATCACTATTGTCTAAAACAAGGACATCTGTCAAATTATCTGTTGCGGTCCCTCCAAAATTAAAATCTCTTTCCTTTGCTAAACAGGTGTTACTAATAGAATAAGTTATCTCTCCACCCACATCTGAAGAACACGATCCTGGATCAATAATCAAGTCGTCTAAATCACAACCAATGTTTGCTACATCCTGTAAAGTGATCGTTACATTGCCTCCTCCGGCAGTGCCTGGATCTAGACTAAAACTAGTTGTTTCTCCGTAAAAGCCACTTGTGGGAATAACTGCACCCGATGTACTACTCACTGAATATATTGAGCCTAAATTAAAACCGCTTGGGTTCAAATCAAAAGTTATTAGATCATCGCCATTATTATCAGGGCTTAGGTTATCATCACAATCTATATTTGTAAGGCCACTTTCAACGATAGCACAATCAGGAGAACAGGAGCCTGGATCAGTAATTGTCAAGGTGAAGGTACAATTGGGATCCACATCATCAGTTAGTGTCAGCATAACATCTCCCGATCCAGCAGATCCAGCCTGCAACTGGAATGTTGTTAAGGTTAAATAATTACCATTTTGTGGAGTTATACTGCCTATATCAGTTGTGATTCCATAGGAAGAACCTAAGTTTTGACCAGCTACCTGTAGGCTTACCTCAATAATATCATCTAGATTATTATCTGTTGTGCTATTGTCTAAACAATTGACAATCGGCAGAACATTAGTGATATCACATGGACAAGAAGTTAAGGCGATTAGTGAGTTCTGACTGAGGAACACCCAATATTGATTCCCAACATTGGCAGAAAAACTAAGCTGACAGTCTGAAACTCTTGTTAGATTATTGCAATCTGTACCTGTATAAATTTCAAAGGCAGATCCGCCGTCTAAATCTTCAACTTCGATCTCTGTTCCCAAACTTGCATTAAGTGTAAAGGTATACCAACTTCCATCCATTCCAGACATACAACCCGTAGCCGCACCATCTGGACAAGATTCTGGAACACCTGTAAAAGTATTTTGGATACAATTTAAATCCAAGGGTCCTAAATCCGTCGCAAGCCCGCATGCTCCTCCTTGATAATTAAAGGAATAATCAAAAATATAGTCTCCAGCACCATCGCCCATCATTGCCAAATAAAATGTTCCACCTGCAGAAACATCATAATCATGATCTCCCATAAAACAGTCATTGCCAATGGGTGAACCCGTGGGACACTGCATATTAAATAAGGCATAACCAGGACCTGTATGATTTGTAATGCTAAATATTTCTTCGCCGGGAGGAACACTGAATTCATACCATGCCGTCGAAGTAGTAGAAAAAGAACAGCTTGTTCCTAAGTCGGAAAATTCTGGGCAAAAACCTGTAATATTTTCAATTTCACTTAAAGTAACACCACAACTTATAGGACTTAACAAGTTTGGATCAGTGCAACTGTCGAAACCTCCTGCATCAAAAAAATCTGGTAAAATTTCATAATTAGCTGAAGCATTGATTTCGTCTGTACCTATTTGCAAAAAGTAAGTTGTATTAGGTATCAAACAAGAAAATTCGACCAGCATTCCATCAGCATTGCTACAATTGCTTGCTACAAAAGAACCCGCACAATCAGTGTATAATTCTGCATTGAAATCACTTATTCCATCGTCATTAGAGGTAATAATAAAGGAAGCCGAGTTGTCTGAAGGTCCTAGGGTAAAAGAATACCAAACGGTATTAGTATTCCCACCATTACTACAATCATCATAATCTGGAGTTGCACATACATTAGTAGCTCCGGTCACTGATATTCCATCTGTTAAACCAATAGCGCCTGAACATGCATCATTTGGATGAACAACACCTCCGCCTCCACTATTAATAGCAAAAGTATAATCACACACACTCCCATTACACCCATCCATATACAAATAATAAGACTGCCCAATGGTTAAACCTGTAATAGGTAGATTAGTAGACAAACCATCAAAACAAAAATCACTACACCAAACAGGTGTTCCAAAACTACAACTCTCATATACTCCAAAATTTGCACCCATCATACCACTTTCTAAGGTGCAATTAGACAATAATACATCGATACTTATTACTGTACCATTAGCTACAAAAGCCCACCAATGCATATTATTGGGCATGGTGCTTGAACACAAAGGATTAGGGCCTAAGGTAGGTATAGCGCTCATTGTTCCGCTAAAGCCATCCAAATCATCAAGATCACACATGATGGGTGCATCCAAACATAAAGAAGTTGGTGCTTGTGCTATTATTTGGCATTGAAAAAACCAAATAAAAACCAAATAAGCGAATATGTCTTTTTTGGAAATCTTCATTTTATACCATTCACTCGTAACTTAATGTCATGTTTTGCTAAGAACGGGCCATTAATAATTATCAATCATATAGGACAAATTAATTTCGAAAGTGTTACCAAATTGTGCAGTGAAGTCAGGTCCTAAAGGATTGTACGAAAAAGCCAACTTTACCCGGTTATTACTGGCCATTACTTCATCAAAACTAAGTCCAAATTCAGCATGAAAATGTCTTGCCGAATTTAATCCAGCTCCTACCCACATCCATTGGCTAAATCTATATTTAAAAACAAAATCAAAACTAAGGGGCACATTTTTAACCCAGCGCAGCCAAGATGAAAATTCAATATGTGTATCTTCTCCTAAAGTGTAGTAATAGGAAAGACTGCCATAATAATGAGCTACCCGATCAATCTTAAATTGATTGCCATCGACTGATGTAAATTCTATATTGGGTCCTAAGATTTGAGGAATCGAAATTCCTGCAAAAAAATAATCATACCATCGTCCTCTACCAATCCGTTTGTAAAAACTCACTCCTAAGCCAAAATCAGGCCTGATCAAATTAATTCCTCCAGCTAATCTTGGATCTTCGCTTTGATCGATGGTTCGCAATTTTTCTGTGTCGATTCTATATTGTACTAGTCCTCCCAATAAACCGACGGATAATCCACCATTGGAAACACTGGCACCCCAGCCATCATCTAATCGCAATACCGAAGCAATACGACCGTAAATTCCGGTAGTCGAGACATGGCCTACTTTATCGTTAATCAAATACCCACCGGACAACAAACTAAATTTGTTGCGGGTTTCATAAAAATACTCGCCACGCATTAATTGAGTTTTTGGAGAAGTAGGTATGCCGTTCCATTGCTCTCTAACAGATGTCCCTAATGCGATTTCAAAGCCATCTTGAAAATAATCGTAGTTGATGGATGCTGGATTTATAACCCCTTGATATTCGCTATACTGAGTAAATAACGGCAATTGCTGTGCGCATAATTGCCATGTGGTTATGCACAAGCAAATATTTATCAGTACAGTTCTCAAGATAGGCAAGGCAGTCATCCGTTTAATTTTACCGATTATTGGGTAACATTCAAAAATAAACAAACCAAGCTAAAAATCAGGAGCAAGGGTCTATTATTTTAGGCGCTTGCTCCTACTATATCAATTTCACGCTTAGGCTTTTCTGTAAGTTTCTCTGTAAACTACTTCGCCCACTGTGGTTTGAATCAAGTATGTACCTTGTTTTAATTGATGCATATTCAACTCAGATATTTTCTCACCTTTCTTTGTTTTACTTTTAAAAATGCGCTTGCCTTTTTCATTAAAAACTTCAATAAGGCACTTTTTTTCAATGGCTACTTTGTCAGAAAAAGTAATGAATACAAATTCCTTTTGTAGATCAAACTGGACAGCCGCCACTGGTGGATTAATTGGATTCGTCATTTCAGCATATGTACTTGTAAAAGCAAATAGAAAAGTCAACATTGGAATAATAGCTCTCATAACTCTAAGTTTTATATTTAATATTTAAGTGTCTATACACTCTTTACACCACTTAGTGTTGTAGCCAAGAAAAGGTTATCATCTTATCTTAAAATAAAATGGCTTTCTAAAAATAATCAAACAATTTCAGGTCTCTTTCTACGGTTTTGCTCATTGGGTTTTGAGCAGCATTTTTTCGATTAGTTTTTACGATGCAAGGCACTCGCAAGCTGACAAACTGAAACATCTCAGTCAGTTTTAAAACTCCGTCATCATTAGCATCTGGATATATATCGCCAAGTGCACATGCACTATACGCCTCATTGTTTATTGATTCTTTAATAGCTGCGATAAAAGCAGAATTTTCAAGCTTGGAAAACTCATAAGAATATTGACCTTTATTAGAGGAAGAGACCATATATAGCTGCTTATCTGCAGCCACCTTTTGTTCTAAAAAGGTATTGATTTTTTGTGATTCTTCTGAGACTTCAGAATCACCAGCTTCATTAATAATCGCTCCACTATGGCATACATCTAAAAACAGCACTTTAGGGATGGACAAATCAAGCAGTTTTAATAAAATAACGTCTTGAAAATTGATGCAAGAAAACTCTTTCGATTTATGGCTGTAGTCACTGGTAGAGATATAAAGCTCTCCATTGTTTTGAGAAATAAAACCATGAGAAGATAGATATACTACTAATAAATCTTTAGGCGATTCTAATTGTAATTCGAAATCTCTGATAAATTGCATGATCGCCAGTTGTGTTGTAGTTTCTTCTGTATTCAGCACATGTTCTTTTATCTCCTTATAATCATCTTTCACATTTGATGATTTGAATAAGCCCACAAAGTCTTCAGCATCTTTTGTGGTGTATTTCAAGCGATCTTTCTCAGCACCGACTAAGTCAGGCACACCAATGGAAACTAAATGCAAAGTCCCTTTTTCTTCTTCGTATTGATAGTTTAATTTGTCATCAATAACAAAAGAATGTTCACCCACAAAAAACTCACAAGAGAACTCATTTTTTCCATCAATTAGAAGTATCTCCGAAGTTATAAATGTGCCCAGTCCTTCTTCACTTTCAAACACTTCTTGTTGATAGCTGGAGCGGATATGGTTTTTAGCGAGAGTGAGTGGTTGATCATTATATATTATCCTAAGGCTATCTATGGATTCGTCCATATTTTGAATGGATACATTAATGCTTGCCTTTTCTTTCTTGGTTTCGACGAAGTCTCTCCCTTGAACTCCTTCCCAATGTATGCTCATATTCGAAAATACTTTGGCGATATCTATTTTGGTGACAGCTTCAATAGCAGGTAAATCGGTGGGCAACTTTCGATCTGTGGTCTTTTCTAAGTTCGTCGAAATATTGCTTAATCTAACTAAATTGGTGAGGTTTGCAGCTCTACTTTCTTTTATTTTGGCCAATTCTGTAGCTTCTTTGTATTGATCAAGGGTTTGATTTATATTTTGGACATCTAAAGAAAACTGTTCTAATTTTTCATAGCCTTCATCATCAGTAATGACCAGATTAAAAAAGAGTTGATCTTGATCTAAATCACCTAAAGATAAAATTAGATTTGATTCAAAATTTTCAGCTGGATTTAAACTTTCAGGCGGCGGAGAAGCTTCGATCACATTATAATTACTGCTAGGTGATAAAGTGATTTTTGCTTGGTCCAATGCCTTGTTTCCTAAATTTGACCACATTAAGTTTAATTGAGCTATAGCGGTGAAATTGCTAGAATCGATGGATATTAGTTCGATTGAAGGTGCCAAATCTACAACAACTGTCTTTAATTCCTTTGTTCTTACTTCAGTTTTTGTAAGTATTTCACCATCTAATTCCACAATTATTTCGAAGGTCCCATCCACTAATTTTTTGGGCGTTATTGGGATAACCGCTTTAGTGGTTTTTCTAGGTTTTAAACTAGGTATTACAATGTAAGGAGGCACTTCTACTTCATTGCCATCTAATCCTTCCAGTTTAACATCAAGTTTTACTTTATTAATCTTTGTGTCTGATCTGTTTTCGATATCAAAAACATATTCGAAGTTTTCTGTAATTTCTAGCGTACCATCCGTTGCTTCTTCGACAAAATAATCATCTAATAAGAATACTTTATTTTTGGTTTGTCCAGTTGGAATTTTTTGGTTTTCAGTATTCCCAAGATCAATTAAAAATGGTAAATCATCGGATGAGCCAACAACTACTAGCGAACCATCAATACTCATCATTGCATCATTGAAGACATTATACTTTCCCTTCCCATAAAACATCTCATCACCGACTACTTGTAGATCTTTATTTACTCGAAATTGCCAAGCACGATAAGTTTCTCTTCTTTTTCGAGACTCAGCATCTGATAAGGACTTCCCATAAAGCAAAAGATCTCCATTACTTTGTGGTTCTATACCTAAAAGTTCATCTTCCCAGTTCTTTCCATAACTTGCAAATTTTTCGTCCTGTAGATTGTCCAAATTATAGCTAACAAGACTGGATTGTATGTTTAATTTGGGATCAAAAAATAATCCTATTGCGTATAATTGATCATTGACGTATTCTAATTGCTCAGCTATTTCTATTTGGTTTTTTCTCAACACTTCTGATTGCTGCTTAACAAGCGTTTCTGCATCAGCTTTTATTAGCAAAGAATAGACTGATTTTGAAGTGTAACAATCTATGCAGGCTTTAGCTAAAATATACAGATGATTATTGATCCATTCTGCATCTACCATTTCTCCTTTTTGTGGATCATCAAAAGTGGCCAATATTTCACCTTGATCATTCACTTTTAGAGCCAATGATTCTTTTCCATTATGACCAAATAAATATATATGATCATCATTGATTATAAGTTTATTAAAGACTCCTTGATCGTAGGCATCAAAAGAGAAGTCTTTGACTAAATTGAGCTGTTTATCAAAAAAAGCAAGCCAAGGAGTTTGGCTATTTGCAGATTTCGTGTATCCAACTATTACATAACCACTCTTGTATATTTGAGCATCTTTGACAAATTCATCTTCTAAACCTCCAACATTTTTATCCAGCAGGACTCTTCCTGATTTTTCCCACTTGGTTATCAGCACATCTTCACCTTTATATCTAAAGTTGTTTGTCTGACCAAAAGCAACGTATTCGCCTAAAGAATTCTCCAACACCGCTTGATAATTATCTCCAGGTTTGCCGTCGAAAGTATACATCCAATTGTAGGTAAGATCGCTCACGGAAGCTCTGATCATCAATAATGAGATAATCAAGATGCCGATTAACGAGATTTTTGTATTATTTTTCATTTTTTTCCGATGCATCATTGGGTAAAAATTCCCATTAATTTAGATGTATGGAATACAAGTTAATAAATATTAGAAACAAGTCTACATGCCTATGTCCTATTTAGATGACTTTTCTTTTGATCTAAATCAGCAGTTGAATATACTCTATCAAGAGGCATATCCCAAAGTCAAAAGCTACATTTTACAGAATAAAGGAAATGAACAAGATGCTGAAGATATCTTCTCTGAATCTTGTGTTACCCTTGTTAATAACATACGATCCAAAAAATTTAAAGGAGACTCAAGTTTGTCTACCTATCTATTCGGTATATGCAAATATTCTTGGCTCAACCAATTGAGAAAGAAAAAAATCGAAATAAGTGATAACGAAAATCAGTTCCTTACACTTAGTAGTGAATATACAAATGATGAAGTGGATGAACAAGAGGAGAAAGATGAGCAAATAGACGCCATCATGGAAGCACTTGAAACTTTAGCTGACGAATGTAAAGAAATGCTAAAAAGGTATTATTTCTACAAAGAAAAGCTTAAAGATATAGCGAAAACCATGGGCTATACTGACCAATTTGCTAGAGTAAAAAAGAACCGATGCATGAATGGATTACGAAACAAAGTTCTAAAGCATTAAAATTTTGAAATCATGAAAAACTTTGAAAAAAACATAGATCTCTTTGATGCCTTTATTCAAGGGAAATTAACGGACAAAGAACAAGAAGATTTTAATCAAAAGTTAGAAAATAACGAAGATTTCAAGCGCGAATTTGTACTCTATAAATCTATCTTAAAAGGAATCAAAAAACAAGAAAATCAAAAGATTAAACAAGCGGCGAAAGCGCTGATAACATCAAATAAAAATCAAAATAACACATCAAAAATAATAGATATGAGCAATCAAAAAAACAAACCAGCCGGAAGTAGAAAATTCTTCCTAATCGCCGCAAGTTTTGTATTGTTAGCAGGAGCATTTTACTTATTTAACTCCACAAACAAAGCACTTGATTTAAATCAAGTCATGGCGGATAATTATACTATGGAGAGCCAATTTGCAAACGACAAACTGGACGCTTTAGCCTCTTCGGGATTTGCTAGAGGAGTGGTCAGCGATTCTGCAGCCATGGCCGATTATCAAGGCTTAACCCCTGAGGAATTGGAAGCCAAAAGATTAGCCGAACAATACAGAATAGATACACTCACGATTGGTTTAAAACAATTTAAAAAGGCTAAGTGGGCAGATGCAAAACAAACCTTGTATAAATACACACAAAGATACAGTGAGCCTGTAGCAGATTACCAAACTGCACTTTACCACTACGCAAAAAGTGCCATGAATAATGGAGATTATGCAGTTGCTGCTAAATCCTTAGCTAGCTTTTTGGAAACATCACAGGACAAAGATGTCAATCAAGAAGCTCAATACGAACTAGCTTTGTGCAATCTGCACATAAACACAAAAACCGCATCGGATATGCTAAGTAATATTGCAGGTAACAACGGACATAAACACCAGGACTCTGCAAAAGGACTATTGTCTATACTTTAAGATATACCTTAAAAATCACTTTTAAAATTTAGTAGTTATGAGAAAGATCATTATGTGTTTTATCTTAATATCTCAATGCCAATTGTTCTTGGCAAACTCAACTACAGATGCTGAAGTTATCTTACAAGATTTGTATAGACAATTTGGAGATACTCGAATAGAACTACCTAGCATCGAATTAGTGCAATCAAAGGATTTTGTTGCTGCCTATTTCCCTGGAAGCAACAAAATCCAAATCGAAGAAAAAGCCATGGAAATTTGTCAAACTTTTGGAGATGATAAAAATGCGGCCATTGCTTTTATCATTGGGCACGAACTGGCACATGCTTTTCAAGATCATCTTCATGAAGATGAAAACACTAGCTTTTTAGCTTATGATAAAGTGAGCACAAAATGTGCTCACCATATTTTGAAGAAAAAAGAGCATGAAGCCGATATTTTTGGTGCTTTTGGTGCTTATGTTGCTGGCTATAAAATACACCGTGTCTTCCCAGAAATACTGAATAAGATTTATGAGCAGTATGAGTTGACGGACGAACAATTAGTTAATTACCCTTCTAAAGCTCTACGTAATCAGACGGCAGAAAAGGTAAAAAACCAAGTAGACTCTTTAATCCTGCTTTTTGATGCAGGCACCAAACTTAGCTTACTTGGTCAGCACGAATTGAGTGCCCAATGCTATGAAAAAATAAGCAAAACATACAAAGGCAGTGAGGTAAATAACAATGCAGGTGTAAACTACTTATTAGAAGCTATAAACTCATTGAGCTATACTATCGATCCATTTATTTTCCCTATCGAGATTAGCGGAAGTGATAGACTGCAAAAAGCTAAGAAAACAGGTGACTCTAAGGATCTAAATGCTGAAGAAATGTCCCATAGAATAAAGCTGATAGAAAAAGGTCAAATGTTGTTTAAAGCAGTGCTTAATCAAGATGCTTTCAATCCAGCAGCTGTTAATAATTATGCGATCAGTCTAGCCATGATGGAAAACTATCATGAAGCTCTTGGATTCTTAGAAACCAAAAGAAATAATATTGATTTTGAAGACTTTCCTGCACTATTAATGACCGAAGCTTTAGTTCAAAATTTATTAGGAGCCAGAGCTGCTGCACCAATGGAAACCTTGCATAAACTGTCTTCTAGTGAGGATGAAAGGATTAATACATTAGCCAAGACCAATTTAGCACTGGCAACTGGACAACAAGCTACAGGAGAACTTGATGCTCCAGAAGCTTGCAGTTATGAAACTTTGGCATTTTTAGATCTATCAAACATGAAAAACTATGCTAGTGAAAGCAGCAAAGTAAACAACTCACTCAGCTATAAATCACTAAACCTAAAAAACAAAAGCAAGTCTCAAATACTTTTCTTCAATACCACTCATGGAGAAGCATATTTAGTATCTGACCAATCGAATTCCTTGATAAATGCTAGTGCTGCTAATATTTACTTTCAAGAAGGTAAAATAAGTACTTGTGTTACTGAGTCGGGTGTAAAACTGATACAACTCAGTCAATCTAAGCACATCAGTTACTTAGTGTCAAATGTTAGCCAATAATAGCAGGCTTATATCTTTTTCTTTTATTCGCTCGATTTAACCATTAGCTCCCGTTTGAAATCACTATTTTGTGCCTTCAACAAACCAAGTTTATTATGGATTTGGAGTTTAACAAAAATGCAGACTTCAATGGTTTAGAGGTATCAAAGCTAGATCGTTTGAAAGAAAAAATCATGCTGGGTGGAGGTAAGAAGAAAATCGAAAAACAGCACAGTAAAGGCAAGCTAACCGCAAGAGAAAGAATCAATCTATTAAAAGATAAAGACAAAGATTCTTTTGAAATAGGCACATTTGCAGGTTACGAGATGTATGCCGAATATGGAGGAGCACCAGCAGGAGGAGTTGTCGTCGAAATCGCTTATGTGGAAGGAGTCCAATGTATCATTGTAGCTAATGACGCTACCGTTAAAGCCGGAGCCTGGTTTCCCATTACAGGTAAAAAGAATTTAAGAGCACAAGAAATCGCTATGGAAAACGAATTGCCCATAGTCTATTTAGTAGATAGTGCGGGTGTGTTTTTACCTATGCAAGACGAAATCTTTCCTGATAAAGAACATTTTGGGAGAATCTTTAGAAATAATGCAGTCATGTCTGCCAAAGGTATTCCTCAAATAGCCGCAGTCATGGGCGCTTGTGTTGCAGGTGGTGCTTATCTCCCGATTATGTCTGATGAAGCGCTTATTGTCAAAGATACTGGATCCATCTTTTTAGCAGGCCCTTATTTGGTTAGAGCTGCGATAGGCGAACAAGTGGATAAGCAGACCTTGGGTGGAGCTGAAACACATTCGATTATTTCTGGAGTTACAGATTATATCATGGAGAATGACGAGGCATGCATACAGAAAATCAGAGATATTTTTTCCAATATTAACACCAATAAAACAGAGGCTTATTCTAGAAAAGAATCAAAAAAACCAGCTTTATCATCCAAGGATATACTGGGCATTTTACCTGAAGAAAGAACCAAACCTTACGATGTTAGAAGGTTGTTGGCTTGCATAGTTGATGATGGATCAATGACCTATTATAAAGATACTTATGGTCAAACGATTGTTTGTGCTTATGCTAAAATTGATGGTTTTTCTGTAGGCATAGTGGCTAACAATCGCGATGTAGTCAAAAATGGAAAAGGTGAAATGCAATTTGGTGGAGTGATCTATTCAGATTCTGCTGATAAAGCCACTCGATTTATTTTAAATTGTAACCAGAAAAAAATCCCGCTCATCTTTTTCCATGACGTGAGCGGTTTTATGGTGGGAAAAAGATCTGAGCATGGTGGTATAATTAAAGATGGAGCAAAGATGGTCAATGCTGTATCTAATTCAACTGTACCTAAGTTTTCTGTAATTATAGGTAATTCCTACGGCGCGGGTAATTATGCGATGTGCGGTAAAGCCTATGATCCAAGATTAATAGTGGCTTGGCCATCAGCTAAACTTGCCGTGATGGGTGGAAGTCAAGCGGCCAAAGTGCTCGCTCAAATCCAAATCTCATCCAAAAAAGCGAAAGGCGAATCATTCTCTGAAAAAGATGAACAGGCCTTAATCGAAAAAATCAAACAAAGATATGATGCGCAAACAACGCCTTATTATGCTGCTGCAAGATTATGGGTAGACGAAATTATAGATCCTAGAGATACAAGAAAAGTACTTAAGTTAGGCTTAGAAATGGCTAGTAAAGTGGAAATCAAGCCTTTTAATGTTGGGGTTATACAAACATAAACTACATGAAGATTATTGCAAAAACCATTGCAGGAGTAGAAGAATTATTAGCTCAAGAAATTCAAAATCTAGGCGGCGAAAACATAGAGATTCTCCGAAGAGCGGTGTCTTTCGAAGGGAGAAAAGATTTATTATATAAAGCTAATTATTGTTTGCGAACTGCTATTAGGGTTTTAGTCCATATAAAATCAGGGAGTGTACAAAATCAGCAAGATTTGTATGATTTAATAGCTAGCATAAAATGGTATGAGTTCTTTGATGTAGATAAAACATTAGCCATTGATGCTGTAGCTACTGCCTCAAATTTTAACCATTCTAATTTTGTCGCACTCAAAGCAAAAGATGCGATTGTTGATCAATTTAGATCAAAGTTTGGAAAGCGTCCCAACATTGAACTAAAAAAACCTGATATAAGGATTAATGTACAGATTTATAAGGATCAATGTAATATTTCGCTGGATAGTTCGGGCGAATCTTTA
This sequence comes from Saprospiraceae bacterium, assembly GCA_020631235.1. Taxonomy (GTDB): domain Bacteria; phylum Bacteroidota; class Bacteroidia; order Chitinophagales; family Saprospiraceae; genus JAHDDO01. Next base: position 14,933 of record JAHDHQ010000014.1, on the reverse strand, counting down.
CACATCAGAAAATATAAAAGTTTCTCTGGTCCAGCGCCCGTAAGTGAGGTTTTAGCAGCTGCCATTATTGATTGGAGTCATTTCCATAGTTTGCCACAAATGATCGATCCAATGTGTGGATCAGGAACCTTCACTTGTGAAGCCATTATGAAACTTAATCATATTCCGGCTAGATATTTTAACCCGAGCTTTTCTTTCCAGCATTGGAATATGTATGACGAAGAATTGTGGAATGACATTAAACAAGAAGCCGATGATGGCATAAGCATCCAGCGCTACCCTTTTATAGCATCGGATACAGATGATAAAAGTCTTAGTCTTGCTAAAGCAAATTTTGAAAAACTCAAGCCATTTGCTCCTGGCTTAAAATTAAAAAGAGCAGACTATTTTGATATTAAAGATTTACCTCCAAGCACCGTGTTTTTAAATCCACCTTATGATGACAGAATAAAAATCAGGGACATAAATGCTTTTTACGGCAACATTGGAAGTGTTATGAAACATCAAATGAAAGGAAGCAATATCTGGCTTATTACTGGTAATCTAGATGCCTTAAAAAAGATAGGATTAAAACCTACTAGCAAAAGAAATCTTTTTAATGGTCCTAAACCCTGTAAATTGCATCAATATGAGATTTTCGAAGGAAAATTAAAAGCGTTTAAATCCAAATAAATAAAAAATAATGACGGTGATTTGTCTTTAAATACACTCAGGATGCTTTTAAAATCACTTTGAATGTAAAATCACCAACGATTTCTCAGACACCCATTGTCTTACAATATAAAGCAAAGACAATGAAACATCTATTGAGTCCCACAGTTCTATTTAGTTTTTTGATAATTCTTTTATTCCCATCATGTAAAGAAACAGAAGGTTGTACAGATCCATTAGCCAACAATACAGGAGATTATGATCTAAATTGTTGTTGTACCTACGACTCCGAAAATTTCCACGGCAGCTATTTAGGAGACATCGATTTTTTAATTTTTAGCGACTTAGACTCGGAAGATGTAATATTTGATATTACTGAAGCTTCCAGCCCGGATTCTGTGTCAATAAAAATAACTAGTGATACTCAAGAATTTACACCAGGTGCTCGTATTGATGGAGATTCCATTATTATAAATGGGCTACAACCAAATTTCGAGCTGGGCCCTTTAGGCACTTCTGATGTGGTCATGCAAGGTGGAGGCCTATTAGATAAAGATGCTGACTCACTAAAAGTAAACATGACCATTACAGCACCTGATTTAGACAATTTAAGTGATCAATTTACATTTGAGGGTAAGAAAATCTAATGCGGACCGACTATAAACCAGGTCCTGTCTAATCACTTACACATACGCGTTAGCTTTTTTGATTTCTACATTACTGAATTTGCTTAATGTTCTAAATCCTTGTACATTGTTATCCATATGAAAAAGTCTTACCTATTTAAGCGAAAGTTTATAGTGCTTACCATGCTGACAATTGGCTTTTTCAATGCGGAATATAGCTTTGGACAATATTCAATTCAAAAAGTAGATACGCTGGAAATACTGAAATCACCAAGCTACTATGACTTTTTGAGAGCATCAGAGTACTCGATTAGTGGATTTATTTGCCCAAAAATTGAGCAAGGCTTCTTTTGCAAATTAGAAAACAAGCGAGACCCTAAGCATAAATTTGCTTACAGAATGCGATTGGGAACGCTTGATTATGTTAATAAATTAGAACACAAATAAATCACTTAAAATGAAAATTAACTTTCCTTTATTTCTTAGTTTAATTGTTTGCATTGCCGTTTGTTTTCCGTCATGCAAAAAAACGGAAGGTTGCAATGATCCTTTCGCCAATAATGCAGGCGATTTTGACTCGGACTGCGATAATTGCTGCACTTATGATGCAGATAATTTTTATTCAGATTATCTAGGGGAATTGAGATTTGATGCTTTTGGAGCGTTGTTGGATGCAGATTCAGTTGTATTTGCTATTTCTCCTGGTTTAAGCACACCTAATATTGTAAACATCCAAATTACAACAGAAAACGGCATCATTCCAGCTGAAGCTACGGTAGCCGGCGATTCTATTTTTATTTCTTCCTTTGTTCCTGATTTTGAGATTCCGATGTTTGGCACTTCAGATGTACAAATAGATGGAGCAGGTACATTAAATACGGAAACTGATTCCTTAAGCGCATTGATGATACTGGAAGCTATAGATGTGGGATTAGCTGATCAATTTACTTTTAAAGGAGCCAAGATTTAAGCCTTTTAACCATAGCTGGTTTTATGTATAAATTGATTTAATTGGCCAAGTTGTTATCCCGAACATTACTCAGTTTTCAAAAACAAGCTTGCTCAAAATAAAGTTAACTACCAACCATTTACTTACAAAAATGGTCTTATGCTTATGGGAAAGATAAATACCCATGTGAATTCACAAATAAATATAATAAGCAAATGAAATTTATATTATTTACAAAATCGATGGTCTTCCTTGGAATAATTAGTTTCCTAAATATTTCATGTTCTGCTGATTCAGATGTGCCTAGTGCTCCAAATAACGATTTTAGTTTTAAAGACGATACTGGCATAGAAACAATTTTTGCTCTGGATAAAGGTTTTATTCGAAAGTTAGGTTTAAATAATAACGGCAGTGGCAGTTATGATATAGATATCTATTTGATGACCGCAGAATTATCCTTTGAAAACTTAACCTACATGGGTGTAGGAGAATCAATATACGTCGACCTAAATGTTGAGGAGGAAGGAGTATTAGCAGCTGGCACTTATGCTTATAGTCCGGATAGGTCTGCATTTACATTTACAAATGGATTGTTTTTACATGAGATCGACACTTCTTCTGGAACGGCAGCTTCACAATTTGATATCGTGGGAGGTACTTTAATAGTCAACGACCTTACTAATACTAAAGAATTGATCTTTGATTTGGAGCTTTCTAATGGCGAAATAATTAGTGGTCATTTTAATATGCCTCTAATAGAAATAGAGTAAACATAAAAAAGTCTGTTTCTCAACCACAATGGGTAGAAACAGACTTTATTCAATTCCCTTTTTTTCGACTAAGTACTAATCGATTTTAATAATTCTTTCTTTGAATATTATTTCTGTTCCTTTATAAATTTTCATGAGGTAAAATCCTTGAGAAAAAGAATCTAAGTCTAACATCACTTCCTTTTCATTTTGATTAATCGGTTGATCCATAATTACTTTTCCAAAAGCATCTAACAAAACCACTTGTGTCATAGCTTCGTTATTTGACAAAGATTTTATATTGACCAATCGAGTCGTTGGATTTGGGTAAATGGTGAAATCATGATTAGCAGATTCGCCATCGTTTACTTCATAATCGTCATCACTGTAAAAGTGAACATTAGATAGTTCGAGTCTATAATTTTGAGTTTCCTCTGAATCATTGATAACACTAAAAACTAGCATATTTACATCTGACCAATCTTCATTATTCAAACCCAAAAACTCGCTTTTATGGATACTAATTGTCGGCTCGTCCCCGCTAATTTTAACTCTTTTTCTAGCTTGCAAATCCCAATCAGTGATAGAAGCTTTTGAAACAATAACATCTATATAACCTGATCCTTTGGCTTCAAAAGAAAGTGTATTAAAAGCCTGTAGATTTACTGGTTTACCTTTCGGTTTGAGCGTACGAAATACATTTAAATAATCTCCTACTTCAGCCTCTAATATTACATTTCTGCTGACACTAAATCGTTCTTCTGAAGGATCTATTTCACTCTTGATAGTTTCAAAAGAAATAATCTCTGCATTTTCATAGGCTTCATCAGCGCCCCAAGCTCCATCAGCGAGATAGATTTCGTCTCTATCTCCTGACGAAGAAGACAGAGAAATACCGATATCAAATAATGGAGTTTGGTCAATGAGCACTTTGGTTTCTTTGCCCGATCCTAGATTTGCTTCATAATTAAAATCATATATATTACCGCCTTCGACTTCTGTGTAGTTAGCACTAATAAAAGCTTTATCAGATCGGTTCCTGTTTCTAATAGTTAGTTCTATTTTGTCTTGTTTCAATGCCGCTTCGGTTACAAATACCATGGGAATATCTGAACTTTGTACATTTTTAATTTTGTACATCTGATTGATTAACGAAAGTGTTTCTTCCGTCAATGAGATTAATTCTGGATAGGAAACAGCCCATATTTGTGTATTTAGATATACTTCCTCACTTGCGTAATCGCTTAAACTCCAATGACTTTCTATTTTACTTTCGTTAGCTGTAAATGAACTAGAAAAGTGGCTTACGTATTCTACTTCTCCCTTATCATTTAAAAGCTCATACGAGATGAGTTCTCCGTACTTTGTATGCAGTTTAGAAATATCCAGCAATCTTGAACCATCTAATCGATCGCAAATGTATTTTGAATGTTCGTATACTCCATTTTCTGTTAAAATTTGAAGTACTGTGCCGACTCTCAGTGCATCTTTGTAAAAATCAGCCGCTGAGACTTCAGTCGCATTCGTTAAATGAATTAAGTCCGTAGGTGAAGTTTCTGCGATGAAAGAATAGTCTTCTGTGTCTGGAATAAATTGCTTTGTTTCGAATCCTCCTTTGAGATTTTTGTCCATTGGGACTAAGCCTTGACGCTTTTCCAAAATCTCGGCCCAATGATGGGCTCTTCTTGTATACATTCTATTTGCAATAGCCTCACTTAGTCTTCTATTCGACTCTAATCCTCCGTCTATTCCACTCGCTCCTCCACATTGTGGATCTTCCATATCGTACAGACCATTCCCATTATCATCAAAATCATTATCACAGATCTCTAGACAAAGTTCTAAATAATAACACTCGGAATCACTGCAATCCGTCCATCCGTCATTATCATCATCGATACCATTATCACAGATTTCAAAAATACACTCGTTAGAAGAATCACAGTCAGGATCATCACAGTCAATCAATCCATCACCGTCATCATCAATTCCATTATTACAGTTAGATTCGAAAGGTGGATCAGCATTTACACAATTAAATCCATCGTTTATTGTTAAATTACCAGATGCATTAATTACTTGGGTTGCCGTCATATCATTTACATTGACAGTGTAAATTTTTCCTGAATTATTATTATAAGCATAAAAGGAACCATCATTGCAAGACCATGTAGCCCCATATCCACCATAATCATCATTAATGCTCCCAGATAATTCATATGAACTGACAGTACCATTAGATGGATTATATACTTTTAATTGAGCAGAGCCGCTAATACCATAAAAAAGGCCATTCGTAATATCAAACGAAAAATCAGCTACTCCAGGATGGGCAACACCTGTGCTTACTGCAGATAGTGTGGCAGAGTTTAATTCTATAGTATTAATCCCTTGACCACCATTACTGATATACATCTTGCCGTTGGCATCAATGGCTCCAACATAAAATATGCCACTGCCTGGTAAAGACAAACCAGTACTAACCACAGATCCATCACTATAAAGCATGCCTAATTCATGGTTACCATTTATCATACATGGTGCATAAACATGACCATCTATATGATTAAATTGAGCTCCATTTATGGCAGAAGCTCCGCTAATATTTGCAATGGTAGTAAAACTACCACTCACAGGATCTAATGAAACTAATTCTGTATTAGAATGGACTTGATAGAAACCTGAAGTACAAGACCAACAAGAAACATCTTCATCACAATCCTGATCTAAACAGTCTATCAGTCCATCACCATCATCGTCAATTCTGTTATTGCAAATTTCTTGCGCATTAACTAGTAATGTAGATAACGATAATAGACTCAGCGTTAAAAAGGGTTGGTTAAATAGTTGGTTTAGATATTTCATAGGTTTAATTCTTTGCGTAAAGATCAGTCGAAGCTTGATTCTTCTTTACTGGCTTTCGATTTTCAGTAACTATCCCACGGGAAATGGAAATTTCAGGCTTATTATGGATTTCTAAATAAGATCAGATATAGGAGCAGTATCCCTAAGAGGTATATATGAGGAGGAAAATTATAGTATTATGGGTGTCCTATAACTTTATAAAGTTTGCATAATAGATCTTTTGATTATGATCAATCTGCAAAATGTAACTGCCATTGACTAAATGGCTCACTTCGATGATTTCGTTATACCGGCTTGATTGATGCACCACTTGCCCAAACTGGTTGTAAATAGTTAATCGATCATATTCTAATGATGTTCCAAAATTGTCTATTACCGGATTTGGTATTATCTGAAATTCTTGAGAAACTAGGTCATTTTGGCTTAGAATTAAACATTCATTATTCAGAGTAATTCTTTCATCAATTGTTGCTGCATTAACAAAGTCTATGTATGCATTTATATCGTCTAGTTGGCTAAAATTTATCCAATTGGGGAAATAATCAAATAGTATTTGATGTTGATCTTCTCTACTAATATCAATATTACTGCCCGCTATAGATTCGCCGAGATCGCAGTTGAAGTTTTCATTTGCGAACAAACAATGACCGCCTCCTATAATATCAATATGCACTTTACACGTGTTTTGGATGGCCTCATAAATCGGTAAGCCATGACTTTCTGTAGGTGTGACTAAATCTCCTTCGCCTGTAACCAGCAAAAGTCGATGATTTAAAGTGGAGGCTTTTTCTATCGCTGAAGGTTGGGTTTCTGCAGGTGCCATTAAAATTATCATGTCTAATTTATCGACATGCTCTGCGGCCAAGATTGCTGCACCACCTCCCATCGAATGTCCCATTAATATTCCATATTCCTTTAAACGATAATGAAACATAGAAGTATCATCATAAGTCCATCGCGTGATGGTGTTTAGGGCAAAGGCCATATCCAGACCAAAATCTTGATGATTAGGACTTAGACTGTTTTCAGTATCCACCATAATTATAGCCATACCTCTCGGTACAAGATGATCTACTATATTTTGGTAGGCTTCAATGTTCATCACAAATCCATGACCAAAACTTATCACTCCAAATTCACCATTTGCTACCTCCGAATTTTCACCAAATTCCAATGCAGGAAAAAAAAACGTAGTATTTATAGTTCTGTTTCGGACATCATCATAAAGTGCAACATCCATAAATCCAATTTCGTATTCTTGTGCAACACCGGTCATAGCGAGACAAAGGAGTAAGCAACTAAGTATCTTTTTGATCATTTTATCTTAATTTAAATAAGTCATCAACTCCAAGGTATTTCTCTGAAGTAAACCCTTCGGCGGCCAAAGCATTGATTTGGCGGCCATAGCTTAGATCTCGTGCTTTAACATAATCCAGAAAGGCTTTACTTGATATCGGCGTTTCTGGTTCATTTAAATCGGACTGAAAAAACTGAGATTTAAAACATAAAATGGCTTTTTCTTTTTGTTCAATGTAGTCTGAAATATCAACAAGAATATCTGGTTCTATATGGCGATCTTGAATATAATGCAAGACCATTTGAGGTCTAAAAGCTTCTTGACTACCTTCTTCGCTTTTTGTCTCTATTTTCCTCAATCCCGATAAAAAACAGGCTCTTGAGATCATTTTACCTGCTCTACCATGATCTGGGTGCCTGTCGCTCAGTGCATTGGCCAAGACCATTTTGGGTTTACAGGCTCTGATCACTTCTATAATACTCAATAAATTCTTTTCGTTTATCTCCGCAAAGCCATCGCGCATTTTTAAATTAAGGCGAAATTTTGCACCCAATAATTGTCTAGAATCTTCGGCTTCCATAAGACGCAATGGCCCATTTCCTCTTGTACCTAATTCGCCTTGTGTAAGATCGCAAATACCTACTGTGTAACCCATACCAATATGTTTCAATAAGGTTCCACTGCAACAAAGTTCTACATCATCTGGATGAACACCAATAGCTAAAATATCTATTTTTTCCATCATAATTTTACCATCTTATTAATGCACTTCCCCATGTAAAGCCACTTCCAAAAGCAGCTAGGCAAACTAAGTCTCCTTCCTTTATCAATTTTTGTTCCCATGCTTCAGATAAAGCAATAGGAATGGATGCAGCTGTAGTGTTGCCATATTTTTGGATGTTATTGTATACCTGATCATCCCTTAGTTTTAACAATTTCTGTACAAATCCTGCAATTCTAAGATTGGCTTGATGAGGAATTAGCATGGTTAAATCAGCAGTTGTATATCCGGTTTTATTCAGTGCTTCCATAATGACTTCAGGAAATTTCTTAACGGCATTCTTAAACACTAATTGGCCATTCATATATGGATAGATGAGATCATCATCCAGCATTTTTTGCGTCATATAAATGCCTCCTGGTTGGGCTTCGTCAGGAAAACCGTATTTTTCTTTCTCTCCATGATACCCACCATGAGATCCTGGATTGATAAAAGCTAATTCTTCAGCATGCGTGCCATCAGAATGTAAGTGAGTAGTGAGAATGCCTTGGTCTTTTTCTGTGCTTGGCTGTAAAATCACGGCTCCAGCCCCATCTCCAAAGATAACAGTCACTCCCCTACCTTGCGTAGAAAAATCCAAGCCCATAGAATGCATTTCAGCTCCCACTAAAAGGATGTTTTTGTACATACCTGTTTTAATAAACTGATCTGCTACTGATAAACCATAGATAAAACCAGAGCATTGATTTCTGATATCAAGTGCACCTACTTCAGTATTAGTAATACCAAGTTCTCTTTGTAATAACACCCCACAGCCTGGAAAATAATAGTCCGGACTTAAGGTCGCAAAAATGATAAAATCTACATCTTCTTTTTGAATACCTGCCCGCTCTATAGCTATTTTTGCTGCTTCCGCACCTAAGGTAGTGGTGGTATTTTCATGTTTTGTAGCGTATCTTCTGGATTCTATTCCTGTCCTTTCTCTTATCCATTCATCCGATGTGTCCATGTACTTGGTCAGATCATCGTTTGTTACCACGTTCTCTGGAACAAAATGCCCTATACCAGCTATTTTTGTTGTAATAGCCATAAATTATGTAAGTTTTGTAAGATTGAAAATAGCAAGAAAAAATTAGACACCTATAGGACCTAACTCTACTCCTTCAGAATATGCTGCTTTTACGTCATTTTTACCCATAGCTGATTTCACCTTTTCAGATACTTCAATCATTGCTTTTTCATAATCTGCAATCGTACAATAAGGCTTAATTTCGACTTTCACATTATGACTTTCGAAGGCTCCAATACCGATTAAAGCTTCTTTTTTATGCGATACGTATTGGCAATCTCTAAGCACATTTTGGACAATGTCACGAACTTTGTCAAAACGTTCTTCGTAAGGCATGTAAAAATCAACATTGAAACGCATGAGACCATCATCCCCTGTGGAGTTAACGATAACCTCACCTATGGCCATACCATTAGGAATGATAATCATTTCATTGTCCAGACTTTCTATGATTGTGTTAATGATTTGAATCTCTTTTACAAAACCAGCATTGTCTCCTATCGTAATGAAATCACCTACCTTATAAGGTTTAAAAATTAAAAGTAAAACACCTGAAGCAATATGACCTAGAGAACCTTGTAATGCCATACCAATGGCAAAAACCAAGGCACCAAAAACAGCAACAAAAGAAGTGGTTTTAATCCCTAAAACTGCCGCAACGATAGCCAATAAAACTAATTTTAAGCCCACAGAAATAATGGACATAGTAAATGGTTTTATCGTAGGGTCAATTCTTGAATTATCTAATTTTCCGCGAACAAATATCTCTAGTTTTTTGATGACCCACCAACTGATAACTAAAACAGCAATAGCCGCTATTAATCGAGGTGACCATTCTAGAATAGTCTTGAAGTTAGAGCTTACTACATCATAAATTTGATCCATAATATTATTTTATGCTCAATATTACAATGCTCATATTTTATTCAGAAAAACTTTAAGACTTTTTTGCATGTCTTCGTTTATTCTAAACTTTATATGTTCTGTAAGATACGCACGTAAACCACTTATTTTATGGCTATGATCAGGCAACCATGCTTCTGGATCATTGAGTGCTTGACCGAATGCATCGAGCATATCTTGTTCCACTCCTTCTTCTAAGTTGTTTCTTTTAACCCACACAGCAAACACGAAAGGTAGATTTGTAAATGCTTTCCAGTATTGACCCAAATCATATTTTATAGCATACTTAGATTCATGCTTGAAAACTTTATCGCCTATGCTTACCCTCCCTTCTCCGTCAGAAAGCTCCTTATCATAATCTCCCATCACAAATGAAGGTTGTATTTGCCAATATTCATTACACAAAATGCGAATTAAAGCGTTTGAAGTACGAGAATGTGGGTCCAGAACAATGGTGTGTATATTTTCAATGCTTTGATTTGCAAAGAGACAAACGGTCCTTACAGCACCATCACAAGCAATACCAAAATTGGGTAATATGGAGTAATCGCTTAATTCTTTGAGAGTTCCTACAGGGACTAATGCTACATCTACATTATTTTCATTAAACAGCTCTGCACATTTAGCCGGAACTTCATCTATAATTGTGTAAGATTGATCAACTAAAAGATGGTTAAAGGCAAAATTATAAGCTGCAGTATTATGATAATTTATATAGGCAATTCTAAGGGACATAGTATATTTCTAACCAAATCCTAAAGGCAATTGTTTAAGGCTGCCTAGTTGTATTGATCAATGTAAAGGTAATTAAATTGAAAGCCTTAAGAAAGACACAGTATTACAATATATTTACACAAAGAATGCTCACTTCATGAAATTTGGCAGGATCGATCAATACTTAGAAGTAGATTATGATGATATAGCTACCTACAAAAAGGATACTTCCATTTTACAAACTTCTGAGCAATCATCGACGCACATATATCTCGGCGCTACAGGCTGGAGTAATAACTCATGGAAAGGCTTATTATACCCACCAAATGCAAAGGCCAATAAATACCTAAATTATTATTCTACTCGTTTCAAAACTATCGAATTAAACAGTACTTTTTATGGTATCCCGACATTGGACAAAATAAAAAACTGGATAAAGGAAACACCTGAAGATTTTAAGTTTTGCCCAAAATTTCCCCAATCTATATCGCATAGAAAAGATTTCGGAATGTCGACGGGTGCATTAATGCAGTGGTTTGACGTCATGCGTGCATTTGAACATAAATTAGGTAGCTCGTTTATACAGTTTCCTAATTACTTTGATTATCCAAGACTGATGGAAATATCAGACCATTTAACAAAGTTTAGTGATCTTTTTAGTCTTACAATAGAATTAAGAAATGAACAGTTTTACAGTGAGGACACATTCGAAGCTTTGAAACATTTTTGTAAAAATAAGAACATAGGACTAGTTGTTACAGACGTAGCAGGTAGAAGAGATATCTATCACCATCAATTTACAACAAACCAACTTTTAGTAAGATGGGTCGGGAATGACCACACAAAACACAACAAATTGCGCTTAAAAAAATGGGCTGAACACGTAAAACAATGGACAAGAATCGGCCATTTTGATTTGTTTTTTATGGTACATCACCCCGATATGAACCAAGTACCAATAACTTGTGAATATATTTGCGAGCAATTTAAGGATAGCACGAATATTGTAATACACAATATTAATTTAAACACTACAAAACAATCAAGCCTATTTGATTAATGAAAGTCATCCCATACATACATCGAGATCTAAGTTGGTTATCCTTTAATTATAGGGTTTTACAAGAAGCAAAAGACCCTAATGTGCCCTTATTAGAAAGGGTTAAATTTCTTGCTATCTATTCGTCAAATTTGGATGAGTTTTTTAGAGTGAGAGTTGCTAATCATAGAAATCTAGTTAGAGCAGGTAAAAAACCACAAAAAAACTTAGCTTTCGAGCCGGAGAAAGTTTTAGTAAGGATATTAAAAATAGTCAATACTCAACAAGAAGAATTTACCCGAATACTGGAGGAAGAGATTTTGCCCGAGTTGATTAAAATAGGCATTCAGTTAAAAACAAAGAAATTTAGTGAGGATCAACTCGCTTTTATGACTGAATACTTTATAGATCATTTACAACCTTATGTACATCCCATTATCTTAATGGAAGACAAGGTAAAGCCTTTTTTAAATAACGCAAACATCTATTTAGCTTTACAATTAAAAGATAAATCAAAACCCAACGCTAAAATCATGTATGCTTTACTCAGAATACCTTCTGACAAAAAGCCCAGATTTATAGAGTTGCCGAGTAAAAAGAAAGATAAAAATGTAGTCGTATTACTCGATGACATAGTTAGGAATGCCGCACAACTCATTTTTCCGGGATTTGATATTGTGGGTAGCTATTCTATCAAATTATCTAGAGATGCTGAGCTGTATATCGATGACGAATTTTCAGGTGATCTGATTTCTAAAGTTAAAAAGAGTCTAAGCAAACGAAATATTGGTGTGGCTTCCAGATTAGTATATGACCGAAAAATTCCTGACGACTTTCTCCAATATTTAATGAATGCCTTTAGATTGCATAAATACGATTTATCTCCAGAAGGTAGGCAGCACAATAATTCAGATTTTTTCAAGTTTCCATCTTTTGGATTAAATAACTTAAAGGATCCAGTACTTAATCCACTGAGTTATCCTCCGCTCGAAAAAGCAAAATCTATCTTTGACAAGATAGCAAAGCGGGATCATATGCTTTATTTTCCATACCACAGCTATGAGTCCGTTATCCAGTTTTTTGAGCAAGCAGCGGATGATCCGAAGGTGACACATATTAAAATTATTCAATATAGAGTGGCCAAGGTTTCGCGTATCATGAATGCGTTAATGAAAGCTGTTAAGAAAGGGAAACAAGTCACTGCGTTTATAGAAATAAAAGCACGGTTTGATGAAGAAGCCAACCTCCAATGGGGCGAAAAATTAGAAGAGGCAGGAGTTACTGTTTTTTATAGTATGCCTGGTTTAAAAGTCCATTCAAAAATGGCTATTGTTCGAAAGGTTATAGACAAAAAGGAACAATTGTACTCATACATTAGTACAGGTAATTTTCATGAAGATACCGCTAAGTTGTATACAGATTTTGGGATGTTTACTGCTGATGAGCGCATCACAAATGAAGTAATCAAGCTATTTAGGTATCTTGAAACGAAGCGCGTACCTGAACAAAAATTTGAAAATTTACTCGTAGGTCAATTTAATTTAAACGAAGAATTAGAAGGTCTCATTGACCAGGAAATACATAATGCTAAAGAAGGTAAGAAAGCAAAAATAACGCTCAAATTAAATAGCCTTCAAGATAAAGATATCATTAAACGTTTGTATAAAGCGAGTAATGCTGGAGTAACGATAAAAATCATAGTTCGCGGCATTTGTTCACTAGTTCCTGATCTAGCTAATTTTAGTAAAAACATAGAATGTATCAGTATTATTGATCGATTTTTAGAACATCCAAGAGTCTTTATTTTTGAGAATAATGGTAAAGAAAAAATGTTTATTTCTTCAGCGGATTGGATGGTGCGTAATTTACATCATCGTATAGAAACCATAGTGCCAGTATATAATAAGGAGATAAGAAAATTTATTAAGAAAATTCTAGGTATCCAGTTTAGTGATAATACCAAAGCTAGAATTATTGATAAGTCACAAGCTAATCACTACAAAAGTGACAATAGTAATTTGTCCGTGAGATCTCAGGTAGAAATTTACCATTACATAAAACGCAATTTAGAACTCGACGCCTGGATTAACTGATGTTAATTTTCTTGAAAATATTTAGATTGCTGCTTTATGCTTTCTAAATGAATTTGTCCCACTAATTTATCTAGAAAATTTTCACCCAAACCTAATGCTAGGCCTTTTTCTTTATATTTTTCACGGATTGTTTTCCATCTTTTTTCGTCTAATATGGTGATGTTTTGTTCTTTTTTCTCTTTGCCTACTTTTAAGGCTAACTTCATCCTTTCTCCTAAAAGTTTGACAATCTGATCATCCAAATTGTCGATATCCTCTCTCATCTCCTTTAAAAGGGCTTTATCTCTAAATTCATCATCCCTGACTGCAATGCTTTGAATCAGTTCTTTAAGCGCTTCCGGTGTGATTTGTTGAGCAGCATCACTCCATGCATCATCAGGAGTTATATGGCTTTCTACCATTAATCCATCAAAGTTTAGATCCATCGCTGTTTGAGAAACTTCATACAAAGTATCTCGGCGTCCGCAAATGTGACTTGGATCACATAACATGGGTATTTCAGGCCTTTCTTGTCGGAAGGCGATGGGTATTTGCCAATTCGGACGATTTCGGTAATAGTGCTCAGAGTAGTTAGAAAAACCCCTGTGTATTGCCCCGATTTGTGTGAGTCCGACTTTTTCGAGTCGTTCTATCGCTCCCAACCATAAGGCTAAATCAGGGTTTATTGGGTTTTTAACCATGATGGGAATATTAGTGCCTTTCAGTGCATCGGCAATTTCTTGCACAGCAAATGGATTTACAGTAGTTCTAGCACCTATCCACAGCATATCTATGCCAAAGTCCAAGCACAACTCTACATGTCTCGCTTTAGCTACTTCTACCGTCAATGGAATGTTCGTTAATTCTCTAGCTTTGACCATCCAAGGTAATCCTTTGGCTCCTATTCCTTCAAAAGAATCTGGTCGAGTTCTTGGCTTCCAAATACCACCTCTTAGAATATCAGCATTGCCAGCTTTTTTAAGTCTCAATGCAGTGTTAATAAACTGTTCTTCTGTCTCCACACTACAAGGCCCAGCTATTAAAATGGGTCTTTTTATTATATCAAAAACGTTCTTCATATTCTATAAATAAAAAGAGTCCATTCTGAAGTTATGGACTCTTTTTTAATTTTAATTAAACAGCAATATATGTTTGCTATTGTCTTTCTATTCAAATGTACATATTTTATTCAAAAGATGGATTGTTACTTTAGTCAATTATGGAAATAAAAAAGAGGCTGTCTCAAATCGAGATAGTCTCTTTTTTATTTATGCTTAA
>JAHDHQ010000013.1 GCA_020631235.1 Saprospiraceae bacterium | reverse complement strand
AAATCCTGTGACCGTTGAGGTCGTGCGGGTTCGATTCCCGCCTCGAGCACTTTATATAACTTTTCTTTAATTTATAATTCTCTTTAAAATTCAGCTTTACAAATATGTAAAGTGTGTCATATTTATGTCGTAACTTCGTTATATACGATAATTACATAATATGAAACTCGTTAATATTGTGTGGATAAGCTGTATTTTCCACACCTTAAGTCTGGCTCAAGAAACACTTAGATTTAATTCTCCGCTAAATTGTAACGAAACTTTTTTGTTAAAGGAAAACTTACAACCATTGGCCAGTCAGTATTTTGACATTTATCAACTAGAATCTTCCGCCACAATATCTAAAAACGAACTTGAGGATTTAGCCACTAGTTCTTACATGAGTTTCGAACACAGAGCCAAAGATTTATTTAGCTATATCATCCAAAACCATTTAGTTTCAAAGGATACCATTTTTCATCAAATGGCTCTGATAGCTTTTGAAGACAATGATTTCCAGGAAGCCATTCGTTATTTCCAGCAGCTACAAGAATCTTCTAGAATAAATAATAATACCGCTCAGTTTTTGTATGCTTATTCATTATTTGCCACCAAAGAATTTCAATTATCAAAAGAAATTTTCGAAGTCCTAAGAAACAAACAAGGTTTGTTTAGCTCACATGCTTGCTATTACTCAGGCATGAGTTCTTTCTTTTTAGGCAAACCAGATGAAGCCATTGCTCTTTTATCTCAAGTGGACCAGACAGAACCTTTTAAAAACTATACGCCATACTACCTTGCACAACTCTATTATAGTCAAGGCAAATATCTTAATTGTCAACAATACATAGAAGCGATACCATCGAATGATAGAAATCTTGAAATGTATAGAATATTAGGTCAAGCATCTTTTATGCTGGAAGATTATCAAAAAGCCGATAAAAACTTAACAAAGTATTTAAGCACCAATACAGGTTTTACATCCGAACTTTATTTCCAATTGGCATATGCATCTTATAAACTTCAAAAAAACGACAAAGCAAAAAAATTCTTCAATAAAATAGCATTGGAAAACAATCAACTTTCGTTCCTTGCTAATTACTATCTGACCGACTTATACTACCAGGATGAGGCGTATCTGAAAGCTCTAGCTTCTACCGAGCAATTAATCGCACAGTCTCAAGATGAAAAACTTAGCCAAAATCTACGATATAATGCTGGAATGTTGGCTTATCAAACTGCTTCCTACAGAAAAGCACTTGACCACTTTAACCAGGTAAGTCTTCAATCAAGCTATAGGTATGAGGCCAATCAATACATCAATCAAATACTCCAATCATCGGAAGATCTAGATGGTTCCATCCGTTTTATTGAGCAATTAGATGATAAGCATGATTTCAAACAAACTTATCACGAATTAGTCCTTAAGAAATCTAGACAAGCTTTCAACGAAGCTGAATATTCAGTAGCTAAAGGCAATCTTGACAAAATCAGTTCAGACACAGCCACTGAAAAGATGAAAAGTGAAAAAAATTATCTATTGGGTCGTATCGCCTTGCAGGCAAAAAATACAACATTAGCCAAAAATCAATTTAAACGCATAAAACAAGGCGAGTCAAAATACCCATTTGCCCAATACTATCTTGGCAATATTTTTCAAGAAGAGCTATTATTTGATGATGCGATCAAGTCATACAAGCTCAGTTTAGATCATATCACTTCCTCAAATTATTCTGCTCCAGTCAGTGATAATATATATCTACAACTCGCAGAAATTTCACTGATTAACAATGACTATAAAAATGGACTAAAGAACCTTAAAAAAACAACACAAAAAAGTACAAAAGTCAAGGATTATATATTATACATTTCTGCATATCAAGCTGGCAAAAAAGGCGATTTACAACAACAAAAAAACTATTTAACCCAACTCACTTCTGAATATCCAAACAGCAGATATACCCAAAAAGCGAATGTGGAATTAGCCCAACTTTATACCCAAGAAAACAATGTAGATAAAGCTTTAGATATTTTAAATCAGCTCAGTAATTCTAATGACCGAAATATTGCAGGTGATGCTCTTTTACAACAAGCTCTATTATATTACAACAATAATCAACTTAAGGAATCTATTAAACTATATAAACGTGTAGTAGAAACACCATCAACCACCAACCAGAAATTGAGCGCCATTGCTGCATTGAAAGAAATCTATCTAAATGATTTAAATGAAACCAACACCCTGTTTACTTACTTATCTACTAATACGGATTATGAAATATCTTCCATAGCTAAAGATTCCCTTTCCTTTAAAACTGCTCATAATCATGTTACAAAAGGAGAGTATCACAAAAGTATTATTCAACTAGAAAGCTATTTATCTTCTTATCCTAATGGTTTGTACATAGATGAAGCACAATACACTATAGCCGAATCCTATGCTTTACTAAAAGAAAACCAGAGTGCATACACATACTATCAAAAAGTTATTGCTAATCCAAATTCAATTTATCAGCTCAAATCCACCAAAAAAGCGGCCATCATTGCTTTAAATCAGCTCCAAGACTATTCCAGCGCACTCTCCTATTTTAAATCTATATACAAACATTCTAGTGATGAAGCTGTTCAACTAGAAGCAGCAGAGTCTGGGCTATATTGCAGCTTTAAGTTGGGCCAAGTTGATGATATTATCACTTATGGTCAAATAGTAGCCGAGCATCCCGCAAGCACCCAAAAAAACAAAGCAAAAGCCTATTATTATCTAGGTAAAACCCAACAATCAGCATCCCCAGATCAAGCGATCAAAGCCTTTAACAAAGTAGTACAATTGCTTGGTCCAGCGCATAATATTAGCGCAGAATCCACCTATTTATTAGCCAGTATTTTCTACCAAAAATCTGATTTAGAAGCCACAGAGCGACAGTGTTTAGAAGCAATAAAAAGAGCTAGTAAATATCCCAAATGGGTCGCAAAAAGCCTACTATTATTGTCAGATGTTTATTTAGATAAAGAAGACTATTTAAATGCCAAAGCTACCTCAGAAGCAGTCATAGAAAATTATAAGGAAGACGCCAGCATATATCAAGAAGCAACAGATAAACTTATTTTGATCAATGCTGCATATAAGAAAAATCATCTCAAAGAAGACCAAACAAATCAAGTAGAATTTCAAGATATTCAAAATGAAAATTAAATATATTTTAAGCGCTATTTTATGTTTTTGTAGTTTAATAAGTAGTGCGCAAGAAGAAAAGGACTCTATAGCTTTACCCACAGATGTTTTAAAGGTTACACAAACTAACATCTTGGACATACAGTCATTTGATGTTCTTGACATTCCTGTAGAAGATGAAAAAAATGTACAAGATAAATTGCCTATAAACGTCCAAATCCTGGCACTAGATTATGAATTTCCTGACTTACCACTGACCATAAAGCCTTTAAGGTATCAACATCATAGAGAACCTAATTATAATGATGGCTGGTTAAAGATTGGATTTGGCAGCCCTAACCAAGTTTTATCAGACTTAGGATATTACTACTCTATCGAAAACTGGTATGGACTTGGTGCAGATGTAAGGTACCACTCTGCTCGAGATAAAACCAGATATCAAGCCAATTTTAGAGATATAGAAACAAACCTCAAAGGACACTATTTTTTGAATAAAAAAACAAAGGCTGTTGGAGGTATTCAATACCAATACCAGCAAGTTGGATTACGTGATGAATCATTAGAAGCTTTAGATACTTTGTCAGCTCCTCTGCTTAATCAAAGCAACAATCAATTTGCGGCGTTTGTGGGTCTGCATGGAACACCTTATCAGTCACTTAGATTACTCTATGGAATTCAGGCAAATTATGCCATTAATTTTATTCCACAAGAGTCTTATAATGAACACAACACCCATACTTCCGCTTATTTAAAAAAGCACTTCTCCAAGGCTTGGGGTGTAAATATAGACGCAGATTTCCATCACACTAGAGCGACATTGGACCAAGAAAAAACCAATATAAATGCAGTAAATCTAAAACCTTTTGTTCAATGGTCAAATCCTTTACTTACAGTCCATGCAGGTGTAAACTTTATGGATAAACAGCTTGATAAAATATATCCTTATACATTCATTAAGTATGCTTTTTCGAATCAAAAGGCTTGGCTATCCATAGGAACAAATAGTTACCAAAAAACAAATAATTTCCATTCAAATAAACAGCGCATTCCAGAAGTACTCCCCTCCATAGAATGGCTGCAAGCCCAGGAAGAAAGGCAGATATATCTTGAGGCGGCATTGAACAAAAATAACACAAGTCAGCAACTACGCCTCAGTTACAATCAGCACATCAATGATGTCAATTTCTTTTATGATGCTAAAGCTGCTAGACTTATCGGCAAAAGCATTAATTATTCAGATTTAAAGGCAGAATTACGGCATAGCATGGATGTGAACCACTGGTTTTCCTACCATTTGCAATTAATACAGCGCATGTTTTTGGAAGCTCAAGCTGAAGATTTAGCTCTATTACCAAGTACTTTTTTTAAAGGCACACTGCAGCAGTCTTTGCTAAATGCTAAAAAACTGGTCATTAAACAAACTGTATTCTACGTAAAGAGGAACGAGATTATTCACTCGGACAACACCATTTTCCCGGATGATATAATAGACCTTAATCTCGAAATCAATTACAAATTTAATGATAAGCTCAGCGGTTTTATCCAAGGTTTTAACCTACTTAACAAAGCATATATTCAATGGGAAAATTACACAAGCTTTGGTATGCAAAGCATGGCTGGCATCCAATTTGTTTTTTAAAAACCAATATGCTTTCTTTTATAAAATGCATGTTCGTTTGATGCACTTACATCTATAAAGTCCTGCTGCGTAATTTGTTTAACGGCTATATTTTTCTTTCCATCTTTATGTAAGCCAGCGATCCTCACGTTTTGTTGGTGGATAAGGCTTAAAATGTATTTTCTGACCGTCCGAGCATTCCCAAAATACTTGTCTCGTCCTGCATTTAAACTATCTGTAAATTCTTTTAATAAATTACTGGCTTTGGGTGTCAAACTGTATTGCATCTCATAGATCATAGAAGTTGCAATCTGACTTAATTCCTCGCTTGAATAATCATCAAAAAGCAGTGTTTTATCAAACCTTGAACGCAAGCCTGGATTTGCCTTTAAAAAGGCATCCATGTTTTCTGGATATCCAGCTACAAACACAAAGAATTTCCCACGATCGTCTTCCATTCTTTTCAATAATGTCTGTATGGCTTCATTTCCGTAATCTCCCTGTAAACCATTAAAATTTGACAAAGTATACGCTTCATCAATGAAGAGAACTCCACCCATTGCTTCGTCGATCTTTTCATTGGTTTTTAAGGCAGTTTGGCCCACGAAACCGGCAACTAAACCTTGTCGATCAGTTTCTACAATATGTCCTCGTTCTATGAGACCAAGAGATTTATAAATCTTGGCAAGAATTCGGGCAACAGTTGTTTTTCCTGTGCCTGGATTACCTACGAATACTGTATGTAGAAAAAACTGATTAAGGACATCTTTATTTTGTTCCTTCTGGTACCTGATGATTTCGACGAGCTCATATATTTCTTTTTTCACTTGCTCAATGCCAATCAACTGATCCAATTCGGCTAAAGACTGTTCGAGCAACTCTTGGTCAATCGGAATTTCAGGGCCTTTATTTTCTAGCGATTCACTAATTTTTAATACGTCCGTCTCTTCAATATGAGCCAATTTAGCTTTACTTAGATTTGCGGGTGATTTTGCATCCATTACGCGCAAACCAAGATTTATTTTAGCCTTTTCTACTAGGTCAAACACAAATCTTGCATTACCAAATGTAGTATCTCTATCTCTAAATGCTCTCACAATCATTTTTTCCAGGGCATTTTTAGCTTGATCGGAAAAGACTACTTCTTTTTCTTCTGCGGCAAAAACAGCTATATCATTAAGCTCTTGAGGCATATAATCACGGAAAGAATAAAAATGCTTAAATCTAGATTTTAGACCTGGATTTGAATTGATAAAATGATCCATTTCCTTAGGATAACCAGCTACTATAACTGCCATTTCATTATCCTTTTTCGACATATGCTTAACTAAAATCTCAATGACCTCTCTTCCAAAATCCTTCGTATCATCATTGGATCGAGCTAATGCATAAGCTTCGTCTATAAACAAAATACCACCCTTAGCTTTTTCTATAGCATCTTTGACTTTGGGCGCTGTCTGGCCTATGTATTCTCCTACTAAATCTACCCGATCTACTTCATGCACATGACCTTTGGATAATAGTCCCATCTTTTTATACAACTTGCCCATCATTTTAGCAACCGTTGTTTTACCTGTTCCAGGGTTTCCTGTAAAGACAGAATGAATATTTATGGTTTCCGGATCTTTAAAACCTTTTTCCTTTCTAAGTTGGAGAAATTGAATATACTTTGCGTGCTCTCTGACTTTCTGTTTAATTTCATTTAAACCTATCAATGCATCTAACTGCCCTAGGACTTCATCAAAAGAAATAGTAGGATCTTCTTCTTCGGAAATCAATAAAGGTGTGGAGTGATACGGCAAGAAAATATTGTTATTTCCTGCAGAAAACTCTTCTCCAATCTCAAAAGGCAAAGTGGCTACCAATTTATCTAAAAAAACTAAATCGAGGGTGTACTTTCCTTTTCGCCAACTACCGGGTGAATTAGAACCCCAGCCTGCTGTAATTTTTATTTCATTTTCAGTTCTATTTATTTCTACGAGCTTAGAAATGTGTCCTTTTAATTCTTTGGCTTCATTGTTAAACTTGACAAACATCTCCAAAAACCAATCATTGCTGAGGTATTTATTTTCTAAGATTATTTCGGCATAAATGTATCTTGTTTCTTCATGCGAAAACACCTTTAGATATTCTCGTTCGTTTTCGATAACATCATCGTATTTACCTTCATATAGTCGCAGGGATTTAAAATTAAAATATGGATTTTTTTCAATGTCTTTCCAAGCTAAACCAGCATCTTCTACATAAAAATATTTTGCTGTTGCTAATTCTCCATCAATAATTGCTTCCCAATAATACGTGCCTTTTTTCCAAAATGCTCCTTGTTTTTTATTGCCCCAACCTTCTCGGATATGTACTATACTATCATATTTACTAACTTTCTTTTCAAAGTCAAGACTGCAAATTTTACGTTTGGTTTCGCCTAGTTTATAGCAGTTTAAATTGACTTTAACCTTCCAAGAAGCCTCATCGAAAAGTTTATTGTAAAAACTAAGCTCTGCATAGATGTAACTGGTCAGATATCTATCAAATACTTGGCGATATTTTTTTTGATTAGATGCCAGCCATTCAGTGGATCCATATACCTTTAATTCCTTAAACTTATAACTCTTCTTTTTCGATTCTTGACCTTCCCTTTCCATAAGAATTATTTTGTTTTTCAATGTTACGATAAATTAGCAAAAGATGCTAAAAAGATTGATAAGGCAGAAAAATAAAAATAAACGCCAAATATTAAATCTTTATTGAGAATCCTATGTTCTTAAGTTTAATTAATTTTGCAGCAGTTTATGGCGAAAATAAAATTTACATTTGAAGATAAGGATCTGGAAGAAAAGGTCATAGAAGGCTTTGATTTAGGTCAGTCCATTTTGGATATTGCAGAAGACAATGACATCCATCTTAATCATAATTGTGGTTGCGTGTGTGCTTGTAGTACTTGTCAAGTGTACGTCAAGCAAGGTGATGAATTCTTACCTGAAATATCAGATAGGGAGGAAGACTTTATAGATCGCGCCATTGCACCTACATTAGAATCCAGACTAGGCTGTCAATGCATTATTAACGATGCTGAAGCATACCTGGAAGTAGAAATTCCTGATCAGGATCAAATTATTGGACACGAACACTAATAGACGATGAGTTTTGATGACTTTAATAACATGCCTTTACAGTGGGCAGATCACGAAGATATAGCCATGGCTTTATATGAGCATTTTGGGGATGACTTCAACGAAAGTAAAATATACCGCATACGATTTACAGAGCTTATCGAATGGGTATTAGATCTCGATAATTTCACTGGTAAGAGGGAAGATTGTAGCGAGGGCCATTTAGAGCAGATACAAGCTAAATGGGTATATGAATGGCGTGACAATCAATAATCGCTTATGTCAAATGTCTACGAGCAATTTAGCAAGATTGACACATTGATTTTTGATGTGGACGGTGTGTTTACTCCATCCCACATGATTCTTTCTGAAAGTAATGAATGGCTTCGTATAATGCATACTCAGGATGGTTATGCCGTAAAAAGAGCTATGCAGGCTGGTTTAAATGTCGCTATAATTACTAAAGCCATATCCGCTCCTGTCCGACATAGATTCGAACAATTAGGCGTAAGCCATATTTACCAAGTGACACAATCTAAATTGCCTGCCTTTAAAGATTTGATGAAAAAGTTAGGAGACTGTACAGCTTTATACATGGGAGACGATCTTTCGGACTTGGAAATAATGGACCAAGTCAGCATTGCAGCATGTCCGAGTGATGCCGTATATGAAGTTCAAGAAAAGAGTCAATTTATTTCTGCCAGACAAGGTGGAAAAACATGTGTTAGAGACGTAATAGAACGAGTACTAAGAGCAAAGGATCTTTGGTAGATGAAGCAATTTGTGAGCTTAATCCGTCCAGTTAATCTATGCATTGCCATTGTGACGCAAGCTTTATTTTTTAAGGCTTTTATTGACCCAACATTTTTATTCCAAAAATCTACTAGGCAAGAAATCTATTTGTTGGTTTCTATTATGCTACTCACGCTTCTGGCTGCAGTCTGCGGATTCGTGATCAACCACTATTTCGACACTAAAACGGATGCTATAAACTTAAAACACCAATGGAATATTAATCCCAGAATATTACTGTTTGTGTATTCGACATTGAGTATTTTAGGGCTGGGCAGCAGCTATCTTTTAGCGGCTGAGTATAGTGTTTTATTTCTATGGTGGCTGTATCCTTTGACATATCTATTGTTATTTTTATATTCTTATTCTTGGCAAAAAATATCAACTTTAGGTAATCTAATAGTTGCTTTATTTTCAGCTGGAGTCACGGCTGTATTATTTATGCTACCCAGTATTTTACCTTCATCGTTTGACCTTAATCCTCGCTATTCCTTGGGGATATTATTTGTTGTTTTTGCTTTTTTAATCAGTTGGATTAGAGAAATCATAAAAGACGTAGAAGACCAAGAAGGTGACAAAGCAGATCACTATAAGACATTAGTCATTTCTATAGGTTTTGAAAAAACCAAAGCCGTGTGCATCTTCTTGTCATTTACTTTAATAATCGTCGAGCTTTGTACAATTTATGCTTTAGTTAAATTCGACCTTTCTTGGAGTCTTGTCTTTGGCATACTTATTATTCCGCATTCCTTGTGGTTTTTTAAAAGGCTGCTTCGCTGGAATGAAAAAGGCAACCATCAAAGCCTAAGTAGATCTTTGAAAATGCATATGGGCTTGGGAATGCTATTTTTGTTATTTATCATTGTGACATCATGAATCAAAAGAGCTCATACCAAATTGTCCTAGGGTCCAAATCTCCCCGTAGATCCCAACTATTAACGAATATGGGATTTACTTACACATTGCGTACGGAAGATACTGATGAAAGTTTTGATAGTGCAATGAATGCATTTGATGTAGCTGAGCATCTCGCTATCAGAAAATCCAAAGCGATCAATATTAAAGAAAACGAATTGCTCCTCACAGCAGACAGCGTCGTTATTCTTAAAGATCAGATCATAGGAAAACCAGAGGACGAGAAGCAAGCGAAGGAATATGTAGAGCGATTAAGTGGCACAAAACATTTTGTGAGTACTGGCGTAGCATTAAGATCACTCAAAAATCTTGTCAGCTTTGCTGAAGTGGCTGAAGTAGACTTTGCAGTATTAAGTAAAGAAGAAATCCATTATTATATCGAACATTTTAAACCCTTAGATAAGGCAGGAAGCTATGGAATCCAAGACTGGATAGGTATGAATAAAGTCACCAAAATAAAAGGTACTTATACAAACATTATGGGTCTTCCTACGGCACGAGTCTACAAGGAGATCATTCAATTTTAAAGAAGAACTATGAAGCTTAATCTTGATATTATTGTTGCAAGTAAACCAGAATGGTTAGATGCCGTTTTAGAAAATTTTGATGCGTTTTTACAAGACCATGCCGACTGCGAACGAAAAGCTTCTGCTATGGCTATGAGTTTTGTGGCTAAATATCCAGATCGAAAAGAAATATTACCGGAACTGATTGATACAGGTATTGAAGAATTAGAGCACTTTAAAATGGTGTATGAGATTATGCAAGAAAGAGGCATACCACTGCAACATTCAATAGGGGAAGATTTGTACGTCAAGGCATTAATCAAACAATGTCATTCGGGTAGAGAAGAACGCTTTATGGATCGTTTGTTAATCGCCTCAGTATTAGAGACAAGGGGCGCAGAACGCTTTAAATTAGTGGCTGAAGCACAAACAGATCCGGCAATGGCAAAATTTTATAAAATGTTGTGGGTTTCTGAAGCAAAGCATGGACATATCTTTGTAAAAATGGCTTTAAATTATTTTGAAGAAAAACAGGTGTATGATCGTTTAGCTTGGTGGATTGATAGAGAAGCGGAAGCGATTAATGCTTTAGAAATCAGACCTGCATTGCATTAAAATCCCATGAGTAAGGGTTTTGCTCATCATATTCTCTCAGTTTAATTAAGCAGGTTCTTTTGTCTTGGCTATACTGCAAATTTATTTCTACAAACAGAGCTTGCAAACAGCTTTCGATATCTATATTAGGCCATTTATGATCTCGGGCAAAATGCAAATATTTAAACAATCTAAAAGCATTAAACCAGAGGAAAAATTGCTTTGTGTATTGCTCTAAATGAGTGGATTGAGATTTAAGCTTTGATAAAATTTGAAGGTAATTTTCTTGTTTTAAATACATCAGCAAAACATCATCTATTAAATGTTCGTGTGCCTCTTCGTGATAGCTTTTGTTTATGAGTATAGGAAGATCACTTAAGGCTTTGAAAGAGGATGGATGATAGCTTGTGTAACTTTCTGTAGAGTGGTGTATTTCCCTCACGGCTTTTCCCGTACCAAAGGGAACCCGATCTGATTCTCTTGAAGATGGATAAACGATCGCTTTCGTTATTTGGAATATTTTCTGTTTGCTGATAAATTTTTGTAAAAAATAAAAATCCTCCCCTGCTTGTCGTTTACTCATTCCTCCTTCAGCTGCATAATCAAAAGCTTTAACCGCCATAGCACTACCAATGGTTTGATAAGCATAGGGCAAGTTTAACACTCGTTGCATATTGATAAAATAACGAAGATGTAGTTCGTAATCAACAATAGCATCATTATCAAGTCTGTGAGCAAAGCCGATACTTGTTGCGGCTTCAACATGCTGGTTAAATGATGATTTTATAAGGCTAAGATAGTCTGGATGCACGCTTGTATCCGCATCTAAACAGACTATAATTCCTTCTGGTTTGTCCAATGCTGCGTACCTAGCCAATGCCGTATCCATCCCAAGTTTACGCGCAAAACCTACACCTCCTTCTTTAAATGATCTAAAATGTTTTTCGATGAGAACAAATTCAATATTGGTGTATCGCTTATTAAATTTTCCAAAGGCTTCTTTAAACGATTGATTCGTTTTTTTAACTGACGCATCACATCCTTGATAATCGTTCAAAATCAAAAAAACTAAGGTGTTAAAACTCGCAATTTTAGCACTATTTATCAAAGAAACCAAGCACTCTTTTGTATCTACAAAATCTTCATTAAAACAAGGAATCACAATCGTTATTGCAGTGTCAGTTTCTTCCTGATTCTTATAATTAGTATCTACAGTCCCCCATCGGTTTAGATACTTATCTATGGTTTTATGTTGTAATTTCACTTAATAATCTACAATAGTCATTGGAAAACATAAATGTAAATCAAAATATTAATTTCTTGCTATCTACCAGCTATTGGGGTTCCATGCTTTATTATCACCTAGTCTATTATTATCCACATATCATCGTAGAAGAAGAACATTACCAAAAGAAAAGCTGCCGCAATAGATGCCATATACTCGGTGCAAATGGTGTTTTAAAATTAAGTGTTCCTTTAAAAAGTGGAAAGAACCAGCAACAAGCTATTCGAGAAGTACTGATTTTCAATGACGAACCATGGAAAGACCAACATTTAAAAACCATGAAGTCACAATATGGCAAATCACCTTATTATGACTTTTATATCCAAGAAATAGAAAGCTTATACAAGAATCAAGATACCTTATGGGAATTAAATTCCACGATCCATCAATGGATACTGGGGCGCTTTTTTAATCACACTGTGCAAACAAATACAACAAATAAGAAGCCGGCTAGTATCAATATGAGGGATTTGGATTTTCTAAGCCAAGCACACACTTTAAAAACATATCATCAAGTGTTTGATTACAAATATGCATTCGTCCATAATCTTAGTATTTTGGATGGAATTTTTAATCTTGGCCCAGAATTGAGAATGTATTTTGATAAATCTTTGTTGAACTCAATAATACCCCGATTGACTGAATAACAAAAAATACCTTATGCTTCAAACAGAATTATCGGTAAAAGAAAAAGAATCGATTGTTTTATCGCTAGAAAGTTTGCGACAAATCACTCAAAAAATTGGTCATGAAGATCTTCAAAAACATGTAGACGATCTCATCAATAGGATAAATGACCCTTTTATGTTTGTTATTGTAGGTGAAGTGAAAGCAGGAAAAAGTAGTTTTATCAATGCCTTACTTGGGACAGATAAAGAGATTTGCAAAGTGGCTCCTTCTCCTATGACGGATACAATACAGCAAATTGTTTATGGACCCGAACAAACAGAAACTACTTTGGGTGAACATTTAAAACGAATCACTTTTCCAGTAGAAATACTAAAAGATGTAGCTATAGTTGACACCCCTGGAACCAATACTATTATAGAATATCATCAAGAAATTACAGAAGAATTTATACCTGTTTCTGATCTAATCATTTTTGTATTCGAATCAAAAAATCCATATCGAGAATCAGCATGGAAATTCTTTGACTACATAAATGACGAATGGCGTAAAAAAATCATTTTTGTTCTCCAACAAAAAGATTTAATGGAACCTGAAGATTTAGTCATTAACACAAAGGGAGTAGAAGAATATGCTTTAAAAAAAGGTATGACCAATGTACCTGTTTTTGCGGTATCAGCCAAAATGGAACTTGAAGGAAATAAATCAGAAAGTGGCTTTCAGGCAGTACATGAATATGTCAATAAAACCATTACCGGAGGGAAAGCTCCTTATCAAAAACTTCTGTCAAATCTTGGCACAGCAGAAACCATAAATGACCGTATCAAGCAAGGCCTATTTGATCGAAAACGGCAGTATGAGATAGACCTTAAATTCAGAACAGAAATTCAAGAGCTTTTAGATAGCCAAGAAGAAAAAACTAAAAACCACATCAATATTCTCGTGGAAAACCTGATATCTAAATATGATAAAATAACCAGTAGCAAATACCGTGAGTTGCAAGAAGGATTCTCATTTGTCACCATGATCAAACGTTCATTTAGATCACTATTTGGAGATAAACAAAATGTCAAAGAATGGTTAGATGGTTTATTTCTATCTATGGAAACAGAACTAAATACTAGCTTAAGAGATAAGCTTCAACATGGCGTGATCGATATAGCCGAAGACATACAAGATATGGCAAAATTAGTAGATGCTAAGATAAAAACCAGTGAAACCGTGCTCAAAGACAACCATGAAATCTTTGCTAATATAGCCGAGCGCAGAGCTAATATTTTACGTGATTTGCAACGCACTTTTACGGACTTTATGAGTCGTACCGAAAATTTCTACGCAGAAGGTATGCAACACGAAGGAAAAAAATTACTACCTAACATAGCCAAAGGTAGTGGAGCTGCGATTATTGGAATCATGCTTGCTGCAGTTACAAATACTGCTGTTTTAGACATTACTGGTGGGATTATGACTGCCATAGGACTGGTATTTACCGGAATCACTGTCGGAGGTAAAAAACGAAAGATTCTCCAGCAGTTTGAAGAAGAAGTAAATAAAGGTCGAGTCCAAATAGAAGAAGAAGTATTCGAAAAACTGAGCGACTACACAGCCAATATTAAATTCAAAATAGATCAGAATTTTCACGATTTTGACACACTGTTAAAAGAAGAGAAAAATACCATTGAGTGGATAGATACAGAACAAACAACATTGACCCAAAATATTATTACAATCAAAGAAAAAGTTAGCAAGCAATTAGAAAGACTTAAATAAATAAGATTGATTCTTAACTTTGCCGCCGTTCAAAAGACTAAATAATTAAATAAAACTGTAGATGAAAAAAATAGTATTCCTCTTACTTTTTGTAAGCATAAGTTTGGTATTGCCTGCACAAAATGACGAGCACAGTCGTTTCGACTTCGGAAAAATGTGGACGTTCGAACATCCACCCAAAGAGTGGTTTAAAAGTAATTATGATTTTGAAGCGGATGATGCTTGGTTTGAAGACGTCCAAAAATCTGCTTTAAAATTTGCTAGCTGGTGTTCTGGATCCTTTGTTTCTCCAGATGGACTCATAATGACTAATCATCATTGTTCAAGAGATGAATCTATTAAAGTCCAAGAAGGAAGTGAAAATTTTGACAGAGATGGATATTATGCTTCCGATCGATCGCAAGAGCGTAAAGTAGAAGGATTGTTTGTGGACCAGTTAGTAGAGATAGTAGATGTTACTGATCAAGTTAAAGCCGCGGATGATCCATCAGCTGCGCTAGCTAAGTTAGTAGAAGATTTTAAAGGTAAAGAAGGCTGGGAAAACTTGAGTGTTCGCTC
Source organism: Saprospiraceae bacterium (assembly GCA_020631235.1). Taxonomy (GTDB): domain Bacteria; phylum Bacteroidota; class Bacteroidia; order Chitinophagales; family Saprospiraceae; genus JAHDDO01. The sequence goes on along the minus strand of JAHDHQ010000013.1, from coordinate 96,188 downwards.
AGTAACTTTTTATTCTGGTGGCAAGTATTCTATTTACGGATACAAGCGATATGATGATATTCGACTGGTATTAATACCTGAAAATGATTTAGGCTTTTTTGGAGGAGATCCGGATAACTTTACCTATCCTCGATACAATTTAGACTGTACATTTTGGAGAGCCTACGAAAATGGAGAACCTGCAAATACATCCGCAAATTATTACAAATTTAATATTGATGGGATCGAAGAAGGCACACCTGTTTTTGTAGTAGGAAATCCTGCTAGAACTGAAAGATATAGAACCGTAGCCCAATTAGAATATGATCGTGATTATCGTTTCAAACATTTGCACAGGTTTTTGACTAACCGAAGAGATTTAATGCAAGAGGAATATGATGTAATGGTTGAAGATCCTTCGAAGGTGCGAGAAGCACAAGAATTATTAGGAAATATTAATAATTTCTCTAATTCTATCAAAGCATATGGAGGAATCATAGGTGGATTGCATGATGATCGATTGATGGGTAAAAAACGGAGCATGGAGAAGGAAATCAGATCTAAGTCTGCCGGTCTAAGCTATTGGACTGATTTAGAAAAGATGTATAAATCAGGGGAGCAAGAGGCTTGGGCAGCCAATCATTTATCGCCTTCGCCTTATAGAGGCAAGATGTTAATGCTCATGCATGCAATACACCAATATAAAGGAATGATGGATACAGATGCGGATGCTGCAGCATTAAGCGAACAGCTTAGCAAAGTCAACGAATTAAGTGCCTCTGTAAACACTCCGAAAGAAAAAAGATTATTTAATGTGCTTTTAAGTGAATTACAAGCTGACATCTACCCTAGCGACAATACCCTGAGCAATATGCTTAATGGTAGTAGTTTAGACGCCTACACAGACGCAATATTTAGTTCAGATTTATTAGACCCAAGTAAAAGAGAAAAGCTCTTAAGTAAATCTAAGAAATTAGCTAAAAGTAAAGACCCATTAATCACATCTTCGATGATCGTAGGAGATCGATTCGGCCAAGCTATGGGTAAATATGAAGCTACTAAAACAAAGATTAAAGAACTAGAACAAAAAATCGCCAATCAGGCTTTTAATGTGTTTGGAACTGACTTACCACCCGACGCTACTTTTACATTAAGAATTAGTGATGGAAGAGTGACAAATTATGCATACAATGGTACTGTTGCACCCATAAAAACCACTTACTTTGGAATGTATGATAGACACTATGCTCATGGTCAAGTTTTCCCATGGTCTTTGCCAGAAAAGTGGAAAAACCCATCTATGGAGTTACTGCAATCACCACTAAATTATGTAACAACCAATGATATCATTGGAGGTAATTCAGGTAGTGCTATGATTAATGCCAATAAGGAGGCCGTAGGATTAATTTTTGATGGCAACATTGAATCATTGCCAGGAAACTTCATCTTCGACGAAACCTCTAATAGAACTGTCGCTGTACATGCAGGTGGAATTTATGCAGCTTTAAAATACGTTTATAAAGCCGACTCACTAATTGCTGAATTGTTACCTAACGAGTAAGAAAGAAAAAAATAATTGAAGCGCTTTCCTTTGCAAAAAGGAAAGCGTTTTTATGTTAAAATTGCTACTTAAATACATATTATAGGTGCTTACACCTATATTGCAAGTGTAAAACCCTGAGTATGCATCTTGTTGAACCAAGCTATAGTAGAGGTATCTCTACAATAAACGAAGCGAGCATTGCTTCGGATTTAAAGTTAAATCTCATCGAATTATCGAGACTAACTAACATTTCAGAGAAAGATTTACTCGGTGACCACCCTAAACAAATACTCAAAAGATTAAAACCGCTCGACACCTTGTTACTATCTTCCATTGTGGACATTTTCCAATCCATAGGAGAACATTATCAATCACTTAAAGCTGAAAGGAGTGCTCAAGATGCATTTAAAAAAGCACTCTTGATTTTGCAGTTTATAGAATCGGAGAATGCTTATTATTCTCAGAAGAGGATGAACCACCTGCAGCAATTAAAGAATATTTTATTGCTTTCACCACTAAATATTGCTCGATTTTAATGCACAATGGCTATTAATGACTATATCTTTGTGATCATATTTTTAGCCTTTGAGATTTCTTTTCTTAAGTTTCTTTTTTTCAATGTCGCTTTTGAGTATTGCTCAGTCAAAACTTGATGTGGTCAGTGATACAATAAATATCACTCAATCTAGATTTACGACAAAGCAAACGGTTCCTTTATCACCTACAAAGTCATTGGCGCAGGAATTACAAAACAATGTTCAGCTAAATTACAAGAATTACGGCCCAGGCAGTATTGCGAACCTTTCATTAAGAGGCACTAGTGCTTCGCATACCCGAGTATTGTGGAATAATGTTCCTATCGAAAACACAATGGTTGGTCAAATGGATATGAGTTTAATCCCATCTTATTTTATGAATAGTTATACTATCCAAACAAACCAAAACATGGATGGTTTTGCAATGCCAATAGGAATAGGTGGTAATTTGTCACTATTTAGCGACATTGAACAAAAAAATAAAAAATGGAGTGCCAATAGTTACACGGAAAGAGGTAGTTTCGATCATTATGCCCAAGGTGCAAGCATTGCTTACCATAATAAACACTGGACGATTAAACAAGGCGGTTTTTATCAACAAGCTAGAAATAACTACCCATACAATGTAGAAGGAACCGACAGCATTGCATATATAAATCATAATCAAATAAACCAGGCTGCCGCATTAAGTCAAATTAAATTTGAGCCTAACAAAAAAATCCAATTACAAGGTGATTTGTGGGTCCAAAATAGTGCCCGCGAGATTCCACCTACTAGTGTGCAGGCAAGGAGTCTTTCTACCCAAGAAGATCAAATATTAAGAACAGTCTTAAACTATAAAGGAATTTTTAATCGTTGGAAAATCCAGCAGACCGTCAGTTATACAAATGAGAACATCCATTATGTAGACCCAATAAATCTAGTGGATAACAACTCCAGGTTTTCTCGATTTAATGTAAATAATAATATCAAAAGATTTGGTCGATTTTTCGATATTCAGTGGCAACAATCCTTGGCCATTTTAAATGCAGATATAGAAAAGTATACTCAACCAGTCCAAGAAAAAAGGTATGTATCCACCCTAGGAATAAGTAAAAAGTGGAAGGGTTTAGACATAAATATACAAACGAGCAAGCACTATAACAATCAAAGAAAGCTTCCTTTCACTGGGGGTGTTTTTGTCCATTACCAAACTTCACCATTATGGCAAGTAAAGCTAGAGTATTCTCACCGAATAAGACAAGCATCACTTAATGATTTATATTGGGCTCCAGGAGGCAATGAGTTGTTATTGCCTGAACAAGCAAAGCATGCTGAAATATCCCAAACCATTTTTCTAACAAAGCAAAATTTTGCAATCACTGCGTACTTTAAGGATGTCCAAGATTGGATTTTGTGGTATAGGCCTGCTCAAAACTTTTTTTGGGTACCAGAAAACATACAATCTGTACAAGTAAAAGGTTTAGCATTTAGCTATGACTTAAATCTCGACTTATTCAAATTAAACGCGAGCTACAGCTATATAGAATCGACATTCGGAACATCGTTAAGTAGTCCAAATATAAATCAGGGGGATCAAATATGGTATGCACCAGTCCACAATTTTAATTTTGCTTTAGAAGGAGATTTCCATCAATTTGATTATGGCATAAATCACTTATTTAAGTCCGAAAGTCAGGGAATAAATCAAGCCATTCCTGCTTATCATTTAAGTGACATTTATTTAAAATATAACTATAGTTTAGCCAAGATTAATACGAGTATTAAGCTAACTTGCAACAATATATTAGATAGTTCTTATGAAATCATAGAATACAGACCAATGCCTGGCAGAAGTTATATGGTTTCGATAAATATAGACTTATGAGAATATTGAATGTTTTGTGCTTATTACTTGGAATAAATGCATGTGCGTTTGCTCAAAATGGAGATTTTGAATCCTTTGATTTAAACCTTAATGAAGTGCTGATTGATGCGCCAAATGGTTTTTGGAATGAAGAACCAATTAGCTTGCCAAATGGTTATGACGAAGATTTCGATTTTTACTTTAACTGGTTTATTTCATCTATGACAGATACAACAACACCAGGATTCGAAAATCAATATTCAGCCATCACAGGATCAGGAAATGAAGGTTCTCAAAATTATGCTATTGACTATAATTTTGCTTCCGATTTTAGTCCCACACAAATCATCATTGACAATGCATTTAACGATATATTTGTTCATGGCATGTATTTAACTAATTCTACCTACGCATACTTGAGCATGCTGAATGGAGATAACTTTGCGAAGAAATTTGGCGGAGAATCGGGCGATGATCCAGATTATTTTTACTTGTCCTTTAAAGGTGTAAAAGATGGTAATATTACCAGTGATTCATTGATTTTTTATTTGGCCAATTTTCAATTTGAAGACAATAGTCAAGATTACATCATAGATGAATGGACTTATTTTGATTTAAGTTCACTCGGGCAGGTGGATGAATATCAAGTTCAATATTTTTCTTCAGATACGGGAGCATTTGGCATCAATACACCTACTTATTTTTGCATGGATGATGTGCAATGGTCTTTTATCGATGATGTCCAAGATCTTTCTAAAAATGAACTGAACATTTTTCCTAATCCAAGTTCAGGAAAACTAAACTTTGAATCCAATAGTGAGGACAATCTTCTACTAAGCAATATGGATGGGAAAATTATGCGTACATGGACGGAAATCAACATTGGACAAAACTCAATAAATCTTAGTGAAATACCAGCTGGATTATACATCTTAAGACAAAAAGACTTAAGTTTTAAGCTTATAAGAAAATAGGCCTATTCTTCACCTCGAAGTCGCGCATCTTGCTTTTGAGCAATTTCTACGATTTTTCGCATCGTCTGAGCAATGGTCAATATGATCAGAAATATAAAAGTGAACAAGAGGTATAGCCATCTAAAATGTCCTGCTTCATCCACCGTTACGCCAGATATCTGCGTTGCTAAAAACCCACCTATGAAGGCTAATGCAATGTAACTAATTAAACTAAAAATCCAATATTGCCCCATATTTTTAGTCGCAATACTCAAAATAGCGTTGGTTACAGAAAATAACAATAGGATCGTAAATGACGCTTCCCAAGCAGCCAAAGAATCTCCTGTATTTCCACTCGGACTTTGCCAAATAACCAGTTGTATCAATAATAAAAAAACGACAAAAACAGCCAACTGCTGCAATGGATGAAATCCTCTTTGTAAAATAGATTGATACTTCATACACTAAGAAAGTTAAAAATCAGAAAATAGTTTTGTGTTTAGACGACTATTTGTTCGAAAATTTGCAATTCAAGGCAATTTTATAATGATGTTTTGTGTATCTTTCTTTCTCTATGAAAAAGATAATTAATTCCAGTTTTGCCTTATTTATTTTCCTAGCTTTTTTCTTACCATCAAGCCACGCTCAGGAATTTAAATTTTTTCATGAGCCTAGTGACTCCTTAATAGCTGATATTCAAAATAATATAGTTACGGTGCATCAGATTTATCAAGTCAACGAGACTGATGAGGAGCTCATTCTCAAATGGCGAATTATAGAAAACACTATACCTGACGATTGGATTTTAGAATTATGCGATAATGTGACCTGCTATGCTAATTATCCTAATTCGATGGTCATGGATACGATCTCGGGTGATGTAAAAGCTTTTTTAAAGCTGAGTGTCAACCCTAATGGTGATACTAACCCAGCTCACATGACTTTCAGAGTATCCGAAGATGGTGACGATTCGAATTTTAAGATTGCCTATTTCGAATTTAATCCTATGATTATTGACAATGTAGACACAAAGGATGCTGCAAGTATTGAAGTTTTTCCAAATCCGTGCAGCTCTACCCTTTTTCTAGATAATATAAATCAAGAAGATGTTCTCTCGCTGCAAGTACTAAACATGCAAGGTCAGTTAATGATATCGACAAAAGAAAAATCATCATTAAATGTTGCCTCACTTGTGCCTGGCAGTTATATATTAAACATTCGTACGGCGGAAAGTCATTTTGCTAAAGTATTTGAAAAACACTAAAAATTAACCACACTATGATCAGAGTTCTATTACTATTTGCTTGCTTTTGTTTGTCCACAGGTGTTTATGCTAATTCGCCAGATATACAAGCGAAAGTGCTCAATGAAAACCATGAATCGATAACTTTTGAAATTGAAGTCAATGATTTTTCTTTTGAAAATGTAAGCACTGAGGAAGGTGATTATTTGATTCCCATAGTTAATGGTGCCGTTAGTCAGTTGGTCAAAGGTCAACCTGATCTGCCTGTATTCTCGGCGAATTTAGCTTTAGACTTCGATGAGATGCTTAAGTTCGAAGTATTGGATATATCCTTCGCGGATTATGTTAACACTCCTATTGCACCATCAAAAGGGAATTTGCTTAGGAATGTAAATCCAGATAAAACACCTTACACATTTGGTCCTGCTTATGCTAAAGCACAATTCCTACCAGAATCTTTAGTTCAAGCTAAAGAGACTTTCATATTTAGAAGTGTAAAAGGCCAAGGTGTTCAGTTTTTCCCTATGCAATATCAAGCCTCAACACAAACGCTTAGAGTTATCGAAAAAATTGTAGTAAAAGCTAAAAAAATAGAACAAAAATCAAATATAAACTTAGCTGAAGTACCAGCAATAAACCCGATGTTTGATGCTTTATTTGCTGAACGCTTTTTAAATCATCAAACTCAATCTTCACGGTATGAGTACATCGATGAATACGGTGGAATTTTATATGTGATGCCTAGTATGTATGATGAGGCGATGGAACCCATCATTACATGGAAAAAACAAAAAGGTCATAAAGTTTTTATTTCACATACGGATGATTTTGGTACTGATTTAGAGGCAGTCCGAAAACATATCAGTGATATGTACAAAGAAGAATACATTTCTTATGTGGTTATTGTAGGTGATGAAGATCAGGTGACTTCTGAATTATTTCTAGGGGCTGGAGACGGCTACTGCGATAATTGCTACGGTTACATAGATGGAGATGATCACTATCCAGAAGTATTAATTGGAAGACTAGTGGTACATAATCCATCTGAACTTGTTCCTGTGGTTAGCAAGTTGATGGAATATGAAACTAACCCCAATACAACTAAAGAAAAGTGGTTTACCACAGCTATGGGTGCTGGTTCTCAAGAAGGACCGGGAGATAATGGTGAGATAGATTTCGAGCACATGAATATCATCAAAGAAGAATTATTAAACTTCACTTACGAGGAAGTGTACGAATTTTACGAGGGTAATCAAGGGGACTCCTCACCTACTCCAGGAGATATAACTTCTGATGATCCAGACTGGCCTAATGTAAACGAATTACTGGCAGTCATAGAAGGTCAAGGTACATCCCTGTACAATTATGTAGGACATGGAAGCCATGGAATCCTAGTAACTGGTGGATTAAATAATGATGCTATAGATAATATGGTCAATGATGGAGCATATCCATTTTGCATAGCCGTAGCTTGTTGTGTTGGTGATTTTGATGAATCAGATGGTACTGGTGATTGTTTTGGCGAAAAATGGATAAAAGCAATAGATGAAAACACAGGAAATCCGGCTGGTGGTATCGGAGGATTATTTTCTTCCGTTTTACAAAGTTGGGCTCCACCTATGGCGGGTCAAGACGAAATGAATCGTATCATAACAGGTACCGGGAGTTACGAAACAAGACATACTTTTGGTTCTATTTTAGTACATGGAGGATCATACATGATTGATCAATATGATGGTGCGGGTGAAGACATGATGGATACATGGTGTTTGTTTGGTGATCCTAGCATGGAAATACGTACAGCCTTTCCTTCCAATTTAGAAGTAACACATGTAGAAAGTGTTTTAATAGGAACACCAAGTATCAATGTATCTTGTAATACTGAAGGTGCAATGATTGGTTTATATTATAGAGGTGAATCTGTAGGTACTGGATATGTCGAAAATGGAATGGCTAGCATTACCATCGAAGGCGAAGGGCTTATCTTACCAGAAGAAGTATTAGTTACGGGTACTGCTTTTAACACCATCCCATACAGAGGACAAATAGAGGTTATCCCTGCAGATGGACCATTTGTGGTTTTATCAAACTATGATGTTAATGATACACAAGCCAACAACAATGGGCAAGCTGACTATGCAGAATCAGTTAAGTTCAATGTCACTTTAAGTAATGTGGGACTTGAATCAGCAGACAATGTGAGTATGATGATACAAACTAGTGATCCAAATGTGATGATTGTTCAAGAGACACAAACTTTTGGAAACATTGCTGCAGATGATGCATCTACTATGCTTGAAAGTTTTGAAATACAAGTAGTTAATTTCATAGAAGATGGTTATGTAGTCAACTTTGATGCTATTATTACCGCTGATGGTCATGAGTGGGAAAGTAATATGGCACTAAAGCTTAATGCACCTAGCCTTTCTATTGGAAATATTAGAGTAGATGATAGCGCTACTGGAAATGGCAACAATCGCTTAGATGCTAATGAAACGGTAGAGATAGTTGTCGAAAACTTAAACTTCGGAAACAGTGATATCACTGATCTTACTGGTTTAGTGACCATCGATAATCCTTATGTTACTATCAGTAATGACTCTCAAGAAATCAGTCAAATAAATGCATCAACCGGACTGATGGAAACAAGATATGAAATAAGCATCGCGGATAATGTACCTAACGATACAGCAATAGAATTATCTTATTTACTCACTGACAATATATATTCTGCAAATGGTGAGGCTATGTTTAGAGCTAACCTAATTGTCGAGGATTTCGAAAACGAAATGTCTGAGCACCCATTGGAAAATGAGAGCGAAACTCCTTGGTTTAGAACAGAGTTAGATCCTTATGCGGGACAATATTGCATGCAGTCAGGACCAATTAGTGATAACGAAGAAACGATTTTCAGTATGCCTATTGATGTATTAGAAGATGGCAACATAAGTTTCTCTTTCCGAACGGATTCTGAAGATTCGTATGATTTCTTAATTTTCACAATCGATGATATCGAAATGGGGAAATGGAGTGGCAAAAATGCTTGGGAAGAAATCAGTTTTGAAGTCACTGCCGGTGAACATATTTTGCAATGGATTTATGAAAAAGATGAAATAGTATTTGCTGGAGCAGATGCTGTATGGATAGATGATATCATTTTACCACCTTATCAGGAAATTCAGCCATCTAATGTTGAGGATGAAATTCTTGGAAACACACTCATTGCTCCAAACCCAGCTACAGACTATATAAACATCAATATTGCTGCTGAAATAGGTGCTCATTACAATCTAGAGTTACTGGATATAGATGGAAAACGCATCCAAAATGTTTTATCTAATTATACAGCCACATCTCAGACGATAGAGCAAGTTTTACCGATAGATCATTTGGTCTCTGGTATATACCTGCTGCGACTGCAAAAAGAAAATGCAACAGAAACGTTTAAGTTTATAAAAGACTAATAAAACAGAGCCGAAGTGAAAACTTCGGCTTTTTTATTAAACCATTTTTGTGTTCGTTGTTTAATACAGTATATGGTTAATGAAAAAAACTATTTGATCCATCCTCAGGTATTATTTACCTATTTATTATTGTTTGGGATGTCCAGTCTATTTATAGCTTTTTCCATTGCTTTTATGTATAACAGAATCCAATCCGGATTGCCCCCCATACAGTTGCCCTCATTATTCTATTTTAACACTTTAATATTGTTGATGTCTAGCTTAGCCCTTATAAAAGCTAAACAATCGTATCTAAATGATCAGACGGAACGCTACAAATCTTTTCTACTAAGTACCCTTATACTTTCTGTGCTCTTTCTAGGCTTACAAATTCTTGCATGGAAGCAGCTAGTAGATTTAGGAATACATCTCACCTATAGCAATATGGCATCGTACCTTTATGTCATTAGCTTTGTCCACATGCTCCATTTAATTGGGGGCATCCCTTTCCTAGCTTATTTTTGGTTTACAGCCATTAAAAAAATGAAAGAACCAGTTTCTGTGCTCGTTTATTTTTCGGACGAGACCAAAGCACGCCGCCTAAAGTTACTTACAATCTACTGGCATTTTTTGGATATACTTTGGATTTACTTAGTCGTTTTCTTTTTATTGAATTTTTTGATAAAATAAATTAGACAAATTGTAAATTCCGTCTTCATATTAGTTATAAAGCTCATTTGAACGATTATCTTTGCAGCTTAATTTAACCACATGGAGAATACAGTATCAAACAAGCAAACCGATGCTAGCATCGCTTCGAAGCTAGGACTCAACGAGGAAGAATTTGAAAAAATTAAATCCATTTTAGGACGTGTTCCAAATTTTACGGAGTTAAGTGTATTCTCAGTCATGTGGTCGGAACATTGCTCATATAAAAACTCCATTACTTACTTAAAAACATTGCCTAGAAGTGGCTCAGCTTTGCTCGTAGAAGCGGGAGAAGAAAATGCAGGTTTGGTGGATATAGGAGACGGTATGGCTTGTGCCTTTAAAATCGAATCACATAATCATCCTTCAGCGATAGAGCCGTATCAAGGTGCTGCCACAGGTGTGGGTGGAATCCACAGAGATATATTTACCATGGGTGCTCGTCCTATAGCGGCACTCAACTCATTGCGTTTTGGAGATTTAAAAGAAGCTCATACCCAGCATCTTGTAAAAGGTGTGGTTAAAGGTATTGGGGATTACGGGAATTGTTTGGGTGTTCCTACCATAGGTGGAGAAACTTATTTTAATGATTGTTATAATCAAAATATATTAGTAAATGCGATGTCTATAGGCACCGTGAAGGTTGGGCATACCGTGTCTGCAGCTGCTGATGGTCCAGGCAACCCGGTATTTATCGTTGGTTCGGCCACAGGCAAAGATGGCATCCATGGGGCTACATTCGCCTCTGCGGATTTAACCGAAGATTCTGCTGATGATTTACCCGCTGTGCAAGTGGGTGATCCTTTCCAGGAAAAATTGCTTTTAGAAGCGAGTTTAGAGGCCATCCAAACAGGAGCTATCGTAGGTATGCAAGATATGGGTGCTGCTGGAATATCTTGTTCGACTTCAGAAATGAGTGCTAAGTCTGGTACTGGTATGCGGATTGACCTAAATAAGGTACCAACTCGTCAAGCAGATATGGAGCCTTTTGAGATCTTATTGAGTGAGTCCCAAGAGCGAATGCTTATTGTATGTAAAAAGGGAATGGAGGCTGAACTAGAAGCCGTTTTTGACAAGTGGGATCTCGAATGTGAAATCATTGGAGAGGTAACTGATACCAAAAAGCTAGAGTTTTACTTTAATGGTGAATTAGTCGTTGATATCCCTTCGAATGATTTAGTATTAGGAGGAGGAGCGCCAGTATATGAAAGAAGTTTTAAGGAGGCGGCCTATTATAAAGAATTGCAGTCATTTAATATCGACAACATTGAACAACCCAAAGATCTTGTGCAGACAGCAAAGGATTTAATGGCTTCTCCGAATTTATCATCTAAAAGATGGATTTACCGTCAATATGACTCGATGGTAAGAACGAATAGCATGCATACAAATGATCCATCGGATGGTTTCTTGATTCGATTAAAAGGTACGCAAAAAGCCATTGTGGCTTCCGTTGATTGCAATGCATCTTATGTATATGCAGATCCATATCAAGGAGCTATGATCGCTGTATCTGAAGCGGCAAGAAACATTGCTTGCACTGGTGCTAAACCACTGGCTGTGACAAACTGTCTAAACTTTGGAAATCCATATAATCCTGAGGTATATTGGCAATTTGTAAACGCTATTAAGGGAATGGGCGAAGCATGTAGAAAATTTGATACTCCCGTTACTGGAGGGAATGTCAGCTTTTACAATCAGACTCAACTAAAAGATAAAGTAGAACCCGTGCATCCGACTCCAACCATAGGAATGATCGGCTTAATGGAGGATTTAAGCCATCAAACAGGCCTTTCTTTCCAAAATGCCGAAGATGCCATAGTGCTTTTAGGTTCTAATAAGAATGACATAAATCAAAGTGAATATCTTAAACATATCCACCAAGAAAAAATGTCACCTGTTCCTTACTTTAATCTAGAGGAAGAAGCGAATCTACAAAACTTGATTTTGTCGCTTATTGGAGACAATAAAATTGTATCTGCTCATGATATATCGGAAGGCGGACTGTTTTTCTGTTTATTGGAATCTTGTATGAACAAACAGTTAGGCTTCACAGTTAGTGCTAATAGTTCTATAAGAAAAGATGCACTTCTTTTTGGCGAATGCCAGAGTAGAATTGTTATTTCTTGCAGAAAGAATGAGGTCGATGCCATTCTCCAAGCCGCAAAAAACATGAATGTTGAAGCACAAGCATTAGGCTCAGTTACCAATGGCAACATGTACTTTGACGAGTTAGACTTTGGACATGTTAGCGATTTTATTAATATATTTGACTCAACTTTACCATCCTATTTGGATTAATTTTTAAACTAAATTGTAAATCATGAAATATTTATCTGGCTTATTCGGAATGATTGTACTAGCCTTTTTATTGAATGCTTGTGCAACACAAAGCAATGGCTTAACCATAAAAGGCAAATTTGATAAAGCTAATGACATGAATGTCTATTTAGATAAAACTACCTACGATAATGCCTTCGAGCGAAAAGCACAAGCGCAAGCATCTGGAAATGGAAGTTTCACACTCAGTACTGAAGAAATGCTTCCTGCTGGATTATATAGAGTAAGAATGGGTAGTAAATCTGTAGATTTAGTCTTAAATGGAACAGAGAAAAAAATAGACATTTCAGGTGATTTATCAACCGTTCAAAACTACGAGTACAATATTTCAGGTGCGGATTTATCCAAAACCTACCAGGAAAACTTAGCGGGTTTTATCACACGACAAAAAGACCAAGCTGCCATGAAAGATTTTATTGACAATGCAGATCCATTATTAGCATCCGCAATGGCTTCAAAAGTCTATAAGTTTTCGGCTGGAACAATTATGGCACACAAATCGATATTAAAAAAGCTAGAAGCAGCCTATCCTAATGCGCCCTACACAGCTGAGTACAAAAATCATATTGCTAAGACTGAAGCTAAAGCCAAGCCTAAAAGATCAAAAGGCAAATATGCTGTGGGTGTAGGTGAACCAGCGCCAGAAATTGCATTGCCTGGTCCTGATGGAAAAGTTAGAAAATTATCAGACCTAAAAGGTCAAGTCGTTTTACTAGACTTTTGGGCTAGTTGGTGTGGACCATGCAGAAAAGCAAACCCACACGTGGTAGAAACATATAAAAAATATAAAGATCAAGGATTTACCGTATACAGCGTTTCATTAGATGGTTTAGATACGAGGACCAAGTCAAGACTCAAATCTGAAGCAGACATCCAAAAAAGAATGGAGATGTCAAAAGTTAAGTGGGAAAACGCCATTAAGAAAGATAATCTCATATGGGATTCTCATGTAAGTGATCTTAAAAAATGGGAATCTGAAGCTTCAGCTAAATATGGTGTACGTAGTATTCCAACCACATTTTTAATAGGTAGAGATGGGAATATAGCCGCTTTAAATCCTAGATACAACCTTGAAGAAGAAATACAAAAAGTGCTCTAAGCATTTAAAAAGTGGAATAATAATATTCCATTAGCTACTGAGGCATTCAAAGATTCAGCATTACCTATTGCAGGAATTTTGACCAAGTGATCAGCTTGTTCAATAATGGATTTTTGAATGCCTTTGCTTTCATTACCTATTACTATTATGCCTGGTTGCCGCTCTTGTTTTTCTACAATGGATTTACCTTGCAAACTGGCGGCATAAACAGGAGTGTCTATCAAAGCCCTTTTTAGTTCATCAAATCCAAGCCTGTGCAACTTCACTCTAAAAACTGAGCCCATAGATGATTGTACCACCTTGGGATTGTAACTACTCGCTGTTTGCTTACTGGCGAACATCTGATCAATACCGAACCAATCAGCAGTGCGAATAATGGTTCCAACATTACCAGGGTCTTGAATATCATCCAAGTAGATAGTCCATTTTCCCCGTTGCTTTTCCCAATTCGATGGAGATTGCTCATGCATTTCCATAACTGCCAAACAACTTTTGGGAGACTTTAATAAGGAAATGGAGGCTAATTCTTTTTCGGTAACCAACTGATAATTTAAGGATTCTGTAAAATTATAGTTATTGTATTCATAATATGATTGAGTACAGAATAAATATTCTATTTGCTTCGTATATTGACTAAGTATTTCATCCATTAATTTTGGCCCTTCCGCAAGGAATTTGTTATACTTTTGTCTATACTTATTCTGATGTAAAGACCGTACGTATTTCTTTAAATTTATACTGAGCATAATACCATTAAAAACATATCATAAAACAATGTATAAAAACTTGGCCAAAACAAGTTTTTTCTTCCTCATTTGTAGCTTATTGTTTTCTTGTGCGCCAGCGAAATTACTAAAGAACGATGACCATTTACTCAAGAAAAACAAGATAAATATTTTAGATGTAGAAGATCCGGTCGATCGATCCGATTTGCGATCTGAACTATCAAATTTATTAATCACAAAAACTAACAGAAATTGGATTGGAATTCCGAGAGAATGGTTTTACCTAAAACTAGCCGACAAATCTAATCCTAATAAAATACAATCATTTATTTTAAAAAGAATAGCTGAGAAGCCTGCCATATATGATAGTACAAAAACAAACGAAACAGCCTTTAGACTTGAGCAGTATTTAAAAAACAAGAAAGGTTTTTATAAGGCCAAAGTAGATTACAAAGTTATTGATGGACGAAGATCAACCTTTGTCGAATATTATGCCTCCCTGTACAAACGTTCATATGTTCACAACAGCGTTTACATAGGCAACGATTTTGAAATCATCGAACAACTTATCGATAACAAGAAAGAATCATTTATCAAAAAAGGAACACCCATCGATGCTTTTATTTTTGACTTAGAAAAGCAAAGAATTGTTAATTTTCTGCAAAATCAAGGGTATGCAAATTTCAATAATAGCCACATAGCTATTAAAGGTGACAGCACCAATTTTAATAAAGATATTGAAATATTTATCGAAATACTCAATCCTACTAGTTCGGAAAAACACCAAAAATATCGTGTAGGAGAAATTAATATAATTACAGATAAAGCCCTTCGTTTAGGAGATAGTATCTTAACCAGCACGGAGCTAGATCAGCGCGTTTTTAAAAGCCACCGATCTAAATTTCTTGTAAAACCTGACATATTAAATAAAAAGGTTTTTATGGATCGCGGCAGTCTATATTCAAAAGATGAGTACTACAAAACCATTCGCAAATTAACTGATTTGTCTACCTATAAATTTGTTAAGGTTAATCCCTACTTTTTATCAGAAAATGACACCATCATTAATTACAACATTCAGCTATCTCCTCAGACCTACAAATGGGTAAGTAGTTTAAATAACGATGGGTATTACAGCACATTAAACAATTTTGGCTTGGGACTCGGAGGGTCACTACAAAACAGGAATGCATTTAGAGGTTCGGAAGTATATTCTTTAAGTGCCGAGTCTGGAATAGAACTGAATGTAGGAAGCTTTAATAATGAAGATGTAAGCTTAGTCCGTACCGCTTTAGCCAGTGTTCAAAACAAGCTATCCTTTCCAAAATTCATCGACATTTACCAATCACTTAACTTGGTTAATAATTTAAATTTAGTTAGTGATAATACCGCAAGTCAAATTAGAGATAATGCAGAAACTGAGTTTAGTTTAGGTATTAATTACAATCAAACCTTTAACTATAATACCATAGTGAGTTTCAATGCCGCTTATGGATTTGATTATATTCCAAATCAAAAAGATCGGGTGATCTTTAATCAAACAGGGATTGACCTCATACTATACACTCAAAAAGATACTGCATTCCTCAATGATATAGCTGACAATCAACTATTAGCTAATAGTTTTAAAAACAGTCTCTTTACTGGCATCTTATTCCAAAAACTAGGTATTGTACGAAGTGCTAAATTACCTCGATTAGATATGAATCTAACGAGCATTTTCGAATTAGAAGTTTCAGGTGCCGAAATAGCTGCTGCTAATGCTGCATACAATGGAATTTTAAATAAAAATGAATTATGGAGTTTTTCTGATTCATTAGACTATGCAAATTTTATCAAAATAGAAATAGATGAGCGTTTTTCTAAAGTAATTAATGATATAAGTTCTTTTGCTTTTAGGTTTAATGCAGGTGCGGCATTTAAATACTATGATGACCAAACCGTGCCCTACGTACGGCAATTTTTTAATGGTGGACCATCCAGTATTCGAGCATGGCAACCGAGGGAATTAGGGCCTGGTGCTTTTAGCCAAGCTGCTTCTACTCCTGGAGAAGATTTTATATTCTTTCAGGCCGGTGATGTAATACTAGAATCAAGCTTAGAATATCGCTTTGATTTACCTTCTATTTTTGAAGGTGCACTCTTCTTAGATGCAGGAAATATATGGACCTTATCCGAAGACCCGGATAGACCAGGGTCAAGACTGACCAACCAGTTTTACAAACAAATAGCTATAGGCACAGGCTACGGAATAAGGATGGACTTTAGTTATTTTATCATTCGATTTGATTTTGGATACAAACTCCGAAATCCGTATGTAAACGCCGAATCTCCTAGATACTGGCAAAATCTGATAAGAGATAATAATCGATTAGGCAATTTGAATATTGCCATTAACTACCCCTTTTAAACAAAACAAACTAAGTCATGAAAAAAGTCATAATTACGGGCGCAACTGGTATGATAGGTGGCCTAGTACTTAGACATTGTCTATCTTCTGATTATGTCAAAGAAGTGGTTTCCATTTCCCGAAGATCGTGTGGAATCAGTCACCCAAAACTTCGAGAAATTATAGAAAGTGATTTTTTACAGATAAACCAGCATCCAAACGAATTCGAAGATGTAGATCTTGCCTATTTTTGTTTAGGAGCATATACTGGTTCTGTTCCCGATAATCTGTTTAAAACTATAACCGTCGATTACGCAACCAGCTTTGCAGATTTACTCAAATCAAAAAGTCCCCAAGCCCACCTTTCATTCTTGAGCGGCGCTGGTGCCGATAATACTGAAAAAAGCAGAACTGCTTTTGCACGCTACAAGGGAATGGCCGAAAACCACCTAATAAATCTTAACCTGGCTTCTTTAGCGATTTTTAGACCAGGCTACATATATCCGAATACTCCCCGAAAAGAGCCTAACATCATGTATTCCATCAGTCGATTATTATACCCTTTGATTAAAAGATTAGGTAGCCAATTAAGCATCGAATCGGAATCATTAGCGAAGGCTATGTTTATGGCGGGCTTTAACACACCACCCAAAACAACATTGGAAAACCGTGATATTTTACAATATTTAAAAGATCATGTATGATATCACCATCCATACAAATTAGCCCGTACACTTCTACTCATAAACAAACCATATTAGATCTATTCGCACTCAATGTGCCTCAGTATTTTGCATCTACAGAATATGATGATTTAGTGCACTATTTAAGCCATGAGCTTGAAGATTACTTCGTAGTTAAGCATACAACAAAAGTCATAGGAGCTGGTGGAATTAATTATAAACCAGCACAAAAACAAGGTATTATCAGTTGGGATTTGTTACATCCAACATATCAACGCAAAGGCATAGGCAGTATGCTTTTAAAGCATAGACTAAATCTATTACTAGCTAATAAAAATATAGACGAAATAGTGGTTAGAACTTCTCAAATGAGTTATCCGTTTTATGCAAAATTTGGATTTAAAACAACTAAAACACAAAAAGACTACTGGGCACCGTCTATAGATTTATACCACATGATATACTCAAAGAAATAGACTTCCCAAAACTACTTAAATAATGCTGCCCTTCCATACTTAGAACAAATAGGACATTTATGGGGATCATGGCCTCTGGCAGGACAATACTCACGACCAAAAAATATGATCTGAAGGTGTAATTTATTCCAAAGTGATTTATCAAACAGTCGTTTTAAATCCTTTTCTGTCTTTGTCACGTTTTTACCCGTGCTCAACTTCCACCTATAAGCTAATCGGTGGATATGGGTATCTACTGGAAAAGCCGGCACTCCAAAGGCTTGCGACATAACCACTGATGCTGTTTTATGGCCTACTCCCGGTAAAAATTCAAGATCTTCAAAATTCTGTGGCACTTCACCATCATGTTTTTCGAGTAAGATTTCAGATAAACCTTCGATGGCTTTTGATTTTGCTGGAGATAATCCGCATGGCCTGATAATTTCTTTGATCCTTGCCTGACCTAAAGCTAACATATCAGTAGGATTATCTGCTTCGGCAAATAAAAAAGGAGTCACTTTGTTTACTCTTTCATCTGTGCATTGGGCTGATAATAAAACCGCCACTAACAAGGTAAAAGGGTCTTTGTGGTCTAAAGGTACAGGAACCTCTGGATAGAGGTCTTCCAGAATGCGGACAATATCTTCTACTTTTTCCTTTTTAGACATATTACAGATTCGTTAAAAATGTCATCGTATCTACCCCATCGGCAAAATCGTTTATCGCAGGTTTCTGGCTCATTCCAAAATCACAAACCCGATCAAATATTTGCTTTTTAGATACAACCACTTGCAATTGATCTTCTTGACTTTGTAAATATGCTTTGATATCTTCCATGTGTTCAAATTCTTGATAATGTATGGAAGCAATCCTTGATTGTAATTGATCCGATGGTTTAGCAATGAGCACATCATTGGTAAAAAATTCCATCTTATTCATTAAAAAAATGGCGTAATTATACTCGTAGTTATTTTTATACTTACTGTGATGAATATTAGAAAGATACTTCTTTTGACCTTCAAAAAAGGCATGTTTATCAAACTTCCCCAGAACACAAAGTTTAGATACACTACGGCAACCTAAACCAAAATACGCATTGATATCATCCGCTAAACCTTCAAAATCATCGGATGTCTCATCACCTGTAAGCACAGCCACAGTACTTCGATTTTTCCGAATAACATGGGGCACCTTACTAAAATAGTATTCAAAATATCTTGCTGAATTATTACTCCCAGTAGCTATCGCAGCGTCAAAATCACTCAATTTTTCGACCGAGGTAAAAAAAGCTTCAGCACCAGGGGCAATGTCACATAGACCTTTTAATAAATATGGGATAATATCTGAGTCTTTATCAGAGAGTTTATAAATAGACCTATTACCACTCAGAAAGCAACACAACAAATCATGAAAACCCACGGCTGGAATATTGCCGGCCAAAATTAGCCCAATTTTCTTTCCTTGGTCATTAATATCGTAAGCGCTGCAAAAATGTTCTAAGGATGCTTTATTTAAAAATTGAGACTTAATGCCCTCCAGCATTTGCTGGACATTTTCTTTGGTAAACCATGGATTATGTAGTTCAGCAACGGTCATTAATCCCTGCCAATTTTCCTGATCCAGTTTGATTGTATCACCTAATTTGACCAGTGCTTCTATTCTTTCTTCCAATGTCATTTTATAGGTTTTTCAATGCCGCTTCTCGACTATTTAAATAGTTCCTCCATTTAACTAAAACAGCTTCCATATCCTCCGGCAAATCCGCCTCAAAAACCATCTTCTTGCCACTTGTAGGATGTACAAACCCGATTTTTCTCGCATGGAGCGCTTGCCTCGGGCAAAGCTCAAAAGCATTTTCTACAAAGCGTTTGTATTTACTAAAAACGGTTCCTTTAACTACCCTATTCCCTCCATATTTAGCATCATTAAATAAGGGATGCCCTAGATGGGCTAGGTGAACTCTAATTTGATGGGTTCTTCCCGTTTCCAAAACACATCTTACTCGAGAGATATAATATAGAGGTTCTACCACTTCATAATGGGTTATGGCATGCTTTCCTTCATCACGATCTTCGTACACTTTATATTTAGTCGCATGTTCCCTACTCCTTCCTATATATTCGTCAATGGTGCCTTTTAGCACATCTGGTTCGCCCCACATGATGGCTTCGTACTCTCTTTCAATGCTGTGATCAGCGAACTGCTTACCTAAGTGAGCCATGGCAGCCTCATTCTTTGCAATCACGAGTAAACCAGAAGTGTCCTTATCTATTCTATGGACTAATCCAGGTCTATCAGCATCATTGCCTTCTTTGATCGGCAAATCTTTACTCCCAAAATAGTAAGCTAATCCATTGACTAAGGTTCCATCCCAATTTCCAGTACCTGGGTGCACGACTAGCCCTGGTGGCTTGTGAACAATTAATACATCTTCGTCCTCATACCTTATATCCAGAGGGATATCCTGTGGCTTAACCACGAAATCTTCATGGGATCTGGGGATTTGTAAATCTATCACATCATTGGGCCTAATTAGATAGTTCGATTTAACGGCTTTGCCATTTACTTGTACTAAACCATTTTTTATGCCCGTTTGGATTTTACTTCTAGATACGGACTCCATCTTTCCCAACAGATATTTATCGAGTCGAATAGATGTTTGCCCAGGATCTACTTTAATTTGTAGTTCTTCATGTTTGATGACTTCAGATGCTGAGGCTTTGTCCTTCATAAATGAGTTATTTTATTAGGCAATTTTTATATCTGCCAATGTTGTGACAAAAATAAGCTAATTCCCTTGTTATAAATACTTTAGTCCTTAATAGTCAATGGCAAAAGCTAATTCTAACAACTTTAAGCACTCAGATTTCTTTTGTCAGTCCTAGTCCTTAACTTTAAAGTGTAAAGCGGCAAGAAAATATGAATGAACAATTAAGAATAGAGACCGTCATGGTTATGGAGGCGAAAGACCAGAAAAAAAACACGCCTCATGTACTACCCATTTATGCCAGTTCAGCCTTTGGTTTTCAAAACATCGAAGAAGGAATTGAGGTCTTTAAAGATCCAGCCTCATCACATATATATTCGAGGTTTGCTAATCCTACCGTCGATACTGTGGCGCAAAAAATAGCTCAATTAGAATCTTACGGTGTAGAAGGTGATTTTTTTGCCCTACTCTGCAACAGTGGTATGTCAGCCATCCACACATTGTTAAGTGCCTTGCTAAAAACAGGTGACACAATCCTTACCCAGGCAAATATATATGGCGGAAGCTCTGAATTGATGACTAAAGTCTTTGCAGACTTTGGTATAAAAACCACCTTTACCGACTTGCGAGACTTAACAGCTGTCGAGCATTGTATACAAAAGGACCCAAGCATTCGATTAGTTTACTTCGAGACACCAGCTAATCCTACATTGTCATGCGTGGATATTGCATCTTTGGTCAAAATAGCTCAATCACATGAGTGTTTTACGGTATCAGATAACACCTTTGCCTCTCCTGCATTGCAGCGACCATTGTATTATGGGGTCGATTTCATTGTACATTCTACCACAAAATATTTAAACGGCCATGGTAATGGTATGGGTGGAGCCATCATAGGAAAGAAGGATTACTATAATCAAATCTGGGGGAAGTACAAACTCATAGGAACCAATCCCAGTCCATTTGAGTCTTGGCTGCTACACAACGGATTAAAAACACTTCATTTACGGATGGCAAAACACAGTGACAATGCTATGGCATTAGCTACATTTTTGGAGGCTCACCCAAAGGTGTCTGTTGTTAACTATCCCGGATTAGAGAGTCATCCAGACCACAGCATAGCGAAAGCACAGATGTCTAAATTTGGTGGCATGATGAGTTTCGAACTTAAAGGAGGCTTAGAAGAAGGCAAACGATTAATGAATGCAGTTAAGGTCTGTAAACTGGTTCCAACATTGGGCAATGTCGATAGTCTTATTTTGCATCCTGCATCAATGTCGCATTTGCATGTAGATAGAGCAATGAGGATAAAGGCAGGCATAACAGATGGTTTAATCCGATTGTCAGTAGGCATCGAGCATATTGAGGATTTAAAGGAAGATTTAAAAATGGCCTTAGATGTGGTTTAAACGCTTAAACTCATGAAAAATATTTTGCTTCTTATTTTGCTTGGGTCATTGGTTTCTTGTTCCAAAAAAATAACAAACGATGCGCTTCAAGAGTCATTTGTACAAACTGAAGTTAAATGGAAAAAGTTAATAAAAGAACAAACTCAGTCCTTTCCACAAAACACTCAACTATCTATAGGAATAATCCAAAATGACACTGTTTATCACATTGGTTGTATGATGAACAATGGAGAACTACAATTTTTAAATAATGAAGACAAGGTCTTCGAAATAGGTTCTATTAGCAAAGTTTTTACTGCCCATTTATTAACACATTGTCATACTGAAGGCATAGTCGATCTAAATGATAAATTATATACTTACTTGGATGGAAGCAGTGTTGTCGATACTAATATTACGCTAAGTCAGCTGGCTAACCATACTTCTGGTTTGCCAAGATTGCCATCAAACATTAATTTGTTTTCCGTCGATATCAATAACCCATACAAGGATTATGGAGCTGAAGATTTGAAAGCCTATTTTGCTGATTCCATAGAGCTTCAGCACATGCCAGGTAAAAAATACAATTATTCTAACCTAGGTGCTGGAACGCTTGGTTTTGTATTGTCCAATGTTATGGAAAGTAGTTATGAAACGCTCATTCAACAAACAATAACTAAACCTTTACAGATGAAGTCAACTACCAGTATCAAAGCAAATATCAAAGATCATTTGGTACCAGGTTTAAATGCAAAAGGCGATGAGGTTCAGAACTGGGAAATGAATGCTCTCCTTGGCGCAGGAGGTTTATATTCTAATGTGGCAGACTTAAGTAAATTTGCTAAAGAGCAATGGTCGCGCACACAAAACATGACATCCTTAACACAAAAGCCCAGTTTTACGGTCAATGAAAATATGAAAATAGGTTTAGGATGGCATATTCTCAAAAAACGACACAACTGGCTATGGCACAATGGTGGTACAATTGGCTATACATCGAGCATAACTATAGAAAAGGAGACACACAATGCTGTCATCATTTTGTCTAATGTCTCTGCCTTCCATAAAGATCGAGGTAATATTGACGAATTAGGATTTGAGCTAATGGAATTATTAAAGCTTTAGGAAATATCCTGTTCGAACTATCTTTTTTTAATGAAATACCAAGTATTTTCAAAACCACCCGTTTTGTGTTCGGAGTAACTATGTATGATCTTTGCGTCATTTAGTTGTATAAGCCTTTCGATGGTTTCTTTGCTAATCCAATGCATTTCCATGATGGGTGCATGATTATTTTTCCATTTTCTATATACATTGAGCCACGCAGTAGGCAACATTTTAAGCAACCATCCGACTATTCCTTTAGGTGGTTTTGTAGGGATTTGGAAATACAATAGACCATCAGGTTTTAACAAGTGGATAAATTGCTTTACGTATTGCTTTGCATACTTAGGTTCAATGTGTTGTAAAGTAAGGACTGTGTGTATAAAATCGAATCGTTCCTCTCCTATTTCATCGAGTGCTGGATTATCTATTTGTACATATCGAAGCTTCTTTTTTTGGCTATTGTGTTTGTTAGCTAGTTGTATCATAGAACTCGCGATATCTACACCGATAACTTGATCAAAATGATGGGCTAGTGCCAAGCTTAACCGGCCAACACCACAGCCAAAATCAAGTGCTTTATGGGATGTCCATGGGATATTTAGTCTTTCTAGTTTATTAAGGAGGTGCTGGATAGATACTTCGCCTGTTTTAAAGAATTCGTCTATATTCCAGGCATTATGCTTTGCTGTTGGGTCAGTTAAAATGGCCCAATAAGGATCTTCATTACCAAAGGATTCCCAGTTGTTTTGTAATTGTTTTAAATTCATTTATTCTTCTTCGGCGATCACACCTCTGATACCTAATTCGATGGCTCTCAAGTTTTCTATTTTACCTTCATTGATTTCAAATTTAAGCAGTGTACGGAATTTATGGAATCCGACATGACCGCAGGCACCAGGATTCATGTGGATGAGATTTAGTTTTTGGTCTTTCATGACTTTTAAGATGTGGCTATGTCCACAAATATAGAGGTCAGGTTTTTCGGCTCTCAATATTGCGCCTACTCGCTTAGTATACCTACCCGGATATCCGCCGATGTGGGTCATAAACACTTTCAAACCGTCGATTTCAAATTGCTGATTGTGTGGTGCAATTTCCCGTATTTTAGAACCATCTATATTGCCATAAACCATCCTACTCTTGTAGTTCTCTTCAATAAAATGCACTATAGGCAAAGTCCCTAAATCTCCAGCGTGCCAAACCTCATCACAATCTACTAAATGTTCGATTACATCCTCAGGAAGAGCGTTTGCATGGGTATCTGAAATAAGGCCTACTAACATTTTGATCAATTTAAGCTACTAAGGTAAAATAAAAAACGCCGGTCAACATCAGTTGGCCGGCGCAATATAAACCCATTGTTTACACTATTTCAATAGGACCATCTTTTTCATCTCGCTGAAGTCACCTGACTCTACTCGATAAATTAAGATTCCATTTTGATCAATTTTGTTGGCTTCAATTTCAAAAGATTGGAAACCTTTAGCAAAGTTGTTTGATTGTTCCAATAATACTCTTCCAGCAGCGTCGTAAACCTTTAGGCTTACTTCTGCATTTTCTGGTGTATAGAATGGAATCATAGATACGTTGCTAAATGGATTCGGCTCGTTTTGATACAACTCAAAGCCTTTAGAAGAAATGGTTAGTTCGTCCTTAAAGTCAATATCTAGTTCATTGATGCTTAAGTCTTGATCATAGATCTCAGCCTGAACATCTTCAGTTATGCTTAATACATCAGATAAAGTTCCTGCTTCTTTGGCTTTAAATGTCAAGCTAAATAAAGCTTCGTTTTCATTGATATGAAGACCTTGAACAAAATCTGCACTAATAGCCATGAGACCATCTTTATTTACAACATTCCATTCATTCAAGGCAATCAATTCTCCTTGATAATTAACTAACTCCATTGTTTGTATATCATACGCAAAGCTTGCTTGTAGACCTACCGTATTAATTGCTTCAGCAGCATTGAAACTTACGGTAACCATATCACCTGCTTCGAATGATTGATCGGCTACATTTAAGTCAAAGCTTACATTTGATCTAGTGTCAGCATCTTCCCCTGTCAATCCTTCCATTACTGAACCATTTACATCTCCAGTTTTAACGGCAATAAATTCTGCATTTGTAATATCTACGTACATACTCGGGATAGTAAAAGTTCTTGCATAGTCCCAAGGTGTATTCGGATCTAAAAATACGTGGTTAGCATTTACAAAAGTCCAAGATTCATTATTAGGATATTCGTTAGTTACTCCTAAGATTAGTCTACGAATATCTAATAAATCCATGGCTGTAATATCATTAGAGTTGTTTACATCAGCTGCAATAATCTTATAAGGAGAATCAAGATCTTTGAACCCTAAAATATGCTGCTGTATAATTACGATATCCAAGGTAGACACACCATTTAATGGGTGAACATCATGCTCTGGATCTACTTCGTATGCATCATAAAATGCCACAGATTCAAAACTGTAATCACCTTCTTCGTCAGTAGCTTCTACAAGAGAATTTGACGCTTGATCTTCATGTAAAGCTACATCAAAAGACTCTAAACCGATAAAATCTTCATTGTATACTCTTCCTTGAATTCTTGCCATATCATCTGCATCAGTACATACATCTTTGTTATCCTGTATTTCTAAGGTTACCGCACAAAACTCAGACATACCTCCTTCATCGATTACGTAAACATTTAAATCAAATGTTTGACCGATACCATTATCAATATCGTCACATGTATAGTCTAAAGCAGGAGTAGTACCATCTTCAGTAAATGAGAAACTTAAATCTTCATCTGATCCACATCCAGCCTCACTCTTAATATCAAAATCAGAAGCCCAGATTTCTGCAACACCGTCGTTACCCATACCTATGATTAAATGCGCTCTACATATTGGTGTAGGTCCATTTGTACCCGTTACCGTAAAAGTATACATACACATCTCATCATTTCCACAAGCATCTGTTGCTGTAAATTTCACTTTATGAGTACCTACTGGATATACACCAGATGCATCATTACCGGTACCATTAAAATCGTACGAACCGTTATTACCTGCATCTATTTGCCATGTGTAGCTAAGCTGTGATCCTGGCGTACAACCATCAGAATCGATGGCTACAGCTACAAGACTTACCTCAGCCTCACAACTAAATCCACCTGCCACTTCAATGTTTTCACAAGATGAAGTAAATACAGGACCTGTCGCACTATTAATATGAATTAATTGTTCGCAGTAGAATACGCCTTCTGTAGGATTATCTACGTCATATCTACACCAATCTATGATCGTCCATACTCGCTTAAAAGTAGAACAATATGGACTCACATACCAATCGCTCACAGGCACATCATCATAAGACATAACCAAGTCAGAACAACTAGAGTTATTTGACAATGTAGGCTCTCCACCAATTACATCTGGTGAAGTAGAACCATTACAACCATCAACTACAATATCTTCTGGACAGTCAATATCAGCCGTACCAAACGGATCGTTATTGACTACATCTATGCTTAACGAACAAGTCTTAATCGTCGTACCAGTATTCGAGTTTCTTACGGTAACTGTACGTGTGATTGTTCCTACACCGCAATCTAAAGTTCCAGAGTAAGAAACAGATTCAGTAGTCGGTACTGCACAATCAGAGTCATAAGAAATAGTAACATCCGGGAATGTACCTACCGTATAATCTTGACCACAATCTACATCTGGTAAATTACCGGTCGGGCAAGTTACAGAAGCAGAAATATCACCTGTCACATTTACAACACCCATACACTCATCTTCATTACCTTCGTTGTCTGTAACTTTTAACATCACTACAATGTCTGTTCTATCTAAATCATCACAACAAAAAGTTACATAATCACCATATACTAGGTCATCTTCCAAACCATCACAATGATCATCCACTCTCTTGATCATATAGTTCACGATAGAACCACAAGGATCTATACTGTTATCATCTAATTGAGTTTCTCCATACATATTAGCTGTATGATCAGGACCCAATTCGATAATCGTATTTGCTTCACAAACTGCGTGTGGTTTTTGAGAACCATCTACTTTTGCCTCTGTAAAACATTCAGTAGAGTTTCCACATCCGTCAGTTACTGTAAACTTCAACCAGTATGGACCAACAGGCAAATCTTCAATAGTATACCCACCAGAACCAATGCTTACTACTCCATCACTTGAGTAAGGACCAGAAAGCGGATTTCCAGATGCATCTGCACCTAACCACTCAACCGTGAATGTAAGGTTAGGATCTACATCACAAACACACATAGGTTCCATGATTACAAGATCACCTAAACAAGTATGAATATCTGCAGTAGCTCTATAGAATGTATCCACTGTAGTGGCCGTACACAAAGGAGGCTCATTATCGATAAACTCGATGTTTTGACCTTCTTCTCTGGTTTCTCCGGTACACCAGTCAATAGCAAACCATGTTCTCAACATTTTTACACTTACACCACACATATCGAATGGAATATCAGTGTAGAAGAAATCAAGATTTGGGCACGCATAGTGATCAGGTTGCCCTGACACAGAAGGAGGAAAATCATCTTCTGTCGGTGGCGTATAAGACGGATTCTGTCCGAAACAAGCCGAAGATCCAGCACAAAAGTTTTGCGTTGTAGGATCGACTATGTAATCATCTGGAAAAACAATATCATCTACATCTCCTCGCTGAACAAAGATTTTTTGGATACAAGATGCTGTATTTTCATATCGATCAGAAATTTCCCAAACCCTTGTATAAATTTGTGCAAATCCATCTTCACAAAGTACAGCTCCTGGATAATCAGTATGCTCATACATTTCACCTTGACAATTTTCAAGAACTTCAGGTCTGTAAAATGCAGTGTATAAAGAATTGTTTTTTAATGATAACGTATCTATTTCTGTATCACAAGACACTGTAATATCTGCACAGGTAATGATCTGAGGTGGGAATTTATCTTCTATGTTAGCAAATCCCCAACAGCTGATATCACAAGGTAGATAAGTAGCTTTGATTTTAACCCTTTGGCCTTCAAAACTTTCATCGATTACAGAAAGTGGGTCCCCTGCTTCATCAAACAAAGGATTTCCATCTTCGTCTTGCAACTCTAAAGCATATGATGGTACTTCATCTGTTGCTGGATCATTATCATGATCATAAGTCTCATCATAAGGATCTTCTACGATCATATCGTAGTTTAAAACAACTTCGCAATCCAGATTTAAAGAAATCTGTACCCCGTCATTGCAAGCAATATAAGCTTCATCACAAGATGCAGGAACATTTTGACCCATCGCAGCGATGCTAAAGAGCATAGCCAGAAAACCAAATCCTAATCTCGAGATAGCCTGAATGCTATGTATTGATTGTAAGAATGTTTTTCTCATTTTAATCGTATTTAAAACCGTTTTTTTCATTTTAATGCTCTTTTGTTCTCAGAATTTGATTTCAATTATTTAATTAAGATCATCTTTCTGATCGCACTATTCGTTTTGGTATCGATTTGATAGTAGAGTACACCCGAGTTTGTTAATTGCGATTTGTCTAACACTACTTCATTATATCCTCTATTATAATGTGCATTTTGTGTGTAAACTACTCGCCCGTTGACATCTAGAATAGTTAAGCTAACGTCCTCATCATCAGCTAGTGTAAATCCTATAGTAGTGTGAGTACTAAAAGGGTTTGGTCTATTCTGGAATACAGCAAAAGTAGATGGGGCCATTTGTGTACCCAATGTGAGTTGCTTAATCTCCATCTGACCACTATTATCCATGTAAGCTTCTGACTGGATAAGTGCGCTGTTCAACTGAACCATATCGGCAATACTACCTTTTTCTTGAGCAATGAATTCAACGGTAAATAACACATCATCTTCTTCAAATGTGATATTCTTTGAATCATTCCAGCTAATGCCTACATATCCTTGGTCTTTACCAAAAGCGGCAACATTAGCGTTAGTTATATCTATGGATCCAGATTTGATTTCATTAAACGCTAATCGCTCAACGTTAAATTGAAGGGTTGTTTGGAATCCAATTAATTCAGAGTAATCTGATGCTTTGAATGGAATACTTACTAGCTCTCCTTTCTCAAAAGAGGCATTATCTATATCCATACCAAAACTTTCTAAGTTTCTTGTGTCTGTATCGTCATCTTGTGCATTTAAGATTGCAGAGAAGTTTACATCACCGATTTTCACAGCAAAGAAATCTTCATCATTCATATCCTCGCTTAATGCTGGAATGGTAATGGCTTCATCAAAAGGCCATGGCTGACTAGCATTAGGGAATACAAAATCTTCTCTTACAAATCTCCAAGAGTTATTAGCAGGTAATTCTTCGTACACACCAAGTATTAGCTTTCTTAATTCTACTAAATCAAAAGCTGTAATATGCTCAGAATTATCAGCATCAGCAGCGATAATCTTGTACGGTGAATCCAGGTCAGATATACCTAAAATATGACGTTGGATGATGACAATATCTAAGGTAGACACACCATTAATGTAATTATCATCCTTTTTCGGTCTAATGATATAATCTTCGTTCCAAGCTAAATCATCGAATGCATATGATCCTGTATTTGACATCATAGTAGATGGAAAATCTGGTAATGTAGCTTCAATATTTACTTCTACATTCTCGACCATTATGTTTTGTTCGTTGTAGATGCTTCCTGCTACTCTTGAAGCACCTTCAGTGGCATCTTCACAAGTATTAGAATTATCTTGTACGATTAATGTAGCTGTACAGTAATCAGAATTTCCTTCTTCATCTATAGCATACACTTGCATAGCAAGAGAATCTACATTGGCCCCATCTAAATCCGAACAACAGTAGGTAAATGACTGGTCAGTCGGATTAGGAGAAAAGGACATAGTAATTGGTGCATTTAAATCACACCCATCAAAACTTCCACGATCAAAGTCTGAAGCCCATACCTCAGCACAGCTCGTTTCAGGACTGATGACTACTACTAATTCCTCTAAACAATATGGTGTCGGATTCTTATCATCTACTACGGTGATCACTTTTGTACAACTTGATTGATTTTCGCAATCATCTAATGCTGTATAAGTAATCGTGTGTGTTCCTACTGGATACATTCCATTAGCATCTGCACCAGGTGCATTCGCTACTTCATTAGTTCCATTTGTATTTAGATCAATGCTGTGTGTCCAATGTAGATTTTCAGTACAATTATCATTAGCAGTTACTACTAAATCATCCAAATCAATGTGACAAGAAGCATCTAATCCTCCTTCATAAGTTTGATTCTGACAATTCGCAAAATTTGTCGGACCATTGTCATCTAATACTTTAATCACTTGTGTGTGATAGAATTGTGCTCCATCATTACACCAGTCTACTACTGTCCAATATCGTAAGATCTTTAAACAAGCATCTTCTACATATTGGAACTCTAAATCATCGTACGAACTGAATACATTCGAACAAGCTAATTGTCCTTTATAAGTTGGTACATTAGTTACATCTGTATCTGTACCTTGACTGCAATTTACATCAATGTCTGCAGGCCAGTTTATATTAGAAGACTCGTTAAATGGTGTTCTATTCTCAACAGTAATTGTTTGCGTACAAACGGCTACATTGTTGCCATTAGTGATAATGTTCCAAGATCTTTCTATGTATCCAAAGCCACATTCATCTATGGTTGCTTTCTCATTAATCAACGACCAATCGATGCTACAATTATCACTTCCAGATGGTTCACCGAAATTAGATAGGTTATCTAAATTATAACCTCCACAATCCACTGAAACATCATCTGGGCAATCAAAACTTGGACCGTTAGGGTCATCTACTTGTACTTCGACCATACACTGGTTAAAGTTGTCTTCATGATCCCAGATTCCTAAGGCAACCATAACAGGACCTCCTAAATCTTCACAACAGAACTTCACAATGTCTCCCCACTCAGAATAGTCACCACAGTTAGTGTCCATTCTTCTTACTTTCATATAATCAATACCACAGTTGTCTGTACTTCCATCATTAAATGATTCTGGCCCAGCAAATGCACAACCATCAACATCATCAAGCGAAACTACCGAGTACAAATCACATACTGGATTTGGCGGTGTAACATCATCAAAAAATACTTCAAATGCAACCACTCCAGGGTTAGTCCCTACATTACCATCTTCATCTAAATTCATTCCTACAACATTAGATACGTTGTAACAAGCATCTTCGATCATATACCTTACCCAAACAGCTGAACCACCAACTGCAGGAATCGTAAATCCTCGATCACTATTCATTGGCACCTCAATAAAGTCTACACTTAAGTCTGGTAAGTCTGTACCATCAAATGGTGGTAGATAAAAAGTTCTGATAGTAAACGCACTACAATCACTTAAAGATTGTAAAGCTCCAAAACCTTGATCTTCTGGATAAGGATAAACATCAAATGATGCACTACATCCATAAGGATCTGCTGGATAATTAAATATATTGGTTGCCGAAGTCCACAATGGTGGTTCGTGATCTACTAAAGTTATGATCTGAGTATGTGTATAATCTTGCTCAGTACATAAATCCCATACAGACCATTTTCTCAATATTTTTCTAGCAGGAGAACCATCTCCACACTTAGGTATTTCTCTAAAATCTTCATATCCGATCAAGCTAAGATTCATGCAGAATAAACCATCTGGGTAACCTGAAACTGAAGGATGTGGATTACCATTCTCATCCTGAGCCCAATCTCCACATGCGTCTAATGAAGGGTTAGATCCTGCAATGGCACTATCCCAGTTAGGAGGCCACACTAAACTTAAAGCACTTGGTCGTTTGATGTATATTTCTTGTGTACAAGAAGCAGTATTCCCAAAGTCATCTGTGACTCTCCAGATACGCTCAATGATAGATCCTGGTCCATTATCATCACAGAATGGTGCTCCAGCTGCCACTTGATCAAAATAAGTTAATGTGGCATTTGTACAGTTATCATATCCAACTAATCTCCACTCATTATCTCCTAATGCAGTAATAATCACTCCTGGATCAAAATTAAGTGAACTAGGGTCACCTGTTTCTACATACGAACATGCTACCCAATCATTTACAGAAACATTAGTTACAGCAGTTACCGCTTGACCCAGGGCTGCATCTTGAGTTGAAGCAATGAAACAAAATTCAGCACCCAAAGTGACATCCACAGCTTCAGCACCTGATTGTTCTAAGTCGTTGTCTGGAACTAAATCACAGGCCACTCCAGTTGTTAATTGCGTATAAACTGCTGGCATAGGACCTGCTCCATCTGGGTCAATACTATACCCAAAAGGGTCACATGCTGCTTCACTGTTATAGCTTAAATAAGTCCATTCGAAGTTAACTGTTCCGTCAATGGTTACTGTAAAACAAGCCGATGCATCATCCGATACTCCATTATTCGAACTTGTAAGATCAATAGTAAAATCATTTATAAAGTCTCCCACTCTTGCATCACCATCTCCTGCTCCTACATCAATAGTAAAATCTCCCGCACTCGGAGTAGCATTCGTGTTAATATCATCACCACACGGTGGTGTAGGTACTGATTTATCTTCTACAACAATGTATCCCCAACATGAGTTAGGTGAACAATCTTGTTGGACCATTACTTCAAGTGTTGTACCAATGTATGATGCATCCAAAACTCCATCAGGAATCATCACACCAGTAGCCGCATCTTTGATAATTAGATCAAACTGATCGTAGTTACCTCCGTAATCTCCTTCTAAGATCATATCCGCTGTAATAGCTAATTCACATAAGCCATTTACAGAAATATTCACAGAATTGTTACAAGCTAATTGTATTGGTGTAGGACTGTTTACTAATTGTATAGGCAATAAAGCTGTAGCTGCAAAACAAGGGTCTGCTGCTGCTGGTGAAACAGTAAGTGTCATTACTTCATCTGCCATTGCAGCACCAAATGTTATACATGCTTCAATTTCACTTCCCGCTGTTTCGGTAATCGTTAAATCGGCACCTACATTCGTTACTCCCGCTGTTGTTGTATTTACATCATTGGTAATACCATCAGCATCTAAAGTCCAAATCAAATTAGTACCACTCGGTATGACATCACCAATAGGTAAAGAATAACAAACAACATCTCCAGCACACACATAGGTGTCACCTTCGATATCAACTTCTCCTAAATCTAGGACAGTGGTCGTAAATTCTACGTAAATATCACAACCATCCATGGTCTCTGCTGTAACAGCAACTGTTCCAGCCCCTATACCTGCATCCCAATCAACCATAAAAGTTAAATCAGATGAAGTAGTTGCTCCTGCAGAACCGTTCATCACAGTCCATACCGGTGCAGCTGCTAGATCAGCCATGTCTATGCCTGATAAAGTATATAACTCAGAAGCACCACATTGAGGCATATCCTCACCTTCAATGCTTCCATTGATACTATAATTATATAAATCGACAGTTACAAAATCAGAAAATCCACATACACCACCTGCAGCATATAAACCATCAACATCTATATTGATAGTATTAGGTACGCCGACAAAGGTCGGATCAAAATTAACCGTCACACAAACGGTATCATCAAATGGCTCAACCACTTCGATAATCACACCATCATGTGGAGGATCAAAAGTCCAATTAAGTGAACTGACATCGGCAGGACTTGGTAGGTCTGCATCATCAAACCAAAATTTAATCTTCTGGCCATAACAAACAGGCTCAGCCGGCTCGAAAAATATCAAATCAAGATCCATAGGATCATTAATGACTTCGACTTCATAATCCACAGAAAATTCGCATCCTCCCGCAGAAACACCCATTACTTCTATAGTATAGGTTCCTACTCCTGCATCAAATACAATGTTTGCTTCTCCTAAAGAACCTGGGGGCATGGTCAGAACATTTCCTGCTCCAGTCACGGTCCATGTTAATGATAAGGCATCATTTGGATCTAAAACATTTAATAAATCGTAATGCTCATCTGCACCACAAACCACCGTATTAGCACCACTTACTAAAGCTCTATCGCTTAAGTCGTACAGGGTGACTTCGATCTCCTCTTCGATCTCACATCCCCATTCGTCTTCTCCTGTGAAGCTTAAGGTAAATACGGGTTCTGGTAAATAAGCACCCGCATAAGCAGACCAATCAATACTTACCGTATTGTTGTCTACATCAACTGGTAAAGCACCAGCAACCGGTGGGTCTATAGCCCAGCCAGCATCATTTAAGTCCGCAATAGCACCTGGAACGGTATAGTCTTTAACCATACTTACCCCATCGCTATTAAAGCAAACAGTAGATGGTCCATTAATGGCCAAGACTGGACAATCTTGATAATCAACAGGACTTGGAGTGCTATCATCCCCTCTTTCAAACTCTACATAAGCAGCTTCTCCAGATGATGCCATATATGCTTCAAAGCAATAAATATCATCACCATCTGAATCTGACACCGTAAATGGAGTCGGAAATGTTAAGGGAGGTGAACATTGATCAGCTGCAAATACAACTGGTATAATGCCACCATACTCTGAAACAGTATAATCCCCATTTTCAATAGGATCATTGTCATCAAAGCAGACTTCAACTAGGAATCTACATCCGTCATCACATTCAACGTTACAGATACGTTCATAATCAAACGTAAATTGCGCTGAAAGGATGGAGACACTAGAAGTGAATAATAGGATTAAACAGATCTGAGTAAATCTGTTTAGCTGAGTTTTGGATAACCGTTTACATAGTGTAAGTAATGGTCTTCTCATCGATTTTCGGTTTTTGAAAAATTCGTTTCTACTCATGAGACCTATCGCCAATTGTGTAAGCCGACGATAAGCCTTTAAAAAGTAATATCGAGTTCTAAAGACCAAGATTTATTCCAAACTGAATATCAAATGATGAGCTTTTTTAATATGAAAACAGATTATATTTTTAGCTAAAGTGTATGTATTTGTCTCTCATATTTTAAGCACAAAATCCAACATTGAAAAAAAAGAAAAAAAAACTTAGCATTTTTGGAAGTGAAATCCAGATATGATCATTTTATGGTAAAAACGATGGAGAATCGACATTGGACCATCAAAACACATTGCATATAACCGTAATATATATATAACTGAATACGTGCAATATATACTTACAAAAAATAGCTAATGAACAATCACCTTCCTGAAAATAGGGCTTTAAAAGTGTTTTAAGTATTTTGTAAAATGAAAGGCCAAAGCAGCGAAATGTTAACATTTCATATCTATGTTAAAAACAAGCCACATGAAAAGACATTTACTATTACTTCTATTTTTCCCTTGGTATCTGAGCGCCCAAGATTGTATGTTTGAAAACATAGTCACTGAAGCAAGCGCCTGTAATGAAGATGATCAGTACACCATCGATTTTCAATTTGAAAGTTCAGCCGATGGGAGTTTCAATGTATATTTGCTTGAAGAGGATGAAACGTATATTACTACCTTTAATTATGGCGAAGATTTTTATACAATTGGCCCATTTGATGGTTATTGTGGTGAGTTAGATGTATTCATTTTCTTGGAGGATGTTGATGATTCGGATTGTGCTATTGAGGAGTTTGTAGATGCCCCTTGCTGTACTTGCAATTGGATAGAAGGATTTCCTGATCCTACCTTGTGTAATGAAGACGGCACCTTTGATGTATACCTGACCTTTGAAGTTGAGAATAATGAGGCCGCCACATTTACAGTGTATGTAAATGGAGATGTCTATGGCGATGATTTTTCTTATGAAGAACCATTCGTTGTGGTGGAAGATTTAATTGGTGACTGCGAAACCATATATGTTTTTGTTTTAGAAGATAATGAAGATCCTGAATGTAGTCTTGAATTGAGTTTAGAAGAAGCGGTTTGCTGTGAACTTGAATGTACGATTACTGATCTTGAGTACTTTGATCAAATATGCGGTGAAGATGGGACCTATACCACATTCATCAACTTCCATGTGGAAAATCCAGGAAATGACTACTTCGAAGTCTGGATAGATGATATATATTTTGATTATTTCCTGTTGATAGAGTTGCCAGTAGAAATAGGGCCTCTATCTACAGGTCTTACCAGCGTCATCGATGTGTGTATCAATGATGTAGAAGATTGCTGTGCCAGTGCAACTATCGAACCGCCTATGTGCCCGGATGAAGCTGAATGCTCATTTACTGAGTTGGTTGCAGAATCAGGAGCCTGTAATGAAGATGATCAATTTTATGTGGATTTTGAAATTACGATAGAAAATCCTATCGCAGACTCTTTTGAAGTCTATGTAGAAGGAAATTACATTGAAAATCTGCCGTACGGAGAAGAGAGCTATACCATCGGCCCCTTGGCTAGTGATTGTAGCGAAGTTTCCACTATTACTTTAATAGATGTGCTAGATTCCACTTGTTTTATCGAACAAGGATTTATCATTCCTTGCTGTGATGAAGATTTAGCTTGTAATCTTTTTGATTTCTTTTATGAAACGTATGCATGTGATGAGAATAATCAATTTTTAGTGGACTTTGAGTTTGATTACGAAAACCCACTCAGCGATTCTTTTGCCGTTTACATCAATGATGATTTTTTAGATGCATTTGACTATGGTGAAGACTTTTATACGATAGGCCCTTTTAATGGAGATTGCGAAACGGACTATAACATCTTTATCCAGGACTGGAGTTCTGAACTTTGCGTCCTAAATGAAGTCATCGATGCTGTTTGCTGCGATGAAGAAAGCGCTTGTGAAATTTATGATTTAGAAGCTTTTGACCTGGAATGTATATCCGAAGAAAGTTATTCCCTTTACATCAATTTTAGTGTAGAAGGTGCGGACAATGACTTCTTTGATTTGTGGGTCGATGGAGATTTTGTGGGTTTTTATAGTTTAGAAGAACTCCCGCTTTTTGTCGATGAAGTAATTATTGATGGTTATACGCTTATAGAAGTCTGTATTAATGACAATGAAGATTGTTGCGCTATCTTAGAAGTAGAGCCGCCTAACTGTGAAGAAGACGAGGGTGAGTGCATGTTCGACGGCTTGGTTGTCGAAACTTACGAATGTGATGAAGAAGGTAATTTCCTCATTGATTTTGCCTTCGAAATTCTAGATCCTGATGCTGGTTCCTTTAATGTACATATCAATGGTGATTTTTATGGCAACTACCCATATGGAGAAGGATTTTACACCATTGGTCCCTTTGATGGAGATTGTGAAACTCAATATAGCATTCAGTTGTACGACGAGCTCAATGATGGTTGTACCATCGAAGGGAGTTTCGGGCCAGTTTGCTGCGATGATGAAGGTACTTGTGAAATTTATGATTTAGAAGCTTTTGACCTGGAATGTATATCCGAAGAAAGTTATTCCCTTTACATCAATTTTAGTGTAGAAGGTGCGGACAATGACTTCTTTGATTTGTGGGTCGATGGAGATTTTGTGGGTTTTTATAGTTTAGAAGAACTCCCGCTTTTTGTCGATGAAGTAATTATTGATGGTTATACGCTTATAGAAGTCTGTATTAATGACAATGAAGATTGTTGCGCTATCTTAGAAGTAGAGCCGCCTAACTGTGAAGAAGACGAGGGTGAGTGCATGTTCGACGGCTTGGTTGTCGAAACTTACGAATGTGATGAAGAAGGTAATTTCCTCATTGATTTTGCCTTCGAAATTCTAGATCCTGATGCTGGTTCCTTTAATGTACATATCAATGGTGATTTTTATGGCAACTACCCATATGGAGAAGGATTTTACACCATTGGTCCCTTTGATGGAGATTGTGAAACTCAATATAGCATTCAGTTGTACGACGAGCTCAATGATGGTTGTACCATCGAAGGGAGTTTCGGGCCAGTTTGCTGCGATGATGAAGGTACTTGTGAAATTTATGATTTAGAAGCTTTTGACCTGGAATGTATATCCGAAGAAAGTTATTCCCTTTACATCAATTTTAGTGTAGAAGGTGCGGACAATGACTTCTTTGATTTGTGGGTCGATGGAGATTTTGTGGGTTTTTATAGTTTAGAAGAACTCCCGCTTTTTGTCGATGAAGTAATTATTGATGGTTATACGCTTATAGAAGTCTGTATTAATGACAATGAAGATTGTTGCGCTATCTTAGAAGTAGAGCCGCCTAACTGTGAAGAAGACGAGGGTGAGTGCATGTTCGACGGCTTGGTTGTCGAAACTTACGAATGTGATGAAGAAGGTAATTTCCTCATTGATTTTGCCTTCGAAATTCTAGATCCTGATGCTGGTTCCTTTAATGTACATATCAATGGTGATTTTTATGGCAACTACCCATATGGAGAAGGATTTTACACCATTGGTCCCTTTGATGGAGATTGTGAAACTCAATATAGCATTCAGTTGTACGACGAGCTCAATGATGGTTGTACCATCGAAGGGAGTTTCGGGCCAGTTTGCTGCGATGATGAAGGTACTTGTGAAATTTATGATTTAGAAGCTTTTGACCTGGAATGTATATCCGAAGAAAGTTATTCCCTTTACATCAATTTTAGTGTAGAAGGTGCGGACAATGACTTCTTTGATTTGTGGGTCGATGGAGATTTTGTGGGTTTTTATAGTTTAGAAGAACTCCCGCTTTTTGTCGATGAAGTAATTATTGATGGATATACGCTTATAGAGGTTTGTATTAATGACAATGAAGATTGTTGCGCTATTTTAGAAGTAGAGCCGCCTAACTGTGAAGAAGACGATGGTGAGTGTTTATTTACAGAATTATACATTGAAACATATGGCTGCGATTCAGATGAGAATTTCTTTATTGATTTTGAATTCAATGTCGAATTTCCAGATGCTGGATCATTTAATGCCTATGTAAATGGTGTCTTCTTAGCAAATTTAGTGTATGGTGAGGACTACTACACAGTAGGTCCTTTTGATGGAGATTGCGTTACAGAATATACTCTATATCTTGAAGATGAAATCAATAACGAATGCAATATTGAAAGTTCATTTGGTCCCGTATGTTGTGAAGAAGAAATTTGTGAGATCAGTGAATTAATTGTTTTTGACATCAATTGTGATGATGAGGCTTCATACAGTTTTTATGTAGATTTTGAAGTAGATAATGCAGGCAACGACTTCTTCGAAGTATGGATAGATGACGAATATTATGACTATTATTTACTTGAAGAATTACCTTTGTTTATAGACGGAATGGC
This sequence comes from Saprospiraceae bacterium, assembly GCA_020631235.1. Lineage (GTDB taxonomy): Bacteria > Bacteroidota > Bacteroidia > Chitinophagales > Saprospiraceae > JAHDDO01. Next base: position 56,840 of record JAHDHQ010000013.1, on the reverse strand, counting down.
TATAGGCAGTGATGTCGTTTTGACCATATGCATTAATGATACAGAGGATTGCTGTGCAGAAATAGAAGTAGAGTCGCCAGCATGTGAATCATCAGAAGCATGTACATTTTCTGACTTGGTTATTGAGATTAGTGAGTGTTCTGATGATGGATTATTTAATATAGATTTCTGGTTTGATATGATCGATCCAAGTTCAGATTCTTTTTTGGTTTATTTAAATGATGACATGGTGGGCACTTTTACTTATGGCGAGGATTATTACACGATTAGTGACCTTGAGGGTGATTGTAATACAGAATATTTATTGTACTTAGAGGATCAATCAGGAGCTTGTGCTGTGGAAGATATTTTAGGGCCAGTGTGTTGTGAAGCCCCTTTGTTTAGTTTGGAGTTTTTCGACAATACCATTTACGTTTCCAATGCTCCTGCCGACTTTAGATTTAAATTATTCCAATCTTCAGGGCGTTTTGTGGGTCATTATGACCTACCGGAATCAGGCCAGTATTCCATGGAAACATTAGATGCTAGTATTTATATTATTTCTTATGAGTTTCAAGGTCGTTTATATCATAAAAAAATATTGAAACACTAAAAAAGAAAGCTTTTAAAAATGGCGATTCCTGTGGGGTCGCCATTTTTTTTTGAGTATTAACGCAACGTTTATTTTGGCCAATGTCTATTGAGTATAGAACATTTTACCATTTGATAAAAAACGTAAATATGAAATACTTAAGCTATCTTTTCCTTCTTTTATCTTTCTCATTAGCCGCACAAAATGAATGCGAACTTTCCATCCAATATGTGGAATGGGGTGAGTGCTCTGGCGATTTTATCGAGGCAAACATAGGTGTAACCGCAGAAATGGGATCCAACTCGTTTAGTGTGTTTGTTAATGATATCTTTTACGGAGAGTACGACTACGGCCAAGACAATTACATTCTTTATGAGATCATTGCAGATTGTCAAACTCAATATAATTTTTCAGTTATAGATAATGGTCCTGATAGTTGTTATGTAGATTTTTTCATGGAAGAACCTGCATGTTGTGGTTTTGAATGCGAGCTAGTGTATGTAGGTCTTGTGGATACGATGTGTCTTGATTCTACCGTAAACTTGACATTTGACAGCGAATTTTTTGAAGAAGACGGCATTGATGATCTAGTAGATGTATACATTAATGGAGCCTATTCTGAAACAGTGCCCGCAGCATCTTTTCCATTAAACCATTATGAATTAGCCTATAATGAAGAGGCATACTTTACCTTTTGCGAATCTGACGCGCTGAATTGTTGTTATACAGTAGTTGTGCCGGGAATTAATTGCAATCAATCATCTGATTGTTACTTGGATAATGTATCCATCCAGCCTTTTGCTTGCGCCGAAGATAGCTTAGCATATATTGTGCTAACATTTGATGATCCTGTTAATAGCGAAGAAACATTTAGAGTATATGTTAATGATGTTCTATTTACAGCAAATTATGGACAAAGTGTTTATGAAATAGGTCCTTATCTTGCCTCTTATTGCGGCGAATTTATGGAAGTACTCATTGTTGACAATTCGAGTGACGAGTGCTCTTCTTTGGGTGTTGTAGAAGCGATTTGTTGTGATGACGACTGTTACATACCTAATCCAATTTGGTCTGGGACAGATTGTAATGAAGAATATTTTATCATCTATGATTTAGTTGTTACTGAATATTTAAGCGACATTGAAAACATTACCTTGTACTTAAACGGCCAGCCGTATTTTGATCTTACTAAAGATGAGCCTATCACCTTAAACATACCACAAAATCTAATCGAAGAAGGTTTTGTACTATCCTTCCAAATAGAAGATTTCTGCGAGAATGATATAGAATTTTATAATCCATGTTTTAACCAAACTGGAGGAGATTGTCAATGGGAATGGATAGAATGGGAAGTTGAAGAATGTGATAATGAAGGTTTATTCGGTTTAAATATTTATTATAATGTTGTCGAGCCAAGCTCTGAAAGCTTTTATGTCTTGTTTGATGGCGATAGTAGAGGCCCATTTCCATACAGTCCCAATGGATATCTTTATTTAGAAGACATTCCAGGGAACTGCGATATCATTTACGACTTTACTCTATTAGATGCTGAAGACCCATGTTGCTCATATACTTTTTCTTTGGGTGAACCTGTGTGTTGTGAACCGCTGGATTGCTTCTTTGGGGAGTATGATGTTGACGTTATAAGTTGTGAAAGCAGTATCTATTTTTCAAATTTTAATGTGGAACATGTTGGAGCTAGTGACTCATTCAACGTGGTTGTAAACGGGGTTACTATAGTAGCTACTTTTGCTTATACTGACTTACCTGTAAATTTTGGGATCAATCAGTTTCTAGTGGATGGTCCGACCATAAACTTAATGTTATGTGATCAGGAATATGAGATGGAATGTTTCAATGAATACCAAATTGATAATCCATGTCACGAATCTGATGGCTGTCCTTTTTCCTGGTTAGAGCTTGAAGCAGTCGAATGTTACGAGGGCATGTTTTACGCATTGATATATTTTGATTCAGATGGTACAGAAGGCAGTTTTAGTGTTGTAGGTAATGGAAATGATTACGGTGATTTTGAGTTCAACAGCAGCAACAATGTGCTCATCGGCCCCTTGGATGCAGATTGCGAAACTTTATATGAGTTCGTCTTGATTCATAATGATATTGAGAATTGTCGCAATGAAACCTATTTTGACGAACCTATATGTTGTGATGGAGATTGCATGTTGGAATATGGGTATTCGGAATATTACTGCAATGATTCGATTTTGACTATCATTGACTTAGCAGTGGGAGGAAGCAATGGTGACCAATATCATATCATCTATGATGATGTTTATTTAGGAATTTATGATTTTTCTGAGCCGATAGATCTCAGCTTAGCTACCCCTAATGTCCAAGAAGGGACTATTTCTTTTGAAATTTGTGACGGACAAGATGAGTCATGTTGCATTACTGCTTATTTCGATATTCCTTGTGATGGAGATGTTGATTGTTCGATTGATATAGTAGAATATACTGTTTACGATTGTAATGCAGCAGGGCAGTTTGATATACTTATGGAAGTAGATGCTAATTTTGGCTCAGGCTCTGGCATTAATGTTTATGGTAATGGCAATGACTATGGTTATTTTGCCTACCCGCTCGAACTCATTTACATTCAAGGATTGGATGCAGATTGTGAAACATTGTACGAATTTGTCCTCGTGGATAATGGACAAGATTCTTGCTTTGCAGTTTTAGAACTTGAAGAACCGGTGTGTTGTGGTGATGTGCCAGCCTGTTCTATAGAAAGTGTAGGGATCGATTACTTTGCCTGTGAAGAAGGTCAATATTTTATCGAAGTGAGCACTCAGCATGAAGGATTAGGTACTGCCTATAACTTGTATCTAAATAATGAGTATCAAGGCACACATGATTATGATGGAAGCATAGAGTTGGGGCCATTTCAAGGTAGCGAATCAGACACCCATGATATACTACTAATAGACACGGATGACCCAACTTGTTCCATGCATGTGTACTTTGGTCAAGACTGTGATGAATTTGTCGAAGAAGATGAAGAAGATCAAATCTTCGATCCAGAAATTCAGTACATCATACACGACAATAGTATCACCTTTGATAATCCAGATGAAGTAGCTGTAATGAGAATATTCGATCCGAATGGTAAAACCATTGAAAGATATCCTAGCGTAAATGATCATACAATGACATTTGAATACCCTGCTGGTATATACTTCTTGGAGATGATAGGAAATAATAAACGAATTACTGCCAAAATGGTAATTTCTAGGTAAGAGAAACTTTAGCTTTGGAATCTTGGTTTGTATCTTTGAAGAAACATACGAATCATGTCGAAAAAGCAAAAGTCTAAATCTTTGAATTGGGAGGATTTTCAGGCGTTGGGGAGCCCTGAAAATGCCCCCCGATTTGAAGATCATGAAGAAACACCCAAACTAGCAAAACGCTTTGGCACTTTCGTAGTTAGAATACACCTAGAAAAGAAAAAAAGAGGTGGCAAAACGGCGTCCATAATCCGAGGACTAAAGCTGAGTAGCGAAGAACTAAAAGACCTTTCTAAAGACTTAAAAAAAGTTTGTGGCGTAGGTGGTGCTTGCAAAAATGGTGAAATCATTATACAAGGTAATAACCGTGAAAAAATCATGCAACACCTCCAAAAATTAGGTGTCAAAGACGTAAAAATGGCTGGAGGATAAAATAAACCTCTGTTAAATACCCATAAAAAAAGAATATAATTCACTTATCATTTTACTACACACTGCCATAAGTTATTGATGTCTTTTCAAGAGGCCTTCCATAAGCACAAGCTGTTACATGCTAAGTGAAGTTACATTTAACATACTTCTAAAACTTTACATTTATCCCAGTAATAAGGCTAAAACCAAGGTCGTCCGCAAAGTATCGCTGTCTATTTAAATAATCTCTGTATCTAGTATTTAAAACATTGTCTGCCTTTATAAAACAACGTATTTTTAAAGCTTGTGTAATTAAATCTGCCGAACATTTTAATCCTAATAAATTGTAAGCTCCCGGAGCTTCTACAAAGTCTTGTGATGCTGATAAATTCCCTTGACGCCATACATATCGATTTGTGAGCTCTATTTCTGGGTTTTCCAGCTTAAATCGTTTTAAGCCTTTTAATGTATTAAGCCTATAGGTAAAGCTTCCAAATAAACGATTAGGGGGCATAAAAACCAAAGGTAAATCATTAGACAAATCTTGCCCCTTCAAATAGCTATACTTAAACACCAATAACATGGTGGGATGCAAGGTAAATTGAGTAGATAAATCTACACCATAAATAGCTGCATTTGTTTGTTCGTATCTAAACACTGGAAAAGCACCTCTAATGGTCAAACGAATTTCTTCTTGAGGGTTTAAAAAAATATAATCATTAAAATATTGATGATACCCTAACAGGTTAATAGCTACATTTGAGTTAGGCACAAATGTATATTCTAAGGTGTTTTTCAAAGCTCGCTCCATGCTAAGGTCAGTATCACCCTCTTCTATTCCACTTACTCCTTGGTGCAAACCTTGGCTATATAATTCATTGATTCCAGGATTTCGCATACTAAACCCCAAACTATAAGCTAACGATTGCTTCGTGCCTAACGATCGATTGATCGCAAGGACTCCACTGGTATTATGGAAAGCATTTTCATAGCGAATGATCTCCCGAGGGATAGTAGTACTAATCGCTAAAACGGTTTGTCGATTGTAATCATATCTAGCTCCAAAATCTAAAATAAATTGTGCCTTTTGATAACGAATTTTCCCAAAGATGCCATTTTGCCAAGCTAAGTAATCTGGTATTAAAGGAAGTATTCCTGTTTCCGGATTATTGCTGTTGTCTGTCACCACATTTTGAAAGCCCACTTTCCAATGATACCGCTTATTTACTGTGTTTTTATAACTTAACTTTGTGTTGATGTTACACTGAAATAGGCTCAATGAAGGTATACTCGTTCGGCCACTTCGTCGTATATCAAATTCTTTTCGGTCGTTTACTTGTCCTGCAGTTTGGACTTCGACCCATTGATCTTCAGCAATGAAATACTTTGCTTTGGCTTTAAGCAAATGATGAGAAACCTTTTGTTTCGGTGCTTCTATAGCGTAGCTAAAATCACTTTCTGTATAAAAAGGCACATCCTTACTTAAAGCCGATTGTAAATCGGTCAAATTGCCGATCTGAGAACCGCGAAGTATACCTAATGTGGTATTAAAAGTGCTGGCATAAAAATCTACAAACAATCGATCATTGATTGTTTTTTCAAGCTGTACAGCTATATTTGCTTCTTCGACTCCCGTATTATTTAAAAAGTAATTGGCCGATCTTCGATCACCATATTTCTTAAGTGTTCCGTTCACTCGCCAAGCAATATTTTCACTGTACTTACCTAAACGTACATTCAAGGTGTTCCCTCTGCCATTGCTTTCGAAAATGTAATTTACTTGACCATGTAAATGAGGCTCTCTCTCTATTCTTTTGGGTTCTATTAAAACAATACTCCCCACATTGGCGCCTCCTATTTCTACAACACTAGCTCCCTTTAAGACTGTAATCTTATCCGCTGCGAAAGGATCTATTTCTGGACTATGATCATTACCCCATTGTTGCCCACTCTGTAAAATACCATTATTAAGGATCATTAATCGATTTCCATATAAACCATGAACCACAGGCTTTGCTATCCCATTGCCATTCTTCAGGAGATGCACGCCTGTTTCGTTTTCTAATAATCCTGAGAGATTCTTATGACTATTATCCTCAATTTTAGACCGGCTTATTGCCGAGCTTGCTTGTTTACCATAATCGTCTTTCGTTCCCGCAATGACTACTGTCCCCAGCTCAGTGGGTGTATGAGTAAGCAGGATACTTAAACTAGTATCCTGCTCTATATCGAAATGAAACTTTTCACTTGCACATCCTATGTGAGAGATTATAATATGGTAATGTCCAGGACAAACATTGGACAAAATAAACCCACCATCATCATCTGTTATTGTGCCTATCTGGGTTTCCTGGATATACACATTAGCATATGATAAAGGTGAGCCAGAAACCTCATCAAGGACCTGGCCTCTTACAGTTAATGCACATTCTTGAGCCAAAGCTGAGTTTAAACACCATAATGTGCTAACAAATATCCAAATGGATTTACTCAACATCAATCGGAAAAGTAACTTCTATGTCTGTTTCACCACCTGCATTGGCTATTTCACCTGCTGCTACACCTTCACCACTTTTATTTGGCTCATGCCTTAAAGTGATCGTCATGTTTCCTGTAGCCTCTGCCCCCGTATCCATAATAAAACTTAGACCTACGGGTTGACTATTATCATCTTGGTCATTATATAATATATTTATATCTGCAATATCTGAATTGAAGAAAAACTGATGATCTTCATCCTCTTCTTCGATCTCTTCTGTAATGCTTTCAGTGGGTGATACCGACTCGTTAAGTAAATCTATGGTACCAACATAATTTGTGTTTGCAGATAAAGTCCCTCCAGAAACAATAGGATCATCTCCTCCGTCTCCATCTAAGTCTTGGAAACTCAGGTTAACCGCTGCTCCACCAATGCTTGGAGTTAAAGTCACATTTACTGTTGTGATCAACTCAGGCGGGTCGACTACATCTGGGTCATCCTTATCACATGATGAAATACTTAAAAGAGCTAAAAGGCTAAAAAAACTTAATTTTAATAAGTGTCTCATAATTTTTTTTTTCAAAATTAACAAAAATGCAACACTGTTGCATTTTTGTTAAGTGTTTTTTCGATAAACTTAATTTTAGAAACTACTTATGTCACAAATTCAACTTATGAAATAGCTTGATATTTTTTTACAATTTGGCTAAAATGACTCGATCTTTACCTTGCATATCTTGAAAGGTTTCTGTTTCGTAGCCTCGGGAACGGAATACCTCTTGGATTTGGGTCGCCCGATATTCGTTCATTTCACACCAGATTTCACCTTTTTTGGATAAATGAGTTTTACCAATTTTGGCTATTTTTTTATAAAATAATTCTGGATCACCTGGACTAAATAATGCAACATCCGGTTCGTAGGCAAGTGTACTCTCTCCCATTCTATCACTTTCTAAAGGATCAATATAAGGTGGGTTACTAACAATGACATCAAATGACTCAAGTTCAGTCCACAAGTGTTCCTCTCGGATATCCAAACACTTAAAATCCGCAATAATCCCCAGATCCTTTGCATTCTGCTGAGCTAGCTTCAAAGCGGATTCACTGATATCTATTCCTATACCGCGAGCCTTGGGCAATTCCTTCAATAAACTTAGTAAAATACAACCGCTCCCTGTGCCTATGTCTATAATCGATAGTTCACTTTCTTTCTGATTTTTTTCCAAGATCATGCGTACCAGTTCTTCCGTCTCAGGTCTTGGAATGAGTACTGATTCATTTACCCGGAATTCTGAAGAGTAAAAAAAAGTTTTTCCGAGTACATATTGAATAGGTCGTTTTAAACTCAGCTGATGGATATCTTCTTTAAGCTGTTCTGAGCTAATATCTTTTTGAGCTAATAAATGTAACTTGTAGTGTTTAAACATGCCCTGTGCTTCTTCCATACCTAAAATAGGTGTTAAGGCATCTAAAAATATTCGTTTTATTTGAGCACTATCCATGGATCTCTATAGGGTAATTTAAATGATTAATGGGATATGCTTTAAGGCTATGATTCCATTGATCGATGTTCTTTTCTCGGATGAGTTCTTTAGACTTTATGGGTGTAAAGGATGGTATGGAATATTGTAAATAGTCGGCTATTTCTGGAATATTTGTATGTCTTAATTGATGTTTTTCTTTCCAGCTATTTTTTATCTGTATGGAGTAAATAGCGTTTAAAACGCTCTTTTTTTGAAGGCCTGACAAACGGTCAAAGGATGACACCTCTGCATTTTGTATACGTGTAGACTCATCAAATGCCCAACTATCGAGCTTGGTGATTTTTTGCGTGTCTGCCTTACTTTCCATAAGCATTGCTGCCTCATAAGGAACTTTTAAAAAAGTGCACATTTGCTGAAGCACCCTCGTAGGTTCTTCGATGAGTGCTTCGTACTTAAGCTTTAGTAATTGTTTGTGCGGATCCATGGATAAGCCATGCGCTGTGTTCAGTAGGTAGATGGCGGTGCTGAGGAAAACACTAATTCCACGCCGATGCATCGAAGCTATACTATCCAGAGGGTTACGGATCGTTAGGATACATTTAGCCTCTGGAAATGTGTTTATAAAATCTTGAAAATGGTAGCTATTAGCAGGCGTTTTGTCTCCCCAAATAAAAGCCTCATCTTGATTTTTTTGATATTGACCATACAAAGAATCACAAAATGCTTTAAATGACGAAGCATTCAAAGCATCTAAAATATCCCTTTGCTCTTTTACATTTTCGGTATCTAAGCCCGTAAACTGTTTAATTCCACTGCTTCTCAAGCCAAAAATCCACCGTCTAAAAAGTTTGGATTTGTTTTTGTTCCAATCTTGATACAAGGATGGTTTGCAGAAAAGATGCCATTCGTTGGTGATGTATATTTGAGAATGTCTATTGAGTCGTTGGCGTAGTAAAGAACTACCTGTACTTCCAGAACCACCCATTAATAAATACATGGGTCAAAATTAGACAGAAAAATGTATCTAATCATCAATTACTGCGTATAAATGAATACACACTTAGTAGTATGTTGACCAAGCAAATTAAAATTGAGTATACAGAACACAAGGACTTAAGTGCTTTTGACCCTTTAGAACAAAAGCTTATCCAATCCGCGCGAGAAGCTACTAGCCTTTCGCATGCTCCTTATTCAGAATTCTATGTTGGAGCTGCTGTATTATTAGACGATCAAACCATTCTTAAGGGAGCTAATCAAGAAAATGCTTCTTATCCACTTTGCAATTGTGCGGAACAAGTATGCTTAAATCATGCCATGATGGCTCATCCTAAAAGCACCGTCACAGCGATGGCTGTAGCAGTAAAAACCGACAAAGAAGGTTTCGAACTACCCGTTTCTCCTTGCGGAGCATGTCGACAAATTATTCTCGAACAAGAGCATAGACAAGCTAGCAATATGAAAATATATTTAGTAGCTAAAACAAATGTTGTGTATGTTTTTGATTCAATCAAATCACTGATCCCTCTCTATTTTCAGTTTAAGTGATCGTGTAAAAACGCCTAAAGAAATTTACTAAACACCCTTCTAAAACCACCATCTCTAGCTTCGTTTAATCGATATGGCGGAACCCATTTATAATGACGTAGCGAAATACTTTTCTCGTATGGATGACTGCCTTGCTAATCATCATTTATTCGTCATCACTGATTAACAAGCTAACTTTCTCCAAATCTTCAAGTGTGTCTACACCAACTAAATCACCAGGAATGCTCACAGTGTGTATTTCTATATTGTTTTCTAACCATCGGAGTTGCTCTAGTTTTTCAGCGAGCTCTAATGGACTCGAATCTAAAGTGGCTATTTGCTGAAGCACCTTCGTCGAAAAGGCATAGATGCCTGCATGTTGATCAAAAGATCCTGAAAATCCATGGGGCAAATCTCGTGTAAATGGAATGGATGACCTGCTAAAATATAGTACTTTGGATTGATGAGTTTTCACTAATTTAACCTTATTAGGGTTTCTAAAATCTGCTAAGGAATCATTAGCAAAGTGAGGCGTTACTATGCTGGGTTTATGTTGCTCAATGTAGCGAATAATGGGTGATAAATGACGCTCCTTTATGAGTACTTCATCTGCTTGGACGTTGATTATGTAGTCAAACGCTCCCACTTTTTTACTAGCCTCAATGATCCTATCTGTGCCACATATATGATCTGCACTGGTCATGATAACCTGCGCCCCAAAAGATCTCCCTGCCTCTTCTATTTCTAGATGATCCGTAGCGATAAACACCTCATCAATACCTGCTACAGACTTAACTGATGCCCATACTCGTTCTAACATAGTTTTACCACTAATCTCTCTCAATACTTTTTTAGCTAATCGAGTCGAGGCTAGTCGAGCAGGTATGATGGAAATGATGCGCATAATTAAGTGTTAAATCTATAAAAAAGTGAATTATATATATTACAAAAAGTATTAATATCTTTGTACCTCATATTCGAAGCTATGAAAAAAATACTAAGCCTCCTCTTGTTTGCCGCCTTTTCAAACGTAATAGTGGCACAAGATATTCCTGTAGAAATTCTGAATACACAAGATTCGATCAAAGTTCTACTCACCAAAGATTTACAAAAAGTTTATCCACATAAAGTTAAAGCTAAACAAACCTTATACAGTATTGCTAAACTCTTTGAATTACCCGTCACATATTTAAGGAAGATTAACCGACTGGAAAAGGATGCGGCATTGGACCTAAATCAAGAAATCTTTATTCCTTTAAGAGACAATCTAATTCGCACAGACAAACCCGCTAATGTCGAAGACTATATTCCGGTGGTCTACAAAGTGAAATCAAAAGAAACCATTTTTAGAATTTCAAGAATCTATTTCGATATTGAAACAGACCAACTAAAATCAAACAATCAACTGACTGAAGATAAACTAGACATCGGACAGTATTTAACCATTGGATGGTTTAAAATAAATACTGGAAGTACACTCGAACAAGAAAATATGGACTTAGATAGCGTAATAGTAGAAACTGTAGAAGACTCCATAGCAAGAATAGACACAAGCTTTGTGGTCATTAAACCTAAATACAAGAAAGGCATAGCCTATTGGGATAAATCAAGCGCAACAAATCAGCTATTCGTTTTGCATAAAACAGCTAAGGTTAATTCTGAAATAGAATTATATAATCCTGTCCAAGGAATACGTACCATGGCTAAGGTTGTTGCCCATATTCCGCGCAACACTTATCCTGATGATATAGACGTAATTCTCTCACCAGCCACAGCAAAACAACTGGGTGCACTAGATTCTCGATTTTTAGTAGAAATGAAATACTTTGAATAATGTACCTTTGCGCCTCTAATTGACAAAACATGAAGTATTTAAACAATATTTTGGAGGCTGTAGGAAACACACCTCTCATTAAATTAAACAAAGTAACGAGTCATCTTCCTGCTACTGTATTAGGTAAAGTAGAGTACTTTAATCCTGGGAATAGCATAAAGGACAGAATGGCCATCCAAATGATTGACGATGCAGAAGCAGCTGGATTATTAAAACCCGGTGGAACAATCATTGAATGTACATCTGGAAATACCGGAATGGGAATCGCACTAACTGCCTGTGTACGTGGATACAAATGCATCTTCACAACTACCGATAAACAAGCTAAGCAAAAAATAGATATGCTACGTGCCTTAGGTGGAGTAGTACACGTATGCCCTACCGATGTGGAGCCTGAAGACCCAAGATCATACTATAGTGTGGCTGAACGTTTATCGACTGAAATCGAAAACTCTTTTTGGTGTAACCAGTATGACAATAAATCAAATTCTAAAGGTCATTATGCATCTACTGGACCTGAAATTTGGGAACAAACAGAAGGTAAAATCACCCACTTGATTGCACCAGTGGGAACAGGAGGTACGATTTGTGGTACTTCGAAATACTTAAAAGAGAAAAATCCTAACATTAAAGTATGGGGTATTGACTCATATGGTTCTGTATTTAAGAAATATAAGGAAACAGGCATTTTTGATAAAAATGAAATTTATCCTTACAAATTAGAAGGTGTAGGTGAAGATATTTTACCAGAAAATGTAGACTTCGACCTGATAGATCATTTTGAAAAAGTGACAGATAAAGACGCCGCATTGCGAGCTAGAGACTTAGCGCGTAAGGAAGGTCTTTTACTGGGATACAGTTGTGGTGCCGCTTTAGCAGGATGCTTACAAATGGGCGAACAATTAACTGCCGATGATGTAGTTGTCATTATTTTCCATGATCATGGAAGTCGATACGTAGCCAAGATCTACAATGACGAATGGATGAAGGAAAATGACTTTTTAGACTAGTTCGGCCTCTGAACCCAAACCAATAGCTAGCCGCTTGATGATTCGCAAACGATGCGTGTATTTTTTCAACTCGTTGTTATAAATACCGTAATGATCCATTGGATCCAGTCTAACTTTGCCTGAAGCGTGTAGAATTCTACCCTGCTCTAGCATGATACCCACATGGTGGATACGTCCGTCCTGATTGTGAAAAAAAGCTAAGTCTCCCGGTAATACTTCTGTCACAAAGTTAACCGGGATGCCTTCTTTTACTTGTTCTTTTGCGTCTCTAGGCAAAGCTAAACCTATGGTTTTAAAGACAACTTGGACATAGCCCGAACAATCAATCCCAAATGGACTTCGTCCGCCCCATAAATAAGGGGCATGGAGATACTTTTTAGCAATATTGAGCAATATGTCCACCTTGTTAAATGGCTCCAATAGATGGATGGATAAACCCGAATATTGGTATTTGCCAAAAGGTAGCTTCATAGACAAGCCATCAAATTTAGGCAGAGATGATCCTATCAAAATGGGTAAAGCCTGATCCGTCGATTTAACCGATTCTACAAGCTCTAATGCTATATGATTGGCAGATTGAAACTGCATTAATTCCTTTTCTTCAAAAAGATGCAATTGCTTGGGGTCCATCCAAGCTTCATAAGCATCGTGCAAGACCCGAACAAAAATCCAACTGCGCCCTTTTTTCTCCAGCAGCTCCACACATTCGCCAAAGAGCAACTGACTGACCATCTCCGAACGATCATTAGCTGTTTTCCTCAATGGAGAAACACTTACCTTACACATCCCATACCTAGGGCTCATTTTTTTATTATTTATCACGAATTTAAGAATCTTAGTGATTGGAATCCGTTATTCTAATACATTTGTATTTTTGTCATGTTTATCTAAACAAAAAATGTGCGAAGTTTAATTATAGTTTTCTTTCTTGTGTTTTCATGTTTTGTTCTCAAAGGGCAAGATGTGCACTTTACCCAAAGTTATGCTGCTCCTCAAAATTTAAACCCAGCCCTTTCAGGTAACATCGAAGGGACTTATCGTATTATGTCCATTTACAAGGACCAATGGCGTACAGGTTTAGAACTTCCCATGAAAAGTTATGGTGTAGGTGGAGATACGAAGTTTAATATGAATTTTGGTAAAACAAGAGGTGCGGATAAAGCTGGACTTGGTGTCTTCTTTTATACCGATCGTGGACAATTATTTAAAATGAATACTAACAAGCTGGGTATCCAAGCAGCTTATCATAAATTAATCAATCGTCGAAATAGTAGCTACCTCTCCGCAGGTGTTGAAGTCGGTGTCCAACAAAGAAACATTAACTACGACAATTTAAATTTCGGTGATGAGTTTAATGAAATAAATGCTTTCGATCAGACCACCAGCGAAATTTTACCACCTAATAATTTTGGTTTTCTTGATTTAGGATTGGGAGTAACCTATAGTTCCACACCTTCTGATATTATGAAATACCACCTGGGTTTTGCCTTGCATCACTTTAATAGACCCAGCCTAAGTTTCTTTGCTCAGTCACAATTTATAAATCCAGATACAGATGTCGATTACCGATATGCTCCCAAATTCACAGCCCATGGGAGTTTTAATTTCAAGTTAGGCACCTTTTTTAGCCTCAGCCCTAGATTCATTTACATCCAACACGGTAATCAATCAGAAGCAGATATAGCAGCCAATGTAAAGTGGGACTACATTGAACAAAAATCATCCTTCCACCTCGGCCTGATGCTTAAATCTGTCCATGGAGTCGATGGTCTAGCTCCACAATTCTTTTCTCCAATGGTAGGCTTCGAAAAAAATGCTTTTCTAGTGGGTTTAAGTTATGATGTGTACATGGGAGAAACACTAAACGGAAATACTGGCTTAAACGCATTCGAATTGAGTTTACGGTTTATAGGAGAACACGAAAATGAATTTAATTTTTGTCCAGAGTTCTAGACTATTTATTCGATTGATGCCGCTTTGTGGGCGTCCAAATATTACTCTTTACACCGGTTAAGAACTTAAAAAAAGAACCACCTAAAGCAACATTCATCATGTAAAAATGAAAAATGTATCTAAAGGCTTTTATATGGATATTTAAACGGCTCAAAAGTAAATCTATCGGTATCAGTAACAGAGTCAACACCAATCCCACAAAAATCCAATAATACAAAGAGGAATGTATGGCAAGATATGCTGAGCTCATAAACATCAACAAGATAAAAAACCAGCCTAACCACCGCAAAACCTTGTGAGAATTGAAACTGAAGCCTATAGCCGAAAAAGGCTTTATTATCCACGATTTGAAATACAATAAGTTTTGGTAATTACCGATACCAATCCTCAATTTTCGCCGAAATTCTTCTCGCCAATCATTGGATACATCTTCATAACATACAGCTTTTAAATCATAAATAGATTGGTAGCCTTGCTCCATCACTTTGAAGGTCAAATAAAAATCATCGACTATAAAATTGTTAGGGATAGATGCCATCAAAGACTTCCTCATGGCAAAACACCCGCCGAAAGCGCCCATCATGGTCCCCATCAATTCACCTTCCCAGTACTTTATTCGGTTTTCGATAGAAATATAAGAAGACTCTGGCACGGAAATACCATCTGTGGTCACTTCCGTATTTACAATATTAGCGCCTACAACACCTATACTTTGATCTTCGAAAACATTCACCAACCTTGCTATACAATCATCTTTAAATAAAACATTTGCATCGGTATGAATTAATATTTCATACTGGGCATACTCCACTAATTTTTCTACTAAATTAATTTTCCCTTGCCGCTCTTTAAACTCATAAAGCTGCATCTGAGGGTACTTATCTACGTACGCTTGGACTATTTGCACAGTTTGGTCTGTAGAGTTATCCGAACCTATAAGGACCTCATATTTTTGTGGGTCAATGTTGTTAGCCAATATGGAATCTAACTTATCTGCAATACAGGCCTCTTCATTATGAGCAGGGATGATTATAGAAAAAGGGAAATTGGGCGATTGATCATATTCTTTGTTCCGCTTGGTTTTAAAACTGTAAAAAAAGGCTAAACATAAAGGATATATCACATAGTGATAACACAATAAAATACACGATATCCAAAATAAAAGCTTAGCTGTGATCAATGATCGAGGGTTTATCCAAGTTTTGTCGCAATACTTCCGACCTTATTCTTAGGAGCTAAGTTACGGTAAGTCAACAATGATTCATATTCGTTGGCTAAAGATTTTGCTCTGAAAATGTAATCATACTTCTGTTCCACTAATTGACGAGCTTGAGCACTTATTTTATTAAGCTCTGTCTTATCTTTTAAATATTTACTTACACATGCTGTAAATTGCTCCTTAGTGTCAGCAACTAAAATATGCTTTCCATTTTCCGCTTCGATCCCTTCTACACCGATTCCCGTAGTGATAATGGTTTTGCCCAATGCCATGCCTTCTAGGATTTTCACCCGCATACCTGAACCGGAAAATAATGGAACCACTAAGATATCATGACGATTTATAAAGTCGATCGCATTAGGCACTTCCCCATGGATTACTATGTTTTTGCGGCGTAAATTCGTAATACGATCCCCAGGGTTCTTACCTGCAATATGGAATTGGATCTTTGGGTTTAAACGATGTATCTCAGGCCATACATTTTCTATAAACCAACTGAGTCCATGCGTATTTGGCATCCAATCTAATGAACCTATAAAACATAGACTTATTTGTTTATTATTACGGTAATGTGGTTCGTATTCCTTAATGTCAAGACCAACCGGTAAAATACAACCTTCTTTCTTGTAGCCTAATGCATTGAAGGCATCAAAATCACGCTGTGTGATGGCTGCTAGAAAATCAAATTGATTCATCTTCTCCAACTCAAATTTCTTAAGCCTCCGAGTACAAAGTTCTAGATATTTCTTTTTAGCTAGAGATGCTTCATTTTGAGAAACACGCTCCCATATTTCATGTTCAATATTGTGAGCTCTCAACACTACCTTAGCATCACTATACTTCCTGATAGTATCGAGATATAAAGCTAGGTAAGGTGTTTCTAACTGTACGATATCATAACGATTATTTTGTAGTATTTCTTCCAATCGCTTTCGGTATGCTCTCGACTCAAAACGAACTACATGGTATGATTTTTTGCTAAATAAGTTAAAAAAGGCATGACTTACCTTTAGTCGGTTGTCAATGTCTACTGTGTTTATTTGATTAAAATAAGGGATATCATCTTCTACCTCCGCTATTTTAGTATAATGCTTACTTGTGTTCATGGATAATAAATCCACAGAATGCCCCAGCTCGGCTAATCCTTTGGATAAGAAGCTTACGGCGATGGACTCTCCATCATTTAGAGGATATGGGAACTTTTTACAAAGCTGAAGAATTTTCATATCGTCGATTTCTGAGTAAACACTATCTCATAAACGATTAATTTGGATCGTTTTGTAGATGATGCGAGACAAATATATCCAATCTTGTTTCAAAAGCGACAAATTTAGCAGATAATCAAAATATTACTAATTTTGAAATATGTTGACAGCTAAAAACATATGGAAATCTTATGGTAATGTAGAAGTGCTTAAAGGCGTACATTTCGAACTAAATGAGGCCGAAATAGTCAGTATTATAGGCAAATCCGGCTCTGGAAAAAGTACTTTATTACACATTCTAGGCACCTTGGATGATTTTGATCAAGGTAGTCTTATCATAAATAATCAGGAAATCCATCAACTATCTGAGAAAAAATTAGCTAAAGTCAGAAATAACACCTTAGGTTTTGTTTTTCAATTTCATCATCTATTAAATGAGTTTACTGCTGTAGAGAATGTCTACATCCCTGCTTTAATCCAACAAACAAATAAAATAGACGCCGAAAAAAGAGCTAAAGAGCTATTAGATTATTTGGGACTAGCCCATCGCTTCGACCATAAACCCGGGCAACTGTCTGGAGGGGAGCAACAAAGAGTTGCTGTGGCCAGAGCACTAATGAATCAACCCCAAATTATTTTTGCGGACGAACCTACGGGCAATTTGGATCAAGAAGCCTCTGAACAATTACATCAATTATTCATTAAATTAAGAGATGATTTTAACCAAGCTATAGTCATAGTTACACATAATCTCGAATTAGCTCAGCTAAGTGATCGTGTCCTAAATATGCAAAATGGCCAGTTATCTGTACAATAAAAATGAACCAAACGCCCAACATATCAGGCAACACCGATAACAACTCTAAGCCAATTACTAAAACGGCCAGCTTTTTCCGCCAATTTAAAGATGTACTGCACAGTATCCTTCACCTAGAAGAGGGCGTCGATAAAAGGAACACCATACACGAGATAAAGAATAAAAAATCTATGAGTGGTGCCAATGCTTGGATGCTAATGTGTTCGATCATGATTGCAAGCATTGGATTAGATACAAATAGTACCGCAGTAATCATTGGAGCCATGCTTATATCCCCGCTGATGTCACCTATCTTGGGTATGGGTTTAGGGGCTGCGATTAATGATTGGGAAACTATAAGAAGTTCCTTGTTACACTTTTCTATAGCGATCTTTATCGCTATTGTAGCGTCGACTTTATATTTTTATTTGTCACCCTTTGGCGAAATAACACCTGAAATAGAAGCTAGAACTACACCGACATTCTTGGATGTTTTTATTGCTTTGTTTGGAGGTATTGCGGGAATTATATCGGTGGCTAGAAAAGATATCAGTACAACCATACCGGGAGTAGCCATTGCTACAGCTTTGATGCCGCCACTGTGTGTGACTGGTTTTGGCTTGGCTAATGGAGAATGGAACATTGCTTTTTCTTCTTTCTATCTTTTCTTTTTGAATACTTTTTTCGTAGCTGGTTCTTCGTATTTGTTGGTTCGATATTTACGTTTTCCCTATAAAAATTATGTTAATGCCAAGGAGAAAAGACGTAATTCGCTGATTTCCGTCATCATTAGTATTGTAATCATTGTTCCGAGTATATTAATATTTAGACAAGTATTTGAAGAATTTCAAACTGAAGTAAAAGTGAACAACTTCATTGAGGAATATGTCGGAGAAGATCGGCTTTATCTTGATGATTTTCAGTATATCCCAGGGGAAGACATTAATCGTTTAGTCCTAAAAGTCTATGGACAAAAAATAAACCAGCAGAGTTTGCCTACTTTTTATGAAGGCCTAAAAAAATACGAATTAGAAAATGTAGCGGTAGAACTTATTCCTACTTCAGATATAAAATTAGATAGACTCGATCAAATAGAATCTAAATTGGATGGTGTTGCTCAAATTAAAGATCAATTACAAGTTGCCAAAGAAGAACAAAAACAGAAAGAGCAAATGATTTCCATGATGGAAGCACAAATAGAAGCAAAAAGTTTAGACAGCTTACTTTGTTCAGAAATCACAAAAGAAGCAAGCCTCCTTTTTCCTGAAATTGAACACATATACTTGGGTAATTTAACCGCATTGCCACTATCAGACACCTTATCTAGCGAAACCATGCACATACTACTCAATGTGCGTCGCTCTCTAAAGAAAAGCGAAAAAACAGCCATCGAAAGCTGGTTTGCACTAAAAATCCCAAAAGGAGATGACTTAAGTTTTTACTACCAGTAAAATGAAAGCCTTAATGCTCGGCCGCGCCTTCATATAAATCTAAAAGAAGTACCATCATACTGCAAAGAATATAGCCTTGATGATTGTCTGAGCGTAATTTCAAAAGGGCTAGCTTGGGTGCCCAAATCAGTTGGAAACCAGTTTTCTTTAAGTAAATTATTAATCAACAAGAAAATCCCTTGTTCGTCACCATGCGTTCCAAAACGTTCTAAATTACCTTTGTAAAAGCTTGTGCCTAACTCGTTTTTCAAGAAAGTATCTAATGAGCCCAAGGTCCCCGATGTGCATACACCTATTTCATTTACATTCAACAAACTATTTTGATCAAAAACCGAAGAAGCATCATTTGGGTAATCATGGCGAACAATACACTCGGCTAAATTGCCTCCTCCATCCCAGAAGTAAAAGGACTCAGCATTCCATGCATCGAAACGAACTATATACTCTTTCGGTTTGACCGGAACCAAGTCCATCCGCTCAGAAAACCACAATTTTGCTTCATTCAACTTATTCCTTGGAATAAGAAAACAGTAATGGTATTGGTACGCTTCTTCGCTTGAAGCAAAAATAAGCTCTGTGTTTCCTACCCTTGCCGAGAATGCGTTTTCCCCTTTAGAAACTGTAAGCCCTAAGGTGTTTTTAAAAAAGGCATATTGTTGATCTAGTTGATGCGTAAGTAATCTTAATGAAAGTATTTCCATAAGCTGATTTTTTTAATATTCCAGAACGATGATTCCCGCTTTCTCTATCGGAATTTAGCTAATCTTTTGCTATTATCTCGACAAGATCTGAAGCTGGATTTTCGAACACTATAATTTTGTTTTTTAGTTCAATGTCGTAAACTATTTACACTTCGTTCATCGCTAGTAAATCCTTGCTATCTACATCTTGCATTTCATCGAGCCAATATTTAGTGTACAAACCTTCTGGGTCATATTTCTTTGCCTGAGTATGGATATTAAATTTGCGAGATTCTCTAGGATCTGAACCTACACCAGCCAAATAATTCCAGTTGCCATAATTACTGCAAGGATCATAATCCACCAATAAAGATTCAAAGTATTCGGCTCCAATCAACCAATCCTGTCCAAGTTCGTTAACAAAATAACTAGCAACATTTTGCCTACCACGATTAGACATAAACCCAGTCGTTTTTAGTTCGCGCATATTAGCATCCACAAAAGGGACACCTGTTTCTCCATTCATCCAGCCTTGAATTTTACTCCAGTCAGCTGCAATTGGTTCCCTGCGGATATCTTTAGTGCCAGATCTAAAAAAGATTTTGTTCTTATGCTTTTTACCCATAAATCGGAAGAAATCTCGCCACAACAACTCAAATATCATCCAATAAGTAGATTTATTTTCAGTCCGCTCTTTTTCATACTTCTTTACCTCAAAATAAACTTGCTTGGGCGATATACAGCCTTGAGCAAGATAAGGTGATAACTTCGAAGAAAAATCTCTACCTAACAAACCATTCCTTGAATTAAAATAATCCTCGATTAATGATGTATCCCACAGATAGTAGTTTAACTCCTTTAGAGCAGCATCCTCTCCTCCTTGGAAAGACATGCCCTTAGTAATCTCAAAATCTTCCCAACCAAAATCAGATAAACTAGGCATTCTTCCCTCTTCAATATTCGAATAAAATTTATGCTGGTTAAACGCTGGAATCGGATAAGGATCTCTCACAGGGACAAACTTCTCTACTTCCTTTCTAAACTGGGTAAAAACATCAGGACAGTGTGTAATCGGAAAAGGTAAATCACTTGTGTAATACAGCATCTTACCACGGTAATATCTAAGCTCCTGCCCTATGGTCCAGAGTTTTTCTTCCAATGCATCCTGTACCAATACTTCTTCGTGCGTACGTTCTCTGTTGCAAAAAACCCAACTTGATTTTAGATCCTTTGCAATATCAAATAATATGGATTCTGGCTTACCAATTCGAACAATCAAGCGTAAGCCTAACTTTTCCAAATTTGCTCTTAAATTTTGGACAGATTCGATAACAAATTTACATCGATACTTATTTGTTTTAGCAAATCCATACCTCGTGGTATTAGAGAAAATACGCTCATCAAATATATAAACCGGTATGATTTCATCTGCTAATTGGATGGCATCGGTAAGGGCTTCGTTATCATGAACTCTTAAATCATTTCTAAACCAATGAATCACCTTTCGCATGTTGTATATTTGTGGTTTATAAATAAACAACTTTCTTTTAAAAACGTTCTAACAAAAGCATAAAAATACACGATGAAATTATACATAATCCCTCTTTTTATAAGCTTCTCATTTTTTGCCTGCCAATCTAATTCTAGTAAACATTGCGAAAAACATGCTGATCAAAATGTCCAATTAGAAAGTGATGTAATCAAGGAAAAATACAATGAAATCATGAGGATTCACGATGAAGTAATGCCCGAAATGTCTACAATGAGAAGGTATAGAAAACAACTGCTTGCAAAAGGAAACAATGATCAAATTATGCAAGCCGTTACTGATCTTACCAAAGCCGATGAGCGTATGATGGACTGGATGGCAGAATTCAAAATGCCTGAAAACGTGGGAGAAAAAGACAAAATTAGTTATCTAAATAAAGAATTAATTAGTGTTGCAGCTATGAACAAACAAATCAAAGATGCTATGACACAAGCAGAATCTATCATCGATGAAAAATAAAATAGCCATTTTATTGTTTACTTGTCTGTACTTGCAAGCCTGTCAAACACCCACAGAAACTAAACTACCAAAAATTGGTAACGTCATTATAGAGAATGGAGATACACTGTATCATAAAATACCACCCTTTTCTTTTATAAATCAGGATAGCATGCTTGTCAATAATGAAAGTCTCTCTTCCCAGATTTACATTACCGATTTTTTCTTTACTTCTTGTCCTTCTATTTGTCCTAAGGTCATGAAAAGCATGCTGAATATATATGAAGAGTTTAAAGATGAAAAAGAAATAATCTTGGTTAATCATACCATAGATCCCAAAAGAGATACCCCAGCCCAATTAAAATCATACGCCACAAATCTGGGTGTAGATCACGATAGGTGGTTTTTCTTGACAGGCGATAAGGATGAATTATTGGATATAGCTGACGAATATTTTGTGGTAGCTTTGGAAGACCCAGAAGCTCCAGGAGGATTTGACCACAGTGGAAAAATTATTTTAGTTGATAAAGAAGGTCATGTAAGAGCTTTTTGTGAAGGTACTGATGCCGAAGAAGTAAAGCAGTTTATACCCAAAGTAAAACAACTACTCAAAGAGTATGAAAAGTAGTTGCCTCATATTATTGACATGTTTACTAATGTCTTGCCATGATACTACTTTTGTTCAAGGAAAGCGCTATTACGAAGATTTATGTCAATCATGTCATATGGAAGATGGCTCAGGCTTAGAAGCTGTCATACCTAATTTAGCCGCTTCATCTTATATAAAAAACAATCAAGACTTACTTCCTTGCTTAATCAGAAAAGGAGTACCCGATACCAGTTTTTTAGCCATGCCCGGATACATAGATTTAACTGCCTACGAAATAGCCAATATCATAAACTACATCAATACATCTTGGGGTAATAATTCCAAAGTCCAAACCATAAACGAAATCGAAGAAAACCTCAAAGATTGTCTTTAAATTTTAACTAGTTTCAATGCAATAGATTGTTGAACTGTTTGAAGATGTAACCAATAAACACCGCTTGCTAAATCGTGGGTTTCTATTTGCACGAATTGCGTGCCTGAAGGGATGGTTGTTTGCTTAACCAGCTTTCCATCTCGGCTTAGTAAACGTAAATTAAGCGTCTCTTCTGTTCCCTCTAAATCAATCGATAAATAATCACTGAATGGATTATTTATATTCATTTCTATGTTGATTCGTGTTGGTTCGACTGTCGCAACATTAATGTTTGACTGTAGTTCTAGATCAGCTACAATGGGGTAATGATCTGACATAACATCTGTATCATAGTATTGAAAATTATACACATTCAAACGTTCATTACTCATCCCATCCGTATTAATGACAAAGGATTTCTTCGCTTTTACTTGAGAATCGGAATAAAGAATATAATCTAATTTACTATTAGGCCAAGAAGAATTAGAACCATCCCATGTGTGGTACAATGGTCTGTCAGATTCTAAGGCAACCACTTGTGCCAAGGAAGTGTTATCCCAGTCCAAGGGTCCACCATCTCCAAAAGTGCTTGTATACTGTATATCACCTGTCAGAAAAGTAGTCAGCTGCTGTTTATATCCCACTAAATTTAAATCTCCTCCCGCAACAATAGGTGTCCCTTCTTCTACATTTATCTCTGTTTGATTGCTCTTTAAGTCTAATACATAACGAGCAAAACGATCTGCTTCGACCTGGCGATCAGCATCATTTTCACAACAAGGCGCATGCATACCGATGACTAAAAGATCTGTATTGTACTCATCATCAGGCAAATCTATTTTTACACCTGTAATTCGATAACTCACATATTCACTATCGATAATCGGAAAGCTAGAAGCAATCACAGTGCGCGAATTTCGCTTTACCGCAGTCCAAGCATTCTCGCTAGGAACCCATTGATTCATCAAATCTTCGACTAAACTTGTAGACACGTCGGACTCGTTAAATATCACAACTTCCGGTCTTACCTTACTGTAAATTCGCTCATAACTTGGGTATAATTCACTTAGTTCTAAACCTTCATTGAGCGTATTATGACTCATCACTCTAATGGTATTATTTACCTGACTGCTTATGTCTACTGGCGTATATGTCCAATCATAATTATTCCATTCATACACCTCTATTTCATCGGGTCCATAATCTCCGGTTTTGGAAGAAAATAAATAGCTCATTTTCGGACTGACAAAAATAGGATTGCCATTTGCTTCCGCATTTTTAATCAATCTAATTTCGAATTCATCTGAAGTAGTGGTAGGTGCAATTTCAAAATCCAAATCCGATAACCAACGCGACCAATTGCTAATCGCAGGATAATGATGAAAATACTCGCGCTCCACGAAATCAATTTCTATCTCAGCTCCTATCCCATTAAATGGTTTGCCTGTCGACGCATCATTATCGGTGTCTATGTATAGTTTTATTTCATCATTACCGTATTGATCATCATATATTTTTATTTCACGGTCTATCTTCAGATAGAAATAAATATAGTCTTCAGAATCAGTTACTGAGGCTTTTAATATGTCTAGACCATTAACCTCGCCAGTATTATCATTTTGTGTGCCAATGTCGTCCCAATCTTCATAGGTATCATCGATAAGAATACCCGTTTGTCCTGTGACGAAAACGACATTGAACAAAAAAATCAAAAAAGTGAATGTATAGCTGAGCTGCCTCATAATCTTTCTGCTGTTACTAATTTCCAAAGTTACACTTTAAACAAGAGCCTAACAGTTTTGTTGCGACATTATCTTGAGGTATAATCAAGCCTTTCTAAGTACTTAGATATATATTTGCATACTTAATCTAGAGACATTGAAGAATCTACTGTATATATTACTGTTTTTTGTATGTTGCTCATGCATACCTGATAAAAATTGGAAGAAAGAAATCATCGAAACTTATACGGTTCGAAGAGGCGATATGAAATACCATAGAGACCAATTGATTTACAAGGAAGTTAACTATTACTCGGAAGATGATCGCTTAGTGGAAAGACGTTTTTTTAATAAGGATGGGTCTGAAAAAGCCACCGAGGTTTACGCCTATGATGCTAATGGTCAGTGCATTTCTTCTGATTATATCGATCCTTCGGGTGCGAAACTCAGCTATTATGAGTTTTTCTACGATGCGGAAGGCAACCGAATCAGGAGTGTAGCCTATGAAGCAGAAAGCGGCGAATTACTGCGTATCGAACGTTTTGAATATGATGATTTGGGCAATCGAACAATGAAAGAAATTCTCGATGCAAACTCTATAGTAAATCAAAGCTTTCGATTTGGATTTGACGAAATGGGCAATGAAACGTCTATGGCCGCTATTGATGCTAATAATGAACTAATATTTACAGAAACGCACGATATTACGTCTAGGGATCCAGATGGAAAATGGAAGTTGAGTTGGGGTTTTAGAGACAAAATTCCCAAAACGGTAAGATATAGAGAAACAGAAAAAATTGAAGCACTGAAATAATTGTAGTAAGGTATGGATTTTAATCATAAAGAAGTAGAGAAACGGTGCAAAGCATTTTGGGCCGATAATGAGACATACAAAGTGTCCATAGACCCGTCAAAACCTAAGTTTTATGTCTTAGACATGTTTCCTTATCCTTCAGGTGCAGGATTACATGTGGGTCATCCTTTGGGTTATATCGCCTCTGATATTTACGCCAGATATAAGCGACAAACTGGATTCAATGTATTGCACCCCATGGGCTATGATGCCTTTGGTTTGCCAGCTGAGCAGTATGCTATACAAACAGGTGTGCATCCAGCAGACTCGACCGATAAAAATATCAAGATGTATCGAGCCCAACTGGATAACATCGGTTTTAATTATGACTGGGATCGACAAGTAAAAACCTGTGATCCATCTTACTACAAATGGACACAATGGATTTTTATCAAACTTTTCGAACATTACTACGACACAGGCGAAAAGAAAGCCAAACCTATAAGTGAACTGATTAAATTGTTTGGAGAAGGAGGTTCAGCCAGTGTAAAAGCCTCTCACGCCAATGAAACGGATTTTAGTGCTGAAGAGTGGAGTCAGATGACAGCTAAAGCTAAGGATGAGATACTGATGAATTATCGATTAGCTTTCAGAAAGGTAGCTTACGTTAATTGGTGTGAAGCACTAGGTACTGTACTGGCTAATGATGAAGTTAAAGATGGTCTGTCCGAACGAGGAGGACATCCTGTAGAAAAGCGACCTATGATGCAATGGGCTTTGCGAATTACCGCTTATGCAGAGCGATTGCTTGAAGGCTTAAATAAACTAGATTGGTCGGAATCTATGAAAACCATGCAGCGGAATTGGATAGGAAAATCTACAGGTGCACAAGTTTTTTTCCAACTCGCTGATTCGGATGATAAAATTGAGGTCTTTACCACCAGACCTGACACAATATTTGGTGTAAGCTTTATGGTGCTTGCCCCAGAACATGATTTAGTGGCAAGTATCTGTACCGATGAGCAAAAGTCCGCCATTGCTGCTTATGTTACAGAAGCGGGTAAAAAATCAGAGATCGAACGAATGGCTGAAGGAAAAACAGTCAGTGGATGCTTTACAGGAGCTTATGCTCTGCATCCTTTCACTCAGAAAAAAATACCGATTTACATCAGTGATTATGTGCTAAAAGATTATGGAACAGGCGCTATAATGGCTGTGCCTGCTGACGATGCAAGGGATCGGAAATTTGCCGAGAAATTTGATTTGGAAATCGTGGAGATTGTTGATAAATCTGGATATCCTGATGCAGGAATCGGAGACAAAGTCGGCGTGATGATTAACTCTGATTTTTTAAACGGACTGAAAGTTAAAGATGCCATCAAAGAATCGGCTAAACAATTATACGATCATGGCATTGGAAAAAGATATACCAATTACAGACTGAGGGATGCTAATTTTAGTCGCCAAAGATATTGGGGCGAACCCTTTCCTATCAAAATAAAAGATGGTGTTTCTGTGGCTGAGTCTTTTGACAACTTGCCTGTAGAACTACCTTCATTGGATGATTTTAAACCGACTGCGGAAGGCAAATCACCCCTAGCAAAAGTTACAGATTGGGTAAATACTCCTGATGGTACTCGAGAAACAGATACAATGCCAGGTTATGCTGGATCCAGTTGGTATTTTTTCCGATATATGGATGCGCTGAATAATCAGTCTTTTGCATCTCAAAAAGCATTGGATTACTGGCAAGATGTAGATCTATACATCGGCGGAACAGAGCATGCAGTGGGACACCTCATGTACAGTCGTTTTTGGACAAAATTTTTGTTCGATATTGGAGAAGTGCGCGTGGAGGAACCTTTTAAAAAGTTAATCAACCAAGGGATGATTCAAGGAGTCATCGAATACATCTATTTAGCCAAAGAAAAGACAAACGGCAGAAGTAAATTTGTATGTTCAAAAATAGCTCAACAACAAGGAGTAGATAATTTTAGTAAACTACCTATCCATGTTGATTTTGTAGAAGACTATGGCAGTCACAACTCTTATATAAATCGAGCAGGTATAGAAGCGTTTATCCAATGGCGGCCAGAGTACAAAGACGCTATCTACGAGTGTGGTTTAGGCACTTACGACATGGGGAGCTTTAAATCAAAATCAGATGCTACAGACTCCATGCTTTATACAGAATCAGAAGTCGGCAAAATGTCCAAAAGATATTTTAATGTTGTGAACCCAGATACTATTGTCGAACGCTATGGAGCTGATTGTTTTCGAATGTATGAGATGTTTCTGGGCCCTATAGAACAATCAAAACCTTGGGATACACAAGGAATAGAAGGAGTGGCTAAGTTTATAAAAAGATTATGGTCATTGTATTATACAGATGGTGAATGGCGAGTGACTAATGACAGCCCTAACAAAGTGGAGTTAAAAGCCTTACATGCTGCCATCAAAAAGATCAGAAAGGACTTGGAAGCCTTTTCCTTTAATACTTGCATCAGCCAGTTTATGATGCTAGTCAATGAACTCAAAAAGCAAAATACTTCTTCAGAGGTCATCTTAAAAGATCTAGTGCGTCTAATCGCTCCTTTTGCACCGTTCTTAGCCGAAGAGCTTTGGAGCAAATTAGGACATGAACACTCAGTGCATCATTCAGAGTATCCAGAATTTCAAGAATCTTACTTAGTGGAGGACACCATTACCTACCCTATTTGCGTTAATGGTAAAAAGCGATCACTATTAAAAGTTGCTAATGGTCTAGCTAAAGAAGAAATTGAAAAAATGGCCAAAGAATTGCCAGATTTAGACAGATGGCTTGACGGCAAACAAGTAGTAAAAATCATAGTAGTGCCTAATAAAATGGTCAACTTCGTGGTAAAATAAATGCGCACATGCAAAGAATCCAGCAAAATATACAAATCCTACTCCTAGGAGTAATTAGCTGGATAAATGCTCATTGTTTGACCGCGCAAGATTGCCCTCAACCCGTAGTGAGCTCCATTTCTCCGATGAGTATAGCATCTGTCCATGTTGATTGGTTTGTAAACACAAATGAGCCAACCACTTTTGATATCGAAATGGTCCTTAAAGATAGCTCATTTATGTCTGTGCCTACGGTATCAGGGATATCAACAAGCGAATACTTATACACTGGTTTATTAGCTGGAAAATCATACAAGTTTAATATAAGAACAAAGTGTGCTGCTGATTCAAGTACATGGAATGGTCCTTATTTTTTTAATACTGACATCGACAATAAAGCAAGCGATTGCAATCTCAGCTTTGATATTTCAGACGATAGTTGTCCCAGTGGCGATGAATTTAGAATATTTGTGGAAGGCTTCAATGAAAAGCAATTAGGGAATAATATTTTCTTGTCCAATGT
Organism: Saprospiraceae bacterium; assembly: GCA_020631235.1. GTDB lineage: Bacteria > Bacteroidota > Bacteroidia > Chitinophagales > Saprospiraceae > JAHDDO01. The sequence goes on along the minus strand of JAHDHQ010000013.1, from coordinate 28,124 downwards.
TGCTTTAATGATTGATCACCCTTGGCCACCAGATCTAAAAATCGAGCTGACCGAACCCTCAGGAAAAAGCATCACTTTATCGCAACATAAAGGCTTATATGCTAGACATTTTGGAAACCCAGATGATGAGTTGTGCAACCAATTGATGAGCTTTTCTGATTTGGCCTGTAGTCATGTTAATGCTAACAATGGCCAATTAATTGGAAGCTTTATTCCAGATCAGTCCATCAGTGATTTATATGCCAATCAAAGTCCTGATGGGGTTTGGACACTAGGTATTTGTGATAGAGCTAACGGTGATGAAGGCTTACTTAAACACATAGAATTATCATTTAACGAAATAACTTGTGCTGTGCCTAAGGTGGTGAGTATTGAGGAACTTAGTGACACTTCGGTTAAAATAGCATGGACCCAAACCACTTGTGAAGAAATAAAGTTAAGTTATGGCTTAAGAGGCATAGACCCCCTGATGGGCGATTTAGAGTATGTCGATTGTGATAGTACTTCTTTTGTTCTAAACAATTTGGTTCCAGACACTGAATATGATATCTATATTAATGCAGAATGTAGCAATCAAGAATCTCCATACTCATGTCCTTTCCCAGTAAAAACTTTATGTAGCATTCCTTTGACGACCAGTAGTTTTGATCGTGATTCGATTTGCGATCGATCTTGCTTAGAAAATTGTGACATCAGTGGAGTATGGACAAATGCGAGATATGACGATCTGGATTGGAAAGTAAATTCTAGAGAAACGCCTACTCTATTTACTGGACCAGATCAGGCGATTCATAATGTGGGTCATTACATTTATCTCGAAAACCAAACCGAGATATGCAATACAGATGCTGAAGCCATACTCATTTCTTCTTGTCTGAGAGTGAGCAGCCTCTATAATGGTTGTGATATGTCTTTTTGGTATCACATGAATGGCATCGGGATAAACCGTCTAAGCCTTGAAATCTTGGTTGAAGGAAGCCAATCCTGGGAGGAAATACTCAGTTTTGAAGGCGCTCAAAATACGAAATGGCAGCAGCACAGAGTAGACTTTAGTGCTTATGATGGAAAATTGATTCGATTAAGATTCTTAGCTAATACAGGCGCTAATAATTTTGCGGATATAGCGCTCGACGAAATCGTACTAAGTGGCTTAGAGTCACTCGGTAAGGGTATTAGTTATTTTAAAGACAGCGATCAAGACGGCTATGGTAATGCGGATGAAACCTTAATCATTTGTTCTTCCATACCCATTCCTAACCACGTAACCAATGGTGAAGATTGTGATGATACTAACGCTTCCATAAATCCGGGTATGGACGAGATCTTGTGCAACTTATTAGACGACAATTGTAATGGTATGGCCGATGACATCTTCGAAACACCACTAGAATATGAACTTATTTCAGTAAACCCTGAAGCGTGTTTCGGCTCATCAGATGGTTCGATTAACTTAGAAATAATCAGCGGGACGGCCCCTTACGAATTTGCGTGGAGTAATGGAATGCTCACCACTGCGCCTAGCCTTTTTAACCTGAGAGAGGGACTCTACAATTGCACTATAAATGATGCTTCTGGATGTATTAGCATCACTGATTCCACTTTTGTAGATTCCGATCATCAATTATTAATTAGCGTGCAGACCTTAGAAACACCTGATTGTTTAGGGGCTGATGATGGTGCTATTTCTATTATTGCAGGAAATGGTGTTCCACCATACGAGTATCAGTGGAATAATGGAGAATCAGGGTCTAGTATTGATCATTTGCCTAGTGGTTTGTATTGGGCATCGGTCAGTGATGCAGCTGGCTGTCAATTGATTACTGAAACCTTTGATCTTAGTATTGATAATAGTTTGGATGCAGGTGTCGAGTTTATCAAACATATAGATTGTTTTGCTAATCAAAATGGGGTTATCCGAGTAAATGCAAATTCAGGCACAGAACCTTTTGAGTATCAATGGGCCCACGGGCCGAATACCGCAGAAGTTAGTCAGCTCTCAAGAGGACTTTATACAGTGACTATTATTGATGCAATGGGGTGCGAACAGATTTTGAAAGACATTGAAATTAAACAGCCTGATCGCTTAGAAATAGTCGTTAACAATATAGAAAATAACTTGTGTTACAATAATCAAGATGGCAGTATTCAAGTCACTGCAATTGGTGGTGAAGCACCCTACTCTTTCTTATGGAGTAATGGTTCGCTCAATGATGATATTTCTAACTTGAGTGCAGGATTTTACGCTTTGACCGTTTCTGATATTAATGGCTGTAGTTATGAAACTGCGCCTATTAGAGTAACAGAAGGCGAGGAATTAACCATTGAGATTGACTCTATTTCGAATTCTACCTGTATTGCCAGTACAGATGCTTATTTGAGTATTGATGTTGCGGGTGGTAGTGGTGCTTATACTTATTACTGGAGTGATACTAATTTTGTAAATACAGCTATTTTGGCCAATGTTGTTTCTAATTTTTACTCGGTTACAGTCGTAGACGAACTGGGTTGCAAGAATGACATGCAAAATATTTTTGTGAGTACAGAAGCTAACGAATTGGAAGTGACTACGAGTGTGATACAACCTTTAGATTGTTTTGGGGATTCGAATGCCATCATCAATATCCAGGTTGATTCCGAAGAATTACCACTCCTTGCTAATTGGGACTTTGGCTCCCTAAGCACACAAAATCAATCGAATTTCAATAAAAATGGAATATCTTCTGGAAGCTATACCATTACAATCACTGATAATAATGGATGTGTGGGCATCGATAATATCATGGTAGACCAACCAGACCAAATTGTTTTATCAAACATTGAGAAAAAAAATAACCTTTGTTATGGTGATTCCTTAGGCGAAATTAGGATCGAAGTGCAAGGTGGTACGGGCGACAAAACGCTTACCTGGTTTCATGGTTATAACGGAGACTTTGTTGACCAACTACCCAATGGCCCATACAAATTAATCATTTCAGATGAAAAGAATTGCCAGATCGTTTCTGAAGAAATTATTATAAGCAGTCCAGATATACTATCATTCGAAGCTGTTATTACTGATAGTTCTCCAGCTCATGATGGAGAAGTACAAATTTTCCCGCAAGGAGGTAAGTCACCTTATAGATTTAAATGGGATGATAGCGAGGTATATACTTCTAATAATCACTTTAGCCAGTTAAGTCCGGGATTATACCCTTTATCCATTATCGATCAAAATAACTGTGTGCTAGATACAATAATAGAGCTTGGCTTAATAAACCCTACTTTTGATACAGAAGAATCCCTTTTTACAAGGATTTATCCTAATCCAAGTGACGAATCAATCCACATTGAGTCATCACTTTTTCCTGGAGAAATAAAAATTTATGATACGAATGGATCATTGGTTTATTCGACAATTTGCGAGAGTACAACTTTTCATAATTCTTTAGGTAATCTCGTACCCGGGGTCTATTACTTAGTTATACATCCTTTTAACAAAAAAGCCTCAAAAGCTTTTAAAATACTCCGGTTTTAATAATCGTAAACGATCTTATCCACTTCCAAAGTAGCTGCAACAGTACCAAAAATAGGTGCGAAAACAGGGCCGATGATAGGCACTAACAGCAAGGCTAAAAAAACAGAACCATTCCCTATAGCTAACCAACGGTGACTCCGGGTAAAATGGACACTCTCTCTTACATCGGTTCTCCTTTCTAGATAATAATCAAAATTGCCAGCTCCCACATAATAGGCTTGAATGAGGAAGATGAGTGGTGTTGTGATTATTATAGCACCTGGAACAATCCAACCAATGATAAGTAAAATCAATGTGTATACTAATTCCTTACTAATGTTTCGCAAAGAAATACGAATACCTCGAATGATATTTTTAGTAAAGCCAATGATGTTTTGCTTAAAACTTACGGCTGGATGATGAGCTCGTTCTATCTTCTCCGAAACACTGCCCATGAGAGGTGCTAAGATGATTAAAACAATGTATTTATAAATGATCGTAAAACCAATCAATAGTGAGAGAAAAGTGATGAAATTAATTGTTTTTTCAAGTATCTGAGCCCCTTTATCAAATGGATAAAAATCAACTAACCATGCGGCAGCATTATCTGATGTATTCCAAAAAACCCAGACCAATGCACTGTATACAACAAAACTGATAGCACCACTTAAAAAGACATATTTCCATAATCCATATTTAGATATGGAAGGAAATACTTTTAAATAGGCTAAAGCTCCTTTAATCAAAGAAGTGATCATGGAAGACTAAGCTTTTTTCTTTCTTTTAGTTTTAAAGAACTCTGTCAGCTCTTTTTCTTTCATAAATCCTAAATCTAAGAATGTTGCCCGAACAAATTTCTTTATGTCTTGATAATCTTTTCCTCGCTTATCAATATACACCTTAAGTAATCGTTTAACATAGCTTACACTTAGTTCCTTGATACTTTGATTAAATCGTTGGTTACTAAATGTATTGATGTATAAGGTGATTATTTTGTATATATCAAAATAGTCAGTATAACTCTGCTCATCTAGATTATTCAAGAATTTCCTTAAGTAAGAAAGAATAGTGCTTCGGACACAAAAATTCTCGTCAGATCTCCCTTCGTGCTTATAATAATAGCTGTTTACTGCTTCTATCGCATCTTCATGCACGTAGCCTTTACCATGGATGATATCAATTAAACTATAGTATTCATCCACGTCTGTATTGACTTTTCTTGGAATCAAGGCCGAAAGTCTTTTTTCTGCAGCTGGGTCTATTTCTAATTCTTCTTCCCAATGACTTCTTAAAACATCAAAATACATACTGCTAAAATCAGTGATGTTAGCATTCATATTTTTAAAGGCAGAAGCATATGCTTTCTTAGCCTTGTCGTCTAACTCAATGTACAAACCAAATATGATCATCAACTCAAGCATCTCTCTTTGAGATTGCAAAGATTCATTATTGAGCATTTCAGTTATATATGGTACCAGTGTAGCATTCTCTAATTTCTTAGATGTACGATACATCACAAAATGCTTCAAAAGATCTAATTCTACTTTTAACTCAGTAGGATTTGATGGGAATTCAGCCGTATAATAATTTAAGCTATGGAACTGTCTTCTGTATTTAGTTAAACCTGTCCATCTCAACTTTAAATCTCTAAATCTATGTAGTTTTTGCGTCTGCAGAAAAGTCTTTACTTGCTTATTTGTAAAACTTTCGATGATATTTGTGATCCAAATATCACTGCTCAAGGCAAAACCTATTTGTACAGCTTGACCAATCCTCAATTGAATTTGCTCAAAGTTCGATGACTGGCAAATAAACATCAAGATGTCCTTGAAATGATTTTGTGGACGATGATACTTAACTTTTTCTTCATCAATCTGGCCACGCAATACAGAATAACCAATTACTCTTGGCAAATACAAACCTTCAAAATCATCCACACAGATGGCCTTTTCAAGACTTTCTAATTGTAAAGGATGATTAGTAGCCACCACTTCGTATAACTGATGGATACTGGGCTCAAAAGCATCTATGAGTGCTTTATATTCTTCATCGCCCTCTTCTTCCAAGTATTTAGATAAAATGTCTGATTCTTGAATTGCCTTTGCGATGGCATCTAGATGTGTTTGATAGTTTGCGTGTAATGCTTCCATTAGATTATAATATTTGCCTAAAATAAAATGAAACCCGGCTAGACATTTAAGCCTGGCCAGGTTCGTTATAAGTTAATATGTCAAGGAAGTATAACTTCCTTAGTCTGATCTATTCTTCTTCTCCTGATGCTGCTTCTGCTGCTGGAGCATCAGTTGTAGCCGCTTCATCTGCAGGGGCATCCTCGGATGTCTCTCTAAAAGCTTCTTGTGTTTCAGCTGCGACAGCCACTTTGGTAACTTTCTTGATTTCTCCAGAAAGTTCCTTATAAAATTGCTCTTTTTTCAGTCGTGTTTCTTCAAACCTTGCCGCAATTTTAGCTTCTTTCGCATCAATCCAATCTTGATACATCTCCATAGCTTTTTCCTCAGAAAAGGCACCTTTAGCGACACCTCGCATTAAATGACGTCTGTAATATACGCCTTTGAATCTAAGCATTGCTCTCACTGTATCCGTTGGTTGAGCACCTTTCTTTAACCAATCAAAAGCCTTGTCTCTATCGATTTCAATAGTTGCAGGACTTGTCATGGGGTTATAAGATCCTATTTTTTCAATGAATTTACCATCTCTTGGTGCTCTTGCATCTGCTATCACCACATGGTAGAAAGGTTGTTTTTTTCGACCTCTTCGGGCCAATCGTATTTTTACTGGCATTAATTAAAATTTATTTGGATAAAACCATACCTGACTACCTTGACAACAAGCACCAGGATTTTAACGCTGCAAAAATAGTAAATTTCTAACTACCATTCTTATAAATTTTCATTTCTTTGTTTACCTGATTTTATGGGTGAAAATATATAGTACTTTTATTGCCTAAATAAGCCATACTGAAGCCATTTTAATGAGCAAAAAAACAAAAAAAGTAACTCCCTTAATGCAGCAATATTTCGATGTAAAATCGAAACATCCGGATGCGCTGTTATTATTTCGAGTGGGAGATTTTTATGAGACATTTGGTGAAGACGCCATAAAATGTTCGAATGCATTAGGTATTGTTTTAACGGCTAGAAACAATGGAGGCGAACCCATAGAACTAGCTGGATTCCCATATCATTCACTAGATTTATATCTACCGAAATTGGTGAAGTCAGGATTTCGAGTGGCTATTTGCGAACAATTGGAAAAGCCAAGCAAGGAAAAGAAGATTGTTAAAAGAGGAGTCACTGATGTAGTCACCCCAGGTGTTACTTTTAACGACACCATCCTCGACCACAAATCAAATAACTTTCTTGCTTCCATCCATATAGATCCAAAAGGTAATTTTGGTATGGCCTTCATTGATATTTCTACTGGTGAGTTTTACATTTCAGAAGGTGACCCGGCTTTGCTAACTAAATTGTTGCAATCATACCAACCTACTGAAGTGATCTATGCTAGAAATAAAAAAAAGCTAATACAAGCTACCATAAGCCCAGATTTATACCAATACCCATTAGACGAATGGGTATATTCTGAAGACTATGCAATAGAAAAACTATCCGATCATTTTAAGGTAAAGAACTTTAAAGGTTTCGGCATTGAAAAACTTAAAAATGGTCAAATTGCGGCGGGAACTATACTTCACTATTTAGCCAGTAATCATCAAGAAAAACTGGCTCATGTAAGCAATATTCAGCGCATCTCCAATGAATCATTTATCTGGCTGGATCAATTTACTATTAGAAACTTAGAACTCATTTTTTCGCAACATCAAGGAGGAAAGTCATTGCTAGATGTTATGGATCATACCCGATCTCCAATGGGCGCACGTATGATCAAAAAATGGATATTAATGCCCTTGGTTTCAAAACCAGCTATTACTTCACGACATGCGATTGTTTCTTTACTAATTGAAGATGATGCCTTACAAAGTGATGTCAAGGAGATACTGCAAAAATTAGGAGACCTAGAACGCTATGCATCTAAATTATCTATAGGAAGAATAAATCCAAAAGAATTAGCTTCCCTTGCCTACTCTATGGAACTCGCTAATGAACTAGTGCGTATTATAAAAAGTAAAAAAAATAAAGCGCTCAGCGTCCTTTCAGATCAAATGATCCCTTGTCATGCTTTCATTGAAAAAATCAAAGAAGCTTTAGTCGACGAACCACCCGTGAATTTTAAGAAGGGTAAAGTCATCCGGGATGGTTACCATATAGAAATGGACGAATACCAAAAACTGGTTGATGACAGCAAGTCAGTGCTTTTGGAAATCCAGCAAAAAGAAATCAATGCTACAGGAATAGCCAATCTAAAAATTGGATTTAATAATGTTTTTGGATATTACTTAGAGGTAACCAATAAATATAAAAATCAAGGTTTAGTTCCAGAACATTGGATCAGAAAACAAACATTAACTAGTGCAGAACGATACATCTCTGCCGAACTTAAAGAAGTAGAAGAAAAGATTTTGAATGCTCAGTCAAAAATAGATGTGCTCAGGGAAGAAATCTATGAGGAAGTTTTGGCATTTTGCCAAAGTTACATAGAGAGCATGCTCAACAATGCGAATCTACTAGCCAAGCTGGATTGTTTGTGTTCCTTTGCTCATTTGGCGTCTGTTAATAACTATTGTAAGCCTGCGATTAATGATAGTAATGTCATTGATATAAAAGAAGGCAGGCATCCGGTTATTGAGTGTCAACTGGAACACCGTACGGCTTATATAGCAAATGATATTTATCTTGATGATAAGACTCAACAGATAATGATGATTACAGGACCTAACATGTCTGGTAAATCCGCAGTTCTGAGACAGACAGCACTCATTTGCATTATGGCCCAAATGGGTTCTTACATTCCGGCAAAGGAGGCCACTTTAGGTATCTTAGAAAAAATCTTTACACGAGTCGGTGCTTCTGACAATATCAGCTCGGGCGAATCAACCTTTATGGTGGAAATGAATGAGACTTCTAGTATCATGAATAATATGTGCAACAAAAGCCTCATTTTACTGGATGAAATAGGTCGAGGCACAAGCACCTATGATGGAATCTCAATCGCATGGTCTATTGCCGAATATTTGCATCAAAGAGATAAGGTAAAACCTAAAACTTTGTTTGCTACGCACTATCACGAATTAAACGAATTAGCCAACAGGTTCGAGAGAATTAAGAACTACCACATTGCTACCAAAGAAGTCGGTAATCAAGTGATCTTTTTAAGAAAATTAACGGCTGGCGGAAGTGAGCATAGTTTTGGCATCCATGTAGCTGAAATGGCAGGCATGCCTAGAAGTATTGTTTCTCGTGCCAATGAAATACTGAGTTCTTTAGAACAAAAATCAATACGAGACGAAGAAAGCAGCCCTAAAACAGTAAATATTCCTGATAACCACAAATACGAGTTAAATATTTACGAATCTTTAGACCCAGATCAAAAAGCAATTATTGACGAACTAATGAAGCTAAACATTAACGCAATGACTCCATTAGACTGTATGATGAAACTGGCAGAAATAAAAAAGATCCTGGAAGAACAAATCTAACCAGGATCTTTTCCTTTAACTATTTTAAATCTATTATTGCTTAATGATTCGTTCTGAGAACGAAGTCGAAGCATTAGACACTTTAAGCATATACAACCCTGCCGTCCACATTTCTGTGTTAATCACAAGGTTTATGTTTTCTTTCAACTGTTGCTTGAAAACTAGTTGGCCTTGTAAATCAACGATTTCTATGGTTCTTTCCATCGCAGTTAATGATGATGCAGTAATCGTTAATTCAGTGGACACTGGATTTGGATATACTGCAAGGTCTGTCAAACCTAATTCATCTAAATCACTCGGCAACTCATTCATTACCTCGAATGTCTGACTAAACTCGCATCCATTTGCATCCGTTATCACAATGGTGTATTCGCCTTCATTTAAATCTGTGATGTCTTCTGTAGTTGCGCCATTGCTCCATTCGTATTCGTAAGGTGCAATACCTCCAACAAAATCAATATCAATACTTCCTACACCCTCACTATCATAGTCATCATTTATGCTCGCTCCTTGAATAAACATTTCTGCCGGCTCCAATATTTCGAAACTATTTGACCACTCGTTATTGATCTGATCTGTTAAATTGTACTCATATATTCCAGGACCTAAATCCGTCAAAGAGGCTTGGTCTGAAGTAAACCCATTAGGTCCAGTCCAGGCAATAATATATTCTTCTACGCCACCCATAATATCTAAGCTAATGGATCCATTATTTTCCCCATAACAAACAACATCTGTGTATTGCTCATTAATGGTAAGTGGTAATGGAACAAACACATCAATATCTTCACACATTTGGTTTTTCCCGCACTCATTCTCTACTTCTAAACAAACCGTGTAGATTCCAGACACATCATAAGTGATGGTCGGATTTTGATCATTGGAGCTAGTACCATTGCCAAAATCCCAAGACCAGCTTGAAGGATCACCCGAAGACATGTCTGTAAAACTTACTGTTTCGTAATCTGCGGATGACGCGAATGAACTTTCTGCATAATTAAAGTACTCTGTTACATTGACATCAAAAGAACCTAGACATCCTGCATCTGTGACAAAACTTGCTGTATAAATCCCTGCAGATGAAACCGTAGGTTTAAAATCTTCATCGCTAACAATCGTTCCATCAGTGCTCGTCCAATCGATAGAGCTAATGCCTTCTTCCATAAGGTGTGCGACATCAAGATCCAATTCTAAGTTTAGACAATTAACCTCATAAGCTTCTGTGATTTCTACAGATGGAATCGAATTTATGGTAACACTGCCAGAAAGAGAAGTTGTACATCCAAGATCGGTTCTGAAATTGGCGGTGTATTCACCGGCTAAATCTGTACTGATACAAGACTCCATAGAAATAACTTCACCTGCTGCGTTCATCCATTGTATCTGTCCAGCAAATGCATCGTCTACACACCAAGTAGCTACATCTCCTTCACAAACCTCTGTATCTCCTGAAATAGAAACATTATCCAAACTATTGTCAACAGAAATACTGCTTTCAGCACTAGCATCACAACCATTATCATTGATAGCAAATAAACGAACATCCGCCACCTCTGCAATAGTGATGCATTGGTCAGTTAAAATTTCACCATTTACTTCCCATTGGAAGTTTGCTCCTTCGCTAACGTCTGCACATAAAGTTGTTTCATTACCAGAACAAATAGCTAGGTTGCCATCTATATTTGCTGTTGGTGCCTCAAAATCTTCACTAACTTCTATGGTTTGCGAAGTAGTACATCCATTTGAAGCATTCACTGCTTCTACTAAATATACTCCAGCTTTATCCACATCGTAAGTGGTGTCATTTCCTAAAGCATTACCGTCGACATCATACCATGTATAGTCATAACTACCATCTCCATCGACAGAGATTGTACTTTCACCATTATTGCAATCTAAAGTATTAGAAACAGCTGCAGCAATTACAGGCAGATCTTCATTAGCAGCCACTACTACTGAAGTAGAGCTCATACAACCACTCAAATTATTAACTGCCGTTAAGAAATACTCACCTGCTGCACTCACATCAATATTTAATACGTCATCATCTCCTTCTATCAAACCATTTGTAGTAGTCCACTGGTAGGTTTCGTCCATTGACCCAGTCATAGAATTTCCATTGAGACTTACTGATTCATTTTCACAATTCAATTCATCTGGTGAATCAATGTTAATATCTGGAGTATCTAAATTTTGATCAATAGCAATATCGAACTGCGACTCACATCCTGATGTAAGATTTACCGCTGTAAATGTATATGTCCCAGGCATATCCACATCAATGCTCAGTTCGCTGGCATCATCTTCAATAGTGCCATCCATAGTAGTCCAAGCATAGCTTTCCAAACCGAGAGTATCTTCAGTTGTAGCTAATAAACTTGTACTTTCAATGAGACAGTTTAAGGTGACATTTTCCGAACCGGTTAACACAGGAGTAGCAACATTGGCCATCACACTAACTGTGTCATAAGCGTCACAACCAGACAATGTATCTAATACATACAATATATAATCATCTGGACTATCCACATAAATGGTATCTTCTTTACCTACTTCGTCTCCATCACCATTAGACCAAAAGTACTTTACTGATGCACCGGAAGAAGAACCAATACTGGTAAGTTCTGCTTGTAAGGCCAGACATGTAAGTGTGTCTTCATTGTTGGCCATGGATACCATAATGTCAGGTCCTTGAACCTCGACATTAAAATCTTCAAAACAATTATTATCATCAGATATTTCTATTTCATAGATTCCTTTTGCTAAACCATCAAATGTAGACTCCTCCGAAAAACCATCTCCAATGCTGTAATATAAAGTACCTGTCCCTCCCGAACCTGATATCTCAATACTACCTTCATTACCCAGGCAACCAGCATCAATGGTAGATGATGTTGCTTGAATAGCTGGAGGGTCTTGGATTTCGAAAGTTTCTGTAATCGAACATCCATTCGAGTTATCGGTTACCGTAACAGTATATGTACCTTCTTGAAGATTAGATATAAACCCACCTGAGTCTCCATTGCTCCATGCAAAAGAATCATCTATAACATTTGAATTGATACCTATAGCCCCATTTGCATAACCAGGACACGATGGACCTTCCTCGATTTCAGGAATCACAAAGAGTGTTGAAGTACCACCTTGGCTCACTGTAAAAGGTCCCACTACTTTGTCATAATTATGCTCATCTGTAAGAGTACAATAATATACTCCTAAAGGTAAATCCGTGGCAATCGGCCCAGAGGCTCCATTGCTCCAATCGTAATCAATATCTCCGTAACCATTAACTGCTGTCAACTCAATTGATCCGACTCCACCTATACAAGGAATGTCATTCACTACGGCTGTTGCATCCATCTGAAAAGATCCAATCATCCAATCTACCCAGGTATTATAAGAAGCTTGTCCGATATTGTATTTCTTTTTGTTAGGTCCAACGGCGAAAAGTGTAGGATAAGCAGTTACACCATAATTATTAACGATACTTAGGTCCGAACCCATCAAATCTATGATAGGATACTCTGTGCCTGTGACCCAATCTCCTTGAGTGCCACCGACACAACCTGAAGGTCCATACAGACAACTTGTATTAGTCCCACCATCTGATTCGAGAAAATAAACCATGATTTCATCACTTCCTGTAGGCCCATAATCTTCGTACATATCCTCAAGAATACCCGTGTTATGATAACTCCAACAAGGTCCACACCAAGTTGTAGAAAAATCTATAATGGCGCCTTTGCCACTTTCTAATACGTCATATAAATGGTGACTATTACCATCAATGTCGGAAAGCGTCCAATCAGAAGCTGTTGATTGTGCTGAAATTTGTAGGGTAAATCCAATAAAAAATAGGATTGATAGGAACTGTTTTGTCATAGTATTTCTGGTTTTGTTTTAATTAGAACTAAAAATATGGATATAGCCAACTAAAACCAAATATTATACTAGACATCCTATCTTTTCATGCCGGGAAATTGGTTCATCATTTGATTCATGCCCTTTCCTTTGCTCATCATGTGCATCATTTTTTTCATTTGGTCAAACTGTTTGATGAACATATTTATTTCGTGAATCTTTTGTCCACAACCTCTAGCAATGCGCTTTTTCCTGCTCATATTTAGGACCTCTGGATGACTACGCTCATGTGGGGTCATGGAAAATATAATGGCTTCTACTTTATTAAAAGCAGAATCATCTATGTCCATATTCTTAGTCATTTTACCTACTCCAGGAATCATGTTCATTAAGCTTTTCAGATCGCCCATTTTTTTTATTTGGTTGATCTGACTTAAAAAATCATTAAAATCAAATTTATTCTTCCTGATTTTCTTTTCGAGTCGCTTCGTTTCTTTTTCATCAAATTGCTCTTGAGCTTTTTCTACAAAACTCACAATGTCCCCCATCCCTAAAATCCGCTGTGCCATCCTATCCGGATGAAAAACATCTAGTGTTTCTAAGGTTTCTCCTGTGGATATAAATTTAATGGGTTTACCGACTGTATATTTTACGGATAATGCCGCTCCTCCTCTAGTATCACCATCAAGCTTAGTGAGTACAACTCCATCAAAATTAATCCGATCATTAAAAGCCTTGGCGGTGTTTACTGCATCTTGTCCGGTCATGGAATCGACTACAAATAAAGTTTCCGTAGGAGAGATTGCATATCGAATCGATTCGATTTCATTCATCATTTCTTCATCTACGGCTAATCGGCCCGCAGTATCCACAATAACCACATTGTATTGGTTTTGTGAAGCATGTACAATTGCATTTTCAGCAATAGAAACAGGGTTTTTATTTTCGGGTTCTTTGTAAATTCCAGCTCCAATTTGCTCGGCTAAAACCGTCAATTGATTGATGGCTGCTGGCCTATATACATCACAAGCAACTAATAATACCTTTAATCTCTTTTTATCTTTTAGGTATTTGGCCAATTTCGCTGAAAATGTGGTTTTACCTGAACCTTGTAATCCAGATATCAAAACAACACCTGGTGAGCCTTTTACATTTATTCCCACGGATTGGCCGCCCATCAACTCAATCATTTCATCCATCACTATTTTCACCATCAACTCGCCTGGCTTCACAGCTTTTAGAACGTTGGATTGGCCTAATGCCTCATCTTTAACCTTGTCTGTAAATTCTTTAGCGATGGAATAATTAACATCTGCACTAACCAAGGCTCTACGTATTTCCTTGATTGATTGAGCAATATTAATCTCCGTTAATTTGCCTTCTCCACTTAGATTTTTAAAGGCGCTTTCTAGTTTTTCGTTTAATGACTCGAACATATATGGTAAAATTAAATCCGTCTTAAAAAGTGTACAAATATACTATTCTTAATAGCTAGTTATGTCAAGTCAAACGTTATTGTTGGACAATTTATATATGACAAAAGAAAATGTAAAATTTAACGAGCTACAACATTTGTAAAACTGAGATAAAAATATATTTTTACGAGGAAGATAAAAAGTGGCATTTATATATTATGTATTTATTTAATATATTATATTTATGCTTATTTGCAATGCGATTCCATGAAATATTTACTTATAGGCTTACTATTCCTTTCGTTTACGTCTACAAAACCTAACGTAGGCGATGTCATTGATCAATTGGATGGGGTTTCAATTTTTTACAACGGAGACATCGAGAATGTCTTTGGTCGAAATGTCACTGAAACTGGCTACAATCTCGGGCTCAAGTATCAATGTGTAGAATTTATCAAACGATATTACTACGAACATTATGGACATGAAATGCCATACACCTATGGTCATGCTAAAGATTTTTATGATTGGAGGATTAACAATGATTGGAGAGTCTTTAATGAAAAAAGAGGGCTTTATCAATATCGTAATGGCAATTATGCAATCCCTAAAAAGGGCGACATACTCGTTTTTGCAAGAGACAAATACAATCCTTATGGTCATATAGGCATCATTGCCGAAGTTGGAGACCAACATGTCGAAATTGTTCAGCAAAACTATGGCTATGAAACTAGGACTATTTTTCGCTTAGCCAATCTTCATGAGAAATATTACATTGCGAATGAATATGCGCTGGGATGGTTAAGTCTTAATTAAAAATTTTCGCTCTGCATACTATTTCCCCTTTCCATTTTCGTTTATTATTGGATCTAAGCCCAAGTGTTTTGGTAAATACTTAGTCTAAGATTTTATATCTATGCTCAGATGGCTTATTTTCAATATCTCGTTGACTAAAAACACTTATAAACGTAACATGAATCTTAGCTTACAACAAATTACTCGATATATACTTATACTGTTCATTGCAGCTTCATCTCAGGCATTAATTGCTCAAGCAGAATTGTTTCTAGAGCCAATGGAAGGGTTTAAATCCAATGAACGAATATCGGATCTTTTTATCGACAAAAACAATACGATATGGGTAGCCAGTGCGGACGGTATCTCCACTATAAAAAATGCAGATGCTGCTCCAGATAAGAGAAATGCAGGAAAGGAACCGACAGTCATAAAAATCAGTGATTCCGGAAAAAAATACATCGCTTACTCTGACAATACTTTGACGGTAGATGATGCATTAATGCATTCGGCAGAAGACAGTGATGAAATGATCACCGACATTGAAATACATAAACAATCTGTTTTTGTGGGCACGACGAATGGTTTATACAAATATGATTTAGGTTCGAACAAGTTCAAGAAGCATTATACAACCAGAAATTCTCAACTGCGATCTAATAAAATAAATTTTATTTTTTCTGATTCAGAAGACCGATTATGGGTGGGCACAAAAAATGGCATTTTAGTCCAAAAGAAGAATGAAGTTGACTTTTCAAAAAATTATGATTCAAAGCTGGATTACATTGCTGCTTGTGAAAATCAAGAAGGCATCTGGTTAATTTCAGACCAATTTATGTGGCTCATAGAATCAACCGATAATCGATGGGTGGATGTGGGACTTAAAAAAGGTCTTTATCAAGGAGAAATTAATGACATTGCTGTAGATAATGATGGATCGATTTATATTGCCTCAGATATTCTGGTGCGTTTCGATCCTTATCAAAATCTCACTGAGCAATACACAAATATTTTAGGTATTGCTAGTAAAAAATGTCTTTCCTTAGAATGCGATAAAGAAAATATAATTTGGCTTGGAACCTCTGATGCCGGCTTATTTAAAATTTATAAAGAATTGAAAAACAAAACGGCAAACGAAGGAGAGAAAACAAGAGATCCAGAAGCATTAAGAGCCAGTATAATCCTGGAATCTTCCATTTCATGTGAAGGCCAGCAAGATGCAACAGTGTTAGTAGGTGTCACAGGTGGTACAGCTCCATATTCTTTTAAATGGAGTGATGAAGCCTTAGTAGGAAGTAACCCTCAAAATGTAGGCCCAGGTAATTATGCAGTGAGCATAACAGATGCATTTGGCATTACGACAAACGCTGATATTACTATAAATGAAGCGAATCCAATTGTAATTGAAGTTGGTGAAATTAAAAGAGTATCCAAAACATTGACGAGAGATGGTTATTGCAAAATAAATGTTCGCGGTGGAGCTGCGCCTTATACTATGAATTGGGACAATGGGGAAAACGGTAATATTGCTCGAAAATTAGCATTTGGTATACACACTGTATCTGTAGTAGATGCTCAAGGCTGTTCAGAGCAATTAGAGATTGAAATTAAAAAACCAAAGAAAATTGCTGACTTAGAAAGAGAGAAAATTGTAGTTGGTCAGACTTTGAGGCTGGTCGAATTATTTTTTGAAGCCGACTCTAGTACAATAAGTATTAACTCTTTTGAAGTATTAGATGAAGTTTATGAGTTTCTGAATGAAAATAAAGATATTATAATTGAGGTCGGTGGACACACCAATAGCATACCTCCTCATGAATATTGCGATCAAATTTCTGCCGCCAGGGCTGAAGAAGTTGCCAAGTACTTGTATAATAAGGGTATTGAAACTAATCGAATAGAACATAAGGGTTATGGAAAAAGAAATCCTATTGCATCCAATGATAATGCTTCCGGAAGAAAGAAAAATCAGCGGGTTGAAATTAAGATTTTGAAAATCTAAACTACTTATTCTTAATACTTACTATATTGTGCCTATAGTTAACCCAAACAGTTTGATGAATAAATAGTTATTCGTCAACCATACACTTATGGAAGATAAAATAAAACTCCTCTTAGCAGATGACCATCCAATCTTATTGAACGGACTAGCGGATTATGTTCAAAATATTGATAACTGTGCAGTTATGGCACAAGTTAGCAATGGTATGCAAGCTCTAAATACCATTATAGAACAAGAAATAGATATAGCCATCCTTGATATTGATATGCCCTATTTTAGCGGATTAGAAGTCGTAAAAAAGGTCAAATCAATCGGCAAAGAAACCAAAATGGTGATCTTAACTTTACACAAAGAAAAAGACTTATTTGAAGAGGCTAAGAATTTAGGTTGCCATGGATATTTGCTAAAAGAATTTGCATTGGATGAAATAAAGGAGTGTATCCAAACAGTGCAAGAAGGTGATTTTTATTTTAGCAATAAACTGAATGATGTTCTCGAAACTAAAGAAACCATTCCAGAATATGATTCTTTTACTCCAACGGAGAAAAAAGTTTTGCAATTGGTATCTCAGGCTAAAACAAGTTCAGAAATCTCAGAACTTTTATTTATCAGTAAAAAAACTGTGGAGAATCATCGAAGCAACATTTGCAAAAAGCTTAAATTAGAAGGTGGCCACAATAGTTTATTAAAGTGGGCTATAGAGAAAAAAGACTTACTCAACTGATGCTTATTTAGGTTTTGCATCTTTGCCTTCATATTTAATCATGAGATGAATCCATAGTGATCTAGAGCCACGTAATAATTTTAAATACATCAAGGCGCCAAGTAAAATCATCCAACCCATGGTCGCTTCCACTCCTTTGTTAAAGTAAAACACCATGATTAAGGCGATCGGTAAGAGTATAAACGAGCCTACGATATACGACAAAAACATCGCTCCATAATAATACCCCGGCTCAGGCTCAAAACTTTGGTGACATTGAGTGCATTTCTCATTCATCGCTAAAGGCGATTTAATGTCTAATGGTTTAATAAACAAGTCATCTTGTCTACACCTTGGACATTTATAAGTAAACATACTTTTCAGCCATGATAAAAACTTAAACATTATATTTTCCTTTTGATTCTTTAGCTAAATTTATGTGTGCCAAATGATGTGTACAATGCCAGCTATACTGAGCTGCAAGTTGTGCTAAATTTATGGTTTTCTTCATTTCTGGATGAATCAATTTTCTTTTCCATTCATCTTCACCGAAAGCATTTAATAACAATGACCATCTTTGATGAATTCCTTTTAATATTTGAAGACTGGGTTCTAAATCTATCGAATTACCATCGATTAACTTTGACCAATCGGCCTCATTGTACGTTTTGATCGTTGGTTTGTTTTCTGTCAGTGTCCATTTAAACCTAATGAGGCTATTTATGTGACTATCTGCACAGTGGTGTACCAATTGGATAATATTCCATCCTTTGGGCCTATAAGTCCAACTAAGTGCTTCTTTACTTAAGCCGTTTAAAGCTCGAGTTATATCTTCTGGGAATGCATGTATGGTTTCTTTAAATAAAGCCAATTGCTTCTCATCTACATCATTAGGATAATGAAATCTTCCTATTGGATATTGTAATGTTTCCATATTCATACTAGGTATATTTTATAAGAGCATTTCCTTCTCTCCTACTATCACCTTGCGCTTCTCCTTCTAGCATGTCGATTCCATGCACTCCCCCAAAGAGAAGTTCGGGTTCGCTCCATTGTTTAACATCCACATCTATAAGTTCCTCAGTATAATTAATGCCCGATTCAAGATAACATACTTGGCTATTCTTATACATTCTTGGTGCCTTTATTGCCTCTAAAAGGCTTTTGTTTAGTTTGAATCTATTGTATAGTACTTGGGCTAGCGAAAAAGGAATTCTTGTGGCCCCTCCAGTTCCAGCAGACATGATAAGTCTATGATCCTGATAAGCTAATAAAGGACACATCATAGAAGAAAGTCTTTGATTTAATTGCCAAGAATCTAGACCATTAGGTAACAATGCGGTTTCTCCGAGCATATTATTTACATGTATATCCGTATTCGGAATAAAGTATCCGCTACCCTCTCCAATAGATACAGACAAGGAGACAGCGTTACCTTTTTTATCCAAAATATTAAAATGAGACGTTCCATTAGTCATGATATTAGATGACATTGAATGTCCATTATACGCAATGTCTTCAAATAACTTGGTACCGTCTTTTAAGTAAGGCTCACACAGGTCAAAAGCCTCTACGCTTCTTGCAAAATATTCTTTTGTGTTGGATGCATTTACATCTTTCCAAAGAGCCTTTGTGTATTTATACATCAAACCTCCTCCTAGCGATGGCAATCCAGGAACACTTATGTCTATATCACCCAATTTAAACATAAATGGTTTCGAGATCTTCAACTGGTAACTTTCAAAATCTGCATGTGTTAGATACCCACCATTTTCCTCACAGTGTTTAACTAAAGAATGGGCAATTTCACCTCTATACACCCAGTCTTGTTTTTCTCTAGCAAAAGATTCAAGAAAGTCACTGTAAGCAGACATTTTTATAAAATCTCCCTGCTTTTTGAGACCGTCCATATTAAAAAATATATTTCTTCCTGACTCATTAAGCCCAAAAATAGATTTGAGTAATTCTAAATCCACTGCTTGAAAGTTTGTAAGTGCAACACCATTCACTGCGTACTCTTGAGCAGGTTTTGCTAATTCCTTTAGTGGCATCGTGCAAAAATGATCGATCAAATGATGGATCATATACATGGCTCCAGAAACAGCCATTGAAGCAGGTCCAGCATAAAATGATTCTTTGCTTGCCCCGAAATCCACAATAATTTCTTCATACTTCGGTTTAGCTAATTGCTTACTTACAGGTGTTTGAGTAAAATAATCTATCAATAGATTTCCTCTTTCTACGGAATGAATATTTACAAAGCCACCAGCAAAAGCAGAACTCATGGCTGGTTCGGTTATTGACATTAATAAAAATGCTGCCACTGTAGCATCAAATGCATTTCCTCCTGCTTCTAAAATATCATATGCAACTTTACTGGTTAAATGATGACCAGTTGCCACTGCATATTTTATCCTTTTGTTAATGCTTGACATTTGATTCTTTTAACAAATTTGGTATCCAATAACTTAGAGGGACTTCTTGAAAACCATTTCTCTTTAGAGCTGAAATACTTTCTTTCATAAACGGATCATCTTTGGATAAGAATCGCATGAAAACATTACACATTTTCACAAACTGTTCAGGGTCATGTATTACTGGGATTTGTCGGGAGGATACTGACTTTAAGAACCTGATAAACAAATCATAATCATATAGACAATATTTTTCAGGATTATGTAAGTGTAAATAAAGAAATATCATCTGATAATTGCTATGATAGTGTTCAATAATGGCTTTATCCTTTCTTTGTTTAACCGCCAATAATTCGTCGCAATGCAGTAAAAATCTTGAGCACCTCATATTTAAATCTTTTTGTTCATTAAAAAGATCTCGAAACATTGAACGCACAAATTCTTTATCTGTTTCTATAAATTCAAGCATGACTTTCTTAGGAAACCAATCTTCTTTGTTCCACAAACGTCTTGAAATTTTACTTTCTATTGCTTTGTCAAACATATTGTAAAAATCAAGTGCTTCAATATCCCAATGCAAAGAAAAATACTCCAAAGCATCGCTTGCAAAATGCTGCTTAAATGGGGCATTCTTAGCCAACTTATTTGTTAATGATGCTATGTGGTTTTTAATTAGATCAACTTTCATTTGGATTTTTTAAAGATCGATTTATGCTTAAAATTACATTATTGGATCGGAATAGCTCTAGAAAAATTACTTAAGTCTAACATGCTATCAAAAGTATCTAAAGCTACTTAGATTCTTTTGGCCATCTTAAATTATATTTATAAATATATTAGACAGTATAAAATAGTACGCAATGATCCCTTTAATATTTTTATTAATATCTACCGCATTTATAGTGACACTTTTACGATCTGTATTTAGTCTATTAGGTCATTCCTGGGAGGAAGATGGAAACAATGCCAAGACATTAATTTTGATGTTTAAATGGCCTATCATCATGTTTATTCTTTTTATAGTATTCATTGCAGTGGGCATACCATTCATCGAATCTAGTACAGGTTTATAGTAACAGCGAGGTATAAAAAAAGGCTAGTACGAAATGTACTAACCTTCTGCGGAAGAGGAGGGATTCGAACCCCCGGTACGCGTTAACGTACGCCGGTTTTCAAGACCGGTGCATTAAACCAGCTCTGCCACTCTTCCTGAGCGATTGCAAATGTACAATCAATTTTATTTTAAACAAAAAGAAAAAGAAAAAATAAATCTAGAGAGAAAATTTAATTCTTAACACGTGTGGAGTCTAATCTTACATTCATTCCTGATACTAATCCTCTGCCATTTCTCACATTCGAACGATCGAGTACTACCTCTTCCGCATTAAATGAGTTTGCACTAATAGCATTGGTTACCGCTTTGTGATAAGCATAATATTCTTCTGTTACAGAATATATTAGGAAATGTAAATATTTATGCTCATAATTATTTACTTCTAATTCTTCCAAAGAAGTAAAAGTAGCTTGTATAATTTCATCTTGATCTAGGTCTTCCATATCAACAAGAAAACCATATAAGTCTTTTAGTGGGAAGCAAGCTTTCGCGCCAGAAGTAAAATAGTAATTCTCGTGGTGGTAAAAAATATTAGTATAAAACGGAAGAACATTTGATCCTTGATCAATTTCCACCTCTCTTCTCATAGGAATAATATGATAGAATCGAGTTGATTCTAAATCTTCAGGATCTCGTTCAACACCCAATTGCACATCATATGTATAGAGTCTAGACTTTGGATTATTCGGATTTTTAACTCCATCAAAATTTACCATTTCGATAAATTCAAATTTTGGAGCTGGTGGTATTTTAGTAATTGCTTCAACTCCATTTACATCTTCAAATGGTGGACTTACAGAAACCGTATAATATTCTCCAGGAACAACATCAAAACTAGGATCCAATGTAAAAACAGCTATGTGATCCATTTCACCTCTTCGCTCGTAGTTTAATGTGTACACATTTTCGTTGGAAGGAGAAGATAGATTAACAACAGTGTTGTCATCTATTTCTAAATATCCATAATTATTAAGAAGGGGTATGGTAGAAGAAACTTCAACTGTAACTTGTTCGCCAGGAATTAACTCACTCATCACCAAAAGTTTCTGACTGTTATTCTCAATTAAGTATGAGGCATCATCACGACAACCTAAAGTACAAAGACAGCAAAGTACAGTGATTAAAAATAATATCTTTTTGGGCCTTAGCAAATTAGGGTTATTTATTTTGGTCTTACAGTTTTCAACAATAAAAATACTACTTCTTATGTTTAATGCCTAATATACAATATAAAAACGACTCATTTTCTATTAATTTTAACACAATTATGTTAAAAAGACATAGAAAAACTGAAAGTAGGGACAATAGCGAGGAAGCTAATGCCTTCTAAACCAAATTGCGGAGGTTCAAAATCTCGTACCAGATCTATATAAAGTGGGTTTCTTCGATTGTAAGCATTGTATGCTCCAAAGGTTATTTTTTGTCTTCCCCAAGAATAATTATTAAAGATACTGATCCCCACATCCATGCGGTGATAAGGTTGCAATCTCACATCGTTTTTTCCATCATACATCAAAATCACAGTTACATCCCCATTAGGCAATAAGATTTCTCGGTAATCTTCTGGAGTGGAAATAGGATTTCCCGAGCCATACACCCAATTTACAGACATTTCCACATTATCATTCAAGGAATAAATCATGTTTAGTTTCACTGCATGGCGGCGATCAAAGCGATAATAAAAAGTATCCATTTTAGCAAAACCTTCGAAGTGTCTCAAAGCCTTGGACCACGTATAATTAGCTCCGAAGGTAAATCGTCCTAAATCTTTTACAAGTGAAGCCTCTACCCCATATGCCGTTCCTTTACCTATCGGAATCGAAGTTTGCCAATTTCTAAACTCTGCTATATCCAAACTACTTCCTTCATTAAACCTGGCTAAATCACTTAACTTCTTATAGTAAAATTCAAGACCACATGAAGTGGTCTTGGATAATTGCTGATGCAATTCCAGCGAGCTAATCCACGCCTTCTCAGGTGGTATCCTGGAGGTTGTAGGAACCCAAACATCCAATGGTAATCCTACTCCTGTGTTTGACAATAAATGCGAAAATTGGGATAATCTACTGTATGAAGCTCTAATGAGGGTACCACCATTTTCATACATTAATGAAGCCCTAGGTTCTGGCACTGCATATGTTGTAGAATCAACTATATGAAAAGCCTGGTTTATACCAATATTTAAGCGCCATCTTGGAGAAAGCTTTATTTGGTCTTCGATGTAAAACCTAACTTCATTCCCTTTAAACGTTTCTTGATCAAAAAGTGAATAAATACCTGATTTGGTTACTTCTTCATCTAGTGGAATCTCTCCTTCGATATTTTCTGTTATATATAATCCAGGACGATATCTATGTCTTACAAAATCATAACCAAATCGAAAGGTGTGTTTATTAGAATAAATCCAATCTACATTCGTTTTAATACCTATGTCTTGAATTTGGGTATTAAATAGTTTAGCTCTAAACAATCTGGTTGTTACACTATCTTGTACGTTTTCTCGCTCATAATTTACTAAATCAAAGGCTTCAAAGTTATATCTAGTTATGTAGAGTGATGATTTTAAGAAAAGAGCATTAGAAGCTTGCCAATTCCATCTTACTGTACCAAGTGTGTTTTGAAACTCCCATTCTAGATTAGTTTCATCTTTGATTTTATTTAGGACATCAATATCCGCAACGTTATTTTGGAATAAATCTTTACCATTAAAAAAACTGACAAAAAGTTTATTTCTTTTATTCAGAGTAAAGTTCATTTTTCCATTCATATCATAGAAATATGCTCTGGTATCATTCGTTTCATTTTCAGAGCTTGTATTTCTTGAATACAAATTAATCCAGGGGTCTAAATATGTCCGTCTTGCACTGAGCAGAAAACTTGATTGATTCTTTACGAGTGGTCCTTCAATGGAAGCTTTTGCTGAGATTAATCCTATAGAAGCATTTGTTCTAAATTCTTTATCATTTCCTTCTCTGGTAATTACATCCAAGACAGATGATAACCGGCCACTATATCTTGAAGGGAAGCCAGCTTTGTAGAGTTTTGTGGATTTAACCACATCTGAATTAAATATGGAGAATACTCCTAAGGCGTGATTTACATTATAAACAGGTATTCCATCTAACATGATCAGATTATGATTGATGGAACCTCCTCGAACCGACATACCTCCAAAACCATCTGCTCCAGTGTTGATGCCTGATTTCATATAGGACATTCTTAAAACATCTGGTTCGCCTGCCAGCGGTACCGATGATCTTAATTCATCTACACTTATCTCTTCCACATCTGCATTTTCTGATTCTGCTGTTTCTGCAGATTCTATGACGATCACTTCGTTTAATTGCACGTTTGGATTTAAAAGAGTGTTAATCTGTTCGTCCTTCTTAATGGTAATATCAACAATTTCAATTTTATACCCTAAGTAAGAATAATATATATGTTTCTCCCCTGCTTTAACTTTAAAGCTGTAAAAACCATATTCGTTAGCTGTTGTACCAGAGGATTTATCGTGTAAATAAACGCTACCAAAGGGTAACTTTTCTCCAGATATTGCATCAGAAATATAACCACTTATTGTAAACTCTTGACTTTCGTCTATGTTTTCGGTTTTAACTAGAACAATTTGATTCCCGATGATTCTGTATTTGACTCCAGTATCTTTCAATATATCTTCCAAGACTCTACCCACTGGTTTTCCTCTAGAAATGACTGTGACAAGTTTATCTTCTTGAAAAATTTCGTCTTGAAAAGAGATATTTACTCCAGATTTCCTGCTTATCTCTTTGATGACTTGGCTGACTGGGAGGTTTGATGCGGAGTATACAATTTTAACCTCATCAGGTAAATCTGATTGAGCAAATAAAAAATTTGTGCTAAAAAAGTACACAAACAAAAACAAACCAATGTGAAGCACTTGCTTCATTTGTCAGGTTTTGGGCTCAGTAAATAATGGCTTAAAGATAAGCTTTGAAAAATTAATCCTTGCAAGAAATTTCTACAAGAGCATAATTCTTATCATTGTATCTGTCAAATATCATGCCTTGTGCGGATAATAGGATGGCAAAAAGATCATTCAATGAAACATTGCTTAAATCAGGAGAAGTAAAATGACAGTTTTCTGGAACTGTAGTTTTTATATCAATATTGACACCATAAAAGCTTTCGATGTCGGAAATTACTTTGGTAATCGGAGTACTGTTAAAAGACAATCCATTTTCAAGCCATTTTATAGCATTTGGATCTAACTCCTTATTAAGTGTAATAGATTGATTTTCAGGATTAAAAATCAGCTGTTCTCCAGCCTTAAGTGAATAGTCTTTATCTTTATGACTCACCTCTATACTACCTTCTACCAAGTCTATTTGTACGGTTCTATTCCACTTAACATTAAAGCTTGTACCTGTTACGACTATTTTTAACTCCCCCACTTCCACAGAGAAAGGTAATTCTTTATTTTTTGCAACATCGTAAAAAACTTGACCTCTAGTTAGAGTAGTTTCACGATTTCTTTTTCCAAATAAAGAAGATATGTCTACAGATGCATTTGGAGCCATGGTCAACTTTGTACCATCAGCAAGAATCTCATGTGAAGCCAAAGCATTATTATTTGTAAAATTTATGTTCTGACTACCTTGGTTAAGGAATAAAAAAGAAACGCCTATCAATAATAGACCTATTGCAGCTATGGAGAATAAACGTCTTCTGCTAAACAAAGGAACTGTTTTACCCTTTGTGTTTGATGTTTGATTAATGGAAACAACTTTAGGTGCTTCTTTTTGTTCAGCGATTCTATTTTGGAATTTGCTGAAAGCAGCTTGTGCATCAAACTTTTCTGCTGTTTTGTATTTATCAGCGTCCGCCCAAATATTTTTGAACACATCAGCTTCATCCTTCGTATCAGGATTTTGCTTTAGATATGCATCTAAAGGCAATTTATCAACTAATGAATCATCATTAGTTAATTCCCTTAAAATGGATAATATGAGTTCTTTATTCGGCATAGATACTCTTATGACACAAGTTTAATATTAAACCCCTATTCTAAAGTTGTTAAAATTCATTAATAATTTTCATAATATATTTCCATCTTACTTCTAAGCAATTTTAATGCCTTACTTATCTGATTCTCTACAGTTTTTACAGAAATTTCTAATTTACTAGCAATTTCTTTATAACTAAGCTCTTCAAATCTACTCAAAATAAATACTAATCTGCACTTTTCTGGCAATTCATCGATACAACTAGTGATATAATCTTCTAACTCATTTTTCTGCATTGTATGAGTTATATTATAATCATCACTTCTATTTGTCACACCTTCATCGACCTCGTCAAAAATTTGTTTATTGGCTCTTAACCAATTTAATGACCTGTTAACTATCGAACGAAAAAGATATGATTTAATTGAGCTTGTAATATTTAAAGTTTCCCTTTTATTCCAGATTTCCAGAAATAAGTCTTGGACTAGATCTTCGGCAACCTCACGTTTCTTTACTACTCTAATACTCCGCAAGCAAAGCATTTCAAAATAATCATTGAAAAGATACTCAATTCCTTTTTGATTATTTTGTTTTAGTAAAATTAATATTTGCTCTTGTCTATCTGGCATTAAGCGTTGAAATAATAATAGCGTAAAAGTAGCATACAAAACTATACAAGTTTATTTTAGCGTCAAGTAAATTATTATATTTTGAAGTTTTTGAGATTCACTTTGTTAATACCCTTCATATATTTATACGCATGTAATTCGAAAAGTAATGAAATTTCGACCGAAAAAAATGGCCAAAATAAAACTACAGCGGTCCAAAAAACATCGATTACTCCATTATTATATCAAGATATATATAGAGATGTAGGCATAACTGGCATTAATTACTCCAATGGCCAGTTCGATTTAGATTTTTTAGGTGAGTCAATGCGATTGGGTGAAAAAGAGGAAAATGGATCTGGACATTTAAAGAATAGCGACATTGGACATCACATAGAAATACATATATTAGGAAAAGATTGTATCGAAGCAAACAGCACACCCATTCAATATGCACTAGAGGATGGGACCTATGATGTAGTTGTATTTAGTTCGACCAGTCATAATATATGTGTGAAAAATCCTAAGGCCCAAGTGGCAGCAAGAATCTCAATCAAAGATGGAAAATTAGCCTCAGGTGAAATGATTCCATATTCTTACATTTTAGCTAATTGCAATGTTAACCAGCATGTAAATGAAGATGGGACGGCTATTTTTGATTTTTACATTCGAGGTGCAACCTTGGGTTTAAGTCATACCGTGGAATTAAAATTGAATGGAAAATCATTTGCTGTAAATAAATGGCAACCAGTCATACTCCATGGGCTAAAAAAAGGAGATAATGTTTTAGAAGTCAAGCTGAGAGATAATGTAGGCGGAATAGTTGCTTCACCCGTTTTGCCACTAGAGGTCATTTACCATAAACCTTAATTCATTCTAAATCCGACAAGCTATAATCTTTTAACAAAAGAGAAAATGAACAGCTATTCAATTCAGAATATAAGCCCATGTTTGATAATGATCATGTGCGACACTTGTTTCTCGACTCAACTTAGTCATGTCTTATAGCTAGTTATGAACAAGTACCAACAAAAAACGGGACAAATCTTTCGAAATGTCCCGCTATGGGTGGATGATGGGATTCGAACCCACGACCCTCGGTACCACAAACCGATGCTCT
>JAHDHQ010000038.1 GCA_020631235.1 Saprospiraceae bacterium | reverse complement strand
CAATATATGAGCACAATAAAAAAAAAAAGAGGCCGCCTACTTATGAGACAGCCTCATTTTTATTTGTGATACTCAGTTAAGATGGTGGAATATACAATAAGTAAAACAAGGTCTGATTATGAGCAAATCCTTCAGTTACAACAATCAAATTTGAAGCGAAACTTAGCTACACCAAACGTGCAATTAGAAGGTTATGTCACCGTCGAACATACACTAAACCAACTCATTAATTTAGCTACAAGCTGGCCTCATATTTTAGTAAAAGAAGAGTGTAAAGTCATCGCATATGCATTAGTCATGTTAAGATCCGCTCGCAAAACCATTCCTGTACTTGTTTCGATGTTTGATAAAATAGATCATTTGTTACTAGAGAATACTCATTTAGGTCTTGATAACTATTTTGTTATGGGGCAAATTTGTATTGCTAAAGAACATAGAAGAATGGGTTTATTTAATGGACTTTACACCTCATTATGCCAGCAAATGTCATCTAACTTTGATGTTATCTTTACGGAAATTGCATTGGATAATACTCGATCCTTGAACGCACATTTACATTTTGGTTTCAAGATTTTGTATAGTTTTGAAGACGGAGACCATAAGTGGCATATCGTATATTTGGATATGCGTAAAATGGGATTTAAAAATGAGTGGGCTGTACAGTGAATAAGACAAGGAAAAATCTATGTATTGCTTTTTTAATTAGTTTGCCATTATGCATAATGTATGGTTTAAGCTTAGATGATCCTTTTTTTTGGGATACTGTGCAGTTAGCCTCAAAGCAAGCTCATTATTTCTACCAATCTGCGCATAATAATCTGGCCTTAGAAACAACGATAAACAGTGGTCATATCCCTGCATTTGGCTGGTATTTATCGAATATCTGGACTCTTTTTGGTAAGACTTTAATGGTGAGTCATTTATCTATTTTTCCATTTTTATTAATTTATATTGTTTGTGTTTTTCTGATTTCAAAACACTTGTTTGAGGGAGTTTGGGTATGGATAGCTTACATGTTGCTTTTATATGAGCCATGCTTTGTGGCGCAGTCTAATTTGGTTTCACCTGATGTGGTTTTAATAGCAATGGTTGCTTTGTCCTTTTATGGATTATTGCGTAAAAAAATGCTATTAGTATCTGTTGCTGCTGTGTTCTTGACTTTAATCAGTATGCGAGGAATTATGTTTGTTGCTGTACTTTTCCTTGTTATGTTTTGGCAACATAAACCTTCGTTTAAATTCAAGGATATTTTGGTTTCGTTGAAATGGTTTGTTCCTTCGATTTTGGTTTTTTCTAGCTATTATGTATTTCATTACATACAGGAAGGTTGGGTTTTTTATCATGAAGCTTCGCCTTGGGCAGAAAGTTTTAAGCTTGTAGATATTAAAGGGATTGTCAAAAACGGAGGATTAGTGGTTTGGAGGTTCTTGGATTTTGGTAAATGGCCAATTTTTTGTTTGCTGCCATTTTTTATGTTGTCTGTTAAAGAGAAAAATGAATCAGTCATTTTAGTTTTCAGATGTTTAGTTCTTTCAATATTAATTATCGTAGGCATTACGGTATTTTACAAAGGCCTAACGGCTCATAGATATTTTATGCCCATTTATTTTTTCGCCATCCTACTTTTTATTAGCTATTTACAAGAACTAAGCCTTAAATATGTCTATAAAATTTCGATAGCAGTATTAGCGTTGATAAGTTTTGCTTCTGGTCATTTTTGGAAATATCCTGAACATGTAGCTCAGGGTTGGGATGCTACACTTGCTTACAAGGATCACATAGAAGGTATGGACAAACTTAAAGAATACTTAGCTGACCATACCATAGAACTATCAGAGGTGGGTTGTTATTTTCCTTTTTTAGCTTCTCAAGAAATGATTTATCTAAATGGTGAAGAAAAATCATTGGCAAAAATGGATTTACAACATCAAAATTATGCTTTGTATAGTAACATTTGTAATGATATAAGTGATGAAGAAACTCAAGCGTTAAAGACTCACTGGCTTCCTATTTTCAGTTATTCTAAAAGGGCTGTTTTACTCACCTTGTATCAGCGCAACTAGACTTATTTTAATTTGTACTGTGGCTTCAGTTTACTGGCAAACGTTTTCATTACTTTTTCAACTTTAGGTCTACTCACTGCAGCCACATAAGATTGATTAGGGTTGTGTTCGTAAAAATCTTGATGATAACCTTCGGCTGTCCAAAAAAGATCGTAAGATTCTAGTTTAGTTACAATAGGACCACTATATACTTCACTTTCATTAAGCGCTTTAATTTTAGCTTCTGCTATTTGTTTTTCTTCTTCATTTTGGTAAAAAATGGCTGATCTATATTGAGGTCCAATATCGTTTCCCTGTCTATTGAGTGTGGTAGGGTCGTGCGCTACATAAAATATATCTAATAAAGTTTCGTAATTGATTTTTGTATCGTCATAATAGATATAGATAGCTTCTGCAAATTCAGTTGTTCCACTACAAACCCACTTGTAATCAGGCTTTTTATTTGTGCCTCCACCTGCATATCCACTTATAACATCTACAACACCTTCTATTCTGTGAAATGCGGCTTCTGTACACCAAAAACAACCACCAGCTAATATGGCCGTCGATAAACCTTCATGATTGATCCCATTGTCGTATGTGTCAATTTTCTTTACATCTTCGGGAATAGAAGAGGAAGACTTTGATTTCTGTTGGCTACAAGTAGATTGAATACCCAAGATACTTATCAATGAAAGTAGGATGTAAAGACGCATAAATTTCTTTTAGATAAAAGTGAAATAGCCAAAACTTTGTTCATCAAAAGCTTAATAAATCAATTTTTCTATGATTTTTTTATCAAAAACTTCCATTTGGTGATTTTCAATGCCTTTGAATTGAAGCAAGGTAAATGGTCGCTTTTCACTTGGTTCAACTAGTGAAAACAATGGCCTACAAAATGCTTCTGATGCATTGGATGCATCATTGAGAATAGCTATGTTTTCTTGATCTTCTTTTTCGTGAAATACTATCGAGCGTAAAGTGCTTCTACTAATATTAATGAGTTGATCATTATGCGGAAAATAAACAGCCTCGGGTTTTATTTCGGCTTCATTACTTACGTCTGGAAGTATATTATCATAGTGATAACTACCTATAAAGCTTGCATTTTTATAAAAACCTAGGCCAGGACGTTCATTTGCATTGGATGAGTTGGGAATTTTGCCGCTCATTACCACCGCGCAGATATCTGTACCGTGTTCGAATATAATCCTACCTTCTTTACTTAAAACATCGATATTTAAAGCTATTTCAAATGTTGCATTTGAAGCTGCATGTTTCACAGAACTGGAGATGAAGTTTTTTGTATACTCTTTAAAATATGGACTTATGATGACTCTTTCTTCTATCCACTTTTTTTGAGGATCTAAATAAGAAGCCTTTTGATCAAGCAGCATACTTAAGGAACTAATTAAATGCATTTCATTTGTGGTGGTGTTTAGTATGATTAACCCCATTCCTTCTTTAACGCTGGTTGATATTTTAACAGTACCTAAGATAGCTTCATCCATCATAACCGGTTTGTTATGACTATCATTGAAGAATAGTGAATTCAACAAAATTGTAAACAAAATAAAATATGGCATAGTGTCTTAATTGGATTTTGTGTTTCAAATATCAATAGGAATTAAAGAGCATACATTTAAGTAAACACAAAGAGCTTTTAAATTATAGTTAAAATCGAAGATGTTTTACAGTCAACGATTGATTGATTAGTTGTTTTAGAGAATCAATACCAATACTTAGATGATAGTTTACAAAATCTCTGGTAACTTTTTCATCACTTTTTTCTGTTTTAACTCCATCCGGGACCATTGGCATGTCTGAGATCAGTAGTAGAGCACCTGTGGGTATTTTGTTTTTAAAACCAACGGTGAATATAGTGGCAGATTCCATCTCTAAACCTATAGCACGTATTTTTCTAAGGTATTTTTTAAATTCATCATCAAACTCCCATACTCGCCTGTTGGTGGTATAAATCGTACCTGTCCAATAATCTTGATTATACTCACGTATGGTTGTGGATATAGCTTTTTGCAAAGCAAAGGCAGGTAAAGCCGGTACTTCAGGAGGGTAATAGTCATTAGATGTTCCTTCTCCTCTGATGGACGCAATCGGCAAAATTAAGTCTCCCACTTTGTTGCTTGATTTTAGACCACCACATTTCCCTAGGAACAATACAGCTTTAGGCATGATGGCGCTGAGTAGGTCCATGATGGTTGCAGCATTAGGACTACCCATCCCAAAATTGATTATCGAAATATTATCGGCAGTTGCTACACGCATTGCTCTTTTTCTACCAACTACCTCTACCTTATTGAGTTCGGCAAATTGATCAACATAATTTTGGAAATTTACGAGTAAGATATACTCTCCAAACTCCTCTAAAGGAACTCCTGTATATCTCGGCAACCAGTTTTTTACAATTTCTTCTTTAGTACGCATGTAAATTACTTTACATATGTACATCATAAATTGAGCCGAAAATGTCTAATCTGATAAAATTTTAAAAAATGATCTTCAAGGATGGGCTTTATTGGATACTTTGACCATTTTCCCAACCTTCTTCGGGGCTAACAAAGCTTAACTTTTCTGCTTCCCCGGAAGCCATTAAAATCATCCCTTGGGAAGTAATGCCTTTGATTTTTCTTGGAGCTAAATTTGCAAGCAAACTGACTTTTTTGCCGATTATATCTTCAGGTGCATAGGCTAGAGCAATACCAGAAACTACCGTTCTTTTTTCGAATCCAAGGTCTAAAGTTAGCTTCAGCAATTTATCCGTTTTTGCTACTTTCTCTGCTTCTAATATTGTTGCAGTTCGGATATCCATTTTAACAAAATCATCAAATTTAATTTCATCTTTTATGGCATCAAAAGCTGAAGAGGCGTCGATGTTATTTTTTTGTGATTTTTCTAATTTATCTACTTGTTCTTGGATTGTTTTATCATCAATTCTTGAAAAGAGGTGCTTGGCTTTATTTAGCTGTTGTCCACTAGCAACAATTGATTCACCGAGTGCTAGCTCCATCATCATTTCATTCCATTCTCCTTTTCCGGTTATGTTTTCCTTGTTCAGCAATTGGCTTATCTTGTCAGAAGTAAACGGAAGATAGGCATGTAAACTGACCCGGATAGCTTCTACGTATTGGATGGCCAGATGCATAACGGCTTTCACTCTTTCTTCATCTGTTTTTATGGTTTTCCAAGGTTCATTAAATTGTAATAATTGATTTCCTTTGGAAGATATTTCCATAATCTTTTTTAAGCCTCCTCTAAAATCATAGGCTTGAATATTCTCTCTTACACGATCTAAATCATCATGTAAATCGATCATTTCGCTTTCGACAAAGGCTTGGTCTTCGGCGCCGTCGGGTCCTGTAAATACCTGATCATCATCACACTCCGGCACGATGCCGTCATAAAATTTGTGAGTAAGGACAATGACTCTATTTATGAAATTAGCTAGATTGTTTACAAGTTCGTTGTTGTTTGCTTCTTGAAAAGACTTCCAGGTAAACTCGCTATCTTTTAATTCGGGCATATTCTTGATCATAGAATAGCGCAACTCATCTTCCATGCCGGGCATATCTTCTAAATATTCATGCACCCAGATTGCCCAATTTTTGGAGGTGGAAATTTTTCTACCTTCTAAGTTCATAAACTGATTAGCAGGAACATTTACGGGGAGATTAAAGTGACCATGCGCCTTCAAGATAGATGGGAATATAATGCAGTGGAAAACGATATTATCTTTTCCTATGAAATGGACTAATCCAGAAGCTTCATTTTGCCAGTAGTCTTTCCAGTCTTTTCCATTTTTATCTGCCCATGCCTTAGTGGCAGAGATGTAGCCAATGGGAGCATCTAGCCACACGTATAATTTTTTTCCTTCACTGCCTTTGATTTGTTGCGGTACATCCACACCCCAATCAAGGTCTCTGGTCATAGCACGGGGATGCAAACCTCCATCTATCCAAGATTTACATTGTCCTACTACATGGTTTTTCCATTGTTCGGCAATGTGATGTTCCTTGCCTTCTAATCGACCATCTTCGATAAAAGACCTTAACCAGTCTTCGTCTTTGTTGAGTGGTAAATACCAATGTGTTGTGCTTTTTAACTCAGGTTTAGATTGAGTAAGCATGGATATTGGATTAATCAGCTCTGTGGGCGCAAGTGAAGAACCACAATTTTCGCATTGATCACCATAAGCTTCTTCATAAGCGCATCTTGGACAAGTACCTTTTATGTATCTGTCTGCTAAAAATTGGTTAGCTTCTTTATCAAAGTATTGCTCAGTTGTTTTTTCTTCGAACACTCCTTTTTCATATAATCGGGTAAAAAAGGCTTGTGAAGTTTCATGATGAAGGGGATCGGATGTTCTGTGATAAATATCGAAGGATATACCCATTTTCTTGAATGTATCTTCGAATAATTCATGATATTTATCGACGATTTCTTGGGGAGTTTTACCTTCTTTAATAGCACGCATTGTGATAGCCGCTCCATGTTCGTCAGACCCACAAATAAATGCTACCTCTTTATCCATTAGCCGCATAAAACGAGCAAAAACATCAGCCGACAAATAAGCACCAGCTAAATGTCCAATATGTAATGGTCCGTTTGCATAGGGAAGGGCCGAAGTTATCAGAAACCTGTTATATACACTCACATCCAAATAATAAGTAACGAAGATATAGTAATCCAATTACATATGAATATATTGTATACAATTTTTTTTAATATTTAGTATATGAACTTTAGAGAAGCCTTAAGTAGAGAACATTCTAAATCTCTAGCGCAGCAGATCGCGGATATTTCAGCTCAAAAACCATCTAAACTGAAGGAATTGATGGCTTGTTTTTTTGATGATGATTTGCGTATTTGTCAGCGGTCATCATGGAGTGTAGGTTTACTCGGAGTTAAGCATCCTCATTTGCTCATTCCATACCTTCGACCCATGATCGATGGGCTTAGTCATCCTAAGCATGACGCTATGGTCAGGAATACGCTTCGTGTATGGGAGGAAATGGATATACCTGAAGAATATGAAGGCGAAATTTTTGAAATTGCTTTTAATTATTTAGTGTCACCTAAGTATGCGGTTGCCATTCGAGCTTTTTCGATTGCATTAGCCGCAAAAATTTCATCTAAATATCCGGATTTAAAAAATGAAGTATTAGCCGAATTAATCAACCAGCAAGAGTATGCTGAAAAAGCAGCTATCCGTTTTCGATTAAAGAAATACATCAAGCTGCTTTCGTAATTTTATTTGTTTTTTCTAGCCGCTATAAAAGATTTTATAAAGGCGTATAAGGCTAATAAACTGGTCAGCACCATAAGTCCTATTCGGATAATGGACATGGTATCTTCTCTTCCCATCGCAGCAGGAAGTGGTTTAGCTAGCAATGCAATGGCCACTAATAATGTCAAGACAACTACAATATGTGCTTGTACTTTGTTTTCGTGTTTTACACCATTGTTGAGGATAAGAATAAGAACTCCGAAAATAACAGGAATCAAAGCTGTTTTGGACGAACCATCCCAGTAACCCCAAGCTCCCATAATGATTAATGTATAGGCATTAATCATACTGATTATATGTGCTTTCATAATATATGTTTTATGCAAATAAAATGAAAAGCAAGATATATTTATAATTCTTACATGTATATACTAAAATAATTTAGTCTTAGTCTAGCATATTATTTTCTAAGGCTATTCTGACAAGACCTGCTGTGTTTCGAGCATTCATCTTACCTAAAAGACTACTTCTGTGCGATTCCACCGTCTTTAAAGATATAAATAGTTTATCTGCTATTTCTTGCGTCGTGTGCTCTTCTATAATCAACTGTAAGACCTGTTTTTCTCGTTTGGATATTTTTGGAAAAAATTTAGCCTTTTGCTCTGTATTCATTCGTTGTTTCATGAGTCCCTTCATGATGGTTTGTGTTACTTCCTTGCTAAAATAACTTTGACCTCCATGTACTGTATGAATAGCTTTAACTAATTCTTTGCGACCTGTGTTTTTTAATATATAACCTAGAGCTCCCTTGTTGAGTATTTCGGTGACATAACTTTCCTCATTAAACATTGAGATGGCTAATATTTTAATATTAGGATAGGTTGCCACCACTTTTTCGCATACTTGGATACCATTAAGTTTTGGAAGGTTTACATCTAAAAGTAATACATCGATATTTTGCTTGTCTAAAAAATCAAGCACTTCCTGACCATCAAAGCATCTTCCCATCACTTCTAAATCTGCTTCTTCTTGTAAGATAGATTCTATTCCATCCACAAACATGGTGTGGTCATCCGCTATGGCAAGTTTAATCATGAGTTATTTATTATGTATTACGAAGATATAGGCAATTATATTCTTAAAACTAGGGAAAACCCCGAATTATCAAAATGGGGGTAAATCTTGATGTACAAAGTTTATTTCTGTGCCATATTTGTATCATAACAAGGAACAAATAACAGACACCTAGTTATAAATAAAACGGACAGATGAACGCAAATGTCCTTGTCTTAAAAAGTTTAAGATTGGTTTTCAAGTTAAGTAAGTTTTCTTAAGCGGCTCTTTGGAGTAGCTTAAAAAGAACCTAGAGTTTCTTTTTGTTTTCTGTCGCCTTTGTAAAATCGCCTTAAAAAAATACAAATCGCCCCAAAAAGTTATTCACATTAGAGGCTCTAGGTTTCTTTTAATCTTAAACATTCGGGTCATTAAAGACCCCAACAGCATGTAAACTCATTGGGATTGACTATTGCATATAAGTCTTAAAGAAAAACCTTCATAACGATGAAAGTTTTTCTTTTTTTTTTGCCCAGTTGTTAAGCCTAAATACCTAATGCTGCAAACTCTTTCCTAAATTTAGTCTTGTGAATGGTTTTCTATACATATTTTTCTTATTTCTATTAACCGATACTTTATCTGTAGATCAGAGATACAGCTATGATCAGCTAGAACGACATTTGACTAAAGCTAGGCAAGAACAAAACCACCAAGAACTAGGGAAAACATATTATTTGCTAGGTCTAGAAGAAGAGCGAATAACCAATCGCGAAAAAGCTTTCGAATTTTATACGCGCTCGATTGATTACTTTAAACTAACCAAAGATACGGCCAACATATACCTAGCCAAGGAAAAATTAGCTAAAAGTCACAAGGAAGCCTCGCTGTATTTTGAAGCCGACGAAATCTACAATGAGCTATACGATTATTATACAAGTCAGAAGGATACAACTAACATGGTTCTTTGCTTACTTTCTTTAAGCGAACTAAATGTAGAAAAATTAGAATTCGAACAATCCTACGATTATTTAAAGCAAGCTTTGCAACTAGGATCGACATTGGAAAATCCAGACATTATTATCCAATTAGATTTACATCAGGCAGATTTGTATTTGAAATTTAAAGAATTTGACAAAGCACTCGACCACGCACTTAGCGCCTTCTTTTTAAGTGACAGTTTATCTAAAATAGACTTCAGCAGCATTAGTCTTTATTATGTAGGTATCATCAATGGTAAATTAGGAAAAAAGGATTTAGCCACTAAATACCTACAAAACAGTATCGCGGTATTGGACAAAAAACCAATGGATAAACGACGATTAGGATTATATCGAGAGTTGTATCAGAACTATGAGAAAAGAGAAGTGTATGATTCTGCTTACATGTACTCTGTGCAATATGCTAGACTCAAAGACAGTATTCTAAATCGTGATAGAGTCGCGTCCATCAACAATTTATCGATGAAATATCAGGCGCGAGAAAAGAGCAAAGAGGTTATACTCCTAGAAAAGGAAAAAGAGTTTGCGAATGAAAGAAATGAGCAAAAAAATAGAGCCTTGTACACACTAGCCATTATTGCAGGCCTTCTATTGGTTTTACTTTATTTTATTATTCGTTTTTTTACGACAAGAATTCAAGCGAGTAGTATCATAGGCGAACAAAAAGAAAAACTGAATCAACAACGTATTGAGAAGTTAGAAGATGAATTAAAAATTAAGAGCATGGTGTCGGTTATTGAAGGACAGGAAACGGAAAGAGAACGTATTTCTAAGGATCTTCACGACAGTATGGGAGGACTTTTAGCTACCATCAAACTGCAAGTGGATGGTTTAAATGACATTACAAGTCCAGCTGCTAATAAAGAAAAAAACTTGGAAGTCCAATCCATGCTGGATTTTGCCGTGTCTGAAGTCAGATCAATTTCGCAAAACCTACAACCTGCTGCTTTAAAGAACCTTGGATTAATTGCAGCGATTAATGATTTAGTCAATCGCTTGGATGACCCTAGATATCCAGAAGTAGAATTCCAACATTACGATGTGCCAAAACTGGATAATATGATGTCATTATCTATTTATCGAATGTTGCAAGAAATGCTGAACAATACGATCAAACACGCCAAGGCAAAGGAAATTTTTATTCAGTTGCGCAAGGAAGGTGATGCACTTGTTTTAAGTTATGAAGATGACGGTATAGGTTTTGATCTGGAAACCCAGCAAGGGAAAGGTTTAGGTCTCGGAAATATAGAGTCAAGAGCTAATTATTTAAAAGGTGAACTGAGTTTAGATTCAAGGGAAGCAGGCGGATGCTCTTACATCATTCATATACCCTTAAATGAGGTGGTTTAATGAAACTTAACATCCCTTCTCCCTTACAAGAATTGGATTTACCTAATGTTGATCAAAGGGTTTGGATAAAACGTGATGATCTCATACATCCATATATTTCTGGAAATAAATGGCGTAAACTTAAATACCATCTACAAGCATTTAAGCAAAGTGGCAAATCAGCTATCCTAACTTTTGGAGGTGCTTTTTCTAATCATCTATATGCGACTGCAGCAGCCTGTCAAGCCCATCATATTCCTTGTTATGGAATAGTCCGAGGTTTAGAAGTGGATGTATCGAATCCCACATTAAGTTTTTGTAAGCAATCAGGTATGAAGATAATAACTGTTTCGCGCCAAGACTACCAGATAAAAGACAAGGCTGAAGTGGTTGATGCCCTGATAAAAAAAATGAATTGTTTCGTTGTGCCTGAAGGTGGGAACAATGAAAATGGTCAAGAAGGAGTAAAGGAGATTATAACTGAAATTGCCAGCCAATTAGGAACTAATCATTTTTCGATGGCTTGCGCTATCGGCACAGGTACTACCATCAAAGGCTTAGTGCATGCGGCACAAACAGAAAGCCGTTTTTTAGGTTTTATGGCTAGTCAAGATGCCGCCTTAGAAACAGAGCTTTCTAACATCCCACAAATGCAGCTTTTTTCTATGCCTAAGCCTTATCAGCGTTTTGGCTCTATGGATGATGGCTTAGCAAAATATATAAATGCATTTTACGCAAAAACGGGAATTGCATTAGATCCGCTTTATACTG
Source organism: Saprospiraceae bacterium (assembly GCA_020631235.1). Taxonomy (GTDB): domain Bacteria; phylum Bacteroidota; class Bacteroidia; order Chitinophagales; family Saprospiraceae; genus JAHDDO01. Next base: position 16,042 of record JAHDHQ010000038.1, on the reverse strand, counting down.
GTAAAATGATGATGGGTTTAGAGCAATATTTACGAGATCATAAAATGGAAGAGAATCCCCCGCTTGTTATTTTGCACACCGGAGGATTACAAGGAATCATGGGCTATAATTATAGGGCTGCAGTTAAGGCTTGGACAAGGATTGATGTTCCTATAATCAATCAGTCATCGATTTAATCCATTGTTTGATGACCCTTGGATAATGAAAATGTTCTAATCGCAGCACCTTCTTCCCAATATCATCTGCTTGATCTTCTGGTCCAATGTTGGTACTGGCTTGGAACAATATTTTTCCTTTATCATACTCATTATTAACCATATGGATAGTCATGCCGGAAGAAGATTCTCTGCCATCAAATACCGCTTGATGGACGTGATGACCATACATTCCTTTACCTCCGTATTTAGGTAATAAAGACGGATGTATATTGAGCATTTTGCCTTGGAAATAATCGATGAGGAAAGCTGGGATCTTAGCTAGGAAACCTGCTAAAATTAAAGCATCTGCTGGATAGGTTTTGAATCTTTCTAAAATGCTTTCTTCTTTGAGTTCACTATTTTTAAAATAAAAATGAGCGATGTTGTGCTTTTGGGCTCGCTCTAAAACTTTAGCTGTTTTTTTATTACTCGCTATAAAGGATATTTGTATATGCTCAAAAGGCTTAAAAAAGTCAATGATTTTTTCTGCATTGCTACCTGAACCTGAAGCCAGAATCCCGATAGTAAATGGACGATTCATTAAAACTGTTTTATTTGGTCATATTGAGCAGTACGAGCAGGATCTACAATGACCATAATTTTGTACACTTTGTCCTTTTGCCCTTTAGTTCCTCCTCTAAAAACTTGGACTAGTTCATCTATTTTAGAATCAGCAAATAGTTGGACGATCATAGAGTTGGGAAAAGTCCTATTTACTGTTTCTATAGAAGTTACAGCACTTGTCATAATGGCTAAAGCTTTATCCTGATCACTATTCATAATATCTAAGCCAAGTCGGTGGTAATCATAAAAAGATTCTCTAAGGTTCCTGATTTTAGGATTAAAGATGTTTTCAATAAAAAAGTATCTACTGTAATTAGGGCCATCTTTAGTCCAGCCAGGATTGGAAGCCAGCACACTAGCCGGAATACGACTAATGATGTCTTGACAATTTTGAAAATATGCTTCGCCGCCATTTACTGAAAAAGTATCATAATCGTAACCCAGAATTGCCTTTGCGTAGAAGGTCAGCATTGAAGATAAATCATCTGTAAATGAGTTGCTGTTATTTTGTACGGGCTGGTTATCTTGGTAAAGAAACTTAACATCTTTATCGACAAAGTTCAGGATGGGCGATTTGTAGTTTGATTTATATACTGGTCTCAAAGACTGGAAAGTAATATCCGCTGTGAAACTATTAGGCGAAGGATCATCCGTAATATATACCGTAAAATCTACCTCTATGCGTTCATGTTCTTCAAATTCTTCATTCGTAAAAACTGTATTATTGTAGAAATCAGAAATGGTATTTTCTAAAGTTTCCAGTGTTCCTTGATCAGCATTGGTTAATTGGGGAGCACTTACAGTTACGGTTACTTTGAGTTCTTGAGCTGAAGTGGAGAAACTACACCAGAGGCTAAGGACTAATAAGAGGTATTTTAATTTCATGGGTCTAATAATTCACCTTTTCAAAACGTAAATTTAATATAAAAGTGTGCCTTAAGGCATGATTTTTTGAACTTCGACTAATATGTCTTTAGCTACTTCGGATTTAGCTTTTAATGGATAATGATTTACTGTTCCTGTTTTAGAAATGATGCTTACTTTATTAGTATCATGTTTAAAGCCAGCTCCGGCATCACCTAATCTATTAAGTACAATAAAATCAAAATTTTTCTTGGTTATTTTGGCTTTAGCGTTGGCTTCGCCGTCATTGGTTTCTAAGGCAAAACCAATCAATATTTGATGTTTCTTTTTAGTTTTCCCCAGTTCTTTTGCTATATCCTTTGTACGTTCTAATTCAATGCTTAGATCATCATCTGATTTTTTGATTTTTTTATCAGCGATGTTTCTTGGTCGATAGTCGGCTACGGCTGCTGCCATGATGGCGGCGTCGGTATTAGGCCAACTTTTGATGCAAGCCTGATACATGTCTTCGGCAGATTCTACTGATTTGACATTGACGGAAGGATGGATGGAATAGTTAAGACTAGTGGGACCTAAAATGAGCTCGACAGAAGCACCTACAGAAGCAAATGCATTCGCTAAGGCTATACCCATTTTACCAGAGCTGTGATTAGAAATGAATCGCACTGGGTCAAGTCTTTCTAATGTAGGCCCAGCTGTAATCATTATTTTTTTTCCCGTCATCGATTGTTTTTCCTCAAAGAAGACATTGAGGCGATGCAGTATATCTTCAGGCTCGGCCATTCTTCCTGCACCTACTAAACCTGAAGCTAATTCGCCTACACCTACTTCGAGCTCTATGTTGCCATATGTTTTTAGTAGTTCAATGTTGTTTACGGTAGAAGGATGCTTCCACATATCTAAATCCATAGCTGGAGCAAAAAAAACGGGGCATTTAGCCGATAGATATACGGCATGGATGATGGTATCCGTAATGCCATGTGCCATTTTTGCTAAAGAATTTGCGGTGGCAGGGGCTACAATCATTGCATCTGCCCAGAGACCCAAATCCACGTGATTATTCCAAGCATCATCATCCATGATTTGTGTATGGACTTTTTTCTTAGAAAGAGTGGCAAAGCTGAGAGGGCTTACAAATTTTGTGGCTGCATCAGTCATTAAGACCTGCACCTCGGCACCGGATTTAATAAGCAGTCTGGTGAGCAACAGGCTTTTGTAAGCAGCAATGCTTCCTGTTACAGCAAGAATTATTTTTTTGGATTGTAAATTTGGGTAATTCCCCAAAGCCTAAGATTTTAATCTTCTTTATTATCCATATCTCTATATCTAAACTCCAATTGGTCGTTTAGAAATTCGTCTGTAGCGATAACACTTGGACTAGGAAGACGCTCATAAAACTTAGAAATTTCGATTTGTTCTTTATTTTCTAAAATCTCTTCGATGCGATCAGAGTTAACTGCAAACTCCTCCAGTTTTCCATTAAGTTCGATTTTTAGATCGGTAGAAAGTAGTCGAGCTCTTTTAGATATAACATTTATAGCCTCATAAATATTAGATGATTTATCGGCGAAGGCTTTTATATCCTGAGCTTTTAGATCAGGGTTTATTCCTTGTACTTTATTTCTTAAATCTGACATCTGAAATTTCTTTAAGTGCAGTTAAACAATTCTTTTCTATTTTGTTGACCTCAGCTAAATAGGCTGATGTATTATACTTCTTTTTAAACTGTCCAACCTTACGAATAGTTTCATTGTATCTTTCTTCTTGCTTAGAAAAAATACTTTTTGAAGCTAGGTTGTAGTTTGATTTGATGATTAAGTGTCTTATCTCATCACCTTTCTTTGTTTCAGGGAAATCTTTGATCATATTTTCCAATGATACAATGGCTGCTTGATAACGCTCCAGTTGAAAATACAATTTGCCTTGATCAAAGGCTTTGATTTCCATTTTTTTACGCATCTCGTCTATCAGATTATTGCATTCACTGATACGAGAACTATTAGGATAGGTATTTACAAATCGCTGGAATGCCTCGATGGCTTTTTGCGAATAACTCTGATCTAGGCGTGAGTTAGGAGATAATTTATATTGAGCATAGGCTTCCATAAACTCTAGTTCTTCCCTTTTAGGACTATCGTAGAATGTCTTAGAATAGCTTCCAAAATAATGGGAAGCTAAAATAAACTCATCTAAATTATAGTAGGTATAGGCATATCTATAAAAGAGATCTTCTGCCTCTTTCTTACCTCTATAAAAAGGGATGACTATATCATAAAGACCTTGAGCCTTAATGAAATCACCTTCATCATAGTAAGCATTAGCAGCTTTAAGAATTTCTCTAGGATCTTCACTAGTTCTAATTTTCTCATAAGGTGTCTTACAAGAAGCTAGGAGAATAAACATCCCAAATAATAGTATATGTAGTTTTCTATGCATAAAGCGGCTGCAAAAGTAAGGCTTTAGATTGGATTTATCAATTCCCTAAGCCATGATTGAATATTTATTTAAAATCTAAGATCTTCCACCTGAACATTTGGGTAGCGACTAGCATCAAAATAGAAGTCTGTATCTGCGATGCCTGTATTCCATTGGTAGTTTGATAAGCTTAGATTTATACTCGAGCCATCCTTAGAAAGTATGTGTACCTTTTCCATAGTAAAGGATGCAGATTCCCGTACGTCCAGTTTGATTAAACTATAATCCATAAACTCATCGAGAGGTTTAAAAATCATCTTGTAGATCATTTCATCACCATCTTTGACGATATCTTCTATAGCATATACAAACTGGTCTGATTCGTAAAATTTTACAATTTGCGTCGGACTAAAAAAGGCATTGCTGGTATCTTCTGTAACATCTTCAATATTTACTTCATTGGAGCTGGAAGTATAGGTCCATTGACCTTGCTCGTTGCTGTATATTTCCATGTCGGATGAACTGACTTTTAAGTGGCTTCCTTTTTCTTTTATATGGCCTTTAGTCGAAAATGCATCTTGTCCGGGTACCGAATAGCTAAACTCGAAGTCCAAGCTTAAATCTTGTGCCGTGTGTACTTGTTCTTTAATCAATTCCAAAATGCGTTTTGCTTCAGGATCTGAATCTAAAGGACTGGTAAATTCGTTTTGAGCATTAAGCAACATTGGACCAAAACATAAAATCATCAAAATCTTCCACATAATACTTGCTTTAATATTTATAACTATGAAGCTAACGAAAGGATTACAAAGGAAGTATTAAAATAGTATTAAAGAAGCCTTAATTCTGTTTGCATTGCTGGATATACATTTCTGCAAAGGATGGAAATTTAGCGCTTCCGTAATGAGAAAAACAATTGACATTAGACTTTTTAAAGGTGTATTGATCTACAAACTGGAGGAAAAATTGCCTCAATTCTTCGAAATCCATGTTTCTAGAATTGGGTTTTGGATAAAAAACTAAATGACGGATAGTTCCATCAGGATTCCAAAAAATGTTTAGCCAAACTTTGATTCCACGAATATCAAAGGACTGCTCATTAGAATAATCTTCAATATCCTTTAGCATCAATAACCACTCGATATAGGCTGAATCCATGGACTCCTCACAAACTGATAAAAGATGATCTGAACACTCAACAACCATAGACTCATAGGCTAACTCATACTCACCAATCATAAAAACAGGCGGCAGATTTAAATCCTCCTTATCTTGTGCGCTGATGCTAAAAAAGCACAGCATTAAGCTAAGTAGTAAAGTTGTATGTTTAATAATCAACATATGGTGTCAGTACAAAAGAATACTAATTTGTTTGAATGCCAAAAATAATTCAACAATAATTTCGATTTTAAGTTTATTCTTGAACTATAACTTGAAGATGGGCATTTTAATTTCAGTTCGTAATATTTTAAAGATTGATTAACAAAAACAAACTATGATTTTAGATGTCGTTGCCTTACTTCTGATTGCTTATGGATTCTACATAGGTTACTCCCGAGGTATCATCAAAACAGCCTTTGCTGCTTTATCTATCATAATAGGTATAGTGGTTTCACTTAAATTATCTCCAATATTAATTGGTTTTTTACAAAATAACATCGATGCTAATCCAGCCATTCTATTCTTTGCTGGCTTAGTCTTGACTTTTTTGATTGCCCTTTTTCTGATACGATTTATAGGCAATAAAATTGAAAGCATCTTCGAAGCGGTTAATTTGAATTTTATTAATAAAATAGCTGGGGGAGCTGTGATGGCCCTTCTTTTTTCTGTGGTAATCAGCTATGCTTTTTGGTTTTTAAGCGAAAGCCAATTGATGGACGAAAAAACTAGAGAAGCATCGATCACTTATGATTTATTAGAGCCTGTGCCTCAATACACTAAAAATACGGTAGCAAAATTTAAGCCTGTATTCGAAGGATTCTGGGGTAAAATGATGGATACCATGGACAGCATTAAAGACAAAAGCGGGACTGAAGATATAGAGCTTGGAGAATTTTAACGAAATACAACGCACCGCTTTTTATCAAAGCTACATTCGATATTTAGCGTCGGGCTTTGTTTCTAAGCCTTTTCACATTATTGATAGTCGAGGCATTCGAGGCTTGGCAGTGGATGTACAAAAGCCCGAATCCTTGGATGCATGGAAAGGTTTTAATCAATACATTGTAGAGCGTCATAGATCTATAGGTTACGTGTTAAAAAACACAAAGGAGTCAAAACCAGACGAAAGCTTCCAATTAAGAAACTATTTAAAACCTAGTATCAGATTACAAATGAGTACACCTGCCGAACAATTATTTGGTAATATAACGGTGGAAATATCGAGCCTGGATGATGAGAGATTTCGCTTTAAATGTCAAAGTACCTATTATCAAGACTTCCAATTTAAAAAAGCAAGGAGTTTCGACGAGTGGATGGCTACTATTTTTGACCTTCAAGCATTTAACCTTTAAAAGGAATAAATATGGATAAAAGAGTTACAGGCATTGGTGGTATATTTTTTAAATGCGATGATCCTAAGCAAGTGAAGGAATGGTATAAAAAACATTTAGGTTTTAATACGGACCAGTGGGGATGTACCTTCGAATTTAAAAAGCTGGAAGATCCATCAAAATCGGGTTATTTGCAGTGGAGCCCATTTGCTAAAGACACTGAATATTTTTCGCCTTCACCTAAGGAATTTATGGTAAATTACAGAGTGGAAGATCTGGAAAAATTAGTCGTGCAACTCAGATCTGAAGGAGTTACTATTTTGGATGACATTGAAACATATCCTTATGGAAAATTTGTCCATATTATGGATGTCGAAGGAAATAAGATAGAATTGTGGGAGCCGATCGACGAAAAACTGCTTCCCGAATAATCTTACACAATAAAAATCTATATTTGATAAACCTATAAATGGTTTAGTCGATGTATGATATCATTTTAGCATTTATTACTGCTTTTGGTTTGACGTTTTACGCCATACCTTCGATTATACATGTAGCTAAAAAGAAAAATTTAGTGGACGTGCCTGATCATCGTAAAGCGCATAAAGTCAGTACGCCTTCATTAGGAGGGATAGGCATTTTTGCAGGCACTATTTTTTCGATTGTTTTGTGGACTCCTTTTAAATATTTTGGGGATTTGCAGTACATTCTGACAGCCTTTGTCATTATGTTTTTAGTGGGTGCTCGAGATGATGTAGATCCGATTAGCCCGTATAAAAAGTTTGGAGCTCAACTTTTTGCTGCTTTTTTGCTGGTTTTTGTAGCTAAAATTCGATTAACCTCATTGTACGGTATTTTTGGGATTACCCATTTGCCTTTTATAGCGAGCGTTGTTTTAAGCATATTTACCATTATTTTGATCATTAATGCTTTTAATTTAATCGACGGAATCAATGGATTATCAGGGAGTGTAGGCTTGATCATTACCTTGAGTTTTGGCACTTGGTTTTTCTTGATCGATAAGATGGATTTGAGTATTGTGGCTTTCTCACTTGCGGGATCCATCATTGCATTTTTAAAGTACAATTTTACCCCAGCTAAAATATTTATGGGTGATACCGGATCTCTGATTATAGGCTTAGTATGCGCTATTTTAACGATACAGTTTATCGAACTACATAAAGTGATCGGAGATTCTCCTTTTCGGTTTAAAGCGGTTCCGGCAGTGGCTATAGGTGTATTAATTTTGCCTTTATTTGATACCTTAAGAGTGTTTACGATTCGTATTCTGAATGGAAAATCACCTTTTTCTCCTGATCGCAACCACATCCATCACTTATTAATCGATCTCGGTTTAACTCATATGCAAGCTACTGCATGTTTGGTCTCAGTTAATATTCTTTTTATTTATTTAGTCTATAGTTTACAAGCGATAGGTTCTTTGTATTTATTATTGACACTTTTAGCTATGGCCGTTTTGCTTAGCAGCACTTTGGCGTTTTTTGCCAAGAAAAAAAGAACGAGGGTATGAGTTTTCTTTGGGTATTTTTAGGTGGAGGCTTGGGAGCGGTTTGCAGGTACTTAATCAGTATATTTTATGCGCGACCAGATGTTCATTTCCCTACGGCTACGCTTCTAGCCAATGTAGTGGCATGCTTTGTATTAGCACTGACTGTGTGGGCTATTCCCATGGAAAGTAGCCGATTAAAATTACTGATAGCTACTGGTTTTTGCGGTGGTTTGAGCACCTTTAGCACCTTTAGTTTAGAGACCTTTCATCTTTTAGAGCGAGGTGAATTTATGTTGGCTGTTTTATACGTACTTGCCAGTATATTACTTTGTCTGTTGGTCATGTTTGGTCTCTATTATTTACTGAGATAAAACTAGTTTATCCAACATGTTTTCAAGGATTTCGTCTTTAGATTTTCTTCTATATTGCATGATCCATCGCGGATGTGGCAGGGCAACTAGCTCATCGAAAAATCCTTCTTCGTCATTAATGCTTTTAAAGAATTGGTAATTTTTTCCTTTGCCTAATGAGTAGGCGATTTTACGATTAAGTCCTAGCTCTATTTGTTTCCACATGGATTGTATGATGTATGGTTTTACTTTTTTCTGGAGTTGTTTGTCATCATAATAATTACAATTTATGCCTTTAGTGAGGAATCCTAATGGGCATAAAGAACTGATAAAAAAGCTCTGGTAGAAGCTTTCGATACTCCCATATTGTTGGATCCAATCATAGATAAATATGGCTGATAGTTCGTGCCGTTTATGGAAGTTGTTTTTTATACCACACTTTTCTTCAAGGATTTTTGGATCAGTAAAGGGAACCCCGGTCACACCTGCTCCAAATCTACCCGGATTAATGCCAAAGATCCCTGTGCGTTGATGGGAAGAATCATAGTATTTTTTATAAAAAGTTTCCATGCACTGGACTGTTTCTGGATTTGTAAATGGGTCGATCCACTCAAATGACTTAGGAATATTAACTTTAGGGGGAAGTTTTTTGTAGAACTGAATAAGTTTATCACCAAATGTCATAATCTGATTTTTTGTTGCCATCGTCGAGTAAAGTAAATAGAATTTTGAGCATTTTAATCATGCTAAGTGCTTGTATTTTGCGCTTAAAGTGGATGTGGGATGATCGTAGTTTATTTTTAGATGAGGCCAATGTCGCATTAAATATTAGTGAACGCTCTTGGTTAAACCTTTTGGGAAACTTGGATTATGGACAACACTTTCCTCCGCTACCACTTCTTGCAATCAAGGGACTGGTTAATTGTTTAGGTAATACTTCATTTAGTCTTCGCCTGGTTTCGTTAGTGGTGGGCATTTTATCTTTGTGGGTTTTTTATTTAGCCAGCCGTAAATGGCTCATACATAGCTGGTTTCCCTTATACTTTATGGGTTTTTCCATGTTTGTTGTGCGTTATCAAACGGAGCTCAAACAATACAGTATCGATGGTTTGATGTCTGTATTGTTTATATATTTTCTAATTAATGCTAGACCAAATGTTGGGCGTCATTGGTGGCTTTTGGGATTATTTGTTGTCCTTGGTCTTTGGTCCAGTATGCCTATGGTGTTTTTAATAGTAGGTTTAGGGGTTTATAGTATGCCTTTATGGCGCGTACATTATAAGCCATTATTACTGATTGCAGGACTTAGTTTGGCTAGTTTTATGGTTTTGTATTTAGTAAACTTAGGTCCAAGTATAGCTTCAGATCATTTACAAAATTTCCATAAACACCACTTTTTTCAATGGTCTTTTTCGATAGATGCGTGGCTTCACAATTTTAAATTATTTGAGCATTTTATAGGTGCTTGGCTGGGCAGTAAAACAGTTACGATCGTAAGTGTGTTTTTGCTTATGTTGCTCGGATTTTATCGATTGTTCCGCATCGATGTGTGGGCCCTTTACGCTGTTTTAGCCGTTTTCTTTTCTACTTCTTTAGTGAGTGGATTCCATATGTATTCCATGATACCTCGATTGTTGTTTTTTTGGATACCATTGGTTTTAATACTTATGGCTTTGGGTTTTGACCAATGTTGGGTTTTCTTAAAAAATCGCGGAATAAATAAAGTGATGGCTTGGTGTTTACTTTCATTACTTTTTGTATTGCCCAATGTAGTTTATCGTTCGGCTGTACCCAGTTTTTGGAAGGCATTTAGCATTGAAGAGCCGAGAGATGTCCTACTTGAAATGAAGGCAAAGATCCAAGCACAAGATGTGATATATGTTACAAAATTTGGAAGGCCAGCATTTAAGTATTACACCCAGTACCACCGCGATGCCATTCCACTTGCTAATGAGATTATCTATACAGAAGATTATCGCTTAGGCATTCGTGAAGCTATGATTTACCGTGAGTCCTTGGAAGGTGCAATATGGCTCTTCGATAGCCATATTTTTGAGGAAGAAGCGACATTGAACAAAAATCTAAATGGAGCGTCAAGTGTTTTAAAGGCGAAGCATACTTTTGCTGCAAAGTATAACTAGTTTTAGCGTCAAATTATGTACATTTAGAGCAGTCAATAGGCTGACTTCCTATGCTTTAAGTTAAGCTGACATGCAAGCTTTAGATCAAACCAACGAGAAATGAGAACACTATTTACTAGTTTATTTATGCTTATAGCCGGTCTCGGCATTGGACAACAGACCCTAGAAATAGAACAGATTAATGCACGTGTAGGCGAACATTTACATGCTACCAATACTGTATTTAATTGGAATGATGCAACGGATCTTATGGTTTATAGTGCTTTGATAGCAGGTGATTCGATCGCAGCGATAGGCTACAAACCTGCTCATATAAATGACATTCGTGGACAAATACACGAGATAGATGTCAACGATGTCGAATGGATAAGTGCTAAAGAAAAGGTCCAAAATGCGATCGTAGAGCAAACCAATGAGTTGTTAGGTACAAGCTTTACAAAAACAGATTTGTTAGCTTTTTCAGATGATAAAGAACTGCCGTATTTCTACATGAGAGCATTTGTTTATGAAGTTGTACGTGATGTGCGCCAGATGGAAGAAATCCGCTACTTCGAACCGGCCGGTTATACAGGATTAGAAGATCTAAATCGAAGTGATGAAGGCTGTGCTGATTACAGTGAGGTTTTAGATGCTGCAGATTATACGACCATCACGCCTGCATCGATCCAATCTTGGCATCATATAGAGCATGATGTAGATGATGCATGGACTAAATGTGATCAGGGTGAAGGCATTTGGGTATCATTGATGGATACGGGTGTGTCAGATACAAATCCCAAGTTTAATGCTGAATTTGACGAAGGAGAATCGAATGGTCGTAGCATCGAGACCAATGGTTACTATCAAAATGATGGATGGAATGATGAGTGTGGTCATGGGTCGGCCATGGGAGGGCTGATCGCAGCGCCAAGAGGTTATGACGATACGCCAGCGGGCATTGCATATCGTGCAAATTTAATATCGAATCGAGTTACTAATAATGTAGTCATAAACACTACCGATGAGATCAATGGTTTAGGTGATGCCTTAGTAGATGCAGCTAATGATGCTAGAGTGGATATTATCAGTATTTCTCTGGGTGATGTTTTTTCCCATGGACCTGTGGAGGATGGAATTATAGATGCCTATAATATGGATAAATTGATTTTTGCTGCGGCTGGTACTTCGACAACGTTTTTAAATTGGTACGGGGTGATTTTTCCAGCCAATATGCCCGAAGCTGTGGCTGTAACGGGAGCCATCGAAGGAACGAACTTTGATGAGTGTGATGTTTGTCATACAGGCAATGAAGTTCAGTTTACGGTTTATATGGAGCGCAGTGGATCGGGGAATAAAGCTTTGACGATAACGAATGATGATAATAACAGCTATTATCGTGGTTATGTAGGAGGTTCTTCTGCTGCTACAGCTAGTATGGCTGGTATAGCGGCTATGGCGTGGGCTAACAATCCAAACTTAAACAAGGATCAACTTTTAAATAGGCTTATCCAAACATCGAGTTTATATCCGAACAAGGATGATGATTTTGGATGGGGAGCGGTCAATGCTTGTGATGCAGTCGATTCTACTTTTGCGCTTCCTTGTTCTGCTTCTTTAAGCAATGATTTAACGATGGAAATAACTAGTATTACTTTTCCGCCGGTGGATGATGGTCTAGGTAGTGAAGCAGAGTGGGTGGTGATCATCGAGGGGCAATCCTATTATTTTAATGTGCCAGAAGGAGGAGCATCGGGTAACCCTGTGATTTATAATGATCCGACGATTTGTGATTCTGCACCCATCAGTATAGATTTAGGAACTACTAATTGTGGAGACGCATCTGTAGATATAGATGTTGAGACTCATGAAGATGATGGTACAGGTAGTGATTGTGATTATAGTTCGACCTGGGATGATGAGCAGACTATATCCATTGAAACCGTAGAGTTGGATGAAAATATGTTTGTTCAATCAACTTCTAATGGTGACTTTGTATTTGAGTATGTGTTGTATTGTACACCAACATTTATTGCTGGAATTACAGATGATACGCCGAAGTGTCCGGGTGATCTTGTGACTTTCGTAGCTACTCCAGTGGCAGAAAGTAACTATGAGTTTTTTCAAGATATTAATGCAAATGGCATAGTCGATGCAGGAGAAACATTACAAAGTGGTCCTTCTGACACCTACAGTTCTAATGCCATTGATAATGGAGATATTATCGGAGTCATTGTAAGTTCGACCACTGGATGCTTAGACACAACAATGAATGTGATTAATATGGTTACACCTAATTATGCTGGAGCAGATATGCTGACAGGTACAGAATTGGGTATTGCAGATTACGAAACCAATAACAAAATCGAATCTGTGCAAGTCATCGGTAGTTCAGCAACTGTTGATTATGATTCAGGATCTTCCATCGATATGCAAGCAGGGTTTGAAGTAGAGCAAGGGGCGCAATTTGAGGCATTTATCGATGGTTGTAATGATGGAGCAGGTGGACAGAATGCGAAGGAAGAGGAAGAAATTGAGTTGAATAAATAACGTTTTCAGATTGATTATTTCAAATGGCTATCATCGTCCAGCATATTATCTCCCAAGAAAGGGCCATTTTATTAGGTACAGGCTATGGGACTTTTACTGGTATAATGCCTAGTCTTTGGTGGGGGAAGGTCTCTCCTAGAGTAGAAAGCGGCTCTCTTGGGGTTGTCTCTATTTGTGATCGTGAAGGCAACATAAAATGGGTCCGATCAAAAGATGTGAGGGTAGTGGAAGTGGATGGAAAGCCAATAAGTAATTATGCTGTATCTAAAAACACGTTTTTTAATGACTTAAAATCTAACTGCTCGAAGTGTAATGAGCCATTAAAATTAGGCGTTTCTAAATGCTCAAATTGCCACTTTGAAAACTGAACCAAACTTTCAAAGTACGCCCCATAGCCTTTAATTTAAATGTTTTGCTAGGGTACAAACACCTGAATACTTCCTATTCTATGCTGGTTAGACGCTCTCAAAATATAATTACCGGAGGGCAAATTATGGGTAGAAATTTCAGTTGAGCTAGCTACTTCCAGTTTATGACTACTCAGCAAACGTCCTTCAAGATTAAACAAAGATAAATTAAAGGCTTCTGAAGTATTTGTTGATTGTACGCTTATTGAGTGTTGACCAGCGTTAATAAGCTCTAATCCCATTGTCGAAATTTCTTCTAATCCACCGAATATGTCAGTGACAGGAAAAATAGCTAAACCTACGTCAGCTCCATATGCAGTCACAAAATCGGATGTGCTACCATCTTCGTTTATAGTAAAACAACGACTTGCTGCTTCGTCAAATTCGCCTTCACCTGTGGCGCGTAAGGCTATTTTTGCAGCAGAGTTATAATTGTATTTTATGCCAAGTATAAAAGCCACCCCTCCAATACCAGCGATGTTTTCTTCTCCGGTATCCAAATGTAAATTGTATGCAGCAATACCATCACTAGAAATAGGGGTTGATACTGAAGCAACATCTGCAAATGCAAACGCTTTCTCCCAATAAGGGCCATCTTCGACTTCAGCAAATACAATAAAAGAATCCAATTCGGTAAAGTTGCTAACTGCTAAGTCCATATGGATAGCCGTTAAAACACCTATTGGTGAGTGATTTGACCAGGTATCAAAATACATATATTTGCCAAGTGATCCATCGTCTCCTTTTCCAGTGATGGCACCTGTTTCCGAATCATCAAGAATGACTTCTGAAATGGTCGCATTTTCATAATGTACTTTTAAGGTGTCTTGTGCTAAAATGACATTGGCAAAAATCAGAAGAAATAAAAGGATCAATTGTTTAATGGAGTTATTTTTTCTCATGTAATTAAGTTAACAATAATTTCAAATTTTGAACCTTTATTCAGGACAATCTAAGGAAACTGTCTGTAAAGAGCCATCATTTCCAACCGTTATTATCCAACATCCACCATCGGGAGATCTTACAATAAGCCCTGAATACACTTGATTTATGTAAATATCCCCTTGAATAACCGACAGCGGTTCTACATAATTATCGTCATCACAAACATTAAATTATTCTAGTTTACCTTTGTAAGATGCAAACCATACATCAAGATACCATAGTAGCTATAGCTACTCCACAAGGAGAGGGAGCCATCGGGATAATCCGCTTAAGCGGGCCGAATGCTATCCATTTAGCAGATACTTATTTCTATGGTTCGAATTTGCTTAAAGCCGAAGGAAATACAGTGCATTATGGTAAATTAAAAGATGACGATGGAAAGATGTTGGACGAATGTTTAGCTACTGTTTTTAAAGCCCCTAGATCATATACTAAAGAAGATGTAGTCGAATTTGCATGCCATGGCTCTTCTTATATTTTAAAGTCAGTCATCAAGCTGTTTTTGACTAATGGAGCCAGGTTAGCGGAACCAGGAGAATTTACGATGCGGGCTTATTTAAATGGTCAAATGGATTTAAGTCAAGCAGAAGCCGTAGCTGATTTAATAGCTTCTAATACAGCTAGTCAGCATGCCTTAGCGATGGATCAGATGAGGGGTGGTTTTTCAAAGATGATAGCAGCATTGAGAGAAAAACTAATAGAGTTTGCTAGTCTAATCGAACTTGAAAATGATTTTTCTGAAGAAGATGTGGAATTTGCAGATCGAGATTCATTGAAGCAACTAGTGCAAAAAATACTAAGGACTATCCGTGAATTAAAGCAGTCATTTGATTATGGGAATGCCATTAAGGAAGGAATACCAGTGGCTATTATTGGTAAGCCCAATGTCGGGAAATCTACCTTATTAAATGCACTTTTAAATGAAGATAAAGCGATTATTAGTGCAATTCCAGGCACAACTCGGGATGTTATAGAAGACACTATCCAGATGGAAGGATTGCTATTTCGATTTATCGATACAGCAGGCATACGAGAGACTGAAGATACCATAGAAAGTTTAGGAATTGCGCGATCCAAGGAACAGTTAGCTAAGGCAAACATTGTCATTTGCGTTTCAGAGATTCAGGAAGATCATCCATCCATTGTGCAGGAGTATAAAGCGCTTGGAGTGAGTGAGACACAACACGGAATTATAGTATTAAATAAGACAGATACCTTCCATGCATGTCATGCTTACGATGTAGAAGAAGCCACCAGTACTTTACTAAATAGAATGCCCGTCATTGCCATGTCCGCCAAAGAAAAAACACATTTAGGTAGACTTCAAAAGGAGTTAGTAAGTGTAGTCCAAGAAAAAAGCAAACCTTCTCAAACGATTGTCAGTAATCTAAGGCATTACGAAGCTTTAGATAATGCGAGTACATCATTAGAAAAGGTAATAATTGGATTAGATGAAGGGATATCTTCTGATTTTGTGGCTATGGATATTAGGCATGCTCTGCAATATTTAGGTGAGATCAGTGGTGAGATATCTACTGATGATTTGCTTGACTCTATTTTTAGTAATTTTTGTATCGGGAAGTAGTTTGTTTTCTTTTTCTTTCTAACCCCTTGTTTTTGTTTACTTTATA
>JAHDHQ010000012.1 GCA_020631235.1 Saprospiraceae bacterium | reverse complement strand
ACATGAATGGATGGACTGATTTTGATAACGATGGAACCTATGAGCAAACATTAGATGGTCCATTAGCTCCAGGAGATTCAATGATGGTCTCTATTATCTTGACACTTGATAGTTATGATGGAAATAATGAAATCATAAATTATGCAGAAATCAGTGGTGCGGATGATGGAAATGGAGAACCAAGAGTAGACATAGATAGTACACCAGATGGTGATGATGGAAATGATGAAGGAGGAAATCATGATGATGAAACAAATAACGAAATTGATGATGATGGTACGAATGACGAAGATGATCATGATCCGGAAGCATTCCCAGTATTTGACCTTGCATTGATTAAAACATCAGAAAGTCTTGGACCTCACTTTATAGGAGATACGGTTCAATATGATTTCACTGTATATAATCAAGGAAATATTACAGCAACCAATGTGATGATTAGCGACTACATGCCATGTGGATTTAGTTTCGATCCGACCTTAAATCCTGATTGGACAGAAGTGTCTAGCAGTATGCAGTCGACAGTAATCGCTGGTCCGATAGAGCCAAATAACTTTGAAGTAGTTTCGATTTATTTTGTGGTTCAATTCTGTGACACGCCTTTAAATGCGTGGATAAATACAGGAGAAATCACTCAATCATTTGATGATACTGGATATGAAACGACCAATGAGGATATTGATTCCAATGCGGATGCTGATGGAACCAATGATGGAGAAATGACAGACAATGATTTAGCAGGTAGCGAAATGGATGAAGATGACAGTGATTTAGAATTCATAGCAGTTCCAGCTATTGATTTAGTGAAGACAGTTACAGATGTTCAACCTTCAGCAACAACGGCTGGGCATATTGATGTGACGTTTGAGATCTACATCAAGAACATTGGTAACGAAGATTTAGAAAACATCGAAATACAAGATGAGTTAGATGATCCGGCTAATCTAGGTCCAGCGTATATTGGTATAGCTCCAGGTGGAGATTTAGCCTATGTGGGTACAACCACTGCCGTGACACCACCAACATTAAATCCTGGATTCGATGCATTCAGTACGGGTGATCCTGATATTTTTGATGCTACACCAAGCTTGATGGAGGTTTGTAACGAACTGACCATTGAGTTTACCGCACAGCTAGATCCAGCCTTAGCTATCGATCCAGAAATGTTGTTTAACACAGCAACCACTAATGGTGAATTTGAACTAATGGATGGTACTGAAGGAGAAGTCGAAGATGAAGATATGGTACAAGTTATCCCTTGTGTAAGTAACTGTGAAGTAGCTTGTCAAGGTTCGATTAATGTATCGCTAAACGAGGATTGTGAAGCTGAAATCACACCAGCTATGGCAGGTGCAGGTATTGAGGATTATTGTAATTCTTACTATGACATAGAGTTGTTTGATCCTTGGAATAATCCTTTACCTACTGATGTTGTAGGCATGGACTTAGTGGATGAGTGCATCACTTATATGATTACAGAACCAGAGTGTGGGAATACTTGTTGGGGTACAGCTTGTATAGAGTATAAATTACCTCCATCGATTGTTTGTCCGATTGATGTAACTGTGGCATGTAACGGTCTTGAGACTGTAGACGAAAGCCTAGTGATTACAGAATTCTGTGCACCTTCTAGCTTAGTATTAATCAATGAAACCATTGATAATTTAGAGTGCGATGAAGACTTTATCAGAGAGGTGACTAGAACATACGTGGTGAGAGATGACAAAGGAAACGAGAGTGAGGAATGTACATTTAGCATTTTCTTAGAAAGAGTGAATCTTGATTCTATCTTCTGTCCAGAAAGCTTTATGACAATTACGGATAATCCGTTAGCTTGTAATCATACTATTCCATTAGACGAAAATGGTCACCCAGTGCCTTATGATGAAGCGACAGGTCTTGGAACAGGTGTACCAGCTGTCATAGTACCTGCGGTTATCCAATTTGATGATTCTGGAATGTTAATTGGAAACTTAAATAGTACAGATGGTCAGTTGTGTGATTTAGATGGTGATGGAGATGATGATATGATTGTATTAAATGATGGACAACCAAATAAAGTGTATTTAAATGATGGTTCAGGAAACTTTACTGATTCTGGCCAGAACTTAGGGACAAGCTTAACTCTTGGTTTTGGAGTGAGTGATTTAGATGGCGATGGAGATAAAGATGTTGTCATAGCTAATGATTTAGCACCTAACATGGTATATTATAATGATGGAACGGGTATGTTTACCGATTCAGGTCAGGCATTAGGTACTTCTGCAAGTTTCAATGTAGCTCTTTGTGATTTAGATGGCGATGGAGATGATGATGCATTCTTCTCTAATGTTACGGGTGCTAATGAAGTCTACTTTAATGATGGAACTGGCGTATTTTCAGATAGTGGGCAAGCGCTTGGTTTAAATTCGAGCCTAGGAGTGTCCTTAGAAGATGTAGATGGAGATGGTGACAAAGATGCTATCGTTTCTAATGATAATACAGGTACGACAGTTTACCTAAACAACGGGGCCGGTCTATTTACGGATAGCGGGCAAAATTTAGGTCTGCCAGGTAGTAGAAATACTGGATTATGCGATTTAGATGGCGATGGAGATATTGATATTTTCAAGGCTGGTTTAAGCATACCTAATATGGTATTCTTAAACGACGGAGCTGGAGTATTCAGTGACTCCGGACAATTGCTAGATGCCTTTGATACACATGATGTTAAATTTGTCGATGTAGATTGTGATGGCGACAAAGATGTCATTACTGCAGAGTTTGGTGCTAACCAGATTTACCTTAATGATGGAGCAGCAGTGTTTACAAATGCTGGTGTTAACATTGGAGCTGATGATTCTTCGACTATTGAGTTATCAGATATTGACGGAGATGGTGATTTAGATTTGGTGGAGTTCAATGCAGCTGGTACACCTAACAAAGTATTTACAAACAATACGGTTTGTGAAATGGAATTAGGTTTATATCCTGAAGTGGCTCTAGAGTTATGTAATGTATTTGTTACTTATGAAGATGTGGAAATACCAGGTGTTGCATGCGCAGATAAAATCATGCGTACATGGAGTATCAGAGAATGGTGGTGTGGTGGAGAAATAGATACACTTTGTTTCCAAGTGATAGAGACAGTCGATGAAGAAGGACCTGAAATTACTTGTCCGGATGACTTAACTGTAACTACAAACACAGCAGATTGTGAAGCAATGGTTGATTTACCTGCCATAGATGCAATTGACGAGTGTAATGAAATAGAAAAATATCTAGTTCATTATGGTACAGGTGTATTATTGTCCAATGGCGGGGAAGCGAGCTTGTCCGTGGGTACTCATACAGTTAATTATGAAGTATTTGATAATTGCTACAATAGCAGTGAATGTGATATGACGATTACCGTCAGAGACCAAATCGAACCAACACCAGTTTGTCAGCAAAATGTAGTGGTGTCACTGAATAATTATGGAGAAGGAATAGCATATGTAGAAAGTATGGATGATGGAACTTTTGATGATTGTCATCTAGACAGCATTAGAGTGAGCCGTATGCAAGATAATTGTGATAATCCATTAAACTTGACCTTTAGAGAAAAAGTGGAGTTCTGTTGTGCAGATGTAGGTCAGGAACATATGGTTGTATTTAGAGCTTGGGATTCATCTGAGAACTTTAATGATTGTATGGTGACAGTTACAGTACAAGATAAGATAGCACCATCTATGGTTTGCATCGATGATGTGACGATTAATTGTACAGAAGTAGTTGATTTAGACAACTTGGATGTAAGCTTCGGATTACCAGAAATTTCTGATAATTGTACTAATCCACAAGACCTAGTACCAAGCATAGATGATGCAAGAAATTCTTGTGGAATAGGATTAATCACACGAACATTAGACCTTGTAGATAATGGGCAAGTAGTACAAACTTGTGTGCAAACCATTGAAGTAATTAATGATAATCCATTTGATCTAAGCAATATCATTTGGCCAGCCGATTATGAAGGAGCAGATTTCTGTGATATTGATCAGTTGAGTCCAGATAATTTACCTGTGGTAAATGGTTACCCTCAATTTACAGATGGCCCATGCGAATTGATTGGCTATGAATTTGTGGATCAAGTATTCGAATTTGTAGAAGGTGAAGACGCTTGTTTGAAGATATTGAGAAATTGGACGATCATTGATTGGTGTCAACAAGTCGATGGAGAATACATTAGATTCGAACACGAACAAGTTATCAAGCTATTAAACACGGTAGATCCTATCATCACTTCTGAATGTACGGGTATAGTGGTAGAAACCTCAGATATAGAATGCGAATCAGCAGATGTAGCACTAGTAGCTGAAGCCACAGATGACTGTACTTCTGAAGATGGCCTTGTTTGGGAATACACCATCGATGCCGGTTCGGATGGAACGATCGATATACTAGGCGACACGAATGATGCAAGTGGTACTTATCCAGTAGGATTACACACCATTACTTGGACGGTTTACGATCGATGTGGCAATTTAGATCAGTGCAGCTATACTTTTGAAATTAAGAGTGTAAAAGCACCACAACCTATCTGTATATATGGATTATCAGTGGCTCTAATTCCTATGGATTTAGACAGTGATGGAACCAGTGATGCAGAGATGGTAACTCTATGGGCTACAGATGTTGATGGAGGTAGTTTCCATCCTTGTGATTACGATATCGTATTAAGCTTTAGTCAAGATGTTAATGACAACAATATTACTTTTGATTGCGACGACATTGGACAAAACCCAGTAGAATTATGGGTGACTGATGAAGTAGGCAACCAATCTTACTGTGAGACATACATTATAGTACAGGATACTAATGATGAAGAAATTTGCCCTCCAGTAGAAAGAGTAGATATTTCAGGTAACATTGAAACAAAAGATGGCAAAAGCCTAGAAGATATCGAAGTGTATCTCGAAGGTGGTGATATTATGGAATTAACCAACGAATCAGGTAGTTATGCTTTTGCAGAAATGCCAGTCGGTGGAGCATATCAAGTAATGCCAAAGTACGACGTAGATCCATTGAATGGTGTAAGTACCTTAGATATTGTGATCATTCAGCGTCATATATTAGGCATTAAAGACCTAGACAATGTGTATGATCTAATCGCTGCAGATGCAAATAATAATGAAGCGATTACTTCTTCAGATTTATTAGATATTAGAAGAATGATCCTAGGCGTTATCGAAGCTTTTCCAAATAACGAAAGTTGGAGATTTGTAGATAAGAATCAGCAGTTTATAGATAGCACAAATCCATGGAGCCAAGGCATTGATGAAACCTATAATATAGGATCGTTAGAATTCAACATGTTGGCTAACTTCATCGGAGTTAAGACGGCTGATGTAAATGGTTCCGTACAATTGTTAGACGGTGATTCAGATACAAGAAGCAAAGGATATTCTACCTTAATGTATGAGGTGGTCGATAATGAGTTACGTGTTTATGCAACGGAAAATATGGACTTGTCAGGATTACAATTATCAATGCATCTTGATGCTGATAAGTTAATAAACTTTGAGTCAGACCTACCTTTATTGACTGAGGAAAATATCGCATTTGGTGGACAAAACTTAAAACTGAGTTATGCGCCTACCGAAATACTTGACATAACAGCTCATACCATGTTGTTTAAAGTAAGTTTTGAAACGCTAGATAATCAAATAGCTTTGGCTAAGGATCTAGCATCAGAATCTTACCTAGGAAATGACTTGACTGTAAATGAGATTGTCTTAGAAGCTAAAGAGTCATCATTGTTAGTCAGAAACTATCCTAACCCATGGTCACAAAGCACGACCATTGAATTCGAATCTGTAGTACATGAAGAAGTAGACATTCTTTTCTTCAATGCCATGGGACAAATGGAATTAAAAGTTAAGATAAATGCTATTCCAGGATTTAACCAAGTGGTGTTTGATAAAGAAATGTTTAGCGTATCAGGTATGAAAAACTACCAAATTCTCAGAGAAGATGGAAGTATTAATTATGGTAAAACGTATTTAGTTGAATAAAACATAAAAATAGCAGCTTACGACTTGTCGTTGTAAGTTGCTATTTTTTACTCCTACCAAAACAGTATCTATTCTAGATTCATGGTAACATTTTAAAAAAGGGTAAAAGAGAAAACTACACACAGAAGAAAAAAAAAAGTTGACATATCGCATTAATACACATTGTGTTATTATCTAACATATGAATAAATTAAATAATAAGTACCATAAAATAGGTATTTATGTCTAAATAAGGTTTAATATTTCATCATATATGTATTTGTTTAATATATAATTATCTAATTTTGGACTTGAAGAAGTATTTAGATTCTTTGTATTTACAATTTTGATAATAACCATAACCTCTGGAGTTAATCCATAGGTCTCACCTGAGTTGAATTAATAGACCAGTATTAATTAACTATTATTCAACTTTTAATAATGCGAATACTTACACATTCCAAAGCTATGCTAGCAGTAACCTCGCTAGGGCATAAACTACGTATGCTAGTTTTAATGCTTATTCTTGGTACATCTAGTGGTTTATATAGCCAGTGTATGATTGACTGTCCTTTAGAGGCAACAAATCTTGCATGTGATGCAGATTTTTCAGATTTATTTGTCCTGCTCGGAGGTACTACAACAGATTGTGGTGTCGTCGTGGTTATGGATGATTTTGCTCATCCAGGCGCTTGTGGTGATGATGTTGTAGTCACTTATACTATAACATCTGATGGCACACCAGTAACGGATCCTATTTGTACGACAACTATAACAGTTGATCCTGCAGCAGTTCCAACAGTAACACCACCAGCGATTCCTGCTGGACCATTGTCATGTGATGAAGCAGCTGCTTTTTCATTTACAGATATGGCGACCTATACAAACTCACTCGCAGCACCATGTGAGATAATGGGCACCATAGACCCGGTAGTTACTCCTGACTTTACAGCTTGTGATGGTGGTACAATCACAATTACTTATGATGGAGTTGATGCTTGTGGAAATGTTTTGAGCGATGGACCCTATATAATCGCAGTAGATCCTGCACCAGCCGTGGTTATAACACCAGCAGCTGTGCCAGCAGGACCTTTAACATGTGATGAAGCGGTCGGGTTTACCTTTACTGATGCAGCTACTTATACAAACAGCGCAGCTGAAGCTGCTTGTTTGGATATGGGAGAAATACCACCAGTAGTTGTTCCAGATTTTGATGCTTGCGAGGGCGGAACTATAACTATCACCTTTGATGGGGTAGATGCTTGTGGCAATGCTTTATCTGATGGACCTTACGTCATTGTTGTAGATCCAGCACCTGCTCCAGATGTTACAGTTCCTTCCATTATGGCTGGTCCTATGACCTGTGATGCAGCAGAAGCATTTACTTTTACTACCGAAGCTTCCTATACAAATATGGGTATGGGTGCTTGCTTAATAGAAGGCACAATTCCACCAGTAGTAACCAAGACCTTTGATGCTTGTGCAGGTGGAATGATAGAAATAACATATAATGGCGTAGATGCCTGTGGTAATCCAGTTGCTCCTGCTGCTCAGCCAGCACCGATTGTGGTATTACCGGCCCCTGCACCTATGGTTACTCCTCCAGCTTTACCGAGTGACCCTTTAACTTGTGATGAGGCAGCCGCTTTTGTATTTACAGCGGAAGCGACATACACTAACTTAGGAGCAGGAGGACCCGGCTGTGAAGTAGCAGCTTCCAATTGTTGTTTGATAGAAGGAACAATTGCCCCTATGGTGACACCTGACTTTACAGCTTGTGATGGCGGAACCATTACTATAGAATATATGGATGTAGATGCTTGTGGTAATCCAGTGATGTCTGGACCATTTATTTTGGGTGTATTACCTACTGAAGCTCCTGTATTAGCCGATCCTCCACCAGCAGAAATTTATGCTTGTGATGCAGTTCCTGCCGTAAGCGATTTAGCTTATACTAATGGAGCAGTGGATGCAACATGCCTTATAGAAGGAGTGGTAGAATCAGTGCAAACAGCACACCCAGGTGCTTGTGGTGGTGAAATTACAGAGACATGGACATTAGCTCCTGATCCGACTAATTGTTTGACAGCTCCTTTAGAAGTAGAAAGAATAATAACGGTGCTACCTGCTGCACCGCCTGCATTTGACCCTCCACCGGCGGCACTTGTATTAGAGTGTGGCGAACCATTACCAGCTATTGAAGATTTAGCTTATACTAATGGTGGAGCAGCAGATTGCCTGATTATGGGTGCTGCACCAGGCGTGCCGACTACCGTGGATGGATGCGTTCCAGGAATGGTAGGAGTAACTACCGTAACTTGGACAGTTCCAGCAGCAGATGATTGCAATAATATAGGAATCACTGCTACACAGACCATTACTTTTGTAGATACAACGGATCCTGAATTTGATCCTTGCCCAGCAGATATCATCATGGCTGCTCCAGCTGCTGATTGCGAAGCTGTTGTTGTCTTTCCAGATCCGACAGTTATGGATTGCGATCCAGCAACAGTAGTTACACAAACTGGAGGACCTGCATCGGGATCAGTATTCCCTGTTGGAAATACGACAATAACTTATACGGCATTGGATTGCTCAGGCAATGAAGCTGTTTGTTCATTCGATATCATTGTGGAAGATGTAGGTGTTCCTACTATAACTTGCCCAGCAGCTGTGGATGTAGCTACTGACGCAGGTGTTTGTACTTGGGCATCGGATATGTCTGTGATGTATGCTACAGCTTCTGATAATTGTCCAGATTTTGTAGTAACCCACGAGATTACAGGAGCAACAGTTGTACCTGCCTTAACGCCAGGATCAGCAGTAGGTACTGTATTCGAAAAAGGAGTTTCTACCTTAACATATTCTGCGGCAGATGCAGATGGCATGCCTATAGGGACATGCATGGTCGACATAACTGTAGAAGATATGGAACCACCTTTATGTCCTACAAACAATCTGATTTTACCTTTGGATCCCGTTACAAATACAGCCATGATCACGGTTGATGATATTAATGCGGGATGGACAGATAATTGTGAAATTGTATCTGCGACAATAGATGTAGATATGTTTACTTGTGCTGATTTGTTTTCCAAGGTTGGGAACATTCTAGTGACGGCTACCATCGAAGATTGCAGCGGAAACACTTATGATTGCTTTGCTCAAGTGCATGTGGATGATATCGTAGATCCAGAATGTGTTGCCATGGATGCAGTAGTAGAGTTAGATGCAGATGGTATGGCTACCATTACATCAGCGGACGTTGATGGAGGAAGCATGGATAATTGTACTCCAGTGGTTGTAACAGCTACACCAAACGAATTTACCTGTGATAACATAGGAGATAATATAGTAACATTATGGGTTACAGATTGTGATAATAATACTAGCTTTTGTGATGCTACGGTTACCGTAAATGACGTAACTGCTCCTTTGTGTATGACACAAGATATTACTGTCCAGTTAGATGCAAATGGTATGGTGAGTATCACTGCTGAAGATTTAGATGATGGGAGTACTGACGAATGTTGTTTAGATTTCTTGACAGCTACTCCTACAGCATTTAATTGTGCTAGTGTTGGTGTTCAGCCTGTAACATTTACAGCTACTGATTGTAGTGGCAACGAAAGTATTCCTTGCTTAGCGCTAGTAACGGTAGAAGATAATATTTTACCAGAGTGTCAAGGAATCGACCAAACGGTTTATTTGGATGCTACAGGTACAGCTATTTTATCTGGACCAGATGTAGCTACAGCCACAGATAATTGTGATGTTGGATCTGTTATTGCTGATCCATTGATTTTTAGCTGTGCAGACGCTGGTAGTATTGTAACTACAAATGTTACAGTGACAGATATTTTTGGAAATGAAAATACATGTACTGCTAATATTACAGTCCTTGACTTTGTGGCACCAACATGTGTGCCTATGGACATTACCATCCCTCTTGATGCAGATGGATTAGCGACTATAGTTGCTGCAGATGTAGATGGTGGAAGTTTTGATAACTGTATGCCATTTGTGGTAGCAGCAGCACCACTAAGTTTTGATTGTGATGATGTAGGTGACAATGTGGTCACTATATCTGTCACGGATCCAAGCAATAATATTTCGGTATGTAACGCTACAGTCACGATTACTGATGACGAAGGTCCTACATGTACACCGACAGACATCGATCTATACTTAGATGGTGATGGTATGGCATCGATTGTAGTGAATGATGTAGCAGTAGTGGAAGATAACTGTTGCCTTGGACCAGTTGCTTTGGATGTGATGGACTTTACATGTGCAGATATTGCAGCACCCGTTGTAGTTGAAATCACAGCTGAAGATTGTACAGGTAACATGCTAGCAGCACCATGTATGGTAAATGTTACTGTTGCAGATACACTTGCTCCTGTATGTACTATGGGCTCAGAGACAGTAGATCTAGCTATGGAAGAATGTGAAGCTGCCGTGGCTTTTGTACTGCCAATTCCAGTAGATAATTGCGATGCTGCTCCGATTATTACGCCTATTCCAGGCGAACCAGTATCGGGAGATATATTCCCTTCAGGAGTGACTCCAGTATATTATGTTGTGGAAGATGCAGAAGAAAACACAGATACATGTGTCTTTAATGTTATAGTGAATGAGTTTCCTTTGTCGGGTATTTCGTGTCAAAATATTAATCTATCCTTGGATGAAACTTGTACAGGAACGATTACACCTTTGATGGTCTTGACAGGAAGTAATTTTCCTTGCTTAGAAAATTGTGAAATTACTATTACAGATGCGTGGGGTAATCCTGTGGAAAATAACTTTGGTCCTGAAAATGTAGGAGAAACTTATCAATACATGATTTGCTGCAATGGTTTATGCTGTTGGGGTGATGTGCAAGTGGATTATAAACTGCCTCCATCTATTACATGTCCTTACGATTTAACAGTGGCTTGTAATGGTCTAGATTTAGTGGATGAAAGCTTAGTAGTAACAGAGTTTTGCGCAGACGGTGAGTTGATACTATTAAGTGAAACAATAGATAACTTAAATTGTAATGATGATTACTTAAGCAAAGTAACGAGAACATATATTGCTAGAGATGAGTTTGGAAATGAGAGTAACTCATGTACATTCGACATCTATCTAGAAAGAGTTAATTTGGATTTTGTTCAATGCCCTGATAGCAGAACAAAACAAGATAATACAGCACTTAGCTGCAGTGAGAATTATCCCCTAGACGAAAATGGTCACCCATCACCTTATGATCCAGCTACTGGCGAGGGTACAGGGGTTCCAATGTATGTAATTCCGGCGGATATAGAATTTGAAGATAGCGGAGCGATGATAGGTATTTTATCAACCTCTGATATGGATTTATGTGATGTCAATGGTGATGGAATTCAAGATTTGGTTTCTGTTAATACAGGACAACCTAATAAAGTCTACTTTGGAGATGGGGCCGGTAATTTCACAGATAGCGGACAAAATCTAGGAACTGGATCTACGTTTGGAATCGATTTAGCTGATCTTGATGGAGACGGTGATAAAGACGCGTTTTTTGCAGAGATAGGAGGTGATGATATGGTTTGGTTCAATGATGGAACTGGAATATTTACCGATTCTGGTCAGGCTCTTGGGGCTGGCTCATCATCAAGCAATGTTAATTTATGTGATTTAGATGGCGATGGTGACATTGATGCACTTGTATCAAGTTTTAGTGCGGGATCTATGGTTTATCTAAATGATGGTGCTGGAACGTTTACTAATAGTGCACAAATCTTATCAATGAACGCAAACTATGTTGTGTTAGAAGATATAGATGGTGATGGAGACAAGGATGCGATCCTTACTGTGACGGGTACAAATAGTGTAGACATTTGGTTAAATGATGGTACAGGCTTATTTACTTTCTCTGGACAATCCTTAGGCAATGGTTTAGCCACACCTGTTCGAAGTGAATTATGTGATTTAGATGGCGATGGAGATCTTGATATTTTTGCTCCTGGCGCTTTCGGTGGTGGAGCGAGAGTTCACCTAAATGATGGTATGGGAGTATTCAGTGACTCAGGTCAGTCAATAGGTGCGGATCTATCTAATAATGTAGCACTCTTTGATGTTGACTGCGATGGTGATAAAGATGCTTTCCTAGCTAACAATGGAGCTAATACGATTTACCTAAATGATGGAAACGGAACATTTGTGGACAGTGGGGAATCGATTGGAAGTACTGCAGATTGGTTAGCTATTAGTGTAGATATGGATGGTGATGGTGATTTAGATGTGATAACGGCAAACAATGGAGGTCCTAATATGATTTGGACTAATAATACAGTATGCGAACGAAGATTAGAATTGTATCCTGAGGTATCAGATGAACTATGTAATATTGTTGTTAGCTATACAGATATCGAGATACCAGGAATAAATTGTGTGACTAAATACATGCGTTCATGGACAGTAAATGAGTGGTGGTGTTCTTCTGAATTAAGCACTGGATGTTTCCAGATCATAGAGATCGCTGATACATTAGGGCCTGTATTTGATTGCCCAGACCACTTTAGCATGACGACTACGGAAGATTGCGAAGGTTTAGTGTATTTTCCTGCAGTGGATGCGGTAGATGCTTGTTCCGACATTGGACATTATTCTATCGAATGGCCTAATGGATCTTTAGAAACTAATGGAGGTCATGGGACGATGC
This sequence comes from Saprospiraceae bacterium, assembly GCA_020631235.1. Classification (GTDB taxonomy): domain Bacteria; phylum Bacteroidota; class Bacteroidia; order Chitinophagales; family Saprospiraceae; genus JAHDDO01. The sequence goes on along the minus strand of JAHDHQ010000012.1, from coordinate 98,914 downwards.
CTATAGGTGTACACACGGTAACCTACACAGTTTTTGATGAGTGCTATAACCAAAGCTCTTGTACGACACAAGTAACAGTTGCTGATAGTACGGAACCGATTGCTTTATGTGAGCAAAATACAGTGGTTTCTATCGGAAGTACGCCTTATGCTGTAGTTTATGCGACTACTTTTGACGATGGTAGTTTTGATGATTGTTACATAGATAGTATAGGTGTTAGAAGAATGGATACTCCTTGCCCAGACTATCACCAAGACACTATTTACTATAAAGAAAAAGTACACTTCTGTTGTGCAGATGTAGGAGATCCTGATATTATGGTCCAATTACGTGTTTGGGACAAATCAGGAAACTTTAATGATTGTATGGTGAATGTAGAAGTACAGGATAAAGTACCTCCAACCATGACATGCATTGATGATGTTACGATACAATGTGATGATCCGGTAGATTTAGGAAATCTCGGTTTGCAGTTTGGTTATCCGACTATCGTAGATAATTGTGCTGATCCTTCTGATTTAATCGAAGAAATAGAGGACGAAAGAAATCAATGTGGTACTGGATTTATTTACAGAACCATGATTTTGGAAGATGAAAACTCAGTAACTATCCAAGAATGTGTGCAGACCATAACTGTTGTCAGTGATAATCCATTCTTATATGGAGATATCTTCTGGCCAAGAGACACTAGTTTTAATAACTTATGTACCATAGAAGATTTAGACCCTGAAGATTTGCCAGAGTTTTATAACAAACCGCATTTCTTAGAAGAAGAATGTCAATTAGTTGGCTATAATTATGAAGATCAGGTGTTTGAATTTGTTGAAGGAGAAGATGCTTGTGTAAAGATTATCAGAACATGGAAAGTAATCGATTGGTGTCAACCGATTATGGGCGGAGAATATGTAACTTGGTCTAATCAGCAAGTGATCAAATTAAACAATACAATTGATCCAGTGATTGATGGTGGCTGCGAAAACCAAATCATCGAAACAGCAGATATTGACTGCGAAGATGCATTAGTTACTTTGATGCCGACAGCAACTGATGATTGTACACCGAGTGATTTACTAGTGTGGTCTTATCAGATTGATTTATTTAGTGATGGCACTATTCAGCACTCAGGAGATGTAAATGATGCAAGCCTTGAATATCCACTGGGATTACATACCATTTATTGGACGGTAGAAGACCAATGTGGAAACTTTGATTCTTGCGAAAACACCTTCGAAGTGGTAAGTACTAAAGCACCTACACCAGTATGTATACATGGATTAAGTGTAGACTTAGTACCTATGGATTTATTACCGCCATTCGGTGAGCCAGATAATGAAATGGTTACTTTATGGGCTTCTGATTTTGATGCACACAGTTTCCACCCTTGTGGCTATGATATTGCTTTAAGTTTTAGTACCGATGTAAATGACACAAGTAAAACATTTGATTGTAATTCTTGTGGACTTCAAGATGTGGAACTTTGGGTAACAACATTGGACAGCAATGGTGATCCTGTGGTACTTCCTGATGGAAGTTTATTACAGGCTTATTGTATAACCTTTGTGGATGTTCAAGATAATAATGAGTTCGATTTTTGCCCTGATTGCCGTATCGGTATACAAGGAAGAATCGCTACTGAAGAGGGTATGGAAGTACCTAATGTAGAAGTGGACTTATCCGGAGCTTCGACAATGGAGATGACTGATGAAAATGGAATTTATGAGTTTGGTGATATGGAAACTGGTGGTGCATACGAAGTAGTTCCATTTTATGATCAAGACCCTCTAAATGGAGTAAGTACTTTGGATATTGTAAAAATTCAAAGACATGTTCTAGGAATCGCTGATTTAGAAAGCTCGTATGACCTAATTGCTGCAGATGCTAACAATGATGAAAGCATTACAGCTCAGGATTTATTAGACATTAGACGTATGATACTAGGTGTTATGGAGTCGTTTAATAATAATACTAGTTGGAGGTTTATAAATAAAGAACAAAACTTTATTAACCCAGAAAATCCTTGGTCTACAGGGATTGAAGAAAGCTATGGAATTGGATCTTTTGATGGAAACATGATCATTGATTTTGTGGGAGTTAAAACTGCGGATGTTAATGGCTCAGCCACTATGTTGGTTGGAACAGAGACAGATACAAGAAATGCCTCTTCACGAACATTAGACTATAGTATCGATGGTAATATGGTTCATTTCTTTAGCCAAGGAAATGAGGATCTTAGAGGATTCCAGTTATCATTAGATGTACAAGGAATAAATGTTATTAACATTACTTCTGATTTGCCAGGTTTTGATGATTCGTCGTTCTATCAAGCAGACGAAGATATTCGAGTGAGCTATGCAGCAGGAGCTGGAGTAGCAGTTGGGCCGCAAGATATTTTGTTCAGCATAGAGTTAGAAAGCAATGTGCCTGTGATCAGTTTAGCTAAAAGCTTAGAGGCAGAAGTATATCTAGGAAATGCCTTAGATATCCACGCGATAGACTTAGAAAGAAGAACGGTGGAAGGTGAAATTTATGTTACTAATTATCCTAATCCATGGTTAGAAGAGACTATTATTGAATTTGAATCAAACACGGCTGGAGCTGCTCGTATTATCTTTTATGATGCAAAAGGAGCGAAGGAAAAAGTGTTAGATATTGACGCAACTATAGGAGTTAATCAAGTAAGTATTCCAAGGTCATATTTTAATGCTGTCGGAGTTAAAACTTACCAGTTAATCATAGAAAATGAAGCACATTTTGGTAAGATGTTGCTGATAGAATAAGATTGTTTTAGTTAATTAAAAAGAGAGGTTGTCTTGTCCAGACAGCCTCTTTTTTTATTGTCCAATGTCATTTATATTCTAAACAAAATAACATTCTACAAACAGATATAGGCTAAACTAACTAGACCTATTCACTACGAATATCAAAAAACCTTCGCTTACCTTGATGAGTCATTTGGATTCAAAAAATCTTCGAGAGTCTAAAAGGAAATGTATGCTAAATCTCGAATTCTTTCAGGATGAGAATTGGCTTAAAAATCTATCAAAGCTCAACGAACAACAAAAAACGAATAAACGTTACAGCTTTTTCAGCTGCATACGTGCATACAAGCCAGCACCAATAACACCCGCTTCATTTAAATGTTGAGCAGGAATGAGAGTAGCATCAGTGTGTAAATATGATTTATAATTGTCTAGCTTTTTAGACACCCCACCACCGAGAATTATCAAGTCCGGTGAAACAATCCTCTCAAAATATTGGAGTACTTCATTTAACTCATTCCCCCATGTTTCCCATGATTGTTCTTTGCGTTTTCTCGCAGAGTTGGCCGCATAATGCTCGGTGATTCCATCTTTATAATGCAAACTGCCAAACTCTGTATTAGGTACTAAAACGCCATCACGAAAAAGGGCTGATCCTATACCTGTTCCAAGGGTTAATAACAAAACGGTTCCTTGGGCGTTTTTGACTGCACCAAAATGCAATTCCGCTAAACCTGCCGCATCTGCATCATTGACACAAAAACACCTACATGAGGTTTCTTGAGAAAAATAATCCTCCAAGTTTACACCTATAAAACGATCTGAAACATTCACCGCAGATTTACACACACCCGAATGTATAATGGACGGGAAACCTATACCCATACTCTTTCCTTGGTAATCTAGGTCTATCATCAACTGCTTAATGAGTCTGGCAATATCCTCTGGTCCTGCATTATCAGGAGTAGGATATTTTATCCGCTCGGTTAATAATTTACCTTTTTTTACATCTACGATAGCAGCTTTCGTGCCCGTAGCTCCGACATCTACCGAAAAGAGTTTATTTTTCATTCGATTACTGACATTTTAAGAATGACTACATCAGTACTAGGACGATCTCTATTATCTGTTTTTGTAGCACAAATGGCATCTAATACATCGAATCCTTTCACTAACTGTCCATAAACAGTATAATTTTTATCTAAAAATGGAGTGCCTCCATATTCTGCTAATACAGCTTTCTGCTTATCTGTGTATGTAATACCCATTCTGGCTTCCATTTGTGCAATTGTTTTTGCATCTACGGGTTTACCTTGAACGATATAAAATTGAGAACCAGAGGAATTTTTTTCTGGATTAGCACCATCTCCTAGTCTAGCTGCTGCTAGGGCTCCTTTTATATGGACTAGAGAGTCAACGAATTCTGCCGGAACGGTATAACCTGGACCACCACTTCCAAGCGATTTACCTGGCTGAGCATCTTTCGAATTAGGATCACCACCTTGTGCCATAAAACCTTGTATTACTCGGTGGAAGAGTAAGCCTTCATAAAATCCTTCTTTCGTTAATTTGATAAAGTTGTCTCTATGTTTAGGGGTTGCATCGCTCAATCGGAAAGTCATATTTCCAGCCGAAGTCTCCATTAAAATGTGGCAGTCAGTAGGCGCTTCTAAAATGATTTCTTGCTCACTGGTACTTACTTTGTTGCCTTTCTTTGCCTTTAAGGTGATAATGTATCTTCCAGAATGACTGTACTGATGTTCAGCATTAAACGAACTGGATGTCGTGCCATCACCAAAATCCCATTCATAGGATTCTGCATTTTCAGAAGTATTATTAAACTCTAAAAGGGTAGGCGCTTTTCGATCTTCTGTAGCGATTAAAAAACTGGACATCGGCTTTTGACAACCAGTGACTAATATCGCACTAACAATAAGACTGAAGGCTAATGTTCTATGTTTGCTAAAGGTCATGTTTATAATGGGATTACATTAAATTTAACATCCTCGATGGGTCTATCTCCTGGTGCAGTTTTTACACCTGCTAATTTGCCGATGATTTCCATACCCTGGATGATCTCTCCAAAAACGGTATACTCCATGTCTAAAAATATAGCACCTCCATCAGTTTTATACTTTTCTCTTTGAGCTGGAGAATATTCGATCTTTTTCGAACGCTGTGCATTATCTATCTCTAAATCTGACTGAGGCTTCCCTTGTACAATATAAAACTGCGAACCAGAAGACTTTTTCTCTGGATTTGATGGGCCTCCAGTTCTTGCAGCAGCTAATGTCCCTTTAAAATGAGGAGCACCTATTTCTGCTGGAATAGTATATCCTGGTCCTCCACTACCTAATCGAGCGGATGCATCTGCACCTCTGGATTGAGGATCTCCACCTTGAATCATAAAACCATCTATCACTCGGTGAAAGAGTAAATCTTTATAAAAGCCTTCACCTGCTAGTTTTAAGAAATTATCTCGGTGCTGGGGAGTGCTATCATACAATTCGAAAATCATATCTCCGAATTCAGTTTCAATCTTTACTTGTTTTTTACCTGAGCCACCCGAACAGGCAGCCAGTAATCCGATCATTAAGACTAAACAAAAATGTTTCATGAGTTTATATTTAAAAATCCTACAACTTTTTCCTTTAACAATTCTTCTTGAGCATCAACCCCTTTTATGGTAAACTTTTTATGTTGTTCCCAATGTGGCCAACCATCTTCATCTCTACCTTGGAAAACATAATACCCATCTTCTGCTAACAAAGTGCATACACCTATATGGATTAAATCTTGCTTTTCCTCTTTAGAAAACTTTCGGTCTAATTGACCCAGTTCTTGTACGCCTATTAGAAATAAAATGGTTTGTAAATCAGGTAAACTAGACATATTAAATTGCTCCTTCACCTTATGGCGAACTTGCAACCATTCAAAATCTAATTCCCATGTTTCCATTCTTGCGCAAATATATTAAAGCTCAGAATTTTGTGGCTACATTTAAGGGAATATTAAAATGATTGTTAAATGTCTGCTCGTATTATAGAACCAAACTTGGTGGCACGCCAGGCGGGAAGATAAGCTGCAATCGTACCGATAGAAATAACAGTTAATAAGACGACCACAAAATCGAACCAGTGCAAACGGATCGGATAGGCATCTATTAAAAAACCTTCTGGAACACTTATTAATCCAAAATATGACTGTAGAAAATACAAGCACAAAGCAAGCATTACTCCTACCATCATCCCGATGATCGTGATTAACATTCCTTCTAAAACAAAGACTGTAAAGACATCTCGTTTTGCAAACCCCAAAGCCTTCAATGTGGCAATGTCTCCTTTTTTGTCCAGCACAATCATCCACAAACATCCTACTAAATTGAAAGCTATGAGCAGCATCGTTAAACTGACAATCAAGAATGCAATCCATTTTTCGATACGCATGATTTTAATAAATGCAGCATCTTGATCTAAGCGAGTTTGCACCTTTAAGGTTTTGGGTAAGTTAGCTTGCAAAGCCTCTTTTGCCTCATCTGGACCTAAGCGATCGTTTAGTTTTATTTCATATGCACTGCATTCATTTGGCTTTTGAAACAATTTTCTAGCCGCTTCCAAATGAGTGATGACATATTGATAATCATTATCACTCTGTACGGTAAATACTCCTTTAGGGTAAATGTCGCGGATCGTAAAATCCTTGGTACTACCAAAGCTTTTTTTTCGAGTAGGACTGTAGACCGTTAAGGGAGTCAAGCTATTATGCACGGAAACACCTAATTTATTGCGAAGACCAGAACCCAATAAACCATAATCAATGGATCCACTATTTAGTTTAAAATTGCCACTCAGTAACAAGGTATCAAAACCAGTAACCTTTGTATATTCATGATCGACACCCTTCAGCATGCCAATCTCTTGCACATTATCGTACTCAAATAATGAAACTTCTTCGATGGTCAAGGAAATAGCATCTACAAAACCTAATTGTTTGGTTTCAGCTAACCATTGTTCGTCCACTTTGATACTCTTCCCATCTTTAGGAACCACTAATAAATCAGGATTAAAAGCATTAAATAATTCAGACAGTAATCCTTCAAAACCATTAAATACAGATAGAATCAAAATAAGTGCTGCGGTACCTATGCTTATACCAAAAACAGCAATACCTGTGATCAAATTGATAGCATTGGTTGATTTTTTACCAAATAAGTATCGCTTGGCTATTTCAAAATGTAAACCCATTATTGGCTTGATAATTTTGCCTGATTTTGGTAGGCTTCTATAGAACGATATACAAGGGATTGTATTCGAGGACGGTAATTTTTCCTATTAAATACCTTATTGTCCATGGTTGGATAGGTCCGATTAGAAAGAAAAATAAAAACCAAGTCATGTTCTGGATCTGCGAAGACAGATGTCCCCGTAAAACCTAAATGCCCAAAAGCTAATGCCGATACTTCATCGGCAACATTAGCCGTCTTTTTTGCATCGAGCTGTTTCATATCAAAACCTAGACCCCTTCTGTTCGAACTAGCATATCTACGGGTATAGATTTGTATGGTTTCAGGTTTAAGGTATTGATAGCCACCGTAAGATCCACCATTTAATAGCATTTGCATAAGGATGCCAAGGTCCCCAGCATTGGAAAATAATCCTGCGTGACCTGCCACTCCTCCAAGCATTGCTGCTCCCATATCATGCACCCTACCATGTATTGTATCTTGTCTAAAATAGCGATCTATTTCTGAGGGTACAATCTCATTTCTATTAAAGCGCTGCAATGGATTATACAAGGTGCGTTTTAAATCTAAAGGTTTATAAAATTTCCAATGAGCGTATTTGTCAAGGGTAAAATCAGTAGATTTTTCTATGATTTTTTCAAACATATAAAAGCCTAAATCACTGTATTTGTATTCTTTCTTTTTCTTCAATTCACTGTCGTATATCCGCTGGTAAATACTATCCTGATAATCAAAGCGTAAAAACAAGGACTCATGGATGCTGATATTGAAACTGTCACTTTTAGTATCTCGGTAATACTTGCGGTCTATTTTTGGCTTTTTGTCATCCGTCAAAGTGTTTTTATAAAAAGGAATCCAAGCGGCTAGTCGAGCATGGTGAGCTAAAACTTCATCTCCGAGCAAGGATGCTTTATTTGTATTTTGGAGCTCCGGCAAATAATTTCCTAAAGGAACTCTTGGATTAAATTGACCTTTATCTTGCAAGGACATAAGTGATATAGTGGTCGCTAATATTTTAGTCACTGAAGCCACATCGTATAAGTGATGATTCTCGACAGCAATATTTTTACTGTAATCATGATGTCCGAAGGATTCTTGATAAACAATTTTACCTTCCTTAGCCACTAAAACTTGACAGCCGGGTGCCGCTTTTTTATCAATCATCTCCTTGACTACATCGGCGATTTTAGATAAGGTATCACTATCCATTCCTACGCGCTCTGGAATACTATAGCCTAAACGCTGCAAATGGCTGGTAATTACCTGACTGCCAAAAGGGAATGCTTCATGAGCAGTGACAGGCAATTTTCCCTTAATAGAAAAAACGCCAAATAAGCCTTGAGCCGCAATATTCATGCTGATTGGATTCTCTTCATAGGCAACCATGATGGTAGGCAATGTGGAAAAATACCTCAATGCGTAAGGCGAACCAAAAAGAGTGAGCACCACATTCGTTCTGGCGTTTAAATCATAAATTAGATGCAACTGATCTTGAGTTAGACCAAATTTTTTACTTTCAAAACGACTCATATCATGGATACTCACAAAGACTACATCATAAGCTTCTAGCTTATTGAGTGTATTTCTTTTTTCGTCTTCACTTATTGTTTTACCTAAGTGATAAGCATCCACGGTACTATACGACTGTAATCTTTTTTGGAAGACATTGTCTTTTTCACCTCCTAATGATAAACTCGCAAAACGTTTATCATTCATCTGTTTAATGGGGATGGTCTTACGGTGATCTCTGACTAGGGTTAATGATTGTTCGTACAATTTTTCTTCTAAAGCTATGGCTTCATTAGTCATGACATCCGTCATTATTTCGTCGACATTCTTGACGGTTTGTTTATTTTGTAGTCCAAGATCGTATTTCGCTTTTAAAATCTTAAAAACCGAATGATCGAGTCTCGTTTCTGTAATTACTCCATCTTCAAGCGCTTTTTCCATAGCCTCAAATGCGATCTTAAAATCAATAGGCATCAACAATACATCATTGCCGGCTAAAAAAGCCTCGACTTCCATGACACCCGTTTTAAAATGCTTAGCCACACCTTGCATTTCTAGCGCATCCGTAACAATTAATCCATCAAAACCTATTTCCTTTTGGAGTATATCCGTGACTGTTTTTGCGCTTAAAGTCGTGGCTCTATTCGGACGATCATCTAAAGAAGGTACACTTAAATGAGCGACCATAACACTGCCTAAACCAAGTTCAGATAAAACTCTAAATGGTTTCATTTCCACAGAATCCAAACGCTCTCTTGAATGTTTGATGACGGGTAAATCATAATGCGAGTCTACATTAGTATCACCATGGCCGGGGAAGTGTTTTGCACAAGCTAAGACCCCATTTTCTTGAAGCCCTTTCATATATGCATAACTCTTTGCTGTGACATTAAAAATATCTTCACCATAAGATCTATTGCCGATCACTGGATTAGATGGATTATTATTTATGTCCACTACTGGCGCAAAATTTACGTGGACTCCTATTCGATGAAGTTGTCGGGCAATTTCCGAACTCATCTCATAAATCAGATCATTATCTTCTATAGCACCTAGGGTTAACTGTTTTGGAAAACTTTGGGCTTCTTCTGGGAAGCGCATCCCTAATCCCCACTCTGCATCCATGGCAATCATTAAAGATATATTGGATAAGGATTGGTATTGATTGATGAGTTTAGCTTGGGTAACAGGATCGCCTTGAAAAAAACAGAGACCACCCGGTTTATATTTTTTAATTTGATCGGCTATTTCCTTTTCGTGCTTTTTACCAAGATCGGAATGGGCACGTATCATAAATACTTGCCCTATCTTTTCCGCGACGCTCATCGACTTTAATTGTTCGCTAGCCCATATATCTGATGGATCTGTACTACTTATTTCTTGCCCATTGGACACAAAGAAAAAAGAAAGACATATTAAGCAACACAATAATTTCTGCATGTATTTATTGACTAAACTGGTTAAGAGCATTCGGATCTATGGCTTTGGCTTTATCAAACCATAAGTCAGAAGAAGCCTTGTCTCCTGCATTTAGATAGGCAATCCCTAAGTTAACGTAGGACTGTGCTACTTTAGGGTCTAAATCCACTACCTTTTTAAAATATTTAATAGCATTTATATGATCTTGTTGCAATCCATAACTGATCCCTAAAAGCCGATTGGTTTCTGCATCTTCAGGATTGAGTTCATAAGCTTGTTTTAGATAGTTCAATGCCTTGGGATAGTTTTTGTCCACTTCACCAAAATGGCGACCTGCATCCCGTAAAGCTAAGGGAAGATTATCCATGGCAGCTTGATAGCCTGGGTCGATTTGAAGCGCTTTTTCATAATCTTTGGCTGCCTCTGCATATTGGCCTAACCAGTATTTACTATTAGCCCGGAGCAAAAAAGCATTTTTATACGTTGGGTGTATTTCTGTAGCTTTGGTGAGGTGAGTTATTGCCTCATTGAGCATGTTGTTTCGCTTAGCACCTTTATCTAATTTGGATGCTTCTGTACTGAGCGCCCCTCCTGCAGCATTCAGCAATTTAGCACTTCGGGTGGTTTTTTTGACATCGGTGGTAAATAGGGTAAAATCATTTTTCCAATCCATATTCCTAATGACCGTTTTTAGACTGTAAAAACCAAGAAAGAAACCTAGGAATGCATAGACTACAGTTTTACGATTAGACGTAAAATGGACACAAAGCCAGGCTAGAAGCCAACAAAATCCTAGCGAAGGCATAAACATAAATCTTTCGCTCATATTCGTGCCTATAGGGAATACTATGTTAGAAACGATGGACAAACAAATGAAATAATAGAAAATAGAATAGCTAATGATGCGCTTCTTTCTAAAATAATAAATCGCTAAACCAAGCAAAACAACATTGGCCAAAATACTTAAAATAACACCGAGATCTCCAAAATGCATGATGTCAATATGACGAGGGTAGTAGTCATGGATCAATGGATGAGGAAGCACTAATAATTTTAAATACAAGCCTAAAGTAAATAATATGGTAGCCATTTTTTCAGCTCCACTGAACGCAATATAGCGGCTACCATTCCACTTTAAATATGGATTATTCATTAATTCAGTCGAGGTGGCTCCAAAATCAAACCCTAAAACGGATGTACGAATAATCATAAAAAGAGCAGTGGCTCCCAATATGGACAACATAGGCATCCACAAACGGACGCGTTCATTTGGTCTAAACATCCAAACCCCTAAACCGATAACAGCTAAAAAAGTAATGGTGTTTTCTTTACTCATGAGCCCCAGAAAAAAGCACACAAAGGCCCATAATAGTTGAATTGATTTCTGCTTATCGATGTATTTAAGTACAAAAATAAATGCTCCTATCGCTCCGATCATACTCATGATTTCATCGCGACCTTTAATGTTAGCCACTACCTCTGTATGGATGGGGTGGGCAGCAAAGAGCAAAGCGGCTACTAAACTAAAATAACCGATATGTTGACCAAGTATGGGCTTAAATAACGCATGATTAAGCTTGTATATCATTAGACATAATAGTCCAAAAAAAAGTACATTGAGTAGGTGACCGATACCTGGTTTTTTTCCAAATAATTGCCACTCTACAGCAAACATGACCGGGGTTAAAGGGCGGTATCGACCTCCAGACACCAGTTTGTCTTTACCTTCTTTTTTAAAAAAACCGAAAAAGGTATCTTTTGTCAATAAACCATGAATTCCTTTAACACCTTGTTTAGTGTACATATTATCATAAATGACAATGGCATCATCTTGCGCATATTCGTGACCTAAAGTGTTTGCATAAAGCAAAAAGCTTACGGCGAAAATGATGATATAATGTAATTTACTATGGTTTAATAAAGACTCCAATGGCGATCAAAATATCTATATTGCAAAAATACAAATTATAAAAAAAACTAATATACTATTATTAGATGGCAATGCTAAGAATTTGACATGCTCATCCTAAGCTGTCAAGCATTTTGTTTATATTGCTAATTTTAATTACCAAACTTGTACATGAAAATACTAACCTGTGTTTGGCGCAAATGGAGTCTTGCAAGTATAATTTGCCTACTCACGATTCCAGTAGTGAGCCAAGTAGACTATAGTCAAGTACCCAATCCTTCGAATTGCTATTTTTTCGATAATGTTATGATCCACGAGGCACCAGGAAAAACAGCCTACTTGGGTGATTTAACCATCAGGAATGGATTAATCGAGCAAATAAGCAGAAACCATAAGGCACCTTTCGATGCTATAAAAGTCAAAGCTGATTCTATGCATATGTATGCAGGATTTATAGATGTCTTATCCCATGCTGGAGTAAAAAAGGTAGAGAAAAAGGAATCAATTAAAGTAAAATTTCCAGGTATGCCGCCTGATGAAGTGGCGGGTATAACACCTTACAAGTTAGCGAGTGATCATTATGATGGGAGTAGCACTGGTCTAGAAGCGCTGCGAGCTGCTGGATTTACGACCAGTCAGATATCTATGGATAATGGTATGATGCCCGGAAAAACCGCAATAATAAACACTAGTGGCAATCAAAACCCCCTAATTGCAGATCATTTAAATTTGTTTTCTCAGTTTAAAGGGGCGGGACAATATTATCCTTCTACCATCATTGCTGTGATCGCTAAATGGAAAGACCTTTATAATCAATCTAAAAACCAACAATCCTACGCAGCTACCTATCAGAAAAACGCCAATGGCATGGAACGTCCAGATCCTAGTAAAAGTATGGAAGCTTTATATGATGTGGTCAACAAAAAGTCTACGGTTTTCTTTAAAGCCAACAAAAAACTAAATGTCTATCGGGCTGTAGAATTAAGGAATGATTTGAATTTAAATATGGTCCTTACCAGCGTGCCTTATGTAGGAGATATTACTGACTATCTGGCCAAAGAAAGGGTTAGCATAGCACTGAACATCAGCACCCCAGACACCAGCAAAGTGAAAGTGGATTCTACACGTTTAGCTGAGGATAAAGAATATGCCGGTATGTTGAAACGCCAACAAACGTATTTAGCTGCGCATCAGCAAAACGCGGCGGATTTGGAAAAAGCCAATATTAAGTTTGCCTTTAGTTCGGCTGATGCTGAACTGGCGAAGATGCAAGATCATATTTTGTCTATGATTAAGCATGGTTTAAGCCCAGAAGCAGCACATAAAGCATTAACTACCTACCCAGCTGAAATGTTAGGTGTTAACCAGTTAGTCGGAACATTAGAAAAAGGAAAACTAGCTCAAATCGTTATCACAGACAAGGCTTACTTTAAAGAAAAAGCCAAGATTAGAATGGTTTTTACAGGTCAGGAATTATTCGAAATGGCTGGAGAAACTGTTAAATCTAAAGCAGCAACTGTGGATATTGCAGGTACTTGGTCTTACAGTGTAGATACCCCAGATGGAGAGCAGAAAGGTCTGTTTAAAATTGCAGAAACTGCAAAAGGAAGCTATACCATTGTGCTCGTTCCCGACGACAGTCCAGAAGATCCTGAAACCATAAATGAAGTTAAACCCAATGGAAATAAGGTGGATTTTTCTTTTGTAATGTCTGAAGAAGGCTTTACCGTACCGATTGACGTCAGCACCACATTTGAAGAAAAATCATTCTCAGGATCATTGCAGTTCGGAGATTTTGGTTCATTTCCTATTAAAGGTTCACTCCTTAAAAAACCTGAATAATGAAGTATTTAATTATCAGCATATTCATGAGTGTATGGTTCAATGCCGCCATTGCACAAAAAGATATACTCATCAAAAATGGCACTTTATTAACGATAACCGATGGTGTCAAGGAGCAAACGGATATACTGCTCAGTAATGGAAAAATTAAATCCATAGGTAAAGATTTAGCTGCACCAAACGCGAAAATAATCGATGCTGAAGGTATGTTTGTAATGCCTGGCATCATTGATGCGCACAGCCATATAGCCATAGATGCAGTCAATGAAGCCACTAACCCTGTCACAGCTGAAGTTTTTGTAGGTGATGCCATCGATCCCTATGATATTGCCATTTATCGGGCCTTAGCAGGAGGAGTAACCATATCACATGCCATGCATGGATCTGCAAATGCTATCGGTGGACAATGCGAAACACTGAAGCATCGCTGGGGAGAATCAAACCCAAAAGCATTTGTCATGGAAGATGCGCCACGAACCATAAAATTTGCTTTGGGGGAAAACCCAATGCGTGTCCATGGTGAAGGTAAGGATATAGCACCTCGTACACGGATGGGTATTGAGCAAGAATTTAGACGTTCGTTTGAAGGAGCTAAACGATACAAGCAAGCATGGGCAAGCTACCACAGTGGGAAAACTAAAAAGCCACCGACCTATAGTTTAAGAATGCAAACCTTAGCAGATATTTTAGATGGTAAAATAATTATTCATTGCCATTCTTATCGTGCGGACGAAATATTAATGTTGATGAATGTATTGTCTGATTTTGGCGTGAATAAAATAGTTTTCCAACATGTAAATGAAGGCTTTAAAATTGCTCCAGAGCTAGCAGAGTTTGGTGCGCACGCATCTGTGTTTTCTGACTGGTGGGCCTACAAATTTGAAGTATACTATTCGACGGCATACAATGCGGCTATTTTGTCAAAAAATGGAGTGATTACATCTATTAATTCTGACGACGCTGGATTAATAAGACATCTTTATCACGAAGCTGCGAAAACCCAACGTTATGGAAGATTATCTGATAACGAAGCGCTCAAGCTCATTACCATTAACCCTGCTATCCAACTGGGTATCGATGATCGAGTGGGTAGTTTAGAAACCAATAAAGAAGCAGACATTGCTATTTTTAAAAATCATCCATTATCGGTATATGCTATTCCTCAAATGACGATTGTCGATGGAGTAATTCGTTTTGATATCAATGAAGATATGGATGACATGAGAATGGAGATTAATCCAGAAATGATGCTTCCTGCTTTCTATGAACAAAATGAAGGACATGAGGATAAATGTATGCAAGGGGTGCACACAGATCACCACCATAATCATCATCATTCGCACAGTCATCACCAACATTAATCCCTTTAAAATCATGAAAAATTTACTTTTTATTATAGCAAGCTGTTTGAGCATAGTAGCCCATGCACAAATGGTAGAGAAAGCACAAAAAGGTCCTTTTTTATTGACCAATGCCACGATTCATACTATCACAAACGGACTAGTGGAAGGGGATGTACTGATCGAAGGAGATCGTATTAAACAAATAGGCAAAAACCTGTCTTCTGATCAAGCAACCATTATAGATTGCACGGGTAAACATATTTATCCCGGCATGATCGATGGAGGGACTAAATTAGGATTGAGCGAAATATCCGCCGTATCACTTACAAATGATTATAATGAACTAGGAGACTTTACACCGCATATGGAAGCATTAACAGCTGTAAATCCTAATTCAGTCAATATTCCAGTAACAAGAACTAATGGGGTAACCACTGTGTTGACTAAGCCATCCGGAGGTTTATTTCCAGGTAGAGCTGCACTCATAGATCTTTTTGGTTACACTCCCCAAAGCATGTATGCAGGCTTTAAAGGTCAAATCCTCCAATATCCATCAACTGGAAGAAGAGGAAGATGGGACCGCAGAAAAGACGATGAGATTAAAAAAGACGCAGAAAAAGCACAAAAAAAGCTAAATGATTTCTGGAACAAATGCAAAACTTACGCAGCTATCGACTCGGCAAGTGCAGCTAATGGAGGCAGCATTGAACAATATAATCCTCAGTTGCAAGCAATGACAAACGTGCTTAGAAATGAGGAAAAACTGATGATAAGAGTCAACAAAAAAGAAGATATTTTATCCGCCATAAAGTTTATAAACGAACAATCTATTGATGCAGTATTGGTGGGAGTTGTAGAAGGATGGAGAGTCGCAGATAGCCTAGTGAAATATAATATTCCTGTGATTACAGGGCCCATTCTAGCCTTACCTTCTAGAGACTCGGATCGATACGATGCGGCATACACCAATGCAGGCAAACTGCATAAAGCCGGGGTTTTAGTAGCTATCCAAACCAATGAAAATGAAAACGTTAGGAACTTGCCTTTTAATGCTGCGTTTGCCGCTAATTATGGCATGGGTGTAGATGCTGCCATGGAAGCTATCACTATAAATGCCGCTAAAATATTTGGTTTAGAAGATGAACTAGGAAGCATCGAAGAAGGAAAAAGAGCCAATTTATTTGTGTCCGATGGCGATCCATTTGAAACAAAAACGCAAATAAGCCATTTGTTTATTGCAGGATTCAAAATACCTATGGAAAACAGGCACACTTTACTAAATGACGAATTTTTAGAACGATTTCCTTCTAATCATTAAATGCCTTTTTTTCGGAGTGTATTAAATATATGTTTATGGATAATCGCAATAGTTTTTGTGGCTTGCCAAAATGATGTCTCTAATAAGGTAGATGAGCAAGGAAAGCCCAAAGCAAGCAAATTGGCCAACAATAACACTCAACTTGATGATCAGACTTCAACGGAAATAAAGAAACACAAACAAACAGAAAATAAACCATCGATTCCAAGTCATGTAGAACACCAACTGAAACAGTTTAAAGCATTGGTGGCCCAAGACAATAAAAAAGGCTTAGCAGATCTTTTCGATAATTACCCCATTAAGCGAGCAAATTTACTGATTCAAAACGATGCAGAACTTATAGCGAATTACCATGATTTCTTTACCGAAAAAATCAAAGAATCCATCGCAAATGTAGCTTACAATCAGCAAGATGTCTTTTTCAGAAATGGCCACTATTCCATTCTCAATGGAGGCCTATGGTTTTATGAAACAGGCGAGATTTTAAGGATAAACATAAAGACTGATCTTCAAAAAGAAGCTGCCAAAGATAATGTAAAAGCCATCGAACAGAGTCATCATGATAGTACCAGAGGTTGGTCGTCAAGTATCCTCCGTTTTGAAACTGAAAAATACATAGTACACCTTTACTACTTTAAAGAAGGAGGTTACCGATATTTTTCTTGGTCAAAACCAAAAACTACCGCAGAAAAACCAGACCTGAGTTTATCTGATGGAATGGCCAAAACTCAAGGTTCGATGGGTGGCATGCATTATATTTTTTCCAATGGCGCCTATACCTACAAGGTACTCGAAATAAAACTAGGTACTGAAGAACGAAATGGTGTTTATCTCCAGGTTTACAAGGGTGACACGATGATCTTAGAACAGAAAGCTATAAGGCTTATAGAGTAGTATTTTTTCCAAAATTTTGAGCGGATAAAAATAATTTTTGGGTTCGATGCAGCACTTACAAGGGCTCATGTATAGATTGATTGTATACAGTAAGTGCAAAACATGTTATCTCATTTAAGTGCTGAAGAAATTTTTCAAGAGGTCCAACAATTACCAGATGGCTACCGTACGATTTTTAATTTATATGTGGTCGAAGGATTTAACCACAATGAAATAGCTGATTTGCTAAAAATCACGCCTTCTTCTTCACGATCCCAATTAACAAGGGCTAAGAATGCGCTGAGGAATGTTATTAAAAAAAAGACAAAACTAATTAGCTATGGAACAGCTAAATGATAAGAATTATAAAAAGGCGCTTAAATCTGTTAAACCCAGTTTTGACAAAGCAATGCTGTGGGATAACATAGAAAAAGACCTAAATAAGAAAGAGAAAAAGAAGAAATATGGATTCTTTTGGATTTTTGGTATGCTAGGGATAAGCCTCCTAGGGCTTGCTTGGCTAAACCATTCAGATAAAGACATGGATCCCTTATCTAATACAACAGGACAATCACCCATTAAACACCAAACAGCACTTGTAACTGATATTAAAGCAGAAAAGTCGAAAGAAGATGTATTTGCGAAAGAAAAGCTGAATAAGGCAAGCACAACTAAATCAGAATATACAAATAATCAAGCACCACGTACAAGCATAAAGTCAAAAAGCAATAACATCAACCAGCTACACAAAAACCTAAAGAAAAGTACTAATACTTCCCATGCATTAAATAAAATGATAGTCAGTAATCCACTTAATGCATCCCAAGTAGAGACAAAGGTAGATGTAAGGAAAGAAGTATACAATCATAGTAACAAACGAGTTAATGAAGCTTCATTTGTAAAAAAAGCAGCGAATATTCATATCCTAAGTTTAGCTCAAAAATCAATTCCTCAGCTTACAAAAGGAAATAGTATTAGGTCTATTAATCTTCCTGGATTCTTAAGTAAGCCAGAAAATATTTCTGAGAAGGAAATAGGGATGAGGCAACGATTAGGACTTGCCATTACGGCAGGAATACCCACCAGTAATTATCAATCCCTTACTCCATCTGGACAGACATGGACTGAAAGTCTACGAGAGGCTAAAACAGATTTGTATGCCCTAGGTATGCTAGCCAACTATTACTATGATCTTAGTCCTAAGTGGAGCCTTTCTTTTGGGCTCACAATGCGGCGAGTGAGCGAACGATATAATGCAGTTTTAAGTACTACGAACAGTAAAGTTGTAGAGAAAGACTCGGCTATATTTATTATCAATACGCAAGGTTTGCAAGAGTTTTTTGCTGGCGAACAAATAGAAACAACTATTACTACAACGAGAGTACAACAATACAATCACTTTTATGATTTTGGGTTTAATTTGGGTGCATTATATCGAACAGCTTTAACAAAGAAGTTGGAAGTTTATGGAGAGTTAAATTTAGCCTACAGTCCATGGCATACAAGTACACGTTATAGTGAAAATCAAGATAAAACGCTTATTCGATTGAAGGATATTACTTCAACTAATCATATAACATTATCCACAGGGATAGGCTGTTGGTATCATAAAAATGAACGGCTAAGCTATCAAATAGGTTTAGCTTGGGCTCACGATTTAGATAGTCGATTAAATGTTTCCAATATCAGTTTAAAAAAGGAAATATATTCTTTGCAACTGGGTGTTTTACGTAACTTTTAGTACAAACAAATCATAAAGATGAGTTGTAATAACTTGTCTTCAGGATTTGAAAGTTTAGGGCTAAGCCTTACTTAATGTTTACTAAAAATATTGAGACAAATAAGCCATACCTCCTCCAAAAATGAGAATCATAAATATGATGATATATAATGCAAGAACCACAGCTGTCATTATTCCTACCGTTTTAAAATAAGACTTTAAACCAGCAAAAGATTCTGACAATGCACTTTGATTGTCATTGTCTATTGCAATTCGCACTTTCGTCGAGAATTTGTACAGATTAGAAATGATATAATAAATTAAATAACCGAATCCTAAAGATATAAGCAAGAAAAATATCGAACTTATTGAAAATCCAGTAAATAAGCTAAGAACAATTCCTACTACAAAGAAACTTAGGTAAACATAGCCAAGTATCGATAAGAACTTAGTCCATTTTGCAGTTTCCTTTAAGTCACTCTTAATAGGTGTGTCTAAGTGTAAATCATGGGATATACCTTCATCTAATGTTTCGTTGATGTCCATAAAGTTGGTTTTTTTAAATAATAAACTTTTCTAAATTACCTAAAAGTATCTTATTTGTTGAATCTAGATGTGGGAATCTTTTATTATTCCTAGTGGTGTGTAAACCGCTATTTCAGTTGTGCACAATGCTCTGGATTGAGTATAGATAATAAGGATTCCTTTTTTTTACATCTTCCTCCATTGATTGAATTGCTTCAAACTTCATATTCTCTTTTTTGGTATCTCTGAATTTTTCTTTCCCTTAGATGAAGAAAAGTACTCCATTCATCGACGAGAATGAAATAGCTATTACTATTTCCCAAAACAAATTGTAGCTAATTCCATTTTAACAACTAAATTTTGTCAACAAGCTGCTAAAGTGCAAATAGTTATCGCTGCCCGGACTGTAAGCTTTTCCAGTGATCTAGATAATACTCCAAGAGGACAGGTGCATCTAGATAATTAACTTCCACTGATTCTCTGCGAATATCTTTTGAGAAATAAAACATCTGATCAAAGAGTGCATCCTCTAAGTATTTGTAGCTGATCTCTTGACGAAACGAAGGAGTAAAGTCGGGTTTGTTTTTGGCCATAATAAATCCCCAGTTTCCAAAAGATGGCACATTCACTTGGTAAGGGTAGGTGTAAGCAAAACCTGCCTTTTTTAAAGTTTCATTAATGCACCAAAAGGCATTAGATGTTAACTCTGGACTAGTAGCCTGTGTGCATACAACGCCATCTGGATTTAGTCGCTGAAGCATCATTCGGAAGAAAACATTACTATACAACCGAGAAATACTTTCATTGGTAGGATCAGGTAAATCAGCAATGATCACATCAAATAAATCTACGCCGTTGGACAAAAACATAAAAGCATCTTCGTGTATTAAACGCACCTTCGAGTTTTCAAGGGCATTTTCGTTTAATTGATTCAAGATTGGCAACTTCGTAGATAATCGACTGACTGCAGGATCGATATCGACGATCACAATTTCTTCCAATGCAGGGTATTTTAAAAGTTCGCGAGCAGCTAGACCTTCACCACCTCCCAAAACTAAAACACGTTTTGCATCTTTCATTTGTGACATGGGTACGTGTACCAAAGATTCGTGATATCGATATTCATCTTTCGAAGAAAACTGAATGGCTCCGTTTAAATATAACCTAAATTCATTTGGGTGAGCCGTGACCGTTAGATTTTGGTAAGGACTGTTTTCGGTGTGAATGACCGGATATCTAAAAATCGATTCATTCCAAAAAGCCATAAACTGTTTAGCAGCAAAGAACATAGAAATGAGTAATATCGAACTCAAAGTAGTGCACAAATAAATTAATCGCTTAAATCGTTTGGTTCGTTTTAGTTCATCTTGTAAAAGATAAATAGACAACAAACCCATCGCGATATTGATCAACCCAAAAATGATAGACGACTTATATAAACCAACAAAAGGAACTAAGAAAAAAGGAAATATCAAAGTTGCTAACAATGCGCCTAAATAGTCAAAAGTGAGGATATTGCTAATGTTGTCTTTTAAGGAGTACTCATCCTCCATAATTCTAGTTAATAAAGGAATCTCAAACCCCGTTAAACTGCCTATAATACCTGTTAAAAACAATACAAAAAATTGGTAACCTTGAGCATCACTCATCGAATAATAGAAATAGCACAAAGGCACAGATAAAGCACCCACAAAACCCAGTAATAATTCGATGATTATAAAGGAAGAAACCAGTTTTTTATCGACTACCCTCGAAAAAAAAGAACCCAATCCCATGCTGGCTAAATAAACACCAATAATCAATGAAAATTGACGGATACTATCACCCATTAAATAAGAACTGATGGTACTGATGAGTAGTTCGTATATAATCGAACAAAGACCAACAACAAAGGTGATAAATATTAGAATAAATTTGGAAGACTTGCCTTTTTTCCTCATATTAATTTCCAAAATAACAAATCTATGGAAAACAATCAGAATGGAAACAATGGAGGTGGCTCTGGATTTAATTTCAGATGGATCATTTACGGAGCATTAGCCCTTTATTTATTGTATAACTTTTTTGGAAGTAGTTCTTCAGGTGATGATTACATCGAAGAAACTTTAGAAGAGCCTACCCAAGGTATTATATGTCATTTACAAGAGCAAGAAAAAGACTTGTTTAAGATTACTGACGAAGAATTAATAGACAAACGAGAAGATTCAAGAATTTATGCAACTTATTTAGATGGTAAGATAGATACCTTTACTATCGATGAAGTAAGCATTACAGATGCTAGTGATCCGCGAAGATCTATGATGCGATCGGTTATGATGGGTGGTATGATCGGTTACATGATGGGAAGACCGATGGGCTCAGGAATCGCAAGATCGTCATATGCTAATCAAAGTGCCTATGATAAGTCTACTTCAGGAAGAACAAATCTAAGAAGTTCAGCTAGAAAGACCACCGTAAGGAAACCAGCTTCAAGATCAAAATCGGGATTTGGATCTAGTAAATCCTCAAGATCATATGGCGGGTAGACAAGTAGATGTTGACGGTATACCCGAACAAATCATTAAAGAAAGAGGTTTTGAATTTTTGCTAGAAGACGAGTACATCGTTCCAGAAGGTATAGTTCTAAACCAAGATGAAATAAACGCATTTGAAAAAGCCCATGATGAAATTTATGGGCTTTTTCAGCAAGAACTTGGAGAGTTGGTCTTAACAGGTCAATTTGATTTTTTAGGCTTGCCTAGTAAGATGATTGATTTAATCATTTACAGCTATTCTAAAAAGCAAAAGCATTTGATCGGGAGATTTGACTTTGCTGGTGGTATCGATGGTTTACCCATAAAAGTCTTAGAATTTAATGCGGATACACCGACCATGATTCCTGAGTCCTCGTTTATTCAAGATGCCTTCTTTGACATCTATAAACCAGCACGGGCACAGTACAATTCTTTAGAACGAGACCTCGAAGTTTTCTTTAATCATCTATTAATTTCAGACTCGGAAAACCATCCTTCCTTGATAGCTACCTCATTAGGTTATCCAGAAGATGCAGCGCATGCTGAATTCATTATGAAGCAAGCCGCAAAAGAAGGTTTCGAAGTGGCTTATGCGGATCTTCCAGAGTTAGAGTTTTCGCCGGGAGAAGGTGTTTTCTTGCCTCTAGAAGGTGGAGAATATGTACAAGCAGACTATCTCTATAAAATGGTGCCATGGGAGTTTATTTGCTTTGAAGAACCAGAACTCCTGGATATTTTGCACGATCTGATAATGAAAGACTTAGTCAATGTTTTAAATCCACCATATGCTTTAGTTTATCAATCTAAAATGTTTTTGGATCATGTTTCTAAGAAGTATAAATTACCTTACTTCTTGGATTCATCAAGAAATCAATCGGATTTTAAAGGAAGAAAGCATGTAGAAAAAGCAAGCTTTGGTAGACTGGGTGAAAACATTAAAATTTTTGATGAATATCATCAAATTATCGAACAAACATCAGGTGATTTTGGGCACTTTGATAAAGTTTATCAAGAGTTTACAAATTTGTATAAAGATGAGTACAATGAGTATTATCAGTTAGGTTTTTTCAATGTCGATAAACGAGGCTCGAGTATCTCATTCAGAAGAGCGGACAAACTGATCATCGATGATGATGCGGAGTTTATTCCTCATTTTATTTCTTAGTATCATTGCCGTATGACTCATTTAGGAGAACACTACATTCTAGAATTATATGGTTGTGAGGCTTCATTGACTAATGATATTTCTCGTCTAGAGGAGATGATGCTTGAGGCTGTCCGAATCGCTAAAGCTACTTTGGTCAATGTGTTTTTTCATCAGTTTTCACCTCATGGTGTGTCAGGTACTATCGTCATTGCGGAAAGTCATTTTAATATACATACCTGGCCCGAACATCGTTTTATGGCCATAGACTTATTTACTTGTGGCGATACACTTGATGCAACAGCGGCAAAGGACTTTTTAGTTAAAGCATCAGGAGCTAGCTCGCATGAGTACAAAGTTTTAAAGCGAGGAAATCGCAATAGTATGGTGTAGCAAGCAAAGCTAATCACATTCTTTTAAGTGCTGAATGCACGCAATAAAAATTAAACTTTTGAAGATAGAAATACCAGTTATCAAGACCCATCGATTATTGCTGAGAGAAATACTGGATGCAGATATTAATAATGTCTACAAAGGATTGTCCCATCCAATGGTCATTAAACATTATGGTGTAAATTTTACAAGTCTTGAAGCTACAAAAGAGCAAATGGAATGGTTTAAAAAGCCAGAACAATATTGGTTTGCTATTTTCGACTTGGACGGTGAAATATTTTATGGTGCAGCTGGACTTAATGATGTTACCACCGATCATAAAAAAGGAGAAATAGGACTTTGGTTACTCCCAGATTTTTGGGGTCAAGGAATCATGAAGGAAGTAATGCCTTTAATATGTCAATTTGGATTTGACATTTTGGGACTACATAGAATTGAGGGTTTTATAGATTCAGAAAATCGAAACTGTAAACGCGCCATGTCAAAACTCGATTTTGAGTACGAAGGCACAATGAGAGATTGTGAAATAAAAGATAACAAATATATTAGTGTAGATATTTATGCAAAGCTTCATGAAGGCTAATAAATCTCGACCATAATTGAGCCATTATAAATCTCTTCTAATTTCATCCAGAATATCTTCTAATAATTCATCCACCATTTCATCGTCTTCCATAACCCGATCATATGGGGCATTGCGATAAGCATCTGGTATAGCTTGTAGATTACCACTGAGTTGGTGAGTTACAGATTGTGACACTAAATCTCGACTGTACGTTTCGCTAAATACTCGGCAACTATTGGTGTTTTTGCGTACATTCATTCGTACATCCCATCGGGCTATTTTTTGTATTTCCGTACTATTTACACTTCCAGTTACCTCCTCAGTGATGTCTTCTTTTTTTGTGGTGCCATCTGGTAACTCAATGGTTTTGCTACCAGTTACAATGGTTTTTCTAAATTCTTCATTTCGAGTCCTTGTATCGGTATCAATATCTAAATCACTAAAGCTTAATTCGATTTCACAATCCACTATTTCATTATGTTCTGGGGCTCGCTCCACATAAATGATTTCATAATACCCTGCCTCACTTTCTAAATTATCGCATGCATTTTCGACCGCAAAAGAATGTCCAAACAAAAAGCTAGCATCTACATCAATCACATAAATAATCTGACCATACTCATAACTTAAAGTGCTCAATGAATCGATATCAGCACCTTCTTTCCCAAATTTCTGAGCTTTAAGAAAATATTCATGAGCGTCCTGAGCTAAATATTTATCTACATTACCTAATGCCTCGGATAAACTTTCCGAGCCAAAATCGAAGTAAGTATGAGCAACAAATTCGTTTAGTTCGTCTTCTTCGATTATCAGATAACTTAAATCTTCATCAAAATTACCTCTAGTGTATCCTTGAGCATCAGTAACTTTTTCTTGCAAAGCTTGATTTATACTGATCGCTTTCTCTACGTCCTTAATATCATCCGTTTCTAATAAAGCATTTTTTGTAGCATTGTCTTGATCTAAGATAGCCTGAAGAGATTCGCTGAGCACTTTCTCTACATTCCTATCCTTTTTTTTCTTAAGTGATTGTAAGGCGGCATAATAGGCATTTTCATAATTTCCTTTCTCCAGCTGTTTGGCAGGATTATAACAAGCAGCCAGTAAACACAGGGATAAAATGCAAAACAATGGTTTCATCATGATGGATTGTTGTGGGTATAAAATTACAAGCTTATTCTGGTATTCTATTCTTTAAAGATCATCATTCCTATTTGGCTAATTCCTTTTTTAACTTGCATTGGCTACTTTTGGCAAGCTTAAGAAAAAAGTATGCAGCATTTAAATTTTGATAATGTCCAATTAGATTTGTTGATTACTCATCACGTAGGTAATAAATCGAATGAGGATGGGATGATACTCTCTAATACGCCTAGTCAAATCCAAGAAAACTCATTAGACTATCTTTTGAGCTATTTTTTATCTTCATTCAAACCTATTGAGTTTTACAATTTTAACCATGTCACCAATTTGGAGCTGAATGAAGTGTATGCTTCTGTTAAAAATCTGTTTGCTTCGAAAGAAGGTTTTATCGAAGAGTCGCAGAACATGGCTAAATTATTATACGAATATTCAACGCATCCAAACATTAAAGCTGGTGAATTAAATGTGGTGTATTTCGATCAGATAATTTATAATGACGAAATGGTGGACGGTATCGGCATATTTAAATCTGAAAGTAATGTTCCTTTTTTACAAATGAATCCACAAAACGGGCAGTATATTATTAATCATGATTTTGGCTTTGAGTTAAAAGGTATTGACAAAGCATGCTTGGTGCTCAATACTGACCCGAGTTTTGGCTATTCAGTTTTGATGCTAGATAATACTAACAAATCACTGGAAGCTCAATATTGGCTGAATGATTTTCTTAAATTAAAATCCAGTGATGATGATTATAATAAAACGAAAGATTTTTTAGATCTAACCAAGCAATTTATAAGCAAAGAAATGCCTGAAGATCTGGAGTTAAGCAAAACTGAAAAAATAGATTTACTCAACAAAACAGTGGATTATTTTAAACACAACGAAACTTTTGAGAAGGATCATTTCGAACAATCTGTTTTAAAAGACGAAGCAGTTATAGAATCATTTCAGCAATTTGGCGAACAGTTTCAGACAGAAAACAATATAGAAAACAACCAAAGCTTTAGTATTTCTAATCAAGCCGTTAAAAAACAAGTACGTCGATTTAGAAGTGTACTCAAGCTTGATAAAAACTTCCATGTATACATTCATGGTGATAAGAACCTAATCCAAAAAGGAGTGGAAAGTGATGGACGGAAGTTCTACAAAATATATTATGAGCAAGAAAATTAATCAAGTATCTGATGCCTCATAGGACATTTAATCCATTATGTATATAACTCACCTGATAAATAGTCAAGGATTGAAGGGCTTTCTTTACGGCATTAACATAACTCATTTCTATCTCTTCACTAATGTATAAAATAGCTTTGTCGGCGCTGTGATTGTTAGATTTTAAGCGATTAACTTCTAGTTTTAAAAGTTCGGCCATGTCTGTAAAATCGCGCGTGTTACCGTTAATACTTACACGTGTTTTTTGCCCGGATAAGGATAGGTAAATGTTCAGGTCATTATATTCTTTCTTAAGTTTTGTTTCGGCATTTTTGGCCACTGGAAGATCTACCATGCTAGCTTTATCGTTCTGGATGGTAGTACTTACCATAAAGAAAAATAGTAGCATAAATATGATGTCTGGTAGAGCGGTAGTATTTATGGTCATAGCCTGGCGTTTTTTTCTTGGTATTTTCATATTATTGGATTTCTTTTTCGCTAATACTAAACTTGATTTGATCTCTAATTGCGGCTTGCTGATCGGCTTTCAGGGAATGAAAATCAGCATCGTATATAGCCTTTGCCTTTTGGTTCATCAAGGTTTTTTTACTGCGTTTAAGACCATCTATTAGAAGAATATAATCTGCATATTTACTGGTGGGCATCATAGAAATACTGACGATTCCTTTAGTACCATGCCGTGTTATTTTGTCCAATGCTGCCGACATATCTAAACCAGCATCAAGTGGCACAACTTCTTCATCGATAAGTAATGCTGAATCACCGTTCAAGTAAATCTTCAAGATCCGATCCTTGGGCATATTGCCAGACCTTGTGTTTTCGGGCAAGGGTGGCAGTCTCATATCTAATCGATACGTTTTATGAAAGGTAGTCACCATCATAAAAAAAATAAGTAGAAGGAAAGAAACATCAGCAAAAAGTCCAGTATCTGTTTCGTGGTTTAGTCTTCGTTTTCGCATATTTTCATTTTAATCACTAGATGACCATTTTCGAAAAAAAGGTGCTTGGGAAAGTCTAAAGAAGAATGTTTATTGCCTTAAATGACTATAATTGCAGGCTGGCTGACAAAGCTTAAGATTTTGTCTTACACCTATTTACTTAGCCATTTGAATAGACTAATTTTGTAAAAAATTACACTATGACCAGGTATTTATTCCTCCTCAGTTTTATCATTCTGGCCAATGCCGGTATAAGTCAAAAGAAAGTGTTATTTGAAAAATTTACTAATGCCTATTGTGGAGTATGTCCTGATGCAACTTTACAACTAAAAGATATTACCAGTGAAAACCCTGATGTCATCTGGATTAGTCATCATAAACCGGTCAGCTGGACTGAAAATCCGCTCACAAATGAGCAGAGCATCGCCATGTGGGATGATTTAAATATTTCTGGCGTTCCAACTGGCATGATAGATCGGACGATTAATAATGGAAGCATCACAGTCAGTAGGAACTTTTGGTCTCAAAGAATTTCTGAGCAACTGATGGAGCAAGCTGTTTTTGAAATAGACATTGATGTTGAGAGCTATGATCCCAATACCCGCGAATTAGCATTAAGCGTAAATACTTCCCCATTGGTAGAAGATTTGCTTGGACCGTTTAGGGTTTCCACATTCATCGTGGAAGATGAAGTAACAGGGACAGAACAACATAGTTATTGGAATGATGTGGAAGGACACCCGCTCGAAGGAATGGGTGATATAATTTGGTCCTACGCACATACAAATGTGGTAAGAACTATACTCAATAATCACTGGGGAGAATCAGATATTGTGCCCGATAACCCGATCGTAGGAACAACGTACAGCAAGTCATACAACTATCTAATACCTGAATCATATGATCCAGAACACATCCAAATAGTGGCAAAAATTTCATATTTCGATGAAGACAGTAATTATCCAGCTGAGGTTTTGAATGCTTCAAAAATAGCCTTATCGGATTTAGATATAAAGTTGACAAACAGCAAAACCGAGTTTAAATCAGAAGCGGCATTGACCATCTCACCAAATCCTACCAGTGATTTTGTAGTACTTAGGTATACGGAAATACCAAGTGTTGTAAAACTGATTAGCACGACTGGAGAAGTGTTAAAAGTCACTAAACCAAATGCACTAGAAACAACATTGGACCTAACTAATCTGCCTAAAGGAACTTATTACCTAATGTCAAATATTAATGATGCTTGGCATGGAGAACTGCTGCTTGTACAGTAGAAACAATCAGCTCATTCTTTAAAGCATGGAAATCTACTATTCGCAGGTTTATTAAATCCGGAAAATCTAAAGTTAAAGAGAATAAGAAATAAAAAGTAGAACAATCTATTTGTCGTGATAAAAGAATGAAGCAAACATCATTTACAAAAGAATAAAGAAAGAATCATTAATTTTGAAAAGCTTATGATTCAGACAAACAACTTATCACATACCTTTTCAGATCAAGTACGAATCGCTTTTCCAGATATTAGTGTAGGACAAAAAGAATCTTTATTGATACTGGGTGAGTCTGGAGCTGGAAAAACAACCTTATTGCATATTCTTGGAGGGATGCTTAAACCTACCGATGGAAATGTGCAACTAATCGGGGAAAACATTTATGACTTATCTCCAAGGAGATTAGATAGTTTTAGAGGAGACCACATAGGAATGGTATTTCAGCAAGCGCATTTTATACCATCCATTAGCGCTATGGAAAATATACAATTGGCACAACGTATTGGATCTAAAAAAGTGGATAATAAAGCCATAAATCATTTGTTTGATCGACTCAACATTGGACATCGAAAAAATGCACTTCCTGCTGAACTGAGTCAAGGAGAGCGGCAGCGATTAGCCATAGCTCGAGCCTTTATAAATAAACCCTCACTAGTGCTTGCAGACGAATTAACTTCTGCTTTGGATGATACAAATTGTGCCTCAGTGATCGCCTTACTTAAAGAACAATCAGAACAAATCGGTACAAGCCTAATTATGGTTACTCATGACCAACGATTAAAGGAGTACTTTGCTAATTCTATCATCCTTAAAAACTGGAATGCATGAGCTGGATACGATTAGCTTGGAAGAATATAGTGCACGAACCTTTAACGCTATTGTTGCATTTAATGCTTTTTGCTTTAAGCATAGGTTTAATGTATTTTTTATTGATGTTGAATGATCAACTGGTTAAAAAGTTTGATAATAATTTAGCTGAAGTAGATTTAGTCATCGGTGCGAAGGGCAGTGGTTTACAGATGATTCTATGTAGTATGTATCATGTGGATGCACCGACGGGTAATATCTCTATGGCTGATGCAAAACCTTTTTTAAACCCTAAACACCCACTCATAAAAACGTCTTTGCCATTGTCCTTAGGGGACAACTATAAAGGCTATAGAATAGTGGGTACAGAACATGGAGTACTTGATTTTTATAAGGCTAAATTGGCCGAGGGTAGATTATGGACCCACAGCTTAGAAGCGGTCGTGGGTGCAGAAGTGGCTTCGGCATTAGGCCTAAAAATAGGTGATCGATTTTATTCTTCTCATGGTTTGGATGAGGCGGATGATTTAAGTCATGATCATGCCGCTTTAACCATTGTCGGTATAGTTGCACCAAGTGGCAGTGTCTTAGATCAGTTGATTGTAACGGATACGAGGACTGTTTGGGATGTACATGATCATCAAGTTAGTCCTTCGAGTGCCACTGATAATGATACACATGACCATGCACACCATGACCACGATCATGACCACGACCACGATCATGCACATCATGACCATGACCACGATCATGACCACGACCACGACCACGATCATGACCACGATCATGCACATCATGACCACAACCATGCACACCACAATACAGCTAGTCCTATGCTAGCACGAGCGGATTTGATCGCTTCGGAGGATAAGGAGATAACGAGTATGCTGATACGCTACAAAAACAAAACAGATTTTAGGACCTTGAGCTTAGCTAGAAACATAAACGCAAATACAAATTTATTAGCGGCTGCACCGCCTATGGTCTTAAATATGTTGTATGATAAAATGGGATTGGGAACACGTGCATTACAATTTTTAGCCTTGTTAATAGCCATAGTTTCGGGACTTAGTATTTTTATATCCTTATTTAATTCATTGCGTACGCGCAAATATGAGTTAGCGCTATTAAGGGTAACAGGTGCTAAACCAGGAAGTCTATTTGGTTTAATCAGTTTAGAAGGGATTATATTAGCTTTATTAGGTTTTATAGTTGGGATTGCGCTGGCTTATTTGGTGTTTTATCTTTTTGCTGGCCAGTTAAGTGATCGTTATCATTACCAGTTTAATCCTTGGGTATTACATCCATCGATAGGATGGATTCTCCTAGGCTCAGTAGGTATAGGCTTTTTAGCGGCCTTGTTCCCGGCTATTAAGGCTTATTCCATGGATATTCATCATACCTTAAGTCAGTAATTTTTAATTAAACTTTAATAGTTAGTATTGACTTTTTTGCAAGATGTAGACGTTATAGCATTAGCTTGAAGGGAAGAATATAATATTTGACTAAGGTTTTGTAAATACCTTTATTTTTGTTTCGATTATGAAAAAAACACGCATACACATATACTTGCTTATTGGACTGTTTAGTGTATTGGCCAATGTCGCTTATACTCAAGAAAACACATGGAAAACTTTATCAAAGTTGACTTACAAAAAGCAGATGGACGAAGTTCTAGGTTTTAAAATAGATGTGCCTGTATTTAGCGAACCAATCAAAGTATTAGAAGGAACAGAAGTTCAACTAAAAGGTTACATAATCCCAGTAGAAGGTTACAAATCACATAACGAATTTATCTTTTCTGCCTATCCGTACAATATGTGTTTTTTCTGCGGTGGTGCCGGACCAGAGACGGTTATGGAAGTCAAGTCTCTAGAACCGATCAAATATGTTGCCGACCAGATAACCTTGAAGGGTAAGTTAGTACTGAATGCTGAAGATATTAACCGCTTAATGTACATTTTAGAAGATGCTTCCCAAGTAAAATAGACTATTTTACATCTAAAAAAGAGGTTTTCACAGCATAACTTTGAGCATATAAAAATTCAGACCAAGCGTAAATTTTCTGCTTACTTTTCTTTGTCTTCCTAAAACATTCTTTGATAAAATTGTATAGCAATAAACCCTTTTCCAAAAGATAATCATCAAGTATGAGTTTAAAATTACCATGGCTTATATTACCTATTTTGTAGATAGGGTTAAAACCATAAACATGAGGTAAAATGTCTCCCTTTTCATTTACTACTAACGATTGTAAAGAGCGAGCAAAGTTGTCTTTATTGATCTCATAATCTTCTCCAAAATATTTAATAATACTGGGATCCTGATGGATCTCATGGGCATGCAACAGGTCCAATTGTACTTTGTAAGTGTTTGTGGATTCTCTTTTTAACAAATTACCGATAATGTAGATTTTGTGTAAGGTATCTAAGTCCATAAGAAAATCTTGGCAGTCATTTTGTGCTCTGCCTATTGACTCCAAGGGATGGAGTTGCAATAAATGGGCTCCTTGTTTTCTGACCCATGTATCTAAATCTATCACGTTTTTCCAGTTTTCAGCATTTATGGTGTGGGCAAACCCAAACGGAATGTTTTGGTTTTTAAGTATTGCGATGCCTTGTTCCATTTTTTTGAATGCGCCTTTTTGCCCCCTAATTAAATCATGTTGGCTTGCATTTCCATCTACACTCAAGGCAATAAAGTCCACAAAAGGAAGACTACGTTTAGCTAATGATGACTGAAGCAGCATTCCATTACTAACTAAAGTGTTTTTGAAACCAATTTTTTTTGAATAAGAAAGTAAAGCATCTAGGTTTTGATATAAAAATGGTTCGCCTCCAGAAACGGCAATGGTATTAAACCCGAGTTGATGGGCAGAAAGTAAAAATGGTTTAATTAAATCTAAATCGATAAAATCTCTATAATGGGGAGCACTACTGGAATAGCAATGACTGCACTTTAAATTACATTTCAGCGTTGGATGCAGATGAATGATATGACTACTTACTTGATTTGATACCATTGCCGCCGTTTTTAAAAATGGTTTATTTGTTCTTCGACACCTCCAAACTGGAAATCAACTCTAAACAAATCTGGATTAAGAATGCCATAAGGGAAAACCTCCAGCTTTGTCAATTGATCATTCTAAGGAAAGGTGACCTGCATGAGCTTAGTTTTTTATTAAACAACCATGTAGAATTGGATATTTTCACAATAAACAATAAACAATAAAAAAATATTGAAAAACAATAAAAAAGAATTGATAATTAGTATATATTTGTTTTATAACAATAAAATAATACAATTATGAAACTACTATCAGTATTAAAACACCTAATGAATTTTGTTTTTCTCGCTTTTATTTTGTCTTCCATATTTATGTTAGTTAGGCCATTTTATGACAGTGACTCCGGGGGTGTCTCCAATACCCAATTTATCTATGGTCAAGTTATTCTGCCTATCATTCATGTAGCTATACTTTTTATGATTCTTTTTTACCTCAGAAAGTTTGTGTTGCGATCATTTAAGGGAAATGATTTAGAAAAGCCCACCATCCAATCATTAAAAATGGCAGGGATTTTTTGCATTATCTATGGAGTGATTAGAATACCACAAATCTTAGGGATTATACATTTTTACAGTGTGGTAGGAATGGAAGATCCTTCTTTATTATTAGACGACTTTTTAAATATGGGTTCGCTATATTATTCCATTTTAATTGGCTTATTCTTTATTTATTTGTCACGGATTATGGACCAAAGTTTTATGATCAAACAAGAAAACCAGTTGACCATATGAGCATTATAATAAACTTGGATGTCATAATGGCACAACGTAAAATGCGTAGTAATGAATTAGCGGAGAAGATAGGTATTACTAAGGCTAACCTATCTATTCTCAAAACAGGTAAAGCTAAAGCCATACGGTTTTCTACCTTAGCTAAGATTTGTGAAGCCTTGGATTGTCAACCGGGTGATCTCTTAGCTTTTGAAAAAGAATAGACGTCTTTGCGTTTTTCTACTAAATCTGGACTTATCGGCTAATCACTATTTTATCCATAATCTTGTTGTTTGAGTTTACATCTTTGATTTCAAGGAAGTAGACTCCAACAGGAAAATGGGCTACATTGATTTGTTCTGTATCGAAATATGTATGAATCAATCGGCCATTCAAATCAATGATATTTAGTCGGAAGTGAAGTCCTCCATCGACTTTTATATTTATGGTTTGCGAGGCAGGGTTAGGAAAAATATGCACGGTCGATTCAGCTAGTGAATGGTTTGAAGAAACTAAATCTGCTCCATCACAATCCTCATCAATTCCATTATTAGCTATTTCTTCTGCAGCTGGATTGATGTCTGGGTTTGAATCATCACAATCCACATCACTATAAAATCCATCACCATCCGCATCTTCCACATCTGGATTGTAAAATCCAAAGTCAACCGTATTGTTTCCAGCTGGGTCATAATCAATTAAACCATCTTCAGGATCACCGTCATTCAGTGGTTCTCCATCCACTGTTAGCGTCACAATTCCCGAAAAGATATCTGTAAAAGGCCCGCCAAATCCATTGTTATCAAAATCTACATCATTATTTGCATCAGCCACAAAACCTGTCGTGGATACAAAATTTTCTAAAGGTTCGCCCGATCCCCAATTATCTACTTGCCATACAAAGGTTACATAGTTGCCAGGGAGTAAGCCTCCAAAACGATAATAGCCTTCTTCAGCGGTCACTTGTACACCGCCAAAACCTCCCGAATCTGGAATTTCATCTCCATCCGAATCCCGCCATAATACCACAGAAACTCCTGGTATTCCAGGTTCTTCAGGATCATTGATCCCATTTCGATTGTAATCATTCCATACACGATTGCCTATGGACACAAGATCTGGAGTGACATTAGCTAAATTTTCAGTTACATATTTTACCCGATCTATCATTTCCACATACGATTCGCCAGTGGCACCTCCAGCCGAGGGTGGACGAGAGTCCTCCGCCAGACTTTTACCTCGCCAAGCCGTCTTAATAATTAATATGGGATCGTCATAATATCGATCTAACTCATGGGCAAACATTAATTCTGGTCCAAATAAATTTTCATTCGCTCCTTGACCTACTGCGACATTGGACCTAATAATCTCATTCCCATTATAATATAATAATATCCAGCGTCTCTGTGAGGGACGAACAGATATGCTGTGATTATCTAGTGTTGTGGATTGTTTCTATGTTATTGTATTCTGTTTATTTGATCATTTTACAGATGAATGAACTACTTAATTATTAATTTTCCGATACACTTTTGACTTAACTTATTAATACTGTAGAAGTAAATACCCGAGTTGAAATATTTTTCTTGAATTTCAATTCGTTTATCTATTTGGTGTTCTACAAGTACCAGTTCACCCATTGAATTGTATAATCGAAAAGTTCCATTTTCCAAATAGGATGGGATTGCCAAATTAGATTTATCGACTACAGGATTCGGGACAAAACTAACTTTGCAATTAATTGGCAATTCTGGTTCAGCAATAAAATCAAAAGGCAATTCATCTACAAGAATATTTTCTGTTGTGTTGGTTACTATAGCTGGATTGAAATCAAAATATATGTAGGCTTTATTGTTGATTATTGTATTGTCTGGAATTTCAGTTATTGGATCTATTTTGAATTTGACGAACCCTTGACTACCGTAAGGGTCAATCTCAGAATATGGGAGAAAAATTGGATCAAATGAAAATTTAATTTCTTGCTGTCTTATTGTGATATCTACGGGATGGCTAGAGGCTAATAATTCAAAACTATTAATATTTAGATCGTTAGAAATTGTGTCAATTATTACAACTTGAAATGCGGTATCTGTTCCCTTATTCTCGAATCTGATTAAATATTCTATTCCATCATCCAAAAGGGAATAGTTGTCAATTGATTCACCTTCTGAAGATCCTGTTTTATCATTAGGGTCAAAAGAACAAATAATTACTTGTTCAGAGTTATCATTGTCTAAAACTGTACCATCGTCTTTAAGAAATTGAGATGACATGAAAACTACTTCTCCTATAAAATCGACTCCTGGATACTTTGCAAATATTTCGATGTGGTATTGTTCATAAGGTGCGAGATCTGAAATCTCCCAACTGAGAAGGTTGTTGTCAATATCAAAAGGACTTGGCTCTGCATCAATAAAACTAATCTTTTCATCAATATCTAGTTTTACTACTCCTGATAATGGATTTAGACTAGTATTTTTTATGAATAAATAAGTTCTAGTTTCTTGATTGCATCTTGGTGTTCCTGCTACTATTTCTATCTCTCCTCTTGATTCAAGAACAGTACTGACCAAACCAATATTTACATTTTCAGTGCAGTTATCAATAATAGGTACATTGATAAAAGGAGACTGCGAACTCGTTGTGAAGTCGTCATCTGTTGAAATATATTCCACTACTTTATCAACATCATCCTCTATATCAAATTTATACTTACCTAAATATGAACTAATAGAAGTTATTTCATCTGGCAATAATTTTACTTTTTGGTTAGATAGTGATATTTCATTTTGGTCTTGTTCATCATTTTCATTCCAATCAAGATATGTGAAACCTTCAATGCATTTGCCATTAGTGGTTCCTAAATTGTTGATACCATTTTCATTAAAAACTATAAGTCCATCTAGATAAGAACTAATCCAAATATTATTTAATGAATCAACATTTAAATCCTTGTGATAATGGTGATTGAAGTAAGGTCTTTGGATTATTTCCCATTCAATGCCATCATGTCTCAATAAATTGCCATTGCTTAGCCCAAACCAATAAATATCATGTTTATCTACTGCTACTGATCTTAAAAATAAGGAATCAATATCTGGAATATTTTGTGAAATATCAATAAATTGAATGCCATCATAAACCCAAATTGTTGTGCCTCTGATTACCCATAAATTTTCATAGTTATCTTCTATGGCTTTCAATGAAATACTCCAGTCGGGAAGTGGGAAATGAATATCATTTAGGTTTTCTCCATCAAAAAAATAAAAGTCATCGCCGCCGTGTAAATAAAAAGTCCCATCACCACTTGGAATAAATCTATCCAGTATAAAACCATCATAATCTATGTCTTCAATTGTCCAATCTATTCCATCGTATTTTATAAGTTCCTTTCCAGTAGTCATCCATAAATTATTGCTTTCATCAATATGGAATTCATATGACATGGAAAAATTTTCATGGAAAATTGAATCCAACCTGAAATTCTCCCAGGAGCCTCCATCAAATTTCCTAAATCCAAATTCGCCAAGACTTAAGTTTTTGTAAGAAACCCAAATTAGTCCATCTGGTCCTTCATCTATAAATTCGATGAAATCTCCTTGGTTAAAAACTTCTGAATAATTAGTCCAGGTTCTTCCATCATATTTGGCAACACTCGCAATATCTAAAACCCATTTATTGTTTTTAGAATCTATAAAGATTTCTCTTACTCTTTCTCTAAAATCAGCATTTGAAATTTCAACCTCTTTTTGAATTCCATCTTCATCTATTTTGATAATTTTTGCTTGACCCTTATCTTGAGTTTTATACCATTTATTTCCTTTAGAATCTATATTTAATAGTTGATTGTAATATGGAGGATTTGGAATAGAAATATCTGGAATAATGACCTGTTCCCACCCTTCTTTAACGAGTTCGAAAATTTCTTCTTCCGGAAAATGTAAGAATAAATTTCCATTGGCACCTACAAAATAATGCTGAAGAGTGTTCTGCGTAGGAAGCAAAATCTCAAGTTCTTCCCAAATTCCTCCCAGAAATCTACTTACGTGATATCCATCGAAGTTTTCGTCATAGGGTTCCAAATGCTGTATGATGACCATTCCTTCATCCGTTTTAACAATTAGTTGAACTGGTAAAAAATCAACAAGAGTTGAATTATTTTCATCAAAAGTTGATAGTTGACCATTCTCTAGGACTCTAACCTTACCATTTGATTGACCGTACCATATTGCATCATTTTGGTCAAGAGCTAATGAGATGAGATTGTGATCAAGTTTTTTAATGATTTCAAAAGTGTCTGGATTTGATATCCTTAGGATCATTTTGTTAGCTACATTATTTTCGTTGTAATGGCAAGCAGTTATTAAATCTCCATTTGAATCAAAGTCTACTGATTTAACTCCTCTCCAAATGAGAGTTTGACCTTCATAGTTGTTATTTAATGACTTATATTGATTGTCAATGAAAAGCCCTGTGTATAAATTTGTTTGTACCCAAAGTATGTCTTTCTCACTGACTTTAATATTTTCAATGTAGTTATTTGGTAATCCACTGTTGACCATATTAAATATTTTAGGTATTCCAGTTTCATGACTGATAGAAGTTAGACCTGCGTTTGAACTAAACCAAGTATTCTGGTTGGAAAATTCAATCTTATGAAAACTATAATCTGAAGAAAAATTTATCCAATTATGTTGTCCTGTTAAATTTTGGGTTGCGAATAGAGCAATTGTTAAATAGCAAATTCTTAAAGAGATATTCATTATGAGTGTATTATGAACGCAAGGTTTATATATATCTAAGTGCTTAATTTATAAGATACAAAATGTTTGTATTAAGATGCTTTTGGATTATTTTTTTCCTAATTATCCACAACAAAATATAAATAGGCATCATCAATTGTATTCCAGTTATTTGCTGTACCAATATCAGACCACTCACCATCCTCATCTCCTTGGATAACATTTACTAAACTCCCAAGATCATTTTCTGGGTCCTCGATGGTTCCAAAACCTTGCATATTTGATTGCCCAGCTAAAATAAATACCCTTGAATCAGTCGGCGGATATTTTCTATCAGGAAGCTTTTATTATTTTCTAGATAGTAGACTTTGGTGCTTTTTTCCTCCTTGGCATCATAAACATACATGATGCCTGTGGCGCGTCTTACATTTCCAATACTCATTGAAGATGGATTTAGCTTAAAGAGCTTTTCTGAGTACACTTTATCAAGAAGTTTTGCCTGCTTCTTATTACAGTGACATTGAGGCAGCTGATACTTTTCGGTTAGATTATGATCAGAAAATAGCGAATTAACGGCTCGGTCTGTATTTAGTTTTATTTGTTTTAATGTTGCTTTTTGTTGATCCAAAGGCTCTAAATGATTTAGGGTGTCAACAAAGTTTATATGCTTTGAGTGGATGGATATTGTATAGTGTTAGATACAAGATGACAAAAAAAATCCTTTAAGTAGATTTCTTTTAGGTACCATTTCGTATACGGGAACCCGAACTATTACTAATTGACATTTAGATTAGAATCTGATTTAAACAATTTGAACAAGTAATATAATGATGGAAATATTATAACTACTCCAATTGCTAAAGCAATGAACAATACTTTCATAGTAATTCTAGGACTTGCTGCATCATAAATAGACAAAAAAGATCCATCTGAAAAAACAACAAGATTAGGCCATTGGATTATAAACCAACCTGTCATAATAAGTGTAATCTGTAAGCCTACTATTATTCTCAAATTCCATATCCTTTTCTGCCTAATCATTTTAAACACTATAGGTATCAAAATTGTCGCAAGTACACCTGTCAAAATTGATAGTCTATGACTTATAAATGTTGTATGAAAACTCAAGCCTTCTAAGTAGGAGCTAATAAAGATGGCTGTTCCAAAAATAACAGAGAGTAAAAATAAGCGTTTGCAAAATTTACTTAGTAAATGATAACCTCCATCCGTTTCTAACTCGCCCAGTAAAAATATGGCTGCGATGTATGCCGCGAGAATTACCAGAAAAACACCAACAGATAAACTAAATAAATTAAACCAAGGGGATATATACAAATCTGTAAAATTTGCAGAACTAGTAGAAGGAATAGTGCCTCCAAAAAAAGCAGATATAGTAATTCCCAAAAAAAAGACTGCTACCAAACTAGAATATCTAAATATTTTTGAATAGATCACTTGTGAATCATCGTGATACGCATCATAATGTCTAAATGTAAATGCTGCTCCTCTCAGAACAATGGCGATTAGAAAAATGAGCACTGGAATATGAAGATTTGTTGATAGTATAACATAGGCCTTTGGAAAGCCATTAAATAATATTACTATAGCTATGATTAACCACATATGATTGGCTTCCCATACAGGTGCCATGGCTTTTGAAATGGTTGAATTCCCTTTGTCTCCTGTAAATATTTCTATTATTCCGGCACCAAAATCAGCACCCCCTAGTATCATGTAGAGGACAAGGCTTATCCCCAATACTATCATTACAAGTTCTGCATATATCATTCCTCATTGTATTTTTGATGAATAGATTTAATTTGTCTAAACATAAGCCACACGACTGTTAAGGTTAGCATTAAGTAAACGGTTACAATTGTAAATAATGAGTATTGAATTCCAGGCATTGGAGTCAATGCGTCTTTTGTTTTCATAACTCCATAAATAATCCATGGCTGCCTACCTACCTCGGTAACTGTCCATCCGGCTTCTAGTGCTATAAATCCAATTGGTGTAGCTATGGCTAATATTCTAAGCCACCATTTATTATTAATAAGATCCCATTTACGCCACATCATATAAAAATAGAGGATACTTATCAGCATCATTATTGTCCCAAGACCCACCATGATTTGAAAAGCAAAATGAACAACTGCTACAGGCGGTCGTTCTTCTTCAGAAAACTGATCTAAACCAATTACTTCTGCATTAAAATCGCCATGCGCAAGAAAGCTTAATCCTCCAGGTATTTCAATGGCATAATCTACTTTTTGGTTAACATCATCAGGAATGCCTCCAATAATCAATGGAGCATTTTTAGTTGTATGATAATGAGCTTCCATTGCAGCCAATTTAGCGGGTTGTCTTTTGGCAACATCTTTAGCTGCTAAATCTCCTGTTATGGGCATGGCAAATGCGGCTATTAAGCTAAAGATCAAAGCAATTTTTAAAGCTTCTTTGTGAAATTTAATCTTATGACCTCTTAGAAGCATAATTGCATGGACACCTGCAACAGCAAACCCTGTACTTGCAAAAGCCGCGAAGGTCATATGCAGTGCCTGAGTAAACCATGCTTCATTAAACATGGCCGCAATCGGATCGATATTAATATATTCTCCATTTACAAAATCAAATCCTGCCGGGCTATTCATCCAGGCATTTGCTGCAACTACAAAAATTCCAGACATGACACCGGATATGCCCACAATTAATCCGGATATCCAATGAGCTATTGGAGCAATTCTATCCCAACCATATAAAAACACTCCAAGAGCTATTGCTTCTACAAAAAAAGCTGTTCCTTCCATAGAAAAAGGCATCCCAAATATTGGTCCTGCATGCTCCATAAATTTAGGCCATAACAGTCCCAATTCAAAAGAAAGCAATGTTCCTGAAACCGCGCCGACTGCGAAGAATATCGCCACTCCCTTAGACCAAGATTTTGCCAAATCCAAAAACACTTGATCTTTTGTTTTCATCCATTTCCATTCCGCAAAAGCCATAAAAAATGGCATTGCCATTCCAATACAGGCAAAGATGATATGCCATCCTAAAGAAATAGCCATTTGTAATCTCGCAGCTAATAATTCTTCCATTATCGTTTAAATTGTGAACAGTACTCTAAATATGATTAAATTATTTAACATATAATCTCGATATTTAATGGACGTGATAATTTAGACCAATTATAATTTAAAGAGTTAAAAAAAACTAGAAAACACTAGTCTATCATGCATGGTAGGATGGTGTAATTACACCCAAAATCACCGATAAAGACTTTATGATGCTCATGAGCTGTTTGTTTATGTTCTTTCAATGCCTGATGGCTTTTGCAACTCGAGCAAAGTATGAATACCAAGAGGGCTAGGCATTTAGTGATATAAAAGCTAGGTCTTTTAATGCTTTTTGATTTGGTAGAATATTTTAAAGATATGGCCTTCTCATTACAACTCAAGCCACTTTTGCGACGGTTCAACTTTTATTCCTTCCATTTGCTCTAAAAGCAAGGCATATTTGGGTTATCAATTGATAGGTAACTAATTATTAATTATCAAATCACAAACAATGTCTTACTCAACTATATTTTCATTAGCCAATATGCTCGCCATGATTATGTGGCTCTTGATGCTGATTGTCCCAAATTGGAAACCTACGAGGTTCTTGGTCGATCATAAGATAATACCTATTGCCTTATCCGCTCTATATGGATTTTACATCATACAAACTATGACGCAAGGTATTGAGATGAATTTTGGAAGTTTAGAAGGGGTTATGGGTTTATTTTCCCATGAAAGTGCTACACTAGCTGGTTGGTTGCATTACCTGGCTTTTGATTTGATAGTAGGCATGTGGATGATTACTCAAAATAGAACGATCGGTATACACCCTTTATTGATGATACCCTGCTTGCTGGGTGCTTTTATGTTGGGTCCTATTGGGTTCTTGGTATTTATTTTATTCAAAAAACTTACAAAATAGTAGATCATGAATAATATAAAAATGGTGTATCACACGATAAAAAACGATAGTCCAGTAGTTTTTTGGATATTACTGGTTCATTTACTTTTATTACCCTTATGTATTGTTGGATTAGCATTTGATGATCGGATTTTAATGGGAGTCAATGTGTGGATTAAGCCTTTAAAGTTTGTGCTTTCTTCTGCCATATATGTGGCAACTGTGGCTTTTTTGATGACTTATTACCCTTATTCTAAAAAGAAAAGACGCTGGATCAATGGTATTGTTGCTTGGACTATGATCATTGATTTGTTGATTATCGTATTACAAGCCGGTAGAGGTGTACAGTCTCATTATAATGTAGAAGCAGCTTTTGATGGTATTTTATTTATGATTATGGGCGTATTTATAGGCATTAATGTAATCATTATGGCATTATTTATCTTTGATAGTATACGTTTAAAATTGAATACATCCAAGGCTATACAATGGGCCATAGTATTAGGATGGTTAGTGGTGTTTTTTGGCAGTTGGGTAGGAGGGCAGATGATTAGCCAGTTTTCGCATAATGTAGGAGTGGCAGATGGTGGAGTGGGATTGCCGGGTCTCAATTGGAGTACCATTGGAGGGGATTTAAGGGTAGCTCATTTCTTCGGATTACATGGAATCCAAATCATCCCTTTGTTTGCTGTTATACTGAAGAATAAATGGAATTTAGCAAATAAACAACAAATAGCCTTAGTCACTATATTTGGGTTAATCTATGCGGGACTAATTGCCTATACTTTTTATCAAGCTAAGCAAGGACTTCCATTTATAGCTTTATAGTAAACATACAGGATGAGTATAATTAGCAGGCGAATTAAGTATTTAGGTTTTAATGACATCCTTTTTGGTTTATCAGGAGTGGTAATCTTGAGTCTAATTATTGACTACCTTTTTAATAACTCTTTTGTAAGATTGCCACTTAGTAAGGCAATGGTTAATTGGGGCGTTTCATTGTTTTTTTCGTTTATCAATTGGATTATTTTAACGGAAATACTAATTGCTCTAAGAAAGCGATTTCCTTCCATCGAAAACACCTTAAAACGTATCCTTCTGTTATTAGTTTTTATTGTGCTCACCATTGTAGTGGTCGATATAATAGGTGGAGTTTTGCTAAACATTGCTTTTGGAGGTCATTATAATCCGATCCAGAGAAGCAAACTATTAGTTCCTATTATACTCATAAGTGTCATGACTATGGCCATCTATGAAGCCATTTACTTCCTTATTAAACTCAAGAAATCTATCCGAGAAGAAGAACAAGCAAAACAAACCATAGTCCAAGCTCAATTGGACTCCCTAAGGAATCAAGCTCAACCTCATTTTTTCTTTAATAGCTTAAATACACTAAGGGACATAATCGAAGAAAATCCTAAAGCCGAGGCCATTGATTTTGTAAATAAATTAGCTGATATATATAGATTTACTTTAGAATCTGGAAACAGCAACAGGGTTATTTTAGAAGAAGAATTCACCTTTTGCAAGTCATACATTCACATACAAAAGGAAAGATTTGGAGACCATTTAATGGTAAAATGGAAAACCGAAGAGCATTACTTACTAAAAAAGGTGGCCCCTATGAGTATACAAATGCTCTTGGAAAATGCCATAAAGCATAATGTTATCTCTAAATCAAAACCACTTACTATTGAAATTACGATTAATGATGACTACGTAAGGGTATCTAATACTATACAAAAGAAAACGAGCCAAACACCTTCTACAAAAATAGGATTGGAAAACATAAAAAAACGATATGCACTACTCACTGATAGACCAGTCAATGTGCATAATGATGGCCTAAACTTTTCTGTTTCCTTACCTTTATTGTAGTCTATAATACCAGTCTGACAAAATGAAAGTATTAATCATAGAAGATGAAGAAAGAGCAGCAAACCAACTGCAAAAATTATTAAAAGTTTGTTCTTTTGATTATACCTTGTTAGATGTATTAGACTCCGTAGAGGAAGCTATAAAATGGTTTAAAAACCCACAAAGTGTAGATTTAGTCTTCATGGACATACAACTAGCCGATGGTTTAAGTTTTGATATTTTTAAATCGGTAGAAGTGAAGGCACCCATCATTTTTACAACCGCCTTTGATCAATATGCAATACAAGCTTTTAAAGTCAATAGCATCGATTATTTATTAAAACCTATTCAAGCTTCGGATCTAA
Organism: Saprospiraceae bacterium; assembly: GCA_020631235.1. GTDB lineage: Bacteria > Bacteroidota > Bacteroidia > Chitinophagales > Saprospiraceae > JAHDDO01. The sequence continues at coordinate 54,803 of JAHDHQ010000012.1, read as the reverse complement.
ATTTAGCTCTAGAGCAATTTAATAGGAGCAATAGAAATCAAGCCTTAAGTGCAGCGCAGATGGCTAGAGTTTTATCTGCTATAAAAACTGAAACCGTACGAACAGGTATATTAGTGAAGGAAGGCAAGGGCTTGATCCAGTTAAAGGTTGCTGACTTGCTGTATGTTTATTCTGAGGATAGCATCACCTTTGGAGTAACACGTACAAAGCGCTACATTATCGAAGAAACGATGGATAAATTATTGGAAACATTAGATGATGCGCAATTTTTTAGAATTAATCGAGGACAGATTGTAGCCAAAGATGCCATACAAAAGATCAGTCCTTATCTAAACCATCGATTAAAACTGAGCATCGTCGAGCCTAGATCACAATCCTTTATTGTAAGCCGCCAAAAAACTTCCGATTTTAAACTTTGGATGAATCATTAGAAAGCCATAAGCTCACTTATGTCGATAAGATTTTAATTTCTACTCGTTGGTTCATCGCTCGAGCAGACGCAGTCTTTTTTGTATTTAAAGGCTGTCTTTTACCGTATCCCTTAAATTTTATTCTACTGGCCGGAATACCTTTGGCTATTAAATAGGACGCTACTGATTTTGCTCTTTCGGTAGATAATTTGTCGCAAAACTCATGAGGAGGAATCGTATTTGTATGACCACCAACTTCAATGATCACCTGTTTGTTTTGATTTAGAAAAGTATAAATTTCATCTAAGACTTCATGAGAATCTTCTGATATAGAACTGGTATCAGCTGCAAAGAATAGTTTTTTGACATTGATGATTTGCCCTTTTTTAATGGTCTTTGCGTCTAGTTCGGTCAAAATAATTTCTTCAGGGTTTTTAGCCTTCGGAATCACTTTCTCTTCTACCTGTTTTGGTTGTTCCACAGCAACTACAACAGCAGGTTCTTCTTTTTTGATGGGTACTTCTTTAGCCACAGGTTTTTTCTTGGCTTTTGAGTTGATTGGTTTTTTCTTTTCTTTTAAGGATTCATTATAAGCTACAACATCATCGAGATCTTTTGTAAATACATCAATGATGGCAATATCATCATCACATTCGATAGGGAAAAAGTCGGTGGCATTATCTAAAAGGACATTCCCAGGGTAGGGGTCTTCTGCATCGTTCGCAAAAAAGACTTCAAACGTTAAATAAGTATGTGTTTTTTTCGGCTCAATAGTAAATATATATTGCTGCCAGTAGTTATTAGCTATGGGTACAGATTGGGCAAGCAATTCTGTATTCGGATTTTTCCCACCATGCATTTTGTAACAAGAAGTTGAGCTTCCCCAAATCTTAAGAACAAGAGGTTCATCGAAATTAACTGGAGTTTGAGGACTTGCAATTGTCCCACTTTGATAGCTTTCTCCAAGTGCCAAATCAATAGCAAATGCATAACATTTATTTTTAACCAGCGGCTCGGAAAGTTTTTGTGAAACGGATTCATAAGAACCAGAAGGCCTTCCTACTAGACCTAAATAAGTTCTTCCATCGGAAGGTTCGTAATTATTGGCCCAGAAACCTCCTGGATGGACATCTGGTGGCGAGGCAGTTTTAAAATTCCATTGCCCACAATCATCCCAATGATCCAGATGGAATGGATATTCAGCTCCTCCCTGTCGAGGGATGCCTTCAAAGGATTTGTTTTTCAACTCGACAACTTGAGATGAAGCAACATTGGCCAAAAGAAAAATAATAGAAAATATAAAATATCGAATGCTCATAAAATGCCTTGCTTATAATCTATACTATAACATAATGCAATACTAAATAGTATAGTTCAACTTTTAAAGTTCTCTTAATAATTTGATTCTTTTTTTAGACCAAAGTCGCCAGACTTTCTGCTGACTAATGTTAGTAGTATTGTATATATCTACACTAGTTTTATTTAAATGCATTTAAACCGGTAACGTCCATACCAGTGATGAGTAAATGGATGTCATGTGTACCTTCGTAAGTAAGTACCGTCTCAAGATTCATCATATGTCTCATGATCGGATACTCATTAGTTATACCCATACCACCATGAATTTGCCTTGCCTCTCTAGCTATTTCTAAGGCCATATGTACATTGTTCCGTTTAGCCATTGAAATCTGAGCAGGACTTGCTTTGCCATCATTAGCTAAGCTACCTAATCTCCAAGCTAACAACTGAGCTTTGGTGATTTCCGTAATCATTTCAGCTAATTTCTTTTGAGTCAACTGAAACTGAGCAATAGGCTTACCGAATTGTATTCTTTCTTGAGAATATCTTAGGGCAGAATCATAGCAATCCAAGGCCGCACCAATAGCACCCCAAGCGATACCATATCTTGCTTTAGATAAACATCCTAGAGGACCTTTTAGTCCTTCTACATTAGGAAGGACATTTGCTTTAGGCACCCGTACATCTTCAAAAACTAATTCGCCTGTAATCGATGCTCTTAAAGACCATTTTCCATGTATTTCTGGCGCAGAAAATCCTTTCATGCCTTTTTCTACAATAAGACCTATAATACGACCGTCTTCCCTTTTAGCCCATACGACTGCGATATCTGCAATAGGCGAGTTGGTAATCCACATTTTAGAACCATTTAAAATGTAGGCATCGCCATCATCTACTACATTGGTTAGCATACCGCTTGGATTCGAACCATGATCTGGTTCTGTTAATCCAAAACATCCTATAAATTCTCCACTTCCTAATTTGGGAAGGTATTTCATTCGCTGTTCTTCGCTTCCATACTTGTATATAGGATACATCACTAGTGATCCTTGGACCGAAGCCATACTTCTTAATCCTGAGTCACATCTTTCTAATTCCTGCATAATCACTCCATAAGCAATCTCATCCATTCCACCACCTCCATATTTGAGTGGAAGACTTGGACCAAAGGCGCCGATATCAGCTAATCCTTTAAATAGATGTACTGGACATTTTGCTTGTTCAGCATATTCTTCAATGATGGGTGAAACTTCTTGCTTGACCCAATCTCTAACGGCATCTCTAGCCAATAAGTGATCTTCCGATAATAACTGATCTACACCGTAATAATCATGATGCTGGTATCTATCTGTTTTGTCACTTTTTGTAATTACTGTATCGTTAGCATGACTCATAAAAATGAAATTTTTGTCAAAAGTAATGATGATTATGAAAAAGGAAAGGCGAAAGTAAGCCGAAAAACTAAGTTTGCTTTTTACTTTAGCAATAAATATTTAAAATTTAGATGGCAAGTACGACGATTCGATTAGAAAATATGTTTTTCAGAGCTTATCATGGCTACTATGAGGCTGAGCGAAAAATGGGTAATGAATTTTATCTAGATGTCAGTATTCGTATGGATAAAACGAACTCCTACGAAGATGACATTGACAAAACCATTAATTATGAAGAGGTTTATCAAATCTGTCAAGAAGAGATGAAAGCTACTAAATGGCTTTTGGAAACAGTCGTCGACCTAATACTTAAACGTATACAAAACAAGTGGAAGCATGCAAATCATGCAAAAGTAACGTTGAGAAAAGTAGGACCCCAATTAGGTGGTAAAATTGATTTTGCCACGGTCGAAATGGAATTTTAATATCATTTTAACACCCTTCTAGGCATTTTTTAGTCTAAATAATACCTTTATACTAATAAACAATAAATTATGAGATACATACTAATATGTTTAATGACTTTATCCTTAGTCTCTTGTGACCCAAAGGACATCAATAAAGCTTTGGAAATGATTTCAGAAGCAGGTGCAGGAACGTTCAATGTTGCTGACGGCCTAAAAGAAGCTTTGTCTTTCGGAGTAGATGAAAGTGTAAAAAAGCTTTCTGCTTCTAATGGTTACAAAAATTCGATCTATAAAATCTTGCTTCCAGAAGAAACTGCAGGTTTAGTTGAAAAACTTAGGATTGTTCCTGGGTTTGAAAAATTTGAAACTACAGCCATCACTAAAATAAACCAAGCTGCAGAAGATGCTGCAAAAAAAGCAGCTCCAATCTTTGCTCGAGCCATAACCCAAATGACCTTTGACGATGCAACACGTATCTTAATGGGCGCGGACAACGAAGCGACTAATTACCTACACAGAAAAACCTACAATAGTTTGGTAGGCCAATTCAGTCCAGTCATCGAACAATCATTAAATAAATTCGGTGCACTTGATTATTATGCAGATGCTGTAAATCACTACAATCAAAAGATTGCTGCTTTGTTTGACTTAAAGAAATTAAACCCGAGCATTACCCAGCATGTTACTACCAAGGCCCTTGAAGGACTTTTTGACTTGATCCAAAAGAAAGAGAAAAAGATTAGAACGGATGTTAGCCAGCGAAAAACCGAACTATTAAGGCAAGTTTTTGCTAAACAGGACTAATCTGTGGAATGATAAAACTTAAAAAGGCTCCAAATGTTCATTTGGAGCCTTTTTTTTATTGTCTAATCACTTTAATTAATCGTTGTAGTTGTGGGTGATTAAATCGAATATAATATTGTCCAGATGGATAAGCTGTTAAGGAAAGCATACCTTGATAAGAGTTGTCATACTTTACTAATTGACTATTCTGTATCTGCTGACCTTGTACATCGAAAACTGAATAGGCTAAGAATAAATCATCGTAATTCAATCCTTCCATAATTATACTTAACTCACCATCTGTAGGATTAGGTGCTATATTTATGTTCACACCATTTAATGCTTCATCAATACTGGATGCTTCACCCACAGTTACATTTTCTTCGTAAATGCAATTTTCCGAATCCAAGATAACTAGCTCATAATTTTGTGAAGCTAAGTCCGTAAATAAATTATCCTCACTGAAGTTATTTCCTCCATCAATACTATACATAAAAGGGGCAAAACCATTGGTTACATTGATAAGGATACTTCCATCTTCTGCAGAGGGCGAAGATGCATCTGTCACCACAATGTCTGCTTGGACATCACATTCCACATCACCTAAGCAGAAGAAATTAGATTCCTCTTCACCAAAATCTACACTAATCAAGGAGGCTAACACATTACCATCAATATCCGTAATGGTATAATCTCCGTCATCATCGAAAAATGAATTTACACCATCCCCGTAAGAATCAAAAATGGTCATTGTAAGACAAGCTTCAGGATCTACACATACCTCATAGATATAGTGCTCGTTTTCTTGATCATATGGTCCTCCTTCTGCAACAACTATTCCCGTGGCATCATCAACTAATTCCCACGTGGTTTCTTCTGGAAAACCATCGGTAAAAAGATCAACAACCAAAGTAACTGATTCTAGTAGGGCTTCTACACTGCCTGACCCTTGATTATTAGATGGTACTTCATCGTTTTCACCATTAGGATCTATGGCCTGCACTTCTATCTGGTTGGTACCATCTAAAAGGCCAGTTAAAGGTACTTCAAGAATGTCTGTTTCTCCACGCATTAAACTTCCAGTCCAATTAATAGGACTTAATAAGTTTGCATTTTGATTCACATTGAAAGTAGCACTTGTAAGATCTAAGTCTCCATTATTTTTAAAAGCTATAAAAGCAGTTGCTTCGGGCCCACAGCTTATTTCAGTGTTAAAATCTATATTGGTGATTTCTATATCATGCGCAGGCAGCTTTTCGACTATGTATACTATGGTATTATTATTGGCATTTTGGTCTCCATCCATCTGAGTAGTAATAGTAATCGGATAAACTCCAGGAGCATTCATATCTATTGGCTGAGAAAAAGTATGTTGATAGGTATCACCAGATGCTATGTTGACATTTACCTCATCTACCACTTCAGCACCTCCATCAACAGCGTAACTCACACTAAAATTACTTACTGGGAAAACTCCAAAATTCTGTATTTCAACGACTAAGTTTTCATTGCCTAATGTAGAGCTTGACACTGGAGAAACACCTGCAAATGGCCCTATGTCTAATGAGTCGATTTGCATTTGGAAAGCCACAATTCTGGTGTTTACTTGACCACCTGTACCTGCATATTCCGTGGTAAACCAGAATACATTATCGTTAACCGGATCTACACTCATATGCGCATAATCCCCAAATCGTCCGCCTGTATTAATCGAGCCACCACCATCGACTGCGGTTACCTCAGGCAAGGTCATCATCCCTAAAGGGTCTGAACTCAACCTTGCTGTATATCGTACGCCTGCAGGTTCAGTTTCGCTAGAGACAGAATAAGCCAGGCCTATATTTCCACCGCCATCCATAGCAATAGTCGACATATACCTGTTTAAGCCATCTTCTAAGCCGACAGTCCCTTCTTGATAAACATCCCAGTCTGAACCCTGTGACTTTCGCATTTCGACCCAACGTACACCGGCTAAGTTTTCGCCATCCGTTACGTCGGTTACAAATGACATCACCATAGTTTCGTAAGCTCCAAAATTTCTGTATTGTACTTGATACATGATTACTTCTGGTATACCATCCAAGCCCGTGGCACCATTGGGTTGTGGAATACAAGCAAAACCAGGTCCGTTTAATGCGCAAGGATAAGAGTCATAAGGAGAAGTAGGAACAATGAGCCGATCAATTGCTGTATTTGCCGGATTATCCCAGTCAATATCTACTTCAAACACATCGATGGCATCTTCAGGCACTTCTCCCCAAGAAGAATCATTAAGTTTTACAAATAATGGACCTGTCCCTTCGGGTGGTGCCGTTTTTCCTGACCAGTCTACTGGCGTGGATACTATAAAACCTTGTTCGGAATTATTAGTACCTTCTACCTCCAATCGCTGGATATCTACCTGATCTTCACCATTTAATAATTGCTCTTTATTAATCACATAAAAATGTTGTCGATTAGGCCCTTGTTCGTTAGTGGTTACCGTATATGCATTGGTCCATACTGCCCATTTTGGATAATCAGGAAAACTAGGCGTACCAAAATTATAGGCTGTCCAAGAACCCAGAGGATCACTACTATCAGAAACAGCCACTAAAAGTTGATTTCCAAAAGGAAACTCTGTAAATATCCATCGATCGACTTCTTGGTCGTATAACACAATGGGATCACCCGCCGAACTAAATCCTATACTACCCCAAAATTCGTTAGCTAAAAATTGATCTTGCAAGTTTCCCTCTTTGTCATAAATACCTATGCGTGTTGCATTGACAGATTGGAAGTAATGATCCGCTCCGATATCCCCTGTGGGATCATTTGGAGAAGAATTACTGGTAATCCCATCCATGTTTATGAGTGGTTCACCTCCAGAAAATCGAGTGGTCTCAGGTATAGAAGTTTGCCTGAGTTTATCAGGGCCTTGATGTTCCAAGGCTGGTATAATTACATTGGACCCATCTCTTCCTGCAAAGTTTTCTAAAATCTTACGGTTCTTTTTCCACTTCTGTTTTGTTTTTTGAGAGGTAATGTTTCGTTTTGGCAGTTCGCTAATAGGTGGTATGTGTCCTATTTTTTGCATAAATGTGGTTTGGACATCAAGATCTACCGTGTTTTGCGCATGCATAGTTTGAGTATAACTACAAGCACAAAGGATAATAATAGCTAGAGTAATTAGTTTGTTTGTCATATGATCAATTGTGATTTATTCTATTTATTTCTGATATTAACTTTGCCTTTTTTACCGGATGTGCCACTGGTCACTTTGATATCATTGGAGGCAGCAGTTTTTACTTTTTCTACATTTTCGACGATGCTTACATTGCCCAATTCCATAATGAGTTTTTTAAGGCTAACCTTATCCTCATTAAAAGAATACATCCACTTATTTTCATGTTTACTAACCGGAGATTCATGAATAAGTTGATATTGAGCAAAAGATTTTGATAAGTTTTCTGGAGGCGTATTTTCACTGAGCAAAATCATTAACTGACCTTTAGGGTAGTCCATGTTGGCAGAAGTATTGTTTTTACTGGTCGAACAAGCGGTAAAGCAAAAAAGCAAGGAAAATATTAAGCTTAGGTGATTCATTCTCTTGGGTATATTTATTATGAAGTTACATATTTCCATACGTTCGTTGCATATAAAAACTAAGCTTGACAAAATGGAGACAAAATTTAAATATTTTCTATTTGGTCCAAGATTGTTTGCAGTAATAGGAGCGATGGGTTATAAAGAAAACTTAGTTCATTACAATGCGTTTTCCAATCCCATTAATTGAGCTAATAACAAAAATATCATAGGAATGGCGTTGTTGTACGCATGCACTAAAATACTGCCCCCAACATTGGACTTAAGCCTAACAAAACCTAAATAGAGTCCCAGGATAAACTGAGGTAAAACTAGGATAGGTAGATAAAACCACATAGTACCTTCCAACTCAAAATTGAAAATGTGCAATGCCGCAAATAAAAAGGTAGATAAGTAAAAAGCAACGCCTGTAAACCGTTTAAAAAATCCCAAGGGGTAGCGAAAAATCAACTCTTCTAAAATGGGAGCTATAAAAACAGCTAAAACGTACACCATAATAAATGACCCACTTTCTAGTAAACCTTCTAATGCATGAGGAATATCATCCAATGGCACCACTAACTGGATAATACTCATAGCTACGATTTCTACTAAGAAAACGACTAAAAAACCACCTAAAACCTTCAGCATAAAAGAGCTTGTCAAACCTTCTTTGTGCGCAAAGGGGCGTGGATTTCTTAAAAAACGTATAAACTCTATAAGGATTGGTGCATTATTATTAGTCATATACAATAATAAGATATATCAATAAATTATATTTGTTTTTCCTCCTAAAAGAAATGTAAATGATGCAAGAAGTTGGTTTTAGTTATTTATCAGAATTGAATGAAAAACAGCGACAAGCGGTAGAGCACATCCATGGCCCTGTGATGGTGATTGCTGGACCTGGTTCTGGTAAAACTAGAGTGCTTACTTATCGGATTGCTCATTTGATTAATAGTGGGATAGCGCCCTGGAATATCCTAACCTTAACCTTTACAAACAAAGCAGCTCGAGAAATGAAAGAGCGTATCGAAAAGGTAGTCGGGCAGCGCGCCAATCGAATGTGGGCGGGCACTTTCCATTCGATTTTTGCAAGGATATTAAGAGTCGAAGCTCATTTAATTGGCTACCCAAATGATTTTACCATTTATGATACGGATGATAGTAAAAGTTTAGTAAAGGAAATCATTAAGACCATGGGTCTGGACCCAAAAGTATATAATAACGGAGCTGTACGATCGCGCATATCTGGTGCAAAATCAAATTTAATTACACCCAAATTGTATGCGGAAAATGACGACCTTATGAGTTTAGACCGGATGAATCGCCGCCCGATGACCTATAAGATCTACGAAAAATATGCTGCTAGATGTAAGCGAGCGGGAGCAATGGATTTTGACGATCTACTCTTGCAAATGTTTAGATTATTGTATGAAAATCCGAATGATGTCCGCACAAAATACCAAATGCAATTTCAGTATTTGCTAGTGGATGAGTTTCAGGATACTAACTTCCTACAGTTTGAGATACTAAAACTGCTGACCGAGTATGAGGGCAGCCAACAAAATATTTGTATCGTAGGTGATGATGCTCAAAGTATCTACTCTTTCAGAGGAGCTACGATAGAAAACATACTACAATTTGAAAATAGCTATATGAATGTAGCTACTTATAAATTAGAACAAAATTATCGTTCGACCCAAGCCATTGTAGAAGCCGCAAATAATCTCATAAAGTTCAATAAAAACCAAATACAAAAAAAGATTTGGACTGATCGCCTAGACGGAGATAAAATTAAATTAATTAAAGTGATGACAGATAGTGAAGAGGGTAGACGTGTGGCTGATGGCATCCTTGAACAAAAAAATAGATATCACTTAGCCAACAAAGAAATTGCGATTCTTTATAGGACAAATGGACAGTCAAGAATCTTTGAAGAGTGGTTAAGAAAGTACAATATTGCGTATAGAATCTATGGTGGTACTTCCTTTTATCAACGAAAAGAAGTAAAAGATTGTCTGGCTTATATGCGACTCACGATAAACCCAAATGATGATGAAGCATTAAAAAGAGTCATCAATTATCCGCGACGTGGTATAGGTAAAACTACTATCGAACAACTCATTCAAATTGCAGATGATAATAATGTTAGTATTTGGGATTGTCTCACGACGATTCAGTTTAATGGTCGAGCTAAACAAAAGCTAGGCAAGTTTGTACAATTAATACAAGCCATGCAGCAGCATGCTCAAGCTGAAAATGCCTATAATGCAGCCTTATTTATCGTAAGGCAGTCTGGGATTATTGATTTATTAAAAGCAGATAACTCGATCGAAGGTAAAGGGCGTATTGAGAATGTCACTTCCCTATTAGACGGTATCCAAGAGTTTGTAGAAGATGATGAAGTGGTTGCAGATGAAGCCATACCAGTGGACAAATCTATGGCTAGTTTTTTACAAACCATATCGCTCATGACGGATCAAGATGAAAACAAGGACAATGTAGATACTGTAACTATGATGTCTGTCCACGCGGCTAAAGGCTTAGAATATAAATCAGTCTTTGTTGTGGGCTTGGAAGAAAATCTATTTCCATCGTTTATGTCCTTATCTTCTCCTGATCAAATCGATGAAGAAAGGCGTTTATTTTATGTGGCCATCACTAGAGCCGAGCAATATTTAACCTTGAGTTATGCTAATTCTAGATACCAATATGGAACCATGCGCTTTAATGACCCATCCAGGTTTTTAGAAGAACTGCCTGAATCATCTATGGATAATACGGTCATTAAAAAGTCTCCTAGTACTAGTTTTGGCGAGCCAAAAATTCTGGGAAATTTTACGCGAAAGCCAGCTAATAAAGCGCCTGTTCTAAAAATAGACCCTGCCACCTTTGTAGCTACCTCCATGAATAAAATAAAGGTAGGGGATAAGGTGTTGCATCTCAAGTTTGGGAAGGGTGAAGTTTTGAGTATAGATGAGCGGTTTGTGGCCTCTATTCGATTCGATCAGTTGAGTACAAATGCAGAAAAGCGCATCATGCTGCAATATGCTAAATTGCAAGTTTTGGATTAAGTATGATTAACTTTTTTGTCGATGAGTCAGATTAACTTCACACAATTTTTAATTTGACACCTTAGAAACATACCTTAACTGCACCACGCCAGTATCAAAGGTTTTAGTTTCTTCCAAATGAAGCATGACATCGTTTTCCATGACAGAAACTAAGTCAATTCCGTCTTTTAAAAGGATAGGCATAATAAACAATTGAATTTCGTCGACCAATTGATTTTCGAGCATGAAGCTTATGGTTTGACTACCACCGATCAGCCAAATATCCTTGCCTTCCTGCATTTTTAATGCCTTGATAAAATCTACTTGTTCTGGAGTAATGTACACTTCTTCTTTATGGGGTGTTCTGTCCGGTCGGCTGGTAAGCACATAATTCTTTTTACCTTGATATGGAAATGGAATGTCCCAATCGATGACCTGTTTAAAGGACTTATATCCTTGAATCGTTGTGTCAATGTTTGCAAACATTTCCGCAAAACCATAGTCTAACTTATCAGGGTTAGGCATGGACTCTAACCAGTCTACACTCCCGTTTTTTCTCGCTATTTTGCCATTGATGCTACTGGCTATGTAAAGGATGATTTTTCGCATGGAATAGGTGGTTTATGCTTTTAATCGATGTTTTTTTAATACTTAGACTTGTTTAAATTTTAGACCTTCAGCGAGGTCTGCTAAACATTTATCTTTTTGTTTTTTTGCAGTTTGTTCAGACCAATTAAAGTGCTTAGAAAAAAGTTCTATCACAAAATTAAGGTTTGTTTGCATAAAAAAGATGTCAAAGTAAAGTCTACTGGATCTACGGATAAAATAATCTTCGGGGTAGATGACCATTTCGTTTTCAAAACAGTGAGAAAGTTCAGCATCGATCAGTTTATGCTCGTTTTTTTCATATTTGCTTTCTTGGCTGTTTTGGAGTATCGACTGAGCAGTTGCACCATAGGTATCACACAAATGATGGATGGTTTTCGAACATATGCTGGGGTATGTGTTTATCAATTGTTGTTTAAAATCTAGAAAAGAAGCATAGTTTTTAAATGGTTTTTTGTGGAGTTTATACCTGCGTGTTTTACCTTTTGCTTGACTCAGGCTTGGATGTTTTTTTTGCACTTTTTTGATCACCCTTCTAGCCATTTTTCTATAGCCTGTCAGTTTGCCTCCAGCTATGGAGATTAAGCCAGATGGTGATTCGAATATTTCATCTTTTCTAGATAACTCTGACGGTCCTTTACCTTTTTCGTGGATTAAAGGACGCAGTCCTGCCCAGTGAGATATGATATCTTTTTTGTCCAATGTCGGGACATCAAACATGGTATTACAAGCATGGATAAGATACTCGGCATCTTGGACGTCACAAGTCACTTGATTTTTATCGCCAGTGTAATTAGTGTCCGTTGTGCCGACATAGGTAATGTCAGCTCTGGGAATGGCAAATATCATGCGCCCATCAAAGTCATCAAAATATACTGCTGAAGATAGGGGGAGTTTTTGATGAGGGACTACAATATGCACCCCTTTAGTTAGATGCAAAGATTTGTCATTTAATGATTGGTCTTGAGTTCTTAGTTCGTCTACCCATGGACCTGCAGCGGAAACTATTTGTTGTGCATGAATCTCAAATATCTTGTCCAGTAAAAGATCTTTGATTTGTATGCCGATGATTTGGTCTTTTTCATAAAGAAAACCTTGAAAAGTAGCATAATTTAAGGTGTGAGCACCTTCATTTTGAGCGGATTTAATGATTTCTATGGTTAGTCTGGCATCATCTGTTCTATACTCGGAATATTGGACGGAAGATTGAACTAATCGTTTATTGAGTAATGGTTCTTTTTGTAGTGTTTTCTTTTTATTAAAACTTCGTTTTCTATCCTTCTTTAAAACCTTAGCTAACCAGTCATACAGGCCGATTGCCAGTGAAGCAGACCAAAAATTAAACGTTCCATCTTTGCTAATAGGCAATAGCATTTTTTCTGGGTGAATTAAATGTGGAATATTTCTGTGAGTGACAGCTCGTTCTAAACCTGTTTCTTTAACTAAACCAAATTCTAATTGTTTTAAATAGCGGAGGCCACCATGGATTAACTTGGTTGATTTACTACTTGTACCAGAAGCAAAATCATTTTTTTCGATAAGTAAGGTAGAAATGCCCCGTAAGCTTGCGTCAAGAGCAATGCCAGCACCTGTAATTCCACCTCCAATAACAATGAGTTCCGGCGGGTACTGAAGCCATTTAGTGTAGTTAGTTAAACGCTGTTCTTTTAGCTTAAGGTATTCTTTTTCTAAGATCATAAATTACTTGATAAACGTAAGCAATTTTCATTTATGATTTATAATAAATAAAATCATTGATTCATCACTTGATGTTTCTTGTAAAAGAAAGTAGAATGGTTAACTTTAGGCAATAAACTAAGTTGCTCAATTAATGCCTTGATGCAGATTGATAAAACCTCAAATCAAAAGATAATGCAATGTTTGCATTACTTTGGGATATTTAATCATCCTTTAACTTTGTCAGAAATGCACAGGTATTTGTCTGTGTCTATATCGCTTGTTAAATTAAAAGAGCGACTTACGGAAATGGTTCTATCCGATATGATCGAACAAAAAGGTGCATATTATGGATTAGAAAATATAGACAATCAGGTTAAAGAGCGCTTAGCTAAGGAACATTTGGCTCAAAATATAAAATCGATAGCTCAAAAAAATGCCAAAATTATAGCTCGATTGCCTTACAATCTTTGTGTTTGCATTTCAGGTTCCTTATCTAAAGGAGTGATGGATCAAGATGGTGATATTGATTATTTCATCATCGCCAAGCCCAATCGTATTTGGATATCTAAATCCATTATGAAATTGTATAAAAAGCTCTTTTTGAAAAATTCGAAAGATCATTTTTGCATCAACTATATGATCACTACAGATCAATTAGAAATAAAAGAAAAAAACCTCTTTACGGCTACTGAAATTGAAAGTATGCTTCTTATGCATAATGATGCGATTTATCAACAGTTTTTGTCAAGCAATCCATGGTATAAAAGATACTTTCCAAATGCCGATACGCAAGATTTTTTGGCTTGGAAACTGGATGAAGATATTAAACCCTACTTGTGGTCAAATTTGCTAGAGTTTTTATTAGATAATAGTCTTGGCAATTACATCGAAAACTATCTACAGCGATTAGCAGCTAAACGGAATAAGAAAAAATATGCGGCAAAACTGACTAAAGAAGAATATGATTTAATGTTTAGGAGTACAAAAAACGAAGCAAAAGTTCATCCGCCAAACAGTCAAGGAAAAGTTTTAAAATTATACGAGGATCGATTAAAAACGATACAACAACATTGAACAAGAAACTGAACATATTTTTTACCAATAGTTATTTCTATCCGATGGATAGCAAACAATGGAAAACGGCTCAGCCATATCCTCCATTAGGTACGTTGTGGGCAGCTTCTTATATGAGAAATCATGGCTATGCTGTAAGTGTTTACGATAATTGTTTGTCCAATGACGTGACAGGTGTTTGCACCCAAATGGAGCAAGAAAAACCATCTTATGTGATTGTTTATGATGATGGTTTTAATTATCTGACAAAAATGTGTCTCACTGTCATGAGAGATGCTTGTTTTGAAATGATTCGCAAGGCAAAGGCATTAGGTGCTACAGTCATTGTAAGCAGTTCGGACTCGACGGATCATTATGGAGAATATTTGACCGAAGGGGCAGACTATATTTTACTGGGTGAAGGAGAAGAAACGATCTTAGATTTGGTCCAATGCCTAGAAAATAACCAATCAACGGAAGATTTATTAGGTATTGCGCTTAAAGACCAGCTGGGTAGTGTCAAACTCAATCCAAGACGTCCAGTGATTAAAGATTTAGATAGTATTCCTATGCCGGCATGGGACTTAATAAACATCGAGCCTTACCGTAAAATATGGATGGATAATCACGGTTATTTTGCCTTGAATCTAGCCACTACTCGAGGATGTCCATACAAGTGTAATTGGTGTGCAAAACCTATTTATGGAAACAGATATAATTCTCGTTCGCCAGAGAAAGTGATGCAAGAGATAAAATATGTGCAGACCTTATTTGACGTCGATTATTTTTGGATGTGTGACGATATTTTTGGGCTTAAGCCCCGCTGGGTTCAAACCTTTTTAGCTGAAAAAGAGAAACTGGGATTAAGCTTTAAATATAAAATTCAATCGAGAGCTGATCTAATGCTACAAGATGACAATTTGGATGCACTGGCTGATAGTGGCGCAGATATTATATGGCTAGGTGCAGAAAGTGGAAGTCAAGCGATTTTAGACGCCATGGATAAAGGGACTAAGGTAGAGCAGATCTATGAGGCCAGCCAACGCTTAAAAGAACGAAAAGTCAAGGTAGCTTTCTTTTTGCAATTTGGATATTTAGGAGAAACATTTGAGGATATCCAAAAAACTATGAAAATGGTCCTTGATTTAATGCCAGATGAAATTGGTATCTCCGTATCATATCCTCTACCAGGTACTAAGTTTTATGATAAAGTAAAACACGAATTAAAAGAAAAAGCTAATTGGTCAGACTCGGATGACTTAGATCTAATGTTTAGTAATACCTATCAACCTATATTTTATAAAACACTGCATAGGTATGTACATAGTAGGTATAATATTCGGAAAGGAATGATCAGTCTTAAATCGATTTTTAGTGGGCGATTTAAAGGCTTTCTTCGCAATACAGCAAAAATGCTCTATCATCTACCTTTAGCCTTATACCGGTTTAGTTTGCTCAAAAGGTACGCAGCGACATCTCGGTAAGCTAACACTCATTTTTTAGTCAAGTTAAATTATCTTATTTTGAGGTCACATAATGATCAATTTTATCACTTGTGGATAGTAAGGCTGTAATTAACAAAAAACTTTTAAGTCAGATCAGATCTGGAAAGCAAGGACGTGATGATGTCATTAGACAACTGTATCATGACCAAAGCTTAAAAACTACGATTTTTGGTTTGGTAATAAATAATGGTGGTAAGGAAGAAAACGCACTAGAAGTATTTAATACCACACTGATCCAATTTGTTAAGACAGTGATAAAAAACAATGATATGGAGATCGAGACTTCAATCAGACAATATCTTATCGGTATAGCTAAGTATGTGTGGCTTAAAGAACTTTCTGATCGTAAAAAACATCGAAGCGAAGAATGGCAAATCCATCATGATAAAAAAGATGTTATTCAGCCAGAAGCTCTAGTGATATTAAAAGAAAAAAAGGAGTTATTGACTGATTTACTTGCTAAGTTAGGACGTAATTGTAAAGAGGTACTGATGCATTGGGCTAATGGATACAGGATGCATCAAATCGCAGCAATGCTTGGCTATCAAAGTGAAGGTATGGCTAAGAAAAAGAAATACAAGTGCATGAAACAATTGCTAATATTCATCGAAGAAAACCCTACTATTAAAGAAGCTTTAAGATGATGGATTTTTATGATCATATCGAACATTATCTGGAAAACAGTTTATCTGAGACCGAGCGCACAGCTTTCGAAGAAGCAATGGCTAATGATGAAAGCCTCAAAGCTGCTGTAGCAAACTTTCCTGCTGCCAAAACTTTGAGCGAAGGATTACTCGAATTGGATTTATTAGAAACCATCGAAAATATTCAACAAGATACATCTGATAATTCTTCATCGGTACCAGCTACCAAAATAATTCCAAAACCCAGTCGTGGCTTAACTCAAAAGTGGGCAATGGCTGCAAGTTTTGTAGGTTTATTAGGAGTGGCTTATTTGGGGTATAGAAATGCACAAATAGATACTCATGATCAAATTTGGGAACAACAATATCAACGGCCTTATGATTCATCCACTACTAAATCTACCGATTTGGATGCCCTAGATGATTTTGCCGCTGGTAAATATCACTTTGCCCTCAATGATTTTAAAAACGCCGAAAACTTTTTGACTAAAGTCCTTTCAGAAAACCAAAACCAAGACACGCTGAGTAAGGCTCACTATTGGTTAGGTCATGTCTACATGAATCGTAAACAATGGGATCAAGCCATTCAATCATTACAGCAAAGTAAGGAAGAAAGGGCAAAGAGTGATATAGCTTTGATTAAGCGAATGCAGTGAGTTAGTTTATTTAGTCGAAAGAAATAGACTTTTTAATTCAGTAAAATCGTCAGCATTTTTATAAGGATCTGCATTAGTTGCTTTATAATCTTCCCCTTCAAAAGCAATCATATATTTGATTAAGTTGTTTTTTTTGAGTTTTTCTAAATTGGATAGTCTATATTCAATGTAATTCGATTCTTGAATAAAAGGCTTAATATTTTTGTCTGGACTGACAGCTACTAATTTATGTTCTTGTTTTAAAACTGATCGCAAGATTTTTTGATCTTGTACATTCATAAATCCTGTAGATTCTGTTGTCAAGATCTTAGCTATTGTAGTACTATCAATACTATTTAGTAAATCAGAAGAGCTGGGATGCACAGCATACAATCTTCGCTCGTCATTCAGAGCAAAGAATTCCGCACAATCTACTTCAACATTTTCTGGAAGAGTAAATTCAGATGGATATTGGTCTGGAGCTTCGATATTTTGTAAGGATAATAACTGATTTAACTCCACTACATAAGCACAAACTGGACTTGCTGAATTTAAAATGTTGCCAACTTGTCCCGTGGGTGTTTCATAAATTATATCATTGTCTTGGTCTGCAATATTATGAAAGAACTCATGCACAAAAATGACAGGATCCAAAATTAGTTCAGGGGTTCCAACTAAATAAATTAGATCATCAGTCTTATCATATTCAGTATTGTTGATATCAAATCTATGGAACAATGCCAGGTTACCGGCTGTGAATGATCTGTTTGGGTCTATAATCAAATGGTATTTATAATTTGAATCAATACCAATTTGATTATATATATTTTGAGGATCACTGATGTCGTCCATGGATTCGTAATTGTTCATGGTCGTAGTACTCAAAAAACTACAGCTTACTCCAGAATATAGTTTTGTAAAATAATTATTTATGGATCTCACTAAAGGCTCATTGACTAAACTTGTAGATGTTGTTGGAGGGTAATAAACCTTAAAAGAATGCAGTGTGTTCCTGGACAAATTCTGTTCGCCCTTCCGAGTTATTCGGCCATTATAAGGAAAAACAAAGTACTCACCATCATTGGTTTTATAATCCCAGCAAATAGAATTTTCAATTTTTTGTCCAGGAATTAACTGATATTGGGTATGACCATTTGGTTGAAAAAGTAAGTAAGAGATATCGTTAAATGATTGCCAAGGATAGCAAATATTATCTTTTCCACCACAACAAGAAATGGCAAACAAACTACAAAATAAAATATAAGCTATTGTCTTATGGATGCCCATGCGTATGTGTTAATGTTAAAGCTTTAATGTCTTGAGTAGAAGTTGTACCATTTACGGTTATACCTGTTCGGTGAACAATATCTTGATAAACCACTAAAGTAGAATAATTAGGATTTTGAGATGTAAATTGATTCCAATTGGAGCTCAAAACATATTCTGTAAACACTGGCCCCTCTGGCGCATTAGTTTCATTATTTCTTTTCTGTAAATTAACTACAACGATTGACGTACCATCGGTAGCACTTGCATTAACTGAACCATTTATACCCATAACATGTAACTTTGTATGCATTTTTTCGGTAGGGTGGATATGTAGGTCTATGTCAAATTTATCTTGATAGTTGAGCAACTCATTCGGGTCATATAAGACTATTGCTGATTTATCAGTTGTTACATCGGTAGCAAGCAAAATATCTCCAAGCTTTTTTACTTTAAAGTAAACAGTGTCTAGATATTCTGGAATATAGTCAGCCGTGTTAAATTGCTTTCGAGAGTAAGTGATGCCTCTATAATAATTTAATGGAGCAGCATTTTCATTAATCAAGACCCGAATCATTCCAGTGGAATATGATGATTTTGCAGGTATAATTACCTTTCCGATAAAATATTTGTCATTAGGAAATTCAGTTTGAGTTTGTGGTTCACATTCAATGCGTTGTTTGCAGCACGAGTCACATGGCTGACAACCAGAATAAATAATCATCATAAAGGCAAATGCAATACCATGCAAGAGTAGATTTTTCATTGGAATTGTTTTAATTACTTGTAAATAAATATCAAAAAAAGTGACCCTAAGACAGCATAAAATTTCCCTTCCGATTCAAGTTTTCTGAAAATATTCAGTTTAATTTAGTTAAAATTACTGATTCAATGGGTATAAATAATGGTCAAAAAAAGAGTGTACTTCCTTTACAAGGTAGTGTTCTCTTCTTTTTCCTCATTATGACTTTAATCTGGAGTGCTTGTTCAAAAAACGATCTGAGCTATATAGAAGAATATATCGAAATTGTATTACAAAACGATCTAAGTCTCCAATCAGAATACCTAACAAACACCAAAGACTCGGTTCGTTTAAATCACTTGTTGGCTATCCATTGTCCGACTCATTGGCAAAAGCACGACAAACTTAATCCCACAGTTCATGCCTTGAGTGCTCTAAAAGAACAATTGAATGTTTCATTCGATACGAGTGGTATGCATTCCATTTGGGACAACTTAAGTGCTTGGAGAAAAAAAGACGTACTCTACGAGATTTTATATAATTCCCTTGTTGTCCTATCAAGGAAACAATTAACGCCAAGCGTTACTATTGCTGAAGAAATATCCCAAAAATACAATTTGGCTTTTCACTATCTCGAAGAGGCTAAGCTTCTAAAAACCTATTTCGAATACTCCGTAGATCACACGAAAACAAATCAACTCAACGAAGAAAAATACGCCAATGTCATCAATCATCTGCATAATTATGCGCAAGCACAATTATTAGAAAATAAAGCTTTATCCAATCATTTTAAAAAAGCTTCCTTAAACCAGTTTTGTATAGAATTGATTAAGGAGTTTGACATAAATGATCTAACTAATAACATCCAATACTATATAAATAATTTAAGCCTCTCCTCGACAAAAGATAGCATTTCTGCAGATGTGGTCAAATCATACATTCTCGATTTTAAAGGTGAAAGCGACGAGGCTATTGCGCTTATGGAGAGCTGTTTGGAAAAAGAAATGGACGTAAATAATCGATATCGAGTACTCATAAACTTAGGTGTTTTTTATTTGAATAAAAACTCGGACAAAGCTTTTGAATTCTTTGAAAAAGCACACAAACTTTTTGAAGATTGGGACTGTCACCATAGAAATATAATCTCGCTAGTTTACCTCATTCATACTGCTCCGAATAAAGCTGCTTTTAATACATACAAAAAACAAATTGAAGCGTTACGCGACTGTCCAGGTAAAACAGGAAAATATGCTTCTTTTATTAGCCTTGATTTTTTAAGAGACCATCCTTTTTCGGAGTATTCAGCAGAAGTCCAGATTGAAATCAATTTTAAACGAAAGGAATTAGCAAAAGAAATTTGGGTTGGTAAAGCTTCCTTCCATATCCAAGATCTCCATGCTAAAATTGCCTCAGAAATAATAAGTACTTATCATAGTCACAAGCATTTAATTGATCATAATGCAGCAAAGCAAATCATTAAACTGGTCCAAGAAACTAAAATTCAAGAATTAAAAAGAAAACGCCATGAAGATGCTAGTCGCCAATTAAGCCCAAATCAAACTCAAACCCTTAATCGGATCTCTGAAATATTTAAAACCACTCAAGATTTATTAGATACCAGCTATTACGGTGATCCTATCTTCATAGAACTGTATGAGTTATTAAAGGAAAAAGGAACATGGCCGCAGTTTCATGAAATGGTAAACAAGTCTGAACCTACTAAAAACCTATCTTCATATTTTATGAGCGGAGACCATCAAGTGATAGAGTATTTTACCTATAAATCTGATACATGGTTTTATTATTATACTCGCGATACTTTACAGTTGGGAGCATTTTCTACAGCTACACTCGATAGTCTAGTGCAGGCATTTAATCATCAAATAATGCAACAACAAGATTTACAAAATACATCAGAAAACATTAAACAATTGATACTTCCTTCGCAGTTGCATAGCGAAGGGGATCTTTTAATCCTCGCCGATGGAAACACTTTCCAATTGTCATTCGAACTTTTACTTCCTGAACAAAGTATCCACTATCATTTTGATCTATATGAATATCAGTCTATGGATACCTTAACCATCCAAAATCCAAGCGTAAGTTTACTTAGCTACACTAATCTTAAAACTCAAAATGACACAAGGATTAAAGCCTATCCAGAACTTCCTAAAGGTTGGGAAGAAACGCAATCAATCCGCCAAGTTTTTAATTCAGTAAATACCCAAACTTTGGCTGGTGAACAAATGACTAAACAAAATTTAAAATCAAGTATGCTAGTAGATATTAGCCATATTTCTAGTCATGCTTCTATGAACAAAGAAAATCGCTTGGATAACTATATACTATTACGTGATGCTGAAGGAAATGCCGAGAAATGGTATAGCTACGAAATCGAGAACCTAGAAGAATCTCCTTCAGTAATTACGCTTTCTGCCTGTGAAACGGGAACTGGAGCACATAGAAATGGGGCTGGGACCTATTCCATTAGCCGTGCTTTTTTGCACGCAGGCTCAGCATCGATCATAAAATCTTTATGGAAGGTAAACGAACAAGCAACGGCTATTTTTATGCCTAGTTTGTATAGACATTGGAGCCAAGGACATTCTTTGGATAAAGCGCTTAAACTAGCCAAAGAAGAGGTAAAGAACATAGATCGATTTGCTCATCCTTATTATTGGGCAGGATTTATTTTAGAAGGTAATCCACATGTATATTTACAAAAGAAACATAAACAATAAGCACAAATCTTATCTTAAGGAATCAAAGTAAATTATGGCAGATTTTGACGCGCTGGCTTCCATGTACGACGATGACTTCACGCATACTTATATTGGGTGGAAGCAACGCAGAGTGGTCTGGAATTACTTGATAAAACATTTGGAACCTAACTTGGATATCTTAGAACTCAATGGAGGAACCGGAGAGGATGCTTTATTTTTAGCAAACAAGGGGCACAAAGTCTTGACCACTGATCGCTCGACCGAAATGCTCAAAATGAGCTGCCAAAAATTGAGTAAATCAAAAACAAAGCATCCCGTACGACTCAAAAAGTTAGATCTTAACCATCCTACACTCAGTGATACAAAAGCTACATTTGATCTTGTTTTTTCCAATTTCGGAGGTCTAAATTGTATCGATAAAATGGCTTTGCAGAGACTGCATGCATTTGTAAGCGACCGATTAAAACCAGGTGGTGCGCTGATTTTTGTGATTATGCCAAAAGACACGTTACTAGAAAAGTGGTACCGAATGTGGAAAGGCCAAAAGCAAGCCATTAAAGCAAGGCAGAGTGAAGAAGGTACCACCGTATCTGTAGAAGGTGATCAAGTTCAAACCTACTTTTATAATCCTCCGGAAATTGCCGAAATATTTAAATCATTTAGCGTAAAACAACACAAAATTACAGGTCTGATACCTTCTTATTTCGAGCAAAGTATCCAGAAATATAAAGTCCTATTCTTTCCTATATTTTTATTAGAAGCAATATTGATCAAAACTAAAATCTTTAGCGCATGGGGGGATCATTTCTTGATTCATTTAGAAAAAGAATAATGCTTCGCTTATCTTAGATGCATAAATTGTAGCTGATTGAAAGTAGTTTTTACACACGGATATTTTATCAAGGAAGACGAAAAGGAACAAGCGATTATGCGTCCTTATCCTCCGCTAGGCATCTTATATTTATCCGCATGGTTAGAAAAACATAATAAAGCTAATACAGTTTTCGATACCACATTTTCTCGCAAACAACTGCTTAAGGATTACCTGCTGAAAGAACAACCAGAGATCTTAGCCATATACACCAATCTCATGACTAAGTTGAATGTCATCGAAATTATGCAGTTTGTAAAACATCAACTCAGTGATACGACTCTAGTTATCGGTGGACCTGATGTGCGACATAACATTGAAGATTATCTGCAAGCAGGTGCTAAAATAACGGTGATAGGTGAAGGAGAACAAACTATGCTTGATATTGTAAATACCATAGAAAGTGGTAATACCCATGAGTTTGGTCACATACCCGGTATAGCCTATTACTCAGGCACAACATTGGTCAAAACACAAGAACGCACAAAAATAAAGTCGGTAGATGAGCTGCCTTTCCCTAATCGGAAGATGATCGATATACAAGCATATCTCGATACATGGAAAACACACCATGGAAAAAGTGCAATGACTGTGAGTACTCAAAGAGGTTGTCCGTATACATGCAAATGGTGCAGCACTGCGGTATATGGACAAAGTTATCGACGGAGAAGTGCTTCTTTAGTGGCTCAAGAGCTTAAACATTTAAAAGAAACCTATAATCCCGATTCAGTGTGGTTTGTGGATGATGTTTTTACTGTTAGTCATAAATGGTTGGCCGCTTTTGCCGAAGAGGTACAAAAGCAAGACGCCATCATACCCTTTGAGTGCATTACTCGGGCAGATAGGATGAATGAAGAGGTGATTTTAACTTTAAAAAAAGCAGGTGCTTTTAGGATTTGGATTGGTGCTGAAAGTGGATCCCAGAAGGTGATCGATCTAATGGATCGGAGAGTGGATGTAAATCAGGTAAGAAAGATGATCCAACGCACTAGAGCTAATGATATGGAAGCAGGTACTTTTATAATGCTGGGTTATCCTGGAGAAACTCAAGAAGATATTAAAGAAACGGTGAAACATTTAAAAGAATCTAACCCTAATCATTTTACGATTACAGTAGCATATCCCATCAAAGGAACATCACTTTATCAGGAAGTGGAAGCGAAACAAACACAATCCTTGAATTGGATGGAAACGACTGATCGAGACCGAGACTTTGAAAGATATTATCCTCGAAAATACTATGATTATGCTGTACGCTGGGTGGAAAATTCGGTACGCGCATTCCAGCAAAAATCAGAAGGAGGTGCTTTGTCAATGCCGTTTCTTAAACATAAACTCAAAGCCTGGTTAATGTACGTTTCTATGCAATGGGCCAAGCGATAAATATGGATGGTATTTCAGTGGTTATACCCACAAAAGATCGTAAAAAGGATATCTGCCAAACATTAATCGCTTTGTCTGAGCAAGCCTCTTTTGTGGAAGAATGCATCATTGTCGATGCGAGTGAATCCATCTTTACTATTCAAGATGTGCCTGCTAATCTTCGGTCTAAAACCATCATTATTTCGAGCCTGGGTTCAGTCTGTATTCAACGGAACATCGGGATAGAAAGGGCGAAGGCTTCCTTCATATTTCTATGTGATGATGATATTGAAATCCAACCAAACTATCTAAAAACACTCAAGGATTATTTAGTGACTCATCCATCGGTTGATATTGTTAGTGGTTTGGTATTGGAAAAAGATCAGGATGGAAACTGGACATATCTATATCCTCCAAGTAGCAACTCGGCCTTGGTATGGCATTGGATTTTTGGTTTAAGTTTTTGGTTCGATGTGGACAAAGCATCTGCCAGCGGATTAAATAAATGGATATTAGCTCGTTTAGAACTTAAAGGAAATACAATTTCGAAATCAGGATGGCCGCAAAATGTTTCTTTAGCGAAAGAAGTTAATGTCTGTGATATTTATGGTTTGGGTGCCAGTCTTAGTCGGAAACAATGGCTCAAAGAAAGAGCATTTGATGAGGTCTTAGATCCAAGTGGCATTGGTGATAATTATGGTCTGATGCTCCAGAAGCCAACAAAAATCCATGTATTGAATCCAACCAGCGTCCATCACCATAAATCGGAAACCAACCGCATGCAGAAGCAAACATCTTTTTTTAGAAGATGCTTGGCATTGCATTATTTTATGGCTTGTTCCGATCGGTTTACTAAATATAATGAACTGCTATTTTTAGGTTCAATGTTGGCGAATACCTTCTATTTTTTATTTCGCAAAAACCAGCCGATGCGCAAAGCTTCTTGGAAGGTTTTTTGGCTTTGTTTCGTGGGCAAAAATCCTTACCTTTTGGCTAAGAAACAAGGTCTAGAACGCATAAAACCAATGCTCTAATGGATCATCGTCCTAACATATTAGTGATTGTTCCAGGTGGTGTAGGTTCCGGGAAAAACCATGGTATCCCGATCTTACTTAATTTATTTGCTGGCTTATCATCAGAAGTAAATCTTCATGTTTTATCTGTTTCTGTCATTGACCCTACTTTTAAAAATAAGGGTTACCATTTACATTCCTTAGGTTTGTCCAATGTCGCTCCCATTGTAAAGAAATGGATCCATTTTAGGCGATTTATTCGAGGATTTAAACATCCATTAGATGCGGTGCATGCGATGTGGACTCATCCGCACGGACTCATGGCATACATGGCCAGTAGTTATTTTAAAATCCCCATGATTAATAGTCTTCAAGGTGGTTGTCTAGCCGATATACCTAGTGTTTCTTATGGCGGAAATAGGGGGTTTATTAAAAAACGGCTGACCAACTTTATTTTGCATCGAGCAACATTCATTACAGCGGAGACTCAGTTTCAATGGAAGCTCATTCCTTTAAAATATCGTGAGAAAGCATCCATTATTTATTATGGTATCCCTATTCAAAATCAGCTTAAGACCTATAAGCCCATTCAAGGCAAGCAAGGCATTAAATTGATACATGTAGCTAATCTAACACCTATTAAAGACCAAATCACATTGCTTAAGCTTGTACATTCACTCAGCAAAAAGTATGATGTGCATCTTACGATTATTGGGAGTGATTATTATGATGGTCTTATCCAGCGAACATCGGAAGAATTAGATCTAAAAGGTCACATTAGCTTCCTAGGCCAACTGCCACATAATGAGGTTTTAGACCAATTAAGAAGTCACGATATCATGCTGCATACTTCATTGTTTGAAGGTTCATGTTTGGCCATTATTGAAGCCTGGAGTGTAGGTCTTTTGACGATAGGTACTAATGTAGGTATACTCCATGATATGTCAGATGTGCTGTGCTTACAATCTGAAGTACAAGATGTAGAAGGTTTAGTAAAGCAGTTTGATCGTTTAGTTAACGACACTAAATTGCAAGCGTCATTTTATAAGGCTGGTATCGAATGGTCTCGCAAACATTCCATGCAAGATTGTGTGGACCGTTTTGTTGCACTCTATAAACAATGTATATCATGAAAATAGCTTTTGTATTGCATTTTTATGATGAAGGTTTAGAAGCTGAACAAATGGTGAGTCGTCATTATTCGACGGTATGTCTTGTGGAGGCATTGGCTCAAGTGGGAAACGAAGTGCATGTTTTTTATCGGTTTTCGAAGGATCACTACTTTGTTGCGAAAAAGGTTCATTATCATTTTATCCAGGACTCACTCCCGGGCTTTTTAAAGCCATGGCATAGCGCCCGAGCATACAACCATGTACTTACCCAGCAAATCAAAGAACTAGGCATCGAAGTCATACATGCTAATAATATTTATCGACCGGTAGCTCATCACAACTTAGCTAAAGCAAACGCAAATATTCCATACATCGTGCAAGACCATGGTGGACTAACGAAGGTAAAATATCCATGGATTCAACGACCATTTTTGCGTTTAGTAGATCTTTTTCTACTATCGGCTAAAGGCATGGAAATACCGATTTTAGAAGCAAAATTAGCACAAGCAAACCAATTTCGTTTCATCATGGAAGCATCTTCAGAAATGAGTTTTGTAGCAGATGGTGACCTGGTATTAAAGGGTAAGCCTTGTTTTTTATGGATTGGAAATTTGAACTCCAATAAAGACCCTATGACTGTTTTAAAAGCATTTAAAACATTTGCCAAGAAGGATGAAGATGCCCATTTGCACATGATTTATAAGCAGACTTTTTTAGAAGAAGAGATAAAAAATTACATCAGTACATATCAGCTCGCGGATAGAGTCACCCTCTACGGATTTATCGATCGAAACCAGATTTCCAGATATTTGTCGGCCGCAGATTATTTTGTAGCAGCGAGTCATAAAGAGGGGAGTGGCTATGCACTTATGGAAGCGATGTCATGTGGATTAACACCTATTTTGACGTCGATCCCTTCATTTATCGAATTGACTAAAAATGCATCGATTGGGTATTTGTATACGGTCGGCGATCACCAGGAATTAGCTCATATTTTTGAAACTTGCGCGCGCTTAGCAAAACCATCAAAAGCAGGTATCATCGATCATTTTAATCGACATTTTAGCTATGAAGCCTTAGCCCATCAATTAAGTTCGATTTACAGAGAAGCCATTCATGCTAAAAGCTAAACTTTTATCTTTATGGATAGAAGTAGGACGATGCATGTTAAAAAACTAGCTTATTGGTTTATATATGGATTATTGATGTTGTTTTTGTCAATGTCGGGGCTGGAGATAATCTACAGATATCAATTAGTAGACTTTTATAAGGCTGAACTTAAAGCGCTCAACAGTGAGGCAGAACTCACAAGCTCATCGGTCGATTTATTGGTTTTCGGAGATTCTTTTGCCGCTAGTCCAGGTGGTTTTGTAGACCAATTAAAAGAACAGTTTCCTGATAAAACCATCATAAATGCAGGTTTAGTTGGTACAGGTATCAAGCAACACGTATCGATCGCCACTAAACGTATGAATCGATTTAAACCAAAAAGCATATTGTATCAGGTTTACGAAGGTAATGACTTGCTAGACATCCAATATCCAATTGACTGGCAAAAACAAACGGTGGCTAGAAACATATACTGGCTAGTCTCAAGTACATTCACGATAGTTCCCTTTATCAATTACCGACTCCGTGGCTTAAAAACCAGCAGTACACCACAAAGAAAAGCGTCTGGAAAACGGGCGTATTCAGCTAGAACTAAAATGTTTCTGAAGGCTAATCCTAGCTACATCCAAGACATTAATCAACTTACCAATGGAATGGATAAAGCATTTGATCGCTGGGTTCGATATTGGAAAAAGTTAGAAAAAAAATGCCATCACGTAAACACACAAATATTGCTTATTCCACATGGTCATCAGATTAGCCGAAGATACATTAACAGATATCAAGACTTTGCAAATATCCCTTATGATTCATTAGCGTGTCCTAGTACGTTTTACGCAAAAATTCAAGAGACAGCAGGTGATAATTTTCCGATCATTGACCCTTGTGAGGCATTGCATAAAGCGGATTCTATCCAAGCCGTATATTTTGATTTTGATCCACATTTAAATACATTCGGACATAGCATTTTAACTAAAGAAATCGTGAAGGCATACCAGTGGTAAATAAAACTTGGATATATGATCTTGTTCATCGCGCTTACCGATGGGCCCACTGGAAAAACAATGTATTGTTTAAAGAGGCTCCTAAACAATATGTATTTATTCTTTCTCAAGCCTATGCTGGCTCCACTGTTTTACATGAGATTTTGTCTAATAATACAAGTGTGAGTCCTTTAAACACTTTTGGCACAAGGGAAGGTTTTGGCTTAAAAGTATCTCGAAAAAGTATAGACCATTCGCGATTATGGGACAAAGACTATGAGATACCTTTTGAGATTCTAAAAACTGAGTGGAGAAAGCAATGGGATTTATCAGCACCCTACTTACTGGAAAAAAGTCCTCCACAATTGCTTAGAGCACATCATATCCAATCCGTTTTTCGGACGTGTTATTTTATCAGTTTAGTACGCGATCCATATGCTTTAGCGATTAGTTATCATCAAAGAAATCAAGTTACTATCCAACAAGCTGCTCAGTATACTATTCAGTGTTTTGGCTATCATCAACAAAACCAAATAGGTTTAGACCATATGATGACCCTTAGCTATGAAACCTTAACCGATGACTGGATGATGGCTAAGGAACATCTACTTTCATTCCTCCCTAAACTAAATACACTCCATTTGCCAGAGCGGTTTAAAGCTCATAATCAGGCGGGACAAATAGAAGGTTTACAAAATATGAATCTTAGAAAATTTAAAAGTATCGACTCAGATCTATGGAATACATTGACTGACAGTTTTAAACCGTATGAAAGTCTATTTAATCAATTTGGTTACTCACTTCGTACTTTTCCCGGATAGCTAGTACTCCATCTTCTAGTAAGCAAAGTGTTTCTAAGTAACTTAAAATATGTGGATCTTGGGTATAAAACTTATCATCCGAAAAGAAACTGGCTCTTTTGCTTAAAATATCCTTTTCGTAAAAAGCTAAATGCGCTCTGGCAGCTTGTTTGTTATTCTTCTGGTAAGCTAATTTAGCGGCTTGCAAATGCGAATCAAAATGATTTGGATTGATGATAGTGGCCGTATTGAAAGCCTCATACGCTTTAGTTTTTTCTTTTCGATTAAGGTAATATTTACCCAATAAGTGCCAAGTATTCCAGTCGTACGGATGGATAGCTAATGATTCATTAAGCGAGAGTATAGCTTCATCTTTTTGTTTACTTCTCCATAAAGCCTTGGCTTTTCTAAGGGCTATGGGCTTTGGACCCAGTAGTAGATTGAAGCTAGAGTTTTGCAATTGGTTGTAGGCTTCCGCAGCTTTGGAATAAGCTTTATTTTTTTCTAGGTCGATGATCGATTGGAAGAGATAATGATTGTTAAGCTGATAGATAGACCAAGTACCAGCAAGCATTAGGTTTGCAACAAGTATTGTTTTATTCAATGTAGATCCAATGCTAAACTTAGGTTTCCCAACATTGGCAAAAATAAACATCAAGAACACCGTAGGTATAGATAATTTACTGGATACAGGATAGGCTAATCCATAAAAAAAGGATAGGCAGAACCAGGCTAAAAAATAGAAACCAAGCATCGCTTTGTGCGAAGATCGTAAGATATAGACCCAAACACAAACTAACAATATCAGTAAAAGCGA
The DNA here is from genome assembly GCA_020631235.1 of Saprospiraceae bacterium. Classification (GTDB taxonomy): domain Bacteria; phylum Bacteroidota; class Bacteroidia; order Chitinophagales; family Saprospiraceae; genus JAHDDO01. Next base: position 24,929 of record JAHDHQ010000012.1, on the reverse strand, counting down.
AATACCTATGATGCCTAATTCACTCGCAGTCTGAAACCAAATATTATGAGCATGGCTAAAATATCTGTCCGAAAAATAGGCCCTTTTGTAAGACTCAACACCATATTTTAAGTGTTCTATTTTCCAATGCCCATCACCCCATCCGAGGATCGGTTTTTCTTGACACAAGGATATACTCTTATTCCACAAACTAGCTCGCTCATCCTTGGTCTCCATCAATAAGGGTCTCAGTGGATTGTATGACTGAATCGGACTTTGAGGATTGAGCAACATTGAACCACCCAAAAAGACAAATAGGAGTAGCATCCCTATGCTTGCTTTCCATCTAAATGGTTTAAAGAATGGTGTAGCAAAAAGATAATATAAGCCAGCAATACACAGCGCTATTAAACTGGCTTTTGCACTTAAAGAAATCAGAAAAAATAAATGAATAAGCAACATAATAGCGACCAAGAACGGAGAAACCATCCTCCACTGAAAAAGCATAAAGTAGGCAGGTATAAGTAACATTAGCAGGGCCGACAAATAGTTTCCGTGTACGTTTATCAATGCTTTAGTTTGTAACAAATCGTCTGAAGTAAATAGCCATCCAGCGGAAAGGGCAGCTAACTCAAAAAAGAAGAGAGCTAATGACACAAGAAAGATAGCTAGCCAAACACTCAAAAAATAGGACCAAAACCTAGGACTAAATGAGGAGATATCTACTCTTTTAAAAGCGATGTACCCTATAAATAAACTCAACCAGTGAAAGGCTGTATCCCATATTAAAAACGGCTTTTCAGCCCAGAAAAATGATACAAAATGCCAAATTACCCAAGCTGAAAAACTGACATCTACCCAAGAGAAACGAAGGGTCGATTTTGTAGGACTAAAGAAACTCAAAGCTATCAGAGCAAAAGCAGAGATTAAGAAAACAGGCATATAAAAATGCGTCGAAATCTGAAGGGCATCGATGTTACTTTGCCATGTAAAAACCACCAATAAAAGCGCAAGTATTATTTGTTGGATCTTGGCTAATTTTGTCGCAAGCATAGTTGAAAGTTAATAAAAATATTACCTTACATATAGACAAAAGGAGAAAGGTGCATTTTGAATTTTCAGCAAAGCTATCCAATGGAGAAGAAATAAGCGTTCATTCTATGCTCATGGATCATGAGGATAAACATGTAGAAATACGCTATGAAACGCACCAACAAAGTCTACGATTAATCGTCAAAGCAAAAACAACATTGTACCATGCGCGTTTGGCTTGGTTTATCCCGATGCCGTTTAGAGCTGATGTGAAAATAGGGGCAAATGGTTTTCAGACTTGGACTGAAAGTACAGAATATAGTGCTAAAGAAAAGCCGCTTGCCTTAAGTACTTGGACTAAAGGCTTTAGGAAAAAATATCATCTAGAACAATATGGAGATGCTCATTTTACAGCAGATACAACAAGCGATGTTCGGGTAAGAAGCTACACATACATTTATTTTAAAGTTGATGGGCAAACACATCTTTGGGCATCCTTAGATGAAACGGATGGTTTGACGACTTTTGAAACATTGGCAAAACAAAACCAATTGCGCATCAGTAAAGATTTGCCAGCAGTATGGGAAGTGTCAGAAGAATATGCCCTATCTATTTTGGTGTGTATCGGAGACTATGCACAGGTATGGGATGCATGGAAATCTAAGCTTGCATTTGAGTGTAGGTCTGTTCGAGCCGCTGGCTGGACGAGCTGGTATCAATATTATACGCACATATCGCCAAGTATTTTAAGGAATAATCTGCAGTCTTTGAAGGACCACGAAATACCCATTGATTATTTTCAGATAGATGATGGTTGGCAAAAAGCGGTAGGGAATTGGTCTTGCAATGCCAAGTTTGAAGGTGAAATGGAATCGATTGTAAAAGCCATAATGGATGCTGGATATACACCTGGACTTTGGTTTGCACCCTTTATAGCGGAGGAAGCGGCTGATATTCCTTTAACATGGTTTTTAAAAGATGAGGCAGGTCAGCGTATTGTAGCTGGTTTTTCTCCAGATTGGTCAGGTAATTTTTATTGTTTGGATTGGTCACAAGACGCAGTTAAGCAACATATCCATGATAGTTTGGAAAGGATGATGAGTTGGGGTTTTCGTTTTTTCAAGATTGATTTTCTATACGCATTGAGCATCCAGGTGCCTGCAGGCACTACACGTGGCCAATATCTCCGAAAAGCTTTGCAGTGGCTCATCGATTTAGCTCCAGAAGTAAGATGGTTAGCTTGCGGTGTGCCTTTAGCCTCAGCGGCAGGCATCACTGATTTTTGTCGAGTGAGTGCGGATATTTCACCTAAATGGGAAGATCCTTTATTAGCTAGGATTATACGGTATCCAGAAAGAGTGTCCACATTGTCGGCACTGAGGTCCTCACTTCAGCGTGCTATGTTAGATGGTTTCTTTTTTAATAACGATCCAGATGTAGCCATTTTGCGAGAAGGTACTCGTTTAACAGCAACACAGCGTAAAACCTTGTTTTTAGTCAATCAAGTAGTCGGTTCATTACAATTTATATCCGATGATATATCGGAATACACAGCAGAGATGATGGCTTTATATAAAAGTCAGTTTCCATTAGTCGATATAGAGATAGGTGATATCCAGCAGTCAAAGAAAAGGTATACCGTGGACTTTAGCGCAGGAGGTAAATCATTTGTTTTAATGGCTAATTTGTCCGCTAAACCATGGAAAGAGCTAAAGCCATATGAGGCCAAGGTGTCTCGGATTTTATCAGAGGTCAAAGGTCGGATTCTGGCTTGTGACGATCATTTATTTCCAGGCATTAGTTTGGAAATACAAAGTCTCGGTGACCACATTAAGATAGAGCAGCGAGGAGAAAATTTTATAAAAGCCAGTACATTACTTATCGAAATGCCGAAAGATTTTAAGCCAAGCATGATATCTTTAAAAGCATTAAAAGTCGAACAAAGCGGCGATAAACAAATAGGATTATTTAGTTTGTAATTATGGAAAAACTACCTTTTTCGAAGAAAATTATTTATGCGCTTGGCCAGTTGGGTTGGGCAACGACCATCAATGTGATCAATTTACAACTGGTGTATTTTTATTTGCCGCCCGACGATGCTGGACTCCCGGTATTTATCAGTCAGATGGTATTTTTGGGTATTCTGAATATTGTGACTATTGCTTTAGCTAGTGGCAGATTGTTTGATGCTATTACGGATCCATGGATAGCTTCTATTAGTGATAATTGGAAAGGGAATTTGGGTCGAAGGATACCTTTTATGCGTTTTGGTGCTATACCTACGGCCTTATTTATGGTTTTGTTGTTTTTTCCGCCGGTGGCAGGTATTAGCACATGGAACATTGTGTGGTTGGTGGTGATTCAGTTGTTGTTTTACCTGAGTTTAACCATTTATTTGACGCCTTTTTTTGCTTTAATTCCGGAACTGGGACACACTACTAATGAGCGTTTAAGTTTGTCTATGTGGATATCGATTACTTACGCTATGGGTATATTAATCGGATCGTTAGTGCCCAATATATCGAGTTTTATGGAAAGCACTTTTTCGCTCGAGGCAAGCATACAAGGGACGCAATATGCGATGATTGCTTTAGGTATATTTTCCGCCTTTTTTATGTTGTTACCGGCTTATTTAATTGACGAAAGAAAATATACTCAACCCCAGGATGTGCAGGTGCCGATGATGCAAGCCATTCGCCGCAGTTTTGCTAATCCAAGTTTTAAATATTATGTGGTGGCAGAGTTTGCCTACTTTATGGCCTTGGCCATTATTATGGCTGGTATGTTGTATTATGTGACCATCCTTTTGCGTCTAGACGATGGGCATGTAGGCACCCTTATGGGTATGTTAGTGGGTATATCCTTTGTGTTTTATCCTTTAGTTAATTATGTGGCTAAGCGCTATGGGAAGAAGCCATTTTTAGTAGCTGCTTTTCTGTTTATGGCGGTGATGTTTTTAGGTATATATTGGCTAGGAAATGAGGGTTTAGATGTTATGACGCAAGCCTATATATTGGCTGTAGGTATGGCGATACCCATGTCTTTTTTAGGGGTTTTGCCCAATGCTATTTTATCAGATATTGTTAAGCATGACTCGAACACTTCGGGGATCAATCAAGAGGGTATGTATTTTGCGGCGCGGACTTTAAGCCAAAAGTTTGGCCAGACCTTTGGGATTTTCATATTTGCGGCTTTGACCACTTTAGGGAATAGCATTGGTGATGATTTCGGTATACGCTTAAGTGCCTTGATAGGTTCGGCTTTGTGTTTTCTAGCAGGTGTATATTTTATTAAGTACGATGAGAAATCTATTTTGGATGCCCTTGATGAGTAGTTATATTGGTTAATGACTTTTGTATCTAGTTATCCACAAGTAAAATGAAAGGAGAAACTAAAATAAAAATTGGGAATGCAACAGCACTCATTTCCTTTTTAACAGGAACTGCGATATTCCTTAGTTATGTGATTAGTGAAAACGATTCACTATTCCTCATAGGATACATCTATTTAATAGCTGCAGGAATAGTAAACTTCACTGTTCTATTATGGTTACATCTTCAAACCTCAGATGACAAAGCTATTAGGAAAGGACTCAACAGAAGTAAAATGTACATAGTGGCAAATATCCCAATTGCAATAGGCTATTTTTTTTTCATAATGTACTTGCTAAATTTTATGCGTATAAAATTTATTAATAGCACTGGAGAAACAATAACAAGTATTCGCATAACTGGTTGTGATAATAAATCAATCAGCCAATTAGGAACAGATCAAAGTAAAACCAAATGGATAGGTATTAATGGTGACTGTTCTGTTAATATCAAATACTTCATAAATGGTAATGAGAGGGAAGAAACTGTTGTTGGCTATGCTTCAGGTCCAATAGGACAACGACTTAAATATGAAATAGGAAGTAATATTGATGCATTGCATTAAGGTCGAAATCTTCAAAAAGAAGAATTGTAATATGCATAAACATGGAAAGAAAGCCAAATTCGAGAAAGAATAGCCTTCAAATATCATTACTAATTTTAACCCTTGGATTGATATCAATTGGATGCGGAAATATAGAGCCAAAAGGATTATATAAATTTTATAGTGGCGACCAAATTGGTGATGTATTCTCGTTTGAACCAGGTGGTGACTACATCAAGGGAGACACGATCTTTTACAAAGAGAAACCAAAAGGGATATTAATTCGAACGAAAAGAAGATTAGATGGGCAACAATTTATAACTGTCAAATCAATAAAAACAAATGAAAAAGCAACATACATAAACAAATAAAGCTAGGTTGCAAATAAATGTAGCCGATATACCAAATGGAGTATACATGATCAAAATAGAAAATGATGGAAATCGAGGTTCAAATTTATTTTTAAAATATAATTAAAAAGCCAGGCTATAACAATAGATATCACAGCATCCTTCCCCTATTCGACGAGACACGCTGGATGAAATCATCCATCGTCCGTCCTGTTTAATCTCAGCTTGCAGCTGAGATGGATATAAAAAAATAACGAATAAATGTAGACTAAAACAATCTGCTAGAGCAAGGAACCTAATCGTTAATCAACTTGTGTTAAAGCATACCGGTGCTCACAAGTACTTACATCTGGATAATCAAAAACAAGCACCCTATGTGTAAATACGTTTGTTCTACAAAAACCGACGGAGTCACAAAAGGTTAGAATAAACTCTTCTTTGTCATACTCATATGTATAAGTACTAGTACTACTAATATCCCAAGCAGGTTCACTTCCATTAATGGTTAAAATACCATTATCAAAAATAAATTCTGCACATAAAAGATGATTATTGATCATGTAGCATCCATCATCATTACCAAAAACCTTATCTCTATTTAACTCTTCATTCTCACAATTAACTATATCGTTCCATTTTACATGATAAGTGCCATCAATATCTGGAAATTCTGGATTACAGGAAAAACAAAGTACCATAACTAACGCAAAAAGAAGTCTCATATTTTGATAATTTTTTTAGTGATTATTTCACCTCACTTTAAATGGACATTGATATAATAAAGTCTAGCAACATTGTCCAAATAAATCGATTCTCTATTAGTATTTATGTTTTACTTGAATATACTTCTAATCCATTCGAATTTAGAATTTTGATTGAATTGATTTTATCAATTGGATTATTTAAAGCAGAAACAAAAGCCATTAATTCATTTAATACAATCTTATCTTCTTTTAAAGAAAAATATCTTTGTTGATCGAATAGAAAAATGCAAAGAGCAAGTTTTGAACAAAAATTGCTTATTAGCAAGTTATGAAAAGCAAACAAGTAGAAATAAAAGACCCAAGAGTTAAATGCTATCAATGCATGCGACCTTCCAGTTCATGTATCTGTAAACACCTTAAACCCATCCAGACCAATATTCGTTTTATAATACTCATGCACCCGAAGGAGTATAAAAAAGAAAAAAATGGAACAGGTCATATGACTAAACTTCAACTTGAAAATTCAGAAATAATCGTGGGTGTCGATTTTACAAATAATGCACGGGTAAATGAAATTTTGAATGATGAGAACAACAGCTCTTTTTTATTATACCCTGGTAAAAACAACTTTAATTTATCGACTAGAAGGGGCCCTGAAATAGCATCATTTATGGGTGATAAACCTTATCTTTTTATTCTGGATGGAACATGGCCTTGTGCTCGAAAAATGCTTAAATTAAGTACAAATTTACAGCCATTAAAAAGGCTAAGTTTTGATAATACCATCCAATCAATATTTATCATCAAACAACAACCTGCTGCTCTTTGCCTAAGTACCATAGAATCCGTGTACACAGTGTTAAATTTACTTAAAGAGAACGGCCTAGAGGATTGCGAAACAGATGATTTTTTATTGCCATTCAAAAAAATGATAGACTACCAAGTCAAGTGTATTTTAGATCCCAATAATAACCATTATAGGCCGAGTATTCAAAAAACGATTCCGCTCAAAAACATGTACAAACAAAACCCTCAGGTGAGTATTATCTATGAATAGTTGTCATCAAAGTTTTCTAGAATAGTTTTTAAAAAAAAGGGTTAATCTCAGTGGCTAATCTCAGCTTGTAGCTGAGATGGTGTTTAAAAAAATATCGATAAATGTAAACTAAAATACTGCCCATTAGCCCAGCAAAAGCTGATGATTAAAAAACTTGCGTCAAAGCTCAAATAGTACATATAATATAGAAATTACAATCCCAGTAATCTTCATACCTTAGCATAAACAGCAATACTTTGGTAACAAACAATTTTCCAAAAGACTTCATTTTCGGTGCAGCCACCGCTTCCCTCCAAATCGAAGGAGGTGATAGAAACAACTCTTGGTACGACTGGTGTGAAGCAGGGAAAATACCCAATGGAGATCATTGCATAGAAGCAAACCAACATTGGGAAAGGGTAGAAGAAGATATAAACTTAATGAAGGGATTGCATTTAAATGGCTACCGATTTAGTATCGAATGGCCTAGGATACAACCTACCAAAGATAGCTGGGATAAAGCGGCCATACTTCATTATAGAGATGAGATAATCCAACTGAAACAAGCGGGGATTGAGCCTATGCTTACTTTACACCACTTCTCTAATCCTTCATGGTTTGAGCAACAAAACGCATGGATAGACAAGGAGTCTATATCCTTGTTTTTAGCCTATACTGAATACGTTGTCAAGCATTTGGGCGATCTGGTGTCTCACTGGGTAACGATAAACGAACCCAACGTTTATCTAATGATGGGTTACTTTGTGGGTATTTTCCCACCAGGCAAGGAAGGAGACATTAAAAGCTATTTAAAGGGCGCTAAACATATGATTTCGGCACATTGTCAAGCCTATACTTTAATCCATAAACTGCAAAACGACATTGGCAAAAAAGATACACAAGTCGGAGCAGCTTTGCATCTTCGAGTATTTGATACATATAAAGATAAATGGCTATCTAAAATCTCACAGAAGATCTGTTACTTCTTGTTCCAAGATCTATTTTTTAATGGGATGTTGCATGGAAAATGGTTTGGCCGTACACTTCACCGAGGGCAATTCTTTGATTATTTAGGGATCAACTACTATTCACGTGATATCCTAAAACCAAACATTAAAGCTTTCCCAATATTTGCAGACCTAACAAAACCTGCGGATTGTAAGGTAAACGATTTAGACTGGGAAATCTACCCAGAAGGACTAGCTCGACTTATCAAGATGTATTACCAGAAGTGTAAGCTTCCTATACACATTACAGAAAATGGAATGGCCGATAGCCAGGACAAACAACGCAAAAAGTACATTCATGATCATCTTAGGGCTATCCTAAGTTGTATAGCAGAAGGTATTCCTGTTAAAGGATATTTTCACTGGACACTCATCGATAATTTTGAATGGATGGAAGGTTATGAGGCTAGGTTTGGATTGTATGCACACGATCTTGAAACACAAAAGAGAAGCTTGCGAGAAAGCGGTAAATACTATGCCGAAATCTGTAAGAGTAAACGTTTACTGCCCTTGGATTCTTGAAATAGGTGGGCAATTTAATCTTCCAAAATAGCGCATAATGCTAAGGCCTATAAAATGATACGAATCATTAGTGGTTGCGTCTCCACGCTGGGTTCCAGGACTGCCAAAATCTTCCATTTCAGATCGATTCGCTAGTAACACTGCATCGGCACCTCGATCAGCCATGAGCTGATTATAATCAGGGTAGACACCACTTACATCATCTATATAATCGGAGAAAAGTGATCTAGAGCTGACAAAAATATTTAGACTCCATTTACGACTAATATCCCATTTCCAGCCAATGCCATAAGCTAAACCAAAACTAAAAAAGTTATATTCTTGACCTGGTAGCTGACCTTCAGTACCCATTTCTCTTAAAGATACTTTTTCACCATTGAGAGTGGTCATAGGATCAAACCTAAAAAAGTTGAACCCTCCAAATATATAAGGAGTATAATACTCTGTAGCACTCCCATGCAAATAGGGAAAGAAATTAAATTCGATCACAGCTGCTGCGTCAAATACATCTGAGTAAAAGTTTAGGTTTCTTAATTGCTGAAAGCTATTATTTGACTTTGCATCATTAGCTCGTATCCTTCCATAATTTAACGAACCCGTAGCAGATATTCTATGGTTAAAATTAAATCGACCCACTAAACCTCCAGCTGCACCAGGCAGACTTAGATCATATTCAGTATTTAAATCACCAAGGTACCAGCTGCCGCCAGCCCAAGCTCCAACTTCAAAACCTCTTTGCGCTTGGAGATTTTGCAAAGAAAGAACAGAAAAAAATATGAAGAGTAAACAGCTATTTTTCATAACGATACATAAAACGGTAGATACGCTAGATTAATTATATTAAATCCTAAAGAATCTCAAGAAAGGTCAAGTCCGTCACAAATGTACAATTTTTAGCCTTTAATCAATTTTTTAGGGACCATTATCAAAGGAATCTAGCACGACATGGAGTACTTAAGATTTATCCATACTTTTACAAAGACTAACAAATCGTAAAATTATGCAGTTTAAGTTTTGTGGAGCAGCTCGGGAAGTTACTGGAAGTTCACATTTAATCACCCTAGAAGATGGATATAGGATTTTACTCGATTGTGGACTAAATCAAGGTCGAGGTAAGCATGTTTGGGATTTTAATAACCGATGGTCCTTCGACCCAGCAACGATTGATGCAGTAGTTTTATCACACGCACATATCGATCATACTGGACGTATTCCACAATTAGTCAAAGACGGTTTTAAGGGTACTATCCATTGTACTCATGCAACTCGATCACTCTGCTCAATTATGCTCTTAGACAGTGCGAAAATCCAAGAAAGAGACGTCGAATGGCATAATAAGAAAGAGCAAAAGAAAGCACATAACCAACGCAGAAAAGCTAAAGCACCAAGAGTACCACTTTATACCAGTGCGGATGTTCCACCCGCGATGGCCCTATTTTCTGGGCATGGATACAATCGATGGTTTAAGATCAGCAGAAATGTAGAAGTAAAATATCAGGATATGGGACATATTCTGGGTAGTGCTTCGGTCCAGTTGCGTTTTAAAGAAGGATCTAAGTGGATGAATGTTGGATTTACAGGCGACATTGGAAGACCAGATCGCCCGATATTAAGAGACCCACAGATCATGGAGCCCATGGATTATTTAATTTGTGAGTCTACGTATGGCAATCGTGACCACGAGTCGACACCCGAACAATCAGAAGAATTGTTGCGGATTATAAAAGAAACCTGTCTTGAAAAGAAAGGAAAATTAATCATTCCAGCTTTTTCTGTAGGCCGTACACAAGAGATCGTTTACATGATGGATAAGATGGAGAACGCTGGTCTTCTGCCAAGGATTCCTGTTTTTGTCGATAGTCCATTAGCGGTAAATGCAACTACCGTTTTTGGTGTACACCCTGAATGTTATGATGACAACCTTAATGAGTATATGCTCAGAGATGAAAATCCATTTGGTTTTAATAACCTTACTTATATTCGAGAAGTAGCCGATAGCAAGGCCTTAAATGCAAGAAAAGAACCAGCCATTATAATCAGTTCGTCCGGTATGATGAATGCAGGTCGTGTCAAACATCATTTATACAATTGCATCCAAGAACCTAAAAATACCATTCTGATTGTAGGATATTGTGCGCCGCAGACGCCTGGAGGACAATTAAGAAATGGAAAAAAACAACTTACGATCTTTGGTGACCGTTTAGATGTTAGAGCAGACATTAGAGTAATGGATTCGTTTTCAGCCCATGCAGATCGAGGAGAAATGAAACAATTGCTCCAAAATCAAAAAGATACCCTCAAAAAACTGTTTTTAGTTCACGGAGAATATGAGTCCCAAAAAGCCTTTCAAACGTATTTGGAGGCCGATGGTTTTAGTAATATCCACATCCCCGAATTAGGACAAGAATTTTATACTTAATTTTTAAACAATGATCAAGCATAGTCACTTCCTTTTGTTGTTGCTCCTCGGATGTTTCTGGTCTTGTGGGCCGGTAGATGATATTTCTGTAGATCCTGAAGGTTCGCAATGGGCCATTCCTTTGATTAATACAACTTTTGCCATATTAGATGCCGGTGAAAACCCGACAGATAATGTAGTGGTCGAAATCGATAATGAAGATCGTATAGTAGTAAAATATCAGGGAGAGGTATTGTATGAGGATGCTTCAGATATATTTTTTCCCTTCCCGATTTTGAGCTATTTCCCAGTATTAGATACTGTAGCACCATTGGGGTTTCCCGTACCTGAAGAAATAATTATCGAAGAAGCCATTTTTGCAGATTTTACGGAAATGCGCTTTCGTTTTATGTCTACTCAGACAGAAGATTTAGATGTAAAAGTTACCATCCCAGAATTTACAAAGGATGGAGAAGTATTTGAAACCAATGTTGATTTACGCTATGACGGTGCAGACACAACTAAATTAGAAACCCAAAATTTCAACATGGATGACTGGCTTTTTACTGGGAATAACAATACATTTTTTGTTAACTATGATGCACGAACTGCAGCTGGCGAGCGAGTAAAGATTGATTCGGTACACATGTATGTAAAAGCCATTCATTTTAAGTTTGGTCAAGGCTATTTTGGCCAGCGAAATTTTAATATCAAAAAGGATATTATTGAAGTGGGGATTTTTCAGAAATGGTTAAGCGGTGGTTTTTCCTTTGAAGAACCCAAAGTAACCATGCTCATAGAAAATTCTTTTGGATTTCCTGTTCGCTCCATATTTAATGCCATCGAATTGACAACGATTAATGATAATGTCTTTTTCTTAGAAAGTGACATCTTGATGGAAGGCATAGACTTTAATTATCCTTCCATAGATGAGATGGGAGAGGTAAAATACACATCCTTTGATTTCACTAATGAAAACTCTAACATCACAGAGATTTTTAATGAAAAAACTAAGAATGTATATTACGATCTGGAGGCTATAACCAATGCCCAGGATGAAAACATTATTGGCTTTTATAATGAAGACAGTTATTATAAAGTAGACATTGCTGTAGAGGTGCCGATGCATTTAAGAGCTAACGAATTAGTATTGACAGATACAGTAGATATAGATTTGTCTGAAAATATTGGAGATATACGATCCTTGGATTTAGTCTGGAGTATTCGCAATGCATTTCCGATAAATACTGAGTTTAAAATTGTTTTTTTAGATGCATCAGGTAGTCCAATATTGTCTTATCCTCTTAATGATTGGATTCAAATAAATGGGACAAATTCTGGTAATGTCAGTTTACAAGATGTAGATAATCAAATCATTACTACCAGCTTGGACAACTCACAAATCGAAGCACTTCAGAGAGCAAGTAAGATTGCAGTATTAGGACGCTTCAATTCAGCAGGAGTTCAAAACGCTGAGTCTATTTGGCTTACTGGCACGCAAGGAATTCATCTAAACGTTGGTTTAAAAGCAAGATTTTAAGATGAAAAAAATTAGCCTAATTTTTATACTATTTTGTTCAATGTGGTGTCGAGCACAATCTTCGCTTATCCATCAAATGATGCTAGATGCTAAAAAAGATTCAACAACTTGGGAAATCAAGCTACCTAGCGCTTCTATTATTAGCGAACAAAGTCCTGTTGCACTAACCAGCTGGATCACGCAGGATGGTGGAGAACTTCTGTTTAGTTTCAGTGATATTCCGATCATTGATAAGAATTTTAACATGCATAGTTGGGGAGGCTATAGATATTTAGGTGTAGATCTAAGTTTAGGAAACTTTACCGTCGGTTTGGATATCTCAAAGCAAGTAGAATCTCACCATAGTTTTAGCAACCAATGGTTTGATTTGATCAGATTAGGTAATGTTCCTCTTGCTGACCAACAAGTAGATTTACGTTTTCAAAGCACTTTATTCTCCTACCAAAAAAATGCTGTTTCCTTGGCTTACAAGCATAAATCGTGGACGCTTGGTTTGGCTGCTTCTTATTTGATGGGCCGATCAGATTTGCAGATTGCAACCAATCGTTTTAACTATCAATTAGTCAGTACTGGTTTTATATGGGAAATTGATGCAGATATCGAAGTTAAATCTACTTCTTTGCAAACGCTGTCTGATTTATCTCAAACTGAATTTAGTTTTCCGATTATCGAATCACCATCTTTTAGTACTAAGAATCCTGGTTTTTCAGCAGATATATGGGCTCAGTATAAATTAAATGATCGATGGAACTTATCAGCTATCATTCGCGATGTTGGGTTTATTAATTGGAACGATCATGCTACAGTATATAGTCGAGATGGTTTGACTGATTTTGAAGGGCTAGATTTGAAAACCATCATTATCCAACAAGAAGAAATAGGGCTTGTAGATACCTTAAATGCTTTGTTGGGATTGTCTGTGGATTCGACAAATTATACACAGAGCTTGTCTGCCTCAGTTGAACTAGCTGCTAATTACCAAATGACCAAACAGCTTGATTTATTTGGAAGCTTGAGTTATAAAAATGGTTTTTACAGTTCAATCATTAGAATGTCAGCAGGTGCTCAATATCATTTTAATGAAAGTTTTTCTGTCCATGGAATATATACTTTTGATAATCACACACCCTTTATACTAGATGTTGGTTTTACCTGGGATGCAAGCCCCTTTTACCTACAAGCAAGTGCTAGTAATCCTTGGTTAATGTCGAATGGTTTGTTAGCAGACTATTACGCCTGGCAAGCAACAGCAGGGTTAAAGTTTTAAGACTTTCCTTGTCAAGATTAAGACCTCGATAACAGGTTTTGAATTTTAAGGTGTTACTTTTAAAGCTTAATTTTTTAATTAAAACATAAGCATTTTGTCTGATCCTTCATTAAGTCCATTTTCCCTTTCGTACACTCCTTCATTACCTGAATTGTTGACTAAGCTTGGTTGTACTATTGTTGTAAGTACTTATCAAGCAGGTAAGGTTATTTTTTTAAGTCCACAGAGTGAGGAAAAAATCATCCAATTGCCACGTTCGTTTAAAAAGGCTATGGGTATAGCTATCGAAGACGACCGAATGGTGGTAGCTTGTTTAGATGAGGTGATTTATTTAAAAAATTCACCAGAGCTTGGCCATTATTATCCTAGAAAACCCAAAACATATGACGCCATGTTTCTTCCACGGATGACCTACCATACAGGCGCCTTGGATGTGCATGATATTGACTTTTGCAAAGATGGTATTTATGCAGTAAACACCAATTTTTCGTGCATCATAAAAATTGACGAAGATTATTCTTTTACTCCCGTTTGGAAACCTGATTTTATAAGTAAAGTTACGGCCGGTGATCACTGCCACTTAAATGGTATGGCTGTGGATAAAGGAGAAATAAAATATGTGACTGCTTTTTCTAAAACAGATAAACCTAAACAATGGAAAGAAGATATTTTAAACACAGGAGTGATTATAGATTATTCGTCTAAACAAATAATCTTAGAAGGTCTTTCGATGCCGCATTCGCCCAGAGTGTATAATGAAAAATTATATTTACTCACATCAGGAAACGGAGAATTATTGGAAGTTGACCAAACCAAAGGAACGACTAGAGTCGTCTGTACCATAAATGGTTTTGTGAGAGGATTAAGTTTTTATAAAGGTTTTGCATTTGTAGGACTGAGTAAATTGAGGAAAAACAGTTCGACTTTTGCTCATTTACCTATAGCGGACCAAGCTAAGAAAGCAGGAGTTGTGGTGGTCCATTTAGAAACAGGGACAGTGGTAGGAAATTTCAAGTACAATACTTCCGTGGATGAAATTTATGATGTTCAAATTTTAGATGGTATTGTCCGCCCAAATATTCTAAACACCTTGACTGAAGACCATAAGATGGCTGTTTCGACACCTGAAAAAACGTTTTGGGGAATTAAAAAAGAAAAGAACTAGCCTTTAATAAAGGAAGATTATATTATATATTTATAGTATATATCCTTACAGTTATCATTGTTAATCAAGTAAATAATTTTTATGAAATTGAACAAATATTCTATAAAATCCAATTTGCAAAAACTGCGATTTTATGCCATTAGCTTGAGAAAGCATGCTGGTATTTTGACAAGAGATGAAATAAATACCATCAAAACAAAAATTAAAGCATTATGGCTTGATATATCTATAGCGATTGGTACCAAGCAATTAAGAAAGTGTTTGGGCGCCAGCTTAGTAGCTACATTAATGCTAAGCAACCAATTGAATGCCCAAAGTTTTGCAGATCCTGTACCCATGTATGATGTGGAATTCAATGGGATTTTAATTCCAGAACTGGGTGATGTAGATCAAGATGGAGATTTGGATATTTTAGGACTGGCTGCTGATTATGGTGGGGGAGCTTACAGCCTTGAATTTGGCTACCAGGAGAATATCGGAGATGCTGAAAACCCTGATTTTTTAAGGCCTATGCTTGGAGCTTTTGGCTTGTCGGGAGACGTTTTTATGGAAGAATATGGTATTATCTGGGAGATTGCAGATATGGATGCAGATGGAGATTCTGATCTTTTAGGATATGGATTAAGTTATAGTTATCAAAGTGGCCAGTACGAAGGAAGTTTGCTTTATTTTGAAAATATAGGGACAGCTGCTGAACCTATGTTTGGCGACTACGAAAAAACAAGCCTAAACACTGAAAATCATTTAAGTCGAGAATTGACGGTGGTTGATTTTGATGATGATGGAGATTTAGATGTGTTAGTATTAGGTGGTCAATATGAAGAAGTGAATTACGAATATTTCTTT
The DNA here is from genome assembly GCA_020631235.1 of Saprospiraceae bacterium. Classification (GTDB taxonomy): domain Bacteria; phylum Bacteroidota; class Bacteroidia; order Chitinophagales; family Saprospiraceae; genus JAHDDO01. Next base: position 9,168 of record JAHDHQ010000012.1, on the reverse strand, counting down.
AATGTTTTGTATTACGAAAATATAGGCGATGATACTAATTTAGAACTGGCTGATGTGGTCATAAACCCTAACGGGTTTAAAAGGCTATTGGCACCAGAAGGTTTTGAGGAAGCGGTATATTATTTTGCAAGTTTAGATATGGCCGATTTCGATTTGGATGGAGATCTTGATGGAATTATTGTAGCTAATAGCTATGATTCAGATTATGGGTCCAAATTTATGTACGCTGAAAATTCTGGAACAAACTTTAGTTTATGGACTGAAATTGAAAACTTAGCATTTAATCCAGATACCTTGGATCAGTTTATTTTAAATACAGCTGGCGATTTAGATGGAGATGGAGACATGGATTTATTTTATAGTCTAGCAGGGGATGTTGTAGATGAAGATGATCGTACGAATACTTATTTCGTGGAAAATTTAGCGATGGTATCTTCCACTGAAGAGGCTCTCGAAGAATTACCTGTGAGTTTATTCCCTACAGTGACTTCTTCAGTTATTAATGTAGTTTTTGATGAGGACAACCATTATCCCATTTCAGTACTCTCCACTGAAGGTCGTTTAGTGAAGCAATTTAGCGCTCAAGCATGGAATGGAGCCCATGCTTTTAATATGGATGATTTAGCCACAGGGCAATACTTTATAAGAATAGTTACAGATAGCGATGTATACAATTTGCCGTTTGTAAAGAAATAGGATAAAGTCAACAAAATACAAACCGAAGGGTCTCATATTTCTGAGACCCTTTTTTAGTTTAAAAATTTCGTTTAAACGTTAAAAGAGTAAAAATTGTTTTGTTAAATACTAATAATTTAAAATAAATCACTAGTTTTCTGTGCTTTTGCACTTGTAATCAATCTGATGATCAATTTCTAATTGGACTTTTAAGCACCGATGAGAAAATAATGCTATGAGAAAACTAGATGGATCTTCCTCAGCCATTAAGCTGTTATACCTACCTGTACTTTTTGTTTTTTGTTTTTTATCAGCACCTTTATATGGTCAATGTCCAGGACCGCCTGGATGTCATATTTGTGATGTAACGGCTACAGTAAGTAATGTGTCCAATGCAAATATAATTGAAGGGGTATCAGACATTGGAAACACAAGTGGTGGTTCTACAGCTACTGGAACAGAGATAGAATTGGAAGCTACAGGATGTGGAGAAATTACTTTTGATCTGGAATTGGCGTTTACTTGGGATCAGGGAAGTTCAGTATCATGGATTCATGGTGTTTCGTTTTCAGCTAGTGGTGGGTGGTCTGCAGCTTCAGCTGTTGCTCCAGGTGTAGGCTGGGAATTCTACAACTCTGTGACGGGGATATGTTCGGGAAACACCTATACTGATGGATACTTTTATGATGAATGTGGAGTGGATGATTTATCTGCATATGATGATTTTTGGGGGTTTTGTGATTGGTTTTTATTTGGTGGCACCTCTGAATTAACGGATTGTACGGACCCATCGGACAATTATGGAATAAATTGTGAAGAGGATTGTCCTACCTTTGAATTTGAATTAGCATTTTGTCCGGATCAAGCAGGAGATTTTAGTGAAACGGTCACTTTTTTCCTCACTGAAGATGGTGAGTCAGGTGGTTGGGATAGCGGCGCTAATTGTAATTATACCTTGGATTTTCCCATTGTTATTACTGCTGCCGGAGTACAAATACCTGAAGCTGCTTTAGGTCCGGATTGTCCTGGAACTTGTTATACTTTAGATGCAGGGGATGGATGTGACGGATATTTATGGGACACTGGTGAAACAACACAAAGTATAACCGTTTGCCCTACCGAGGATACTGATTATACAGTTACGGTTGATATTTCTTGTGGAGGAGATATTTCGGGAACCTATACGATAGATGTAGAGGATTGTTGTGATGCTGAAGCAGGCGTAATTACTGCAACACCTGATCCTGCTTGCCCAGGAGAAGAGATTACCATTACAATTAGTGATTACTATGATGATCCAGAATATACTGAAGTATATATTATTGTAGGTGATGACGGGACTATAATAGAAACGGGTTCTGTTACTGGTGATATACTATTTACACCTGCAGGCTGTGGGACTTATACTTTTGTTAGTTACAATTACTTAACTAGTGGGACTGCCTCCGATCCTATGATAGGTGATGTATATGCAGATTTGGATTGTGATTTTGATAATCATTGTTGTGAAGCGGAAGAACTTACACTTGATGTGCTTGACGCTGAACCACCTGTCATTACACTTCCTATGTCACCTACACCTTCTTGTTATCAAGATTGGTTGGATAATTTTAGTCCTGAAAATGCAAGTTATACTGATAATTGCTTAGAGGATGGCATTATAGTACCTGTCGAAATAAGCCTTACAACACCGACCATTTGTGATGGAGGAACGATTACTTTTGAGTACACCATAACTGATGATTGTGATAATACGACTAGCGAAACATTGGACATTATAATTCCACCTCTTTCCATACCTGATTGGATAGAACCACTGCCAACGGCTGTATTAGACATAGAATGTGGAGATCCTATCCCCGACGCTTTAGATTTAAATTATGATAATATTGAGACATCTCCTTGCCAACTAATGGGCGGTCCCATAAGTCCTGTAATCTCTGGAGATGATCCTCCGGAAAACTGTGGGGATGTATTGGTCCGAACCTGGGATGCAACTGATGACTGCGGTAATGTACTAAGCACTCAAACTCAAACGATTACTATTGTAGACACAACCAATCCTTTTTTTGATGCCCTACCAACGGCTCTTAGTGATATAGCATGTAGCGATCCTTTACCTAGCCAAGAAGTGCTTACAGGAAGTGATAATTGTGGGGATGTTACCATAACGCCAACGGTGGATTTTACCGAAGATTTCTGTGATGGTTATACAGTGACACACGAATGGCTAATTGAAGACGACTGTGGGAATAGTGATGTGCTTAGTATCATGTTCAATGTCGCGCCAGATGTTGCAGCTCCTATTTTTGATTCAAATCCATCGCCAATTCTTGATATATTATGTGGAGAAGCATTACCTGTACAAGAAACACTGACAGCAACCGATGATTGTGGTACAGTTACCATCACAACCAATCAAATATTTACCGAAGATATTTGTAATGGTTATCCGGTCACTTACGAATGGATGGCAGAAGATGAGTGTGGAAATATAGAAACAGTTTCTGTCATATTCAATGTATTAGGTGATAGTGGACCGCCCATATTTGATACTACACCAACTGATGTTCCTGATGTAATATGTGGCGAGGCATTACCTATGCAAGAAACACTGACAGCGACTGATGATTGTGGTACAGTTACTGTCACAACCAATCAAATATTCACCGAAGATATTTGTAATGGATATCCAGTAACCTATGAATGGATGGCCGAAGATGAGTGCGGAAATGTTGAGACTGTTTCCATTATGTTTAATGTGCTGGGTGATGCAGGTTCACCCGTTTTTGATGCGACACCAACGGCTATTCCTGATGTATTATGTGGAGAAGTATTACCTATGCAAGAAATACTGACAGCGACCGACGATTGTGGCACAGTAACTATTTCAACCAATCAAATATTCACCGAAGATATTTGTAATGGATATCCAGTTACCTATGAGTGGATGGCCGAAGATGAGTGTGGAAATGTTGAGACAGTTTCCATTATGTTTAATGTGCTCGGAGATGCAGGTCCTCCCGTTTTTGATAACCCACCAAGCCCTTTAGCAGATATTGATTGTTCAATGTCGCTTCCTCCTATTGAAACACTTACGGCTACTGATGACTGTGGAAATGTTACTATAACAAGTAGTATGGATAATCCTGTGGTTGATATTTGTAATGGATATACGGTCAATTATAGCTGGACGGCAGAAGATGATTGTGGCAATGTAGAAACCATCTCTACACCAGTAAATATTTTACCAGATACAGAAATGCCGGTGATAACAGTACCTTCAGACATAACAGTTAATTGTAGTAATATTCCTTCTGCAGAAACTGCCAGCGCAACAGATAATTGCAGTGCAGATGCAGATATAGCTATTAACTATCTAGGAGAGGTATGGATCGATAATGGTCCTTGCGATCTACAAATTGAACGAACTTGGTCAGCCACTGATGAATGTGACAATACCATTCAAGATATCCAAATCATTACCGTGGAAATAGAAGATCCAATTTGGACATCTACCTTGCCCGCTGATATTACTATTCAATGTGCAGAAGATTTCGTGGAGCCCACTTATGACATGTTAAATTTCTCCAATGGAGAAGTGGTTGGTGTATGTTTAGTCGATGGATTAGTTGCTCCTGTTGAAAATGGCAGCCTTGAAAATTGTGGTGATGAAAAGATCATTACTTGGGAAATAACCACTGAATGTGGAGTACCTCTTAGTCACTCTATTACTGTAAGTTTAACTGATAATGAAAACCCTACATGGGTTTCAGTCCCTGCGGCTACAGAAGATGTGAATTGTATTGATGATATTCCTGTCGACGAAGATTTAGAAGCAACAGATAATTGTTCGCCAAACGAGTTTGTTGGATATACAGACGATATAGATGCTACAGATTGTGATGGCGGCACCGTTGTGAGAAGCTGGACGTATACCGATCCATGTGGTAATGGACCAATAACTGTTACCAAAATTTACAACGTGGCTGCTCCTGCTTCAAGTGCTTGTGATGATGGAGATCCTTGCACAGAATTTGATACAGGCATTATTGATTGCAATGGAATGGTGTGTGAGTGTGAAGGTATACCTAAGCCGGAAATATCAATCTTAGGAAGCCTAAGTTTTTGTACTGGTAGTTCTACCGTATTATCTACTGATGCCAGTGGAAACCATGTCTGGAGCACAGGAGATATGACAAGTACAATCACAGTTAATACACCAGGAAATTATTCTGTTACAGTTACAGATGTGGATGGTTGTATGAAAGAAGCAGCCGTAAATGTTATTGTTGATGATGTGCTATCACCCACCATTACAGGTGATTTTCAAGTTTGTCCAGGCGAAATGACTACTTTGGATGTAGGTGACGGCTTTAGTTCGTATATCTGGTCAAACGGGGGCAATCAATCCACTTTGGATGTTGGTGCAGGTGTGTATAGCGTAACCGTAACAGATAGTGGAGGATGCCAAGGTTCATCTGAAGTAGAAGTTTTCGAATATCCAGAGCCAGAAGTGAATATTTTAGGGGATCTAGAAATTTGTTTTGGCGGTAATACAGTTTTGTATCTAGATGATACATTCGATGACCAGGTTTGGTCTAATGGACTCGGAAATGCTCAAATTGTGGTAAACCTGCCAGGTACATATGCTGTAACTGTTACCGATAATAATGGATGTAGCTCGACAGATGAAGTGCTTGTTGTCATTGGTGAAGATTTACAAGTAGATATCTCAGGCGATGATTTTATCTGCGAAGGAGGTCTTACAGAATTAGATCCAGGCAATTGGGATGATTATTTATGGAGCACAGGTGAAATGACGCAAACTATTTTTGTGAATTTGGGTGGTGTTTATTCGGTTACTGTCACAGATGATACAGGTTGTACGGGTTCTACATTTATTCAAGTAAATGAGTTTAATAACCCAAGTCCAATCATAAGTGGATCAACTGCTTTTTGCTTAGGAGGGTTTACTATTTTAGGTTTATCAGAAACATTTAATGAATATGTGTGGAGTGATGGTTCTACCTTTCCTACTTTCCAAACAGGCACAGCTGGAAATTATAGTGTGACAGTAACAGACGAATTTGGATGCACTGGAGAAACATCAGTTGATGTGAGCTTAGAAGATGGTTTAGAACCTACCATAAATGGTGATTTATTGATTTGTGAGGGAGATGTGACTGTGTTGGATGCTGGCAGTAATTTTGATAGTTACCTCTGGTCAGAGGGCAGCACTACCTCAACTATTAGTGTAGGAGCAGGTAACTACTCTGTGACGGTGAGTGATGTTTCTGGGTGCACAGGTGCAAGCATGATTGTAGTTATTGAAACAACTAGCCCAGAAGTAGATATAACTGGTGAACTAACGATATGTGATGGTGCCACTACCGAACTAGAAGCAGGGGATGGATTTGTGAGCTACGAATGGTCAGATGGAAGTTTTGGAAATAGTTTAACAGTAAATCAGGCTGGTAATTATAGTGTTACAGTGTATGATAGCAATAATTGTTCGACGGAAGATCAAGTGACACTAGAAGTTGTCGAAGGGGTAGACGTAAGTATCGCAGGAGATACTGATCTGTGTATAGGAGAGAGTACCATCTTAGATGCCGGCAGTTGGACTAGTTATATGTGGAGCACTTCAGATATTTCTCAAACAATTAGTGTGACTGATGCCGGCATTTATAGTTTGACTGTAACAGATGCAAATGGTTGCACTGGAACAAGTTTAATAGAAGTGGTGGTTCGTGAATTACCAATGCCAAGCATGACAGGGTCAACTTCTTTTTGTACAGGTGGATTTTCCGAATTGGGGCTTAATGGTAGCTATAGTAGTTATCAGTGGGACGATCAAGGTGGTAGCACAACTGAAACTATTCAGGTTACTGAGGCTGGAATTTATAGTGTTACAGTTACTGATGCTTTTGGGTGCACTGGAAGCACAAATATTGTAATCAGTATTGACGACAGTTTAATGCCCATTATTACTGGAGGACCAGGATTTTGTGAAGGCGAAATGATTACCTTGAATGCGGGCTCAGGTTTTGCTCAATATCTGTGGAATGATGGTTCGACTAGCCAATTTTTAGATGTTGTACAAGCTGGGACTTATAATCTTACAGTGACTGATGCATCAGGAATTTGTAGTGGTACTGATGAAATAATTATTGAAGTTTATCCAAATCCTAATGTTGATATTTTGGGTGAGACGGAGCTTTGTTTTGACGAATTAAGTGATTTGACAGTTAATGGACCCTATCAAACGTACAGCTGGTCTACAGGAGATTCAGGGGAAAGTATTACTGTCGGTGAGGGTACTTTTGGTGTTACGGTGAGTTCTGCATTTGATTGCATTGATAGTACTGAAATCAGTATATCTGTCAATGATGATCCATTTATCTTAATTGATGATATAGATTGTTCGGCGGATATGCTTAGTTATTCTGTGTTTATAGAAACTAATGCAGATTTGATAAGTACAGATTTAAATAACAGTATACTTAATCAATCAGTTGGTTTTTACGTAATTGAGTCCGTGGATATAAATCAATCGGTAACTATTTTTGTGGAAGACAGCAATACTGGTTGCATGAGTTTACTGATGGTAGATCCTCCTAATTGTGATTGCACTGCTAATGCAGATGCAGGTGAAAATCAAAGCATAGATTGTAATAATGATACAGCTAATTTAGGCGGAACCAGTACATCTACAGGCAGTGAATATAGTTTTGAATGGATCGATGAAAATGGAAATGTAGTTTCCAATGAACCTGAATTTTCAACGAGCTTGCCGGGTATATATACATTAGTTGTGACCGATCTCATTCAAGATTGCATTGATTCTGATGCAGTGCTCGTTGAAGACCTCATAAACGAACCAACAGCCATTATTTTAGCTGATCCAGATAATGTTATAGATTGTGTAGTGGATGTGGTTAATCTGTCCAATGGCATGACCGAACAAAACGTGGAATATATCTGGATTATTGGAAATGATACCATTTACTCGAGTAGTATTGAAGTGTCAGATTCTATGGATATTACCCTAATAGCATTGGATACCATTACAGGTTGTGAACAAACAGATGATATTTTTATAGGTAGTCAGGTGGAATACCCTTTAATAGACATTGAAACACCGGATACTTTAACTTGTTTAGTTGATTTTGTGGTCTTGGATGCTTCCAATTCGCAAGAAGGAACAAGTATTTTGTATCAGTGGCTAAATGAAAATGGAGAAGAATTAACCAACGAAACAGGTAATAGTTATTCGACAAATGATCCTGGAACCTATCTACTTCAATTAATAGATACTCTAAATGGTTGTGTAAATGTTGACACCATAACAGTGGTTTCAAACATTGCAACACCTGAGGCGAATGCTGGAGAAGATATAAGCCTTGATTGTGGTGAAGTTAATACTGAATTACAGGGTTTTACTGATGAAGTGGGTAATCACTTTGTGCTACATTGGACCACACAAACTGGACAAATAATAGATGGGGAAAGTAGTTTAAATCCCAATGTCGAAGGAGAAGGGTGGTATTACTTAAGTATAGTAAATGAGGAAAATGGCTGTGAAAATATTGATAGCGTTTATTTAAGCATTAATACCAATATTCCACAAAACTTTTTGTCTACCTCTACTAATCCACTTTGTTACAATGAGAGCAATGGAAGTATCGATGTACAAGTAAATAGCGGCGGCACCCAACCATTTACCTACACTTTAAATGGTGCATCTAATCAAACAGGAATCTTCAATGGATTATCTTCTGGAGATTATTTAGTGAACGTCACGGATGCTGTTGGTTGTATGCATGATACTTTAATTAGTTTAACAAATCCAGATTCAATTTATATTGAGAATCCAAGCATTAATTGGGAAATTGAAGTGGGAAGTGATGTATTTATTCAGTTAATAACCAATGTTGATCCGGATAATATTCTGACCATCGAATGGAACCCTAGCTTAGCCAATGCTTGCAATGAATGTCTTGAATTTTCTTTAGAGGATATACAAAATGACCAATCGTATGAGATCACTTTGACCGATCAATTTGGTTGCCAAGATACCACTACATTAATCATCAGTGTTTACGAAGCAACAACGGATATTTATCTACCCAATGTGATTTCTACAAATGCGGGTGAACCAAATGACACCTTTTTTCCACAAACTTCAGATGGTCCCCAACTTATAGAGACCATGGAAATCTATGATCGCTGGGGAGAGCTGATGTTTATAAATACCCACTTTATGTCGAATGATCCTTCATTAGGATGGAAAGGATTGTATAATGGCAGAGATGCTGTCAGTGGTGTATATGTGTATAAGATATTTTGGGATGGCAAGAAAAGAGTAGGGGATTTTACGATCATTCGTTAACTTAATAATTGATAAGCAAGAAAAGCAAAACCATACGCGAGAACCAACATAAATAGAAACTGGTAAATGGCATATTTCCATTGGCCGGTTTCTTTTCT
>JAHDHQ010000037.1:22219-27927 GCA_020631235.1 Saprospiraceae bacterium | reverse complement strand
AATATATGAGCACAATAAAAAAAAAGAGACTGCCTACTTATGAGACAGCCTCTTTTGAATATTTTTTTAATCAATTACTTAGAAAGTAACATCTTTTTAGTCTCAACTACAAATCCATCTACTACCAATTGGTAGGTGTAATTTCCTGATGGTATATCTTCCACACTTACCGTTAGCGTTCCTTCTCCTACATGATCAATTTCTACCGTTTTAATTAGCTTACCTTCAGGAGATAAAATTCTCATGTTTGAAGATTTAGCATTTGATGGTATAACATAATCTATTTTTGTATCACCAGAAAATGGATTAGGTCTGTTTTGTTCTAAAGATGCTAGATCATATTGTGTTAAGGTTACATTTGATTGATTTGAGCTGCCAGTTCCTTTTTCCAGTAAGGTGTTTACTGCTTGCTCTAGTTGAGCCAAACGTTCACTTAATTCATCAATTTGCTCATCTTTCTCATCAATTAGTGCTTGCTGCTCCTTCATTGCACTGACAAGAATCCATTGTAAATCGGAAGGATTTACAGCATAATAAGTATTTTCAAAAGTTCTTTGTGCTTCTACATTTTCTATTTCTTGACCATCGTCTGTATAGTAATCATACTCACTCACCATGTGAGGAAAAACCTCTTTTAATTCTTGAGCAATCACACCAACGTGGAACTCTCCATCAACAGTACCACTTAACCCATTATATTCATAGCTTACTGGGTTTAATTTCATAATATCTTCTAAGCCATAATCAGATCTAAGTATATTTTTCTTTAATCTTTTATCAGAACTACTAGACCATTGAGTTCCTCCAGAAGTCTTATAAGCATCTCCTTCTACATGTAATTTTTGTGTAGGACTTAAATTACTTCCAATACTAACATCTCCATTATCTGCAATAATTAATCTTCTATCTCCACTACCCACAACTGCGCCATCATTATCTGAAATTGAAAAATATCCTCCTAAACTAGAAGTATATGGAGTTGTAACAGAATAAGAGTTTAAAGCATTTGTATAGGCACCATTCCATCTTACTAAAATGAATCCAGGAGCATTACTTTGACGATCGATTCTTAAACTTGCATTACTTGCTCGCATATGTAGCACTCTTTCAGGGGCCGCAATACCTATCCCAACAGCTCCACCTGAATAATACACATCATTACCACTTGTCGTCCATGGTGTTGCAGCTCCACCTCCACTTGTCAAAGAATTCCAAGCTCCTCCCATATATCCTTCGAAATCTGTTCCATTATATCTTATAACTCCATCAGAAGCTACATTGTCATTAACTAAATCTGCCACTTTGATGGCTCCATTAATATCCAATTTTGCACTAGGTGTTGCTACATCGACTCCCACATCTCCATCTGGAGCAACCACTTTGATTTGGGCAAATGCATTATTGAACAAAAACAGAATAGATAAACTTAGTATTAGACTCTTTAAATACTTCATATTTCGAAAATTATTTTATTAGTAAAGACTACAAAGCGCAACAAAATTGCGCTTCAATCAAAAATAATAAATATATATCAAATCTAAACCAAGAATTGTTTAAAAAGTAAATTTATTTCAAAGCATTAAATAATTGATGCAAAGCTTTTTATATATAAATTATTATTATAATATATATCGAACTTAAGATTGGCTTCTTTTTTTCTCCCAGTTCCATGCAGTGCGCATAATGTCTTCGATGTTTCTTGAAGGTTTCCAAGCTAGCATTTCTTCCGCTTTTTGTTTATTCGCATAAACGGCTACTACATCACCTTCTCTTCTTGGGCCTAACTGATAATTGAGTTCTATTCCGCTGACAGATTCGAACGCTTTGATGGCCTCAATGACGGAAACACCTTCCCCAATTCCCAAATTTACAACCTCTGCCTTTTCAAGTGGATTTTTTATCAAGTATTGCATGGCTTTGGTATGTGCATTGGCTAAATCCATAACATGTATGTAGTCCCTGATACAACTACCATCTCGAGTATCATAATCATTGCCAAAAACGGTCATAGAATTACGTTTGCCGATGCCTGTTTCTGTAATGACAGGCACTAAATTCGCCGCTTTATTGATGGGTGATTCACCCATGAGACAAGATTCGTGAGCGCCTGCCGGATTGAAATATCTAAGTAAAATGGATTTAAAGCCAGGATTGGCTATGATGTATTCTTCAACGATTTTCTCACCGACTTGTTTAGTTCTTGCATATGGACACTCCGCTTCTTGAGTTGGAGTAGTCTCAGTTACAGGAAGATCAGTAGTATTTCCATAAACCGAACAAGAAGAAGAGAAAATAAAATGGTTGACTTTATATTCACCCATTAAACTAAGCACATTAAGCAAACTATTTAAATTGTTGTGATAATATTCTAAAGGCATAGAAACAGAATCATTTACACTTTTAAAAGCTGCAAAATGGATCACTCCATGGATCTCATTTTCTTGGAAAATCGTTCTCGTTTTTTCTTTGTCACACAAGTCAATACTATAGTTTTTAACTTCTTTTCCGGTGATTTCTTTAATGCTTTCCAATACTGAAAGATCAGAGTTAGACTGGTTGTCTACAGCAATCACATTGAAACCATGATCCATTAAATCTACTAAAGTGTGACTCCCTATATATCCTGTTCCACCTGTTACTAAAATATTCATATTGGTAAAATTAGGCCTTTAATTTCTTTTTTATTCTTTACGAAGCCTATTTCTTACTTATGTAGTTGAGGGAAACCGTGGCGGTTTCTCGATTTGGAAATTTTTTAAAGAAGGACCAATCATTTTTTAACCCCATTTGTTCTATAACCTCATGTAAAAGCTCGATTTCTACAATGTATTGATCTGAAAAACCATGAGTCACATCATAAGCTGTGGCCGCAGTATGGCCAATGTTTTGTGCAGTAAGTTTAGGACTGATGGTATGTAACTCTATAAATATTAGACCATATTTTTCGATGTATGGTTTCCATTTTTCAAAGTGTAAATAAAGATTATTAGCCACCTCTTGACCGGATAAATATTGACCCTTACTTGCAAATGCTCCAGTTGACTGGTATTGAAAATGGCGCAAGGGAACTTCAGTGTTTTCCTCACTTTCCCATATTCTATTGTGATCCAGAAAGGTTCTAACATTGAGTAGATCGGCTAAATTAACATCGTATGTGTCTTTTAAATCTTTAGAAAGCGATACTGGATCACCAATGTCTCCCCAAATAAGTTTAGCCCATACATCGGCTTTAATCAAATTCTCTCTCGACTTTTGTAAGGCCTCCTTGTTGTAATCCGATCCAATGAGTAGCAAAGGATGCTCTTCTAGCACTTGCCCTCGAAGGGTCTTCTTATCTATTAACTCAAATAGATGAATTAAAAAAGCTCCATTGCCGCATCCCATATCTAGTATTCCTTTAGGTTGCACTTCTATCGGTCGATTAAAGATTTGTATTATTAAATCATCAATGTGTTTAAAATAGGCACTATGAGCACCACCACTTCCCCAGACATTCATTTTTCTATCTACATGCATTTCAGCAGAAAATTTATCATGTAAATTCCGGTTTTTTAGGTCATCAAATATCAGATGGTCAGTATGCCTTAACATGGGGATATAAGAAACGGTCACTCCGTAAGCACTTGCTCGTTTAGCATAGAATACGCCTTTATCTGTAAATTCATAAGTGTCATTATTTTGTTTAAACCAACCGAGAAAAGTCAAAAACTTAAGCAGTTTGTCAAAGTTTGTAGGATCTGAATGATATTCTTCAGCTTTAAACTTGGTAGACATAAAATATTGTTGGAACATTCCTCCCATACCTAAAATAACAGTCGTAGGACCTACTAAAACCCCTTCGATGTGTTTTAGAATTTGTTGGACTATTTCTTTTTCATGAGGTCCAATGTTGTTTTTAATTCCATAACCATCCTTGTATTTTTGGATGATACGCTGCATTTTTTCAAATGGCTCAGCTTGAAATTTTCTTGGATGAAACCGCTCTGAAAACTTCATTAAACTGACTACATCTTCATACAAATGAAAATAGCTAAAGGCAATCTCAGTTGAATGATTGACCTCAATAATTATTTGATCTTTATTTATTTCATAATTTAACCAACCTTGAGAAGCTAAAGCACGAAGTGCAACATTTAAATAGCCTTTATTTGCTTTGAAAGTGTTAGCCAAATCAGATAATCGTACTTGCTTATTTTCTAAAAGATAGGAACAAATGCCTCGTTTATGCAAGGCATCTGCAATTGGGCAAATTACTATACCATCAAGATGTCTAAAAATATCAGCCCTATATTTTTTTTTGTCAGTTAAAGTCATCATCTGTTTTCTGTCTTTTTACACTATAAAAATAAATTCTTTATTGTACCTGATAGCCATGGATTTTAGTTTTCATCGATAAAAATTACCTTTATCGTGTGAATGTCCGATTTAATATACCTTTTAAGCATGAGGATGCCCTTAAAAATATAGCTCATTCTATTGCTATCGGTAAAACATCCGGAAATCATGAGTTTAGCAAAGCCTGTCATCATTATTTTAATCAGCAGTTGCAAACGAAAAGTTTATTGACCACTTCATGTACGGATGCTTTGGAGATGATAGCTATATTGGCCAATATCAAGCCAGGCGATGAAGTAATTATGCCTTCATACACTTTTGTGTCTACGGCAAATCCTTTTTTACTTCGGGGAGCAACTCTCCGTTTTGTCGATAGCAACGATGATCATCCTAATATGGATGAACAATTAATTACCCCACTTATTAATGAACGAACAAAAGCTATAGTAGTCGTTCACTACGGTGGTGTAGCATGCGCTATGGATGCAATTATGGCAATAGCTGACAAACACGATTTATTAGTCATTGAAGATGCTGCTCAATGCTTAGGCGCTAGCTACCGAGAAAAACCGCTTGGTAGTATAGGACATGCCGGAGCTTTTTCTTTCCATGAATCTAAAAATATTTCTTGTGGAGAAGGCGGACTGCTTGCCGTAAATCATAAACCTTGGCAAGAGAGAGCAGAGGTCTTATGGGAAAAAGGTACAAATCGCGCAGCTTTTTGGCGTGGTGAAATTGATAAATATGGATGGGTAGATGTAGGTTCGTCTTTTCTCATGTCTGATATCTTGGCCGGCTATCTTCTTAGTCAATTGGATCATCTTACAGAAATACAAACCAATCGCTTACGCACTTGGCAATATTATTACGATCAACTTCAAAATCTTTCAAAGAAATACAATTTGGCTTTGCCGAACATTCCTTTAGGTTCTGCTCACAATGGACATATTTTTTACGTAATTGCAGAAGATGAGCGCCAACGAAATGATTTAATGCAACATCTAAAGCAGGCAGGTATAGAAAGTTATTTTCATTATCAGTCATTACATAATAGTCAATACTTTAAAGGCAAACATGATGGCAGAGCATTGCCCAATGCTGAGCGATATACAGATTGTTTACTTCGTTTACCATTGCATTATTATTTAACGCAAACACAGCAAGATTACGTGATCGAGCAGATTTGTACATTTTATGCCTAGATGGATTGGATGTAAACTTGGCTGCATTTAATCTTATCGAAGGGGGGACTTAAAATAGTATTCTACTTTCTTAACTGTATGGTATACTATTACTCCCTATAAAGGTATATTCCCATGCCCTGATGAATCTCGATTCTGAGCTTATCGAAGGCAAGACTTAAAATATTATTC
>JAHDHQ010000037.1:0-22119 GCA_020631235.1 Saprospiraceae bacterium | reverse complement strand
TACCTTGTAAACTGTATGGTATAGAAGTACTACCTATAAAGGTATATTCCCATGCCCTGATGAATCTCGATTCCGAGCTTATCGAAGGCAGGACTTAAAATATTATTCTACCTTGTAAACTGTATGGTATAGAAGTACTACCTATAAAGGTATATTCCCATGCTTTTTATGGGGTAGGGTGGATGATTTGTTTTCGAGCATTGCAAAGGCCTTAATGAGCTTTCTTCTAGTCTCGTGTGGTAAGATGACTTCATCTACAAAACCTCTTTCGGCAGCACTGTATGGATTGGCAAATTTAGCGGCGTATTCTGCTTCTTTTTCAGCAAGTTTTGCTGCAGGATCATCAGCCGATTTAATTTCTTTTCTAAATATGATTTCACTAGCACCTTTTGCACCCATTACAGCAATTTCTGCTGTGGGCCATGCAAAGTTCATATCCGCACCTATATGTTTTGAGTTCATTACATCATAAGCCCCGCCATAGGCTTTTCGGGTAATAACAGATATTCTTGGCACAGTAGCTTCACTGAAAGCATAAAGTAATTTAGCTCCATTAGTAATGATGCCATTCCACTCTTGGTCTGTTCCTGGAAGAAAACCGGGCACATCTACTAATACCAACATTGGAACATTAAAACAATCGCAACAGCGTACAAATCGAGCTGCTTTTTTAGAACTTTCTACATCTAATACACCAGCTAAACTCATCGGTTGATTAGCTATAACACCTATACTTTTGCCAGCTATTCTGGTAAATCCTACCACGATATTATCCGCATAGTCAGGGTGGATTTCCATAAAACTTTCCTCATCGGAGATCCCTTCAATAACTGCTCTTATATCATATGGCTGGTTAGAGCTAGCGGGTATGATATTATCTAATTCGGGGCGAAATTCGTCCTCGAGTGTATACCTCTTGCTCAAGGGTTTTTCTGTATTGTTTTGTGGCAAGTAACTTATGAGCTGCTTGATTTTTTCTAAACAAACGATGTCATTTGCAGCTGTAAGATGTGTAACACCTGACTTGGTCGAATGGGTGCTTGCACCTCCTAATTCTTCTGAACTTACTTCTTCATTGGTCACGGTTTTAACGACATTCGGTCCCGTAACAAACATATAGCTAGTGTCCTGAACCATGATCGTAAAATCAGTCATGGCAGGAGAATAAACAGCTCCACCTGCACATGGTCCCATAATGGCAGAAATCTGAGGAATCACTCCTGAAGCCATAACATTGCGATAGAAAATATCTGCATAGCCTCCTAAGGAGCGCACTCCTTCTTGGATTCTTGCCCCTCCTGAATCATTAAGACCGATGAGCGGAGCCTTTACCTTCATGGCTAAGTCCATGATCTTGCAGATTTTTTCTGCATGAGTTTCAGAAAGGGATCCACCAAATACCGTAAAATCTTGGGCAAAAACATAGACCAGTCTTCCGTTTACCTTACCATAACCAGTGATAACTCCATCACCATGTATGATTTGTTTGTCCATACCAAAATCTTTGGTGCGATGAGTGACTAAGGCATCAATCTCTTCGAAAGTTCCTGCATCCATCAAGAAATGGATTCGTTCTCTCGCAGTCAGCTTTCCTTTATCATGCTGTTTATAGATTCTTGCCTGACCACCTCCAAGTTTAGAAAGGGCTAATTTTTCTTGTAATGTTTTGATAGGATCAGACATGGATTTAATCATTTATGGGTTTAAGAAAGAGTTACTTTTTTTCGACCTATACTTTCGTAATGGAAGCCGAGTTCTTTCAAGTTATCAACATCGAAAAGGTTTCTTCCATCAAAAATAATTGGCTGGCTCAAGGAATCTTTGATGGTATCAAAATTAGGTGTTCTAAATACATTCCACTCAGTCATAATCGCTAGGGCATCGGCACCCTTTAAAACTTCATATTGATCATTGCTGTAGCTTATTTTGTCACCAAATAAGGCTTCAATATTTTCAGTAGCCTCAGGGTCGAAGACCTGAACTTTTGCTCCTGCTTCGAGCAAAGCTTCAATAGTATAAATCGCAGGCGCTTCACGGATGTCATCTGTATTCGGCTTAAAGGCTAATCCCCATAAGGCAATTGTTTTATCCTTTAAGTCAGCTCCAAAATGGCCCTTCGCCATTTCCACAACGCGCAGCTTTTGCCTTGAATTTACATCCATGACTGCATCTAGGATTTTAAAATCGTATTGATATTCTTTCGAGGTTTTATACAGTGCTTGTACATCTTTAGGGAAGCACGATCCTCCATAGCCTACACCAGGAAAAAGAAACCGTTTACCTATTCTAGAATCTGTGCCTATTCCTTTTCTGACCATGTCAACATCTGCTCCCAAACGATCACACAGATTAGCTACTTCATTCATAAATGAAATTTTAGTGGCTAAAAAAGAATTAGCTGCATATTTAGTCATTTCAGCAGACCGTTCGTCCATATGGATAATGGGATTGCCTTGTCTTACGAATGGTTCGTACAATCGGGCCATTACTTTCCAGGCTTTGTCAGAAGAAGTGCCTATTACGACTCTTTCTGGTTTCAAAAAATCTTGGACAGCTACTCCTTCCCTTAGAAATTCTGGATTGGACACGACATCAAAAAGGCTTGAATCTAATTTGCTCGCCAGTTTTGCAGCTACTTTGTCTGAAGTGCCTACGGGCACAGTACTTTTGTCTACAATTACTTTATAGTCTGTGATTAAGTCGCCTAAGTCTTCAGCTACTTTAAGGATATAGCTTAAGTCAGCTGAACCATCCTCACCCGGAGGTGTAGGAAGTGCAAGGAAAATAATTTCAGCATCTTTTATGCCTTCAGCTAAATCAGTGGTAAAGTGTAGTCTTCCTTGAGCTATATTTCGCTCAAATAAAACCTCCAGTCCAGGTTCGTATATAGGTATCACTCCTTCTTTCATTTTCCGCACTTTATCTTGATCGATATCTACGCAAACAACATGATTGCCTGTTTCTGCAAAACATGTTCCTGAAACTAAGCCTACATAACCAGTACCAACGACAGCAATATTCATATTAAAAAGGTATTTATTTAAGGCTGCAAAGGTATTTGTTTTGATTGATTCAAGGGATAGATTAACACAATATTCGATAAAAAGCTAGATTAACCTTATTTGGTTTTTGTTTCGTTATATAGAAAAAAGGAATATCCATTTTTATCAGATAATTTGTGGATTCCTTTTAATTCTTTTTCTAATCCTTTGGCTTTATGGGTTTTTACTATGAAATAGGCACGAGAAAGCTTGTTTTCCCTGATTTGTTTTAGACCATTTTTAAAATCTTCAACAGGCTTTTGTTGGCCATAAAAATGATGGATATAGCTTTTTTGGCCGTAGACAAAAATTGGTGCATCTCTAGGTTCTAAACTTTCTACAAATTCGATCACTGCAGATTGAGTATGTTGTTCAATGTTGCTTAAACTCAAATACATAAAGCCCTGTATGAACACTAAAAAAGCTAGCAACTGCAGAACCAACCTCTTAGCGGTACTTAAAGCAGGATAGAAACTGGCCATTAGCAAAATACTTAGAGGCAATACACAAAAATACTTACTGAGCCATGACCATTCAACATCAGCGTTTAAATTAGCTAATGCAAAAGGATCCTTAATCTCAACATAATCAGTAATCAAACTCGGGTTATCTCCAATAAAAGCCACTAAAAAAGCGGCAAAAATCCAAATTAGGCCCAATATGAATACTGCTATAAACCGTTTAGAAGTCAACCTTTGACTTAAAGCGTAAATACTTCTTGCTGCTAAAAAAGTGATCGGAAAATAAGCCATAGAGGAGTAGTGTATGATCTTGGTTTGCACTAACTCGAATAAGACGATAATGATGATCAATAAAAGCCACATTAAGCGGTCAAAAGAAGGGATCTTGTTTTTAAATGGATAAAAGAAGAGATAGATAGAAGCAGGGGCACATCCAAGTAATAAAACCAAAGGATGGTAGCCTAAAAAACCACTATGGCCTGCATCATGCGAACTGAGTAATGCCACCTGACGTGCGTAAAAATGCTTTATAAAAGATGGGCCATACATAAAATAGTGAATCAGATACCAACAACTTACTATGGCTACAAAACTCAATAGAAAAACAAACACTTGGGCAAAACTTATGCCTCTATATTGTCTCTGGGAGACAATATACACTAAAGCTGTGAGACCGAAAATCAACAAGGCCACAGGGCCTTTAGTCATAGTAGCCAAAGCTATACAAATGCCAGAAAGCAGTACGTTTCTTAATTTGGAATCTTGCTCAGTCAAAGAGATAAATGCAAAACAAATCCCCATAAAAATGAACAAATTAAATGTAGGATCTATAAGGGCAGATTTAAAGTAGAAATGAGGTAATAAACTGCAGATATAACATAAAACCCACCAAACCGCTAATGACTGGTTATGGATTTTTTTTCCCATTTGGAAAAGAAAAAACACCGTGGTTATTCCGATCAAGGCATTAGGCAAACGGGCTCCAAACTCTCCTATACCCACTAATTTCATACTTATGGCTTGGAGCCAAATAAACAAAGGAGGTTTTTCGTAAAATGATTCAAAATTCATTTGCAAATTCATCCAGTCATTGGTTACAATCATTTCACGGGCCATTTCCGTAAAATTGATTTCATCCCAATCAAATAAATGAACTATACCAAGGCCAGGAATAAACAACAACGCAGCCATCGCTAGCAAAGCTATCAAGGCATATTTGTGTTCAAACAACTTCATTTTATGCCTTTAATTTGCTTAAAATACCTTGATGGTACCAAGCTTTAGAATACTGACTGGACTTAAATAAATGCTGAACTGCAATAGCTATAAGACTTCCAATCCATGCTCCTACTACCACATCTTGATAAAAATGGAGGACTAAATAGATTCTAGAACAGCCTACTAATAATGCTAGCATTACGCATAAAAGGTAAGTCAACTTAGTATCTAGATAAGCCGCTAAACTAATGGCAATGGCGAAGCCTACAGCCGTATGTCCTGATGGAAAACTATTGTGAGTAATCATTTCTATCCCTTCGACCAAATTAAGCGAATCATGCTTATAAAAATGAAAAGGTCGTCTCTCTTCGTTAAAAACCAATTTTTTAAGCATCTGAACAAAAACGCCGGTAATACAATAACTGATCAAAATCACGATACTTAAAGAGTATCTGTACATTGCAGCGCCAATGAGGATGAGAGCAATCATGGGGAATTCCACGATTCGAGTGATAAAATGATTTAAATGATTTAAAACCGGTGTATGATGAGTATTAAGCCATAACACGGCATCTCCTTTTTGGATAAAGAGTAATCCTAAAGAAAATACACAAAGGACTATAAAGAGACCTCCTATATTTATGGTAAGCCATTTTTTCACCATGCAAAAATAAACTTTCATATTTAGCAAGTCGAACAAATTAAAGCTTTGTGGTCATCTAGACCAAGAAAGGACACTTTTTGGAAAAAAGGGTGCGATTTAACTTATCTTTGAGAGATGTCATTTAGATGGTTAATATGCTTTATTTGTGGTCTAATGATGCATCCGGTCCTGGGTGCAGATAGTCTGGAGGTAAGTTTGATTACCATAGGACCAGGCAGTGATTTATACTCTATTTATGGACATACGGGACTGCGTGTACACAATGTCAGTAAGCGTTCAGACGTAATGTACAACTATGGAACTTTTGACTTTGATGAAGGTAATTTTTATTTAAAATTCATCAGAGGGAAGTTAATGTATCGTATTTCTAAGAGCAAATATATTCCTACCATAAAATATTATAAGGATCAAGATCGCAGCATCATAGAACAAAAGTTGCAACTCTCTACCATAGAAAAACAAAGGATTGCGGACGCGTTATATGAAAATTATAAGCCAGCAAACCGAAAATATTTATACGATTTCTTTTTTGATAATTGTTCGACTAGAATCAGAGATATGCTTGATCGGTCTATCCCTAATTTACAATGGGAAGCCAAAGATCCTAGATTTACTTTTAGGGATTTACTCAAACAATATCACGGAGGTTGGGAATGGTATGACTTTGGAGTAGATTTAATAGTAGGGGCGAATGCTGATCGACTTATGTCCTCAGTAGAAGAAATGTATCTACCTGATTACCTTTATGGACAAGCTGACGCAGCATTCAACAAAAACCAAAGTTTAGTCAGTAAAGTGAATCCGATACATGTATTGATTAAGGATAATAGCCACATGGACAGAACAAGCATAGATCCTTGGTCTGGACCCGTTATTATAGCTTTGGTTTTAGCCGTTTTGCAATGCCTTTTTTTATGCTTGTATTTCTTAGGCAAAGACTGGGCGTGGGTATACTGGATTGATCAGTGTATGTTATTTTTATATGGAGTGGCAGGATGCATTGTTTTGTTTATGTGGATAGGAACAGATCATGATAGCACTAAAAACAATTTTAATCTTTTATGGCTACATCCTTTGTACTTTTGGCTGGGTCTATATAAAATACAAAACCGCTTCGGACCTAGGTTGACTGTTGGTATAAGCCTGCTTATTTTAGTATTATTACTTCTAAGCATAGGCGTTTTCTTACTTGGTTTCCAATACGTACATTTGGCTTCTTGGTTTTTAATTATTGCGATGCTTTTTCTTGCCATTAGAAAAACATTGATCCTAAAAAATGGAAATCATGCATAGGGAATCCAACGAAAAGCACCTTATTAAAAAGCCGTATTATGAAGGTGGTAAAAAGGCACTGGACCAATTTATCAAACAACATTTAAAATATCCAAAAGAAGCATTGGAAAAGAAAATAGAAGGTTCTGTCCATGTTACTTTTGAGATAAGTACTGAAGGTAAAGTCATCACAGCAAAATCCATTTCAAGCTTAGGTGGCGGATGCGATGAAGAAGCCGTCAGACTGGTTAAAATGCTGAGGTATAAAGTGCCCAAGAATCCTAGAAAATTAAAGATTAAATTCAACAAAAAAATCCAGATACACTTTAGACTGCCCAAAACTCCGCTGAAAAACTCAGGAACCAATGTGCGGTATAATTATAGCCATAAACCCAAGGAAAAAGCGGTCAAGCCGGCGGCAAAACCGAATACTTATTCCTATACTATTAAGTGGTAATTGTATTTTCGTCCATGTTTAATTTTATGAAAACATTATTGCTCATCTTTTTTCTCTTTTTGACCTTTCAAAGCATTGGACAAAAAGCTATACGAGTGGCTCATGCTGATGAAGTTATGAACATCGATGGATATTTAGATGAATCGGTATGGGATAAATACAGTTATGCGGATAGTTTTTACCAGTATTTTCCAGTAGACAGCACACAAGCTGTATACCAATCTGAGGTCAGAATGGTATTTGATGAAAAACACCTTTATATTTCTGTAGTATGCCATTCTGCAGGAGATGATTATACAACGCCTACCCTGAAACGAGATTATAGAGCAGGTGGTAATGATAACATTACCTTTTTAATAGATCCTATAGGGAATGGGAATAACGCTTACATGTTCGGTACCAATCCATTGGGAATTAAACGTGAAGGGCTCTTAACACAAGGCGGCACTTCGCTTAATGGCTTTTCTACTTCTTGGGATCAAAAATGGTATGCTGCGGCTAGTATCCAAGAAAATAAATGGGTTGCTGAATTAAAAATTCCTTTTAAGATATTACAGTTTGATGAGATTAATGATACTTGGAAATTTAATGTTTATCGATTTGATATGCAGGAAAATGAGCGGACTACTTGGGTAAGAATACCCAGCAGTCAGTTTATTTTTAATTTGTCATTTATGGGCGATATGACTTTTGACCGACCATTAAAATCTAAATCTTCTAATACGGTAATTATCCCTTATGTTACTTCGTCAGTAGTTAAAGATAACGAAGCTATCGATACAGACTATAAGCTTAAAGCAAATGCTGGGGGTGATATAAAAATGAATGTAGGGACAGGCTTAAAATTAGATCTGACTTTAAATCCAGATTTTTCTCAGGTCGAAGTGGATCGACAGATTACTAATTTGGATCGATTCGAATTATTCTTCCCTGAAAGAAGACAGTTTTTTATTGAGAACAATGATCTGTTTTCTAATCATGGTTTTAGAGAGGTTAATCCGTTTTTTTCAAGACGGATAGGCATCGTGGAAGACCCAAGCACTGGATTTAATGTTCAAAATACGATATATGGTGGGGCACGCATTAGTGGTTCTTTAAATGAGCAATGGCGTGTAGGTTTGATGACTATGCAAACAGCCGGTGATGAGCAGCTTGAAGTGGCTTCAAGTAATTTTACGGTAGCTAGTATTCAACGATCTATTTTCAAAAAATCCAACCTTAGTTTTATTGCGGTCAACAAGCAAAACTTCTGGGAGGAAAGCAGCAATAATCAGCCAGTTTTCAACAGAATCATTGGTTCAGATTTAAATTTTGCTACAGAATCTAATGCCTGGTCAGGCAAACTTTTTGCGCATTATTCGATCAACGAAAATCAGCTCAAGCAGCCTTTTGCAACGGGTTTGTTTACGGAGCGAATTATGGAAAATGCTCGATTTAGATGGAAGCATGTATACATCGGCGAAGGATATGAAGCACAAACTGGCTTTGTGAGGAGAAATGACATTGCCCAGTTTACACCTTCTTTTGATTATTTATTTAAGAGTGCAACGAGTTATGTAAACCAGCATGGACCCAGTGTAACATTTAATAGCATTTGGAAACCATTTGTAAGACAAACTGACCAAAAATTTTCATTGAATTATCAGGTGCAAACGATTTATAACTATCGCTTTAATGCGGGACTGCACAGAGAAATAGTGTTTCTGAGTGATGCCTTCGACCCTACAGGCACGGACGCTCCAACTTTAGCACCCAATAGCCTGCATATCTTCAGTTATTTTACGGTCCAATTTCGTTCGGATAGCAGTAGGCCATACTCTTATGTAATTAGACCCACATTCGGTAGATATTACAATGGTGCTCGTTTTGGTGTTAATGGAAACTTGCGTTTTTTCAGACAGCCTTATGTAGACATTCGTCTTAATTATAATTACAACTATTTTGATTTGCCACATACAGCAAATGTCATACAAACACTATTGATAGGACCTAGGATCGATCTGACATTTTCTAAATCCTTCTTTTTAACCACATTTATTCAGTATAATTCGCAAAGTAAAAACACGAACATCAACGCACGGTTACAGTGGAGATTTGCGCCTGTATCAGACTTATTTGTCGTTTATACAGACAATTATTTTACGGATCCTACAGACCCCGCTTCTCGCTTTATCGGTGATTTAAGGAATCGTAGTTTGGTAGTTAAAGCCTCGTATTGGTTTGGTTTGTAGTAGTCGAGTGGTTTAATCTATACGAATGATAAAATCATGTGTTGCAGGAGGAGCTGAAAGGATAGGTTTAAGGTCTTTTTTTAATTTTAGATGCACTGGATGCGCTTGGTAACTTTGATAAGCTTGCTCGTCCTTAAATTGCATTTGCATCACCACATCATAATCTTTTAGAGCTCTTTGATCTCCTAAATCCTTGAATGTGCCCACCTTTAAATCATGCACTTGGGTTATCGCAGAGACTGAGTAAAGTGCTTCTATGAGTGCTTGACAATGGACTTCTTCTACTTCAAAATAAACGGTGTGGACTAAGGCGTACTGTTTTGCAGATGCTCGGTGAGCCTTAGTTAAACGATCAGTATTGCTGCAAGAGACAAAGACAGTAGTTAGGGACAATATAAAGAGTTTAATGTAGCTACAAGACATGGTGATTTTATTTTAGGCTTAATCCTGACTTTAGATATTAAATTAAAGAAATTGTAGAAAAATTCGGAGCTAAAATAACTAGAGATTTTTAATCCATTCGATACACTCTGGAACGTCCACAATAGACCAAGAATGTGGGTGTCTTCTTCCATCCGAACGGTAACCTGTTTGGAATGTCTGTATAAATGATGCTTGGGTATGTCCTCTCAATAATAAGCGATTAATGAGCTCAGAGCTTACTAAGTAGTTTTGATTTCTGACGGGCTGATTCCTTTCCTTTAAACGCCAATTGATATCTACGTCATGATAGCATCGTACGGATACATCCATGAGGAACTGTTCGTTTTCTCCTAATGTTTTATCCATGCAAAAGGGTGATAAATAACTGTAGGTTTCTTTATTTTCTAAGGGGATTCCATGGCTTTCCTCCATAAGTTTCATACACCATTTTGCTTCATTTACAGCAATTTCGGTAAAGGCGTTCTCTCTACTTTCTTCGAAGTTTTCGTAGATTGTAAAAAGATCCAATGGGGAATCGACACTGAAAATACCTTTTGGTTTTATAGGATAATCTTCTGGAAACTGGTAACACAATTCGGTATATCTTGTCAGGATAATCCCTCCGGCGGAGAACCCACCAAGGATAAATTGTTCGGGTTTCACCTTGTATCTATGGATAACATCATCAAAAATGTTGTTCAAGTTATTTTGCATAAGGGAATCTGCAAACAGACTCTTGTAGGTGCTGCCGACAATACATAGAATATTGTTTTGGACAGCAAATTGTGGTAAGTCCGTTTCTGGCTCCACACTTTCCGCCATTTGACCAAATCCTGGCAAAAGGAACAAGACTTTTTCAATAGGGCCGCTAGGGCGATAGGCTAAATAATAATTATAGGGTTCAGGATTAGCAGCTATTTCTATTTTTTGCGGTTCAATGTCGTTTGTCTTATCTGGAGCTGTGCACTGCGACAAGCATAGAAGTAATACAAGTAAGCGTATCGACGGATGTAAGTACATGCAATTTTTACTAAATTTTTAGTTCGAATGGTAGACTCATTTGTGGTTGTTTATTTTCCATGATCGTCCTAAGTTTTAGATATTTATTTAACCACTCAGTTTCTATACTATTCAGCTTAGACATGGGCATAGCCACTTCTTGTTCGCTCATGATGCCTTGAACGAATTTTACAAATTGGTTTTCTTCTATTTTGGGGTATTCTACTAAGCGATAATCATCTAGGCCAGCCGATGCTGCGGCAATGGAAATAGCATCATCTAGACTACCGAGTTTATCTACTAGACCATTAGCGAGAGCTTGTCTACCGGTCCATACCCGTCCTCTGGCAATTTTATCTACTTGGTCAATGTCCATGTTTCTACCATCTGCAACTCGTTGTAAAAATTGTCTATACAAGCGTTTCGTACTTTCTATCATGATGGCTTCTTCGTCCTCTCTGAGATCAAAATAAGGAGAAAAAGAAACCGCATATTTTGATGTTTTTACAGTGTCAAAATGGATGCCTAGCTTTTCTTCGAACAATTCTGTTACATTCGGAAAGAGTGAAAATACACCTATAGATCCAGTCAGGGTATTGGGTTCTGATACAATCGTTTCGGCATTACAAGAAATATAATATCCTCCTGATGCGGCATAATTTCCATAAGAAGCAATCACAGGAATACTATCTTCTTTAAAGTCTTCAATACACTCCCATATTTGCTCAGAACTATAGCTGTTGCCGCCTGGTGAATTTACTCTGAGCACTACAGCTTTGACGTTTTTATCTTTTCTGATTTTATTAAGTAAAGGGACATATTTTACTTCACTAATGACGCCATTGCCTTTATTATTAAACTGTATTTCCCCTTCTGCGTACACTACGGCTATTTTATCTTTGCTTTTGCTCGATTTTCTGATATTCGTTTTGCTGTAGTAGGAAGCTATATCGATGGTTTTAAGTTTGCTTGTTTTCTTAATATCGAAACGCTCTCGCAACATTTGCTTAAAATCATCTTTGTAGTCTATAATATCAATGAGATTTTTGTCCAAGGCATCTTCAGGATACATAAAGCTTAATGCATTGATCCCGTTTCTAAATTCGGTCTCATTGATGTCTCTATTGGCCGCTATTTTTTGAATAAATTCTTTATATAAATCATCTAAAAAAGCCCTGGTTTGTAACCTGTTTTCTTCACTCATCTCATTGAGACGATATGGTTCGGACCCTCCTTTAAATTCGCCTGCATAAAAAACGTTCATCTCGATTCCCAGTTTATCTAGCATATCTTTATAAAAAGGGTAGAGCGCTTTAAAACCGCGAATATCCATATACCCATTAGGGTTAATGACTATGGTATCAGCAATAGAACCTATTATATAATCTGCTTGAGATAAAAAATCTCCATACATGTATATAGGTTTGTCTGATATTTTAAAGGAGTCCAAGGAGGCTAGTAGGTTATAACAATCTGATAAATCGGCAGACATTCCAGATGAGTATATAACCAAACCATCTATGTTTTTATCTGTGATTGCATGCTCTATAAGCGCTTTTATATCATGGATGCCTACGGCTGTTTTTTCTGCATTTGTAAAGCTGTTATTGCTATCTACGTTTTTACTTTTTTCCGGAATAACTCTGTTTAAGTCTAATCTTAATAAACTTCCTTTGGCTACTTTGTTTTTTGAAGCAACATTGGAAACCCCAATCAAAGCAAAAACACCTACAATTAATGATAGCGCAGCTAATGTGCCTAAGCAAGATGCGGTAAAGAATTTAAAGAATTGCTTCATATTTTATTTAATACAACATGAGAACTTGGAAGTGTTTTATAAAATTATACCTAAAAATGCGGAAGAGTAAAATATTTCGATGAATAATCGATGAGCAAGGACGAGTGAACGTATAAATGAATGCAGAGGACTACATAAATAAACTAAATCTATGCACACCAGGAAGGTATTTTTTTCTCAAGAGCTTTTTAAGCTCTTCGTATTGACTTTTATTTTCTACAAAATCTATGGTATTTAAATCGATAATCAAGATGGGGAATGAAAGTATTCCACGAAAATATTCAAAATATGAATGTTGGATATTTAACAAATATTCTTCCGTGATATCTTGTTCGTACGACCGATTACGTTTGATTATGTTTTGCTTGAGTATATCGGTGTTTCTGTGAAAATAAACGAGTAATTCAGGTTGGGGTAAGGATTTAGTTAATACATTATATAATTGTTGGAATAGCTTGTATTCCTCTTCGATCAAGTTCTTTTTAGCAAAGAGTAAAGTTTTAGTAAAGAAATAATCTGAGATAATGACTTGCTGAAAAAGGTCGGGTGTTTGGGTGCTTTGCATTTGTTTAAATCGCTCAGTCATAAAGAACAATTCTAAGGTAAATGCATAGCGTTCTGGTTCCTTATAAAACAAAGGGAGGAAAGGGTTATCATTAAATTGTTCCAGTATCAGTTTACAAGGATATTCTTCGGCCAGCATCCTACAAAAACTGGTCTTTCCTGCCCCAATATTTCCTTCAATGGAGATGTATTTATATGGAAAATCAAATTCAGACATTCAGATATTCTACTATTTCAGTTTTATCATTACAATTAGCTAACAGCTGTGTTTGATTTTCTCTCAAAACAGGATGCATCCAATACGGCGCAATTTCAGCTAGAGAATGTAACACAAATCTTCGTTGAGCTATAAACGGATGAGGAAGCTCAATTTCTTCCGCGAAAATACAATAGCTATCATAATAAAGTACATCAATGTCGATAGTTCTTGGACCCCATTTAGTATAATTTTCGTTTCTATAGACAGCTTGGTAGCTATCTATAAAATTTAGGATCGCAAAAGCTGAACAATTAGTTCTGATTTTTAACACTTGATTGAGAAATGCTCCCTGCTCTGTGATGCCCCAAGCCTCTGTTTCTATAAGCCTCGAAGCGATAATAATTTCGCCTATTTGATTTTGTATCGCATCTCGTGCTTGTTGCAAATGAGACAAACGATCCCCAACATTGGACCCAAGGCCTAGAAAAACGGTTTGCATTAAATCGTTTACATTAAAATGAGCTAGAATTTAACTTTGTTTGACATTGGACAAAAGCCAAAAATTAGCCTTTCTTTCCGATGGCCTTTAAGTATTTAGCTAATTCTTCTTTTACTACTGGAAATAATATGAGTAAACCTATCATGTTAGGGAATACCATACCGAGTATCATAGCATCGGAAAATCCCCAAACTGATGACATATTTGCAGCCGCACCGATCACGACGAAGATGCAAAACAAGATCTTGTAAGATAAATCAGCTGCTTTACTTTTTCCGAATAGGTACATCCAAGATTGTAAACCGTAGTAAGACCAAGAAATCATGGTAGAAATAGCAAACAAAACAATCGCTATCGTTAATACATATGGGAACCAAGGAATCACGCTACCAAAAGCAGCTGAAGTTAATTCAGCACCACCTAAAGCTTGACCACCGATGGTTACAGTATCATTGACTACTGAACCGTATTCAAACATGCCACCACTGTTGTAAAAAATAATCACTAAAGCCGTCATCGTACAAATAACCACCGTATCAATAAAAGGCTCTAGTAAGGCTACCAATCCTTCTGATGCAGCATAATTTGTTTTTACGGCTGAATGGGCAATCGAAGCCGAACCAGCACCAGCTTCATTCGAAAAGGCTGCTCGTCTAAATCCTTGAATCAGAACTCCAAAAAACCCTCCCACGGCAGCAGTCGGTGCAAACGCTTGCGAAATAATTAATCCAATAGCATCATCGATGTAGCTAAAGTTTAAGGCAATGACCACAAAACAAGCTAGAATATAAATGACTGCCATTAAGGGTACAAGTTTTTCTGTAACCGAGGCGATCCTTTTAATACCACCTATAATAACAATGGCCACAATAATAGCCAGAACGACACCTATGTAAAAGCCAGAGTTTCCGCCTTCTAAACCAAGTAGACTGGCCAACTGAGCAGCCGCTTGATTTGACTGAGCGGCGTTTCCACCTCCGAATGAACCACCAATGCATAAAATGGCAAATAATACTGCCAAAGCCTTACCTAAACCAGTATATCCACGCTCTTTTAGTCCTTTCGATAGATAATACATCGGTCCACCGTGCACTGTTCCGTCTGCATCCACATCTCTATATTTTACACCAAGTGTACATTCTACAAATTTGGTAGACATACCTAACAATCCACACACAATCATCCAGAAAGTCGCCCCTGGACCTCCAATAGAAATGGCTATGGCTACACCAGCAATATTTCCAAGGCCTACCGTACCAGATACGGCCGTTGCCAATGCTTGAAAGTGACTCACTTCCCCTTCAGCACTTTCGTCTCGGATAGTATCCACTAAATCGCCGTCTAAGGCATTTACCATTGCTTTTTCTGGGCCACTATGCGATTCTATATCGTCATATTTACCACGTACCACATTAATGGCTAAACCAAATTTTAATAGATTAGGAAATTTAAAAAAGATGGTAAAAAATAAGGCTCCGAGTACCAAAACGAAGATGATTAAAGGAATTCCGGTGCCGGGCACTTGCCAAAGGACAACATCTAAACAAAAATTGGCAAAAGGTGCAAAGGCTGCATCAATACGCTGGTCTAAACCCGGTCCTTCTTGAGCCTGAGCAATGAAAGGAAAGATACCCATTAATAATACAGCACTAATTCTTTGAAATAATTTCATCTTCAAGTTTTGATTAATTAAGCTATTAAGGTATGATTTTTTTGTAAGTAACAAAAATTGAATAGCACAAGCTAAGGTCTAAGACCCGATAAATATCGAGGATTTAGCATATTCTACAATGCTGTTTTAGCTAAACTAAAAAAACTTAAAAATCAAATGGAACCGGACTACCTCAATAGGTTCGACACAAAAGTGTTGAGTTGCTGAGTGATACTAAATGGAAATTGTTCCGATTGTGATAACCGGTTCCCATGATTGACTAGTTTCTCCTACGTCAGAGTCCGGCACCTCAAATAAAAAGAAGCGAATACAATACAGTATTCGCTTCTTATTGTGCTACCTAATGAAAAGGTAAACAGTATGTTGATTTTTTTTAACGACTAAGAATGATTTTTTCTATGCTGTATACGCCATTTTCTTGATCAAAAATATGGAGATAGTATAATCCATTAGCTAAACCACTTAAGTCTATAGTATTGGAAGTTGTCTTAAGGTTTATGTTTTTTCCGAGACTATTGGAAAGGTTAAAACGCAGTGACTTATTATGGATGTTTTTAATGTTGATGAGGCCACTGGTTGGATTAGGAGCTATTTGTACACCATCGATATTATCTACAATATCTTGTGTATGACTCACAAAACCTTCGCATAAAATATCATACAGAAAGGCTGCTGTATAATCTATAATACCCTCCACCGACTCATTTGATGTACCTAGATAACTGATGTGAGCAGGACTGTTTTCGAATGTCCACAACTCATTTTTTATACCTAATTCATCCGCTAAAGGATGGATCACACCACTTCCTTCCATGTAAGCTATGTCCAGACCAAAAACACTCGCATAACCTTCATTGTAAGGTACTGTGCCATCCATATCATCATGGACACTCACGATCGGAGGGTCACCTGCATCTAAAAATGAGGCATCAGCTAAAGCACCAGAAAAATTGATAACGCCTTGTACTTCTGAAGAATACTCAAAGTTATCGCTAGAATTCCCTTCGATACCTCCATTCAGTATTAATAAACTATCTAAGACCTCGTCGAATGGATCGGTGTCATCGAGTGCTGCTGTATGGAGCGCACAAATGGCACCAGCAGAAACACCGCCCACAAAAATCCAATCTGGATCTATATTAAAAGTATTGTCAGCAGCTGCATCTTCGCGTAAATATCGGATAGCGGCTTTCATATCACCAACTGATTTAGTAACTACGTTTTGCATGTCCTCCGTCTCTGGTAGAGGAAATAGTGGTAAATCATATAATCTGTACTCGATACTTACTGCCACGAAACCACGTTTAGAATAATCTCGGCACATCCATCCTAGCTGTTCTTTATCTCCGCCGATAAAACTTCCTCCAAAAGCGACCATCACTACAGGTCTAGATGCTGCCTCATCGCCAGCAGGGTAGTAGACGTCCATGAGTAATTCTTTTTCATTACCACCGATGGTTGTATTGTTGCCAAAAAGTACGTCCGTCGTCACTTCCACGTCTTCAAAAACTTGTTCTAAATAGCGGCTTCCATCACAAGTGGGGTGCCAAGTTTGGGCATGAAGTATAGATAGAGTGCAGAGTAAGATAAAGGATAAAAGTATTCTCATAGTCATTTATTTTAGTAGGTCTAAGATAGGCATTAATCATCGTAGGTTAAATAGTTTTTGTATGCCTTTAAAGACTTAACATGCAATTTTAGATATTGTTTGTTTTAGATGATGGATCATATTGATTTCCAATGAGTACATTTATCATTAAATATCGATGATTTTACATTTAATGATTGACTTGTTCTTTTGAAAATTAATAAGTACATAATAGGCATACTACTTTTTTTGCTGGGTGCGGACTTAGTCTTTTCTTTTTTCCAGTACTTAAACCAAACGTTGGATGGTGATTTAGCGGGCATAGCATTGCCTGGTGGACATTATAGTCGGGTATTAGCTGATCCATTAGGCTATAAAGTGTTTTTAAGTGGAGATGGTTACAGTGGAGCAGGACGGTTTACTGCTCATTTTTTCACGTATCATTATATCCGTGTATCGAGTGCTTTTTTTCGGTGGTTTTTACATCCGGTAGAAGCCTTGTACATAGGCATAGCTGTCTTAAAATGGCTCATACATTTGAGTATAGTTTTTTTAATCAGTCGCTTAGCTATAGCCCATAAGAACAATACATTTTCGTGGATTGTTGCCTTGGTGTTTTGTTCGGCTTTGTTTATAAATGGCCGATTTGCTCCAGATTTTACCTTGATATTAAATTCACCGATATATACCATTTATTATACCCTTCCACTGGTAGCCTATTTTATTTTTTTTGGTCCAATGTTGCTTTATCTGATACGAGGTCGATTCGTAGATATAAGTAATTTGTCCATGATAGGACTGATTTTTTTGGCTTTGATATTGCCACAATCTAGTCCTATACAGCCACCCTTGATTATCCTATCTATACTTTCTTTTTTGCTTGTCGAATGGTATCCAGCATGGAAGAAGAAGGATTTTGCTGGATTTAAAAAAATACTTGGATCTAAGTATTTGATGGTTTGTGGTTTCATTTTGTTAAGTGCTTTCTACGCCTATTATGTGGGTTCATTTAACAAGGAAAGTGGTGGAGAAAAAATCGCGCTCATCGAAAGATATAGAGCCCTCGGACAAGGATTGATTAAGTACTTTTTTAAGAGTGTGCTTGTACTTCCTGTGTTGATTTTCAGTCTTGTTATCTTAAGATTTGGATATAGGCCAATGTCGACTTATCCACTAAAAAAACTGTGGGGATTTGTAATCTTGCTAGTAGCGATGTATACTGTTTTATTGCCCTTAGGTGGTACTAGGTGGTACAGGCCATTGTTGATTCGTGGAGACACGTATATATTGACGACCGCTTTATTAGTTTTGCTTTTTGTGAGTACCTTGGTACGAAGTATAAAGTTTGAAAAAATAAGTATTAAGGCTTTTGTTTTAGCTTGTGTGATGTTGAGTTATTTCTATGTGATAGATTTGGACGGCATTGGAAAAAATCAATGCGAAAAATCGGTCTTATACCAAGCGCATGATTATAAAGGAGAGGATGATTTGGTGATTCCTTATAAATGCGAGGTGTGCGCTTGGGGTCCTATGCGCAATAAATATTTAGCGAAGGTCAATACTGATTTTTGGTGGGCTTTGAAGATTGTAGATCATGACTTTCTAATCTTGAATGAATGATGTTTGATTCCTGTACTACGTAGTGTGCTTGTTGTTGAACTTGGTTTTTTATTCGAGCAAGATATTCGCCGATAATGCCCAGGGAAAGTAATTGGATACTGCTAAAAATGGATACAACAATGATGATGGATGTCCATCCAGTGATGGTTTTTTGCCATATAAAATGAACAGCTAAAGCATAAATCACGATGCAAATGGATATAAAAAACATAAAGAATCCAAGTCGTGTAATCAAGACAAGTGGTTTAGCTGAGAAACTAATGATTCCATCTAAAGCCAATTGGATCATTTTACTGAGAGAATATTTAGTATTGCCTTGATGTCTTTTGTCTCGGTCGTAGCTTACAAAACCTGTATCATATCCTAGCCAGGCTATTTGCCCTCTGATGAAGATGTTTCGATTGTTCATATCGTTGATTTCGTTGATGATCTTTCGGTCCATAATTCTAAAATCTCCTGTGTCTAGAGGTATTTTAAAATCGATCATATTATCAAAAAGACGATAAAAGAGTTTAGCGGTAATTTTCTTTATCCAGGTTTCTCCCGATCTTTTGTTGCGTTTAGCGACAACTACTCGGTAACCAGTTTTAATTTTGGTATACAGTTCAGGGATGATTTCGGGTGGATCTTGGAGGTCTGCATCGATGATAACGGCATAGTTTCCACGGCAAGCATTGAGTCCGGCTAAGACTGCTTTTTGGTGTCCGAAGTTGCGAGAGAAGGAAATGTACTTAACAGAAGCATCACGGTTTGATAATTGTTTTATGTAATGAAGTGATCGATCGATACTTCCATCATCTACGAGTAATATTTCGTAAGCATTAGTACAGGCTTTGAGGCTAGCACTTAATCGCTGGTATAAAGTATTTAAGTTTTGCTCTTCATTGAATACGGGAACAATGACAGATATTTCAGGGAGTTGGCTCAATGGGTAGAAGTTTTTGTTTTGATATAAGATTAACTGTTGATTATAAAGGTTTGGTGTGGGCTTTTTATGGATTATATTTTAAATGTCGTTCCTGAGTAATTAAAAGATGTTAAGTTAGTTATAGTTATAGTTATAATTTTTTTGATTTTTTTTGATATCTCTGCTGGAAGCTGAGATTAGGGTTTTGTTTGTTTAAAGAGCACAATGGTTTTCATTTTTTGATCGTAACTTTTCTTTTTGAAGGTCTTTAAATATTTGAGTTGTTTATTCCTTTTGAGCTCAGCTGTATCGATTCTTCCTTCTACTTTAGCATACCAATCATCCCAGACTACGATAGCATCTTTAGGAATATCTTCATAGGTCATAATCCTGTGATCTAATGTTTGTCTTTTTTGCCAATCAAAATGATCTATATTCAAGAAATATCTCAAACTGGGTGCGAAGGAATAATACAACGAATGTGGATAATGAGTGCTTAAGTAGTTTGCTACTTCTTTTTTTAGTTCTTGTGTTTGCGTTAAACGAAAGTCACCCCAAAAGTTGAGGCTATATTCGAATGCTAAAAATGGATAGGAGCTTATAACGACCATGAATAAAATCATGATGGTAGCTCTAAACTTTTTTGCCAATCTTAAAATGAAATCTATCCCAAAGACTGAAATGATTGCTGCAAAAGGACAAATACAGACTAAGACCCTATATAAGCCAAAAGATTTGAATAATCCATACTTCCAAAAAATAGTATGACTGATAATTACACTTAAAAAACATAGGAGTAATGTCAACTTTAAAGGGTTGAGTTTTTTAAACAGCGAAAAAACTATAATTAAGAAACCGATCAGAATAAGGTAAAATATCGGTGTTCCAGTGGTTAATTGAAGCCCTTCGATATAATGTGTCCATTCCCCAGTTTCATTGTAGTAAGGGTTTAAAACAGCATTTGGATTTTTATTAAAAACCCACAACACAGATTTTTCATCAAAGAAAATCATTCCCATAAATGTTATGATTAAATGACCTGTACACAAAAAAGGTATGCTTCGATACTTTTTCATAAACAAAAAGAGGGCTAAAAAAATACCTATAAAAAATAGCCCTTCAGGGCGAGCAAATTGTGAAAATGAAATGAGTATGGAACTAAGCGTATATTTTTCTATCGTAAGGAAATAGAATGATAATATTCCTACCAAGGCGAATGTAGGCTCTGTAAGACCAGAAAAACCCATTGCAAAAACCTGAGGCATGAGGAGTAATATCAAATATGTATAAATGGGATATTCTAGTTGGAATTTTGAAGCAATTAGGTAAGAAATAAAACCACTAAGGTGCAATATGATTAAGTTGTAGGCTTTGATGCCTATAAAACCAAATTGAGCAAACAAACAAGAACCAAGCACATAAACGGGCTTGGCCCACTGGTGGATAAAAAAGTGAGGATATTTAAATGCGTATTTAGAATAGAAATAGTGATGTACGCTGTCACCATCATCAAAAGTACCTTCTTGGGTGAAAAGTATATAAATCTGAAAAATAGAAAGCACTATGATTAGCGCCATCCCTAGGATGACAACAAAAGAAGCTCGAGGAAATTTGGGTTTTGTTTTACTAGATGATGCTACTTTAGCAATGCAGGCATTGACAAAAAAAATGCATAAGTTTGGCTTAATGGTTTGTTGTTCTTGATTTAGTATAAGACTAACAGTTAAGCGTATGTTTTAGTCTATCTGAACAAAGGAAAAGATATGGGATGTCGTACAGAAGAAATGATTAGGTTCTGAAGTTTAAGTGGTGTTTAATACTTCTTAATCGGAAATTTGATAAATTGGAATTTGCTTGTTTATGATTAAACTAAAGATATTTGCTTTATCGTGCTTAATATTTCTTCCGATTTCATGTAGTGAAATGAAGAATAGGGACTGCAGTAAAGAAATGCGGGCTGCCTTTAATTATTCAACAACTAATTTTGGGGATGGAATTTTGAGTTATCAGTATTTAATTGCAAAAAATCCATTATATGCTTCTAATGAAGAAACTCTGCATTATATAGAAAGTTATTTCGACAAAACAGGAATGAGATTTATAAATGAACTGTCCACTATAGATACTATTTCAATGAGTATTTTTTTTAAAACAAAAGAAATACAACACAAATTTGTAGAAGGAGAAATTCTTAATTATAATCAAAGAAAGTACTTTACTAAAGATCACCCCAGAGGCACATATTTGCTGCATTTTCTGCCTCGAACCGCAGAAGGGAATAGAGAATATTTAATAATAGTAGTTGAAAATGGAATGAGTTATGGTATTGAGTCAAAAGAAGACTCGATATTAAACGTGATTTATAAACCATGGAGGTAGAATGTCAAATAGTTTTAGATATGTTAAGTTATTAGTAACAAATATTTAGTTATGAAAAGTAGTGCTCTAACAATTGTAGTTACCCCCTTTGTTAGGACAGTTTTTCAATAATTTTCATTTATAAAAT